>NZ_JAESKJ010000006.1:0-1136802 GCF_017892075.1 Staphylococcus sp. GDY8P119P
ATGACATTGTCTGGTGACTATAGCAAGGAGGTCACACCTGTTCCCATGCCGAACACAGAAGTTAAGCTCCTTAGCGCCGATGGTAGTCGGACTTACGTTCCGCAAGAGTAGGACGTTGCCAGGCAAGTAAATAGGATGCGATGAGCCGAGACCGAAAGGTCTCTTTTTTTACATAAAAGGAGCTTAACTTCCCAGTTCGAAGAACTGCAAACTGACAAAAGAAAGCGTTTGAAGCTGACGAAGTAAACGAGAGACGAAACGAGCTTACAAGCGGTAAGTGAGTGAGGAAAGCGTGAAATTGAGGAAAGATGCGGACGCTTGCCTGAAGTCAGAAAAGCTGCTTAGCGCCGATGGTAGCTGACTTACGTTCCGCAAGAGTAGGTAAAGAGGAATACATGAGCTAAAGCTCATGCATAAGTCACACTATTCCAATAACATATAAATTCATAAGATATATAAGTGTCAAAGGTAAAAATTAAAATTAAGAAGTGTGACTTTACAGGCAAGTAAATAGGATGCGATGAGCCGAGACCGAGAGGTCTCTTTTTTTTACATAAAGGAGCTTAACTTCCCAGTTCGAAGAACTGCAAACTGACAAAAGAAAGCGTTTGAAGCTGACGAAGTAAACGAGAGACGAAACGAGCTTACAAGCGGTAAGTGAGTGAGGAAAGCGTGAAATAGTAAAAGGAATGCATGAGCTAAAGCTCATGCATAAGTCACAGTATTTCAATAACATAAATTCATAAGAAATATAAAAGTCAAACTATCAATAATATATATACTAGACTGTCAGTGTTTTGATTAGTGCGTCTGTATGTTCTTTGAGTTGGGATATCGGAATACCACCGAAACCTAGAATAAATTTAACTGTGTTTTGATCACTATCATATTTACTAAATGGTATTATATTTAAATCATTTTCCTTTGCACGTTCTAAGCATTGCCCCATAGTCAAATGATTTTTGACAGTGAGTGTAAAATGCATACCAGCTAAAGCACCATCTATTTTTAATTGCGATTGATAAGGCGTTAATGCATTTAAAATTGTTGTTAGTTTATGGCGATACACGTTCCTCATTTTATTAAGATGCCTTTCAAAACTGCCTGATTTCATAAAGAGTGAAATCATTTTTTGTGTATGTGCCGGCACTGTGTTTCCTTCTTTATTTGCCAAGTTGTCATATTTTGAAAGTAAATTATTTGGTAAAACTAAATATGCAATTCGACAGCTTGGAAATAATGATTTGGAAAAGGTACTAATATATATGACTTTATCTTTAGTGTCTAAACTTTGTAGAGCAGGTATTGGTTTGCCGAAGTAGCGAAACTCAGAATCATAATCATCTTCAATAATGTATCTATCAGTACTTTGTTGTGCCCAATTGATGAGTTGGGTTCTTTTTTTTAAACTCATAACATAGCCTGTGGGGAATTGGTGTGATGGCGTGACATATGCGATATTATTATTGGATTTCTGAAAGGACGTAATTTCTATTCCTGTACTATTTACAGGTACTTGAAGATAAGCAATTTGCTTTTTATCTAGTACTTGCTTAATGGGTGGATAACTAGGATTTTCTATTAAAAAACGACCGTCATTTAAAATGTCAGTTAAAAGATTTATTAGTTGTTCTGTTGAAGAACCGATGATAATTTGTTCAGGTCTACAGTTAACGCCACGACTATTAAATAAGTAATGTGCAATTTCTTGTCTTAATGAAATCTCACCTTTTGAATTAACATGTTGTAGTAAATCAATTTCTTCATCTTCAAATGCATCTTTTGCATATTTTCTAAATTGTTTCATAGGGAAGTATTCTGCATCAATCTCTGATAAATTAAATGCCAATGACCGGACTGATTGTGTCACTTCATGATTATTTTTTGAGTAATTATGATGTTGGGATTGGTCCATATTTCTTGCGATAACAGGAAGCGTTTCTATATCTGAAACAAAATAGCCTGAACGCGGTTTGGAGTAAATATATCCTTCATCTAATAAGAGCTGATACGCATGTTCAATTGTTGTATTGCTTACAGATAAATGTTGGCCTAATGCACGTTTAGACGGAAACTTATCTTCAGATTTGTATTGACCTTCTATGATTTGTTGTTTTAAATTTTCATATAAATTAATATAGAGATGATTTTTAGACAATAAACTGACCCCCTAAATTATTTTGAAAGTGTACCTTTTTAAATACCAGTTTATCTTTTAAAATGAATTTAATCAACTAAGTAAAGGGGTAAATAAAATGTCTAAATTTACTGGATCAGAAAGAGTCAAAAGAGGAATGGCTGAAATGCAAAAAGGCGGCGTCATCATGGACGTTGTCAATGCTGAACAAGCGAAAATCGCGGAAGAAGCAGGGGCAGTTGCTGTAATGGCGTTAGAACGTGTTCCTTCTGATATTAGAGCAGCTGGTGGTGTTGCTAGAATGGCAAATCCTAAGATTGTTGAAGAAGTAATGAATGCTGTTTCTATACCTGTCATGGCTAAAGGTCGTATTGGTCATATAACAGAAGCACGTGTACTAGAAGCAATGGGTGTTGACTATATTGACGAATCAGAAGTCTTAACACCAGCTGATGAAGAGTACCACTTACGTAAAGATACTTTTACAGTACCATTTGTTTGTGGCTGTCGTAATTTAGGTGAAGCAGCGCGTCGCATAGGTGAAGGAGCGGCAATGTTACGTACGAAAGGTGAACCTGGTACTGGTAATATCGTTGAAGCTGTTAGACATATTAGACAAGTCAATGCTGAAGTGAGTCGCATAACAGTTATGAATGATGATGAAATTATGACGGAAGCTAAAAACATAGGTGCACCTTTTGAAGTATTAAAATCAATTAAAGAAAACGGTAAATTACCAGTGGTGAATTTTGCAGCTGGTGGTGTAGCAACACCTCAAGACGCTGCTTTGATGATGGAATTAGGTGCAGATGGTGTATTTGTTGGTTCTGGTATTTTTAAATCAGAAGATCCTGAAAAATTTGCAAAAGCAATTGTACAAGCTACGACGCATTACCAAGATTATGAATTAATTGGTAGATTAGCTAAAGAGTTAGGTACAGCAATGAAAGGTTTAGACATTAATGATTTGTCACTAGAAGAACGTATGCAAGAGCGTGGTTGGTAATATGAAAATAGGTGTTTTAGCTTTACAGGGTGCTGTGAGAGAACATTTGAAGCATATTGAATTAAGTGGACACGAAGGTATTGCCATAAAACATGTGGAGCAATTAGAGGAAATTGATGGGCTCATACTACCTGGTGGTGAATCGACAACGTTACGTCGTTTAATGAATTTATATGGGTTTAAAGAAGCATTACAACAATCTGAATTACCTATGTTTGGCACTTGTGCAGGGCTTATAGTTATGGCAAAAGATATTGTTGGTGAAGAAGGATATCTCAACAAATTAGATATTACGGTCCAACGAAATTCATTTGGCAGACAAGTAGATAGTTTTGAAAGTCATTTAAATATTACTGGCATTGCAGAAGATATAGAAGGGGTATTTATCAGAGCCCCTCATATAGCCCAAGTCCATGGGAATGCCACAATATTGAGCTCGGTTGGTGAGAAAATAGTAGCAGTTCAAGAAGGACGCTATTTAGGTGTTTCTTTCCATCCAGAGTTAACAGAAGATTATCGCGTAACGCAATATTTCATTGAACATATTGTTGCAAAGGCTACAATTGAGCAAGTTTAATATAACATAAAAAAAGCAGGTCAATTCCAAAATGGATTGACCTGCTTTTTGTCAGTTTAATTAGATAAAGAAACCTGCGATTGCTGCAGAAATAAATGACACAAGTGTGGCACCAAATAAAAGTTTTAAACCAAAGCGTGCTACCATATCACCTTTTTCATTATTAAGCGATTTGATTGCGCCAGAAATAATACCAATAGAACTAAAGTTAGCAAAAGATACAACAAAGACAGAGATTACACCTTTTGCGTGTTCACTGATATTTTTAACTTCATTTAAGCTTTGCATGGCTACAAATTCATTAGATAGTAATTTTGTTGCCATAATAGAACCAGCTTGAACAGCATCGTCCCATGGTACCCCAATTAAAAATGCTAATGGTGCAAATATAAATCCAATTAAAGTTTGGAAATCCCATGTAATACTTCCACCTGAAGCTGCAGTGAAAATAGCACTTACAACACCGTTTAACAAAGCGATAATTGCTATATAACCGATCAGCATCGCACCAACGATTACAGCAACTTTAAACCCATCTAAAATGTATTCCCCTAACATTTCGAAGAAGGACTGTTTTTCCGTCTCACTTTCTTCAACGATTAATTTATCTTCTTTTACATCTACTTTATATGGATTAATAATAGAAGCAATGATAAACCCGCCAAATAAGTTTAGTACTACTGCAGTAACTACATATCTAGGCTCGATTAATGTAAAATAAGCACCAATAATAGAAGCCGATACCGTAGACATCGCGGAAGCAGTCAATGTATAAAGACGTTGTTTAGGGATATGTGCTAATTCTTTTTTGAGTGAAATGAAAACTTCTGATTGACCCAAAATTGCTGCTGCTACCGCATTATATGACTCTAAGCGACCCATCCCATTTACTTTAGAAATGGCTAAACCTAAATAGTTAATAATGAATGGCAGTATTCTTGTGTATTGTAAGATACCAATTAATGCTGAAATAAAAACGATTGGTAATAATACATTGAAGAAGAATGGAGGATTTTTAGGATCTACAAATTCAAATCCACCAAATACAAAATTGACACCTTCAGCAGCTTTAGCTAATAAGTAATTAAAGCCATCTGAAATGCCACCAATGACCGTAATACCAAATTTTGTTTTTAATAATATAAAAGCAAATACAAGTTGTATTACGAGTAATAAGCCAATGTATTGCCAGCGAATATTTTTTCTGTCAGAACTAAAGAGTAAAGCTAACCCAAGAAACACAGCAATACCAATTAAACCGATAATAATATGCATAATAATTCATCCCTTTAAATTTTTTCTTAACTCCTATAATACAATAAACAAGCGCTTACTTACATCCAAAATTGAAAAAATTTAAAACATATTGGTTGAAAAAGGTCAAAGTTGGTCATATAATATAGTCAAAGAAGGTCAAAAGAGGTGATAATCATGCATAACATGTCCGACATCATAGAACAGTACATTAAAAAATTATTTGAAGACACCAATGAAGACGTTGTTGAAATTCAACGTGCCAATATTGCACAGCGGTTTGACTGTGTGCCTTCTCAACTAAACTATGTGATCAAAACACGTTTTACAAATGAACATGGTTATGAAATAGAAAGTAAAAGAGGTGGCGGTGGTTATATTCGAATCACTAAAATTGAAAACAAAGATGAAACAGGTTACATTAATCATTTACTTCAACTCATCGGACCATCTATTTCACAGCAACAAGCTTATTACATCATAGATGGTTTATTAGATAAAGCATATATCAGTGAACGCGAAGCAAAAATGATTTACGCTGTAATCGATAGAGAAACTTTAAAAATGGATGTATTATCAAGAGATATTATACGTGCTAATATAGTGAAACGAATATTACATGTAATAAATTATTATTAAAGAAATTAAGAGAGGTGTTTGGTCGTGCTGTGCGAAAATTGTCATTTAAATGAAGCAGAAGTAAAGTTAGCAGTTAAAGGGCAAGATGGTGTACATGAAAAATGGGTTTGTGCCACATGCGCACAAGGCGGTAACCCGTGGACTCAAAACCAACAAATGCAGTCACAAGATGACATTGAAGGTGCGTTTGTAGTAAAACAAATATTACAACATTTAGCAGCGAAACACGGTATTGATTTCGATGAAATTGCATTTAAAGAAGAAAAGAGATGTCCTACTTGTCAAATGACATTAAAAGATATTGCGCATGTTGGTAAATTTGGTTGTGCAGACTGCTACGCAACTTTTAAAGATGACATTGTCGATATTGTACGACGTGTACAAGGTGGTCAAATCGAACACACTGGAAAAACACCACGCTCTTCACATAGAAAGTTAGCTTTGAAAAAACAAATAGAAGAGAAAACAACTTATTTAAATCAGTTAATTGAAGAACAAAATTTTGAAGAGGCTGCAGTTGTTAGAGATGAAATTAAGGCATTGAAAGAAGACAGCGAGGTGAAACATGATGAGTAAGAATGATATCAGCACCCACATTAGTGAGTGGATGAGAGACGAAGCAGAAAGTCCAATCGTAATGTCTTCGAGATTGCGTTTGGCTAGAAATTTAGAAAATCATGTACACCCTTTGATGTTTGCATCCGAACAAGATGGTAATAGAGTGATAAATGAAGTTCAAGATGCGCTTCCTAACATGTTTATACAGAGGTTAGACACGATGGACCAGCAGAGTAAATATAAACTTGTAGCGAAACATCTTATCAGTCCCGAGTTAATAAAAAGACCTGCTGCTGCAGTACTTTTAAATGAAGATGAATCTTTAAGCATTATGGTTAATGAAGAAGATCATATACGAATTCAAGCCATGGGAAATGATTTATCATTACAAACATTATATGAAAAAGCTTCCGCACTGGATGACACATTAGACAGTGAATTAGATGTAAGTTTTGATGAAACACTCGGTTATTTAACAACATGTCCGACGAATATCGGTACTGGTATGCGAGCCAGCGTAATGTTACATTTACCGGGACTTACGATTATGAAGCGGATGAATAGAATCGCTCAAACAATCAATCGTTTTGGATTCACAATAAGAGGTATCTATGGCGAAGGTTCCCAAGTATACGGTCACATTTATCAAATTTCCAATCAACTGACGCTTGGAAAAACAGAAGAAGAAATTATTGAAAGTTTAACTGAAGTAGTACAACAAATTATTAACGAAGAGATGCAAATTCGCGAACGACTTAGCAAGCATAATAAAATTGAAACTTTAGATAGAGTATATCGTTCGTTAGGTATCTTAAAATATAGTAGACTAATATCTATGGAAGAAGCATCATTTAGATTAAGTGAAGTGAAATTAGGTATAGATTTAGACTATATTGATTTAAAAGACTTTAAGTTTAATGAGTTGATGGTTGCTATTCAATCACCATTCTTATTAGATGATGAAGATGATAGAACAGTTAACGAAAAAAGAGCAGATATTTTAAGAGAACATATAAATTAGGAGGTCATGCTATGTTATTTGGTAGACTGACAGAACGTGCACAACGTGTATTGGCACATGCTCAAGAAGAAGCAATTCGCTTAAATCATTCAAATATAGGAACAGAACATTTACTTTTAGGTTTAATGAAAGAACCAGAAGGTATTGCAGCAAAAGTGTTGGAATCCTTTGATATTACTGAAGAAAAAGTAGTAACAGAAGTTGAAAAATTAATTGGTCACGGTCAAGAACAAATGGGTGCGTTACATTACACACCACGTGCTAAAAAAGTTATTGAGTTATCAATGGACGAAGCAAGAAAATTACACCACAATTTCGTTGGTACCGAGCATATATTACTTGGTTTAATTAGAGAAAATGAAGGCGTAGCTGCACGTGTTTTTGCTAATCTAGACTTAAACATTACGAAAGCACGCGCGCAAGTAGTGAAAGCTTTAGGAAGCCCTGAAATGAGCAATAAAAATGCGCAGGCAAACAAATCTAATAATACACCAACTTTAGATAGTCTTGCTCGTGACTTAACAGTAATTGCTAATGATGGCACGTTGGATCCTGTTATTGGCAGAGATAAAGAAATCACACGTGTCATTGAAGTGTTGAGTAGACGTACTAAGAACAACCCAGTATTAATTGGGGAACCAGGTGTCGGTAAAACGGCAATTGCTGAAGGTTTAGCACTTGCAATTGTTAATAATGAAGTTCCTGAAACACTTAAAGGTAAACGTGTGATGTCATTAGATATGGGAACAGTCGTTGCTGGTACGAAATATCGTGGCGAATTTGAAGAACGTTTGAAAAAAGTAATGGAAGAAATTCACCAAGCAGGTAATGTCATTCTGTTCATTGATGAGCTACACACATTAGTAGGTGCTGGTGGTGCAGAAGGTGCAATTGATGCATCAAACATCTTAAAACCAGCATTAGCCCGTGGCGAATTACAATGTATCGGTGCGACTACACTAGATGAATATCGTAAAAACATTGAAAAGGATGCTGCGTTAGAACGTCGTTTCCAACCTGTTCAAGTAGATGAACCAACTGTTGAAGATACGATTGAAATCTTAAAAGGATTACGTGATCGTTATGAAGCACATCACCGCATCAACATCTCTGATGAAGCTTTAGAATCAGCAGCAAAACTAAGTCATCGCTATGTTTCTGATCGTTTCTTACCAGATAAAGCGATTGACTTAATTGATGAAGCAAGCTCAAAAGTAAGACTAAAAAGTCATACAACACCACCAAACTTAAAAGAGTTGGAACAAGAAATTGAGCAAGTGAAAAATGAAAAAGATGCAGCTGTACATGCACAAGAATTTGAAAATGCAGCTAATTTACGTGATAAACAAACTAAATTAGAAAAACAATACGAAGAAGCAAACAATAATTGGAAAAATAGCCAAAACGGTGCGAACACATCCTTATCTGAAGAGGATATCGGTGAAGTTATCGCTGGTTGGACTGGCATTCCATTAACAAAAATTAATGAAACAGAATCTGATCGCTTGCTTAACTTGGAAGATACGTTACACAAACGTGTCATTGGTCAAAAAGAAGCAGTAACATCAATCAGTAAAGCAGTGAGACGTGCAAGAGCAGGATTAAAAGATCCTCAAAGACCAATAGGTAGCTTTATATTCTTAGGACCTACAGGTGTCGGTAAGACAGAATTAGCACGTGCACTAGCAGAAACAATGTTTGGTGAAGATGACGCAATGATTCGTGTTGACATGAGTGAGTTTATGGAAAAACATGCTGTCAGTCGTTTAGTAGGAGCGCCTCCAGGTTATGTTGGTCATGATGATGGCGGTCAATTAACTGAAAAAGTAAGACGCAAACCATATTCAGTTATATTATTTGATGAAATCGAAAAAGCGCATCCTGATGTATTTAACATCTTGTTGCAAGTATTAGATGATGGACACTTAACAGATACTAAAGGTCGTCAAGTAGACTTCCGTAACACAGTGATTATTATGACATCTAACGTGGGTGCGCAAGAATTGCAAGATCAACGTTTTGCTGGATTTGGTGGCGCATCAGAAGGTCAAGACTATGAATCTATCCGTAAAACAATGATGAAAGAATTGAAAAATGCTTTCCGTCCAGAATTCTTAAACCGTGTAGATGACATCATTGTATTCCACAAACTGTCACAAGATGAGTTGAAAGAAATTGTAACAATGATGGTAAATAAACTTACAGATCGTTTATCAGAACAAGATATTGATATTATCGTTTCTGATGCAGCTAAAGAACGCATTGCTGAAGAAGGATACGATCCAGAATATGGTGCGAGACCACTTATTCGAGAAATCCAAAAAACGATTGAAGATAACTTAAGTGAGTTAATCTTAGACGGCAATCAAATTGAAGGTAAAAATGTTTATATCGACCATGACGGTAAGGAATATAAATATAACATTAAAGATAGAACAGAAGATGAAAAAGAAAAAGAAACTTCTGAATCATAAAATTAGATAAATCAATATAGGTCATAGTGCCAAAGCGTTTCTCAAGTATTTATTTCAACCTTGAGAAACGCTTTTTTAATTTCAAAAACTACGATACAGTATGGTGAAAGTATGATATGACCTTGTAGGCTAATTTGGATATCAATAAAGTATATCTTTTTGATGGTGCTATAGGCATAATAGTGTTATTTTTAAAAATAGATTTTTGCAATATATTCATTTATATATTACAATATAAAGCTATTTATTTAGCATATAAAATATCAAAATAAATCATTTGTAAATAAAATTTGTTTTTACATAAACATAGGTATAAAATAGATTTGTTCAATAAAGATGGAGGTGCAGTTTTGGCCAAAAAGAAAGTGATTTTTGAATGCATGGCATGTGGTTATCAGTCACCTAAATGGATGGGGAAATGTCCTAACTGTGGTGGATGGAATCAAATGGAAGAAATCATAGAACAGAAATCGACAAGTCCGAAACATGGTGTGCGCAGTCGTGAAAATACATCCAAAGTACAGAAGTTAAATGATATAAAGCATGAGACAACACCACGTGTTAAAACGAATTCAGCAGAGTTTAATCGAGTGCTTGGTGGCGGGATCGTTAATGGTTCACTTGTGTTGATTGGTGGCGATCCAGGTATCGGTAAATCAACACTATTGCTACAAATATGTGCAGCATTATCACAAGAAAAAAACGTTTTATATATAACTGGTGAAGAATCATTAAATCAAACAAAATTAAGAGCAGATCGATTAGATGAAGATTCAAGTCAATTAAATGTATTTGCAGAAACAGATTTAGAAGTGATACATGAAACAGTTAAACAATTGAAGCCTGATTTGCTTGTTGTAGATTCTATTCAGACTATTTTTCACCCTGAAATCAGTTCTGCACCCGGTTCGGTATCTCAGGTGAGAGAGAGTACACAGAGTTTGATGAATATAGCTAAACAACTAAATATCGCGACGTTTATTGTTGGTCACGTTACGAAAGAAGGTCAGATTGCGGGACCTCGTTTGCTAGAACATATGGTGGATACGGTGCTTTATTTTGAAGGTGATGAGCATCATGCTTATCGGATTTTAAGAGCGGTAAAAAATCGCTTTGGTTCTACAAATGAAATGGGTATTTTTGAAATGAAACAGAGTGGATTGAAAGGTGTTAAAAATCCTTCAGAAATGTTTTTAGAAGAACGTTCTACAAATGTTCCAGGTTCAACAATCGTGTCTACTATGGAAGGTACGCGACCATTATTAATTGAGGTTCAAGCGTTAGTAACACCCACAACATTTAATAATCCTAGACGTATGGCGACAGGAATAGATCACAATCGTTTAAGTTTGTTAATGGCTGTATTAGAGAAAAAAGAAAATTATTTACTGCAACAACAAGATGCCTATATTAAAGTAGCTGGTGGCGTAAGGTTAACAGAACCTGCTGTTGATTTAGGAATCATTATTGCTACTGCCTCAAGCTTTAAAGATTTAACTGTAGATGGCTTAGACTGTTTTATCGGCGAAGTTGGTTTAACAGGGGAAGTGAGACGTGTTTCTCGCATTGAACAACGTGTACAAGAAGCGGAAAAATTAGGTTTTAAACGCATTATTATTCCTGAATCTAATATTGGGGGTTGGGAATTCCCGAGCAACATTAAAGTCATTGGTGTGACAAATGTCCATGAGGCATTAAAATATGCCTTATCAAAACATTGATCAGCGACATTTATTTAAATGGTTACATGGCTTATGAAGTCATAATAGCTTTCATGCGAAAGGAGCGTTAGCATTTGAACATGATAAGACTCATTGTAATCTTGTGCTATATCATATTGGGCGCAAGTTTAGGCGTGTATCTTATTCCAGAGATTATTGCAGATGCTGGATTGAGTCATTTCATGCTACTTACAAATAATTATTTCAATGGACTACTAGGGATTATACTGTTTTTTGCTATCTTTGGTTGGTTTATTAAGAAAGTAACTTTAGCAATGAAAGATTTAGAACAAATGATTATGCGTCAAAGTGCGATAGAAATATTGTTTGCCACAATTGGGCTCATTATAGGTTTGCTTATTTCTGTAATGATTTCATTTATTTTCCAAATTATTGGCAACAACGTGTTAAATCATTTTGTACCAATCATTGTTACAATCATATTGGGGTATTTAGGATTTCAATTTGGTTTACGTAAGCGTGATGAAATGCTTTTGTTTTTGCCAGAAAATATGACGCGTTCTATGGCTATGAATACACGTAATGCGATGCCAAAGGTGATTGATACGAGTGCAATTATAGATGGACGTATTCTAGATGTTTTAGAATGTGGCTTTGTAGATGGTGAGATTTTAATTCCGCAAGGTGTGATTAATGAATTGCAAGTTATTGCGGATGCGAATGATAGTGTGAAGAGAGAAAAAGGTCAAAGAGGCTTAGATATGCTTAATGCATTACACGATGCACAGCACCCTACACGTATTATTCAACCTACAAAATCACACAGTGATATAGACGCTATGTTAATTAAACTCGCGCTGCATTATAGAGCTCAAATTATCACTACAGATTATAATCTGAACAAAGTTTGTCATATACAAGGCATTCAAGTACTCAATGTTAATGACTTATCAGAAGCCATTAAGCCAACAGTCCATCAAGGTGATCGACTTAACTTATTGTTAACTAAGATGGGTAAAGAAGCTGGACAAGCAGTGGGTTATTTAGAAGATGGTACGATGGTAGTTGTAGACAATGCTAAAAAACATATTGGCGAACACATTGATTTAGAAGTCGTCAGTTTATTGCAAACATCTTCGGGTCGGATTATTTTTGCTAAAAAAATATATTGAAATAGCAGTTAGGTTTCATATGAAATGTAGCAACTACAGTTACAGTTTCACATGAAACCTTTTTTACGTAAAAACACTGAATGACCAAGTGACAAAAGAATTCATTTATAAACAATTAAATTTAAGCGTGGTAATATCATAATCAGCTTTAAAGTGCTACAATAGATAGCGAAATTGTATTACTATATTTAGAATTATGCCGTGGAATTAAAAACAAAAAATGTTTGATTTTAATATAGTGATGCTTTAAAAAATGATGAGCTATGATATTATAAGTAAGCGAATAAGCAATATACTTTAAATGTTGAAACATTATTTTTTAATATGAACTTCATTGGATTCGTATTGATATATTACTGTGTGTAATAGATAGACACAGTAAAAATGAAAGCAATGAAATTGAAAATAAAAAATTAATTTTAAACAGGAGTGAACATAATGAGTAATCGTGTAAGAGTTAGATATGCGCCAAGTCCAACAGGTTATTTGCATATTGGTAATGCAAGAACTGCATTATTTAACTATTTATTTGCTAAACATTATGATGGTGATTTTATAATACGTATAGAAGATACAGATAGCAAACGTAATTTAGAAGATGGAGAATCATCACAGTTCGATAATCTAAAATGGCTAGGTATTGATTGGGACGAATCAGTAGATAAGGATAAAGGTTATGGCCCTTACCGTCAGTCAGAACGTGCTGAAATATACAACCCGCTTATTCAACAATTATTAGATGAAGATAAAGCATATAAATGTTATATGACTGAAGAAGAGTTAGAAGCGGAACGTGAACAACAAATTGCGCGTGGTGAAATGCCGCGTTATGGTGGTAAACATGCACATTTAACAGAGGAAGAACGTCAACAATTTGAAGCAGAAGGACGTAAACCTTCTATTCGTTTCCGCGTTCCAAAAGATACAACTTATAAATTCGATGATATGGTTAAAGGCGAAATTTCATTTGATTCAAACAATATGGGAGATTGGGTAATTGTTAAAAAAGACGGTGTACCAACATATAATTTTGCCGTAGCTGTTGATGATCATTACATGGAAATTTCAGATGTTATACGTGGCGACGACCATATTTCAAATACTCCAAAACAATTAATGATTTATGACACATTTGGTTGGGAACCACCAAGATTTGCACATATGTCACTAATTGTAAATGAAGAACGTAAAAAATTAAGTAAACGTGATGGCCAAATCCTTCAATTTATTGAACAGTATAGAGACTTGGGTTACTTACCTGAGGCCTTATTCAACTTTATTACGTTGTTAGGTTGGTCTCCGGAAGGTGAAGATGAAATCTACTCTAAAGAAGAATTTATCAAAATCTTCGACGAAAAACGTTTATCTAAATCACCTGCATTTTTCGATAAACAAAAATTAGCTTGGATTAACAACCAATATATGAAACAAAAAGATACTGAAACAGTATTTGAACTTGCTTTTCCACATTTAGTAAAAGCGGAATTATTGCCTGAAAATCCTTCTGAAGAAGATAAAGCGTGGGGGCGTAAACTGATTGCACTTTATCAGAAAGAAATGAGTTACGCTGGAGAAATTGTTCCATTATCTGAAATTTTCTTCCGAGACGAACAAACACTAGGTGAAGATGAGCAAGAAGTTATTAATGGTGAACAAGTTCCAGAACTAATGAATCATTTATATGGCAAATTAGAAGCATTAGAACCTTTTGAAGCTGACGAAATTAAAAAAACAATTAAAGAAGTTCAAAAAGAAACAGGTATCAAAGGTAAGCAATTATTTATGCCGATACGTGTAGCTGTAACAGGACAAATGCACGGACCAGAACTGCCAAATACAATTGAAGTTTTAGGCAAAGACAAAGTGCTACAACGCTTAAAAAAATACGTTTAATGCATAGTGTGAATAAAATAGATTAAATGTATAACACTTGAAAAATTACAAGTTACCAACTATTATAATATGTGAATGAGCTAAAGGATTAGTATGCAATGGTATGTGTCAAGAGAGTGTGCGGTCGCTGTGAGCACAACACAAAAATTGTTGAATGCACCTTTAGTTTGATGAATTGAATAATGCAAATGAGTCAATATAAGTTGTATTGCTATGTGATTGAGGAATCAGCTTATTAAAAAAGAGTGGAACCGTGCAAAGCACCTCTAACAGTATGATGTTGGAGGTGCTTTTTTAATAAGGAGGTCGCAACCTTGTTTGAAATTTTGAAAAGAATCAAAGATGATGTAAATATGGTGTTTGAGCAAGACCCAGCAGCACGTACAACATTAGAGGTAGTTACATCTTATGCTGGTGTACATGCAGTGTGGAGTCACTTAGTTGCACATGCTTTATATAAAAAGAAAAAATATGTATTAGCCAGATTGATTTCTCAAATCACACGTTTTTTTACTGGAATAGAAATACATCCAGGTGCTCAAATTGGCAAGCGTTTATTTATTGACCATGGTATGGGCGTAGTGATAGGAGAAACATGTAGGATTGGTGATAATGTCACAATCTATCAAGGCGTTACTTTAGGTGGGACAGGTAAAGAGAAAGGGAAGCGTCATCCTGATATTGGAGACAATGTTTTAATTGCAGCAGGAGCAAAAGTACTCGGTAATATTAAAATTAATTCAAATGTTAATATTGGCGCAAATTCCGTAGTGTTAAACTCGGTACCTAGCTATTCTACAGTAGTTGGTATACCAGGGCATATCGTAAAACAAGACGGAAGAAGAATTGGTAAAACATTTGATCATCGTAATTTACCTGATCCAATTTATGAGCAATTAAAACAATTAGAGAAACAACTTGAGAAAACAAGAAATGGAGAGATTCAAGATGATTACATTATATAATACACTCACACGTCAAAAAGAAACGTTTAAGTCAATAGAACCAGGTAAGGTTAAAATGTATGTTTGTGGACCAACTGTATATAATTACATTCATATTGGAAACGCAAGACCTGCAATTAACTATGATGTTGTCAGAAGATATCTTGAGTACCAAGGTTATGAAGTGATTTACGTTTCAAACTTTACGGACGTAGATGATAAATTAATAAAACGCTCTAAAGAATTAAATGAGCCAGTAAATACAATAGCTAATCGCTATATTGATGCATTTTATGAAGATGTGGGTGCATTAAATGTCAAAAAAGCGACTTCAAATCCAAGAGTCATGAATCATATGGACGATATTATTAAGTTTATAAAAGAACTTATTGATGAAGGCTATGCATATGAAAGCGGTGGCGACGTTTATTTCAGAACACGTAAGTTTGAAGATTATGGTAAATTAAGCCATCAATCGCTGAACGATTTAAAAGTAGGTGCGCGTATTGAACAAGGGGAACAAAAAGAAGACGCTCTAGATTTTACGTTATGGAAACAAGCAAAACCGGATGAAATCAGTTGGGATAGTCCATTTGGGAAAGGTAGACCAGGCTGGCATATTGAGTGTTCAGTGATGGCTTATCACGAGCTAGGTGCAACAATTGATATTCATGCGGGTGGTACAGATTTACAATTCCCTCATCATGAAAATGAAATTGCACAATCTGAAGCACATAACCATGCCCCATTCGCAAACTATTGGATGCACAATGGTTTCATTAATATAGATAATGAAAAAATGAGTAAGTCATTGGGCAATTTTGTCTTAGTGCATGACATTATTAAAGAAATTGATCCGGACGTCTTACGCTTTTTCATGATAAGTGTACATTATAGAAGTCCAATCAACTATAATATGGAACTTGTTGGGGCGGCTAAAAGTGGGTTAGAACGTATTCGCAATAGTTATCAAGCCATTGAAGAACGTGAAACAATTGCAACTAATATTGAAACACAAGATCATTATATTGATGAAATCAATCAAATATTAGACCAATTTGAAACGGTTATGAACGACGATTTTAATACGGCTAATGCCATTACAGCTTGGTATGATTTATCAAAATTAGCGAATAAATACGTATTAGAAAATACGACATCTACTAAAGTGATTGCACGATTTAAAGAAGTGTATCAAATTTTCAGTGATGTCTTAGGCGTTCCTTTAAAAGCATCAAACAACGATGAATTATTAGATGAAGATGTTGAAGCGCTCATTGAAGAACGAAATCAGGCGCGACAAAATAAAGATTTTGCACGTGCAGACGAAATCCGTGACCAGTTAAAAGAACAAAATATTATTTTAGAAGATACGCCACAAGGTGTGAGATTCAAACGTGGTTAATATGGATAATAAGTTATTAAATCCATTAACTTTGGCATATATGGGTGATGCAGTATTAGATCAATTCGTAAGAGAGTACATTATATTGAAGTTAAAAGCTAAGCCCAATCGACTACACCAAGAAGCCAAGCGTTACGTTTCTGCAAAAAGTCAGGCACAATCGCTTGAGCACTTATTAGAAAATAACTGGTTTACAGCGGAAGAATTAGATATTGTTCGTCGTGGTAGAAATGCGAAGAGTTATACTAAGGCGAAAAACACAGATATTCAAACTTATCGAAAAAGTTCGGGTTTAGAAGCAATCCTCGGATTTTTATATCTAGAAAAAAATCAAGAGCGACTCACCATGTTGCTTGAACGCATCGTAAAAAATGTAGATGAAAGGTAGTGAGACTTTGGAAGAGATTGTTATAGTAGGTCGTCATGCCGTAAAAGAAGCGATTGTTTCCGGACATACAATTAATAAGGTTTTAATTCAAGATACAGTGAAAAAAGGACAAATTAATGATATTTTAAAAAAGGCAAATAGTAATAAAATCATTGTACAAGCAGTGCCAAAATCAAAATTAGATGGTTTGTCTGATGCGCCTCACCAAGGTGTCGCTGCATACATCGCACCATATGAATATGCAGATTTTGATGCGTTTTTAGCACAGCAAAAGAACAATGAAAAACTATCAACTGTTTTAATTTTGGATGGCTTAGAAGATCCTCATAATTTAGGGTCGATTTTAAGAACGGCTGATGCTTCAGGAGTAGATGGCATTATTATTCCTAAAAGGCGATCGGTTGCACTTACGCAGACTGTTGCAAAAGCGTCTACTGGCGCGATTGAACATGTCCCTGTCATGCGTGTTACAAATTTGGCGAATACCATTGAAACATTAAAAGACCATGGATACTGGGTGGTCGGTACAGAAGCCGAAAATTCAACAGATTATCGTGAAATGGACGCTGGTATGTCGCTAGCGATTGTTATCGGAAGTGAAGGACAAGGCATGAGCAGACTTACCAAAGATAAATGTGACTTTTATATAAACATTCCAATGGTAGGGCATGTAAATAGTTTGAATGCTTCTGTTGCGGCAAGCTTAATGATGTACGAAGTCTATCGTAAACGTAATCAGATTGGAGAAAAATCATGAAGGATCGTTTCTTGATTATAGATGGTTATAATATGATTGGCCAATCACAAGACTTAAGTCAAATAGCCCAAGAAAATTTGGAAGAAGCACGCGATCAGCTATTAACCGCGATTGCAAATTATAATGCAGTTATAGCAGATGAGGTTGTATGTGTGTTTGATGCCTATGAACAATCCGGCATGTCATCAGAATATATGTATCACGGTGTAAAGATTGTCTTTACTAAAGAAAAAGAAACAGCAGATAGTTTTATAGAAAAATATGTTTATGATTTATACGACAAACATACAAGACATATCACAGTGGTAACAAGTGATATGAGTGAACAACATGCTATATTTGGTGCGGGAGCTTATCGTATCTCTTCTAGAGAAATGTGGAGAGACTTGAGAGAAAATGAAGTTTCGGTTTCAAAAAAGCTCGAAGGGTTCAATGAGCAGAAACCACGCACACGTATAGAACTATCAAATGAAATTTTGGAAGAATTTGAAAAAATTAGAAGGGGTAACAATCACAAATAAGAAGATTGTCCCCTTGCTTTTTTTATAGCGTCCTTTGTATGCTAACTTTATTCTGATTGAAAGGATAAAAAAGCATGCACCAAAGAATAAAACATCAAGAATCAATACCAGTTTCAAAAAGCAAACGGCAAGACATTCATTTCCTAATTGATTTACTAGAGCAAATACAACCACATATTTGGAAATGTTTAAATCATTTCACAATACATCCTGATGATAAAGAAGATTTACAACAAGAAATACTTTTGAAATTATTCAAAGCGATAAATCAATTTGATTTTTCAAAAGACATACCATTAGCACATTACGTAAATCGTACTATCAAAAATGCTAGAAATGATTATATACGAAAAAAATTAGCTGATGTAAGACGACAAAGGTTATTAGAAAATGAAATGTTAAGTAGTGTCCAAGTGTTAAGGCAAGTGAGGCAACCGGATGACATTATTTTAAGAAGAGAAACCCTGGTTTTGTTGCATCAAAGTGTTGAAAAATTAACAGAGTTAGAACAAGGTATTATAAAATATATTTTAAATGATTATAAACCATCAGAGGTTGCCCATATCTTAAATCTAAATGTTAAGATAGTTTACAATTCGATACATAGATGTAAACTGAAATTAAAGCGTGTTTTTAAGCAAAAGTATCATGACTAAAAACAGTTATGGATACGTATAAAATGATTTTTGGATTAATAGAAAGCAATAGTGGAAGATTGACAATTGACAGAGATGTTATGTATAGTAGATTGGTATTATAATGAGTAAGGTGAAGTGAAATGAAAAAAGTGCCATTAAGCTGTGAAACGTGTGGAAATAGAAATTATAATGTTCCAAAGCAAAGTAACCTTACATCAAGATTGACATTGAAGAAGTATTGTCCAAGATGTAACGCACATACAGTTCATAAAGAAGCGAAATAATGTCGGTATACTAGATTTAGTAATTGAGTAAATATAACCTTCCAATTTAGTTGTGAGTATTGTATTTGCTTAATTTGTCGTATGTATAAGCAAATGAGAAAATCGAATTAATATGGAGGTATTGCTAATGGCTAAAAAAGAAAATTTTTTTCAAGGTGTAAAGTCAGAAATGGAAAAGACGAGTTGGCCAACGAAAGAAGAATTATTTAAATATACTATTATTGTTGTGTCAACGGTAGTATTTTTCTTAGCCTTCTTCTATGTCTTAGATTTAGGTATTGGTAGAGTTATAGAGTTAATTAAATAGATAGGAGTGACGACATGTCTGAGGAAGTTGGCGCAAAGCGTTGGTATGCTGTGCATACTTATTCTGGTTATGAGAACAAAGTTAAGAAGAATTTAGAAAAACGTGTTGAATCTATGAATATGACTGAATTGATATTCAGAGTGGTTATACCTGAAGAAGAAGAAACACAAGTTAAAGATGGTAAAGCTAAAACGTTAACTAAAAAAACATTTCCTGGCTATGTATTAGTCGAATTAATCATGACTGATGAATCATGGTATATTGTGAGAAACACACCGGGTGTTACAGGATTTGTTGGTTCAGCAGGTGCTGGGTCAAAACCAAATCCATTATTACCTGAAGAAGCACGTTTCATCTTGAAACAAATGGGCATGAAAGAAAAAACAATTGATGTTGAATTAGATTTAGGTGAGCAAGTTCAAATCAAATCAGGTCCATTTGCGAATCAAGTTGGTGAAGTTCAAGAAATTGAAACGGATAAATTTAAATTGACAGTTCTTGTAGACATGTTTGGTAGAGAAACACCTGTTGAAGTAGAATTCGATCAAATTGAAAAATTATAAAGGTATATAAGTAATACTAGACTTGCTAAAGCAAGAAATATTACATTACATGCATTAAGAACCCCTAATCATTAAAATGATTCAGTGTAAGGAATACCTGAGCCAGGGCTCATGCATTAAGAACCCCTAATCATTAAAATGATAAGGGGTTCTATAAAAAAAGTTCCATTTTACTCTTGCTTTATGATTTGAGTAGATGTTATAATACTGTGGTCGCGCTCATAGAGCGTTCATTTCGTCACGAAATGTAGAAGAGTGGGAGGACAAAACTGAGTCCTGTGACCACATCACGATATCAAGGAGGTGCACATCGTGGCTAAAAAAGTAGAAAAAGTTGTTAAATTACAAATTCCTGCAGGTAAAGCAAACCCAGCACCACCAGTTGGTCCAGCATTAGGTCAAGCAGGTGTGAACATTATGGGATTCTGTAAGGAATTCAACGCACGTACACAAGAAGATGCAGGTTTAATTATTCCGGTAGAAATCAGTGTTTATGAAGATCGTTCATTTACATTCATTACAAAAACTCCACCGGCTCCAGTACTACTTAAAAAAGCAGCTGGCGTTGAAAAAGGTTCTGGTGAACCTAACAAAAACAAAGTTGCTACAGTAACTAAAGATCAAGTACGTGAAATTGCAAACCAAAAAATGCAAGATTTAAACGCTGCAGACGAAGAAGCAGCTATGCGTATTATCGAAGGTACTGCACGTAGTATGGGTATCACAGTTCAATAATATTAAAAAATTAACGAAAACATAGATTGACGATGAAGCAGATGACAGAAATGACAAACAGGATCAAAGCGTTCAATATTGTCGTAATAAGAGGGAAATTGTCATTTATTTAGGAAGTGTTTCCTGAGATGAAATATGATTAAAACCTCTCTGTTATCTGCTCTTAACTTGCAAATGCGAGTAAATGTGGGAGGAAATTCCGCTAAAACCACTAAAGGAGGACATGAAATGGCTAAGAAAAGTAAAAGATTTCAAGAAGTAGCTAATAAAATTGACCGCCAAAAACACTATAGTGTGGAAGAAGCAGTTGAATTAGCTAAAGAAACAAGTATCGCTAACTTTGACGCATCAGTTGAAGTAGCATTCCGTTTAGGAATTGATACACGTAAAAATGATCAACAAATCCGTGGTGCAGTTGTACTTCCAAATGGTACAGGTAAATCACAACGTGTATTGGTATTCGCAAAAGGAGACAAAGCAGCTGAAGCAGAAGCAGCAGGTGCAGATTTCGTTGGTGAAGGTGAATATGTTCAACAAATCCAACAAGGTTGGTTTGACTTTGACGTAGTAGTAGCTACACCAGATATGATGGGTGAAGTTGGTAAACTTGGTCGTGTATTAGGACCTAAAGGTTTAATGCCAAACCCTAAAACTGGAACTGTAACAATGGACGTTACAAAAGCAGTTGAAGAAATCAAAGCAGGTAAAGTAGAATATCGTGCTGAAAAAGCTGGTATTGTACATGCTTCTATTGGTAAAGTATCATTTGATACTGACAAACTTGTTGAAAACTTCAAAGCTTTACAAGATGTGTTAACTAAAGCAAAACCATCTTCAGCTAAAGGTACTTACTTCAAATCTGTTGCTGTTACAACAACAATGGGTCCTGGCGTAAAAGTCGATACTTCTAGCTTCAAACTTTAATCTTAAATATAAATGATGATAAGACTGGATGGATATATTCAGTCTTATCTTTAAAAATATGTTGACATATTATATTTAACCAGTTATATTGGTTAATGTATTATTTTACCTAAGACAGTAGGAGTTAGTCATAACTTAAAAATAATCCTACCGAGGCTAAAATTGACTTGAACGTGAAGATTTTTAGATCTTTCAAGCACTTTTTGCCGTGGGTAGAAAGTGCTTTTTTTATTGAGATAAAGTTGTTAATTGACATAATTAGCAGTTGTAATCAAGATTAAAAGCACCAAATAAAAAACTATGGAGGTGTCTAAATGTCTGCTATCATCGAAGCTAAAAAACAACAAGTTGATGTAATTGCTGAATCATTAAAGAATTCAGTATCTACTGTAATCGTTGACTACCGCGGTCTAACTGTTTCAGAAGTAACTGAATTACGTTCACAATTACGTGAAGCTGGCGTTGAATTCAAAGTATTGAAAAATACAATGGTTCGTCGTGCTGCTGATCAAGTTGGCTTAGAAGATTTAAATGAACACTTAGTAGGTCCTACTGCAGTTGCTACTTCAACAGAAGATGTTGTTGCTCCAGCAAAAGTATTAGCAGGATTTGCTAAAGAACATAAAGCTTTAGAAATTAAAGTAGGTGTTATGGAAGGCAGTGTTATTTCTGCTGAAGAAGTTAACACAGTTGGTACATTACCATCACACGACGGTCTTGTTTCTATGCTTTTATCAGTATTACAAGCTCCAGTACGCAATTTCGCTTATGCAGTTAAAGCTGTTGGAGAAGATAAAGAACAAAACGAAGAAAGCGCTGAATAATTGCGCATAAAACTAATAAAATTAATGGAGGAATATTAAAATGGCTAATCAAGAACAAATCATTGAAGCAATTAAAGAAATGTCAGTTTTAGAATTAAACGACTTAGTAAAAGCAATTGAAGAAGAATTTGGTGTAACTGCAGCAGCTCCAGTAGCAGCAGCAGGTGCAGCAGGTGGCGGAGACGCTGCTGAAGAAAAAACAGAATTTGATGTTGAATTAACATCAGCTGGATCATCTAAAATCAAAGTCGTTAAAGCTGTTAAAGAAGCTACTGGCTTAGGATTAAAAGATGCTAAAGAATTAGTTGACGGAGCTCCTAAAGTAATCAAAGAAGCTTTACCAACTGAAGAAGCTGAAAAACTTAAAGAAGCATTAGAAGAAGTTGGCGCTACAGTAGAATTAAAATAATTCTAGCTGGCTAACAGTTCATAATTATATATTGAAGGTTATTCAAGCAGTTTAACACATTAGCTATTTCGATACGCTAATCTTAAATGCAATGTGGATATCCTGAAATCTTTGAGAAATGAAAACCCCGTTATCGTTATAACGGGGTTTTATCTTATTTGATCTATCCTGAATGAATCGTTTGTTGTTACAAAGTTTTGTTGAGGGTATAGTATTAATCTAAAATGAATTAGATTAAAAGAGGTGTAGTCATGAGTCATTACTATGATGAAAATCCTGAAGTAGAAAGCGCTGAACTTCCTTTTACGTATTCCTACAAAAACTATGATTTAAAATTAGTTACTGATTCAGGTGTATTTTCTAAAGGGAAAATAGACTTTGGTTCAGATTTATTAATCAATACTTTTTTGAAAGAAAATCCCCCGGGTCCTACTAAAAAAATTATAGATGTTGGTTGTGGTTATGGACCGATTGGTTTGATGATTGCAAAAGTGTCTCCGCACCATGAAATAACGATGGTTGATGTAAATCAACGCGCACTTTCCTTATCGATTAAAAATAAAACGCAAAATCATTTAGAGAATGTAGAGATCAAAGAAAGTGATGGGTTATCGCAAGTAGAGGATAATGCTTTTGATTTTGTATTAACGAATCCACCGATTAGAGCAGGGAAAAAAGTAGTTCATAGCATCTTAACTGATGCGTATCATAAATTAAAAGCGAATGGTGCCCTTTATGTTGTGATTCAAAAGAAACAAGGTATGCCATCTGCGAAGAAAAAAATGGAAGAAACATTTGGTAATGTAGAAGTATTAGAAAAGCACAAAGGCTATTATATATTAAGAAGTGTAAAAGGTTGATTAAAAACCACTGTTCTGATATAGTAATAGAATGTAAAAAATTATGTTCAATAAGTGTGTGCTTTTACGTATAAATTAACAAAGTATATAAGGTGAAATAGAAAATGGTGTCATGAGTTATGCTACCGTTTTCTTTTTGTCTAATTATATTTGCTGATTTAGTAAAAGTAAACACGCAATTTTTGAGGGGTGAATCTGTTTGGCAGGTCAATTTGTCCAATATGGAAGACATCGTAAACGTAGAAACTATGCGAGAATTTCAGAGGTATTAGAATTACCGAATTTAATTGAGATTCAAACTAAGTCTTACGAGTGGTTCTTAGAAGAAGGTTTATATGAAATGTTTAGAGACATTTCACCGATTGAAGATTTCACAGGAAATCTGTCTTTAGAGTTTGTTGATTACAGACTTGGAGAATCAAAATATGATTTAGAAGAATCGAAAAACCGTGATACGACGTATTCTGCACCTCTACGTGTAAAAGTACGTCTAATCATTAAAGAAACAGGCGAAGTGAAAGAGCAAGAAGTATTTATGGGTGATTTCCCATTAATGACAGATACAGGTACATTTGTGATTAATGGTGCTGAGCGTGTAATCGTATCGCAATTAGTTCGTTCACCATCCGTTTACTTTAATGAAAAATTAGATAAAAATGGTCGCACAAACTATGATGCAACAATTATTCCTAACCGTGGCGCATGGTTAGAGTATGAAACTGATGCCAAAGATGTAGTTTATGTACGTATTGATAGAACAAGAAAATTACCACTAACAGTATTATTGAGAGCTTTAGGTTTCTCAACAGATCAAGAAATCATTGATCTTTTAGGAGACAATGAGTACTTACGTAATACATTAGAAAAAGATGGTACTGAAAATACTGATCAAGCACTATTAGAAATTTATGAGCGTTTACGCCCAGGTGAACCTCCGACAGTAGAAAATGCGAAAAGCTTATTATACTCACGTTTCTTCGATCCGAAACGTTATGATTTAGCGAGCGTGGGTCGTTATAAAGCGAATAAAAAACTTCATTTAAAACACCGTTTATTCAATCAAAAATTAGCAGAACCAATTGTTAATGCTGAAACAGGTGAAATTGTAGCTGAAGAAGGTACTGTCCTAGATCGTCGTAATTTAGATGAAATCATGGATGTATTAGAATCTAATGCGAACAGTGAAGTTTTTGAACTTGAAGGTACTGTGATTGATGAACCAGTAGAAATTCAATCTATTAAAGTATATGTTCCTAATGATGAAGAAGGCCGCACAACAACAGTTATTGGTAATGCATTCCCTGATTCAGAAGTGAAATGTATTACACCAGCTGACATCATCGCATCAATGTCATATTTCTTTAATTTATTAAGTGGTATTGGATTCACAGATGATATTGACCATTTAGGTAATCGTCGTCTACGTTCAGTAGGTGAGTTACTACAAAACCAATTCCGTATTGGTTTATCAAGAATGGAACGTGTGGTACGTGAAAGAATGTCTATTCAAGACACAGATTCAATTACGCCACAACAATTAATTAATATCCGTCCAGTTATTGCGTCAATTAAAGAATTCTTTGGTAGTTCTCAATTGTCACAATTCATGGACCAAGCCAATCCATTAGCAGAATTGACACATAAACGTCGTCTATCAGCATTAGGACCTGGTGGTTTAACACGTGAACGTGCTCAAATGGAAGTGCGTGACGTTCACTACTCTCACTATGGCCGTATGTGTCCAATCGAAACACCAGAGGGACCAAACATTGGTTTGATTAACTCATTATCAAGTTATGCACGTGTAAATGAATTTGGTTTCATTGAAACACCATATCGTAAAGTAGATCTTGAGACGAATAGTATCACAGATCAAATCGATTATTTAACAGCTGATGAAGAAGATAGCTATGTAGTAGCACAAGCGAATTCTAAACTAGATGAAAATGGTCGTTTCTTAGACGATGAAGTTGTTTGTCGTTTCCGTGGTAATAACACAGTTATGGCAAAAGAAAAAATGGATTACATGGATGTATCTCCTAAACAAGTTGTTTCTGCAGCAACAGCATGTATTCCATTCTTAGAAAACGATGACTCTAACCGTGCATTAATGGGTGCAAACATGCAACGTCAAGCAGTACCATTGATGAATCCAGAATCACCTTTCGTAGGTACTGGTATGGAACACGTAGCAGCTCGTGACTCTGGTGCTGCAATTGTCGCTAAACATAAAGGCCGTGTTGAACACGTTGAATCTAATGAAATTCTTGTACGTCAACTTATCGAAGAAGATGGACAAGAATACGAAGGCGAAATCGATCGCTATCCGTTAGCTAAATTCAAACGCTCAAACACAGGTACTTGTTATAACCAAAGACCAATCGTTGCTACAGGTGATGTCGTAACGAAAGGTGAAATTTTAGCCGATGGTCCTTCAATGGAACTTGGTGAAATGGCGTTAGGTAGAAACGTAGTTGTCGGATTCATGACATGGGACGGTTACAACTATGAAGATGCTGTAATTATGAGCGAACGCCTAGTGAAAGATGACGTATATACTTCTATCCATATTGAAGAATATGAATCAGAAGCACGTGATACAAAACTAGGACCTGAAGAAATTACACGTGATATTCCTAACGTTTCAGATAGTGCGCTTAAAAACTTAGATGACCGTGGTATTGTATACGTAGGTGCTGAAGTTAATGACGGAGACATTTTAGTAGGTAAAGTAACGCCTAAAGGTGTAACAGAATTAACAGCAGAAGAACGCTTATTACATGCGATATTCGGTGAAAAAGCACGTGAAGTACGTGATACATCATTACGTGTACCTCATGGTGCAGGCGGTATTGTTCTAGACGTTAAAGTCTTCAACCGTGAAGAAGGAGATGACACATTATCTCCAGGTGTAAACCAATTAGTACGTGTTTATATCGTTCAAAAACGTAAAATACATGTTGGTGACAAAATGTGTGGTCGTCACGGTAACAAAGGTGTTATCTCTAAGTTAGTTCCTGAAGAAGATATGCCTTATTTACCAGACGGTACACCAATCGACATCATGTTGAACCCACTAGGTGTTCCATCACGTATGAATATCGGACAAGTATTAGAGTTACATTTAGGTATGGCTGCTAAAAACTTAGGTATTCATGTTGCTTCACCAGTATTTGATGGTGCGAGTGATGAAGATGTATGGTCAACGATTGAAGAAGCTGGTATGGCACGTGACGGTAAGACAGTATTATACGATGGACGTACGGGTGAACCATTCGATAACAGAATCTCAGTCGGCGTTATGTATATGTTGAAACTTGCACACATGGTTGACGATAAATTACACGCACGTTCAACTGGACCATACTCACTTGTTACGCAACAACCATTAGGTGGTAAAGCACAATTCGGTGGACAACGTTTCGGTGAGATGGAAGTATGGGCACTTGAAGCTTACGGTGCTGCATACACACTTCAAGAAATCTTAACTTATAAATCTGATGATACAGTAGGTCGTGTAAAAACTTATGAATCTATTGTTAAAGGTGAAAACATTACTAAACCTGGTGTTCCTGAATCATTCAGAGTATTGATGAAAGAACTTCAAAGTTTAGGATTAGATGTTAAGATTATGGATGAGCATGACAATGAAATCGACATGCAAGATAACGAAGATGAAGATGCAGTAGAACGTAAAGTGGACCTTCAACAAAAAGAAGCGCCACAATCACAAAAAGAAATTACTGACTAATATAGATCGCATTTAAGTTTATAAAAAGATATACCATTTTGGGGTAAAGTTGTCGTACTTGCCTCATTATGGCCTTATCTATTATTGATAAAGAGCAATCAATCAATTTGCACAGCTAATCTAAATTGAAGGAGGTAGGCTCCTTGATTGATGTAAATAATTTCCATTATATGAAAATAGGACTTGCTTCACCTGAAAAAATCCGTTCATGGTCTTTTGGTGAGGTTAAAAAGCCAGAAACAATTAACTATCGTACTTTAAAACCAGAAAAAGATGGTCTATTCTGTGAGAGAATTTTCGGACCTACAAAAGACTGGGAATGTAGTTGTGGTAAATACAAACGTGTACGCTATAAAGGTATGGTTTGTGATAGATGTGGAGTAGAAGTAACTAAATCTAAAGTGCGCCGTGAAAGAATGGGACACATTGAATTAGCTGCGCCAGTTTCACATATTTGGTACTTCAAAGGTATTCCAAGCCGCATGGGACTATTATTAGATATGTCACCAAGAGCATTAGAAGAAGTCATTTATTTTGCTTCTTATGTTGTTGTAAATCCTGGCCCAACTGGATTAGAGAAAAAGACATTACTGTCTGAAGCAGAATTCAGAGAGTACTATGATAAATTCCCTGGTCAATTTACAGCTAAAATGGGTGCTGAAGGTATCAAAGAATTATTAGATGAAATTGATTTGGATACAGAATTAAAAGAATTGCGTGATGAGTTAGAGTCTGCAACAGGACAAAGACTTACACGTGCGATTAAACGATTAGAAGTAGTTGAATCATTCAGACATTCTGGTAATAATCCAGCTTGGATGGTATTGGATGTACTTCCAATAATTCCACCAGAAATCAGACCAATGGTTCAATTAGACGGTGGACGTTTTGCAACAAGTGATTTAAATGATTTATATCGCCGTGTCATCAACCGTAACAACCGTTTAAAACGTTTATTAGATTTAGGTGCTCCTGGCATCATCGTACAAAACGAAAAACGTATGTTACAAGAAGCAGTTGATGCACTTATCGATAATGGTCGCCGTGGTCGTCCAGTAACTGGACCAGGTAACCGTCCATTAAAATCATTGTCACATATGCTTAAAGGTAAACAAGGTCGTTTCCGTCAAAACTTATTAGGTAAACGTGTTGACTATTCAGGCCGTTCCGTTATCGCTGTTGGACCAAGCTTGAAGATGTATCAATGTGGCTTACCTAAAGAAATGGCTTTAGAGTTGTTTAAACCTTTCATCATGAAAGAATTAGTTCAACGTGAAATTGCGACAAACATTAAAAATGCGAAAAGCAAGATTGAACGTATGGATGATGAAGTATGGGATGTACTAGAAGACGTCATTAAAGAACATCCAGTTCTTTTAAACCGTGCACCAACGCTGCATAGATTAGGTATCCAAGCATTTGAACCTACACTTGTAGAAGGTCGTGCGATTCGTCTACATCCACTTGCAACTACAGCTTATAACGCTGACTTTGATGGTGACCAAATGGCTGTTCACGTACCATTATCTAAAGAAGCACAAGCAGAAGCACGCATGCTTATGCTTGCAGCACAAAACATCTTAAACCCTAAAGACGGTAAACCTGTTGTTACACCATCACAAGATATGGTATTAGGTAACTATTACCTTACTTTAGAACGTAAAGATGCAGTAAATACTGGTACAATTTATAATGATACAAACGAAGTGTTGAAAGCTTATGCGAATGGTTATGTACATTTACACACACGTATAGGTGTGCATGCAAGTTCATTTAATAACCCAACATTTACTGAAGCGCAAAATCATAAAATTTTAACAACATCTGTTGGTAAAGTAATCTTTAATGAAATCATTCCTGATTCATTTGCATATATTAACGAACCAACAAAATATAACCTTGAAAACAGTACGCCAGACAAATACTTTGTTTCTGCGACAGAATTAGGTGAGGGTGGATTAAAAGCATATTTTGATGAACAACCTCTCATCGAACCATTCAACAAGAATTTCTTAGGAAATATCATTGCAGAAGTCTTTAATCGATTCAGCATCACAGATACATCTATGATGTTAGATAGAATGAAAGACTTAGGATTCAAATTCTCTTCTAAAGCTGGTATCACTGTCGGTGTATCTGACATTGTGGTTTTACCAGATAAGCAACAAATTTTAGATGAACATGAAAAACTAGTTGAAAAAGTACAAAAACAATTCAACCGTGGTTTAATTACTGAATTTGAACGTTACAATGCAGTTGTTGAAATTTGGACTGATGCCAAAGACCAAATTCAAAACGAATTAATGGGATCACTTGAAAAAACAAACCCAATCTTTATGATGAGTGACTCTGGTGCCCGTGGTAACGCATCTAACTTTACACAGTTAGCAGGTATGCGTGGACTTATGGCTGCACCATCCGGTAAGATTATTGAATTACCAATCACTTCATCATTCCGTGAAGGTTTAACAGTGTTAGAATACTTTATCTCTACACATGGTGCACGTAAAGGTCTTGCCGATACAGCACTTAAAACAGCGGACTCTGGTTATCTTACTCGTCGTCTTGTTGATGTGGCACAAGATGTTATCGTTCGTGAAGAAGACTGTGGTACGGACCGTGGTTTACTTGTATCTGATATTAAAGAAGGTACTGAAATGATTGAACCATTCAGCGAACGTATTGAAGGTCGTTATTCTAAAGAAACGATTCGCCATCCAGAAACAGATGAAGTCATCGTTCGTCCAGATGAGTTAGTAACAGCAGAAATTGCTAAGAAAATCACAGACGCTGGTATAGAAGAAATGTATATCCGTTCAGCATTCACATGTAATACACGTCATGGTGTATGTGAAAAATGTTATGGTAAAAACCTTGCTACTGGTGAAAAAGTTGAAGTTGGTGAAGCAGTTGGTACAATTGCTGCCCAATCCATCGGTGAACCAGGTACACAGCTTACAATGCGTACATTCCACACAGGTGGTGTAGCAGGTAGTGATATCACGCAAGGTCTTCCTCGTATCCAAGAGATTTTCGAGGCGCGTAACCCTAAAGGCCAAGCTGTCGTGACTGAAATTGAAGGTGTTGTAGATGACATTAGCGTTGCCAAAGATCGTCAACAAGAAATCGTCATCAAAGGCGCAAATGAAACGAAATCTTACCTAGCTTCAGGTACTTCAAGATTAAAAGTTGAAGTTGGCCAAAGTGTTGAACGTGGTGAAGCACTCACAGAAGGTTCAATTGAACCTAAGAACTTCTTATCTATATCTGGCTTGAATGCAACAGAAAGTTATTTATTAAAAGAAGTTCAAAAAGTTTACCGTATGCAAGGTGTTGAAATTGATGATAAACACGTTGAAGTTATGGTAAGACAAATGTTACGTAAAGTACGTATCATTGAAGCTGGAGATACGAAATTACTTCCAGGTGCACTTGTAGATATTCATAACTTTACAGATGCGAACCGTGAAGCATTCAAAGAACGTAAACGTCCAGCAACATCTAAACCTGTATTACTAGGTATAACAAAAGCTTCTCTTGAAACTGAAAGCTTCTTATCAGCAGCTTCATTCCAAGAAACAACACGTGTACTTACAGATGCTGCTATCAAAGGTAAACGTGATAACTTACTTGGACTTAAAGAGAACGTTATTATCGGTAAGCTCATCCCAGCTGGTACAGGTATGAGACGTTACAGTGATGTACAGTATGATAAAGCGACACCAGAAGAAGTTGTTGAAGAGATTCAACCAACTGAAATCTAGTATTGCTTTTAAAATATGAAATGGTTCAACATTCATTTGAGCTTGTATAAACATATAGACATGTGTTGAAGTTGTAGGACTGCAACACGTGTCTATATCTTAAGTGACTGACCATTTTACTTTGGGCGAAATAAAAGATGAGATGGTAACATTTGATCTTTATTTCGCTCTTTTATTTTTTTATATATTTTCTGCAAAAAATGTTAATTAAAGTTGACTACGCAGTAATTTTGATGTTATTATTATTAAGGTTGATGCAAGCAGAACTTTGGAGGATATTTAGATGTCTAATGAAAAAGTTGCACGCTTTAACAAACAACACTATGTTATTGGTCTTAAACAGACGCTAAAAGCTTTGAATAAAGATCAAGTGACATCATTGATTATCGCTGAAGACGTTGAAGTTCATCTAATGACTCGCGTGTTAAGTCAAATCAATCACAAAAACATATCTATCTCATTTTTCGAAAGCAAACAAGCTTTAGGAAAGTATGTAGGTATAAACGTTAATGCGACTGTTGTTGCATTATTGAAATGAGATTAGTAAGATTTTTCTTACTAAATTTTATTTACCTTTAAAATGAACCACCTGGATGTGTGGGATTATAAAAGAAGAGAGGAGGACATATTTCATGCCAACTATTAACCAATTAGTACGTAAACCAAGACAAAGCAAATCAAAAAACTATGATTCACCAGCATTGAACAGAAACTACAACAGTAAAAAGAAAAAGTACACTAGCTTAAACTCACCGCAAAAACGTGGTGTTTGTACACGTGTAGGTACTATGACACCTAAAAAACCTAACTCTGCGTTACGTAAATATGCTCGTGTGCGTTTGTCTAACAACATCGAAATTAACGCGTATATCCCTGGTATCGGACACAACTTACAAGAACACAGTGTTGTACTTGTACGTGGTGGACGTGTAAAAGACTTACCTGGTGTGCGTTACCACATCGTACGTGGTGCACTTGATACTTCAGGTGTTGACGGTCGTAGACAAGGTCGTTCATTATACGGAACTAAAAAACCTAAAAAATAAGTTTAAGATTGCGTAAATTTTCGTTATAAAGAATGAAAATATATTATAATTAGGAAGGGAGGATTTATATTATGCCTCGTAAAGGATCAGTACCAAAAAGAGACGTATTACCAGATCCAATTCATAACTCAAAATTAGTTACTAAATTAATTAACAAAATTATGTTAGATGGTAAACGTGGAACAGCTCAAAAAATTCTTTATTCTGCATTTGAATTAGTTCAAGAACGCAGTGGTCGTGAAGCTATCGAAGTTTTCGAAGAAGCTATCGACAACATTATGCCAGTATTAGAAGTTAAAGCACGTCGTGTAGGTGGCTCTAACTATCAAGTACCTGTAGAAGTTCGTCCAGAACGTCGTACTACTTTAGGCCTTCGTTGGTTAGTTAACTATTCACGTCTTCGTGGTGAAAAAACGATGGAAGAACGTTTAGCTAACGAAATTTTAGACGCTGCAAACAACACTGGTGGTGCAGTTAAGAAACGTGAAGACGTTCATAAAATGGCTGAAGCTAACAAAGCCTTCGCTCACTATCGTTGGTAGGATAGTAGGTTTTTCCCTGAGCATGTTCCACATTGATAGTTTACTATCTAGGTGCATGCTTAGGGCATCGCCATATTTATAGTATTTATTCGCAGTTATACTGGAAGGAGAAAAATACATGGCTAGAGATTTTAGTTTAGAAAGAACTCGTAATATCGGTATCATGGCTCACATCGATGCTGGTAAAACAACTACGACTGAACGTATTCTTTACTATACTGGACGTATCCATAAAATTGGTGAAACTCATGAAGGAGCTTCACAAATGGACTGGATGGAACAGGAGCAAGACCGCGGTATTACAATCACATCAGCTGCAACAACAGCTTCATGGGATGATCACCGTGTAAACATCATCGATACACCTGGACACGTAGACTTCACTGTTGAAGTTGAACGTTCATTACGTGTACTTGATGGTGCGGTTACAGTACTTGATGCGCAATCAGGTGTTGAACCTCAAACTGAAACAGTTTGGCGTCAAGCAACAACTTACGGCGTTCCTCGTATTGTATTCGTAAACAAAATGGATAAACTAGGTGCGAACTTTGAATATGCTGTAAGCACAATTCATGATCGCCTACAAGCGAATGCACAACCAATCCAATTACCAATTGGTGCGGAAGATGAATTTGAAGCAATCATCGACTTAGTTGAAATGAAATGTTTCAAATACAACAATGACTTAGGAACTGAAATTGAAGAAATTGAAATTCCTGAAGATCAAAAAGAAAGAGCTGAAGAAGCTCGTGCAACACTTATTGAAGCAGTAGCTGAAACAAGTGATGAATTAATGGAAAAATATCTTGGTGACGAAGAAATTACTGTAGCTGAATTAAAAGACGCTATTCGTCAAGCAACTAATAATATTGAATTCTACCCAGTTCTTGTTGGTACTGCCTTCAAAAACAAAGGTGTTCAATTAATGCTTAACGCAGTAATTGATTATTTACCTTCACCATTAGATGTTAAACCAATTATCGGTCACCGTGCTGATGATCCAGAAGAAGAAGTTATCGCAAAAGCGGATGACAATGCTGAGTTCGCTGCACTAGCGTTCAAAGTAATGACTGACCCTTATGTTGGTAAGTTAACATTCTTCCGTGTGTACTCAGGTACATTAACATCTGGTTCTTATGTTAAAAACTCTACGAAGAATAAACGTGAACGTGTAGGTCGTTTACTACAAATGCACGCTAACTCTCGTCAAGAGCTTAACACAGTTTACTCAGGAGATATCGCTGCTGCGGTAGGTCTAAAAGAAACTGGTACTGGTGATACTTTATGTGGTGAGAAAAATGACATTATCTTGGAATCAATGGACTTCCCAGAACCTGTTATTCACTTATCAGTTGAACCAAAATCTAAAGCTGACCAAGACAAAATGACTACAGCTTTAGTTAAATTACAAGAAGAAGACCCAACATTCCATGCACACACTGACGAAGAAACTGGACAAGTTATCATCGGTGGTATGGGTGAGCTTCACTTAGACATCTTAGTTGACCGTATGAAAAAAGAATTTAACGTTGAATGTAATGTTGGTGCGCCAATGGTTTCATACCGTGAAACATTCAAGCAATCAGCACAAGTTCAAGGTAAATTCGCGCGTCAATCTGGTGGTCGTGGACAATACGGTGACGTTAAAATTGAATTTGAACCGAACGAAACAGGCGGCGGTTTCGAATTCGAAAACGCTATCGTTGGTGGTGTAGTTCCTCGTGAATACATTCCATCAGTTGAAGCAGGACTTAAAGATGCTATGGAAAACGGTGTATTAGCTGGTTATCCATTAATTGATGTTAAAGCAAAATTATTTGATGGTTCATACCATGATGTCGATTCATCAGAAATGGCCTTCAAAATCGCTGCATCATTAGCGCTTAAAGAAGCAGCTAAAAAATGTGAACCAGTTATCTTAGAACCAATGATGAAAGTTACAATTGAAATGCCTGAAGAATACATGGGTGACATCATGGGTGATGTAACATCTCGTCGTGGACGTGTTGATGGTATGGAACCTCGTGGTAATGCACAAGTTGTAAATGCCTTTGTACCACTTTCAGAAATGTTCGGTTATGCAACTTCATTACGTTCTAATACACAAGGTCGTGGAACATACACAATGTACTTCGATCACTATGCAGAAGTTCCAAAATCAATTTCTGAAGATATAATTAAGAAAAACAGTGGTAATAAAACAGCTGAATAATTACACTTGTATTGTGCAGTGACAGTCTGTACAATACATGTAAAGCATAATTATATGGCTTACAGTTTTATTAATTGATTTTTTAGGGAAAATGCATTATAAAGGTACTGTATGGTCCTTTTAAACTAAATTAATCATCTTCTCATGATGGTGAGAAACTGTCATGAGAGATAAATTTAACAATTATTTTTCTAACGAATAGGAGAGATTTTATAATGGCTAAAGAAAAATTCGATCGCTCAAAAGAACATGCCAATATTGGTACAATCGGACACGTTGACCATGGTAAAACTACTTTAACAGCTGCTATCGCAACTGTTTTAGCAAAAAATGGTGACACTGTTGCACAATCATACGACATGATTGACAACGCTCCAGAAGAAAAAGAACGTGGTATTACAATTAATACTGCACACATCGAGTATACTACTGACAAACGTCACTATGCTCACGTTGACTGCCCAGGACACGCTGACTATGTTAAAAACATGATCACTGGTGCTGCACAAATGGACGGAGCTATCTTAGTAGTATCTGCTGCAGATGGTCCAATGCCACAAACTCGTGAACACATCCTTTTATCACGTAACGTTGGTGTTCCAGCATTAGTTGTATTCTTAAACAAAGTTGACATGGTTGACGATGAAGAATTATTAGAATTAGTAGAAATGGAAGTTCGTGACTTATTAAGCGAATATGACTTCCCAGGTGACGATGTACCTGTAATCTCTGGTTCAGCATTAAAAGCACTTGAAGGCGACGCTGACTATGAGCAAAAAATCTTAGACTTAATGCAAGCTGTTGACGAATTCATTCCAACACCAGAACGTGATTCTGATAAACCATTCATGATGCCAGTTGAGGACGTATTCTCAATCACTGGTCGTGGTACTGTTGCTACAGGCCGTGTTGAACGTGGTCAAATCAAAGTCGGTGAAGAAGTTGAAATCATCGGTATGCAAGAAGAATCAAGCAAAACAACTGTTACTGGTGTAGAAATGTTCCGTAAATTATTAGACTATGCTGAAGCTGGTGACAACATTGGTGCGTTATTACGTGGTGTTGCACGTGAAGACATCCAACGTGGTCAAGTTTTAGCTGCTCCTGGTTCAATTACACCACATACAAAGTTTAAAGCGGAAGTTTACGTTTTATCTAAAGATGAAGGTGGACGTCATACTCCATTCTTCAGTAACTACCGCCCACAATTCTATTTCCGTACTACTGACGTAACAGGCGTTGTTACTTTACCAGAAGGTACTGAAATGGTTATGCCTGGCGACAATGTTGAAATGGAAGTTGAACTAATTTCTCCAATCGCTATCGAAGACGGTACACGTTTCTCTATCCGTGAAGGTGGACGTACTGTTGGATCAGGCGTTGTAACTGAAATCTACAAATAAGATATCTTATCTTTAATATAGATTTGAAGAGTCTCCATTTTGGAGGCTCTTTTTTTATTTTTGATGTAATATTTATTTTTCAACTGAATAATATTATGATTAAGGTTGAAATTTAAAGTGTGAGATATTTGGAAATAAAAAGACCCTAGGCTATTCAGGCCTAGGGCTTAATTACATTTTCCAACTCTAATATTTTTAAAAACTGGCTGGCACTATATTTTAATGCCTTTTCATCTAGATTGAAATATGGGCTATGGTGTGGATGTGTGGTATCTTTTTCAGGGTTACCACAACCTGTTAAAAAGAATGCACCTGGACGTACTTTTTGATAATGTGAAAAGTCCTCGCCAATCATCATTAATTCAGATTCGTTAAATCTTAAATTCATCTCATTTGAAGCTTGTTTAACGATGTCAAAGCATTTAGGATTATTGTGGACAGGCAAATAACCTTTAATATAATCAAAATCATAAGTAATATCATTCGCAACAGCCAACCCTTGCAATAGCTTATCCATCTTGTGCATCACATGTGCTTGTACTTCTGTATCAAAAGTACGCACCGTTCCTTTACAAAATGCAGTATCTGGAATGACATTATCTGCCGAACCAGATTGTACCATACCGAAGCTAATAACAGCTTGTTTTACTGGATCAATCGTTCTAGAAACAATTTTTTGCGCACTAATGATAAATTCAGCCATAATGACAACAGGATCGATGGTTTCGTGTGGCTTCGCACCGTGTCCACCTTGACCATGAATCGTTACGTTGAATTCATCTGGAGAGGCCATCATCGCACCAGGACGAGAATAAATTGTGCCGGTAGGATAGCCACTCCACAGATGGTTTCCATATATTCTATCTACGTTTTGTAAGCAGCCATCATCAATCATTTCTTGTGAGCCACCTGGCATAATTTCTTCACCATATTGGAAAATTAGCACGACATCACCATTTAATTTGCTTTTATGTGCGTCGATGATTTCAGCAACGGCTAGTAGTATTGCAGTATGACCATCGTGCCCACATGCATGCATTGCACCAGGATTTTTAGACTTGTAATCTACTTCAGTGAGTTCATTGATAGGTAAAGCATCAAAATCAGCACGTAATGCAATCGTTGGACCGTCTCCTTGTGCACTAAATGTTGCGACAATACCATTTCTTCCAACGGGCGACCGTACCTCGCATGATAGTTGGCTGAGTTGATTTAGGATGTAGTCACGTGTATGATACTCCTCAAATGATAATTCAGGATATTGATGCAAATAGCGACGTATTTGTATCATTCTGTTTTCCTTTTCTCTTGCTAGTTGAAACCAATCAAACAACTTCAACCCTTCTTCCTTAAAATGATTATTCTATTATATCATTTTAAATGACTTTACTGTAGAGACAATTATTGTGACTTTAATTAGATTGTAGAAAACGCTTTAATAAATCGTGTGATTCTACTTTCCTGATACAAGAAAATGGGTTATGATAGGATTAAATAGTAGATAACTCAAAGGGGGATTTCCAGTGGTACAGTCACTACATGGCTTTTTAGATGAAAATATTCAATATTTAAAAGATAATGGACTTTATAATGAAATTGATACAATTGAAGGTGCAAATGGACCAGAGATTAAAATAAACGGGAAAAACTATGTTAATTTGTCTTCAAATAACTATTTAGGACTTGCAACAGATGAAGATTTAAAACAAGCTGCCAAAGATGCCATAGACACTCATGGCGTAGGTGCAGGTGCAGTAAGATCTATTAACGGTACATTAGACCTTCATGACGAATTGGAAGAAACACTTGCGAAGTTTAAAGGTACAGAGGCAGCGATTGCATACCAATCAGGTTTTAATTGTAATATGGCAGCCATTTCAGCTGTGATGAATAAAAATGATGCTATCCTATCAGATGAATTAAACCACGCATCAATTATTGATGGATGTCGTTTATCTAAAGCGAAAATTATACGCGTCAACCATTCAGATATGGACGATTTACGCGCTAAAGCGAAAGAAGCTGTTGAATCTGGACAATACAATAAAGTAATGTATATTACTGACGGTGTATTTAGTATGGATGGCGATGTTGCTAAATTACCAGAAATCGTAGAAATTGCAGAAGAATTCGGTTTAATCACATATGTTGATGACGCACATGGCTCTGGTGTCATGGGCAATGGTGCAGGTACAGTGAAACATTTTGGCCTTCAAGATAAAATTGACTTCCAAATTGGTACATTATCTAAAGCGATTGGTGTTGTCGGTGGTTATGTAGCTGGTACACAATCATTGATCGATTGGTTGAAAGCACAATCAAGACCATTCTTATTCTCAACATCATTAGCGCCCGGTGATACAAAAGCCATCACTGAAGCTGTTAAGAAATTAATGGCATCAACAGAATTACACGATAAACTTTGGGAAAATGGTAATTACTTAAAAGACGGATTGAAAAAATTAGGTTTTGACATTGGTAATTCTGAATCACCAATTACACCAGTAATCATAGGTGACGAAAAAGAAACACAAGCATTTAGTAGCCGCTTAAAAGATGAAGGTATCTATGTGAAATCCATCGTCTTTCCAACAGTGCCTAAAGGTACGGGCCGTGTTCGTAATATGCCTACAGCTGCACATACAAAAGAAATGCTTGATCAAGCATTAGCGGCATATGAAAAAGTAGGTAAAGAACTAGGTACAATTTAACGCTAACTCCAATTTATAAAACGAATGAATATAAAAAATAAATGAAGCAACAAAATGCTAGACTGCTTATATCCTATTTGTATGGATATAAAGGGTCTAGCTTTTTTGATTTTAATCACTTTGATAGGGTATAAGTTTAACACTTATGAAAGTATATACATAAATCACAATTTATCTAGAGGATAGGGCGATACAATGACAAAACTAATATTATTAAGAGGTAACTCTGGTAGTGGCAAAACGACTATTGCCCGTAACTTACAAAGCATGTTGGGTAATGGTGTCATGCGCGTGGGTCAAGATGAAATAAGACGGCATATGTTAAACGTCTCAGATAGACCAGGCAATTTATCAATTGAGCTAATAAAATACATTACACTATTTGGCATAGCACATTGTAAATATGTTATTGTAGAAAGTATTTTCAATAAAGAAAAATATGGTAATATGTTACAGAGCATTATTTCAAGTACGCATATTAAAAGCTATATTTATTATTTCGACTTACCTTATGCAGAAACCGTGAGAAGACATCACTCAAAAACATATACGGATTTCAGTGCACAAAAACTTGCAAGCTGGTTTGTTGAAAAGGATACACTAAATGTAAAAAATGAGAAATTGATTACTGAAATGATGACACAAAATGATATACTCACGATGATCATGAATGATCTTCATGACGAGTGAAATCGTCCTTAGAAGCAGTTCATATTTTTAATAAATTAAAAGGTTGATTTTATGCCAAATGATGTTATAGTTTTGGTTGCTGACGCCTTATGTTAAGGGGTTTTTCAATGAAAAATAATTTAGGGTTGCATTTCACTACACAACGGCTTATCATTAGACCGTTAGAAGAAAATGATTATGAGTCATGGTTGTCAGGATTTGTTAATCGTTATCCTGCGCAATACAAGCATGATAAAGGCCAAGTCGACATGTCAGATGCCACGGAACCATGGTTTGCGGCAATGGTCTTAAAGCATCAACAAGCGATTAAAGATGATGATTTGTATATATTTGGCATCTTTGATAAAACTGGACGTCATCTTGGTATGCTTAACATTAAAAATTTAAGCCGCGATCAATTTCAATGGGCAGAAATCGGTTATTTTATCCATAATCAATACTGGCATCAAGGGTATGCTTATGAAGCTTTATCAGAACTTGTGAAACAAACGAAAGAGACTTTAAAGTTTCATAGAATAGAAGCACACATCAATTTGGATAATCAACCTTCTATTCAGTTAATTGAAAAATTAGGCTTTGCATTTGAATGTATTCGAAAAGGATTTATTTTCGAACATGGACAATGGACTGACAACTACGTGTATTATCTCAATACACATGACGAACCAATGGGATAGCAACTAAAAGGAAGGAGTGTCAACATGGTTGAATTTAGAGAGTTAACAATGGCTGACGAAACATTATATTGTGATTATATGAAAGAATGGATAGATCACGATGAAAAGGTAGTGCCTGAGATTACGAATATTACCAAATACAATAATTTTGAAGAAATTGTACATGAATTAGCAGATAACAAATCTAATGATGAGACAGTAGATAATACGACATTGTTTTTAATTGATGATGATAAGATTATTGGCGCTGCCAATATTCGCCATCATTTGAATGAAAAATTAAAAATTATTGGCGGCCATGTTGGCTACGGTGTTCGTAAGAGCTACCGAGGCAAGGGCTTTGGGAATAAAATTTTGAAAAAGTCATTAGACTACTTATCACGTATTGGCGTACAAGAAGCGCTGATTACTTGTGAAAAAGATAATGAAGCCTCTGCAGCTGTCATCTTACACAATGGTGGGGAAGAAATAGAATCTTCAACATTAGATGATGGCACAGTCGTTCGTCGCTTCCAGATAGAAATCGCATAAAATAGCATAATTATTAAAAGTTGCCATGTAAGAAAATGGCAACTTTTTTTATGTTTATTTATGAAAACGGCAACATGAAATAAAAGACTTCGCAAAAAATTTCAAGTATAATTGTTTTAACACTAGGTATTAATTTTAAAAAAGAAGTGAGGTTATAACATGTCTAAAGTCATTCAAGACATACATACAGCGTTTGAGCATTTAGAAAATGGCATGACAGTACTTGCCGGTGGTTTTGGGCTATGCGGGATACCAGAGCATGCCATTGAAGCGATTCGTACAAAAGGTACAAAAGGATTAACCGTAGTGAGTAATAACTGTGGTGTAGATGATTTTGGATTGGGCCGTTTACTTGAGAAAAAACAAATAGATAAAATGGTTAGCTCGTATGTAGGTGAAAATAAAATATTTGAGCAACAACTGATCAATGGTGAGTTAGATGTAACACTAACACCTCAAGGTACGTTGGCTGAAAAACTACGTGCAGGCGGTGCAGGTATTCCAGCATTTTACACAAAAACAGGTGTGGGTACTTTGATCGCTGAAGGTAAAGAATCACGAGAATTTGACGGTGAAACGTACATTATGGAACGTGCCATTACAGGCGATTTTGGTATTGTGAAGGCTCAAAAGGCGGATACATTTGGTAATTTAGTATTTGAAAAAACAGCGCGTAATTTTAATCCTTTATGTGCTATGGCCGCCAAGACTACTGTCGTTGAAGTAGAAGAAATTGTTGAATTAGGTGAAATTGACCCAGATGATGTACATCTATCAGGTGTATATGTGGATTATATCTATCTAGGCAAACATTTTGAAAAACGCATAGAAAAACGTACAGTGAAGGAGGTACAACATGGATAAACAAACACAACGTAAGAAGATTATTCAGCGTGCAGCACAAGAAATTCATAGTGATATGGTAATAAATTTAGGTATTGGTATGCCAACACTTGTAGCAAATGAGATGAATGATCATGTGGAAAATGTCTTTTTCCAATCTGAAAATGGTTTGCTTGGTATTGGCCCATATCCTACTGAAGATGAAGTGGATCCAGATTTGATTAATGCAGGTAAAGAAACGGTTACTGCTGCTAAAGGCGCATCATATTTTGACAATGCAGAATCATTTGCGATGATACGCGGGGGGCATATTGATTTAGCAATTCTTGGTGGTATGGAAGTTTCGGAAACAGGTGATTTAGCAAACTACATGATTCCTGGCAAGCTCGTAAAAGGTATGGGCGGTGCGATGGATTTGGTGGTTGGAGCTCAAAAAGTGGTCGTTATCATGGACCATATGAATAAACACGGTGAATCTAAGATAAAATCAAAATGTGAGTTGCCTTTAACAGGAGCAGGTGTTGTTAATACGTTAATCACAGATTTAGCTGTTTTTAAATTTGAAGATAAAGTTATGAAATTGGTTGAACTTCAAGAAGGTGCCACACTTGAACAGGTACAAACCCATACAGATGCTTATTTTATAAATTGCTTGAATCATTAGCTGTTTTTCCACATATTGTACGATGTATTCATAGGTAGATCATTATCTATTTTTAAAAGATTAGCTCTTAGTCAAACTTAAAATTCCGAGTAAGTATGTTATTGTAACAATAGAGGTTGAATTAATGACAAAGGTTCGGAGATTGATATGAAGAAAAATGCAGAACTGAAAAGTATTGTTATCGCTATTATATTTGCAGCGGCTGCAGATGTGGTTCCTAACGGCATATTTCATAAAATCTTGTTGGTAATCGGTATTTTAGCATTTATTTATATGTTGATTACACATTTAAAGTTTACGTTATATCATATTAAAATAGAAGATAATCAGCAACAAACATGGTTTAGTGTGAAAACGGATTATTGGTTGCTGTTTATTAAAAATATGTTGGCCATAACACTATTATTAGCGATATATTGTGTGTCTGTGTATGTCGATAATCATATGGCTTGGATTATCATTCCTTTGCTTGTCGTTGGATTTATAGGAATAATCTTATTTGAAAATAAATTTGAAAAGAAGAGTAACATTTTAGAGTCAGAAAATGTAAAAGAATAGAGGTGGCTTATGAAATTTATTGATGCACATGAACAAGCTGAATTATTAAACATGGAAGAAGTCGTTGAAGCGGTAGCCGAATCTTTACAGGCCTATTCTGAAGGGAAGACGGATACCCCTTTACGTTATGTACTTCCTTTTAATGAAGACAATCGTTATCTAGTTATGCCGGCTTTATCTGATGAATTGAAAGTTGTGGGGCTTAAAACAGTAACAATGGCCCCTAATAATACAAAGATAGGTAAAAATACCATTGTTGGTTCTGTCATATTATCAGATTATGAAACTGGTGAAACATTAGCTGTATTAGAAGGTTCTTACTTAACCAAAATTCGTACAGGCGCAATTTCTGGCGTAGCTACAAAATACCTTGCTCGTGAAAATGCAGAAACATTATGTGTCATAGGGACAGGCGATCAAGCACAAGGATTAATTGAAGCTGTATTAGCTGTTAGAGATATCAAACATATTCAACTGTATAATAGAACTCACCGTAAAGCAGTGACATTTGCAGAAACGATTCAACAGCAATATCAATCCGTTGATGTGACAGTGATGGAAAATGTTGATGATGCTATGACCAGTGCTGATGTTATTGTCACTGCAACCAACGCCACGCAACCTGTTTTTAATAAATCATTAGAAGCTGGGGTCCATGTGAATGCTGTAGGTTCTTTTAAATCAGATATGCAAGAGTTGCCTTCACACGCTATAGCCAATGCAGATAAAGTAGTTGTAGAAGCATCGGAAGCGGCATTAGAAGAAACAGGAGATTTAATTACCCCAATAAAAGAAGGTCTATTTGGAGAAAAAGATTTATATGGCGAACTAGGTGAAATTGTCGGTTCTCTTTTAGCTGGACGCGAAAGTGATGAAGAAATTACCGTATTTAAATCTGTAGGTGTAGCCATTGTAGATATTATTGTGGCTAACTATTTTTATCAAAAAGCACAGAAAAATAATGACGTGCAGTAATTTATATATAAGGTCGATAAAGTAAAATTTTGATAGGCTATAGTAAAATTATTAAGCGTTTCGCTGTATTGCTTTATAGTATAATGTAGGTATTATTTTATACTTTAAAGGATACTTATGGCGGAACGCTTTTTAAGATAGTTTACAAATTTAATATTTATCAAAACATACTTATACTAAAGATTAGTAATTTCATAGATTCAGTTATTAGCAATATTTAGGTTTAGGTATGCAGATAAATGAATTTTTGCAAAGTGCATGGTGTTATAATTCAATTATTATTAAGTTTTTACCTCAATTTCTTTTGATTTGATCGTCAAAATTGTTAAACTTGTATTAATATAAAGAAGATGTTCATTAACTAAAATAATAATTTTCGTTTAATATTGTTGTATTTTTTATGATAAAAGTGAGTTATATGATTTATTAGATTTTATTAATAAAATTGACGATAAGTATATTATGACTTGAATATATAGGAGGAGAAATAATGAAAATACTAATTACAGGTGGTGCTGGATTTATTGGCTCGCACTTAGCAGAACACTTTAACAAAGCTAATGAGGTGTTTATATTAGACAATTTAAGCACAGGGCATCGTTCGAATGTCGAATTTATAGATGATGCGCATTTCATTGAAAATGATGTGATTAATACATCATTTGTGACATCCTTAGTAGAGAAAGAACAATTTGATATCGTCATTCATTTAGCAGCCGTAGTTAGTGTTGTAGAAACAATAAATGACCCTATAAAGTCTCAGTCTGTCAATATAAATGGCACATTAAATCTCTTAGAAGCCAATCGTCAATATAATCATAATTTGAAGAAATTTATTTTTGCATCGTCAGCAGCCGTATATGGTAATACCGAAGGATTACCAAAACAAGTCGAAACGTTCATTGATCCTGAATCACCTTACGCTGTTGAAAAATATGCTGGGGAACAATATACAAAAATTTACAATACGCTATACAATCTGCCAACAACTGCATTAAGATTCTTTAATATATATGGACCGAGACAAGATCCTCATTCACCATACTCTGGTGTATTATCTATTATAGATAATAAATTTAAAAATAACGAAACATTCACATTTTTTGGGGATGGAGAGCAAACGAGAGATTTTGTATATGTAAAGGATTTGGTGCAAGCGGTTTCAACAGTGCTCGATAATGAAGTGACGAATGGCAAAATATACAATTTAGCTACTGGTAAACAAATATCACTATTAGAAATTTTTGATAAGTTCAAAAAGGTTTATAATAAATCTATAGACTATCAGTTTGCTGAATCAAGAAGTGGGGATATTAAACATTCTTGTGCTGATATCAAAGGTTTGGAAGCGCTAGGATATAAACCACAATATGATATTATGTCAGGTTTAACTGAATATATTAATTACTCGAATACAGATAAGAAAAACTAAGAGGTGGAAGAATGATTGGTAAAACGAAAAAGTTTGTATTAAATCAGACAAAAAGAAAATTAAAATTCATTTCGGAACCATTGAAATTACAATTTAGAAGTAAATACACAAGAAATATTATGCATTATGCAAATCTATATAAAACGATTGAAGTAGATGACAAGCATATTTTGTATCAAGTTAGAGATGGACAAAGTATGACAGATAGTCCTTATGCAATATTTAAATATTTAATGAGCCATCCTGATTATCAAAAATATATACATATTTGGGTCGTAGCATCTCAAAAAATGCAAAAAGCATTTTCTAAAAAATATAGTAAATATAAAAATGTAAAATTTATTGTTAAAGAAAGTGAAGACTATTTACATTATTTAACAAAGTGTAAATATCTCATCAATAATGCGACGTTTCCAACGTATTTTACGAAAAAGCCAAATCAAATATATGTTAATACTTGGCATGGTACACCTTTAAAAGCAATGGGATTAGATATCAGACATAATTTATTAGAATCACAAAATACAATTCGTAACTTTTTAAGTTCTGACTATATTATTTCACCTAACCAACATACGACAGATATTTTTAAAAAAGCATTTAAATTAGACGGTTTAAATGATGAAGCAATTTTAGAAATTGGTTATCCTAGAATAGATGCAACGCTAAATGCACAGTCAAAAGAAGTTACGCAGAAATTGAAGCAACAAGGCATTAAATTAACAGATGCGCCGATTTTACTCTTTTCACCGACATGGCGTGGCCAAACGGTCAGTACACCAGAAGATAATATTGAAGAAATTGAAGCGCTGATTGAGTCATTAAATAAACAAACACATTATCAAGTGTTATTAAAAGTGCATCCGTTTATTTATAAAAAAGCAGTAGGTAATAAAAAATTAAAAAAATACTTAGTGGAAGATACATTTGATACGAATGAATTACTCAGTATTGTTGATTTGCTTGTAACTGATTACTCAAGTATCTTTTTTGATTATTTAGTTACAGATAAACCTATTATTTTTTATACACCCGATTATAAAGCCTATGAAGAAGACAGAGGATTTTATCTTCCTGTGGATAGTCTTCCAGGTCCAAGTGTGCACTCAATTGAAGCATTGGTAGCTACTGTCCAAGAATCACAGCGCATGCTAGCACAATATAAGGGGAACTATCAAAAATATAAACAAAAATTTGTGAATTACGATGATGGACAAGTCACGGAAAGAGTTGTCAATCAAGTGTTTCATCATGATGCACCCAAAAATGGCGTTCAAAACAACAGAAAAGAGCGTATTTTAATATATCCAGGTGGTATGAAACCTAATGGCATAACAACATCGATCCTGAATTTATTAGAAAATGTTGATTATGATAGATATGATATTACGGTTTATCTTGGATTCAATAGAAATAAAGATGTGATAGATAATCTATATAGCTTAAATGACAATGTGAGGGTTATTTTAAGAAAAGGACCATTGTTGGCAAACACTTCAGAATACTATCGTAACCTATTGGTACGCAATAGAGGCATCAAATCGAAAATTGAAGAAAAAATTTATCCGGATGCATTGTATCAACGCGAATTTAGAAAAGTGTTTGGTAACTCAGCGTTTGATGTCGTTATGGATTTCAGTGGCTATGCGATGTTTTGGTCTGAAATCTTGTTAGCGAGCAAGGCTAAAAGAAAATTAATCTACTTGCACAGTGATATGAAAATGGATATGGAGCGTAAAGTGAACGGTGTGAGACCGCATTACGCTAATCTAAAAGGTGTGATGTCCTTATATCCTTATTATGATAAGCTCGTAAGTGTGTCTGAAGTGACTAAGCAGGAAAATGTTAACAAAATAGCGAATAGAAAAACAAAAGATAAATTTAAATCATCGATGAATACCATTAACTTAGATAGAATTTATAATTTGGTGGATGAAGATAATGATATCTTTATGAAAAATGGGGAACGTGTCATTGTAAGAGAACAGGATAAGCAAATTACAAGCGTACCGTTCCATAAATCCGATTATAAAGTGATGACAATGGGAAGATTATCTCCTGAAAAAGGATTTGATAATTTGATTCAAGCGTTTAGCGGCGTGGTGGAAGCAAATCCTAACGCGAAATTATACATTTTAGGTGATGGCCCACTCAAAAATCAACTAAATAAACTAATTACGTCATTAGATTTATCAGAGCATGTATTTTTAATGGGACAAAAAAGAAATCCATTTAATATTATGAGAGATTGTGATCTATTTGTTTTACCGTCTTATTACGAAGGGCAATTAATGGTCTTATTAGAGGCGTTGACTGTTGGTATAGATATTCTGGCATCAGATATACCAGCCAATCAATATGTACTTGATTATGGCAAGTATGGAATGTTGAGTTTTAATGATGCTGAATCATTACAAACAAGCATACAACAGTTTATTAATAAGGAAACACCTGTTTATGCCAAATTTGATCCAGAATTATATAATAAAGAAGCGATTGAACAATTTTATCATTTATTAGATGACTAAAGTATCATATAACTGAGGGATGAGAAATAATGCTCAAGCCCAAAATAAAGGACGCATCCATATGAAATGGATGCGTCCTTTTTATATTTAAAAGCCTTCAATTTATACTGTGCTTGTTTATTTGAAATGCCATGTTTATATAGTAACTTTTACACTTTAGCTATGATGTTTATAATTATTGATAACCATAGGCTGTAGTGTATTTCTTCCTACAACAATTCTTATATATGGAATAAAAGATAGTATTATCGCTAATCCAATACAAAATCCAAGTGTGAAAATAGAACTTAAGATTAAAAATAGTGGTGGGAATGTAACAAATGATGCTAGCGATCTAGAAATAAAATCTACAATGATTTGGTGTGCTAAGTATATGAAAAATGATATTTCGCTTATTAAAAACACAAATACTAAATTAAACCGAGTTAAAAATTTAGATAAATAGACGATAAATACAAAACTGATTGCAGAAAATAAGACTAAATCAAATCGATTAGACTCATTTAGATGTACGTCTAAATAAGAAAAATTAAATGCCATATAGGATAAAGCCAATAGCCAAATCAATAGAAGCCAAACTAAATGACGCTTTAAAAAATGAATAACAGTATCATAATATTTACCGAAGTAGAAACCAACAACAAAGTAAAATAGCCAATATAAAATAATGGTTCTACTGAATAAAGGATAAAAATCCCAGAATTCAAGATAAGCAGTACTGTAATACATTAAATAAGAATGTCCAAAACTAATGATAAAGGTAACGACAAGTACAAAAATAGGATTGGCTTTACTCAATAATTTATAAAATAAGCGATGTAATATATAAAACTGAAAAATAACAAGTACAAACCATCCGAAAAATTTACCTTCAACTACGATATTTAAAAAGATTTCCCAAAATGATTTATCTGAATTATCACCAAGAAATAGTCTAAAAGTGATAAATAAACCAAATATAGCATAAGGAATTAAAATAAATTTCATGCGTTTAAGTAAAAAATTTTGCGGAATTTTAGTTGAATATCGCATACCTAATAATGTTTCGGACAAAATAATAAAGCAAGGTGTTGCAAATAATAAAATAACTTGTAAAAAACTATAAAATGATTTTTCAAATTGTGAAATGTGATAATCGTTTACTAAACCGGTTAAACAATGGACGATGACTATTGCGATACAAAATATCGCTCTAGCATAGGTGAGTTCCATTTTCCTCTCCAAAATAAAAACTCCTCTCAAAATCCATTCCATAATATGATAATTAGTATTAAAAGTAAAGTTTATATGAATTTATTTTTATAATAATTATATATAAAGCCTAGCACTTTCTAATATGAAATTTGGGTAAGTTTAAGAAAAAAATGATATGCTTACATATATTTAAAATATTCACTGAAAAATAGCTACTAGCAGTTAATTAAAAAACTAAAAAATTGAAAGGAACAACGTTATGAAATCAATCTTACTAATTGGTCAATCAAATATGGCAGGAAGAGGGTTTTTAGATAGTGTAAATCCCATCATTGATGAACGTATTTTTATGCTTAGAAATGGTAGATGGCAAATGATGGAAGAACCGATACATAGCGATCGTTCTGTCGCTGGTATTGGACCAGCTGCATCGTTTGCAAAGCAATGGCTCGATGATCATCCAAATGAAACAATAGGGTTCATTCCATGTGCTGATGGAGGTACTTCTATTGAAGAATGGTCAGATGAAAGTATGCTGACGCGGCATGCTGTAAGTGAAGCGAGATTTGCTATGGAAACGTCTGAATTGATTGGTGTTTTATGGCATCAAGGTGAAAGTGATAGTCAAAATAATAAATTTCAAACATATGAAACAAAATTATCACACCTCATTGATTATTTTAGAGAAGCACTTGAATTGCCTAAACTTACTTTTGTCATTGGATTGTTAGGAACGTTTTTAGGAAAAGAAGGGTTTGGCGCTAGTGCTACAGAGTATCAAGAAATCAATAACAGTATCAAGAACGTCGCGCAGAAACAACATGATTGTTACTTTGTTACAGCAGAAGGCTTAACGGCAAATCCAGATGGTATTCATATAGATGGATTCTCACAACGCTTGTTTGGGATTAGGTATTATGATGCATTTTCAAAATCAAAGAACGTCGTCAATCCTTTAGATAATGAGAGCGAAAGAGAACAAGATTTATATAAAACTGAATTTACTAAAAATGAACAAATGTATATGCTTGTGGCTAGGTTATCTAAAAATGAAATCACGTATCAAGATTTTATCAATGAAATGTCACAAATGAATAAATAATGATCTGGAAAATTATCATTTTTAAAAATATTTATTTTTTTCGTTCAATCTATGTCTAAAAAGCCTTTCAAAACACACGAGATGTGTGTACATTTGAAAGGCTTGTTGTATTTTATCATCCTAATACGGTTATGTTAATCGTCCATGTGTGATTTTAGTAAGTGCGTCATTTGTAGCAAATATTTTAGCATTTACAGTTGGGACACCCATGGATTGTAGGCGCTCACTATGCATGTTTAAATAGTTTTTAGCATTTTTGTAACTATCAAATGCATAAATGCCACCCGCTTCTTTTTCATCAGCATTTTCTGTCCAAATTTTCCATAAAAAACCTGGTTCTCCATTTATAGATTTCGCTAAATCAGCGAATTGTCTGGACATCTCTTGTCCAAAAGGACCATCGATTGGAAAATCAACTTGTAAAATATAGATCATGATAAACCATCCTTTTTAAATTATTTATTATGTTTACTATACCAATAAAAAATACATTGCAGTATGGTTTTAGCTCAAGCACTTTTCTAATATAAACAATAAAATGTTTAACATAACATCAAAGCTACATCAATAAAGTATTTTCATATTTAATTTGTACTAATATTCATAAAAAAAGTGTAATTTTACTTGAAAATAAAATGGATAGGTGTATGATGAAAGTGAACAATTACACTTTGCATATGTAAGACTACAAATAAGGAGTGATTTATTATGCGGAAAGTTGGAAAGTTAATTTCAGCAACTGTCGTTGTATCTACACTGGTTGTCGGTTCTTCAGCAGCATATATCTCAACGAGTAGTCCAACAGCGCAAGCAGCAGAGCAAGTCCAAAAGTGGGGACACGGTGAAGGTGGCGCAAGCGGTGCAAATAGTGAAAATGGTGTTCGTTCACAAGCACAAACAACACCTTGGTATAATTACGAAGGTTATACAACATATGATCCATCTTTTACACAAGATTATAACTTTGTACGTGCTTTAAAATATGACAATGTTACGATTGATGGTTATAAAGTTGACACTAATGCCAAGAAAGAATTTGATCATTCTAAGAAAATTTATGATACAAGCGTAGAATTTAATAGTGACAATGAAGTGGTGCAACTTACTTTCTTCACAAAACCTGATTCAGTATCTAAGTCAACATTTAAGAAGGCTCATACTTCAAATGAAATCATAGGAGAAGGTAAATTAGGCAATAAAGATGGCACTTATGTGAAATATGAAACAAATAATGGCTTTTATACTGCTTTCTTTGATCAAAATGATAATTTGGTGGAAATAACAATTGGTCAGTAGTTTAAATAGTATTAAAAAAGTTAAGATTCAACTCAGAGATGATTTGAAATCGCACGTTTTTGAGATTATAGCAACAGTTACTTTAATTGAAATTGTATGCTTTGGCTGGGGCAAATTAAATGTCTCAGCCTATTCTGTTGTATAGTCAATAAAATAAAGTATTTATTAAGAGTGAATGTAGCAGATTTTGTTGATGAAATGCTTAATTGCAGTATTTTTAAATTTTAAAGTTACTGAAGGTATATATTTAGTCCCAATTATTTCTACTCGTTAATGGTTAGGCGTAATAAAGATAATTGTGTTTTGTTATATTTATGATTATAGTTAAACGTAAGTATAGCGTATTGCTTTCAAATGTGAATAGGGGGATTGAAAACTTGAAAAAATTCTATTTAAGTGCTTTGTTTGGGCTTTTTTTACTCACAGTGACAGGAATGGTTGCTGATGCAAAAAGTTTTGATCAAATAGAACAAGATAATGATACAATTGTAGGGGTTTATGGTGTCAATACAGCTAATGGCAAAGTGGTACAGCACAGATCAGGTGAACGGTTTGCATTTGCATCTACATATAAAGCAATTTCAAGTGGTATATTATTACAAAACAGGCCAACGTCAGAACTAAATAAAAAAATAGCGATATCCAAAGGTGACATTGTCGCTTATTCACCCGTCACTGAAAAATATATCGGCAAGCAAATGACGTTAAAAGCATTAATAAAAGCTTCTATGTTGCAGAGTGATAATACAGCTAATAATAAAGTCATCGAAGAAATAGGTGGAATTAAAGAATTTCAACAAGCACTCATACATCGTGGAGACCATATATCTAATCCACAAAGACTCGAACCAGATTTAAATTTATATGATCCACAAAGTACAGATGATACAACCACACCTAAAAGAGCTGCAACAACGTTCAATCATCTTCTACAGAGTGAAAATATGAGCAAAGCTAACCTTGAATTACTAAAGCATACAATGATTCATAATGAAACTGGAGGTACGTTAATAAAAGCAGCTGTATCTAAGGATGATGTTGTAGGAGATAAAAGTGGTCAAGGTTTAACCTATGGTAGTCGAAACGATTTAGCTTTTATATATCCAAAAAAGCAAAATAAGCCAATTATTCTTGCTATTTACACGAAAAAATCAGATAAAGATGCGAAACCTGATGATAAAGTTATTCAAACAGCGGCAGAAACAGCTATTAAGTCATTAAAATAAATTCACGTAAGCGAAACTTAGATTGGTGCAGAGGGGTTAAACATGGAAATAAAGCAAATGAAATATTTTGTAGAAGTTGTGAAAAATGGGGGGATGACTCAAGCATCCGAGCATTTATATATTGCGCAATCTACAATAAGTAAAAATATTAAAAGTATTGAAGACGAATTTAATATCACTTTATTTGATAGAAGAAAAAAGCATATTATTTTAACGGATATCGGCCAGATTTTTTATGATAAATGCGTGGAAGCTTTAGCGGTGCTAGACGATTTATCATTAGAAATGGGAGATGTAACAAATTTAGAAAAAGGCCATATTAGAGTTGGTATATCAGCAATTATGAACGTGAGACTTTTTACAGAAAGTTTAAATCATTTTCATAGTAAATATCCAAAAGTGACATACGAAGTCATTGAAGGTGGAGGCAAAGCTGTAGAGTCTTATTTAAATAATGATGAAATTGATGTTGGCATTACTACGTTACCTGTAGATAATGATATCTACCATGCTATCCCACTATATAATGAAAAGTTATTGCTAGTCGTAAACAAAGATGCGATGCTTGCGAAACAAGGACCAGTCTATCTAGGTGATTTGAAAAATGAACGTTTTATTATGTTTCATGATGATTACTATTTAAAAGATCAAATTATTGAAAGTTGTAGAAAAGTTGGTTTTCATCCAAAAACGGTTGCTAAAATGTCTCAAATTACTTTTATTGAAAATATGATCCGAGATGGCATCGGTGTGAGTATATTACCAGAAAGTATCGTAAATATTTTAAATGAAGACCTTGTAGGTATAGAAATTTCAGGTGCAGATGTGTCATGGAATTTGGGAGTTATTTGGAAAAAAGATAGCTATATGAATTATGTAACTCATGAATGGATTAAATTTTTAAAAGATACTAGATAATGATGCTTAACAAAGCGATTATAGTTTATGAAATATGTATTCCATAACAGAATGTTATATATTCCAACTATGTATTTTAATCATATTTCAGTGCGTAATATAATAGACATATAGAGGTAGTAAGTACTGATGATTAATAGAAGAATAAAAGTTAAAACATTTATGATAATCCCTAGCGCCAAAATATTAACTATATAAGCGTTTCATAATTTAAAGCTCATAACAAATTTATATAGAATTTAACTAATATAATAACTCTCCCCATTCATTCACTAAAATAAGGACACCCTATTCTTATTCATTATTATATTATTGAGCAATGATATTTAAAAACTAAGCTTATCTTCTAAATCAGTACAGTTTAATAAACGACCCTCTTGTCAAACATCAAACAAACATATAAACATGCCCAAACCTTAGCAATAGGTTTGGGCATGTTTATATGTTTGTTTGTATTTTAGGGTGAAGATGATAGGCCGACTCAGTTGCTTCATCTTTAATAACTTTATCTAAAGTTGCTACAATCGTTTGAGCAATTTCAGCGGTTGGAACGCCAATCGCGTTGACTGGGTAATCTAATTTTTTAATTTGAGGGATATTGTCATAAGAATACAAGATAGGGTGATCTTGTGGTCCTAGTGCATTTATTGTACCGACTGTTATATCATAGCTGCCACAAATCACGCCTGGTGCAAGTGCGTGTGTTTGTAAAAATTGTTTGACGGCAGATTCCGTTTCAATTGCATTCAAACTTGTAGAATCAATGATACGATAATTTATCTTGTGTTTGTCACAATATTGAGCAATCGCTTCTTTTTTTGCGATTTGACGTGTATCATTTGTATGTATATCACCAATATAATCAATGTAATCAATGTCCTGATCGACCAATGCTTCAATTGCCATGATCATCGCTTCTGAATGGTTTACGTTTATAATCGGATAAGGAATGTCACGATCGACACCATAGGCAACGACTGGGACATTGTTATAAATTTCTGGAGATAAGTTTGTTGCGTCACCTTCATCAAAAATGACGATACCATCACAACCGAATTCAACAAATTTTTTCGAAGCGGCAGCGACATCGTCTATCGACACAAACATGACATAACCTAAATCTTTGATAGCGTGATTGATTTCTGAAATAAGGTGTGTAACCGCTACACGATCTACAGAAGGCCAGATTAATCCAATTGTGCCACTTTTCTTTGAAACAAGTGCTCTAGCAGAATGATTAGGTATATAATTCATTTCTAAAGCTTTTTGTTGAATTAAATTTTTGGTTTTTGGTTTTACGAGATGAGAATTTTTAAGTGCTTTACTAACTGTGGAATAGCTGACACCACAGGCTTCAGCAACATCTTTTAAAGTTACAGCCATAAAATTTCTCCTTGAAATTGATTGATTTAAATGCAAATTAATTATACCATAGAGATAAGCATTACAATATTTTTTTGTACAAAAATAACAACGTTGTTATTTTGAAGGGTATTGTAATTGATATCATTTTTGAGGGGTTGAAGACATGGATTCAATGAATACAATGAAAGAGATTCAACAAGGCAAACACATTGCTGTCATGCGAACTGAAGATGCAAAATCTTTTTTAGATATTGCACATACCATTATTGATAAAGGCCTACACACAATTGAGGTTACTTTAACAACGCCGAACGCTATAGAAATTATAGCTGAATTATCAAAAAGAGACGACGCATTGATTGGTGCAGGAACAGTGTTAGACAGTATTTCTGCACGTACTGCCATTTTAAATGGTGCGAAATTTATCGTTAGCCCATCTTTTGATAAAGAAACAGCGAAAATCGCTAACTTATATGATGTGCCATATATTCCGGGCTGTATGACTGTTAAAGAAATGGTTGAATCATTACGTTATGGTTGCAAAGTCCTTAAATTATTCCCAGCGACGCAATTCACACCTAAGTCAATTAAAGATTTCAAAGGGCCATTACCACAAATTGAAATTGTGCCTACAGGTGGCGTTGGTAAAGAAAACCATAAAGCATGGTTAGATGCTGGAAGTTTTGCAGTTGGCATTGGAAGCGAAATAACAAAAATTTATCAACAAGAAGGAAAAGATGCTTTAGAAAGATATATTTCAGAAATAAAAAGTGAGGTATAACAATGACGGTCTATGGTTTTGGTGAAGTATTATTACGTTACACGCCACCAAATTATGAACAGTTGAAAGATGCCAATACGTTTAAAGTAAATGTTGGTGGTGCAGAATTGAACGCACTTGTGACACTAGCACAATTTGGACATACGACTGAAATGTTAACGGTATTACCCAATCACGCGCTAGGACATTTAGCATTACAAAAAATGTTTCAAACACGTGTAGGTACTGCTTCAGTGAAATATAATAATGGCCGAATTGGTACATATTATATGGAAGAGAGTTTCGGCTTTCGTAGTGGCAAAGTGATTTATGATCGCGAACATTCAACATTTGCGAATCATGGTGAAGATGTAATGGAAGAAATCAATGCTCAAAGTGGAGATTTCTTTGTATTTACAGGTATTACGTTAGCTGTAAATAAAATGATTCGTCATCAAATTGTCGATGTATTAAAGCAACTAAAGCAACAAGGCGTTAACATAGTGTTCGATATTAATTTTAGAAGTAACTTATGGTCAAAAGAAACAGCAGTACCAATAATAAAGTCAATTTTACCATTTGTCGATGTTCTATTTTTTGGAAAAAAAGATGCTACACATTTGCTTGAAACTAATGATTTAGATGATGATATACAGACATGTGCAAAAACAATTCAATCCGAATACGACATTGATTTGATGGCTTCAAGTAATAGAAATATAGAACAAAGTACATTACAAGGTATTATGCTGACAAAAGAAAAATATATTGAAGGCCAAGCATATACTTACACTGTTTTAAACAGAATCGGTGCTGGTGATGCATTTATGGCAGGTGTATTACATGGATTGAATAAAGCATGGCAACCAGAAGATACAGTAGATTTTGCAACAAAATGTTCTGTTCTACAACATACGACAAATGAAGATGCACTAAGTGTACAAGAAAGTGATGTATTTAATTTATCAACGCATTTTGGAGAACTGAAACGATAAAAATTGCAATATAAGGGGTATAATCTTTATGAAGAAATTTACACTCCTTCTTGTAAGCGCATTCTTTACGATGGGGATGGTATCGATGTTGCTTACAAATAAGGAGACGATTGCTAAAACAAAGACAAAAGAGATCATGTTAGCGCATAATCAGCCAACGGAACATCCTGTCCATAAATCTTTAAAAATTTTTAAAGATAGATTAGAAAAAGAATCACATGGTCAAATAAAAGTGAATATTTATCCGAATGGTCAGCTCGGTAGTGAGCGTGAAGCAATAGAAATGACACAGACGAATGCAATTCAAATGACTAAAGTTTCGGCTGGGGCATTGGAAAGTTTTTCGCCAACGTATTCATTATTTAATATGCCGTATTTATTTGAGTCAGAAGAAAATTATCGACACGTAATGAAACGTAAAAACGTACAAGACGCTTTCTTTAAATCGACAGGGGACCAAGGATTTTTAGGTATTACTTATTATGATGCAGGTATGCGTAATATCTATACGAAAGACAAAGAAATCAAAGACAACAAAGATTTGAAAGGCTTGAAGATTCGTGTTCAGCCAGGCAAAACAAGTGTAGATTTAATTAAATCGTTAGGTGGCACGCCAACACCGATGGATTATGGTGAAGTGTATACTGCAATGCAATCAGGTGTTATTGATGCAGCAGAAAATAATGAAACATCTTTAACAACGAATAACCATGGTGAAGTTGCAAAAAATTATTACTACACAGAACATGCAACCGTACCTGATATTTTAATCATGAACAAAGAGACCTATGACAGCTTGACGAAACAACAACAAAAATGGTTAAAAGATGCAGCAGATTATTCCACAAAAAAACATGAAGTAATTTGGGATAAAGCAGTGAGCGATGCTAAAAAAACAGCGACAGAAAAAATGGACGTGAAGTTTCACGATGTAGACAAATCTACATTTAAAGCGACTTCAAAACCTCTTCAAGATGAATTTAAAAATAATCCGGATACGAAAGTGGATTATAAACTAATCGAGAAGGAGGAACAGCGCTATGAAAAAAGCAAAGCAAATCATTGATAAATTGTTGTTAACGCTAGCTGGTATAACGCTTTTTGTTATGGTTATTTTATCGGTTTATCAAGTTGCAACACGCTTTATTTTTAACACACCGAGTACGACGAGTGAAGAAATTGTTAGATTCTTGTTGATATGGTTTGGGTTATTGAGTGCAAGCTATGTCTTTGGAATCAAACAGCATATTGCCATTGTATTTATCAGAGAAAAATTGCCTGAGAAAGTACAGTTATACTTGGAAAAGATTTCGGACATTATATTAATTATCGTGGCACTCGTGCTCATGATTTGGGGCGGTTTTGAAGTTGTGAAGTTAACTTGGTCTCAAATCGCTCCGTCAACAGGTTTATCAATGGCTGCAATGTATAGTGCATTGCCAGTTTCAGGAATATTTATTATTTTCTATGCATTTTATAATTTATTTAGTAAAGAGACAATGACTACAATTCAAGCGCGTGATGAGCTTGAAGGCGGTGATGGCTTATGACAATGATTGCGGGATTAGTATTATTCATCACATTCTTCATCTTTCTTATCATTGGCTTACCAATTGCATTAGCGATTATTTTAAGTTCTATTATTACGCTATTATTGATCTTACCATTCGATGTCACTATCGTAACTGCAGCACAGCGTATGGTTACGGGCATTGATGATTTTACGATGTTAGCGATTCCGTTATTTGTGCTAGCAGGTATCATCATGAATAACGGCGGCATTGCATTTAGATTAGTTAACTTTGCGAAGGTACTCGTTGGCAGATTGCCAGGATCATTAGCGCATACCAATATTGTTGGGAATATGCTTTTTGGTTCCATTTCTGGTTCTAGTGTTGCAGCAGCAGCTGCCATGGGTCGTATCATGGGACCAATGGAAAAAGTACAAGGTTATAAAAAAGAATATTCAGCAGCAGCAAATATCGCTTCAGCACCGTCAGGTTTACTTATCCCACCGAGTTCACTATTGATTGTTTATTCATTAGTCAGCGGCGGGACATCCATTGCAGCGTTATTTATCGCGGGTTATATTCCAGGAATTCTATGGGGTATTGCTTGTATGATTGTTGCTTATGTCATGGCGAAAAAACAAGGTTATAAAGTATCAGAGAAAATTAGTTGGAAAGATAGATTATTCTTAACATTAGATGCATTACCGAGTTTATTTTTAATAGTAGTAGTGATTGGTGGTATTGTCGGAGGAATTTTTACAGCAACAGAAGGTGCAGCGGTCGCAGTTTTATATTCTGTAGTACTTTCGCTAATTTATAAAAGCTTAAAAATCAAACAATTATCCAACGTTATCAAAGAAACAGCTGAAATTAGCGGTATGATTTTATTTCTAATCACCGCTTCGGCGTTATTTTCACTTGTGATGAGTTATACCGGCTTACCGGAAGCAATATCCAATGGCATTATCTCAATGACTGACAATCCAATTGCACTGTTATTATTAATCAACGTTATCTTATTAGTCATTGGTACTTTTATGGACATTACACCAGCAGTACTTATATTTACACCAATCTTTTTACCGATTTCAGAAGTATTAGGTCTTGATCCCATTCATTTTGGAATCATTATCGCTTTTAACTTATGTATTGGTAATATCACACCACCAGTTGGTAGTGCGTTGTTTGTAGGAGCAAGTGTAGGCGGTGTACGTGTTGAATCAGTATTTAAATATTTAATTCCATATTTTGTAGCTTTAATTATTTTAATGCTAATCATTACTTTTATACCACAATTATCATTATTCCTTCCAAAATTATTAGGATTATAGAAAAGGAGCAATTATATGACTTTAATTAATGACAATTTTTTATTAAATAGTAAAACAGCAGTAAAACTATACCAGAAAGTTAAAGATTTACCGATTTATGATTTTCATTGTCACTTAGATCCAAAAGAAATTTACGAAAATAAAAATTATGACAATATTACACAGTTATGGCTAGGTGGAGATCATTATAAATGGCGTTTAATGAGAGCTTATGGCATTGAGGAAGCTTTTATTACAGGCAGTGTTGATGATTTTGATAAATTCCAAGCATTTATGCATATGTTACCGTATGCGATTGTAAATCCGATGTATCATTGGTGTGCATTAGAATTAAAACGCTATTTTAATGAGGATACAGATTTAGATAAAGTGAATATCAGTAAATTATATAAATCATTAAATAAAAAGTTAGCAAAACCTTCACATACACCACAAAATCTAATTAAGCAAAGTAATGTTAAGGTGGTATGTACGACAGATGATCCATGTGATGACTTAAAATATCATAAATTATTAAACGAAGATAGCAACGTTACATTTAAAGTTATACCTACATTTAGACCGGATAGTTATGTTTTCTTAAATCATGAATCTATCAATACAAAAATTGACCAATTGAATCAAGCGACTGATTGCGACATCCAAGATTTAAATACTTATATTGATGCATTAAAAGCACGTGTACATTATTTTGATAGACAAGGTGCGCGCAGTTCAGACCAAAGTTTTGAAAAGACACCTTTAGTAACAGCAACGGTTGACACAGCAACTGAAATTTATAATGCGCTCAAACGCGGCGAACAAGTAACAGAAACTGAACAATATGAATTAGCAGGTTATATATTAACTGAAATTAGTAAAGTTTATGAAGAATTAGGTTGGGTTGTACAATTCCACCTTGGACCAACAAGAAATAATAACTCAAACATGTTTAAAATTACAGGACCAGATAGTGGTTTTGATAGTGTAGGTGAACAGTTGAGTGCTAAAAAATTAAATGCTTTACTAGATCATCTTGAGCAAAATCATGCGTTATCAGATACCATTATTTACCCAAATAATGGCAATGATCATTTAATGGTACAAGCAACTGCAGGGAACTTTACAAATAGTCATCACAAAGTCCAACTCGGTGCTGCATGGTGGTTTAACGATACAAAAGAAGGTATGGAACAACATTTAGTAGAGTATGCTAATGTCGGCTTATTATCTAAATTTGTAGGCATGCTCACAGATTCACGTAGTATGATTTCGTATACACGTCATGAGTACTTTAGAAGAATATTATGTAATTTCTTAGGAGATAGAATTGAAAAAGGTGAGATTCAATTATCAGAAGAAACTATCACTCAAATAGTGAAAGATATTTGTTATAACAATGCAGTAAAATTATTCAAAATAGAAGGCTTTGAGGAGGTATAACCATGGAATTATCATTTCGTTGGTATGGGGAAGATGACCCAGTAACATTAAATAATATTAGACAAATTCCAGATATGAAACAAATTGTTACAGCAATTTATGACATTCCAGTTGGAGAAGTTTGGACTAAAGAAAGAATTGCAGCATTAAAACAGTCAATTGAAGATGCAGGTTTGAAATTTGAAGTTGTAGAAAGTTTACCTGTCAGTGAGGAAATAAAGCTTGGTACAGAGAAACGCGATCAACTCATTGAAAACTATAAAACTTCATTGATTAATCTCGCAGAAAATGGTGTTAAAACAGTAACTTATAACTTTATGCCGGTATTTGATTGGACACGTTCACAATTAGACTATGACTTGTCAGATGGTTCCAATACACTGATTTATAACCATGATCAAATTAAAGATATTGATCCACTAACGACGAATTTAAATCTACCAGGTTGGGATGAAAGTTACTCGCGTGAAGAGATGAATCAACTGATTACATCCTATCGTGAAACCTCAGATGAACAATTATGGGACAATCTGAAGTACTTCTTAGATGCTGTGTTACCCACTGCTATCGAACATGATGTGGATCTGGCGATACATCCGGACGATCCACCTTGGCCGATATTTGGCATACCACGTATCATTAAAAACAAAGAAAGCTACGAACGCTTATTAGCTATTAGTAATGATACACATAATGGTATTTGTTTCTGTACTGGTTCATTAGGTTCATTAGCAGAAAACGATTTACCGAATATGATTCGTACATTTGGTGATCACATTCATTTTGTACACATGCGCAATGTTAAACGTATTGGTGATAATTCATTTATAGAAACAGGCCACTTATCTAAAGATGGCTCAGTAGATATGAAAGCTGTTACTGAAGCACTGAGAGATATTGATTACAAAGGGACTATCAGACCTGACCATGGACGTATGATCTGGGGAGAAACAGGTAAAGCTGGTTATGGCTTGTTTGATAGAGCTTTAGGTGCAACTTATATTAATGGCTTAATAGAAGGAGTGAGTAAATAATGGCAATACGATTCAAAGATGTTAATGTCGTTATTACAGGTGCGACAGGTGTGATTGGTTCTACTTTTGTCAAAGCACTTGTAGAAAAAGGTGCTAATGTGGGTATATTAGGTCGTTCAGAAGACAAAATTATAGAATTACAAGATGAAATTGATAAAAATAGACAACAAACTGTAGCGCTCGTTGCAGATGTGCTAGATAAATCAGCTTTAGAGCAAGCGAAACAAACATTCAATGATAAATTTGGTGCAATTACAATACTTATCAATGGCGCCGGTGGTAATCATCCTGATGCGACAACGAATGATGAAATGTACGATAAAGCAGGCGACAAAACGTTCTTTGATCTCACAGAAGAAGGTGTAGATAATGTATTTAAATTAAACTATACTGGAACATTTTTACCATCACAAGTATTCGGCAAAGATGTTGTGGCATCTGAAACAGGAACAATTATCAATATTTCATCTATGAACGCCTTTACGCCGTTGACAAAAATTCCAGCCTACAGCGGTGCAAAAGCTTCAGTAAGTAACTTTACTCAATGGTTGAGCACTTATTTTGCAGGGCAAATTCGTGTTAATGCAATTGCACCAGGATTTTTCGAAACAAATCAAAATAAGGCATTGCTAAGAAATGAAGACGGTTCTTATTCAGAACGTGCTCAAAAAATTCTTTCACAAACGCCAATGGATCGTTTTGGTGTACCTGAAGATATTTTAGGTACATTGTATTGGTTAATGGACCATGATATGAGCGGTTTTGTAACAGGTATTGTGGTTCCAGTAGATGGTGGCTTCTCATCATATTCTGGCGTATAAATTAAATAAAATAAATCAAATAAAAATCAACACTTTCATTGTTATAAGGATGAAAGTGTTGATTTTTTTGTTTGATTGTCTGGTTAACATTGTTGTTATTCTATGTGTCATGGTAAGTAATATTATTGCGATATAATACATCTTCTAATTTTTCTAAATTGGATAATGCATTAGCTGAAGTACGTCTGCCGAGTTCTAATACTAATGCATCAATCAGCGCAATAATTGGAATGATTGAAAAATGATCCTTTCTAACGGAAAGCTTTAAAGTAATAGTTGCATGTTCTAAAACTGGTGAAGAGTCATAATCTGTGATTAAAATAATATGGTTGCCTTGACGTTTTGTTTCTTTGACAGCTTGAATCACTGAATTTGTGTAGGGTTCAAAAGCAAAAACAATTAATATATCATTTTTAGTCATTTTAGTAATTTTATCAAAAATAGCATCAGTATCATTACTAAGTTGATGAATATTTAAATAAAATTCGTTTAGTAAATGCTCAAAATATAAAGCGGTCGCCCTATAAGGACGGGTGCCAAGGATACATACACTCGTTGCATTTTCTATATATTCAACAGCAGTAGCAAAATTTTCAATCAAATCAGGTTTTAATGACTGATTTAATAAATCAACGCTTTTATCCCAAACATCAGTCAATGCATAACCTTGTTCACGATTGATGTCTCCAAAAGCATTTTTAAGAGAAAACTTAGTTTCATTTGGTAAGGCTTCACTGTAAATATCTTTACGAAAATCATTGAAATTTTCATAGTCTAAAGCGTGCATGGTACGCATAACTGTAGAAACGCCTACTTCAGCCTGTTGAGACAATTCTTTAATTGTTATTAAGCCTAAGTCTTCAAAATGTTTAAGTATAAAGTCGCAGAGTTTTTGCTGTTTTTTAGGTAAACTTTTTTTAACTTTTACAATTTTTGATTTTAAATCTGGATTTTGATTCATAAAAACTAAGCGCCTCGTTTCTGTTGATTCAAATAACTTTATCTATATCATAACAAAGGTTTATTGCAAATAAAAATTCTGAAAAAGAACAAAAACAATCCCTTTATTAATGTAAGGGTTTACATCTATTCATATAAATGATAATATTCTATTTAATAAAAACAAGGGGGTATAATATTGTTAAATTATAAATTTGAAAATTTAAAACCAAAAGTGCAATCTTTTTTGAAAGAAGATATCCAACTTTATATTAATGGCGCTTATTGTAATGCAAAAAAAGGCAAGCTGTTTGAAGTTTTGGATCCTTCTACTGAAAAAGTAATAACTAAAGTTCATGAAGCAGATGAAGTAGATATTGATTATGCAGTTGATTCAGCTAGAGCAGCTTTTGATACTGGTGAATGGACAAAAATGGAAGCGCATACAAGGAGTAATATTATTTATGCTTTTGCACAGTTGTTAAAAGCGCATCGAGAAGAACTGGCTCAACTTGAGTCTATTGATAGTGGTAAGCCATATGATGTTGCATTAGCTGATGATATTGATGGAACAATTCAACAATTTGAATATTATGCTGGATTTGCAACAAAAATTAGTGGTAAAACCACTCAAATTTCAAATGATTTGGTCAGTTATACGGTTCATGAACCTATTGGGGTTGTGGGACAAATTATTCCTTGGAATTTCCCGTTATTAATGGCTTCCTGGAAATTAGGTGCCGCGTTAGCTGTGGGTTGTACGATTGTTATTAAACCAGCGACTGAAACACCATTATCGTTATTGTATGCAGCTCAGTTATTTAAACAGGCAGGATTTCCTGATGGGGTTGTTAATATTGTGCCTGGACCTGGTAACACAGCAGGTGAGGCTATCGTTAATCATTCTAAAATAGATAAAATTGCTTTTACTGGTTCTACAAATGTAGGCAAGAATGTCATGAAGGGTGCAGCAGATGAAATAAAAAATGTCACATTAGAATTAGGTGGTAAATCGCCAGCTATTTTATTGAAAGATGCTGACTTAGATGAAGCGATTGAAGGTGCATTTGCTGGCACAATGTATAACCAAGGACAGAATTGTAGTGCTTGTACACGTGTTTATGTTCATAGAGATATTTATGAAACTGTTTTAGAAGGATTAAAGAAAAAAGCAGCGTCAATAAAACTAGGTCCAAGCATGGATGATAATTATAATATGGGACCATTGATTTCTAAAAGACAACAAGACAAGGTAATAGATTATATAGAAAAAGGAAAAAAAGAAGGTGCCAGATTAATATTTGGTGGTCAGCAAACATATGAACATGGCTATTATGTTGAACCTACTATTTTTGCAGATGTAGAAGATGATATGACCATTGCGAGAGAAGAAATATTTGGTCCAGTAATGTCTGTCTTTGTGTTTGATGATATTGATGAAGTCATTAATAGAGCTAATGATAGTCAGTATGGTTTAGCCTCTAGTGTTTGGACACAAAATATTAAACACGGTCATTATATATCTAAAAAGCTAGAAGCGGGAACAGTGTGGATTAACACGGTCGGTCTTGAAATAGAAACGATGCCATTCGGCGGTTATAAACAATCTGGTATTGGTAGAGAGATGGGCGGAGAGTATGGTTTACAAAGCTATACATCAGTTAAAAGTGTCATGATTAATATAGATTAAAATATAAAGAGATTAGGAGAATATATTATGTATAAACCTTATGGAATGATTGCAGCATTACCTACTCCAATGTTAGAAAACGGAGACATTGATTTTGAATCATTTGAAAAATTAATAGAACATGTGATTGCAGGTGGAATTCATGGTGTACTTGTCGGCGGTAGTACTGGAGAATATTCATTGATGACTTTCGAGGAACGGAAAAAAATCATAGCATTTGTAACATCCCAAGTGAATCAAAGAGTTCAAGTTATGGCTGGAACGGGGTGTCATAGGACACTTGATACAATCGAATTGACGAAATTTGCAGAACATGTTGGTGCAGACTCAGCATTAGTTATCAATCCGTATTATATGGTTACAAGTGACGATGGAATATTAGATCATTATAAAGCTGTAGCAAAAAACACTGACATTGGTATCGTTATTTATCATTATCCAGACGCAACAGGCGTAGAACTTTCACCTGAATTAATACATGAAATTAGTAAAATTGAAGGTGTGATTGGTATTAAAAATACAGCAGATGGTATTCATACATCTAAATTACTTAACCTAGTGAAAGATAATACAGATTTTGCGTTGTTAAATGGTTTTGAAGATTTATTTTTACCTTCATTATCAATAGGAGCAAATGGTGCAATAGGGCTAGTACATAATTTAGTTCCGGATAAAATTGCAAAATTGTATGAGCTAATCCAAGAAAATAATGTAAAAGAAGCTGCTGAATTAAATAAAAAATTACTGCCTTTATTTAATTTATTAGAAGAAGAAACTGTACCTGGAACAGTTAAAGCTGGTTTGAAAGCGTTAGGAATTTCAGACACTACATGTCGATTACCATTACAACCAGCATCTAAATCATTTGAGAAAAAAATGACACAATTATTGAATGAAATAAATAACTAAGTGCAAGAAAATTAGAATAAGAAGGTGCTAATATGAAAGATGTCATTATTATCGGTGGTGGATTGGCAGGATTATCAGCAGCATGGAGATTAAGTAACCACGATATACTATTATTAGAATCAGAAAATCGTGTTGGTGGACGTGTAATGTCTGAAAGACGTGGTAATTATTGGATGAATTGGGGTGGACACGTTTATGCTGGTGAAGGATCAGCAACTGACGATTTATTAAAATCGGTAGGTGTTAAATCATTACCAGTGCCTGGAAAACTTTCTGCTATGCATTTAAATGGAAAACTTTTATTAGATGGTCGAGTAGAATTATATCCATTTAGAGTACCTATGTCATGGAAATCGAGATTAGCAATGTTAACTGCAGGTGCAAAAGTAAGAGCTGCAGTGATGAAATATGCAAAAGTTGCTCAAAAGAAAGAAGTTGAAGATTATTGTGTCCAACAACAACGTATTTTAGATTTTATGAATAATAAAACATTTTCAGAATTCACAGGAAAATTACCGATTGATGCAGATGCTATTTTTAGACCAACCGTAAGTAGATCAACAGGTGAACCTGAACAAATTTCGGCTGGAGCAGGCATCGGTTACTTTCATATGATTTGGAATAAAAAAGGCGGGCTATCTCAAAATATAATGGGTGGGCCATCTACATTAACAAACACAATAGCCAACCATTTAAAAAATAAAGTTGAAATCAATGCACACGTACAAGAAATCATTCATAACCAAGACTTTGTAACAGTAAAGTATCAACAAAATGGAACTGAGTTTGTGGAAACCGCAAAGTACGCCATCATAACTACGCCGGCACCCATCACACGTAAAATCACAAAAAATTTAAGTGCAAAGCTAGATTATGCACTTAGCCAAATTAAATATGGACCGCATGTAAGTGCGTCATTTTTAACGAATGAACAAGGTAAACAAATTTGGGATGATGTATACGCATTTGCTACGCCGAAGCGGTCATTTGATATATTAATACACAATTCTAATGTCATTCATGCCCAACAGAAAAATCGTGAACAGGGTAGTAGTTTTATGACATTTTCACCTGCGAATAGAGGTAAAGCATTGATTGACAAATCTGAAGATGAAATATTAGAAATATACCTGAATGATTTAGAAGAGATTCTTCCTGGTTTTAGAGATTATGTTATAGAAGCTAAGGTTAATAAATTTCCTTATGGATCGGCGTATGTGTATCCTGGACGCGCTGATATACAATCAACATTAATAGAACCAGAAGGACGTTTATTTTTAGCAGGTGATTATTTAGGTACGTTTTATACTGAAACAGCCATTCAAACTGGGTATACCGCTGCGCAAAATATTAATAGTCTATTAGGTTTTACCAAAAATGAAGATTTACGAGAAGTTTTGTAAGCGTTTACAAAAATGATGTGGAGGCTTTTTTATGACAAATAAATCTATGGAGGATATGCCCTTTTGCAAATTTCACATGAAAATCTTTTCTTATGCGAGTGGCAGTTCTTTTGTTGATGGCTATAGTTTAGGAATTATAGCCATCGCACTTTCAGTAATGCAAAATGATTTTGAAATGTCTGTGACGATGGTTGGCTTACTAGGTATGGGAACATTAGCTGGTATGGTCATTGGCGGTTTAGTTGGTGGTTATTTTACAGACATATTAGGACGTAAGAAAATGTTTATTATTGATATGTTGTTATTAGGTGTTTTTACCACTGCGCAATTTTTTGTTACAGATCCAATGCAGTTAGTAGTGTTGAGACTGTTGATTGGTATTGCTCTAGGTACAGATTATCCTATAGCTGGTTCATTAATGAGCGAATTTGCGCCTAAAAAGTATAGAGGAGCATTGTTAGGCGGCATTAATGCGTTTTGGTTTATTGGCTATGCCATTTCATATCTTGTTGGTTATTTTATGCTTCCATTAGGTGCAGATAGTTGGAGATGGATGTTATTAAGCGGGGCTTTACCGATTATCTTTTTATTATTAGCTCGACTTAATATGCCAGAATCTCCACATTGGTTAACAAAACAAGGCAAAAGTGTAGAAGCAGCCCAGATTGTTAAAAAAATATTTGGTGACGACGTGATTGTTTCAAATACAAACCATGAACATAAAAAAACAAGTTTGGCAGATATTTTTAAAAATGGTTATGGCAGACGTACATTTTTTGTTTCCATGTTTTGGTCATTACAAGTGATGACTACATTTGCTATTGGAACGTATATCCCTGAGATTCTTTCACAATTTGGATTCCGTGAAGGTTCACAAAAATATTTAGGATCTGCTGTTATTAATATGTTTTATTTAATAGGTATTTTTCCAGCATTATACTTAGTTGAAAAATATGGAAGAAGACCTACTTTGATATGGCCCTTCTTGATTACTGCGCTAGCTTTGTTATCATTAGGTATAGTATCTGGTGGCAACGCTCCATTTTTAATGATACTTGTACTATTTATTATTTACGGTATTTTCAATACAGCTATGGGCAGTCATCAATGGATTTATCCATATGAACTATTCCCTACATATGTACGTGGTACAGGTGGAGGTTTTACTACTACTGTGAGTCGATTAGCATCTGCTTTAAGTACATTTTTCTTTCCGATGATTTTAGAAAATTATGGATTAAGTGTAACAATGTATATTTCATCGGCACTATTATTTATTGGTTTTATACTGTCGATTTATATGGCACCGGAAACAAAAGGGAAAAATTTAGAAGAGGCAGGAGCTATTTAGGTTGAAATTTAAAGTGTTGTGGTGTTTTTTAAGCATCGCTAAATGGCCTTGATTTGATTGAATATGATTGTTATATGTTGAATGAAGTGAAAAGTTGACTAGATGAACTGTACATTCATCCTAGTTACTTTTGTTGGGCGGGACAAAGGAATCTACTAGAAAAGTATGATGTTTGTCTCGCTCTTGTTTGCTTCGACATATGTATTTTTAATCTTTTAGCACAATGATTGTTTGTTTTGAAAGCCTGATAAATAGTACACAGTAACTAACTTCGAAGGGGATGTATGATCAATGAGTAAAGATAATAAGGCAGCAGTTAAGACTGCGCTCGCTTATCTTAGTTTTATTGTTGGCGCAGGATTTACAACGGGCCAAGAACTATTACAATTCTTTGTTAACCATGGAAACTATGCATATATTGCAGTAATTCTTACAGGTATTATTGTAACGTTTGCGACTAGGCAAATTTCAAAAATTGGTTATCGCTTGGATGCGAATACATATGAAATTTCATTGAACCATATTTTCGGAAAATATGTAGGTAAGATTATAGATTATTTAACTATTTTCTTTTTATTTGGTTTAACTGTTGTTATGATTGCGGGCGGCGGCTCTGCACTTTATCAAGGATTTGGGCTTCCAATGTGGACAGGTTCATTAGCAATTGTAATTTTGCTTTTTATTGTGCTACAACTTAGATTTAATAAAATCATGACAATACTAAGTGTAGTGACACCATTTTTAGTCATCGCAGTTTTAGTGATTGCGGGCTATAATATTATCAATCCTACAATTCCATTTTCAGAGGTAGAACATTACACAAAACCATCTAAAACATCTAGTTCCATATGGTGGTGGGATGCGATTGTTTATGGAGGATTAATCATTGGCAATAGCTTTAGTTTCTTAACCATCGTTGGTAGTGATGCTATGAGTCATAAAACAGCACGCAGGGGAGCATTTTATGGTGGCCTATCTTTTAGTATATTGTTATTAATTATGACGTGTGGATTAATGGCTAATATCCAAAACGCTAATAGTGTAGACATTCCTACATTATTATTGGCAAATGATATACACCCTTATATAGGTATATTTATGTCAGCGGTGATGATAGGTGTTATTTTCAATAGCTGTATCGGTATGTTGTATCCATTTTTAAGTAGATTTACACGACCAAGTAGTAAAGGTTATGTTGCACTATTAACAATTTCTTTAATTGTGGCGTTTATCTTAAGTTTTATTGGCTTTGTCGATCTAGTGAATTTCGTGTTTAAAACATTCGGTTATATCGGCCTGTTTATCAGTGCTGCGCTATTAGTTAGATGGGTTTATAATAAATTTAGTGAAAAACGTTTAATGTAATCACTAAAAACATAAATAAAAGACGTATAGTAACCAATTTTGTATATAATTGGACTATACGTCTTTTTTATTTAAGATAGAAAGCTAGTAATTGCGTCGACTAGACTATAAAGACCTAAGAAAGTAACGATTAAAACGACAACAAAACCGATAATATTAAGCCAAATGTTATTGACAAAACGGCCCATTAGATTTTTCTTGTTGATGATAATAAAAATTAATATAGCAACGATGGGTAAAATAATACCATTTAAGGCTTGTGCCACTAATAATACTTCTAATGGTTCAAATCCGAGTGAGGATGTTGTAATACCAATAAGGATAATGACTGCAAAGACAATCTTGTATTTTTTGCTTTCCATGCCACCTTTCCACCCTAATAAGCTGCTTATTGTAGCTGCCGCTCCAGTAGGGGAAGCAATAGCAGATGAAAGCCCTGCTGCAAACAAACCGATGCTAATTGCAAAGGGGGCAGCATCGCCTAAAACAGGTCTGAGTGGGCCAGAAAGCTGTATAATACTTTTGACTTCGTCACCACGAATTAATGTGGCAGCAGCAATAAGAATAGCCGCTGAAATAATACCACCAACAGTAATCGAAATAATAGTATCCCAACGCGCAAATTTGAGTTCTTTTATACCATTAAAACGTTCGTGTACCGCAGTGGAGTGAATGAAGAAATTATAAGGAACTACAGTCGTTCCAATTAATGCTATAACAGTTATTATAGAACCGTTCGGAATCGTAGGTACAAATACACCTTTTAAAATACCAAAAATATCAGGCTTAATGACGATCATAGTTGTAATAAAGATAATGCCCATGATGACCATCAGGAAAATCATTATTTTTTCTAAAAATTTATAATTACCAAATAACCCAATGAGTAAAATAATAAAGCCGATGACAGGTGCTACTAGGTTTTCTGGTAAATTTAATAGGTATGCTGCACCAAGTGAAGTTCCAATTAAATCGCCACTGATGTAAGCAGCACAACCAATGGTTACAGCTATTAATGTAAACCATACAATAATTAGTTTTCCTACTTTATGAGCGAATAATTCTTGTATCGCTTCGCCTAAACCTTCTCTTGTTACAAGAGATAGTCGAATAATCATTTCTTGGAGTACGATGGTTGCAACAATTGAGAATACAACAGCCCATAACAAGCTATAACCAAACCCCGCACCACCTTGTGTCATCGTTGTAACGGTTCCGGGACCTATAAATGAAGCGGTGATAATCATACCAGGACCGAGAGATTTAATAATCTTCCTTACATTTTTGACCAATGTCATCACCCCTCATTTATTTTGTGTTATTTAAATAATTCACATGTCCCGCAAGTACATATAATACAGCTGTTGAAACGAAGTGGGCAGAGTTCTGGTTAGCGTCTTGCATTGGGTAAACTTCAACATAATCCATACCACATAAGCCTAATGCACCAAACTCATATATCATTGTTAATAGCTCATAAGAACTTAGTCCATTGCCATCTACTGGGCCACCTGGATTGAAGGCAAAGTCTAGTACATCACTGCAAATGGTTAAATATACGACATCTACATCTTTACTCGCCTGTGCATAAATATCTCTAGCATATTGTTTTAAATCCTTAGCAGCTCTAATATCATTGATCGTAAGTGTTACTGCACCAGCTTCTTGAGCGTAACGGCCTGTTTCTGGTTTGTTTCTAGGACCATGAATACCTGTATGAATGATACTTTCATTACGTATACCATCTGTTTCATATAGTCTCATGAATGGAGTGTTACGTGCGTAGGGTTCTCCTTCATAATCGGGCATGTTATCATAATGCGCATCCAAATGTATAATGCCCACTTTTTTACCCGTTTCCGCCAGTGACTTCAGAATAGGGTAAGTGACACCATGTTCACCACCAAAACCAACTAAAAATTTCTCGCTTTCCCATAGCTTTTTAGTGAATTTTTCAATGTTTTCGTAGCTTTGTTGATTATTGTGCGCAACAAAAGGCACATCACCTACATCGCCCATTGTTAAATGTTCACTAATATCAATATGGTTTAATTCTGGTAAATATTGACTGTAACGTGCTGAGCAAACTCTAATTTGCTTTGGACCTAACTCAACGCCAGTATAGTCACCCCAAGTGCTTTCACCTTCAAAAGGCGCACCATAAATTATGACATCTGTATCTAAATTATCTGTAGATGTGAGATTTTTACTATATAAAAAGCATGGTACATTACCATAAATATTGTTTTTCATATTGTATAACCTCCCCTTTGTTGTAAATAAGTATATATTGGATAATTTTTTATTTCAAATAAATTCAGAAAATTCTATTTTTAAACCTTTTGAAAATGTAAATATTTTAATAGGAAAGTATTTTTATATAGAAATTTAGTCTGAGTGTGAAAATTAATGTATAAAAAATAAGCTGATTCAAATTTGAATCAGCTTTTTGCAACATGGAATAGGGAATAAAGTATTATGCCCAACCACGGAAACGCGTTGCTTCAGCCGTACGTTTTAGACCTACAACATAAGCTGCTAAACGCATATCCATTTTTCTATTTTCTGCTAAATCATAAATTTTATTAAATGCTTCAACCATTTTTTCTTCAAGTTTCGTGATGATTTCTTCTTCCGACCAATAATAGCCTTGATTATTTTGCACCCATTCGAAGTAAGACACTGTTACACCACCTGCACTAGCAAGTACATCTGGTATGATTAAAACGTCACGGTGGGTTAATATTTTAGTCGCTTCTTGTGTCGTAGGACCATTAGCTGCTTCTGCCACAATCTTAGCTTGAATTAAATGGGCGTTTGCTTCTGTAATTTGATTAGATAGTGCAGCAGGAATCAAAATGTCGCAGTCGAGTTCAAATAATTTTTCATTAGGAATGACGTCTTCAAATAATGGTGTTACACGACCATGTTGCTCTTTTAATGCTAGAAGATGTTCAATATCGAGCCCCTCAGGATTATATAAAGCGCCTCGACTTTCCGATATCGCGACAATTTTAGCCCCTTTATCATGCAAAATTTTAGCAATAAAACTTCCGGCATTGCCAAAACCTTGAATCGCTACACGAGAACCTTCGATATTAATATTTCGATGTTTCGCAGCTTCTTCAATTGTGATTACAGCACCTAGCGCTGTGGCTCGATTACGTCCTTGTGAACCACCTAATGAAAGCGGTTTGCCTGTAATAAATGCAAATGCATTTGAGCGGTTGATTTTACTGTATTCGTCCATCATCCAAGACATGATTTGTGGGTTTGTATAAACATCTGGTGCTGGAATATCACTGGCAGGTCCTACAAATTGTGAAATAGCTTTAACATAACCACGTGATAAACGTTCTAGTTCTAAATTACTCATTTCTCTTGGATCACATATGACGCCACCTTTACCACCACCAAAAGGTAAGTTTGTGATGCCGCACTTCATTGTCATCCACATGGATAATGCTTTCACTTCCTCAACATTCACATCAGGATGGAAGCGGATACCACCTTTGGTAGGTCCTACGGCTTGATTGTGTTGTGCACGATAGCCTTTAAAAGTTTTAACAGTGCCATCATCCATACGTACAGGAATTCGTATTTCTAAAAATCTTAAAGGCTCTTTGACAAGTTCATACATACCATCGTCAAACCCTAATTTATGTAAGGCTTCTTTCATAATTTCTTGAGTCGAAGTTACTAAGTTATTGTTTTCTGTCATGTTTATCTCCTCTATCATTACTTCAATACTTATAAGTTACTTATATATAAATGTTATCGATAATAAGATATAAAATCAATACATAATGACTGAATTTTTATAAAAGTTTGAAAATTCAATTAATAAAAAATATATGATTTTTTGGAGAGAAATTGTCTAGTTTTATGCTTAGATAGGGGGTGATTATAGCCGAGAACTTTAAGTTATTGCTTATAGTGTTGAAAAACAGCGTCGTATAATTGATTAATTATACTGAAAAATTAATAGATATAGAAAGGTATATGATGTTGTAGATAGTAAAATTTAATGTTACTTAAATATGAGTAATCGTTTATAGTTACAATCGATTTATAGGGATGAGTAAATGGATAGTAATGATTAAATACATGTATATCTATTAGAAAGGCTATATTTTTTGTTACACATTGTACTGTGACTTGTCTATCTGAGTTAAGAACTATGCCATAATGTAACTACTTTATTATAGCTGTGAAGCATTAAGAGACATACTTTTTTAATATGAATTATTTACAATTACCATAGACTTTAGCACACAACAAAGATATAGAACGTAAATATCATGATGTACAATGAAAGTAAAAATAAATAAAATAGTAAATTACTAATAAACTTTATGGTATAAATAAAACAATAGTGTAATAACACATTTTTATTTAAAATAATTTTGAAGAATAGTTGTAATTTTCAGAAAAAAATAATATTATACAATCAAACATTTTTGATTTATAGTATTTTGCAATTTGAAATTAAGGGGTATGATTTTAAGTTCTATATGTTGATTATGTTTTAAAACAAAGGAATTGGAGCAAATTTATGACAAATAAATTAAACAGAGAGTTAAGCAATAGACACATTCAACTTATTGCTATTGGTGGCGCCATTGGTACTGGCCTATTTTTAGGGGCGGGTCAGTCTATCAGTTTGACTGGACCATCGATATTACTCACTTACATAATTGTAGGTTTTGTTTTATTTTTATTTATGCGCGCAATGGGGGAAATGTTACTTGCTAATACGAAATACAAAACATTTGCAGATATAGCTCATGATCAAATTGGAGCTTTTGCTGGTTTTGTAACAGGATGGACGTACTGGTTAACATGGATAACTTCAGGTATGGCAGAAATTACAGCTGTTGCTAAATATGTAGAATATTGGGTTCCAGATTTACCAAATTGGATTACATCATTAGCTTGTATCTTGATACTCATGACTTTCAACTTAACGAGTACGAAAATGTTTGGTGAGTTAGAATTTTGGTTTGCCATTATTAAAGTTGTGACTATACTAGCACTCATAATTGTAGGTGTAGTGATGATTATATTTGCGATCCAAACGCCATTTGGAAAAACGAGTATATCTAATATTTATAGTAATGGTGGATTATTTACTCATGGTGCTTCAGGTTTCTTTATGTCATTTCAAATGGTTGTTTTCTCATTTACAGGTATAGAAATTCTAGGTATTACAGCAGGTGAAACGAGAAATCCACATAAGACGATACCTAAAGCAATCAATAGTGTGCCTATACGTATTTTATTATTTTATGTAGGTGCCTTAGCAGTTATGATGTCAATTATTCCTTGGCAAGATATAGATCCGAACAATAGTCCATTTGTTAGCTTATTCGCATTAATAGGCGTACCATTTGCGGCTGGTTTAATCAATTTTGTAGTACTTACTGCAGCATCATCAGCTTGTAATAGTGGTATTTTTGCGAATAGTAGAATACTATTTGGACTATCAGAAAAAGGTCAAACACACCATTTGCTAATGAAGACGAATCATAGAGGTGTCCCTTTTGTTGCAATACTTGTCACTTGTGCATTACTGTCTATAACTGTACTGTTAAATTATTTTATTCCAAATGCGACTCAAGTATTTTTCTATGTAACGGCAATTTCAACTATTTTGTTAGTTGTTGTATGGATGTTCATCATGCATGCGTATGCAAAATATGCGAAATCAAATCCTAACCATCACAAAGAAAGTCAGTTTAAGTTACCAGGTGGTATTCACACTGCAAGATTTGTACAATTATTCTTTGTCTTTGTGTTGTTGATATTATTTATTGTACCTGACACAAGAATGGGTGTTGTATTATCACCAATATGGTTTATCTTACTGGGGCTTATCTATTTTAATTACACGAAAAAAGAAAGAGCGATTCAATCACAAGTTAAAGAAAAAGTATAATAAAAACAATTTTAGGGAATATAACCAAAGTAATGATTACTGATAGGTTATATTCCTATTTTTAGGAGGGGGAAAATGGCAATACAGTATGCTAAAGATAAATCAGGCGTTTATCAAACAATAAATTTGAAAATTAAGAGTGACGTACATCGTATTTTTGATTATTTAAGTACTACAGAAGGGATACAACAATGGTTTCCGCAGTTGTCATTTCAAGAACGAATAGAAGGCGGGAAAATGTTGTTTCACTTAGACGATAGTGAAGATTTAGAAATGCGTATTACACATTTCGAACCAAATAAAACGATTGGTTTTACATGGGATATTGGAAAAGTGAAATTTGAATTATTTGAACATCAATCATATGTAGAACTCATTTTTTATGAATATTTACCTTTTGAATTTCCACATATTACATTAGATTTTGCTGGTTGGCAATTCCAAACCGAAAGTATCAAAAGTATTGCCGAAACAGGCAAGCCATTATCACAACAGGATTGTGATTTTGATGCGAAAAAAACTGAAATTGAAGCCAGCTTAGCTGTGATTTAAAGTGAAAGGCATTAAAAATGCTTCCAAAACATAAGGCAAGCAAACGACAGTTCGTTTTCGTTTGCTTGCCTTATTAATGTGATACAAGTATATGGTAGATGACAAATTTTGTTACATCCACATTTAGATGATTAGATTATAAATGATTATATTAATAATTGTTGTTTTTAGCTGATTTTTTTCCATGTAATAGGAAATAAAGTACAATTGATAAAATAACGAGCGCAGCCATGGTGATATATAGGTTACGATAACCCATAATTGGAATAATCACACCTAAAATAAATGGTCCTATACCAGCGCCGAAATCTGCAAACATATAGAAAGTAGAAGTCGCGAGTCCAATTTTTTTAACTGGAGACTGTTGTATAGCAATGGCTTGTGCGCTTGGAATGATAGTACCATATCCAACGCCAATGAAAATTGCTGAAATAAGCAATAATAAACTTGTGTGTGTTGCGCTTAAAAGTATAAGTCCAAGCATGAAACTAATTAATACTGGATACATCACTTTATTTTCACCGTAATGATCATAAATTTTTCCAGTAAACGGACGTGTAACAAATGTACTTACTGCATATACAATAAAGAAGAAACTAGATGCCGTAGCAAGATTGATTTGTTCTGTATAAACAGTTAAAAATGATAGTACACTAGAATAAGCGATACCAACGAATATGATTACAACAGATATTGGTAATGCTTCTTTTTGGATATAAGCACTAAGTCCTTTTTCCTTGGAATCATTGTCTGTTGTTGACGGTTCTGCTTTTGGTAACCCATTGATAAACAATGAGATAACAAAAGCAAAAATAATGACTGCCAAGCTAACGATAAAAATAGATTCAAAACCAAATCTTTGATTTAATATAATACCAGTGAATGGTCCGATTGCTGAAGCGGTCGTTACGCTTAATGCATAATAACCGATACCTTCACCTTTTCGTTTATCTGGAATAATTCTAGATGAAATGGTTCCAGTTGCAGTTGACGATAAACCAAAAGCAATACCATGCAGTAATCTTACGATCATTAATATAAGAAGACTGTTGATTGCAAAGTATAAGCCAACTGTAATAATTGAGAAAATAATACCATATATTAATACTTTTTTAGGCTGCAGATTATCGATGATTCTGCCAGAAACTAAGCGTCCAAATAACATACCGATGATAAATATACCAGCTGCTAAACCACCCATACTTTCTGAAGCGTGGTATTTATCAATTGTAAATATAGTGACAGTTACGATTAATGTATAATGGATTAAATACATTAAAAAGTTTGTCATTGTAATGAAGATAAAATCTTTTGACCAGAGTTTATCGTACATATTTAATACCGTCCTTTAATATAAATTTTTTCACTCATCATTTATTATAATAGATAATGTATACTAATGTATAATTAGAATTTTTTAAGTTTACATAAGCTTTACTGATATAAGGAGGATACAATGAATTTTGAACAATTATCGTATGTTAAAAAGATTTATGAGTTAGAATCTATTGTTCACGCTTCGGAAGCAATGCATATTAGCCAATCAGCGATGAGTCAGTCTATTGCTAATTTAGAGTCAGAGTTAGGGTATAAAATTTTTAATCGTTCACGTAAAGGGACATTGCCAACGGAAGTTGGAAAGCGACTTATACCTTTAATTATAGATATTTTAGAAGCTCAGACGAGTTTATTATCGGAAGTAGAGGCATTGCATAGTAATATCAAAGGTTCATTGAAAATAGCGACGATACCAACCTTATTTAATAAAATTGTGCCAAAAGCTTTATCAAATTTTAAAAAAGACTATGCGCATATTGACGTAGAAGTATTTGAAAGTGATAGACAAGAAATTATAAAAATGATTGAAAATAATGAGATTGATATCGGGCTTATAGGAAAAACTGAAAATGAAACTTTTAGTCATCACATCGTCCCACATTCATTGAATTTATCTACTGACTTTAAATTAATTGTACCTAAAAAATCTAAACTATCATTAAAAAGCATGGTTGAAATGGAATCAATTAAACAATTTCCTTTTGTCTTGTATGATCGCAATTTTTATCATAATAATTTTAAAGCATTTGAAGATGAAAATGGTCCATTAAAAATTGTGTTTAGAACGAATAATCCGAGTGTATTGATTAAAACAGTTTCCGAGGGGTTGGGTGTAAGTATTGTATCGAGTTTGATGCTAGAAGATGACCCGTTCATACTTAATGGTTTGATTGAGATGCTCCCCATTGGCTCACCATTTGATTATTATATATATTTTACAGCTTTAACAAATGTTGATCGCGTGAACGAACAAACCATTCGTACTTTTATTGAGTATTTGAAAAATTAAAGTCCCACTTCCCAACTTGTTGGGTTAGTGGGACTTATGCATGAGCGGAAGCTCAAGTAAACCTTTAAAGCACTTCCCAACTTGTTGGGTTAGTGGGACTTATGCATGAGCGGAAGCTCAGGTAAACCGGTAAACCTTTGAAACACTTCCCAACTTGTTGGGTTAGTGGGACTTATGCATGAGCGGAAGCTCAGGTAAACCTTTAAAGCACTTCCCAACTTGTTGGGTTAGTGGGAGTTATGCATGAGCGAAAGCTCAGGTAAACCTTTGAAACACTTCCCAACTTGTTGGGTTAGTGGGACTTATGCATGAGCGGAAGCTCAAGTAAACCTTTGTATTTTGAAGTTAAAGTACTAACATAATGATCATACTAGCGGAACTATAAAAATTATGAGTGGATTTTATCGACGAATTGATAAAATTGTGTAATATCCGACAATTGTTGATTACATTTGATACTGTCAAAACAAATATAGTCACCTTTTTTGGTATATTGTCCATCACCAGAAGTACGTGTTTTACGCATAAATAGAGCGACATTAGATTCTTTATTACAAATTGCGCAATAGCCCTTAACGGTTTGGTTAGCAATGTCGCCATAAAAACCTGTTAAAGTTCCTTGCTCGTTATAATAGATGATAAATTTTCTGTTTGAAGCGATATCGTTCCATCCGATATAAGTACTTTCCAATAGAATTTCATCACTAATAAGCGGTGATTTAAGCTTTTTAATTTTACGAAAAGTTTTTTCGACTTGTTTTTTTGAAGGGTGTTCAAAGGGTATAACGTATGTCTGTAAAGTTTCTAATATTTTATCTACTTGTACTTTAGTAATACGTATGTTCATTAATTTTTCAATCGCTTCAGTCAACGTATCATCTGTTTGATGAAACTGCTGATAAATGTCTATTTTAGTTGTTTCTTTTATAGAAGCAATTGTATTTAAGTCATTTACTGATTTATAAGCATTAAGTAAATGTGCGATTCGTTCTTTAATATAGTTAAATTGATATGGATAAATTTGTTTTTCCAATTTTTTTAAATTCCTTTCACATTATAATTCTTAAAAGCAAAAGATGCTTTGTGAAAAGAAATTTTAAACAAAGCATCATACTATAGACAGTAATTGCTTTGTATTAATAATGAAGCATTGTTATGCAACATATCATCATCTCCACATATTGTATTTGTTTGTTTTATATCAAATTACCAAAGAAATGTCAAAATCTATATATTATAAAATTTTCCTATATAGCGAGAAGTCAAAAGCTTAACAATCATTAGCTTACAACGACAATATCGTAAAATATAATTAGTTGATTCATGTACACGCGTAGTATACAAAAAAGCGCTTTTATAGTACAATGTTTGTAAATGATAGATTTTTGTCCACTACGAAAATACATTACGATTTCTGTAATAAACAAGGGAGTTTTTGATTATGAAAAAGATAATGATTACAGGTGCTTTAGGTCAAATTGGTACTGAGCTCGTAGTAAAATGTAGAGCGTTATATGGCAATGATAATGTACTTGCCACAGATATTAGAGAGCCAGAAACAGGTTCGGCGATTGCTAATGGACCATTTGAAATTTTAGATGTTACAGATAAAAACAGAATGACGGAAATTGTTGAGTCTTTTAAACCAGATACATTTATGCATATGGCGGCATTATTATCTGCAACAGCTGAAAAAAATCCACAATTTGCATGGGATTTAAATATGGGTGGTCTTTTAAATGCATTAGAAGTAGCTCGAGAATATGACTTACAGTTCTTTACACCAAGTTCAATTGGAGCTTTTGGTCCTTCAACACCGAAAGTGAACACACCACAGGTTACGATTCAACGACCAACTTCTATGTATGGCGTTAACAAAGTTGCTGGTGAGCTATTATGCCAATATTACTTTGATAAATTTGGTGTAGATACAAGAAGTGTTAGATTCCCTGGATTAATATCACATATTAAAGAGCCTGGTGGCGGTACAACAGATTATGCAGTAGATATTTATTTTAAAGCAGTTCGTGAAGGTCAGTATACAAGCTATATTGCTAAAGATACATTTATGGATATGATGTATATGGAAGATGCAATTGACGCTATTATCAAGTTAATGGAAGCGGACGGCGTAAAATTAATTAATCGTAACGCCTATAATTTGAGTGCGATGAGCATTGAACCAGAAATGGTCAAAGCGGCAATTCAAGAGCATTACCCAGATTTTAAATTAAATTACGAAGTTGACCCAGACAGACAAGGTATTGCTGACAGTTGGCCAAATAGTATTGATACAAGTTGTGCTAGAGCAGAGTGGGGCTTTAATCCTAAATATGATTTGACTAAAATGACAGAAGTTATGCTTAAAGAAATCTCAAATAAAGATAAAGTAAGATAATTACTTTTGAAATAATCGATGACAAGCGAGTAAGGCATAAAATTTTAAAAAGTAAGGGCGCTAATTCACTATGGATTAGCGCTTTTTATATTTGAAATTATATCATTATGTACGTGAATGCTTCTTGTCTGATATATGGTTTAGCCATATAATCTTGCAGTTATGACGTTCCTTGAGTGTCAGTGTTGTACAATAGCTTTGCACAGCTTTTAATACTCAAAAAAGCCTTTTTCCTATCGTTCACTACACAATATCAATGAAAATTTTGAACTTAGTTACTAATATTAATAGATTATGATATATCAATATCGATTTCCGTAGTATCTCAAATGATGTGAACGTTCATGCTTTAATCAGTGACATCTATGTATTATCTTTTATATGATGTTACACTTGAATCAATTAGTTTAATTAGTTTAATCAAAGATGTTGTTATTTTTTAAATTTTTTGAAAATTATTGAATGAAACTATTCTGATTGGTATAATTTAATGTATTAGTTATTAATAGAACATTGGAGGAAACAGTCATGTCAGAAAAAATAAAATTGATACAGCGTGAAAGCCTTAAAGAAAAACCAGATCCAAGTAATTTAGGATTTGGGGAATATTTCACAGATTATATGCTAAGTTTCGATTACGATACTGATCAAGGATGGCATGATTTGAAAATTGTGCCTTATGGACCGATTGAACTTTCTCCAGCGGCCCAAGTATTACATTATGGACAAGCAGTATTCGAAGGATTGAAAGCTTATAAACATGACGGCGAAGTAGATTTATTCCGTCCATCTGAAAATTTTAAACGTATTAACAATTCTTTAGCACGTCTAGATATGCCTCAAGTTGATGAAGATACGTTATTAGAAGGTTTAAAACAATTAGTAGATATTGAACGTGATTGGGTACCAGAAGGAGAAGGCCAATCATTATACATACGACCATATGTATTTGCTACAGAAGGTATTTTAGGTGTACGACCTTCATATTCATATAAATTATTAATTATTTTATCACCTTCAGGTTCTTATTACGGTGGTGACTCTTTAAATCCGACAAAAATTTATGTAGAAGATGAATATGTACGTGCAGTCCGTGGTGGTGTTGGTCATGCAAAAGTAGCTGGTAACTATGCGGCTAGCCTTTTAGCACAAACAAATGCATCAGCACAAGGCTATGACCAAGTACTATGGTTAGATGGTGTAGAGCAGAAATATGTGGAAGAAGTCGGCAGTATGAATATCTTCTTTGTAGAAAATGGAAAAGTGGTAACACCTGCATTAAATGGTAGTATTTTACCAGGTATCACACGAAAAACAGTTATTGAATTAGCGCAAAACTTAGGTTATGAGGTAGAAGAACGTCGTGTATCTATCGATGAATTGATTGAAGCGCATCATAATGGTGAATTGACTGAGGTGTTCGGTACTGGAACAGCAGCGGTGATTTCACCAGTTGGTCAATTAAAATACGGCGATACTGAAATCGTTATTAATAATAATGAAACAGGAGAAGTAACTCAAAATTTATATGATCATTATGTTGGTATTCAAAGTGGTAAGCTTGAGGATCCGAATGGTTGGAGAGTAGTCGTACCAAGATATTAAATTTCTCCCCAAAAGATAACAATAAACAGCACAATAAAAGGAGCAAGTCAGAAATCTCACGTTACTAAAGATTTCAGCGTCTTGCTCCTTCTTTTTTGTTGAAAACTATTAACAGACAGTCTGCGATGGTTTAACTTAATGCCAATATTTAAATAGCGGGCCATCCTTGCCATATATTGGATCTGTGTCAGGTAAACTTGCATTTTTGATGTTCTCTATATTTTGTGGCCATTCGTCAGGGTTTCCAGTACAAAAATCATAATCTTGACCATTTGGATAGGCACCTATTACTGCAAAATTATGATAACTGTGAACTCGTTTATGACCATAACCAGCTGGTATGATAATGACATCGCCTTGCTGAATATCTACATGAGGCCCCAATTCACCACCTAGTTGTACGATGGCATTTCCTGAAACGACAATTAGGACTTCATGTGTATTGCTATGATAATGATGTATTGGAAATATGTCGCTACGCCAAGCGTTTGACCAATTGTTTTTATTTAAAGTATTTAGAGGTCTTTCTTCTTGTTTGATTACATTTTTATATAGCAGCACGGCATATTTAGGGTTATTGGGAATTGAATCATCACTGTCGCAAGAAATGGTTTCAATTTTAACATTAGGGTTAGGCGCCAAACTTTTCACCTCTTTTATAGGTATTACTATATCTCATAACCTAAATATTAGGATTTTAAACGGTGTTCACAATCGGTATGTTAGTTGAGTTATTTGTTTTAAGAACGATTTTTATATTAAAATTAAGTAGTAAGTTGAGGGATACATATTGTTAAATATAGGAGCTGTTTAAAACATGGAATGGATATTATTTGATAAAGATGGCACAATCATATATTTTGATCGCAGTTGGATGAAAATCGGATTGCAACTCGTTGATGATTTTATGGCAACATATAAGGATGCAATTGACGATATAAATGAAGGTTACGCGTATTTAGGTGTTATAGATGGTGAAATTCAACCAGGTACGATTATGGCTTCAGGCGCATTAGATGAAATGATTGAGGCATTTTGTAAAATTGCAAATCAAGATGTAACAAGTTGGGCTCAACAAAGAAGTCAAGTGCTCGTCGATAATAGGGTGCCAGAAAATGTTTTAGTTGAAGGCATCAGTGAAACATTAGATACGTTAAAGCAAAGAGGTTACAAACTAGGTATTGTGACAAGTGATTCTAAAAGAGGGGTAGAACAATTCTTGGAATACACGCAATTCGACCATTACTTCGATATTGTGATTTCTACTGAAGCGGATGCCGTTGAAAAACCAAATCCTGAAGTGCTAAATCCACTTTTTTATAGATATGATGTAGAACCTGAAAATGTAGCCATTATCGGTGATACTGCGAATGATATCCAAACTGGCATCAATGCTAAATTAGGGTTGAAAGTTGCAGTTTTAACAGGTGTTGGTTTAAAAGAATCATTTACTAAAGCGGATTATATTTTTGAAACTGCAAATAGTGTAGTGGACATATTATAATAATAGGACTAATCCACAAAATATAGGAGCGGGACAGAAATCTAATTTTATTAAATAGATTTCGTCGTTCCACCTTGGCAAGTATGGCTAGAATTGAAAAAACTTGATTTAAAGCGCATTTTCAGTTCAATCACCTACTGTCAATATGGGATTGGGCTGGCACGAATCCATTATGTCTTAGTCTCTATTTGTAAAAAAACGTAAACGAGGTGGTTGAATGATTGATGGAAGATATGCAAATTATCGCGGTGAAACATATAAAGTTGTAGAAATTGTAAGTAATGAAGTATTGTTAGTCACTGAGGATGAACGAGCTACGGAACATGGTTTTGAAGCACAAACGCATCGTCACGCTGCACATACATTATATTATAAACATGTAGCGAGAGATGATGTTGATGAACTTTATGAACTATATCAAGAAGCGAGATATAGTGGTGCTATTTTTGATTTATATCAAGACTTAGAGGGGCAATTATATATAGGTACTGAAGACGAAGATAAAGCAAGTACATTTGGTCTCGACCAAACTGATGAATATTATTATAGTAAGTATGTAGATGAAGACGAGATAGAAAAGATTATTTATCGTAAACATATTGAATAAAGTCCCACTTCCCAACTTGTTGGGTTAGTGGGACTTATGCATGAGCAGAAGCTCAAGTAAACCTTTAAAACACTTCCCAACTTGTTGGGTTAGTGGGACTTATGCATGAGCGGAAGCTCAAGTAAACCTTTAAAGCACTTCCCAACTTGTTGGGTTAGTGGGACTTATGCATGAGCAGAAGCTCAAGTAAACCTTTAAAGCACTTCCCAACTAGTTGGGTTAGTGGGACTTATGCATGAGCAGAAGCTCAGGTAAACCTTTAAACCACTTCCCAACTTGCTGGGTTAGTGGGACTTATGCATGAGCGAAAGCTCAAGTAAACCTTTAAAGCACTTCCCAACTTGTTGGGTTAGTGGGACTTATGCATGAGCAATGGCTCAGGTAATGGGTTAACTTGATGGTGCGTGCAGGAAAGAATTGATTTCTTTCAAAAGATATTGTTGTCCTGCATTTTATTCTACATTACAAAATCTGTTTTATATGGTACTATTCTTGATTTTGCAAATGTTTTAAGCAACAAACGTATTATCGTTGATCTACATTTCTATAAGTTTCAATAATGTGACGGATTTTATCAATAACAGGATTTAGTGATTCTGGATCTGCATGTAAATCATATTCATTGATGTTCACTCTTACAACTGGACACGCATTGAATTCACTAATCCAATCTTCATATCGTTTGAATAATTTTTTCCAATATTCTGGATCTGTTTCAATTTCCATTTGTCGACCACGTTGTTTGATGCGATCAATCACTTCATCATAATCACATTCTAAATAGATAAGTACATCTGGTTTTGGGAAGTATGGTGTCATGACCATAGCATTAAATAGTTCGGAATATGTGTTGAAGTCTTCTGGACTCATTGTCCCTTGTTCTTCATGCATCTTAGCAAAAATATCAACATCTTCGTATATAGAGCGATCTTGGATAAAGCCGCCGCCATATTCAAACATACGTTTTTGTTCTTTGAAGCGCTCTGCTAAAAAATAAATTTGTAGATGAAAGCTCCAACGTTCAAAATCATGATAAAACTTATCTAGATAAGGATTGTGATCTACATTTTCAAATGATGTTTTGAAATTTAATCTTTGTGCCAATGCTTTCGTTAATGTTGATTTTCCAACGCCGACTGTACCAGCGATTGTTATCACAGCATCTTGAGGGATACCGTATTTATTCATCATCTTTTCCTCCAATCAATGGTTGCACTAAATCTAAAATATAATTATAATCATTTTCTTGCTTCATAAAATCTAAATCAGTCGTATCTATTCGAATGACACTTTCACCATCTGCTTTTAACGAACGATAATAAGCATTGTAATCACGTTTTAAATTAAGTAAGTAGTCGTCTTCAATCTGATGTTCGAAGCTACGATTACGTAACGCGATACGCTTTTTCAATATTTCTAAATCTGCATCTAGAAAGATAATCACATTTGGCATTTCTAAATCTTCAGTTAAAATATCATAAATTCTAGAAAATTTATTGAATTCAGAAGGTGTTAAAGTATTATTTGCAAATATTTTATTTTTATAAATATGGTAATCACTTACAATACCTGTAGAAATTGCTTCAAGATCTTGAAATTGTTTGTAACGATTACATAAAAAGAACATTTCTGTTTGAAAACTCCATTTGGAAATATCTTCATAAAAATCGGATAGAAAAGGATTTTCATTTACGATTTCTTTTTCTTCATAATAATTAAAAGTCTGGCTAAGTTTATGTGCTAATGAAGATTTACCGACGCCAATCGGCCCTTCAACAGCAATAAATTGTTTTTTCATGTTTTTACCGCTCCAATGTTAAAATAGACAATAAATATTGTACCATATGTGAGGTGATAGACACATGTATACTGACCAATTTTATATGAAAATTGCGCTAGAAGAAGCGCGGAAAGCTGGTGCTATTGGAGAAGTACCAATTGGAGCTATTGTCGTGAAAGATAATGAAGTTATTTCACGAGCGCACAATTTACGAGAATCCACTCAAGATCCTACTGCACATGCTGAACATATTGCGATTCAAAAAGCTGCAAAACAGCTTAATAGTTGGAGGTTAGCGTCCTGTAAACTTTATGTTACTTTGGAACCTTGTGTAATGTGTTCAGGTGCAATCGTCATGAGTCGTATTCCCGAAGTAATCTATGGTGCACAAGACTTAAAAGGTGGTTGCGCAGGTAGTTTGATGGATCTGTTGCAAGAATCGCGATTTAACCATCGGGCCAAAGTTACTACAGGTGTATTAGCAGAGGAATGTAGCCATTTATTGAAGACATTTTTTAAAGATATTAGACAAAAAAAGAAAATCATACGAACAGAGGATAATACAAATAGTGAAACATTTGGTAAAATATGAAATGTGTTACAAAATTATGGCAATTTGTAAATGAGTATTCAATCGGTGTTTTGAGATAAAGTAGAAACGAGGTAAATCAATGATAAATTTAATTGCAACAGATATGGATGGTACGTTATTGAACGCTGCACATGAAATATCAGAAGAAAATATCCAAGCTATCAAATATGCACAATCACAAGGCATAACTGTAGTCATTGCTACTGGTCGGGCATTTTATGAAGCAAATGCACCAATCAATCAAACAGACTTAAAAGTGCCATATATTTGTTTGAACGGTGCAGAAGTCAGAGACGAATCATTTAATATTATGAGCACTTCAAATTTAAATAGAGAACTCATAAATCGCATTACGGTAGAATTAAATAAAGAAAACATTTTCTATCAAGTGTATACAAACTTAGGAATCTATACTGAGAATCCATTACGAGACTTAGAGATTTATATTGATATTGCACAACGTGCTGGTCAAGAAGCAGATGTAGAAAAAATTAAAAGTGGCATTCAAAAACGTATAGATAACGGTACATTAAAAGTAGTTGAGAATTATGACAAAATTCAAGATACACCTGGTGAAATTGTGATGAAAATATTAGCTTTTGATAGTGATTTAGAAAAAATTGATCGAGTAAGTGAAACATTAGCAAAATCAGAAAGTTTGGCAATTTCTTCTTCATCACGCGGAAATATAGAAATTACGCATTCAGATGCACAAAAAGGTATTGCTTTAAACACGATTGTAGAGCGTCTAAATATTGATATGGAAAATGTTATGGCAATCGGTGATAATATGAATGATGTTTCAATGTTGGAACGCGTCGGTTATTCAGTTGCAATGGAGAATGCAGCTCCAGAAGTTAAAGCAATCGCAAAATATGAAACTGACTCTAATGAACAAAGTGGTGTTGGTAAAGCGATAATGAAACTACTTAGAGAAAATAACAAATCATAGCATGAGGTGAAAGGATAAATGAAAGGATTAATCATAATAGGGAGTGCTAAAATGGGCTCGCATACAAATGCTTTAGCTCATTATTTAAAAGGTCATTTTGAAGACCAATATTTTGAGGTTGAGATCTTTGATCTAGCGGAACACCCAATTCATCAACTGGATGTCTCTGGCGTTTCTTCACCAAGTGAAGTGTATAAAAATAATTTAACATTATTACAAACGAAAGCGCGAAATGCAGATTTCTTTATATTAGGAACACCAAACTACCATGGGTCATATTCTGGTATTTTAAAAAATGCATTGGATCATTTAACAATGGATGATTTTAAAATGAAACCAGTTGGATTAATCGGTAACAGTGGTGGAATTGTAAGCTCTGAACCATTGTCTCATTTACGTTTGATAGTACGTTCATTACTCGGAATCGCAGTACCAACGCAGATTGCGACGCATGATACAGACTATAATAAATTAGATGATGGCACGTATTACTTGGATAACGAGGAGTTTCAATTACGTTCAAGACTATTTGTGGATCAAATTATTTCATTTGTGAAAAATAGTCCGTATGAACACTTGAAATAATGTGAAGTCATTTTTGAATAGGGGTTACGATGCAAGTTGTATCTCACTATGTACATAATCTAAAGGGTTTTGGAGCGCATATGAAATCAAACATTACTTTGATTTCATATGCGCTCTTATGTTGCTGAGGTTTAATTAGGCAGTACTGTGAAGTATTGAATTAACTATTAAATGATACTGTTCAATCAGCTGTTTAATTTCTTCTAACTTGATATCATGCAAATAAATACATCTTTCATCAGATTGATCTCGAGATTTTTTTAAAAGGTTAAGTTCGATAAAATGGTTGATTTGTGAAGAAACAGGTGAATTTTGGACTTGTAATAACTTTTTTAATTCAATGGCATTTATTTTATTCTTATTAAGATAGAGCAATTTATCCAAAATGATTACCTCAGAAATCGTAAGATTCAAATTTTGTTTCACTACTTTATTAATCAATCCTCTTTTTTCTTCATAAATAATTGTATTCATATTGTCACCACACTTTTAATATTTTGCTTTTATGCGTTAAATTGAAATTGTTGATAGAAATAGAATTTTAAATGTTGAATTACTGACTAGTTTCTTATGGTATTTAAAATCAGAAGGTTGGCAACCAATAACATTATTGAACAGATAACAATATTCATTTTGACTACGAAAATCATAGCGTTGTTGAACAATGTTTAAATGATCACCATTAAGCAAATCACATATGGAAGCATGAATTTTAGATGACGTAATATATTGAGATAACTTACAGTTCATCAATGTTGAAAATTCTCTTGATAAAAAGCTATTATTTACAAAAAAATAATTAGCAATTTCTTTGCAGGTAATTTTAGTCGTTAAATGCGTATTAACATATTGTACGACATCTTTAATTAAAGATGTTTTATAACTGCATTGTAATTCAGAACTTTGAAAATTTTGATGCTCAGAATATTTTATACTTTTAATTAAATCTTTAATGGCATTGTTCGGATTGGTTATAGATTGATGTTGAATCGTATCAATTATATCTAATAATTTGAGGCGTATCTCTTTTTTTAACGATATATGTTTAAACGTGTTAAAATTTAGTTGCTGGAAGTATTGATAATAGTAAAAATTATTTAGTGAAAGACAGATTAAACTACCGTTAAAAGAGATTTGTTTAATGGATTCATAGTCGTGGATATGAAATATGTCACCTACTTTAAAATGATGGAAAGTAGTGTTTTTCAAAGCCACAAATTCTCCTTCTGTTACTAAAAAAATATGTAGAAAATGAGGTCTGCTTAATTGGCTTATAGAGCCATACTGCGCATGTTTTATTTTAAAAGTATCATCCATTTTATTGGTTTCACCACTTACATCAAAATAAAAATTAATTATAAACTACTACTGTAATTATTTTAATATGAAAATTGTATATAGAACATTAATAAAATTTAACAGTTAATATACATTATTTTATAATTAGTTGTAGATGGATATATTTAGTGGTGGTATTTTTAAATGAACCATTAAAATTTTACTATTACAAATTTAACTAATGAATTTGGAGAAAAATAACATTATTTAGTAAGGATGGAAAGTTTAATTGTTGAGAGAATGTTTTGAAATTAAAATAAAAATTGAATAAAAAATAATAGGCTACTAAACTTCTATATCATTTAGAAATTAAGTAGCCTATTTTTGATGATTTGCTGTGTTAATTTATAGTTATAATTACTATTTTCTATATTTTATTTTTGCAAAAGCGTCATGTTGGTGAATAGATTCTTCGTTTCTACACTCAATATCAAAGCCCTCAATCCAATCAAAATCGACTAAATCTGCTGCGATAAGGCGAATTAAATCTTCAACAAATCTCGGATTTTCATAAGCGCGTTCTGTGACACTTTTTTCATCTGGTCGTTTTAATATAGGGTAAAGTATAGAACTTGCGTTGGCTTCCATTGCATCTAAAATTTTTTCTTTGTAGTCATCTGTTAAAATAGTTTCGTTATTCAAAATTGCTTTAACGGTAATGATACCGCGTTGGTTATGCGCCGAGTACTCACTGATTTCTTTTGAACAAGGGCACAATGTTGTAACTGCAGCTTGTAGTGTAATTTCTTTTCTTGTAATATTTTCTTTGTTTATCGCCATACCGTATGTCACATCTGCATGGCCTACAGCTTTGATATTCGTGATTGGACTGTAGCGATCAAAGAACCATTTAGCTGAAACATCAACGCCAGCAGCATTTTGTTCCATGCGTTCTTGTAAGCTACGCAAAAGACGATACAAAGAATCGAAATCTAATTCAATGCCGTTGTCATAGTGTTTTTCAACACTTTCTAGAATACGACTCATATTTATACCTTTTTCATCTTGATTAAGGCTTGTTGAGAAACTGAAGTTTCCAGCTGTTTGAAAACGGTCAACTAATACAGGATATACAAGATTTTTAATACCTACTTCTTCAATTTCAAATAAGTAGTTTTTGTTCGTACTTTGCAAATCTTTCATTTCTTCTTTAACGGTTGGTTTTGTACCTTCGATTGGATCAACTGAACCAAAATGTTTCCATCGACCTTCTCGAGTTGATAAATCAAATTCTGTCATGATATTGCCTCCACTTAAGATTCAAAGTTATAAGTCCAATAAGGTTCAACTTCTAAAAAGCTTTGCGCTTCTCCAGAAACATCAGGTGTAGCAAGTTGTTTCAAGAATGGTCCTGTTTGAGATGCGTGTGCTTCAAACGCGCGAAGTTTTACCTCTTTATAATCACTGATCTCATTTAGAATGTCAGGTTCACCCAATTTTTCAGGCGCATCATTACTAAATGCAACAAGTTGTAGACGGGGTCTTTCTGATGGCTTCATGCGTCCCACAGTTCTCACGACTGCTTCTGCTGTAGCTTCATGGTCTGGGTGTACTGCAAATTGAGGGTAGAACGATATGATGACGGATGGATTTAATTCATCAATTAATGACTGTACCATCTCATCCATTTCGTCGTGAGGTTCAAACTCTACAGTTTTATCACGTAAGCCCATTTTGCGTAAATCAGTTATACCGATGGCAGCCATCGCAGCTTCTAATTCTTTTTCACGAATGTCAGGTAAAGATTCACGAGTGGCAAATGGTGGATTACCTAAATTACGTCCCATTTGACCTAATGTTAAACAAGCGTATGTGACTGGTACACCGTTATCTATATAACGTGCCAATGTCCCTGCAGATGAGAATGATTCATCATCTGGATGTGGAAAAATAACTAATACATGGCTTTCCTCTGTCATGATTCATCCTCCTTATGCTTTAAATGGTTGAGTGCTTATTTCTAAAGCAGCAGCTAGTTGACCTTCATAGTTAAAGCCAGCTAATAGAAATTCACCTTGCTCATTTATTTCGTAATGTGTTAAACCTTGAACGTAGACCCAACCGCCATCTTTTAGTTTTAAACCTACACGATATGGGTCTTTATTACCACCTTTAAGCTGTGCATGCTCAAAAGTGATTTGAATATTTCTTAAAAAAGTGCCCGCGTTAAATACACGTTGATCAAAATGTGCAGCATATGCACCATTCGTCGTCTCTACATGTAAATACACGGGTTTATCTTCATATGAAGAAAGTAATGTTTGTACTTTTTCATCTATTATTGATTCCAAACTTTTTGCCTCCTTGATTCCAAACCCCTATACTTTTATGCAATAAATTGTACGATACAAGTGTTAATAAAAATAATCAGTCTAATCTTTAGTGTAAACTGACTTTGAAACATTTTCTACCTGAAAAATGAATTTCAACTTAGATTTATACATAAAATTTTGATTATCTATTTATTTTACTAAAAACAGCGATGAAAATGTATTAGTCTGCTCATTATACTTTTAGTCATTTTAAACAATCATTACAATTTATCAAATATCGATTTTCTGTAAAAACGATTAAAAGCACGTATAATAGAAGTGTATTCACATTTTGTTTATAGCTAATGACAAATTCAATATATTTGGGAGGGCAATAACATGAAAATCACAAATTTAGGGTCTAGTGCATATGCTTCATTTTATGTTGCATGTGAATTGTTTAAACAAATGAGTCAACAACCACATAGTAAATTAGGATTAGCTACAGGTGGGACAATGGTAGAAGTTTACGAATTTCTAGTTAGTTTACTGCAAAAGAATCAATTAGATGTATCTGGAATAGAAACATTTAATCTAGATGAATATGTCGGTTTATCGGCGACGCATGAACAAAGTTATCATCGTTATATGAATGATATTTTATTTAATCGTTATCCACATTTTACGAAATCTTTGATACACATTCCTGATGGAGCTGCAGAAAACTTAATGGAAGAAACGAAGCGATATGAAGATTTAATCAATCAAAAAGGACCAATGGATATACAAATATTAGGTATTGGTGAAAATGGTCATATCGGTTTTAATGAACCAGGGACTGATATGAATAGTACCACTCAAGTTGTGGATTTAACTGATAGTACAATCAATGCAAATAGTCGTTATTTTGATAATGAAAGTGAAGTACCTAAACAAGCTGTGTCCATGGGTTTAGCTTCAATTTTAAAAGCGAAAAGAATCATTTTGTTAGCATTTGGAGAGAAAAAAAGAGAAGCAATTGAACAATTAGCTAAGCATGAAGTCAATAAACAGGTTCCAGCTACGATTCTGCTTGCACATCCTGATGTTGAAATTTACGTTGATGACGCTGCAGCACCTCGCTTATAATCTCTCAGTTTAAATTATGACTTTAAGGGTAAAGCATTTATGCGTAAGTTTTTAAATAAAGTAAGTTAGGTCATGATTTCCATGCCTATCATTAAATCAAGAAGGGATGATCATTTTGGAATTACAACTAGCAATTGATTTATTAAATAAAGAGGAAGCGGCAGAACTTGCAAATAAAGTTAAAGATTATGTTGATATTGTAGAAATTGGTACACCTATTGTGATTAATGAAGGTTTACCGGCTGTTCAACATTTAGATAATAATATCGATGGTGTGAAAGTACTTGCAGATTTAAAAATTATGGATGCGGCAGATTATGAGGTAAGCCAAGCTGTTAAGTATGGTGCAGATGTAGTTACAATCCTAGGTGTTGCAGAAGATGCATCTATTAAAGCTGCGGTAGACGAAGCACATAAAAATAATAAAGAATTACTTGTAGATATGATTGCTGTACAAGATTTACAAAAACGTGCGAAAGAATTAGACGAATTAGGTGCGGATTATATCGCTGTTCATACTGGTTATGATTTACAAGCAGAAGGTGAATCACCATTAGAAAGCTTAAGACAAGTTAAATCCGTAATTAACAATTCTAAAGTTGCTGTAATTGGTGGTATTAAACCAGATACAATTAAAGAAGTGGTAGCTGAGGACCCAGATTTAGTTGTAGTTGGTGGCGGCATTGCTAACGCAGATGACCCAGTTGAAGCAGCAAAACAATGTAGAGATGCGATTGAAGGTAGATAAGATGAGTGAAATTACAAATTATCGTTTGATTTTAGACGAGTTAGATCATACGTTATCTCATGTTAGAGATAGTGAAACACAAGCTTTTTTATCGCAAGTGACTAAAGCAAAACATGTATTTGTAGCAGGTAAAGGACGTTCTGGATTTGTAGCAAATAGTTTTGCTATGCGTTTAAATCAACTTGGAAAATTTGCTTATGTTGTTGGAGAATCAACTACACCTTCAATTACTGAAAATGATTTATTTATTGTCATTTCAGGTTCAGGTTCAACGGAACACTTGAGATTATTAGTTGAAAAAGCAAAATCTGTTGATGCAGAAGTTGTGTTATTATCTACGAATCCAAATTCAGCAATTGGCGTATTGGCCAACACTGTTATAGAACTTCCTGCAGGTACAAAATATGATGCAGAAGGATCTGCACAACCCTTAGGTAGTTTGTTTGAACAAGCAGCGCAAGTCTTTTTAGATAGTTTAGTATTAGATTTAATGAACGAACTTAATGTCGATGAAGAAACGATGCAAAGTAATCATGCTAATTTAGAGTAGTGTATTAGAATATAACGTTTTTCGTTGAGGATGTGAAAGTTAAATCTCATTCTCATAGAAAAGAGCTAACCTCAAATAGTTAGCTCTTTTTTTATGAGAAATTTTACAAAATAATTTTGGCCTGCGATGTTTTCTTGATAATATGATTCACATAATCCAAGTGCAAAACTATTAAAAATTTTCAATCATTTCCAGGGGGAACAACAGTCAACATGGTACAAGATGCTTTGGTTAATCAATATTAATTCCAACGATAGTGTTAATGGAAATATTTTTTAATCATTTACTTAATAAAAGATTTAGAAATATAGCTTTATATGCTTAAAATTGGGATAATTCACCACGAATTGTGCCATTTTTTGTATTTTAAGGAAAACAAGATTCAAAATGACTCAATTTGAATTAAAAATTTGGGATGTTTATGGCATTGGGAACCAAATGTTTTCATTATATTATTTCACACCCTAAATGTTAATATATTTTGTATAAAAGTTAACAAAGGGGTGTTGCATTTGGAAATTTTAGAAAAAATAGAAAATCACGCTAAGAAACAACCGCATCAAGTTGCTTTGCGCTTTGATGAACAAGCATTAACATATGATGAATTAATTAAAGAATTAAATAACAAAAGGGACTTATTTTCTAATATACCTAAACATAGCATTGTAGGATTGGTCACACGACATCCGCAGAAGGCAATGATTATTTATTTAGCATTGTTAAAAAGTGAGTGTGTACCATGTATTTTTGATGATAGATGGTCGAGCGTGCAAACCTTCAATTTAGTCGAAAAATACGGTGTTCAATATCTTATGGAAGAAGAGGATTTAAGTATACATAATGTGACCCAAAAAGATAATTTCAAGGACGATGACGATTTGTTACATATCGCTTTTACATCTGGAACGACAGGCTTACCTAAAGCATATTATAGGGGAGCGTTATCTTGGATTAAGTCTTTTTCCAAAAATGATCAATTATTTGACAGAATGATAAATACAGTTGTTGCTCCGGGTCCGTTGTCGCATTCTTTATCGTTATATGCATGTATTTATGCATTATATACAGGTAGAACATTTATTGGACAGCGATATTTTGAAGCCAAGCGTTTAATGCAGACAATCCAACACCAAAAAGTAAACACAGCGTGTTTTATGGTGCCAACAATGATACAAGCTTGCGTTGCAACTCAAATTTTAATAGAAGGAAAACATTATATTTTAAGTACTGGGGATAAACTTGGCTTACATATTCGTCAACGTATTCAACAATGTTTTCCTAAAAGTGATCTAATTGAGTTCTTTGGGACATCAGAAGCTAGCTTTATTAGTTATAACTTCAATAATAGTGCACCACCAGAATCTGTTGGCAAATTGTTTCACAACGTGCACGTGAATATTGAACAGCCTGACGTATCAGGTATAGGCCTACTAAAGATAAGAAGTGATATGTCATTTGGTGGTTATGTTGATGAAGATGTCAGCGATGATAGTTGGATTGAAACAGGAGATTTTGCATCATGTGACGCGCATGCACATTTATTTTTACATGGTAGAAAGCATGATCGTATGATTATTGGTGGACGTAATGTTTATCCGTTTGAAATTGAACAGCATGCAAAATCCATTAATTTATTCAAAGAAGTAGTTGTTATCAGTGAAAAACATTCTAAATTTGGAGGAATTGCCGTATTACTATATACCGGTGATCATACAGTTCGTTATAACGATTTTAGAAAAATTATGAAACATCATGTAGCGCGTTACCAAATACCATCGAAACTAGTTAAAGTAAAGCGAATGGTCTATACCTCAAGTGGAAAGATTGCGCGCGAACGTATGAAACAATGCTATTTAAAAGGAGAATTATAAATGAATGAAGCGGTAATTATAGCAGCGAAACGTACAGCATTTGGGAAGTATGGTGGGAAATTGAGACATTTAGAACCTGAATTATTATTACAGCCACTATTCAATTATTTGAAAAATAACTTCCCTGCAATTGTTAATAATATAGATGACGTGATTTTAGGTAATGTTATCGGAAATGGAGGTAATATTGCGCGAAAGGCACTTTTAGAAGCTGGATTAAATCAACAAGTGCCAGGTGTGACGGTTGATCGCCAATGTGGTTCGGGATTAGAGGCTGTAAATCAAGCCTGTCGCATGATACAAGCAGGTGCAGGATCAATATACATTGCAGGTGGCGTGGAAAGTACAAGCAGAGCACCCTGGAAGATTAAGCGGCCACAATCTGTATATGACACACATTTACCAGAATTTTATGAAAGAGCATCATTTGCACCTCAAGGCCAAGATCCATCTATGATACAAGCAGCTGAAAATGTTGCAGAAAGATATGGTATATCAAGATTTGAACAAGATGAATTCGCATGGCACAGTCATCAAAAAACGCTTGATGCATATAACCATCGTAAGATTACTCAAGAGATAACACCACTGATGATTAAAGGAGAAACATTTCAACAAGATGAAAGTATTAAACCTAAATTAACGCAACAAACGTTAAATCGATTAAAGCCATTATTACCAAACGGGAGCATTACTGCTGGCAATTGTTGTATGAAAAATGACGGTGCCGTACTACTACTTGTCATGGAAAAAACACTTGCTAAAGCATATGGCATACACAGTGGATTATCATTCATTGACCAAGTAACTATAGGTGTAGACCCAAATATACTTGGTATTGGTCCTGTGCCTGCTATAGAAAAACTATTAGCAAAACAGCAATTGTCTTTAAATGATATCGATGCTATAGAATTAAATGAAGCTTTTGCATCACAAGTGTTAGCAAGCCAACAAGCTTTAAACGTACCAGCTGAAAAATTAAATATTTATGGTGGCGCGATAGCTACTGGACATCCTTATGGCGCAAGTGGTGCTGCACTTGTTACACGGCTATTCTATATGGAACATAAACATAGGACAATTGCAACTATGGGTATTGGAGGAGGTATGGGCAATGCCACATTATTTGAAAGATGGTCATGAACAACGAGAAATGATATTCCAAAAAAAAGATGTAGAAGCTTATAATCAATTGTTTGCACAAACGAATAGCGTTGATGTTTCACCACTTTATTGTGCAAGCCTGTGGCCCGAATTTGAATTGTTCAAACCGTTTATTTCTAGTAAGTTACTATTAAAATCAACAGAAATTGAACAATATCATCCCTTAGCAATTGATGTCATATATCAAGTACAATTAACATTAATCGAACAAAAAAGGATTCGTCAATTTATCAAATATGGCTTTGAAATGAAAATAAATAAAAATCTGACTAAATGTATATATATTAAGCAAACGTTTTTAGAGAAGGTGAAAAATGATACAGATATTACCTAACGATGTAGAACGATATTTGAGACTTGTCAAAGATGAGAATCCTTTGCATCAACATATTGTACCAGGACAAATGATTGTACAAATTGCATTGATATACAATGAATTGAATTGGAAAAATTATAAAATTAATTATGTTGAACCAGTTGATACATATGAATTTCTTCATTTTGATTTTGAAAGCAATAATAAATTAATTGTGAAAAATAATTGTGATAAAGTTAAAGTTACTATTTTGAAAAATAAATAAGTAATCATTGAAAATTGCCCTTAACTAGATAACAAACTTAAAAATAAAATAAATTTTTCCATATTTAAAAACAACTACAATTTTTGTATAAAAATTAAAAAATAGAATTTAAAAAATTTGAAACAGTTTGACATACACTCCGAACTCAGTATAATAAGTAAACATGTTAAGGGAGTGACTTAAATCGTGGATTATGAACAAGATTTTGATAAAAGTAATATTAATAAGGTGAATCCTAGAACTGCGAAAAAAACTGTATTTGCAACCGGTATTGGTAATGCGATGGAATGGTTCGATTTCGGGTTATATTCTTACCTAGCAGTTATATTGGGGCAAAACTTTTTTAGTTCGGTAGAAAATGACCAGTTAAAAACGATATTTACATTTGCCACATTTGCAATTGCATTTTTATTAAGACCAGTAGGTGGCATTATTTTTGGTATTATTGGTGATAAATTTGGTAGGAAAGTCGTTTTAACGACAACCATTATCATGATGGCATTTTCAACTTTGTTAATTGGTTTATTACCTACATATGATCAAATAGGTGTATGGGCGCCAATTTTACTATTATTAGGTAGAGTGCTTCAAGGGTTTTCAACTGGTGGAGAGTATGCAGGTGCGATGGTTTATGTTGCTGAATCCTCACCAGATAAATCTAGAAATGGTCTAGGTTCAGGTTTGGAAATTGGTACATTATCAGGTTATATCGCCGCATCAGTAATCAGTGGCTTACTATTTTTCTTTTTAAATGAGGAACAAATGGCTACATGGGGATGGAGAATACCATTTATTTTGGGTCTATTTTTAGGTATATTTGGTTTTTATTTAAGAAGAAAATTAGAGGAGTCTCCAGTATTTGAAAATGAAATAGCTACACAACCTAAACGAGATAACATCGGATTTTTCACAATTGTTCGATATTACTACAAAGATATTATTGTATGTTTTGTAGCTGTAGCATTCTTTAATTGTACTAATTATATGGTAACTTCATATATGCCATCTTATTTACAACAAATAATTAAATTAGATAGCACAACGGTTTCTGTACTTATCACGGTTGTCATGGCAGTAATGATTCCATTGGCATTAATGTTTGGTAGAGTTGCAGATCGCATCGGAGAGAAAAAAGTCTTTTTAATCGGGCTATGTGGCACAGCTATCTTTAGTACTGTGGCATTTGCGTTATTCCAATCAGGTTCGTTGGTTTTAATAATTGTAGGTATATTTACGTTAGGATTTTTCTTGTCTACTTATGAAGCAACGATGCCAGGTTCATTACCAACGATGTTTTATACGCATATCCGTTATCGAACATTGGCGGTAACATTTAATGTGTCAGTATCATTATTTGGTGGAACAACACCGTTAATTGCATCTTCATTGGTTGCGAAAACAGGAGATCCGCTTTCACCAGCTTATTACTTAGCGGCAATGAGCGTTATAGGGATTATCGTTATTTCATTGTTACATGTCAGCACAGCAGGTAAATCGCTTAAAGGTTCATATCCAAATGTTCAAAGCGATGAAGAATATGATTATTATACGGAAAATCCTGAGAAAGCTTTATGGTGGGCAGACGATAAACGCGTATAAGCCGAATGACATTACAAACGACTATTAAGATAATAGTATGCTAGCTATCGATACTAAAACGGAATAGTAGAAATTTAAAAATAGGTTATTCATTTCCTTTTAGAGTTAGGAAGTGAGTACCTATTTTTTTAGTAAATTTCACTATTATTGCAAGAAAGAATAGATTTCTTGCAATAATCTAGATATTTATATTTTAGTGTATTGCCTCATTTTGGTAGTAGAATAACATAGGATAGCAATGGTTATATCACTTATTTATGTTATGTTTAAGAAAGAAAAGGACATACATAGTTTGGGAGGGAAAATGATGACAGTAGAACAATATTGGGAGAAATTTGTACAATTATTTCCATCTTATAAGGGCAAAACATATGAAGCGTGGTCATTTGGTGTAGATGAGGATACATTAGCAGAATTAGTAAAACAAGGTGAAAAAACGGCTACGACAAGTGGTTACGAAACTTATCAAGTTGATGGTGAACCACTACCTCAAGTGGGAGATGTGAGCGTGATTTTAAATAAAAAAGGGGAACCACAATGTGTGATTGAAACAACACATGTATATCAAACAACTTTTAATGCTGTCTCTGAACATCACGCTTATTTAGAAGGTGAAGGCGATAAGTCACTAGCTTACTGGCGTAAAGCACATATTGATTTCTTTGAACCTTACTATGCATCTCTAGGATTGGCATTTAACGAATCTACTATTGTAGTGTGTGAGGAATTTAAAGTTTTATATAAATAAGTAAAGTGGTACATAAGTTAGGATCGCTTCGAGTGTGCTCTCCAAGCAAACAAAGGGGACAATCTTTGCCTAACTATGTACCACTTAGGGTGAGTGTTTATAAGGGATGTGTTATACCATGTATATATAATGGGACAGTTACATATACATGGCGCATATTTCTAAAGGGGAATTCTTTGTTCTGTTTCTTCTAATTTTAGTCTTGGAACTTACGCTTCTGTTTTTTCATCGATGTATTGAAGTGTAGCTAATAACTTACATTTAAGTTATCAACATCACTTTCAAGTAGAGAGAGTAACGTATATAATTCATTCTTGCTGAAATTTTCATCGCATTTAACAGAAATCGTTTTGAACGTCTTGGTGATAATTTCATAGATAGGGTTACCATTCTCAAAAGATTGTTCGTAGATAATCATGATGTCATACCTCCTTGTCTCTCTACACTTATTATAATAATAGATATGTATGCGAAATACATGAGTCTACAGTATCAACTTTTTATCAGTCGAACGTCGTATAATCATAAAATACTTTATTTTAATTTTTGTTGTATTAATACTATCACTTAAATGTTTATGCTATTAAAAAATAAAAATAATATATTGTGTATTTGGTTTATATTTGCACTTTTTGAAACATTTATGTAATATTGTAATCGAATCGTAATGCGATTCCAAAATTTTAAATGGAGTGATACAGAATGAATAAGATTGCAAAGACTTTTGTAGCTGGAAGCATTGTATTTGGAACTACATTAGGCATAAGCGTTTCTGATGAAGGCGTATCACATAGCGAAGCACAAGCAGCAACAACACCTTATTATCAATATGAAGGAAATGCTGGTAACGACCCTAGCTTTTTATTAAATGAACAATTTAAAAATGGAATCAAATATGGCAAGGTTACTTTTAATGGCGTGAATGTAAGTGCAAGAACAGTAGAGGGTGGCAAGACAACTCAGAAATATGACCAAACTTTCTCAGACTATTCAAAAGATGATAATATAGCAAGCAACGTTAATTTTTCTATAAAAGGGAACTTAACTTATGAGCAAGTCAAAGATGCTTATGGAAAAGATTTAAGTAAGATTAAAACACCAGATAAACAGCCTAAAGGTACAGGTGTATACGCATATCAATCTCAAAATAATGGCCCAACCGTTTTCTTTGAAATGAAAGATGGTCAAGTCAATGAAGTGAATATTGGGTATGGCGGATACGGTGGTTAAATAAAAACATAAATGAGTAAATTAACTTAAAAAGGCGCACGTTCATCATCAGAAATGGACGTGCGCTTAGTTTATATTTGATTAAACTTCTGTAACTACGACATCGATGTGTTCTATACAATTATAGGCACCGTGGTCAACAGGACCGACGAAGTCGTTCATTTTCCAACCGTTTTTAATTGCAGATGCAACAAATGCTTTAGCAGCGATGACGGCTTCTTTTGGAGATTTGCCATTTGCTAAATATGCAGTAGTTGCTGCGGCAAATGTACAACCAGCGCCGTGATTATAACTTTGTTGGAACATATCAGTAGTTAGTTGATAGTAGTTTTCCCCATCATAGTATAAGTCATAAGATTTATCTTGATCTAACGCTTTACCACCTTTAATTATAACGTGTTGTGCACCTTGTTGATGAATGATATCAGCAGCTTTTTTCATATCGTCTATTGATTTTAAAGTGCCGAGGTTTGCAAGTTGACCAGCTTCGAATAAATTCGGTGTTACGACTGTAGCTTTTGGTAACAAATATTCAATCATTGCATCAGTATTGCCAGGATTTAAAACTTCATTTTCTCCTTTGCATACCATAACTGGATCTACTACAAAGTAGTTCGCACCAGATTCAACATATGCTTCGCCGGCACGTTTGATAATTTCTTGTGTCCCTAGCATGCCCGTCTTCACTGCATCTGGACCGATTGATATAGCTGTTTCTAATTGTTTTTCAAAAACATCGAATGGAATTGGCGTAACATCATGAGACCAAGATTCTTTATCCATTGTTACAATTGATGTTAATGTAACAATACCGTATGTTCCTAACTCTTGGAATGTTTTTAAATCTGCTTGCATGCCTGCGCCAGCACTTGTATCTGAACCAGCAATGGTTAAAGTTTTTTTCAATGCCATTAATTTTCACTCCTAAATATGCTTTTATATATATCATACCACGTTTGTCGACTATTCTAAATCATGACGTTTACAATGTAATAAGGTTACAATGATGAATAAATTAGTATATCCTTTTGATTCTATTACTGATACATATTAAAATGAAATAAAATATATTCATTTTAATTGTGTTTATGATAAAGTGAGTACTACTAATCACACGAGCGAGCAAGTAGTGCTTTATGTTACTATATTAATCGAGGTGAGCGATATGGAATGGTCGGATGTTTTTCATAAAATTACTACAGAACATGATTTTACTGAAATGCATAATTTTTTAGAAAATGAATATACGACAAAGATAGTATATCCAGATAGGGAAAATATTTATCAGGCTTTTGATTTAACGCCTTTTGAAAAAGTGAAAGTTGTTATCTTAGGTCAAGATCCTTATCACGGACCAAATCAAGCACACGGTTTAGCATTTTCTGTGCAACCAAATGCTAAATTTCCGCCTTCATTAAGAAACATGTATAAAGAACTTGAAGACGATATCGGTTGTGTAAGAAAGTCACCACATTTACAAGATTGGGCAAGAGAAGGCGTTTTATTATTAAATACTGTTTTGACAGTCCGACAAGGAGAAGCGCATTCTCACAGAGATATAGGGTGGGAAACTTTTACGGATGAAGTCATTAAAACAGTTTCAGAAAATTTGAGTAATGTTGTGTTTATATTGTGGGGTAAGCCTGCACAACAAAAAATAAAACTGATTGACACAGCGAAACATCATATTATTAAATCACCACATCCAAGCCCATTATCTGCATATCGCGGATTTTTCGGTTCAAAACCGTATTCATTAACAAATGCATATTTACAAAAAAATGGTATTGAACCTATAAACTGGTGTGAAAGTGGGTTGTAAAATAAATGGAAAAAGAGAAAATTATTCAACTTATTGAGCAAGAATTAGTTCAAGCAGATGAAGCTAAAAATGATGCAGAATTTGAAAAGCATATCTATGCCATTCATACACTAACGTCACTCGTAAATAGTTCAAATAACACACATCATTTTAAAGATAATACGTATTCAGTATCTGATTCATTCAAATCATCTCGAAATGTAGAACAAACTGCTGCAAGTAAGAAGCAAGGCATCTCAGCAGAAGAAATTCAAGCAATGGGCGGAAAAGTACCTGCCTCATCGACAAAATTTGCAAATGCTAATACTTCACTAAATGCTAATAAATTGGTAACAGATGATGAAATTGGTAATGGAGATTCAATATTTGATTTTTAATTCAAGAAAGAGAGGTTAATTTTTATGAAATTATTTATTATTCTCGGTGCTTTAAATGCTTTAATGGCTGTTGGTACTGGTGCATTTGGCGCGCATGGTTTGGAAGGTAAGTTATCGGATAAATATTTATCCGTATGGGAAAAAGCAACTACTTATCAAATGTATCACGGCCTTGGTTTACTATTAATTGGGATTATAAGTGGTACAACGTCAATTAATGTGAATTGGGCAGGATGGCTATTATTCTTAGGTATTGTATTTTTCAGTGGTTCGCTATATATTTTAGCATTAACTCAAATTCGTATACTTGGAGCAATTACACCAATTGGAGGTATTTTATTTATTATAGGTTGGTTAATGTTAGTGATTGGTACGATTAAATTATAAATTTATAATTGTTATAGAATTCATCTTAGGGGTATAATACATCCCATGAGGTGAATTTTATTTATGGGAAAAAATGATAGGAAAGTAGATAGAGGAGATTTAAAACAAAACTTATCTGAGAAATTTGTTTGGGCAATTGCCTATGGTTCATGTATCGGCTGGGGTGCATTTATTTTACCTGGTGATTGGATTGGTCAATCTGGACCTATTCCAGCAGCTATAGGTATTGTCATTGGCGCATTATTAATGATTTTAATTGCGGTAAGCTACGGCGCACTTGTTGAACGCTTCCCAGTTTCTGGTGGGGCTTTTGCGTTTAGCTTTTTAGGTTTTGGTAGATACGTAAGTTTTTTCTCATCTTGGTTTTTAACTTTTGGTTATATTTGTGTGGTAGCCTTAAACGCAACTGCATTCAGTTTATTAATTAAATTTTTATTACCTGATGTTTTAGAAACAGGTAAATTATATACCATCGCAGGATGGGATGTTTATATTACCGAAATATTAATTGCATCATTGTTATTGATTGTATTTATGTTTATTGCGATTAAGGGCACGAGTGTTTCAGGCTCACTACAATTTTATTTCTGTGTGGCAATGGTCATTACAATCTTACTGCTATTTTTCGGCTCGTTCTTTGGTAATAATTTTTCATTGGAAAATTTACAACCATTAGCGAACAAAGAAAAAGGCTGGCTTACATCAATTGTAATGATAGTTGCAGTAGCACCGTGGGCTTATGTAGGTTTTGATAATATCCCACAAACTGCCGAAGAATTTGATTTTTCTCCAAATAAAACGTTTAAACTGATTGTGTATAGTTTGTTAGCAGCAGCATTCACATATGTGTTAATGATTTTATATACAGGCTGGCTAAGTAGCTCAGAAACGAGTTTGAACGGGCAATTATGGTTAACAGGTGCCGTCACGAGTGGTGCATTCGGCTATATAGGTTTAGCAATTTTAGCGATTGCTATTATCATGGGTATTTTTACTGGTTTAAATGGATTTTTAATGAGTTCAAGTCGTCTATTATTCTCAATGGGACGTTCAGGTATTATGCCTTCAGTATTTAGTAAACTGCATAGTAAATATAAAACACCATATGTGGCAATCATATTCCTTGTAGCTATCACATTGATTGCACCTTGGTTAGGTCGTACAGCATTGACATGGATCGTTGATATGTCATCTACAGGTGTTTCAATCGCTTACTTTATTACATGTTTATCAGCAGCGCGTTTATTTAGCTATGACAAAACAAGTAACACTTATGGTCCGGTATATAAGACATTTGCGATTATAGGTACAGTAGTATCATTTGTTTTCTTATTACTATTATTAATTCCTGTTTCACCAGCTGGACTATCAATGCCATCTTATATTGCATTATTTGGTTGGTTAATTATAGGATTAATCTTTTTCGTAATTCGTTATCCTAAATTAAAACAAATGGATAATGATAAACTAAGTAAATTGATATTAAATCGTTCTGAAGATGAAGTAGTGAATCTGATTAATGAGAATAAAGTGACGAACCAAACACATAAATAGAAGTTAATCATTGATTATTTATGAAATAAACATATAAATCATTGGAAACGGATTTTCTGAAAAATTTTGAATATGAAACGACTCCTATCAATAGCAGTGGACTTTAAGTTCATATTGATAGGAGTTTTTAAAATCAAATAATGATATTTAATACAAAAAATCTGAGGACTTTAAAGATCCTCAGATTTTTTATGTTCAATGCTCATATGTGTTTTTTGCTAAATTTTGTGCCAGAAACGATGAGTTTAGATATTTGATCAGCAAATAATAAGCCTAAAGCGATTGCGCCGGCAATTAGCGTTACTTCTAGCATCGTGTTAATAGCTTTACTAAAGTCTAACAAAATAAGATTTTTAGTAGCGTCAAAGGCTAATCCTCCAGGCACCAATGGTATAATACCTGGTACCATAAATAGAATCACTGGTTCTTTTTTATAGCGAGCCATTACATGACTAAGTAAACCCAATGCTAGACTTCCAAAGAAGCTTGAATAAATTGTATGAAGTTCAAGACCATCATAAAACAATGTATAAACCATCCAACCACATGCACCAACAATTCCAACAGCATTATATAAATATTTTGGAACATCAAATATAATACCGAAGAAGAGTGAAGCGGTATAACTAAATATTAAATTTAAAATCCAAAACATAAGCATTGCTCCTAAGAAATAATAAGTATTGTACCGACACCTGCACCAATACCAAAGGCAGTTACTAGGGCTTCTAATGATTTAGTAGTAAACATTAACATGTGCCCGCTAAATAAATCTTGAATTGCATTTGTAATTAAAACACCAGGTACGATTGGCATCACAGCTGATATAATAATTGTTGAAATAGAGCCACCTTGTATGATGGCATTTCCAAACACTGCCACTGCTCCAATAACGAGAGCCCCCATAAATTCTGGAATGAATTTAGTGTGTAAATTTCTATTCAAAAGTTCTACAACTAGATACCCTAAAGCACCTGCAACGAGTGCAGTGAATACATCCACTAAATAACCACCTTGTAAATATAGAAAACTGATTGAGATAATCGCAGCGGCAATAAATTTAAAAAATAAATCATGATTAATGCTTTGTTCATGATATATTTTTTGTAATTCTTGATATGCGTCTTCAACTGATAGCGTCCCTTCGGAAAGTTGTCTAGAAACGCGATTGGTTCTTGATATACGATGTAGATTGGTGTCTCTAGTTCGTATTCTATAAATTCTTGGATAAGATTCATTATGTAACATAAAATTAATGACTGTATTTGTAACAAAACTATTACTTTCTGTATAACCTAACGTGAAAGCAATACGCGTCATTGTATCTTCTACACGCGAACCTTCTGCCCCAGACTCAAGTAAGATTCTGCCAGCGAGGATTATGACATCTTTTGCTATTTTTTCTTCATAATTTTCTGAGTATTGAACATTTCTTGTCATTTAATCACCAATTATATTTTATTTAACTAAACTATTCGTAACTGTATTTTCATGGGATATATAAGTAAGTTAATATTTTTTATTGTAACACTTTATTCAAATGATATGTTGGGTAAAAAGACACATATTGTGTTTTAAAAAAATGAGTTTTATACAACTTTAGCAATGCAAATATGTTTCAAATATTTCAAATAGGTTAAAATAGTATTAGTTGACTGTTACAAAATATTGAGTAGCGACAATATTTAACAGTTGACCCTTAAAATTAAGTAGTGATTAAAGTTCTCCCAAACACACTACATTCAGACAGGCACACTTGTTTTATTTCAAGTGTGCCTTTTTTTAGTCGCTCTACTTTCTACGAAGTAGAAAGTTAGAGCGACTTATGCATGCGAGGAGCATGCGAACCGCCAAATCAAACGAAGTAGAAAGTTAGAGCGACTAATACATGTAACTTATGATAATAGCTATCTTTTGAGATTTAGTAGTCAAATTCAAACATAGGTATTGAATGATTTATTGTGATTGTACCTAAAAGTGCAAAATATAAATGGCAGTGCGTCTAAAATATATACGTTTGAGACGTAATTGTAGTTATATATGAATGCAAAAAATGATATATAAAAAGCCCCTCCATTATTAAATGAAGGGGTTGATCATAGTTTATAAAAAATAAAATTATACTCTAAAACAAGAAAGATTGTAATTTGTATTAAAAACAACATTAGTTAAAATATAGTGATAAATTATATTTCAAAAAGTGTTGGTAAACTATCTTTGGTGATAATGTTACCCACATAGAAACTGCCGAAATCACCGTAACGTGCCGTCGTTTCGTCAAATCTCATTTCAGAAACAATTTTTTTAAATTGAAGTGGGTCATCTGCAAATAGCGTGACACCCCATTCGAAATCATCAAAGCCCATAGAGCCTGTGATAAATTGTTTGATTTTACCAGCATATTGACGACCGATTTTACCGTGATTGTACATTAGTTCTTGTCTTTCTTCTAATGGCAACATATACCAGTTATAAGTTTCATTACGACGTTTGTCCATAGGATAGAAACAAATATATTCGGATTGAGGTAATTCTGGATATAATCTCGGTTTGATATGTGGATTTTCGTATGGATCTTCGTCAGATTTTCCTGCTAAATAATTGCCGAGTTCAATAATCGAAACATATGAGTATGTCGGAATTAAAAAGTCAGTGATTTTCAATTTGTTAAATTCATTTTCAAAAGCATTTAAATCTTTTAATTCAGGACGTAATGCCCATAAAAGAATATCTGCTTTTTGACCAGTAATATTATAAAATGCGTGATCGCCGACATGGTTCGTACGTGCTTCTTTGTGTTTATCTAAAAATGATTGCAACTCTTCAACTAACGTTTGACGTTCATTTTCTGGGACTAGACGTAAACTAGCCCAATCTATAGCATATAATAAATGTAAACTATACCAACCATCTAAAGTTTCTGGCGCTTGTGGCATATTGAATCGCTCCTTTATAAATAATTCTATATCTACACTGAAAATTCTATCATAAAGGTAACTGTAAAACATAAGTAAATGATTACAAATTGGTGACATGGAATTCTATAAAAAAATGACGTATAATAGTAATGGAAAAAATAATAGTATTAAAAATTTGAGGAGGCCCATATGTCTTTATTAGATGTATTACAAGAGAAATTGTCAGGAAAAAATGTGAAAATTGTTTTACCTGAAGGAGAAGATGAACGCGTATTAACTGCGGCAACACAATTACAAAGTACAGATTATGTAACACCAGTTTTATTAGGTAATGAAGCAAATGTTAATGCGTTAGCTAAAGACAAAGGTTTAGATATTTCAAACTTAGAAATTATCGATCCTGAAACGAGTGATTTGAAACAAGAGTTAGTGACAGCTTTTGTTGAACGTCGTAAAGGGAAAGCAACTGAAGCCCAAGCTCAAGAAATGTTAAAAGACGTAAATTACTTTGGTACGATGCTAGTATATACTGGTAAAGCTGAAGGTTTAGTAAGTGGTGCTGCGCACTCTACAGGTGATACCGTTCGTCCAGCCCTACAAATTATAAAAACAAAACCAGGTGTAACTAAAACATCAGGTATATTCTTTATGATCAAAGGTGAAGAACAATATATCTTTGGTGATTGTGCGATTAATCCTACATTAGAAGCACAAGATTTAGCGGAAATTGCAGTAGAAAGTGCAAAATCTGCTCAAAGTTTTGGCATGTCTCCACGTGTAGCAATGTTAAGTTTTTCAACAAAAGGTTCTGCAAAATCGGATGATGTTGAAAAAGTTTCCAATGCGGTAGCGTTAGCACAAGAAAAGGTTGAAACTGATCAACTTAAAGATGTGGTTATTGATGGAGAATTCCAATTTGATGCAGCAATTGTACCTGAAGTTGCTAAGAAAAAGGCACCGGATGCACAAATTCAAGGCGATGCAAATGTATTTATTTTCCCAAGTTTAGAAGCGGGTAATATTGGATATAAAATCGCACAACGCCTTGGTGGTTATGATGCGGTAGGCCCGGTATTACAAGGTCTTAATTCACCAGTAAATGATTTATCTCGTGGTTGTTCAATAGAAGACGTGTATAATTTATCAATCATCACTGCTGCACAAACATTACAATAATGGATTTAGCAAGTAAGTACTTTAATAGTGCCACTTGGCGTTATGTAGATCATTCTTCTGGTTTAGCACCGATGCAGTCATTTGCATTTGACGATACTTTGTCAGAAAGTGTAGGCAAAAATTTATCAAGCAGTGTGGTACGTACTTGGATACATCAACATACAATTATTTTAGGTATCCATGATTCAAGATTACCGCACTTGCAAGATGGTATTCGCTATTTAACTGAAGAACGAGGGTATAATGCGATTGTGAGAAACTCGGGTGGTCTAGGTGTTGTATTAGACCAAGGTGTACTCAATATTTCACTTATTTTTAAAGGCAAGCATGATATTACAATTGATGAAGCATTTTCAGTCATGTACTTATTAGTGTCGAAAATGTTTGAAGACGATGATGTTGAAATTGAGACCTATGAGATTGAACAATCATATTGTCCAGGGAAATTTGATTTAAGTATAAATGGAAAGAAATTTGCCGGTATTTCGCAAAGACGTGTTCGAGGTGGCATAGCTGTACAAGTATATCTATGCGTTGAAGGCGATGGCAGTGAACGCGCTGCATTGATGAAAGCATTTTATGAACGCGCATTACAAGGCGAGCGTACTAAATTTGAATACCCAGATATTGACCCTCAATGCATGGCATCTTTATCGCAATTATTAGGCAGAACATTAACAGTTCAAGATGTGATGTTCCAGTTACTATATGCGTTAAAAGATTTAGGCGCCAATTTGACGATGGAAGACATTACGGATGATGAGTGGCAACGATATGAAGGTTATTTTGACAAGATGATTGAACGAAATGCTAAAGTTAATCAAAAAATGGACGAATGAGACAAAGACTAGAAACGATACAATATAATGTATTCGTTTTTAGTCTTTTTATTTATAATTGCATAATGGAAAGATGACTATAATTTGTTGAATTATAGTAATTAAATAAGTAATATAGTGAAAGTATACGTTAAAAATCAAAAATAAATTAATAAAATAAAGTGAAGTTTTTGAATAATAGGTCATCGCGTTTTATAATAAATAAGTATTGTTTATAATTAGTAGCAGGTATTAACTTTTTGCTCATTTCGTTCAATTTTGATACAAATTAAAAAACTATGTCACGAGACGTATGCCAATATATGAAATTTGTGAGATAATATACTTTGATTTGTGTGAAAATCGATTGAGTTGTGTAAAAATGCACGTAATGGTTGCTTGATTAAAAATGAAAAGCATGAATACTATAGCGAAATGCTATTAAACACAAAATTTCCCGGGAAATGTTAAGATAACTAGGAATGAAATTGAGATTAATAAAAATCGCGGTGCAAAGCATATATTATTTAAATTTAAAGAAAATACTAAAGGTGATTGAAAATATGGCACAACAAGGTTATGGGGAAGCGAATGGCAAGGTGATTTTAATAGGTGAGCACGCGGTGACATTTGGAGAGCCTGCAATTGCGATTCCATTTACGACAGGGAGAGTGAGTGCATTAATTGAGTCTTTAAATGCATCAGAGTCTTCCTATATTAAAAGTGAAGTGTATGATGGTGAATTGGTTTACGCACCTGAACACTTAAAATCAGTAATAACGAGGTTTATTGATAAATATGATATTGCAACACCCATCAAAGTTTCTATAGATACGAACTTACCACCATCAAGAGGCCTAGGATCAAGTGCTGCAATGGCAGTCGCATTTGTACGTGCGAGTTTCGATTATATAAATAAACCATTAACAGATGCGGTTTTGATAGAAGAAGCGAATTGGGCAGAACGTATTGCGCATGGCAAACCCAGTGGGATAGATACACAAACCATAGTATCTAACAAGCCAGTTTGGTTTCAAAAAGGAAAGGTTACTACATTAAAGCCTTTAGATTTAAATGGGTATATGGTTGTGATAGACACTGGTATTCGTGGTTCAACAAAACAAGCAGTAGAAGACGTACATAATTTATGTAAAGCAGATGGTGGATACCTTAGCTTTGTCGAACATATCGGCAAATTGGTACATGAGGCGCGAGATTCTATCGAACACCATAACTTTGAACAACTTGCTATGGTATTTAATTTGTGTCAAGAGAATTTAAGAACACTCACTGTTAGTCATGAAAAAATTGAGCAATTGTTAGAGGTTAGTAAAGAGCAAGGTGCTATAGCTGGTAAATTAACTGGAGGAGGTAGAGGCGGAAGTATGATTGTTCTAGCTTCTACTTTAGAAACGGCTGAAAAAATTGTGGAAAGTGCACAATCGTTAGGTGCACATCATACATGGATTGAATATTTAGGAGGTTAGTAAGGTGGTTAGTAGTGGCAAAGCACGTGCACATACAAATATTGCACTGATTAAATATTGGGGGAAAGCTGATGAAGCCTATATTATTCCAATGAATAATAGCTTGTCGGTAACATTAGATCGGTTTTATACAGAGACTAAAGTAACTTTTTCTGAACAATATACTAAAGATTTATTGATTTTAAATGGACAAACAGTAGATGATGCTGAAGCAACTAAAATTCGTCGTTTTATGGATATTGTTAGAGAACTGGGTAAAACATCTATGTATGCGCATATCGAAAGTGATAATTTCGTACCAACAGCTGCAGGTTTAGCCTCATCAGCAAGTGCTTATGCCGCATTAGCAGCAGCATGTAATGAAGCTTTAAAACTTGGATTAACGGGTAAAGCATTATCTAGACTTGCTCGAAGAGGATCAGGATCAGCTTCTAGAAGTATCTATGGCGGTTTTGTAGAGTGGGAAAAAGGTCATGATGATGCATCATCATATAGTTTCCCGATTGATGCAGATCACTGGGAAGATGATTTGTCAATGATATTTGTCGTGATCAATAATCAAACAAAAAAAGTTTCTAGTCGTGCTGGTATGTCACATACGCGTGATACATCTCGTTTTTACCAATACTGGTTAGATCATGTAGATGAAGACATAGCGTCAGTTAAGCATGCGATTAAAGACAAAGATTTTAAGTATTTAGGAGAAGTTATTGAAGAGAATGGCTTGAGGATGCATGCAACAAATTTAGGTTCACAGCCTCCTTTTACATATATGGTAGAAGATAGTTATTTAGCTATGGATATTGTACATCAATGTCGCGAAGCTGGTTACCCTTGTTATTTCACAATGGATGCAGGACCCAACGTTAAAATTTTAGTAGAAAAGAAAAATCAACAGGTAGTCATTGATGCACTGAAAAAATCATTTAATGATGATCAAATTATTGCAAGTGACATTACACGTACAGGTGTTGAAATTATTGAGTAAGGAAGAGATAACATGATTCAAGTAAAAGCGCCAGGTAAGCTCTATATTGCAGGTGAATATGCTGTTACTGAACCTGGGTATAAATCTGTGTTAATAGCTGTTAATAGATTTGTAACGGCTTCCATTGAAGACTCTAATGCTTCAGAAGGTACAATCCACTCAAAGACATTACATCATGAGCCAGTTACATTTCAAAGAGAAGAAGATAAGATAGTCTTATCTGATTTATATGCAGCAAAGCAATTAAAATACGTCATCACAGCTATAGAAGTTTTTGAGCAATTTGTGAGTAGTAATCACATTGACCTAAAACATTTTAATTTAACGATAGATAGTAATCTAGATGACGCAAATGGTCATAAATACGGTTTAGGTTCAAGTGCAGCAGTACTTGTATCTGTAGTAAAAGCTTTAAATGAATTTTATGAGATGCATTTATCAAATCTTTATATTTATAAACTTGCAGTGATTGCAAATATGAAATTGCAAAGTTTGAGTTCTTGTGGAGATATCGCAGTTAGTGTATACACAGGTTGGCTTGCTTATAGTACATTTGATCATGAGTGGGTTTCACAACAAATTGAAGATACCTCTGTCAACGAAGTACTAAATAAAAACTGGCCAGGTTTACATATTGAGCCACTACAACCACCAGAAAATATGGAAGTCTTAATTGGTTGGACAGGATCGCCTGCCTCTTCACATCACTTAGTGAGTGAAGTGAAACGTTTGAAATCTGACCCTACATTTTACGGGAAATTTTTAGAACGTTCACATGCTTGCGTAGAAAAATTAATTCATGCCTTTAAAACGAATCATATCAAAGGTGTACAGCAAATGATCCGGATGAATCGTGAAATTATTCAATCCATGGATAATGAGGCTACGATTGATATTGAAACTGCACATTTGAAAGTGTTATGCTCTGTAGCTGAAAAATATGGTGGTGCTGCTAAAACATCAGGCGCTGGTGGCGGTGACTGTGGTATCACAATCATTAATAATGAAGTTGATAAACAATCAATTTATAAAGAATGGCTAGAAAATGAAGTGAAACCGTTAGAGTTTAGTATCTATCATGGACAATAAGCTTAGGAAAAATAATTTTTAAATGTTGCGTTGTCTAATCCTAGCAAGGATGAGCAGGGATAATGCTTTAGTTGAGTTGAAACTCATATATAAGTTATACTATCGTAATAATAAATTGAGAAGCGACACGGCTGTGACAATTGATTTGTCCAGCCGATTTTTGATTGATTTATAAAAATCAGACAGAAAAGTATATAGAAAAAAGTAGTATCATGAACGTTAAATGCTATGTTTTCATACACAACTTTTAGATCTAATGGGGCATAACTTGAAAAAAATTTAAAATAGAGTAAAATAATTAGAGTTGTAATTTATCGTTATAAATATATTGATGTGGCTTTGATAGGAAATTGAGCGCATATTTCACATAATTTATCAGTAAAATGAGTGAATCATTCACGTTTGGAAAGATGAGGGGATTGATTTTGCAAAATAAATTTTTAATCTGCGATGATTGTCAGGGCGTTAATTGTAAATCTTTACAGAAAAAACTGACAAAATTAGATCCTCATGCAGAAATAGAAATAGGTTGTCAATCGTATTGTGGTCCTGGTCGACGTAAAACTTTTGCATTTGTTAATAATCGCCCATTAGCAGCCTTAACTGAAGATGAGCTTATGGAAAAAATTGAAAAACAGTTGCAAAAACCTAGAGATCCTGAAGAGGAAGAGCGCCTTAGAAAACGCAATGAGGAACGTAAACGACGTAAGGAAGAACAAGATCGCAAACTGAAAGAAAAATTAGCTAAGAAGAAAAGTAAGTGAAAGACACTCAAGGTGACACATATGAAATGATTGAATTGCACAATGCAGTTTAATCATTTTTGTACTAATGAATATAAAAAAACACTTTTGTTCATGTCGACATATTGTATGTGCATTGAGCAAAAGTGTTTTTTAATTTAATATATTATTGAAACTAGACCATTATATGTTATTAATGTTTATAGTGCTGTGTAACCACCATCAATTGTGAAGACACTACCTTGTGCAAATGAAGATGCATCAGATGCAAGATATACAACGATACCACCAAGTTCATTTGGTGTGCCTGGTCTGCCCATAGGTGTGAATCCCATCCAGTCTTCAATCATTGATCCACCTTGATCAAAGAAGGGTTTCGTAAGTTCTGTTTTCATATAACCCGGGGCAATTGTATTTACTTTAATATTGTATTTTGACCATTCCATAGCTAAACTTTTCGTCAACATGATGACACCAGCTTTGGAAGCATTGTACGAACATTGTTCTTGAGGTTTATTAGCAATTAGTCCTGACATAGAGGATGTATTAATGATAGAACCATAGCCTTGTTTAATCATTACACGTCCAACGGATTGTGCAACTAAGAAAATGCCGTTCAGATTTAAATTTATAACTTTATTCCAATCTTCAAATGACATTTCTTCAGCTTTTGCATTAATCGTCATGCCAGCATTATTAACTAAAATATCAATTTTATTAAATTGTTTTGTAACTTCTTCGACCATTTGATTTACAGCATCTGGATTTGTAACATCTACTTTTAGAGCGATCGCTTCTACGCTTTCAGTTTCACGAATTTCTTGTGCAGTATCATTAGCTACCGCTTCATTAATGTCAGCGATAACGATGTTAGCACCAGCTTGTGCTAATGCAGTAGCCATGGCTTTGCCTAAGCCCATCGCGCCTCCTGTTACAATTGCTACTTTTCCATCTAATTTAAATTGTTCTAATATATTTGTCATGTTAAAACTCCTGTCCTTTTTAATGATTTGGTTGGTTAACTTTCATAAAGAAAGTTAGTATAAATCCTATGAAATAAATAATTGCATATGTCCAAATAGTTAATACAGGACCTCCTATCGGTACGGTTAACGTTGCGATAGCTGGTCCGACAAAGTTGCTTAAGCCAGCAGATAAATTATGAATAGAAACCGCTGCCCCTTTATGATTTGGTTCTAAAATGGGGAAAATGGCTGACATCGGTACAAATGCCGCGACAGCAAAACCAAATACAATCGCTACTGCACCAGCAACCCAAATGTTGGGTCCAGTCGAGATTGGCAAATAGTAAAATGCTAATGTAGAAATCACCATTCCCATACAGCCAAACCACCGCACTTGTCGTACCCATCCGATTTTATCGCCAACCACACCCCAAAATAGGTTAGTAAAAATAGTTACGATATACATTAATCCCCAAATTCGCAACCATTCTGATGTAGTAAATCCTACGGTATCAGTGAATACGATTGGCATGATAACGACAAGACCAAACAAGGCTAATTGGTTAATGATTCTAACTACGCAAGCAATAGCAACTTGAGGATTTTTTAAAATGGTTATACCTTTAGCGAATTCAAGTAATATCTCTTTGGGCGTTAATCTATCGGATTCTTTCTCAGAGCCTTTTCTATCTTTAACTAAAAACATGGCCATTAAACCACCGATTAAAATGAATATTATGGAAGACCATAATGTTCCCATAAATCCAATCCAAGGTATTGTAAAACTAGGTAGATAGGTTCCTAAAAACCCGATACCCACGGAATACATTGCCCAGAACCAGCCCATAGCTGAAGCTAGACGATGTTTTGGAGCTGAATATGTAATCCAGACGACGAAGCTATAGATAAACATCGGATAGGCAAAGCCTCTAATACCATACATAATTAACATCATTGGATAGCTATGTTGCTCTAACCCTAAAGTTAAAAAACCGATATGAAAAATAATCCAAATGATAAACGCAAATGCCATTATTTTTCTCGGGCTAAAAATTTCAGCCAAAATACCGGAAAGCCAAGATGCAACTGCTACAATAAGACCATAAAGTGTTAAGACTGCGGATGCTTGATGTGCTTCAAACCCAAGACTAACAATATATTTTGATAAAAAAGCTTGTTCAATACCATCACCAGTCATGAAAATAGCTACTGCGATATAACCCCAAATTAAAGTTAACGGTAAGCCTAAAAATTGCTTAGAGCTATCTGTACTTAGTGTATTCACAAAAATCTCTCCTAATCTTTAAATATGATTTCTAAAATGTTAATCGACTTTAAATATACTCATCTATCTGTCGTTGGAGAGGTAATAATGTTTTAAATTTTTGAATATAATTTCTAAAACTTTCAACATCTTGAGATTTAGGGTTTAAAGTGATTTGGTCAGTATTATCAAAAGCTTTAACGTTTAAGTAATTGGCCAAATTTGTATACTGATTTTCTAGTAAATAACGGGATAATATTGCGATACCCCATGCGCCACCTTCACTAGCAGTTTTCATAACACTGACTGGTGTTTCTAATGCTGCAGCTAAATAGGATTGTGCAATTTTGTCTGTTTTAAAAATACCACCGTGGCCTAGCATGCTATCAATTTGAATATCTTCATTTTCTTTTAATAAATCAATACCAATTTTCAAAGTACTAAAGGCACTAAAAATATGTGTTTTCATAAAGTTTTCAATATTGAATTCACTATCAACGTGACGTAGGAACATCGGATAACCTTGATTGACATCCGTTATGAATTCTCCGGAGATATAGCCATAAGATAATAATTTTCCTAAGTCTTCATCTCCATTAAAAGCGCTTTCAAATAACTTGGTAAAAAGTTCATTTTTATCATATTTTACATTCATGAGTTGGAAGACTTCTTCAAACAAATGAACCCAAGCATTGATATCAGATGTACAATTATTAGCATGTATCATCGCAACATCATAACCATCAGGTGTAGTTACAATGTCTACTTCAGGATAAACATAAGTAATCGGTTTCTCTAGTACAATCATTGAAAATATACTGGTTCCTGCAGAAACATTTCCGGTTTTTGGTGCTACGCTATTCGTTGCCACCATGCCTGTTGCAGCATCTGATTCTGGTGCACACATTGGACACCCTGGTTCCAGTTCACCATTTGGGTCGATGAGTTTAGCGCCTGTTTTTGTTAAGTAACCAGCAATTTCTCCAGCTACAATGACATTTGGTAACATATCGTTAATGTCTTGCGAGTAACCTAAATTTTGAAATAATGTATTAAAACGTTTTAATAGATCTTGACGGAATTGCTTACGTTCGCTGTCAACTGGGAACATACCAGATGCGTCTCCAATACCTAATACTTTTTTATCTGTTAAATACCAATGAACATAACCAGCTAGGGTAGTTAGATAACTAACTTGTTTGACGTGTGCTTCGTCATCTATTGCTGATTGGAACAGCTGAGCGATGCTCCAGCGTTCTGGTATATTTACTTTAAAATCTTCGCGTAACAATTTTGCTGCTTTATTCGCATTGTTATTGCGCCAAGTTCTGAAAGGTACTAATAAATCATCATTGTCATCAAATGCTAAGTAACCATGCATCATACCACTAATTCCTAGAGAAGCTAAGGATTTAATTTGAACATGATAGTTATCCTTAATTGATTGTGACATTTCAGCATAACTTTTTTGAATGCCTACCCATACATCATTAATGGAATAAGTCCAATAACCATTTTCATATTTGTTCTCCCATTCAAAAGAACCTGTTGCAATTGTTTCGCAATTAGGTGCGATAGCAATGGTCTTTATACGCGTAGAGCCTAATTCAATGCCTACAGATAGTTGACCTGATTCAATCAAGTGCTTGATATCATCACTTTCCATTTTGTTGCTCCTTTACTTAAAAAATAATGTAAACGTTATCAAAAATGAATATTAATTTAAAAATTATGAAAAGTCAATTAAAGATTATTATACATTTAGTTCATGTGATAAATTATAACTATAAATTAATAATATTATTTAAATTTATTTATAGTTAGGAATTATTATTTATGTTATAGGTGTTGCATTGATTGTGTTATCATTCATTAGTATGAAGCGTATGATAAATAATAAGAATTTGAAATTTTAAAGTTATAGATTGATAAAAGGAGTTATGATATGAATTCATTTGCTAAAATTACTGCACAAGGTGCTTATGTACCGGAAAAAAGAATGGATAACCATGATTTCGAGAAGATTGTTGATACTTCTGATGAATGGATCCAACAAAGAACTGGGATTGTTGAAAGAAGAATTGTAGCTGAAGATGAATATACGAGTGATATCAGTTATAAAGCAGTGCTGGATTTGCAAGAGAAATATCAAGTGGAATTAAATGATGTTGATATGATTATCAATGCTACATTGACTCCAGATTATAAAACCCCAAGTGTCGCATCTTATGTGCAAGCGAAACTTGGATTGAAAAATGCAGGGGCCATTGATATTAATGCAGCTTGTGCAGGTTTTGCCTATGGTTTGAATATAGCTAATGGTCTGATTACATCTGGTCAAAATAAAAAAGTGCTAGTTATTGGCGCGGAAACACTATCACGAATTACAGATTACACAGACCGTAATACATGTATTTTGTTTGGTGATGGAGCAGGTGTGTTTTTAGTAGAATATAGTGAAGATGAAACGAGCTTTATATCTAGTAGTTCTGGCTCAGACGGTGATAAAGGACATCATTTATATTGTTCAGAACTTTCTCATACTATGTTTGGCGAAGATTTACAAAATCCTGGTTATATTGTTCAAAATGGTCGTGGCGTATATAAATGGGCTGTCGGCAATGTTCCGAATATTATTGACAATACGTTACGTAACACGAATTATAAAAAAGAGGACATAGACTGGTTTGCGCCACATAGTGCTAATGCCAGAATGATAGAATCAATATGTGAAAAGGCTAACCTCTCTAAAGATAAAGCGCTAATGAGTCTTAAATATTATGGTAATACGTCATCGGCTACGATTCCATTATCGATTGACTTAGCTGTCCAAGCGCATCAACTTAAAAAAGGTGACCTCATGCTATTAGTTGGGTTTGGTGGCGGCTTGTCATATGCGTCTACATTAATTAAATGGACACTTTAAAAATATATTACAATAATTAAATAAAAATGATTTGTAAGTAGGGTGTAACACGCATTGCATCCTACTTTTTTATGTGTATATCTCTGTAATTGATTTGTCCCAGTGCATTTATATTGTAGGTAGATGATTGAACTTAGGTAAATCATTTTATGTTTTTCAAATCAAGTCATCTTTGCAAAGGTGGATGACGAAATAATTTTAATAAAATTAGAATTCTGTCCTACGTCCCATTATGTCATTATGTCTAAATTTTTGAAAAGTAATTTTTAAGCATTTTACTTCAAGGTCTCATCAAAAACATGCTAAATTTTGAGTAGTAGTAGAAAAGTTATTCAGCAACTTAATATTGTTATGTCTCAACATTACGTGTTAAATCATATGTGTTCCGAACAAATTGTGCTAGCAATAGTTGAAACAATTGAATTACATGGCAATACTTTTTTAGAGAGACAAGATATTTAAAATAGCGATGATTACTAATGAAGTTAAGTAATTTTTGTTATGTGCATAAATACGATATGTATAACATATTATTAAACTGAGTGAAAAAGGGTAGAGATATATTATATAGTATTCAGCAGTTCATGCGTTTGTTGATGGTATTGTCAAAGTAACTTTCGTAATGAAGGGATACAAAAACAATTTGAGCCAGAGATTCTATAAATATATCAAAATTAATATATAAGGAGTTGGATTGTTTTGACGGAAAAAGTTCAATTAGGAAAATCAAATGTAACGGTATCACCGATTGCTTTAGGTACAAATGCTGTTGGTGGACATAATTTTTATAATGATTTAGACGAAGAAAAAGGTAAAGAAACGGTTCGCACTGCTGTTAGAAATGGTATTACATTGTTAGATACAGCCTATATTTATGGTCCAGAACGTTCGGAAGAATTAGTAGGAGAAGCGGTTAAAGAATTTGCTAGAGACGAGTTTGCAATTGCCACAAAGGGTGCGCATTATTTTGATGAAGATGGTAATGTGAAAATGTCTAATGATCCAGCATTTCTTAAAGATCAAGTAGAAAAAAGCTTAAAACGTCTTCAAGTAGATTATATTGATTTGTATTATATTCATTTTCCAGATGATACTACGCCTAAAGATCAAGCAGTTGCTGCATTAAAAGATTTAAAAGATGAAGGTAAGATTAAAGCGATAGGAGTTTCTAATTTTACATTAGATCAACTAAAAGAAGCGAATAAAGACGGCTATGTTGATGTTGTGCAAATGGAATACAATTTACTAAATCGCGAAAATGAAGATGTGTTTGAATATACAAAAGAAAATCAAATTACATTTATTCCATATTTTCCTTTAGTATCAGGTCTTTTAGCTGGCAAATACACTGAAAATACAAAATTTGATGATATTCGTGCTAAGAATCCAGAATTCCAAGGTGAAAAATTCAAAGAAAATTTAGAGAAAATTGATGAGTTGAGAGGTATTGCAGATAATCATAATGTAGATGTTGCACATATTGTGCTTGCGTTCTATTTAACTCAACCTTCATTGGATGTCGTGATTCCAGGCGCAAAGCAACCACATCAAGTCGTGGACAATTTAACAACTTTAGAGGTTAATTTAACTCAAGAAGAGATTGAAAAAATAAATCAACTATTTCCTAGAAAATAATAAATAAGTGAGTGGACTTATGTATAAGTTTTAGCTCAGGCATCACTGTGTACTTTTATTCATTCTAGTTATTATTTCCAGGTTGAGATGACGAAATTTTTAAAAGAAAATTAAGTTTCTATCCTATGCCCATTTTATAAAGTTTTTAAATTTTAGTTGAAATATATAAATTTTCCTACAAATCATTTAATGCTATAATATACTATTGTAAACGCATGTTATATTTATGAAGTTTTGTGTAAAATTATTAAGATATCTCTAATGAAATATTTTAATATATGAAAAGGAGATTATTATGATTACAGTTTTGTTCGGGGGCAGTCGTCCGGAGGGAAACACTGCTCGATTGACTAAAATGGCCTTATCAGGACATGACTACAAATGGTTTGATTTAACTCAGTACCAATTGAATCCAGTGAGAGATGTGAGACATGATGGGACAACGATTGATACTTATGAAGATGATTATAAAAAAATGATAGATCAAGTGTTAGCCAGTGATACAATTGTTTTTGCATCACCCGTGTATTGGTATAGTATATCAGCCTCTTTGAAAGCATTCATTGATCATTGGTCTGAAACTTTAATGGATCCTAATTATAAGGATTTTAAGGCAAAAATGGCTGAAAAAGATTTTAGACTCATTATTGTCGGCGGAGATTTTCCAAAAGTAAAAGCGAAGCCATGTATCACTCAAATCAAGTATAGCTTAGAGTTTTTAGGTGCTACGCTATCTGGTTATATTATTGGAACTGCTGAAAAACCAGGAGATATTGATAAAGATTCGTATGCATTAAACCGCGCACGAGAATGGCAAGATACATTAAATAAGTAATATTTAGAGATAGTTTGGGCAATGTTATCTATTGTCCAAGCTATTTTCATATGAATAGATTAAGTATTTTGAACACTAAAATTATGTTATAATATGAGTATTATTACCTACTATAAATAGGGGGAACCAACATGCACAAAGTTAGGAAAGCAGCGCCAGAAGATGTTGTAGGCATCAGAGATGTAGCAACAAAAGCTTGGTATAATACTTATTTAAATATCTATGCAGCTAAAACTGTAAATGAATTATTGGCTGCTTCATATAATGAACAACATTTACTTAAAAGGTTAGAAGAACAATTATTTTTAGTCATCGAAGAAGATGATCAAATCATTGGTTTTGCTAACTTTATATATGGCACTGAATTATTCTTATCAGCCCATTACGTGAGACCTTCGTGGCAACATCATGGATATGGTTCTGATTTACTGAAAGAAGGCTTGGCATATTTCCAAAACGAATATGATGAAGTATTTTTAGAAGTGGATAATAAGAATGATGAAGCGGTAGCTTTTTATGAACAAAAAGGGTTTGAGCGTGTGCGCTCGTATATGCACGTGATGTATGGGGAAGAAATGGATTTAGCATTGATGCGTAAAACTTTATCATAGATGCACATTAACAAGGTATGAATAGGAGGACGACATTGACTTTTACAACTTATGCTACACAAAAGTTACCTGAAGAAAAAGTATTTAAAGACCCCATTCATAGATATATTCATGTAAGAGACCAAGTGATTTGGGATTTGATTAAAACGAAAGAATTTCAACGTTTACGTCGTATAAAGCAATTGGGTACATTATACTTATCATTTCATACCGCTGAACACAGTAGATTTGGACATTCATTAGGTGTATATGAGATTGTTCGAAGATTAATTGATGATTCGTTTGACGGTCGTGAAGCATGGAATAATGATGATCGTCCACTTGCACTATGTGCCGCATTATTACACGACTTAGGTCATGGACCATTTTCACATAGCTTCGAGAAGATTTTTAATACAGATCATGAACAATTTACGCAAAAAATTATTACTGGCCCGACAGAAGTAAATCGTGTATTACGACGTGTTTCTGAAGATTTTCCACAGCAAGTAGCTGATGTTATTAATAAAACACATGAAAATAAATTGGTCATCTCTATGATTTCTTCACAAATAGATGCTGATAGAATGGATTACTTGCAACGTGATGCATATTTTACGGGTGTTACGTATGGGCAATTTGATATGGAACGTATTTTGAGATTGATGAGACCTTCAAAAGATGAAGTACTTATTAAAGAAAGCGGTATGCATGCAGTAGAAAACTTCATTATGAGCCGTTACCAAATGTATTGGCAAGTTTACTTCCATCCAGTTAGTCGAGGTGGAGAAGTGTTGCTTAATAATTGTTTGAAACGAGCAAAGCAACTTTATAATGAAGGGTACACTTTTAAAAAATATCCTGCCGATTTTATACCGTTCTTTGAAGAATCTATGACGATTGAACAGTATGTAGATTTAGATGAAGCGGTTGTAGTTTATTACTTAAAAGCATGGATTAATGAAGATGACGCTATATTAAGTGATTTGTCTCGTAGATTTATTAATCGGGATTTGTTTAAATATATGCCATTTGATGGTTCTATTATTACAATTACAGAATTAACAGATTTGTTTATACAGGCAGGTATAGATCCGAATTATTACTTTGTAAGTGAATCCTTTTCTGATTTACCTTATGATTATGACCGTCCAGGATCAGACAGACAGCCGATTCATTTGTTGAGACGTAATGGTAAAATAAGAGAAATTAGTAGTCAATCCTTAGTTATTCATAGTATAACTGGCATTAACAGACAAGATTATAAATTATATTATCCAAAAGAATTTATTTCTGATATAGAAGATGACCAAGTTAGAAATGCTATTAATAGTATATTAGATGAATTAAATTAAGCACTTAAAAATTGATGACTTTTATCACTTTGTTAAATATGGCAAAATTTTAATATAGACAACTTATGTAGGATTGTAATTTAACAATTGCAGCGCTACTTGTTTTAATAATGGAGGTGGAAGCTGATGGCTGAAAATAAGGGATTTAAATTCAATATTATTAAAAATGATCCGTTGGATGGTCACAAAGGTACCAATATTGGTTCTATAAGTTTAGATAACGTAGCACCAGTGTTTATCGATGTTGCAAACGAAGAGGCATTTATTGATATTGCAGGCATGCATGCGCGTTCTAGTGTTGAAAAAGGTGTCAAATGGATTAAAGATAAGGCGACCGTTGAAGGTGAAGAGGCGAAAGAATATTGGTTGTGTTGGGTTACAACAGAACGTGGTGAAAATGGACCTTACTATGCCGGACTAACAGCATGCTATTTATTAGTAAATAGAAGTATTCGTAGAGGTTACAAAAGTATGCCTGAACATGTAAATATGATGGATAAATCAATGAAACATAATATTGAAATCGATCAAATAGGTGACCAAAATAAAAAAATATTAGCATCGTTTCTTAAATCGCATGATATAGATATGTGGAATAACTCTGATGCTTCATTGCATGAAGCTTTAGAAACAGTTTAATATCATTGGTTTTTAAGAGTTCAACGATATTAAACGAAGAACATAAGAACATCGGTATTTAAATGCATGTAACGTATGCATTGAGATATTTGCGTCATTTGAAAAGAGTAGAAATACGAAATCAGATTTTGATTTTGTTTTTTCTACTTTTTTTATGTGTGATTTTTGAATATTGTGAAGGTGTTGTAAACGAACTTTGAAAATGGAGATTATTGAATTTAAATTAATTTAGCAACTGTTTTGCATATTTCAAGTATGCTATAATGGTTTGTATTATTTTAAAGATTAGGGTGAAACTTACATTGGAGAACAATGTTGCAATCCAAACGAAACAAGTGGTTAAACAATTCGATAATAAGGAAAAATTCTCATTGTCTACTACAGGATCTTGGCAAAAACGTAAAGCCGATTTTATTCGTTATCAAGAAGAGATAGACGGAGCAATCGTTAATGTGACAGTTAAAATTGAAAGTTCAGGAGTAAAGATTATCCGCAATGGTGATATTAAGTTAAACCTTCATTTTGTAGAAGGTGAGGAAACGATTACTTTGTATGAAATTAGTGGCGGTCGCATACCATTGACCGTTTATACACATTCTATTTTACATTTTGTAAATGATAATGGTGGAAAATTGAAAGTGCATTATGATTTAATTCAAGATGAAGAGAAGATGGGATCTTATCAATATGAAATTACTTACAAGGAGATGCCGTAAATGAACATAATCGAACAAGTCAAACAAAAGTTGGTTGAAGAAATTAAGAAAAGTATTCAACAAGCACAACTTGCCGACGTGAATGAAATACCTGAAATTAAAATCGAAATACCAAAAGATAATAAAAATGGTGACTATTCAACAAATATAGCAATGGTCTTAACAAAAATAGCGAAACGTAATCCACGCGAAATCGCAACAGCAATTGTTGAAAATTTGGATACAACGGCTGCACAAGTTGAAAAAGTTGATATCGCAGGACCTGGTTTTATCAATTTTTATTTAGATAGTGCTTATTTGACTGCGATTATTACTGAAGCAATCAATAATGGTGATCAATTTGGTCATAAAAAAGTTAAAAATGGTGAAAATATTTTATTAGAATATGTATCGGCTAATCCTACAGGTGATTTACATATAGGTCATGCCCGTAATGCCGCAGTTGGCGATACGTTGGCCAATATATTAGAAGCGGCTGGTTATAATGTCACAAGAGAATATTATATTAATGATGCTGGTAATCAAATTACCAATTTAGCTCGTTCAATAGAAGCACGTTATTTTGAAGCGCTTGGTGATGATTCTTTTGAAATGCCAGAAGGTGGCTATCACGGAAAAGATATCATCAATATTGGTAAAGATTTGGCAGAGAAACAACCGGAAATAAAGGATTTAGACGAAGAAGCACGTATTAAAACATTCAGACAACTTGGCGTCGATTACGAAATGCAAAAACTAAGAAAAGACTTAGCTGATTTTAATACACATTATGATAATTGGTTTAGCGAAACAACGCTTTATGAATCTGGTGAAATCAAACAAGTACTTAATAAAATGACTGAACTTGGTTACACTTATGAAGAAGATGGTGCAACATGGTTACGTACAACCGATTTCTCGGATGACAAAGATCGTGTATTGATTAAAAAAGATGGTAATTATACTTACTTTTTACCAGATATTGCATACCATTTTGATAAAATTGAACGTGGTAACGATATATTAATAAATTTATTTGGTGCAGATCACCATGGCTATATACAGCGTTTGAAAGCATCAATGGAAACATTTGGTGTTGATAGCGAGCGTCTTGAAATTCAAATTATGCAAATGGTCCGCTTAATGCAGGACGGTCAAGAAGTGAAAATGAGTAAACGTACTGGAAATGCAATTACTTTACGTGAAATTATGGATGAAGTAGGCGTGGATGCCGCGAGATATTTCTTAACGATGCGCAGTCCTGATACGCATTTTGATTTTGATATGGAATTAGCAAAGCAAGAATCACAAGATAATCCGGTATATTATGCACAATATGCACATGCACGTATTTGTTCAATTTTAAAACAAGCTAAAGAAAAAGGTATTGAACCTTCAACTGACGCAGACTATTCGTTTATCACAAACGATAAAGCGACTGAGCTTATGAAAAAAATTGCTGAATTTGAACCAACGATTGAAAGTGCCGCAACGCACAGAGCACCACATAGAATTACAAACTATATTCAAGATTTGGCAGCACATTTCCATAAGTTTTACAATGATGAAAAAGTTTTAACAGATGATTTAGAAAAAACAAAAGCGTTGATTGCATTAATTGATGCAGTGAGAATTACATTACATAATGCATTAAACCTTGTTGGCGTAACAGCGCCAGAGTCAATGTAATTATTATGTAATTAAAGTAGTCCTTTATTTAAGAGCAAGTTTAGGTTTGTTAATCATAGTTTGATGCATTTCCGTCAGTACTATCACCAAACCTTACTTGCTCTTTTTTGATATTGGTTACTTCATCGTGATCACTGGGAGGGTAATGCTAACATGTTAGATATTCAGTCGCTATATAAATTATTATCTTCACATATGGGGTCACAACATTGGTGGCCTGCTGAGTCTAAAATCGAAGTGATATTAGGAGCGATTTTAGTACAAAATACCAATTGGAGAAATGCTGCTTATGCGCTTGAACAATTAAAGGTTAAGACTGAATTTGATCCAGAGCAGATGCTAAATTTGAATTTGGAATCTTTGCAAATGCTTATAAAATCAAGCGGATTTTATAAAAATAAAGCTAAAACGATTTTGAATATACTTGCCTGGTTGAAACGTTTTGATTTTGATTATCAAGCTGTAAGATCATATTATCAACTTCAATTGCGTAATGCTTTATTAGAAATCAAAGGTATTGGTAGTGAAACGGCAGATGTGTGTTTAGTTTATGTTTTTGAAGAAGTTGTTTTTATTCCAGATAGTTATACTAGAAGAATTTTTAAAAAACTAGGCTATACCAACACAGAAAGTTATGAGAAATTGAAGCGACATATTGAACTTCCTGAAACATTTACTAATGCAGATGCTAATGAATTTCATGCGTTATTAGATAATTTTGGGAAAAATTACTTTAATGAAAAAAATGAAAACAAGTATACATTTTTAGATCCTTATTTTGAAAATTAAATTTCATAAAATAGACTTAACGATTGAGATGAGAGTTTGGTAATATAGAATAAAATAACTATTAGGAGATTAAGGTATGAAGAAATGGAATAAATTATTATGTTTGTTACTTGTTTTTATAGTAGTCTTAACTGCTTGTGGTACGAAGTCAGACCAAAAGCATGATGAAGGGCAATCTGAGGGTCACACTTATAAACGTATTATTTCTCTAATGCCTAGTAATACGGAAATTTTATATGAACTCGGTTTGGGTGACGATGTGATAGGCGTATCAACTGTAGATGATTATCCTAAAGAAGTAAAAGATAAGAAACAATTTGATGCGATGAAACTTAATAAAGAATCATTGATGAAAGCCAAACCAGATTTAATATTGGCACATGAATCTCAAAAAGCGACGAATGATAAAGTACTTAAAGGATTAAAAGATAGTGGTGTGAAAGTTGTTTATGTGAAAGATGCACAATCTATTGATGAAATGTATGAATCATTTATGCAAATTGGTAAGGTAACGCATAAAGAAAAAGCAGCCAAAAAACTCGTTAAAGAAACAAAACAAAATATCGAAAACGTAAAAAAATCAGTGCCTAATGATGTAAAAGGGCAAAAAGTTTTCATGGAAATTTCATCTGAACCAGAAATATACACTGCAGGTAAAGAAACATTTTTTGATGATATGCTGACACAATTAAAAGCAGAAAACAGTTTTTCTAATTTAAAAGGTTGGCAGAAGGTGAGTAAAGAAGATATTATTAAGCAAAATCCAGATTTGATGATATCAACAATGGGTATTTCATCATCTGAATATCAAAAAATGATTAACAAACGTGGTGGTTTTAATCAAATTAAAGCGGTACAGCACAATAAAGTTAAAGCTGTTAATGGTGATGAAATATCAAGACCAGGTCCACGTATAGATGATGGATTGAAAAAATTGAAAGAATCTATTTATGAATAGTAATTTACTAAAACACAAAGATAGATTAGCCTAGGAACTAAATAGCTTTCGCTAACAAATAAACGTCAATTGCTATAGAAATGATATAGAATTGACGTTTTCTTTATGAATTTCTTATCATGTGATATTTACTTTTAGCATAAAAATATATACCATTTTAATAACGAACAATAGATATTTTTATCATTCAATATAACTGAACGATTTTATTGAAAGCGTGGCAAAGACATGAAATATAATAAAGCACTTATTATTTGTATCGTCCTACTCATTATCAGTATGCTACTAAGCATGCTTTGGAATATCGGTAATATTAATGAAGCATTGTCACAATCTATATTATTTCAAGTTAGAGTGCCTAGAACACTTCAAGCATTATTAGCAGGTATTGGTTTAACATTAGCAGGTCATATGTTTCAGACGCTATTAAATAACCCATTAGCCGACAGCTTTACATTAGGTTTAGCAAGTGGGGCAACTTTTGGTTCTGGTATAGCTGTAGTATTAGGGTTATCGTTTTTATGGTTACCAGTTTTTTCTGTTATTTTTAGTGTTATCACATTAATTACAGTGATCTCACTTACTACTGCTATGTCTAAAGGCTATCCGATAAGGACACTCATCTTATCCGGTATTATGATAGGTGCATTGTTTAATGCATTTCTTTATGTATTGATTATTTTTAATCAACAGAAGATGAATAATATTGTGAATTATATGTTTGGCGGTTTCTCATCTGCAGAGTATAACGAGGTAATATATATAGGTATTACGTTATTCATCGGTATTATTGTATTATGTAGTTTAATACCAAAAATTAAGATATTACAGCTAGGCCATTTGAAAGGAACATCTTTAGGTTTAAATGTACAATCATTAACATATTGCGTGTTATTAATTGCTTCATTGATTACTGCAGTAATTGTCGCATATGTAGGCATCATTGGTTTTATAGGCATGATTATTCCACAGCTTGTACGACGCCAGGGTCAGCAGTTCAATCTTGGACAACAAATGGTACTAAATATGTTTATAGGTGGTATAGTGATGGTAATGTCGGATTGGTTAGGAAGTATATTGTTAAGCCCATTTGAAATTCCTGCTAGTATTATTTTAGCATTATTAGGCATACCAGTACTATTTTACATCATGATCACTCAACCACGGAGCATAGAATAAACTTAAGGATTACTATCGTCTCGAGATGGTTTATACGATATAATGATATTTATTAATTAAGGTTAAGTAAAAGGTAAACCTAAGATTGAAGAGGTTATGATTATGGATTTAACTCAGGTAAAAGCGATTGTATTTGATTTAGAAGGGACATTATTAGACAGAAAGAAATCTCGAGAAAAATTTATAGAAGAGCAGTTTGAAAGGTTTCATGACTATTTTGTACGCATACAATTGGAAGACTTCAAACGTAAATTTATAGCACTAGATGATGATGAAGATCACGATAAACCTGAATTATATAAGGCGCTCATTAAAGATTTTCATGTAGATCGACTAACTTGGAAAGATTTGTTTAGTGATTTTGAAATGCATTTTTACAGATATGTATTTCCATATTATGATACACAGTATACTTTAGAAAAATTAACAGAGAATGGTTATTTGACTGGTGTGATTGCAAATGGTAAGTCAAAAATCAAACAATTTCGTCTGCACGCTTTAGGTATCGAAGATAGTATCAATTATTTATCTACATCTGAAACTGTAGGTTACCGCAAGCCCCATCCTAAAATTTTTGAAGATATGTTGTCGCAATTAGGTACCAAACCTGAAGAAACAATATATGTTGGTGATGATCCACTCAATGATGTAGCACCTGCAAGGGCCATGGGTATGATTAGTGTTTGGTTTAATGAAGATAATGAAAATGATCTAACACCTTTACCAGAAGAAGTAGATTTTACGATTAAAACTACGGAAGAATTACTTTCCATTTTATCAATTAATAAGAAAGGGAGATAAATGATGAACCTATTTACAACAAGTGATGGTGTTGCTTTAAATTACAAGACGAGTGGTGAAGGTAAAGCAATAGTCATGATTCATACTGCTTTTGATAACTTTTCAGTATTTAATGATTTAGAAACTAAATTTAATAAAGCATATCAGGTAGTGCTCATTGATCTAAGAGGACATGGCTATTCTGACAAACCGAATGACATCAATTTTAGAACATATGCGAAAGATATTAAGGAATTATTAGATTATTTATATATTAATGAATGCTCTATCATAGCTCACGAATTAGGTGGTTCTATTGCCGCATTATTTGCTACACAATACCCAGAATTAGTGTCATCATTAACGATGGTGAATCCTACACTATTGAATGACATCACGCCTGAAGAGCGATTATATAGAAAGTATTCAGATAAAATTAGAAATTGGGATGATGAGACACAACAAAAATTCCTTGATAAACAATTATATTATTCCAAAAGAAAAGCTAAAAAATTCTTAAAGCAAATTGAAAATACGAACAACATGTCTACGAAAGCAGAAATAGAAGCGGTAAAACAATCATTTATTGACAATAATGTCATGCATTATTTAAAAGCTTTAGATTTACCTACATTAATTATTGTTGGACAGCATGGAGAAAGAACTACAGTATTCGAAGCAAAAGAAGTTGCGGATTATATCGGAAATACCCAATTTGAAATTTTTGAAGAATCAGGATTATATCCATTCGTAGAAGAAAAAGATAAATTTATCAATGAAGTAAGAAAGTTTATAGAACAACATCTTCAATTAGCACCTTAAATTATTCAGCTTTGATAGATGTCTAGAAAAGATTACAGCAATACACTGTTTTGTAATCTTTTTGTAACATTACTGTTATTTTAGTAATATTTATAGTACAATGTGAATAAGCACAATGAAGGTAAGTTAAATATAAAGGAGAGAGTGCTTATGAAAAAATTATGTGCAGCAGTTTTAGTTACAGGTTTGGCATTTTCTGGTATTTCGGCAGGAAATGTTGAAGCAGCATCAGGGAACTCTATCCAAAGTGTTAATGAATTGCAACATGGAGATCGATCATTAGAAGGTGCGAAATTAGGAAGTTCTATTCAATCAGTATTAAAAAATAATAAAAAACCAATTTATTCATATAAACCTGATGGTACAGAACATTATTATGAATTTAAAAAAGATAATGGTGTGCTAGTGGTAACTGCAGATGGTAAGAAAAATAATGGTAAAATCACACGTGTATCAATGAGTTACAACGATACAAATGGACCATCATATAAAGAAGTGAAAAATGCTGTAAGCAACCAAGCAGTTGCACGTGAACATTATAATAAAGTAACAGGCAACTTTGGATATGTTCAAGATAATCAAGTATCTTATCAATTTAGTTCGCCATCACCTAATGATAAAAATATTAAACTTTATCGCATTGATATTAGTAAATAATCTTCACTTGTAATTATTAAAATGAATCAAAACCGACAAGTTTAAAGCTATATACTTGTCGGTTATTTTATTGTTACAATAAGCGAAAGTCTAATTTTATTAATGAATAAAGCACTTATTTAACAAAAAGGAGCCTATCATGAGAGTTAATGACAAAGTATTAATAGAAAATATCAATGATTATTTCACTCATAAAGGTCTTTCTCCCAATCTTATCGATGATATTAAAGGAAAATTAAAAAAAGAGTTAAAGAAATCAGAAGCACAAGATTTGGATTATATCGAATACAGAAAGAAATCACCAGCTGAAATAATTTTAACGATTCAACGCAATTTATTTACTTTACAATTAAACCCAATTGTATTTTTTATTATCAATTTTATTTTATTATCCTATCTATATGATAAACAGTATGTACCGTTCCAAGCAGCGACTGGATTATCAATTTTTTATTGTTTAATTATTTTACCGATTTCAATCTTCATTTATTTGAGAATTGATTGGAAAAATTATCTCTATAGTAATAAATTTGAAAGAGTGATAGGGCTGAGTGTTGCAGCAGCAGCGCTTATCTTAGTATTTGCACACGCTTTTGGGTTTAATTTAGGCATTGTCGCTGTATCATTATATGCACATCAATTTATCTTTTTTGTAGGTATCATATTTAGTATTTCTGGCATCTATTTTAAAAGATTAGAGTTTACTGGTATTGGGTTGTTGTTTTGTCAAAAAACAATAGATGCGATGATTAGTAATCCTGTGATTACACAAATTGCGTCTATTGTCATTTGGGTATTGTTATTAATTGTTATCATTTATTACACAATTAGAATATCTTCCAGAAATTAAAGTTACTTTATGGGTTTCTGATATTGTTGTGTAATCAGTTGTATATACTCAACTTGCATTTAATGTGTCAAAAACATTAATTGTGAGTTGAGTATTTTTTAGTTTTAAAAGGCAAGATTGTAGGGTCAGAGTGAAGCTAAAGATTGCCGTTAAATATTTGAAATTGAGCATATGCGTTATAAAACGAGGGTATATAAATCATATAAGGAGGTGGCCCACAATGGAAAAAGTACAGATTAGTTGTAACACTGAATTGGCATACATCCGTGAGGGTCTAGGCTTTCCTGTAATTTTAATTCATGGTTTAGATGGTAATCTAGCTTCCCTATGTACTTTGAAAGATGAATTAAAAGAAAATTATGATGTTATTACTTATGATGTTAGAGGACATGGTAAATCATCGAAATCGAATGCATATCATTTAAAAGACCACGTAGAAGATTTGAAATTATTAATGAAACAGCTAAATATTGAAAAAGCCCATTTAGTAGGTCATGATATGGGTGGACTGATTGCTAAACATTTTGTTGATAAATATGAATCCAAGGTTGAATCATTAACGTTAATTGCATGTAATCTTATTGATAGTGTATTAGAGTTAAATAAATTAATGATTGAACATGAAGATGAAATAGAAGGCTTTGATAAATCTGAATCTTTAATCTTATTATTACCTTATATGTATAAAGATCAAGAAAAAGCTAAAAAATGGTTTCAGTCCCAGTTGATTTATAATAGACAGTCAGCTGAAGAAAGTGCAGTAGCAACAAGAGCATTAATGGAATTCCCTGTATTTAATCAAAATATTGTACTTGAACAAACCAATATTCCCACATTAATTGTAAATGGAATTTATGATCCATTGATCACTCAAGAAATGAAACACAAATACGATCAAGTGTTTCATAATTTAGAAATGGTTGAATTTAACCAGTCAGGACATGCACCTCATATAGAAGAACCCAATCACTTTCTAGAGGTATTTTTAGCGTTTGTAAAAACAAATGAATATTCAGAACGCTGATATTGTTGAAGCAATGCGATGTTTATTTTTTGATTTCAAACGATAAATATTTAGCGCCAAAAAGTCCAATACATTCAATAACATAAAGGTGCACAAATCAGGTAGGATAAAACATTAAAAATTATTTAAAACATATATAAAACATATATAAAACCACTTCACTGAATTCGTTCAGCGAAGTGGTTTTTGGTGTTGATAGGTATGATATGTGGGAAGCTAAAGTTAGTTATACTTCTTTTTCGTCATTTGCTTCTTGAATACGCTTATTAACACGTGATAATAATTCATTGATTTTTTTGCGTTGTTTAGAATCAACTAATATTAAAACTGTTCTTTCATCATGTTCATTACGTTTCTTATCAAAATAATCTTCTTGAGATAAATTTTTAACTGCTTTAACAACTTGAGGTTGTTTATAATTTAAGTGGTTAATAATATCTTTTAGATAATATTCTTCACTTTCGTGTTCACTAATATATGTTAATACAGCGAATTCTTCGAAACTTACTGAAAACTCTTTTTTGATAATACTTTTTAATTTATCAGCGTACGTTACCATTGCTAATAGTTCAAAACAATCATTAATTTTGGTGATAGCCATTCTTAATTCCTCCCTAATTTATATGCCCAATCTAATATACATATTAAAAATGTTTTTGTATAATAATTTGTCTTAATTCAAAGTTGAATACAAAGTTTTTGTCATAATTTACAGCTCTAATATATTTGGGTAAAATATATTAAAACTAGCATTATTTAGTTTATTATAACTAAATTAAAATAGCAAGTAAACAAAAAACTGATTAAACGGTACGGTAATGTTTAAATTTATTAATTCAATTATTTAAATACCAATCATTTAATTATAATAATTGCTATACATTTACAATTTACCACTATTTGATAAAAACTGTAAAAAACAAATTATATTTTAAAGATTTAATGTGTTTATACTGTGTACATCTAATTTTTGGGCCGCACAGTATCAACATTTTTAGCTATGATATCTCCAGGTTTTAAACCTTCAATGATAAGCATAGTTTTTTTATTACCCGATTTTTCTGATTTAATAACTCTTTTAATAAATTTTTTATTACTTAGTAAATAAACAAATTGTCCATTACCTATTGCAGTACTTGGTATTTCTATCTGTGTAGTTGGTTTTTCGATTTTTACATGTTTACCAAAAAAGTAATCAGAATTTGGTGAAATTTCAAGCAAATATTTAGATGGTTTAGATAAATTTGTTTGATTGATTGGAAGTTTAGCAATATGTGTAATCGTACCAAAACTATTATTTGTAAAATCACTCGTTATCTTCACTTTGTCTTTGATATGTAAGACATTTTTTTCTGTCTCAGAAATTTCTGCTCTTATGACAGGCTTAGGATCATAGATTTGAATAAAGGAAAGATTTTGTGAAAACATACGCGATGGATTTATAATAATAGTGCCAGAAATCGGTGAAAAAATTGTAGTGCGCAATTTAGATTGTAAGTGGGAAATTTCAGTTTTTAAGTTAATAAGTTCTGTTGAAGTAGGTTTACTCGTCTTAGTGAGTTGAGCTAATAGTTTTTGTTTTTGTGTGATGAGTTGTTCAATGTGAGGGTTATAATACTCAAAAAGTGGTTGGTTTTGTGCTACTTTTGATTCGGTTTTTACGAACCAGTCGTGGATAGCGCCTTGAGAAGGATTATAATTGATTGATACTAACTGAGAAGGTTCTTGTCTTCCGATAAGAAGTGGTGATTTTTTATAAGTTACTTTTATTGTTTCAATTTGTTTTTCAAAGTTATTACTTTGTGATTTTAAATAAAACCATAGGGACAGGGCGATTGTGCTAAAAAGGGTTAATAATGTGGCTAATATGATAAAGATACGTTTCAAAGATTGGTCACCTCTAGATGTATTATTGTACTGATTATACTGCGTTTATAATGATTGCGCCACAGAAAAAAGAGGCTACAACAAATTAATTGTTTTAGCCTCTCATTATTAAGTTCACCGAACCATTGCTATTATTGCAGGTGGCACGACATAATCATTTTAAACTAAATTAACTACTATCCTTCATCTTAAGCTGTTATGACTTAAAATAATCTTAAAAGCACTATGCCAATCATCATGGCGATGATTCCAACGACTTTTCGTTTCGTAATTTTATTCACATATGTGCCTAATAATCCAAAGTGATCAATAATAATGCCCATTAACATTTGACCTAACATCACAATAATTGTTGTTAAGGCAGCACCGAGATGTGGCATCAATATAATATTAGTAGTGACAAAAATCACGCCAAGAACACCACCAATGAAATAAATTGGTTTTAATTTACCTTTGTGCTGATTGTACGCCGTCATTTTAAGCGTTCTATTAAAGAGCAAAGTTAAAATGAATAATGTTATGGTACCAATCGCAAATGAAATTAAAGATGCTAAAATCGATGAATGTAATTGTTGACCTAATGCGCTGTTAATTGCGGTCTGTATTGGTGGACAAAAACCAAATATGAAACCGATAATCAACCAAATGTATACTTGCGTATTCATGTTTTTATCTTTCGGGTTGCTACGCACATAATTCATAAGTATAATTCCGAGCATTAAAAAGAGAATGCCAAGTACTTTAAAAATAGTAAAAGGTTCAACATCTGCGCCAAACCAACCAAAAGTATCAATTGTAACGCCCATAATAATTTGACCAGCAACTGTCATTACGACGGTTAAAGAGGCACCTAATCTTGGCAACAATAATAAATTTCCTGTAAGAAAAATAACGCCTAATATACCTCCGACAAACCATATGTAACTCAATGACTGATTCGTATAAAAGTTAGTAGTAAAGACATGTGGATTGGTAACTAAATTGATTAAGATTAAAAAGATGGTTCCAGTAGCAAACGAAATTGTAGATGCATAGAATGAAGATTTCGTATAAAGACTTAATCTTGAATTAATCGAAGTTTGAAAAGGAACAACCATCCCAGCTACAATTCCCACTAAATATAAAAAAATCATTAAATCACGCTTTCTCCTAAGATAATTATATTATATAGGAAAGGTGTGGATTTTCCTATGCTCATTTCTATTTATCGAAGAGAAGAAAAGTATAAAATAATGTACACAATTAATGAAATATAATAAAATGCTTATGTTGATGTTATAATAAAAAGAAAATTATTAAATTGAAATTAAACATCAAGACCTATAAAAATTAGTAAGATGAATTTTTGATGGTTTAAAAATATATAGAAGTGGTGACAATTTACATTGAAACAACTTTCGATCATACGCTTATTAGATGAAGAGACTTTTTTTATAGGTGCGGGAAGTAATGAAGGTATTCAAAAAGAACAATTTATTGAAGTATTAAATCCTAGAAAATCATATAAGAATCTTGCTCAAGTGACAGAAGTTTTTGGTCAGTACGCAATGTGTAAAAAATTAGGGAAAAGTAAAATTTTTTTCGGTGATACTGTTAGGCTAAGACCGCTTAGAAACAAAAGTAATCATCTATAATATAGTATATGTGGCAAACAGCGAATACAATTTGATTCGTTGTTTTGTCACTTTTTTTATTTAAAACAAACGAGCAGCCTCATGTATAGGTACATAGGGCTGCTGCTATTGCTTGTGTAATTTGCTTACATCAACTTTTTGTGACTATTCTACTTCACTAGAAAATTGTATATGTTTCAAAAATAATTGATTTAGTTTTCAAAAATTAATTTTGTAGATTTATCTATGATTTGTGCAGCTCGTACTGTTGTAGGGATTCCCGACTTAGGGCGTAAGATATCTAAAGCAATTAATTTATTCATTCCATCTTTAACCGTACTTTCATTGATGAAATGCTCTATTTTGGGTAATTGTAATTTAATGTCTTTGTTAACAGCATCATTGAATATAAGTTCTAACGTTTGACTCATAGTGTTAACCTCCTTAATTAACTGTTTCAGTTTTGATGATTTCTACTGTTTCAAATTTTTCGCCAGTGATTTGTTCGATGATAGATTTAAAACTTTTAATTTGATCCGTTGTTGCTTGCGTATTCAGATTTGCGAAGTGACGTTTAAACTGTGTGGCTTTTCCATCTTTGTCATATGTTAGACGCGACATAGTGACGGCTAAGTGACTGATTTGATTCATTTGTCTAACCTCCTTTCACTATATATATCGTTGTTTAATTTTAAATAGGTTAAAAAAATTTGAAAAAATTAGACAAAATACTTTCATGTGACAAAAACATGATATATCATTAAATATGCAACATTAATTAATTCAGAGGTGAATTTATGAATCAAGTAGATCCTATTAGGAATACTAATGAGATAAAAGCGATGTATGAGGTTTTAAAAGCCAAATCCATGCGTGATTATCTATTGTTTAAGTTTGCGATACATACTGGTGTGAAACTTTCCTCATTATTAAATTTAAATGTAAGTGATGTAAAAATAGAGGATGACGATATCAAACACTATTGGGTAGAAATGCATGCACCTAAAATTCAAATTAGGTTACCAGAAACTTTGAGAAATGAATTAATGACATATATATCAGAACAACAATTGAAGAATGATGAGTTATTATTTCAGTCTAATAGGACATTGAAAGGTCTATCCCGACAGCAAGCTTATCGTATTATTCATCTTGCTGCAGAAGATTTAGGGATGTTACATATTGGTTTGACGACGTTGCGTAAAACATTTGCATATCATGCTTATCAATCGGGTATTTCAATATCGATTATTCAAAAGTACTTAGGACATCAAACAACTTTTGAAACGATGAAGTTTATAGGTATTTCTACAAAAGCTAGCAAAACAACGATTGCTTTAAATTTGTAAATTATAGTTAAAGGGGGTATAGGATGAGTTTAGTTTATTTAATGAGTGCTATTGTTTTAATTATGATGGTACTTTTGCTCACAATGACGAAACGAAGTTTTCATAAATTTGCTGGGCCAATCGCTTTAATAGCTCCGATCATTTCTTCTGTTTACTTTCTATGGCAATTGCCACAAGTAATGAAAGGGCAATTTGTAGCAATTAAAATCCCTTGGCTTACATTATTGGATATTAATATAGATTTTAGATTAGATGGATTAAGTTTATTTTTTAGTTTGTTAATATCACTCATTGGTCTAGCAGTATTTTATTATGCTACACAATACTTATCAAAAGAACATGATCATTTACCACGTTTTTATATATATATCTTGTTATTTATGTTCAGCATGCTGGGTATTGTTACAGCAAATAATACAATTTTGATGTATGTATTTTGGGAATTGACGAGTGTATCATCTTTCTTACTCATTGCCTATTGGTACGGGAAAGGTGCAAGTCAATTTGGCGCTATCCAATCATTTATGATTACAGTTTTTGGTGGTCTTGCACTATTAACAGGTTTTATCATGATTTATATTGTTACGGGTACAAATTCTATTACATCGATAATCGCACAAAGCGATAAAATAGCGGATAGTCAGTTGTTTATACCGATTATTATCTTGTTGCTTTTAGGTGCATTTACGAAATCAGCACAATTCCCGTTCCATATTTGGTTGCCAAAAGCTATGGAAGCACCGACACCCGTGAGTGCTTATCTACACTCTGCCACAATGGTAAAAGCAGGTATATTTTTACTATTTAGATTCACACCTGTTTTAGGGCTAAGTGACTTTTATATTTATTGTGTTACTTTTGTTGGTTTGATAACGATGATTTTTGGGGCAGTTAATGCTACGCGACAATATGATTTAAAAGGTATTTTAGCTTATTCTACAATCAGTCAACTAGGTATGATTGTTTCTATGGTCGGTCTCGGTGGTGGTTTTGCACAACATACGACAGGTGAACTGTCTAAAGTATATAGCCTTATTCTCTTCGCTGGACTTTTCCATTTAATGAATCACGCATTATTCAAAGGTGCCTTGTTTATGGGCGTCGGCATCATTGATCATGAAACTGGTACAAGGGATATACGTCGATTATCTGGATTAAGAAAAGTACTGCCAATTACGCATGTAGTTATGTTACTTTCAGCTTTATCTATGGCTGGTATTCCATTTCTTAATGGCTTTTTAAGTAAAGAAATGTTTTTTGATGGTTTAGTAAGTTCATATCAATTACCACAATTTAATATCATTTTAACAATTATTATTGCAGTAATAGGCGTGGTTGCTAGTATTTTCACGCTCATTTATGCAGTTTACATGATTAAGGAAGCTTTTTGGGGAGACATTAAACATAATGATTCACCAGTACAAAATCCTCATGAACCATTTCTATTTACGCTACCTTCTGCAATTATGATGATTTTGTTGCCGATTGTATTTTTTGTGCCAAATTTATTTGGACATCATATTATTTTACCGGCATTACGAAGTATCACAATTGGAGAAAAAGTAGATGCTGTTGCACCGCATATTTCACAATGGCACGGATTTAATTTACCGCTATTGTTAAGTTTTATTGTTATTGTTGTAGGTTTTATAGCGGCGCTTAAAATTGATTGGAAAAAACAATCTGAAAAAATTAGAGTCAAATCTATAACAGATGTTTATTTAGACTCATATAAGCAATTTGAAAATTATTCAGGGTACAGTATTCGTACATTGATGAATAACCGTTTGAATCATTATATTATATTAACGTTAGCTGTTTTCATTATAGTTGTTGTTTATGGCATCATCCAAGCTGGTTTTCCTGACGTTAAACAGATACATGTCAGTGAATTCGGGCCGTTAGAAATCATCACGTTAATTGTTGTTTTTATTTTAGGTATTGCTTTAACGTTTATTCGTCAACGTTTAACGATGGTAATATTAAACGGTATTATTGGTTATTGTGTAACGATATTCTTCATTTTAATGAAAGCACCAGACTTAGCATTGACACAATTAGTGGTAGAAACAATAACTACAATATTGTTTATTGTTAGTTTTTCCCGCTTACCAAACGTACCACGCTCAAAAGTTCATAAGAAACGAGAAGCTGTTAAAATTATCGTTTCATTGATGATGGCAGTTACTGTAGTCACGCTTGTCTTCATTGCACAACAGGGTGAAACGATGCCAACGATTTCAACTTTTTATCATGATGCATATAAACTGGCAGGTGGTAAAAATATTGTAAATGCGATTCTTGGTGATTTTCGTGCTATGGATACTTTATTTGAAGGTATGGTATTAATCATCGCTGGATTGGGTATCTATACATTACTTAACTTTAAAGAACGGAGGGGTCAAGATGAAAGAGAATGATGTAGTCTTACGAACAATTACTAAAATTGTTGTATTTATATTGTTAACGTTCGGGTTCTACTTATTTTTAGCAGGACATAATAATCCTGGTGGTGGATTTATCGGTGGACTTGTATTCAGTTCTGCATTTTTACTTATGTTCTTGGCCTTCGACGTTAAACAAGTATTAGTCGCCTTACCACTTGATTTTAGGATATTAATGATTATCGGTTCATTAGTATCATTTGCTACTGCTGTGATACCAATGTTTTTTGGTAAACCGTTCCTTTACCAAACCGATGCATATGTCCAATTGCCGATATTAGGTGAAGTACATTTAACGACTGTGACACTTTTTGAAGCGGGTATTGTATTAGCGGTCGTAGGCGTTGTTGTAACAGTGATGCTATCCATAAGTGGTGGTCGCTCATGAATTTGATATTGTTAATGGTGATTGGCTTTTTAATATTTATAGGAACGTATATGATATTATCAGTCAATTTAATCCGTATCGTCATAGGTATTTCAATTTATACACACGCAGGAAATTTAATTATCATGAGCATGGGACGCTATGGTAAGAATATGGTAGAACCGCTTATTGGTGAAGGGAGTAAAAACTTCGTAGATCCGTTATTGCAAGCTATTGTATTGACTGCTATTGTGATAGGTTTTGCTATGACTGCATTTTTACTTGTACTCGTATATAGAACGTATCGAGTAACTAAAGAAGATGAAATTGATGTGTTAAGAGGTGATGACGATAATGATGAGTAATTTGTTAATTCTGCCATTACTTCTTCCAGCAATTTGTGCACTTGTACTCGTATTTATCCGTACACATAGCAGATTATCAAGAATTTTTTCAATCGGCACAATGTCTATTACGACAATCATATCTTTATTGTTGTTGATTTATGTTATGCAACATAAGCCAATTGCTTTAGATTTTGGTGGTTGGAAAGCGCCTTATGGTATTCAATTTGTTGGTGACTCATTGAGTTTACTCATGGTCACGACATCTAGTTTTGTCGTTACGTTAATTATGGCGTATGGTTTTGGTAGCAGAGAAAAAAGAGCAATTCGTTATTACTTACCGAGTTTTATTCTGTTTTTAACAGTAGGCGTTATTGGTTCATTTTTAACTGCAGATTTATTTAATATATATGTTATGTTTGAAGTAATGTTGCTCGCGTCGTTTGTGTTAATTACGTTAGGACAATCAGTAGAACAATTACGTGCAGCGATTATTTACGTTGTACTTAATATTTTAGGTTCTTGGTTATTATTATTAGGTATCGGCTTACTATATAAACTTACTGGCACCTTAAACTTTGCTTTAGTAGCGCAAAGATTAACTGAGATGCAGGGTGAAAGTTCAGTAGTAATTATTTCAATGGTATTTTTAATTGCATTTGGTGCAAAAGCTGCGCTTGTATTATTCATGTGGCTTCCAAAAGCATATGCTGTTTTAAATACAGAATTAGCAGCATTATTTGCAGCATTAATGACAAAAGTCGGCGCTTATGCCTTGATTCGTTTTTTCACATTGTTATTTGATGATTATAGTGGTATTACACATCCACTATTGGTTGTCTTGTCTTGTATCACGATGTTGATTGGCGCATTTGGTGTCTTAGCTTATCGAGATATTAAAAAAATTGCGGCATATCAAGTGATTCTTTCTATCGGTTTTATTATTTTAGGTCTAGGTTCAAATACAATTTCAGGTGTCAATGGTGCTATTTTTTATCTTACAAATGACATTGTTGTGAAAACTTTACTATTCTTTATTATTGGTAGCTTAGTATATATTACTGGTTATCGACAATATAAAAATTTATATGGTTTAGCTAAAAGAGAACCATTCTTCGGTGTGGCATTTGTGATAATGATTTTGGCCATTGGCGGTGTTCCTCCATTTAGCGGTTTCCCAGGAAAAGTGTTTATTTTTAAAGGTGCTGTTGAAAATGGTAATTATATAGGCTTAACTTTGATGATTTTAACTAGCCTGATTGGTATGTTTAGCTTGTTTAGAATTTTCTTCACAATGTATTTAGGTAATGCTGATAAAGGTGAACATATAGACTTCAAACCAATTCCTAAATATCGTAAAGGTTTGATTGGTATCCTTGTAGCCGCAATTATTGGTATGGGGCTGGCAGCTCCACTGATTTTCAAAGTAACTGACAATGCTACCCATTTAAACATGGATGATGGATTATATGAAAAAATGGTCAATCCTCATTTAGTGAAGGAGGAGAAATAATGAGACAAGTCTTACTTAATATGGTCATTGCATTTTTATGGGTGTTATTTCAAGATGAAGAATCATTTAAAGCTTCTACCTTCTTCTCAGGTTATCTTATTGGTTTAGTCGTTATTTATATCCTACATCGTTTTTTTGGCCAACAATTTTATTTGAAAAAGGTTTGGGTAGCATTTAAATTTTTAACGGTATACTTATATCAGTTAATTACATCAAGTATGACAACAATCAACTACATTTTATTTAAAACGAAAGACTTAAATCCTGGTTTAGTTAGGTATGAAACGACTTTAGAAACTGATTGGGAAGTTTCATTTTTGACTATTCTAATTATCATTACACCGGGTTCAACGGTTATTAGAATTTCAAAAGAGAGAAAAAAGATTTTTATACATGCAATTGATATCTCTGAAAAAGAAAAACAGAAACTGCTTAAAAGTATAAGACAATATGAAGGACTCATATTGGAGGTGGCAGAATGATCGAATCACTGATAAATTTCTTTATTACAAGTTCAATTATTTTATTTGGGATAGCACTTATCTTAACGTTGTTTCGGTTAGTAAAAGGACCGACGACAGCTGATAGGGTGGTTGCATTTGATACTGCTAGTGCTATATTAATGTCAACTGTCGGTGTGTTAAGTGTTGTCTTTGGTACATTTTCTTTCTTAGATTCTATCTTATTGATTGCGATCATTTCGTTTGTAAGCACCGTTTCTATTTCAAGATTTATAGAAGGGGGGCATGTCTTTAATGCAAATAACAAGCGAAATCGTTAATTTAATTGCAGCTTTTATGATGTTTTTGGGTAGTATTATCGCTTTAATTAGTGCGATCGGTCTGATTAAGTTCCAAGATGTCTTTTTAAGAAGTCATGCCTCTACGAAAAGTTCAACATTATCAGTATTGTTAACACTTGTAGGTGTTGTCATTTATTTTATTTCTTCACAAGGTTATTTAAGTGTTCGAATGATTTTGGCATTGGTATTTATCAATTTAACATCTCCAGTAGGTGGACACTTGATATCAAGAGCGGCATACCGAACGGGCGCTTATATGTACAGGAAAAGTGATGCACCTAAACAAACAAGTATCTTATTAAGCGCTTCAGAAAATGATACATTTGAACAATTGAAAAAGCGTGCTCAAATACGTGAAGAGCGTAGACGTAAAATGAATGAAAAAGATCAGGATATGTATTAAATTAAATAAATCAGTTATTTAAGCATCTATTTATTTGCTTGAAAATAACTGATTTGGAAATTATGTATTTGACTAAGCGGGTTGGAAATCAAAGTTAAGTTTGATTTCCAACCCGCTGTTGTTTCTATATATGATGTTATTTGATTGGCATCGTGGTGTTTGTAGAATAACAAAATTTTATCATTGTTGAAGTGCAATACATTTTAGCGTCTGCTAAAAAAATGATAAAATTATATATATTTGTAATTGTGTTAATGTTAAAAAGTACATATCTGACAAATATCATTGTTCATACAAACAAAGATATGAAAGAGTTTGAGACACAATATGTTCATAAATAAAACGATTGTATTTTTGTTTCAACCTCAGCAATTATGAAAGTTTAAATGTTGAAAAGAGGTGAAACCATGCAAATATTTGAAACAATACTTATATTTTTAGCTGTAGTAATCGCAAGTTCTTTAGTTCATATTTTATTACCTAAAATCCCTTTAGCTTTTATACAAATTATACTCGGTATGTTACTGTATATTACCCCAGTTCCCGTCGAATTCCATTTTGATTCAGAATTATTTATGGTTGCTCTGATAGCACCGCTATTATTTGTTGAAGGTGTAAAAGTTTCTCGTGTACATTTAAGACGTTATATCAAACCTGTTTTAATGATGGCATTAGGTCTTGTAGTAACCACAGTAATCGTAGTTGGTTTATTTGTGCATTGGATTTGGCCCGAGTTACCGTTAGCTGCTGCGTTTGCGCTAGCCGCAATCTTATGTCCAACTGATGCCGTTGCTGTTCAAGCAATTACGAATGGTAAAGTACTCCCTAAAGGCTCTATGACAATTTTAGAGGGTGAGTCATTATTAAATGATGCTGCTGGTATCATATCTTTTAAAATTGCTGTAGCTGCATTGATTACGGGTGGCTTTTCAATGGTGAATGCTGTTGAACAGTTTTTAATATCTTCTATTGGTGGATTTATTGTAGGTTTAATTATTGGCGTGGCACTTGTTAGGTTTAGAGTATCACTTTCTAGAAGAGGTATAGAAAATATAAATATGTTTACGTTTATACAACTTGTGACGCCTTTTATTACATATCTCGTTGCTGAAATGTTTCATGCGTCAGGCATTATTGCAGCTGTAGTAGCAGGCTTGGTTCATGGGTTTGAACGTGACCGTATTGCACAGGCACGTACTAGATTACAAATGAGTTATAACCATACTTGGAATATATTGGGTTATGCATTAAACGGTTTTGTTTTTTCCATTTTAGGATTTTTAGTTCCAGAACTTGTTGGCAGAATTATAGAAAATGAACCCCATAATTTTATTTTTCTAATTGTAGTCACAGTTTTAATTGCTTTAGCAATTTATTTATTTAGATTTTTATGGGTGTTTGTTTTATATCCTTATTTTTATTTACCAATTAGTCCATTCCAAAAAATACTAACGAATTATGAAGATAATACGAAAGTCACAGAGAAACCACCGAAACGTGGTATGTATGCTTTTATTATGACATTGTGTGGCGTACACGGGACAATATCTTTAGCGATTGCTTTGACATTACCTTATATGTTGGCTGATCATCATTCTTTCGTATTTAGAGATGACTTATTATTTATCGCATCCGGTATGGTCATTATGAGTTTAATTATTGCACAGGTTTTATTACCTATTGTGACACCTAATGCGGTTCAACCAAAGCAACACGGTATGAACTTTAAACAAGCACGGGTGTATATTTTAGAAAAAGTTATAGAACACTTAAATAAATTATCCTCTGAAGAATCAAGTTATTTATATGGAAATGTTATCAAAGAATACCATGACAAATTAGCATTTCTTAAAACTGTTGAGAACGAAGATGAAAATACTAAAGAGTTAGAACGATTACAAAAAATTGCTTTTGATGTTGAAAATAATACGTTGAATAGTTTGGTATCTAATGGCGATATAACAACAAATATCCTAGATAACTATATGCGCTATGCGGAACGTACTCAGGTTTATAAACAATCATCTCTCATTCAACGTATTAAAGTTGAAGTGAAAACGTTTGTCTTAAAAAGTAGAATTAAAACAAAAGTGAGAACAAATGCAGCTTCATCATTATCAGTGATTGAAAACTTGAGAGAAATTTCTAATGTTATGAGAACAGTGCATTATCGTGTAGTCAGTCGTTTAGGTAAGGAAACAACTGAAGCAAATAAATTAGAAGTTGGTATGATTTGTGATAGTTATTTAATGAGAATAGAAAACTTAACGCCTTCTAATTTCTTTAATCCAAAAAGTGAAACTTCAATTACTAAAATTAAATTGGGTGCACTTAGAGAACAGCGTCGTGTTTTGAATGAACTTTCTGAAGATGAAGAAATTAGTGAAGTTACTGCGCTAAAATTACGTGAAGCGATTAATTATGATGAAATGATTATCGTAGATAGTTTAACAGATTAAAGCGCATAAATTAGCAAGTTTAATTCATGCTTAAATAAAAGAAGTCATGAGTTACCTCTTCTTTTCAAGTTTTAAGGGAATGAGCGACGATATCTAATTTTATTAAACAGATGTCGTCGTTTAACCCGACAACGATGGTATTAAGGATTACCTGAGCTGTTGCTCATGCATAAGCCCCACTAACCCAACAAGTTGGGAAGTGGTTTTAAGGATTACCTGAGCTTCTGCTCATGCATAAGTCCCACTAACCCAACAAGTTGGGAAGTGGGACTTTAAATTTTTAGTTCATCATCTACTGTCAATATGAAATGAGGTTGGTACGCATTGATTATGTACCAGCTTCTTTTTTATATTACGTTTTGTTCATGCATAAGTCTTACTAATTCAGCAAAGCTGAAAGTATAAAGAGGAACGCCTGAGCTGCTGCTCATGCATAAGTCTTACTAATTCAGCTATAGCTGAAAGTATAAAGAGGAACGCCTGAGCTACTGCTCATGCATAAGTCTTACTAATTCAGCTATAGCTGAAAGTATAAAGAGGAACGCCTGAGCTACTGCTTATGCATAAGTCTTACTAATTCAGCAAAGCTGAAAGTATAAAGAGGAACGCCTGATCTGCTGCTCATGCATAAGTCTTACTAATTCAGCAAAGCTGAAAGTAAGACTAAAAAAAATCTCCATCAATGGGGGGAGGAGCCAACCATTGATGGAGTTAAGGGAGATAGATGATTTAAGGCTTGAATACCACCATACCGTACGTCATTAGGAGGGAAACGTACGGTATGGGGCTATTCACCTACAATGTAGGTTAAATAGCCTTATTTTATTCCATACTACCGTGAACAGTATTGATATTTTCTTGCATCATATTAAAATATGAATCTCCTTTAGTGCCTTTTTTACCTATAGAATCTGTATATACTTCTCCATAAATATCTAAGTTTGTTTCTTCACTTAGACTTTGCATACTTTTCTTATCTACACTCGTTTCTACAAGTAAATGTTTAAGGTTATTGTCTTGAACAAATTTTACAGCTTGCTTCATCTGTTCAGGGGTACCTTGTTTTTCGGTATTGATTTCCCAAATATAACCAGGTTTAATATCAAACTGTTTTGAGAAATATTTAAAAGCACCTTCACTTGTGATCATTGCACGTTGTTCTTTAGGTATATCATTGAATTTATCATGACTTTCTTTTTTCAAATCTTCTAACTTAGCGATATAATCTTTGGTATTACTTTGAATATCATCTTTATACTTGTCATTTTTCTTAATCAAGGCTTTGCTTATTTCTTCTACATATTTAATACCATTATCTAAACTTAACCAAGCGTGTGGATCTTGTTTTGATTCATCGCCTTCTTTAGCACCGTTTAAGTATAAAGGTTTAACATTTTTTGAAACTTTAACAACAGAACCATCTTCATATGACTTATTAGCTTGTGATAATGCGTTTTTAAACCAACCATTACCTGTTTCTAAGTTTAGCCCGTTATAAAACACAACGTCAGCATCTGTCAATGCTTTAATATCTTTTGGTTTTACTTCATATTCATGTGGATCTTGACCGATTGGGACGATACTATGAATATCTACTTTATCGCCTCCAACATTTTTGACCATGTCATAAAGGATTGAGTTTGTTGTTACAACTTTTATTTTTTCATGTGATTGAGAATTAGAATCGTTGTTTCCTTTACCACATGCACTTAAAAATAATAAAAGAATCATTGTAATTGTTAATAGTTTTTTCATTAAATTGCTCCTTTTTTTGTGAAAAATTGCATTTTATTACAAGTGAAAATAATGATATAAATGATAAACGCACATAAGACGATAGTTGCACCACTTGGAATATTATAAATATAACTAAAATACATACCGACAATTGAACTTATAACACTAATAAGACTAGAAATGATCATCATCGTATGTAATTTTTTAGCGATTAAAAATGCAGCTGAAGCAGGCGTAATCAATAAAGCGACAACTAATATAATACCTACTGTTTGTATGCTTGCTACCGTAACGAGTGAGAGCAATAGCATAACGAAATAGTGTAAAAATGTAGTGTTTAAACCACTCATTCTACTAAAAATTGGGTCGAATGTGGATATCATTAATGGTCTGTAGAAAGTTATAATTAAAATCATAACGATTAAACCAACTACGACTGTTGACCAAAAAGTAGCGTGTGTCACTGCTAATAGGTTACCGAAAAGAATATGATATAAGTCGGTGGTACTATTAATGAGACTAATTAAAATGACCCCGGTAGCTAAAAATGCTGTAAAACTAATACCTATCGCAGCATCAGGTTTGGTCTTACTACTTTTGGTAATGAATCCGATAAAGATACTAGCAATCATACCTGTCACTAACGCTCCAACAAACATAGGAACGCCGAATAAAAATGATAATGCGACCCCAGGTAAAACTGCGTGACTCATTGCGTCTCCCATAAGGGACAGGCCTCTTAATACAATGAGGCAACCTACTGTACCACAAACGATTCCTACAACAATTGAAATAATCAATGCATTGCTTAAAAATTTGTATTCAAATAGGTGTTGAAAAAATTCCATATCGTGTTACTTCCTTTCTATTTATGCCGATTCTGACTTTTGTTGCTCTTCCTGTGTGGGGTTTAAGAAAGTTTCGTTTAAATGGTCAGGTTGCATCGCAACATGACTTTCTCCAAAGAAACGAATTGTTTTGTTTAAAAGAATAACACGATTAAAATACTTTTCTGCTTTAGATAAATCATGGTGTACAATTAAAATTAATTTCCCAGCTTCTTTAAGCTCATTTAATTGAGTCATTATGATTTGTTCACTATGGAAATCAATACCTACAAATGGTTCATCTAAAAGATAGAGTGTACTTTCTGTCATGAGTGCTCTAGCTACTAAAACTCTTTGTAATTGACCTCCACTGAGTGCAGAAATTTGTCGATTTCTTAAATCTTGTAATTCTAATGTTGATAGCAGTTGATTAAGTCTAGCTCTTGTTTTAGGGGTGACAAACCTAAACCAACCAATATCTTTATAGGCACCTGAGAGTACAACATCTTCTACCTTAATTGGAAAGTCTAAGTCAATATGTGCTTTTTGTGGGATGTATGTAACATTTTTAAGTGTTTGTTGTATAGCAATGTTATGTAAATTAGCGATACCTGTTGACTTAAATTCACCAATAATTGATTTGAGTAAGGAAGATTTTCCTGCTCCATTGGGTCCCATAATACCTATAATTTCACCTTTTACGGGAATTTCTAAATTAATGTTTTCCAAGACATGTTTATTCCCTAAAGTGAGATTTAAGTTATTAATTTCTAACATTTTTCTACCTCCTTAAATTAAATTTTAGGCTAACCTAATTTAATTTATAATATAACATTAACTTTTAGCGTGTCAAGTAGATTCGTGATACAATAAAGTGAATGACTTGAGAGGTGAAACCATGCTAACTGAAGAAAAAGAAGATTATTTAAAAGCAATTTTGACTCATAATGGCGATCATTCTTTCGTTTCAAACAAGACGTTATCCCAGTATTTAAATATCAAACCACCATCTGTAAGTGAAATGGTGAATCGTTTAGAAAAATCGGGATTTGTAGAAACGAAGCCATATAAAGGTGTGCAATTGTCAGAAGAAGGTTTGACATATACCTTAGATATCATTAAAAGACATCGATTATTAGAATTATTTTTAATTAAGATATTAGAATATAATTGGGAAGAGGTACATCAGGAAGCTGAGGTGCTAGAACACAAAGTTTCACACTTATTTGTAGAACGTTTAGACAAATTATTAGATTACCCAATCACTTGTCCGCACGGTGGTATTATCCCTAGAGACAATAAATATAAAGAGATATATACTACAAATTTATTGTCGTTTGAAGCCGGTGATATAGTGACGATAAAACGTGTGCGAGATAGAACAGAATTGTTAGTTTATTTAACAAGTAAATCTATATTGATTGGTGAACAAATAAAAATATTAGATAAAGATGATACCAATAAAGTAGTAATGGTGCAGAAAGAAGAAAAAGTGACAGTACTGAGTTATGATAATGCAGAACATATTTATGCAGAAAAATAAGAATTTGCATACTGAAGTTTTTTATATGCAACTTAGAAGGATTTAAAAAATTGAAATCGTCTAGCTAATAAGCATAAGACAAAGCTTGAAAAGGACATTGTAGTCATATTTAATAGTTAATAGTGATATTGAAAGGAAAAAAGTCTGAGTCATAAATCCTAAAAAATAGCACACAGATGATTTAATTCAATCTATCTGTGTGCTTCTTGTTATTCAATGCTGCGGCGTATTGTTGGCGCGCTTTCTTAGAGGACAGCTTCTGCCCGTCGTCTTCAGTTTGTCCTGTTGCCTCAAGCGTCTTATCAAAATACAACCTATTAAAGCCGATTTTTATATTATTTCAATGGATATTGGCTTTTTCACTTACCCAATAACTTTATGTCTTAGACTCTTTTTGAAGAGGTCTAAGGAATAAAGTAAACTCGGAATAATTGATAAACAGTAAATAAATTGATCGCTATCCAAATGAAGCTATAGATGAAGGTTGGAACATGAGTCAATGTTTTTAAAGTGCTACCATCCCAAGTGATTTCATTTGATGAGAAAGTCAATTTGAATATTGTCCAAGATGATTGAAGAACTTCTCCTAATAAAACACCTAAGATAAAATGTTGTGTAATAGTTATAACATAAAGTATCGCTAATTGATTATCACTTTTAAATAAGCAATATAATAAAAAAATTAAAAGTAATACTATGAACATTGGTAATATCTTTCTAGACGTTAAGCATACAAAATATATAAATATTAATAGGTAAGCAGTGATAAACAAGCTTGGATATTGATATTGCGTAGATAGAAATCCTATATATAACATCAATGGCGGCATAACGTAGCCACCGAATGTAGTGATGGACTGACCAACACTATTTTTTGATTGTGTTATGGCGTAGCCTTGTTGAGATGTTGCTAGACGCTCAGCTGGTCTTGCCACAATCACTAAGTCTCTCGCTCGTCCACCGCTCAATTTATTAAATAATATATGGCCAAACTCATGTGTTAATACAGGGATATAGTTAAAATAGATATCTAAAAATTGGTTGATAGGTTTATTTCGATAAGTATGTATGATGATATAGATTATAGCCACTAAAACAATCCCATAAAGATGTAATTGAATAGAAGAACTGAAAAACGCATTTAGCTTAGACATGAAATACCTCATTTTTAGAATACGAAAATTTAATATTTTACGAGATACGATAATAATCAAACAGTATCTCACATATAATAGTATAAAGTAAGATCATCCATAAATCATTTGGACTTTTGATGTATATTATATTTTAAAGCGGTTTGACCTAGGTTTTATTAATATTGTAATATATGCGAGAGTAACAGTATTCATATTACAAGTAATGTATTATAGGGTAACGAGAAAAAGAATTGAGTTAGGAGATAACCAATTATGACAAGAGCTAATAAATTAGAAAAGGTAAACGTATTATCTGTTTTATTCGATAATGTAACGCTGACAGAAATGCGTGACCGTATAAAGCTTTTTTTTGAATCACAATCTGAAAAAAATTTATTTATTGTAACTGCTAATCCTGAAATAGTTGACTTTTCTACTGAAAATGAAGCATATCGTAAGTTAATTAACAAAGCAGACTATGTCATTCCTGATGGTACAGGTGTAGTTATGGCTTCAAAACTGCTTAAAACCCCTTTGAAAGAACGTGTTCCAGGTATAGAATTAATGGAAGCATGTTTGAAAATTGCTAATGCTAATTATCAAAAGGTTTTTTTATTAGGTGCAAAAGATGAGGTTGTCGTTCAAGCTGTGAAGAAATTAAGTGAAAAATACCCTAATATTCATTTTGATTATCACCATGGCTATTTTAATTTAGAAGATGAAACGGTATTGAAACACGTGAGTTCATTTAATCCAGATTATGTTTTCGTTGGGATGGGTTATCCTAAGCAAGAACAATGGATTGAACGTTATGATCATTATTTTAAACAGACATTACTAATGGGTGTTGGCGGATCTATTGAAGTTTTTAGCGGAACGAAAAAAAGAGCGCCCAAAATATTTCGTAAATTAAATATTGAATGGATTTATCGCTTTATCATTGATTGGAAACGGTTTGGCAGAATGAAAGCCATACCAAAGTTTGTATTTAAAGTGATTAAGCAAAAAGCAAAGCAATAAAAAATCGGCTATAGCATTGTTAAGCTATAGCCGATTTTTTACTACAATGACTTTGATATATTTAGCAAATATAAGTTTATTTTAGTTATGATTTATTTATTAAAATTATCATGCAATTGTACAGTCGTTATCTATGATATTTAACAGTCAATAAAATTATTTCACTTCAAATCTTGAGTTATCCAATTTACTTCTAAAGGCTTTTTGTTCCTCTTTGGAATATTTTTTAAAACCGTTTAAGAATTTTTCATATTCGGGTAAAACCTCGTCTAGTTCACCGAATTTTTTTAATTTACCAGCTTCTATCCACGCGATTTTAGTACAAAATTCACGCACTTGTTTCATATTATGGCTTACGAAGAAAATAGTTTTACCTTGCTTTTTATACTCGTAAATTTTATCTAAACATTTTTGTGCAAAAGTTTGGTCTCCAACTGATAATGCTTCGTCAATGACAAGAATGTCTGGATTTGTCGTGATATTAATTGAGAAACCTAACTTGGCTCGCATACCACTAGAATATTTTTTAACAGGTTGATAAATGAATTCTCCTAGTTCACTGAATTCAATAATATCAGGTGTTAAGGCTTTAATCTGTTTTCTTGTGAATCCCATGCATAACATTTTAAATTCTATGTTTTCAATACCTGTTAACTGTCCATTTAAACCAGCATTAATTGCAATCACACTAACTTCACCGTGGCGATTCACATCTCCAGCAGTAGGAGATAGGGAGCCACCAATAATATTACTAAGCGTAGATTTACCTGACCCATTGATGCCTACAAGGCCTATAACATCACCTTCGTATGCTGTTAATGACAAATCATTCAGCGCATAAAATGTCTTGTTTTTATTAAAAGGGACTAAGGCGTCTTTTAATCGCTCTTTATTATTGCGATAGATGCGGTATTCTTTAGTTACATGTTCAATGTTAACCGATACATTCATAATTTTACCTTCCTTATTTGCAGATAGTATATAGTATATTATATTATATATGAGTTGTTAAATTTATTAACCTATTGTAAAGTAAGTGAGTACAAATTTTAAGATAACGTTCTTATACAATTGTTAAAGTTTACTGAATTTAAGTTATAAAATCAACTGAAATGAGGTTATTTTAGCTTTGTTGTTTTTCTATTATACAACAATCATATGAGTAAGCACATCCGCTTTTATTACATAAAATATTTAATTTACCCAATTAAATATAGGTTGTTAAGATGAATAACAAAGCGTATATTAGATTTGAATGTAGACTTTTTATAGCATAATTATGATTAGCAAATTGATTGAAAGTGTGGTTTATTTAAATGAGTGCAGTGTGGGTAGTCTTAAAAGAGCATTTTAAAAATTTCTATCTAATTCAAAGGTTAGCACAATTCCAAGTTAAAATTACTAACACCAATAATTACCTTGGTATGGCTTGGGAATTAATTAATCCAGCAATGCAAATTATGGTTTATTGGTTTGTATTTGGTCTAGGAATTAGAACTAATAATCCAATCGAGGGTGTCCCATTTATTTATTGGTTACTCGTTGGTATTAGTATGTGGTTCTTTGTGAACCAAGGTATTTTAGAAGGTACGAAATCAATCGCAAGTAAATATAATCATGTCGCTAAGATGAATTTTCCGTTATCAATTATACCATCATATATAGTGATGAGTAGGTTCTATGGTCATATCGCACTATTAGTTGCTGTTATTTTATTATGTATGTTAGGTGGTTATTATCCATCTATTTATACATTACAATTATTTTTATATGTACCATTTGCATTAATTTTTACTACAACAGTAGCATTGTTTACTTCTACGTTAGGTGTATTAGTAAAAGATACTCAACCAGCAATTCAAGCATTGATGAGAATGGTATTCTTTGCTTCATCTATTTTAATTGTACCGCCAGAAGGTATTGTTAAAGATGTTATGCAACTGAATCCAATTTATTATCTTGCTGAGGCGTATCGTGCATCGGTTCTATATAACGAATGGTATTTTGTTACACATTGGGAATTAACATTTTACAACTTCTTTATCATTGTGTTTTTATTTGTCATAGGATCTATATTGCATATGCGTTATAGAGATCATTTTGCAGACTTTATGTAATGGAATTCAGACAAAGACGATTTATATTTAATCCTTTGGTGGCTTAAAAGTCATTAAAGGATTTTTCTATAATTTTAAATATAAAATAGCTATAATAAAAGAGAATAAATAATTACCGGCGGTGGAAATTTGAGACAGTTAATAAAAAAACTTTATATGACAATCATTAGTTTTTTAAATTTGATATATATAAAGAAAAAAATAGATCATCATCATATTGTCGTCATGATGACATTTGCTGAAGATGTACTTCCAATCATCGAAGCATTAAATCGAAAATCTTATGAAGTGACAGTGATTGCCAAGGAAAGTAATAGAAAATATGTTGAACAATTAGATAATGTGACATTTATACCTGCGGGCAATAAAAAAGTCTTTAAACATATAAAGGCCTTGAGTACGGCAAAAATTATTGTGATAGATACATATTATTTATTGTTTGGCGGTTTCAAAAAGAAATCGCAACAGACAATCATTCAAACTTGGCACGCAGTTGGTGCACTGAAAAATTTTGGACTTACTGACCACCAAGTAGATTTAAATAATAAAAAAATGGTGAACCAATATAAAAATGTTTATCGCGCTACTGATAAATATTTAGTAGGGGGCGAACCAATGGTGAATTGTTTTAAATCCGCGTTTGGTGCGAAAGATGATCAATTTTTAAGAACTGGATTGCCTCGTCTTGTTCCATATGTAAATTTAGATATCAAACAAAAGCAGCAAGCATTAAAGTTACAATATGGTATCAATGATAAATTAGCGCTTTATGTGCCAACGTATCGCGAGCATCACCAAGCCAATCAGATTATTGATAAGGCGCGTTTTGAAACAGCATTACCTTCATACACATTGATGAGTAAGTTACATCCATCACTACCTCAAGATGAGCAACACAATATTAGTCTACAATCGCTTATGGTTATGGCGGACGTTATCATCACAGATTATAGCTCATTAGCAATAGAAGCAAGTTTGTTAAATAAGCCGACGCTTTTTTATGTCTATGATGAAGCAAATTATGAAAAAGTACGGGGGCTAAATTCATATTATTATGAAATTCCGGAATTTTACAAAGCATATAGCGAAGAAGATATCGTTCATATACTTCAAACACATGCAAGTGCATTAATGCCATTGTTCAAAAATTGGCATGACTATAATGTTCAAAACAGCTTAACTCAGGTTATAAATCATATAGAGAAAATGGTGAAAACATGAAAATATCAATTATCATACCTGTCTATAATGCAGCAAATACACTTCAAAGAGCAATAAGCTCGGTGGATACAAAGCAAGATTATGAAATTATTTGTATCAATGATGGATCAACAGATGAAAGTAAACAAGTTTTAGAAAGACTACAAAAAGCATACAAAAACATTCGTATTATTAATCAAGCAAATCAAGGTGCAGCTGTAAGCAGAAATAAGGCATTGGAGTATGTTACTGGTGATGCTTTTATGTTTTTAGATGCAGATGATGAATTTTTACCAAATAGTATCGATGCTATGGCAGATTACTTTCAACAGGATGAACATGTAGATATTGTACTAGGACAAATTGGAAGACTAAATAAAGGTGCGTGGCAAAGTTTTTATACACACCAACCCATACAAAAATTTGATAAAGTGAATTTAGCACAATGTCCTGAAATGATGCAATCTATCGGTCCAGGAGGCAAGCTATTTAGTGCGACATTCAAAGATTTACGCTTCGATGAAGATGTAGTGTTTTGTGAAGAGCATACATTTATGATATCAGCTTATAAGAAAGCACGAGATGTGCAATTATTACCTTTTATTGTGTATGGTTATCATGAAGAAAAAGGATCGGTGACAGATCAAAGAGCAGATCGCTTTGTAAATTATATGAGCGATGCGATTAAAGTAAGACATAGAGTGATGCACACATTGTTATTAAGAGAAGAACGGATTTATTACAGTTATCGTATGGATGAACTCATTGTCAGTTACTTGTTGCAAGCATTTCTCACAAATAATAAAAAATTAACAGAACCATTTTTAGATGTCGTAACGTCTTATATGAATAATATGCAAGAAGCAGATTATTCAGGAGAAGCAATGTTTAGAATAATTAGGGTTGTTGAACAATGTGGAAAAAATTGGAATAAAGCGTTATATAAAAAATGGCGAGAAGCATTACTTAATGTAGGCATTGGTAGACCGAATTATTACCGTTTTCAAATGGAAGTGTTACCGAAACGTGTAAAATTCAGAGGTAAAATGAAATTAAAACAAATATTAAAAAAATGAATTTTGGGTATAGTTCGTAAACTTCAAATCAGTGTGCTATACTTTTAAAAAATGTAAATTTTAATTAAATTTTGTTAAGGAGTATGAGCGTATGAAACGTGTTATTACTTATGGAACGTATGATTTATTACATTATGGTCACATTGAATTATTAAGAAGAGCTAGAGAAATGGGCGATTATTTAGTAGTTGCACTATCTACAGATGAATTTAATCGCATTAAAAATAAAAAGTCTTATTATAATTATGAACAACGAAAGATGATGCTAGAGTCTATTCGTTATGTTGATCTTGTAATCCCTGAAAGTGGCTGGGGACAAAAAGAAATCGACGTCGATCGCTATGAAATAGATACTTTTGTAATGGGGCACGACTGGGAAGGTGAGTTTGACTTCTTGAAAGATAAATGTGAAGTGATTTACCTTAACCGTACAGAAGGTATTTCTACTACTAAAATCAAGAAAGAACTTTATGGTGATGCTGAAAAATAAATCAGCAGTCATTTGTTGATATTGAATTATAATTTTAATAGATCATATGTTAAATAAATATATTAAGTGAGGCTGGGACATCGTAATGTCTCAGCCTCAACTTGTTTTGTCATCGAACGATCAAGCTATGAAAAACCCCGAGAAGATTTCTAAGTTAAAGCATCTTTTCGGGGTATCATTTTGGCATTGATAATTCATGACTTTATTTATGATTTTTTCTGTTTTTGAAAGTTTCGATAATAAGATAAATAATAATTGCGATTGCAGCTATGATTAATATCGTTCCTAATAAAGTGAGGATTGGATGTTCATCCCACGTCGTTTTCACAACTGTCGTAGTTTGATGCAGAATTGGTTTGCTTACTTTAACAGTTGGTGGGCCGTATTTATCGGAAATAAATTTTCGATCATATTCAATATGCAATTTACCATCTTCAATTACATAGTTATAATCATTTTTATCGAAATCATTTGGAAGTACATCGTATAAGTCTTTTTCTACATAATATGTTTTTCCATTAATTTTGTGATTGCCTTTTGAAATAATTTTTTTATATTTATATTGATCAAAAGACATATTCATTAAGGCATTGCCCATCATATTACGTTGTTTCTCGCCACCTAAGTTGTCGTAGTTACCAGCACCCATTATTGTTTGATTAATTCTAAATTTATCTCTTTTTGTAGTGATAGTGTGATTGTAATCTGCAATGTCACTAGAGCCAGTTTTTAAACCATCTGTCCCCTCTAAACTCATATCCGCACCCTCTAAAGAGTGATTGAACGTGTAATATGTAACACCGTGTTGCGTTGGAGCTAATTGTTTAGTGAAATAAATGATTTTTGGTGTATCTTGAATGGTACGTTGAGCTAAAATTGCAAAATCTTTAGCGGTTGATGTATTATTCTCTTCATTTTTATATTTTTTTGGTGCAAAGTCTTTTAATTGTTTATTTTCAGCACCTGTTGGATTAACAAAATGTGTATCTTTCATACCTATTGATTTTGCTTTTTTGTTCATTGCATCTGTAAAATCTGAAAGGTTTCTAGATACTTCTTGACCTAATATAAGCGCTGCGGCATTACTTGAATTTGAAACAGTGATTTGGAGTAACTCTTTAATCGTGTAAGTCTCTCCAGGATAAAGCTTGGTATTACTTAATTCAGGCAAGGTAGACATGCTGTAATGTTTGTCTGTGATTTTAACTTTATCATCTAAAGATAAATCCCCACGATTAACGGCTTCGAGTGTTAAATACATGGTCATCAATTTGCTCATCGAAGCGGGATACCAATCTTTATCAGCGTTATATTGGTAAAGAATTTGACCGGTTTGGGCAATATTTATTGCACCTTCAGGTTGATAATTATCAGTAACATTATAACCATATTGATTTGCCGCCTGTGTAGGTGTGACTGTTTCAGCGTTGGCAAAAGGTGTTATAATTGAACCGACGAAGAGTACAGTTACAATTGCCAGAATTAACTTTCTCATAATTACATTCCCTCTTAATATGTTCTGTTTTATTGCAATAGAGGTATTTTAGCATATTGTATGTAGTTTATAAAATATTAAACAGAAGAATATTTTTTATAACTAATTTATTGAAAATTATTGTGTAAAACATGATAAAATAAATTGAAATTAATTTAACTTAATACTTTAAAATTAATCTGCTCAAAATTAATGTAAGTAAGAGGTAATTTAAAATATTTTTAGAAGAGGTAATTTAGATATGAATCAAGAGAATCCATTATTCTACTTATTTAAAAAATTATCATGGCCTGTTGGACTGATTATCATAGCTGTTTTAATTTCTTCATTAGGTAGTATTACAGGACTAGTAGTTCCTTTTTTTACAGGTAAGCTCGTAGATAAATTTTCTTTTGAAAATATTAATTGGATGTTTATCATAGCATTTATTTCTATATTTATTATGAATGCGTTGCTTAGCGGTATAGGACTGTATTTATTGAGTAAAATTGGTGAGAAAATCATTTATGCAATTCGATCCGTTTTATGGAAACACATCATTCACTTAAAAATGCCATTTTTTGATAAAAATGAAAGTGGACAATTGATGAGTCGTTTGACAGACGATACAAAAGTAATCAATGAATTTATTTCACAAAAATTGCCCAACTTATTGCCTTCAGTATTGACTATTATCGGCTCTTTAATAATGTTATTTGTGATGGATTGGCAAATGACTTTGCTGACTTTTATCACGATACCTATATTTGTATTAATTATGATTCCATTAGGTAAAATTATGCAAAATATTTCTAAAAAAACACAGGCAGAGATTGCGAATTTCAGTGGCTTACTAGGTCGTGTATTAACAGAAATGCGCTTAGTTAAAGTTTCACGTACTGAAAAAATTGAGTTAAATAATGCGCATAAGAATTTACAAGAAATATACTTTTTAGGACTAAAGCAAGCTAAGATTACAGCTATTATACAACCTATATCTGGTGTAATTATGCTTTTAACGATTGCAGTTATCTTAGGTTTTGGTGCAATTCGAATTTCTACTGGAGCAATCACAGCAGGAACCTTAATTGCAATGATTTTTTATGTTATTCAACTTACGCAACCTATCATTAATTTATCAACTTTGGTTACAGATTATAAAAAGGCTGTAGGGGCAAGTAGTCGTATATATGAAATCATGGAAGAACCTACTGAAGTTTTTGAAATAGAACAAGCAAAACCAATGATTGATGGTAATTTAACATTTGAAAATGTACATTTTAAATACGGTAATAAACCGATTCTTACAAATGTGAGTTTTGATATACCATCTGGTAGTATTACTGCTTTTGTAGGACCTTCTGGTTCAGGTAAGAGTACAATTTTCAATATTATTGAACGAATGTATGACATAGAACAAGGTGATATCACTTATGGCGACCAATCGATTTATGATATAGATCTAGGACATTGGCGTGAGAAAATAGGTTATGTCATGCAATCTAATTCAATGATGAATGGCTCAATCAGAGACAACATTTTATATGGCATTAATCGTGAAGTCTCAAACGAAGAATTAATTTACTATGCAAAATTAGCAAATTGTCACGAATTTATTATAGCGTTTGAAGATGGATATGACACAATTGTTGGCGAGCGAGGTTTGAAATTGTCAGGTGGCCAACGTCAACGTATAGATATTGCCAGAAGTTTTGTTAAAAATCCAGATATCTTATTATTGGATGAGGCAACCGCTAACTTAGACAGCGAAAGTGAGCGAAAGATTCAAGATGCTTTAGAAGAATTGATGGAAAACAGAACAACAATCGTGATTGCCCACAGACTATCTACAATTAAAAAAGCTGAACAAATTATTTTTATTGATAACGGTAGTGTGACAGGCTTAGGCACTCATCAGGATTTGATTGGTAATCATGAAAAATATCAACAATTTGTTCAAACACAAAATTTAACGAAGTAATATTGAAAACACGTATGATTGGATGCTGGATAAATATATTTTTTGACTATAAACGAACCATAAAATTTTTATTTTATATAATGTACATACATGGTATAATTATTGTGAATTCATAAGTGACAATCATTTGGGGAATGATAGATTTTTATCAAGAATGAAATTAAATAAATGGATTACAAAATTTAAGATGAGTATATTCGCTGCTATATAATTAAAATTGATAATTAACTTAATGAGCGAGAGCAGATATACTCATCTTAATAATTCTTATACATAATCGAGTGTTGCTTTTAAATATTCAAGTAGTTATTTATTCAATAAGAAATGGTGGGTGTATGATGTTTTTACTTATTAATATTATTGGGTTAATTGTGTTTTTAGGTATTGCTGTACTTTTTTCCAGAAAGAAATCAGATATCCAGTGGAAATCTATTGGCATTTTAGTCGTAATCAACTTATTCTTAGCATGGTTCTTTATGTATTTCCCTTGGGGGAAGTTAGCGGTTCAATTATTGGCAAATGGTATATCATGGGTTATTGATTCTGCACATGTAGGTACGGGATTTGCTTTTGCCAGTTGGACAAATACAGAAATGATGGATATGGCTGTGAGTGCGCTATTTCCAATTCTATTAGTAGTACCACTTTTTGATATTTTGATGTATTTTAATATTTTACCCAAAGTTATAGGTGGTATTGGTTGGGCTTTAGCTAAAATTACACGTCAGCCAAAATTCGAATCTTTCTTTGGTATAGAAATGATGTTTTTAGGTAATACAGAAGCATTAGCAGTTTCAAATGAACAATTGAAACGCATGAAAGAAACACGTGTGTTAACAGTGGCAATGATGTCCATGAGTTCGATATCTGGTGCAATTGTTGGCGCGTATGTATCGATGATACCAGGTGACTTAGTGCTAACTGCTATTCCATTAAATATCATTAATGCAATTATAGTTTCTTCTATTTTAAATCCTGTTTCTGTGGAAGAAAAAGAAGATATTATTTATAGTATCCGTAATGAAGAAATTGAAAAACAGCCGTTTTTCTCATTTTTAGGAGATTCAGTATTAAATGCAGGTAAATTGATTTTAATCATCATTGCTTTTGTTATCAGTTTTGTTGCACTTTCTGATTTAATTGACCGTTTTATTAATTTAATCACAGGTATTATCGGTGGTTGGGCTGGTATAAAAGGAAGTTTTGGCCTAGATCAAATTCTCGGTACTTTTATGTATCCATTTGCTTTATTACTAGGATTACCGTTTGATGAGGCATGGATAGTGGCACAACAAATGGCGAAAAAAATTGTGACAAACGAATTTGTGGTGATGGGTCAAATTAAAGATGTTATTGATTCATACTCACCACACAGACGTGCAGTTATTGCAACATTTTTAGTATCGTTTGCGAACTTCTCAACAATAGGGATGATTATTGGAACATTGAAAGGCATTGTAGATAAGAAAACATCTGATTTTGTTTCGCAATATGTTCCAATGATGTTGCTTGCAGGAATTTTAGTATCGTTAATGACAGCTGGATTTGTTGGTTTGTTTGCTTGGTAATGATTGGTTGTAAGTGAATGACTCACTTAAAGATGATATATGTCGAAATAATTGTCTAGGTCTATCAAGCATGTAAGAAAATTAAATACAGTGAATTTATAATCGATCGTCTTGAAGTAAAAGTTGTATTAATTACTTAGTTGATATCAATAGACGGTAAAAAAAGGAGCGTGAGAAATCAATTGATTATTGATGTCAATAACGCTCCTTTTTTATATTAATGCTTGTTCGTATATGTATTATGACGATTTTAAAATAAAAAATAAAGCCAAGTAATTGACGTGAGGAGACACATGCAATATTACTTGGCTTATACGGGAAATGAATTAATTGTATATTAATAGTAAGGACTAGGTACTAAAAATATACTCGAGCAAAAATTGTTTTGTATGTTACTATAAACAACACAAAGGAGATGGCTTCTTATTGGCAATCAATAAGAAGATAAATTTTATTATAGCAAAGGAAAGTGTATAAGTAAACCGAAAATTCAGAATTTTTGAACTTTTAAAAGTGTAATAAAAAGAAATCTTATAATATCAAGGTTTTACAAGTAAGTGATTCAGAATTTTTTTCAAATATTGTTGTGGTATGTTCGATAGTTTGCTAATATTCAATTGATTGAAGTTAATATGAGGGGGTCATGTGGGTGAATAAAACAGTACGAGATTTGTTATTCGTTATAATTGGGTCATTTATATTTTCAGCAGGCGTTAATACTTTTATCATATCTGCTGATTTAGGCGAGGGAGGCGTGACCGGTATAGCTATCGTACTTTATTATGCCTTTCACATATCTCCTGGTGTAACAAACTTTGTATTTAATGCAGTACTTATCGCTATAGGTTACAAGTTTCTGAGTAAGAGAAGTATGTATTTAACGATAATAGCGACAATATTAATCTCACTATTTTTAGAATTAACAGTGAGTTGGAAAATTGAGACAGGTAATATTTTAGTTAATGCAGTATTTGGTGGCATGTCTGTAGGTCTAGGTATTGGTATTATCGTACTTGCTGGAGGGACAACTGCAGGAACAACGATTTTAGCTAGAATTGCTAATAAATATTTAGATGTTAGTACACCTTATGCACTGTTGTTCTTTGATTTAATTGTTGTTGCAATTTCATTAACAGTAATTCCTGTTCCGAGTGCGTTGGTTACAGTAATCTCACTTTATATCGGTACAAAAGTAATGGATTATGTCATAGAAGGTTTAAATACGAAAAAAGCAATGACGATTATTTCTAGTAAACCAGATGAAATAGCTAAAGTGATTGATGAACAGGTAGGACGTGGGTTGACAATTTTAAATGGGAGAGGCTATTTCTCTAAACAAGAAAAAGACATATTGTATGTTGTTATTACTAAAACGCAAGTTAGTAAAGCGAAACGTTTAATCAAACGCATTGATAACGAAGCATTCTTAGTGATTCATGATGTTCGTGATGTTTATGGTAATGGTTTCTTAATTGATGAACATTAAAAATGAAAAAATGCTAATTAAAACCTTGGTGTATGGATTAGATCCTACATCAAGGTTTTAATTTGAGTATCGCTACAATAATCCGATAACTAAGAATTTTCTTATATTGCTAAAAAAACTGTATGGCAATTTAAAATATATTCATAAACCATACATTTTGCTTGCTATCATAAAACATTTATTAGTCATCATATCTAAAAAATGATATAATATCATCTGTGATAATGATTATCATTTAAAGGGCAAATTAGAATAAAAATGACATAGATATAGATTGTTTTTGGTACATTTTGTATTAGGAAGAAGGGAAATTATGACTCGATTAGAAGGAGAACAAGTTACGATAGGTTATGGGGATAATGTTATTGTAGATAATTTAGATGTTCATATTCCGACTGGTAAAATCACATCTATTATAGGACCCAATGGTTGTGGAAAGTCTACATTACTAAAAGCATTGTCACGTCTTTTACCGATTAAAGATGGCGAAATTAAATTAGATGGTGAAAATCTGCATACACAATCAACAAAAGAAGTTGCCAAAAAAATTGCGATTTTACCACAATCACCAGAAGTGGCCGATGGACTTACGGTTGGAGAGCTTGTTTCATATGGTCGCTTTCCACATCAAAAAGGATTTGGGAGACTTTCTGCGGAAGATAAAAAGGAAATTGATTGGGCCATGAATGTAACAGGTACTTATGAATTCCGATTACGTTCTATCAACGATTTGAGTGGTGGTCAACGTCAAAGAGTATGGATTGCGATGGCATTGGCTCAAAGAACGGATATTATTTTCTTGGATGAGCCTACAACATATTTAGATATTTCACATCAATTAGAAATTTTAGAATTAATTACCCAATTAAATCAAGAACAAGGTTGTACTATTATTATGGTGTTGCATGATATTAATCAAGCAGTTCGATTCTCAGATCATCTGATTACGATGAAACAAGGAGACATTGTTGCTGCTGGAGGTACAGAAGATGTTTTAACCAAAGAAAACTTAGAAAAAGTATTCAATATAGATGTAGAGATTAGTACAGACCCTAGAACAGGGAAACCTATGCTAGTTACCTATGATTTATGTAGAAAAAGCTATTCAGAAATTTAGGTGTAATCATGGCTACGCAAAAAAAGGGAAAATTAAGCTTCACAACAACATTAATAATTAGTTTGGTTCTATTAGTCATTGCTTTGACGTTATCAATATTGATTGGAGATGCTAAAATTCACATTTCTACAATATTTGATGCGATATTTAATTATGATAATAAGAATCAACAACATAATATTATTAGTGAAATACGTATACCAAGAGATATAGGAGCAATGCTTGTAGGTGTAGCATTAGCGACTTCAGGTGCAGTCATTCAAGGCGTTACTAAAAATGGTTTAGCAGATCCGAGTTTAATCGGATTAAATTCAGGCGCTTCATTTATGTTAGCGCTAACTTTTGCATTTTATCCAACAGCACCATTTATAGTGCTTATGATTGCAGGATTTATCGGAGCAATCATGGGTGGATTTATTGTATTGATGATTGGCAGGTCAAGAAGTGATGGCTTTAATCCGATGAGAATTATACTGGCCGGAGCTGCCGTAAGTGCTTTGCTAACAGCCTTGAGTCAAGGTGTAGCGTTATTGTTTAGATTAAATCAAAGTTTAACGTTTTGGAGCGCTGGTGGAGTTTCTGGTACGACTTGGGGGCAGCTTGTTTGGGCAGCACCATTTATTATTATTGCATTAGTTATCATTATTGCGATGAGTAAACATCTAACTATTTTAAATTTAGGTGAAACTTTAGCAATTGGATTGGGACAAAATGTTGCTTTAACACGTGCAATTGCTTTGATTATATCCATGGTTATGGCAGGTATTGCCGTAGCAATGGTGGGTCAAATAGCATTTGTAGGACTAATGGTTCCACATATTGTACGTTATTTAGTTGGTACAGACTACGCTCGTGTTCTACCATTAACTGCTGTTATTGGCGGGTTATTGCTACTCGTTGCTGATACGGTAGCGCGCATGTTAGGTGAAGCTCCAGTAGGTGCAATCATTTCATTTATTGGCGTACCTTACTTCTTGTATTTGGTTAAACGAGGAGGACGCTTTTCATGATAGACCCAAAATTAAGATATAAACAGTTCATTACCATGATTATTCTTATAATATTGGTGGTATTTGCATGTGCTTGGAGTATGACTTCAGGTGAATATAAGATGTCTATAGGTACTTTTTTTAAAACGCTTATAGGTCAAGGTGAATATACCGACACACTCATACTTATGGAATTTAGATTTCCGAGAATGGTTATTACTATTTTAGCTGGTGCTGCTTTAGCAATGAGCGGAGCTATCATACAAAGTGTAACTAAAAACCCTTTAGCGGAACCTGGTATTTTAGGTATAAATGCAGGTAGTGGGTTTGCTATAGCACTATTTATTGTAGTTGGTCAAGTGAATGCAGATAATTTTGTATATGTATTACCAATTATAAGTATGATCGGTGGTATACTGACTGCGCTAGTTATTTTTTCATTTAGTTATAATAAAGGAGAAGGTATCACACCAGCAAGTATGGTGTTAGTAGGCGTGGGTATGGCTACTGCTTTAAGTGGTGGGTCCTTGACGTTAATGTCAACATTTGACGAAGATCAATCAGAGTTTATTGCTTCATGGCTTGCGGGTAATATTTGGGGCGATGAATGGGCGTTTGTAATTGCCTTTTTACCTTGGGTCATTGTACTGATACCGTTTTTATTATTAAAAGCGAATGTTTTAAATTTATTAAATACGCATCAACATATTGCTCAAGGTGTAGGTGTGAAAATTGGTAGAGAACGAATTGTATTATTGTTAATAGCAGTAGTTCTGTCGTCAGCTGCAGTATCCGTGGCAGGAGCTATTGGTTTTATAGGTTTGTTAGGTCCACATATTGCTAAATCAATTGTTGGTCCGAGACATCAAATGTTTCTACCAATTTCCATATTTATTGGTGCCTTTTTACTTGTGTTGGCAGACACTGTCGGACAAGTGGTATTACAGCCTTCTGGTATGCCAGCTGGTATTGTTGTATCAATCATAGGCGCACCTTATTTTTTATATTTAATGTATAAAACAAAATCAGTTTAAATATGAAAATAGAAATCATTAAATGTTTGTGTGTAATAAATAAGTATGCAATAAAATTTTGTTATAACTAAATAGTCATTTAAGAAAAACTTTACAGATGGGCGGGTTTTAGAATCAATTTTGAAAAAGATTGATTGAGAACCCGCTCTTTTTTTAAATAAACCCTTTGAGTTGTTAGCGTTTACATTTGTGTGTAGGGTATACTATAAGTGAATAGTGAAAACAGGAGGTCCTCAATATGAAAAAGCTCATTAAAGATAAAACACAATTTTTACCAGATATGTTAGATGGTCTTTCGATTTCAAATAAAAATGTCGAAGTAATTGCTGATACGGTGGTTGTACGTAAACATAAAAAAGAAAAAGGCGTAGCGATTGTATCTGGTGGTGGCAGTGGTCATGAGCCAGCACATGCAGGTTACGTAGCGCAAGGTATGTTAGATGCTGCAGTGTGTGGTGAGGTATTTACATCTCCAACGCCAGATAAAATTTTAAGTGCGATTAAAGCTGTGGACAATGGAGATGGTGTACTGCTTGTTGTTAAAAACTATGCAGGTGATGTCATGAATTTTGAAATGGCACAAGAAATGGCAGAAATGGAAGATATCCAAGTAGAAACCGTTGTGGTCAAAGACGATGTTGCTGTTAGTGATGAAGCACAACGTAGAGGCGTTGCTGGAACAGTATTTGTGCATAAAATAGCTGGATATTTAGCAGAAAACGGAGCCTCACTATCGCAAATTAAAGAAAAATTAAATGAATTATTACCAACTATCAAATCAATAGGTATGGCTTTAACGCCACCATTGGTTCCAACAACAGGTCAATATGGCTTTGATATAGATGATGAATCTATGGAGATTGGTATCGGCATACATGGTGAAAAAGGTCTCTCACGCCAAAAAGTTGAAAGTGTAGATTTAGTCGTTGAACGATTGATTGCCGAACTATTGAAAGAGGTAGATGATGAACGACTTATTGTGATGATAAACGGTATGGGAGCTACACCTTTATCTGAACTAAATATTGCAACAAAATACGTGGCACAACAACTCGAAGATAAACAAAAAGATGTGAAATTATGGTTAGTTGGAGACTATATGACTTCATTAGATATGGAAGGTTTATCAATAACATTTTTACCATATACGGAACAAGTTTATGAAGCATTGATTGCACCGACAAGTAGCCCGTACTTTAATGCTTAAATAAAAAATATAGGTTAGGAAGTGAAGCGGAATGAATGTGTCAGAGTTAAAAGATAGATTGCTTAATTTAGTTGATGTCTTTGAAGAGAAAGAATCATTATTAACAGAATTAGATAGAGCAATTGGTGACGGTGATCATGGCGTAAATATGTTAAGAGGGTTTAAAGCTTTACCCGACCAGCTAGATGATAGCTCTGTGTCTGCATTATTAAAATCTACTGGTATGGCTTTAATGTCTAATATTGGTGGTGCTTCTGGTCCACTTTATGGATTTAGTTTTGTGAAAATGTCTCAAGTTGTTGGTGATGAAATTGATAAAGAGAATTTAAAAACAATGCTTAACACATTTTCGGAGGCAGTTGCGCAACGTGGGAAAGTAGAGTTAAATGAAAAGACAATGTATGACGTTATTGAACGTACCAACAAAGCGATAAATAATGGTGAAACTTTATCATTTGAAGATTTACAATCTTTGGCAGAAGCAACTAAGGATATAGAAGCAACGAAAGGTAGAGCAGCCTATTTTAAAGAAGCGTCAAAAGGGCATGTGGACCCGGGTGCACAAAGCAGTGTATATATTTTAAGCGCATTAATAGGAGCTGATTAATATGACACAAATTATTATTGTAAGCCATAGTAAAGAGATAGCAGATGGTACAAAAGCTTTGGTAAATCAAATGGTAGGAGAGAATATTAAGATTACTGCACAAGGTGGTGTGCATGGTGAAATTGGCACATCATACGATGATATCCAAACAATGGTGAATCAAATAGATGACGACGCATTATGTTTTTATGACATAGGTTCTGCTGAAATGAATACAGATTTAGCGATTGAGATGTATGAGGGAGAGCATCGTTTAGAAAAAATAGATGCCCCGATTGTTGAAGGTACTTTTACTGCAGCAGTAAATCTTTCTGTAGGAAAGACTATAGATGAAGTGTTAGATGAGTTGAATACGAAATTTGGCTAATCCAAAGTATAAATCAATGGTCTCTTTCAAGTAGTTATAATGATATATATATATATAGCGTATGTCGTTCTAACTGCTTCAATTAACTTGACAAAAATATTCTTTTTTATATGAATATATAATTAAGATATGGTAAAATGAGACTTAACTGTTAAAGAAATCTGGATATCTAGGAGGACATTGCAATGAAAGAATTGATACAAAAGCATGTCTTAAACGGCGAATTTGAATCAGTATACCGTCTTATGTCCCAGACAGATTTTATGGAATTTGAAGAAGCTTATATCTCAAGCGCTCACGAAGTGGAAAGTATCATGTTTTATACATGTATTTTAGATATGATGAAAACTGAAGAAACAGCAGAAATGCATGACTTAGCTTTTCTACTACTCGTTTATCCATTAAGTGAACTACAAGGTGCTTTAGATTCTGCATATTATCATGCAGAGTCATCCATAAAACTTACTGACGGCAAAGAAGTAAAAAGCTTATTACAGATGTTGTTATTACATGCAGTTCCTGAACCAGTCATTTCTGATAAAAAAGCATTAGAGATTTCTCGTCAAATACTTAAACTAGATCCAACTAATAGCGTTGCGCGTAATGTACTAAAAGAAACAGCAAAACGTTTAGATAATGTTGTCGTTGATTTCAATGAACTTAATCGTTTTAAAAATGCACATTAACTTGAGTAAGTGACAGTTAAATCATAGAATAGTGTTTAATTCTGATGTGAAAACAATTGTATATGAAAATGACTTTTTGAGGCTGAGACAAATTGATTGTCTCAGCCTTTTTCATGAGCATAGTTCAGATATTTATTTTAAATCAGTAAAGTTTCTGCTCCGTTTTCTTTGTTTTATTGTTATAACATTAATGAAAATAAGACTTAAATTTATTTTTTATATTTGTTTGGTACATTAGATGATGAAGCAATGAAAATTTTTTCAAAAAATTTTTCATTATAATTTTTGAATTATTATGAAATTTAGAAATGTATAAATTTGCAAAAAGTTATTGGAATTTATTCATATTTATAGTGTATCTTGGAATTGACGATTTATTTTTAAAAGATAAAATGAATGATTAAAAAGAAATATATTGTTTAACTATTATGTTTAATTTTAATGAATTGTACAAATCTTAATTTTCTCATGTTGCAAATTACAGTCAGTACGTTATAATTACAAAATGTGTTAACTATGAGGAGGTTATTTATCACATGGGGTTGAATAAAGAAGCTATAAAAATTGGTTTCGCTTACGTCGGTATCGTAGTAGGTGCTGGCTTTTCAACAGGACAGGAAGTTATGCAATTCTTCTCGCCATATGGCTTATGGTCATATATTGGTGTTTTACTTTCTGGGCTAATTTTAGGATTTATTGGTAGACAAGTTGCGAAAATTGGTACTGCGTTTGACGCACAAAACCATGAATCAACTTTGGACTACTTATTTGGAAATGCGTTCAGTAAAATCGTAGATTACTTACTAATCTTTTTCTTATTTGGTATTTCAGTTACTATGATTGCTGGAGCAGGATCAACATTTCAAGAAAGTTTCGGTGTACCAACGTGGTTAGGTGCATTGATAATGGTAATTGCAATATATATCACACTATTGATGGACTTTAATAAAATCGTACGAGCTTTAGGTATTGTTACGCCATTCTTAATTATATTAGTAGTTATTATTGCTGCTTACTATCTTTTCAATGGTAGTATTTCATTAGGTAAAGTTAACGAAACTGTACCAAGTGACAGCTTATGGTTAGGTATACTTAAAGGTATTAACTATGGTGGTCTTGCATTTGCGGTAGGATTCAGTACTATTGTCGCTATAGGCGGCGATGCTTCAAGGCGTCGTGTTTCAGGCGCTGGTGCGCTATTTGGTGGTATTATTTATACCGTGTTATTAGCGTTAATTAACTTTGCATTACAGTCTGAATTTCCAAAAATCAAAGATGCAGATATTCCGATGTTAACATTAGCAAATGCAATTAATCCTTGGATAGCACTAGTGTTATCAGTAATTATGTTAGCAGTAATGTATAATACAATTCTTGGTTTAATGTATTCATTTGCAGCGAGATTTACAGAACCGTATAGTAAAAAATATCATATCTTTATCATAGTTATGGTACTTGTGGCTTATGGTTTAAGCTTTGTAGGTTTCGCAGGTTTAATCAACTATTTATATCCAATAATGGGATATGTTGGTCTTATTGTTGTTATTGGAGTACTTATTAAGTATTACAGTAGAAAACGACAAAACAAGAAATTTATTGCTTAACTTTTAAAAGTGAAAAATTGTAAATTGATATATGATATAACTCAGCTTGCTAACGTATGCAAGCTGAGTTTTCTAGTTTATTATCCTTGTAATACTATTGTGAATTTATTTATTATGGTACAATGCTTCCGAAAGGAAAGGTAATCTATGAAGAAAAAACATAAATGGACCCTTATCACAACGTTTATCATAGTCACGGTTGTAGTAGTTATGGCAGTACTTTTAAAACTACAGTATGATAGACAAAACTCGAGTAGAGTAAACGAAAAAGTTCAAATTAATAATAAAAATGTGAATGCTTTTACAAATATCACATATGGAAAAGGGGCACCCAATAGTCGACTTGATATATTAACGCCAAATGAATTAGATCAAGATAACAAACTTCCAGTCATTTTTTGGATGCATGGCGGAGGATTTATTGCGGGAGATAAACAATATAAAAACCCATTATTATCTAAAATTGCTGAACAAGGATATATTGTGGTGAATATTAATTATGCACTTGCACCAGATTTTAAATATCCTACCCAGTTACAACAGATTGATCAAGCGGTAAGTTTTATTAAGAGAAATAAACATGAGTTACCAATTGATTTCAATCAAGTTATTTTTGGCGGTGATTCCGCAGGTGCGCAGTTATCAAGCCAATATACAGCAATACAAACGAATAAATCTTTAAGAGAGGATATGAACTTTAAGCAACAATTTGAAGCAGATCAGCTTAAAGCAGCTATCTTTTTTGGTGGCTTTTATGACATGAAGACAGTTAGAGCGACAGAATTCCCAAGAATTCAGCTCTTTATGGAAAGCTATACTGGAAAACGAGATTGGGAACAACAATTTAAGTATATAAGTGAGATGTCTACCATCAATCAAGTTACAGAAGATTATCCGCCAACATTTTTATCAGTGGGCGATGCCGACCCATTTTATAGTCAGAATATTGAATTCTATAAAAAATTAAAGTCAACAGACGTACCGGTGGATACATTATTTTATGACGGTTCTCATAAATTGAGACATCAGTATCAATTTCATATGGAATTGCCAGAATCACAGCAAAATATGAAAGACGTCTTAAGGTTTTTAAGCAGAAATACAACTTCTTCAGGCGTTGAAACGGAATATCAATCTGAAGAAGCGAATCCAAATGGAGTTGAATTAAACCCATATTAGATATCGATGATGTAACTATGTTTGATTTAAATAACATCAATGTTTTAAGGAAATTAAAAAACACTTTCGTTGAATGCAAATGAGATGTATTCATACGGAAGTGTTTTTTAATAATAATGTATAGACTCGATTTAACTTACTCGTTCTTTTGACTAAACGATTGAAATTGAAATAGAAGGATATACAGAACATATGGAAGTGATAATATAAAGGTGTAAGCAAGCTAGGTTTGGTTGGTATCATATACACTTCAATAATGGTTTAATTGTTAAAATATAGATGAAGACGAAGTTGTCATTTGGATATTTATCCAAAAACGATTAAACTGCAAATAAGGAACTATTTACTAATTTATTACATTAAAATCATTAAATTAGTAATTTTGCCATGATATATTTATTATAATATCGATGATCAATAAACAATTTATCTTTAAGTTCTCCTTCGACTTGATAGTTTGCACTTTTAAATAAATCAACAGCGGTCGTATTTTCGGGAACTACTTCAACTTCAATACGGTGAATGTCATGGTTTAAGCACCAAGCTTCTATGGAATTAATTAATGATTGTCCTAATCCTTTTTCACGATAATGCCTTATAACTCCCATAGAAAAGTGTGCTTCATGTCGTGTACGTTCGAAACTTTCGGTAGTGACAATTGCAAATCCTACGAGTTCGCCATTGTTTTCTGCAATATAAATTGCATTAGAAGGAGAAGTTATATAATGTTCTAAGGTTGCAATAGCATCCGTATTAGAGGGCGCATACTCACCAGGATTGTATATCAAATAATCAGATTCATCATAGATTGTACTTAATAGTTTTATAAAAGGTTCTATATCGTTGATACCAATTTCTCGAATTTGATGAACCATATATGTCCACTCCTCATTTCTAATTTTTAAAACTCAGTTATAGTATAACTTAACATCATTAACATGAATTTACTAGGGAATATTTAAAACAAGAAAAATATATGATAAAGGATGTCGTATAATGAAACCAAATATATTGCTTGCGGGTGTTACAGGTTATATAGGAAAATATCTAATTGAATCCATTAAAGATGAAGGAATCTTATATACATTGTCTAAGTATCCAAAAGAAAAAGAATATCAAGAAATTATTTGGCTAGAAAAAGATATTTATAACTATAATGATGTTTTAACTGCTATGGACGGTATAGATATTGCAATATTTTATTTAGATCCAACCAAGCATTCTGCTAAGCTGACGCATGCAACTGCTAGAGATATCAATTTGATAGCTGCAGATAATTTTGGGAGAGCTGCTGCCAAACAAGGTGTGAGTAAGATAATATATATTAGTGGTAGTCGCTTCGATGTTGAAACGAAGCAGCGTTTATCAGCATACGGTACTGAAGTAGAAGAAACGACGGCAGAAGTCGCTCGCCCTCACGTAGCAGTTGAGTTACAGACTTCAAAATATGATGATGTCAGAAGTGCGTTAAGTATACAACTACCGATGAATTGGACATTAAGCCAAATGGTAACATATTATTTTAAGTGGCTAGATGAAACGAAAGGAACATTGTTGCATACAGCAAAACAAGGGGATAATTTCATTGTGTACATGAAAAACAAACACCTATACTAGTACTGCGCAAAGAGAACACTGAAAAAGACATCATTACGTTGCATCTTGTGAGTGGTAGAATTGTAAAACCTAATTTAAAAAAGCAAGGGAAATTAGAATTTCGCAAATTAAAAGACACACAACAAGTCATCGTTCATTTGTTTGATTATATTCCTAAATTAACTTGGCCTGTTTATTACTTAATGCAATCACCTTTCCAAGATTTAATGATGCGAGGATTTGAAATTGATTGCCGCATTAAACATTACCAAGGTCGAATTAACTCCAGGGAAAATATAAAATATACAAAATAATTGAGGTGAGCTTATGGAAATTTTATTAGTGGAAGATGATATGACTTTATTTAAGGAACTTAGTGAAGAGTTGGAACAGTGGGACTTTAATGTTAATGGTATCGATGATTTTAATCTTGTAATAGAGAAGTTTAAAGCGGTTGATCCGGCAATAGTTATTATGGATGTTAAGCTACCCAAATATGATGGATTTTACTGGACGAGAAAGATTCGCGAAATATCAAACACACCAATTTTATTTTTATCTTCAAGAGATAATCCAATGGATCAGGTAATGAGCATGGAATTAGGCGCAGATGACTATGTTCAAAAACCATTTAATACAAACATTTTAATTGCTAAACTACAAGCGATTTATAGACGCGTTTATCAATTTAGTATAGATGAGAAAAGAGTCATAACTTGGCAACAAGCGACATTGGACCTTACTAAGGATAGTATTAATAAAGACGATCAAGTCATATATTTATCTAAAACAGAAATGATTATTTTAGAGATGTTAGTGAAAAAACAAGATACGATTGTTACTAGAGATACATTAATAACTGCACTTTGGGATGATGAAGCATTTGTCAGCGATAATACATTAACAGTCAATGTGAATCGGTTAAGAAAAAAGCTTGCAGATATTAATATGAAAGATGCAATTGAAACGAAAATCGGTAAGGGATATATGGCTCATGGATAGTATGAAATGGGTATGGTTATTCTTGCGTTCACGTAAAAACTGGATATTTTGGTTGCTTGTTTTACAATTCATCTTTTTAGGTATTGCTTTTTTAGATTATGATTTAAATGTAAATAGTGTTTTATATATAATTATTTTAAATATAGGGTTAAGCTGTATTTTCTTATTATTTACATATTTAAAAGAAGTTAAGTTTTATAAGCACTTAGATGATAATATAGAACCCGAAGCGTTAAAGCATAAATCATTGGCCGATACTCCGTTCCAAGAAGAAATGTTATCATATTTATATCATCAAATTACGACACAAAAAAGTTTAGTGACTAAGCAAAAACAACAAATCAAATCTACGGAAGCTGCGTTAACAGATTTTGTGCATGATATTAAGACGCCTGTCACTGCTTTAAAATTATTAATTGAAAAAGAAAGCGATGATAATAGAAGACGTGCACTCTTATTTGAATGGACACGTATCAATGACATGCTAGATAAACATCTATTTCTGACTCGATTAGAGTCGCAAAATAAAGATATGTATTATGAGAATGTTTACTTAAAACGTTTAGTTATAGACGAAATACAAATCACTAGATATATTAGCCAAGCGAAAGGTATAGATTTTGAACTTGAATTTGATGACAATTATAAAGTATATACAGATACGAAATGGTGTCGCATGATGATAAGACAAATTCTTTCCAATGCTGTTAAATACAGTGAAAACAGCACGATTCATGTAAGCGGCAAACTACTCGAAAACCATGTGACGTTGGAAATTAAGGATGAAGGTAGAGGAATTAGCAAAAAAGATTTGCCGAGAATTTTTGATAAAGGTTTTACTTCAACGGAAAATCGTAATGAAACGACATCTTCTGGAATTGGTTTATATTTGGTGAAAAATGTAAAAGAGAAATTAGGGATAACTGTTCATATCAATTCTGAAGTTAATAATGGAACGAAAGTGCAATTTGTTTTTCCAAACCAAAATGAAATTGTTAGCATGTTATCTGATTATTGATATTGCTCATGTACGTTGTATAAAAAACTCTATAACCATTAAATAAGCGACATTTGACCCATAAATGATGCGATGAACGATAAGAAGGCAATTTCTAATTTTATGGAGAAATTGTCTTTTTTATTATCAATCTATGATGCAATTAAAATAAAACATATCTATATTTAACTTTATTTAGGATGAAATAGAGCGCAGAATGAAATTTTTGATAGTATCTACAAATTCAAAAAATCAACTTTCTTTTGAACTAATTGTATCTAAATCAAGTTTGATATATAGAAAAATAATTGTTGCTTAAAAATAGTAATTATGCAAATATTGCTATTGTGTGTTTTGATATATGAATTTATAGATTTTAAAATCATTTTTGAAAAAGTATAAATTTCGCAGAACAATATACACAAAATTATTAATTTAACGAAAATGTAATGTTAAGAATTTGTAAATTTAATTGTAGGATTGTTAAAATTGTGCTATTTTCAAATAAGGACAAATCAACATTTGTGAGATTTTTTAAACCTAGTAAGCAAAAACTCATTTACATAATTTTAATAAAATTAAAACAGTAATGGGTCTATTGTAAATCTTGCCAATCTTAATTTGTCTAGAAAAGAATGTAATTTTTTAAATTTATTGAAGGTGATTATATTGGTCACTGTAAATGGAGGATTTTTTGAATGTTTAACAAGAAAAAAGATAAGTTCATGGTGAAACTTGAAGAAATGGTTTTCAACTTAGACCGTGCAGCAATTGAATTTGGTAAAATGGATTTTAATACACACTTAGACCTTAAAGCATACTCAGATAATATTAAAACTTACGAATCACATGGTGACGAGCTCATGCATCAAGTGATTTCGGATTTGAACCAAACATTCATTACACCTATTGAACGTGAGGATATCCTCTCTTTATGTAACGCTATTGATGATGTTTTAGATGCAATAGAAGAAACATCAGCAATGTTTGAAATGTACTCTATAGAATATACCGATGAATATATGGCTGAATTTGTTGATAATATCCAAAAAGCTATTGCTGAAATGAAATTAGCAGTAGGCTTACTTGTCGATAAAAAATTATCTCACATGCGCATTCATTCTATTAATATTAAAGAATTTGAAACTAACTGTGATGGTATATTACGTCAGTCAATTAAACATATTTTTAACAGTGAAACTGATCCTATCACGCTTATTAAAATCAAAGAGATTTATGAAAGTTTAGAAGAAATTGCCGATAAATGTCAAGCTGTAGCGAATAACTTTGAAACAATAATAATGAAAAATAGCTAAGGAGTCCTAACTTATGGAATATATTTTGATTATCACAGTAGCTATCGTTATTTTTTCTTTGATATTTGACTTTATCAATGGTTTCCATGATACAGCCAATGCCGTCGCTACTGCTGTTTCAACACGTGCATTAACTCCTAGAACTGCGATTATTTTGGCGTCAGTTATGAACTTTATTGGTGCGTTAACATTTACTGGAGTTGCAAGTACGATAACAAAAGATATTGTAGACCCATTTAAATTAGAAAATGGTCTAGTTGTGGTTTTAGCTGCTATTATGGCAGCAATTATTTGGAATTTAGTAACTTGGTTTTTTGGAATACCTAGTTCTTCTTCACATGCATTAATTGGATCAATTGCTGGTGCAGCAATTGCTTCTCAAGGTACATTTGCTGTACTACATTATCAAGGCTTTACAAAAATAATCATAGTATTACTTTTATCACCAGTTATTGCGTTTTGTGTTGGTTTTATTATGTATTCAATTGTTAAAGTAGTTTTCAAAAATGCAAATCTAACGAAAACGAATCGTAACTTTAGATTTTTCCAAATTTTCACAGCTTCATTACAATCATTTTCACATGGTACAAATGATGCACAAAAATCAATGGGGATTATTACTTTAGCACTTATAGTTGCGAATATCCAAACAGGTACAAGCACTGAGCCTCAATTATGGGTTAAGATTGCCTGTGCTACTGCAATGGGGTTGGGTACAGCTGTTGGTGGTTGGAAAATTATCAAAACAGTTGGTGGAAATATAATGAAAATACGTCCAGCTAATGGTGCAGCAGCGGATTTATCTTCTGCTTTAACTATTTTTGTTGCGTCATCACTACATTTCCCACTTTCAACGACACATGTTGTGTCTTCATCTATATTAGGTGTGGGTTCTTCTAACCGCATTAAAGGTGTGAAATGGAATACAGCACAACGTATGATTGTGACTTGGGTAATTACATTGCCTATTTCAGCATTATTAGCTGCTTTAATATATTTTGTAATTAATATTGTTTTATAAATATTAACAAAAATGAGTAATAAATAGCTGAATGACTTTAAAATAAATACAAGATAAAGATTCTATGACATAAATACTAGAAAAACAGCACTCGGATGATTCAATTCATCTGAGTGCTTCTTTGTTTTATGCCATAATTCGTATTGTTGGTTCGTATTCTTAGGAACGGAGCTTCAACCTGTAGTCTTCAGCTTGTCCTGTTCCTTCAAGCATCTCGTCAAAATATAATGTACACATATATAATTTTATATTGAAATACTTAAAAAAAGCACTTACGTATATTTAATAAACACTACTATACTAAATTATCAAGATGCTATATCGTATCATCCTAAAATATTTTATACTACCAACATAATAGGGACTTTATTGGTAGTAGGTAGTGTTTTTGTGTGTGCATTTCTGTGCGCTGCCTTTGCTTGTAGTGTTCGACTAATGCTATGTAGTTGTCATAAATGATTGTCGAGATTAAAATATATATAAATAAAGTAAGTAAACAAAATAAAGCGTCAATTTCTATAAAAACCTTATAGAAATTGACGCTTATTTATTAATGTTAGAGGTTTAAGATGCTTCCTCTTTTTAATGAATGTAATTATAGCTAGAAGCAGTAGATGCTGGAATTGTACGATAATCTACTGTACCTGGAGGTGTATTATAATTCATTTCTGATATTAAAATACTGCCATCAGGATTTACTTGCTCAACATATGCAACGTGACCAATTGGACCTTCGTAATTTTGCATGATAGAACCAGCAGTTGGCGTGTTGTTTACTGTGTAGCCGTCTGCTGCAGCATTGTTAGCCCAGTGATCAGCATTCCACCAATATGTACTAATTGGTTGTCCAGTTTCTGCTCTACGGTTAAATACATGCCATGTACATTGACCCCAATCATATAAATTAGCGTCACTAGCAGAATTATTACCAGTAGAAGGCGATTGTGTAGCAGTGTTACCAGAACCACCTGAACCACCAACACTTGATCCATTTGGAATCTTAAGTGATTGACCAGGTTGGATTAAATAACCATTTAGATTGTTCGCTGACATTAATGCATCAACTGAAACACCATAATTGTTAGCAATGATATTTAATGATTCACCAGATTTAACTGTATGTGAAGAACCACCTGATGTTTGTGAAGAAGCGTTTGAACTTGAGCTTTGACCACTTCCACCAATTTCGATAACTTGTCCCGGAAATACCATGTTGTTATCGAGGTTATTGTTTTGTTTAATCTCATCTACTGAAACACCATATTGTTCTGAGATTGTCCATAGTGACTCACCTGATTGTACTGTATGCTGTGTTGATGCTTCAGCTTCATGGTTAGCAATAAATGCTGCTGCACCTGAAGCAGCAGTGACTGCAAATGCAAACTTTTTCAAAAGAACTCCTCCTCACACCTATATAAATAACTCATTTTAAATTAAATATATCTGTTTGATTTTCTTTAATTGAATTCATGTTACATACTAACAAAAATTAGGTGACTTGTGTCTATTGTTATAGAGATGTAACATTATTAACATTTTAGAACATTGAGATGTAAACCTAATAAATACTTTTGTTATGGACTTTAAACGAAATTTTGGTTTTGAAATTCATTTAAAAATTTATGACTTTGTAACATTAGAAAACGTGTGGAATTCAATTAACGTTAACATCTTTTTGGAATTGATAGTTAAAATGTTTGATTTTAGGTGGAATAGTGAAAATGAAAGTAATGTATTTTATATAAACAAAACTTTAACAACATTTAAGCACATTAATCAGATATGTTGAGGAATACATTCTAATTAATGTGTAAGATGTTATAACATCTAAGGAGTGAAATAATTGGCTGAATCAACACAACAAATTAATCAAAAACAATCTAAATCAAAGCAGGATAAATCCAATTCTCATGCGTATGGTAAAGTATGGTTATTCTTTATTTATTATTGGATTATTTTTGGCATTGGTTGCTATTTTGGGCAGTTTTTACCCATGGAATGGAGAAAACCACTCTCTATCGTCTTGCTAGTTTTAGTTTTATTTACAGTTTTAACGAATCGTGCACGTAAATATGGATTGGTAATTTCACATATATATGCAATTATTGTCGGCTTATTGTCCTATGCTACATTTACAGCTTATTTGCAAAATTTAGGACCAGAAGTGTTTTATAAGAATGTGTTACTAGCAATAGGTGCTTTTATCGCATTTGGTTTAATTGGCTATTTCATTGTCGATAACGCTTCAGGAATGGGTAAATACTTATTTGTAACATTAGTGGCTCTGATTGTTGCTGGAATTATTGGTATGTTTGTGCATAACCCAATTTTCCATACAATCATTACAGTAGTAGGCTTACTATTATTCTTATTATATACAATATATGATTTTAATCGTATGAAACGTGGTCAGTATTCTCCACGAGAAATGGGATTCAACCTATTTATCAATTTATTACACATTATTAAATATGTGCTAAGACTTGCGAATAAATTTAAAAAGTAAATATTAGATTTAAAATTAAAAAATATGAGTTATAAATTCTAATAGAAGCGAGAGCCGTAACTGGATTTTTACAGAAATTCAGTTACGGTTTTTTAGATTATTATTTTGCTTTTAATTTTTATTTGTCTAGTATCTTAAAATGGTCATTACACAATATTCAGCTAATATAAGATTGACATGCAACGATGACTTTAATTTATGATTACATAATAATGTTATATAACAACTTATTTTATCAATAATAAAATATAAAAAAGTTAGAATTAAGGACGATGAATGAAAAAATATGTTGACAAATTAAATTATTATATTCAAAATTATGTAATGGTAAAACATGTACTTTGAAACTAAAACAGTGAATGTTCTATTTTCAAAAGATGAAAATATAAAAGAAATAATCAATTTTATAAAAATGATTTTATATGTATGGTGTATAACAGAATATGAGAGAGGTTGGAATATGGAAGTACAGTGTTTAAATATTATTTCTAATAATTTTTATCCTACTAAACGTGTAACAGATGGCATACTAGTATTACTGCCAATAAAAGGAGTATTAGAAATTCAACAATTTACAGCTAATATAAAAGTTGAAACGGAATTGTTAATCGTAAACCATACAGAAATTTTTAGCATTAAACGCAATGAAGCAACCATTTTATTATATATAGCGAGTGATTGGTTTTTAGAACGAGGTTATCCTTTTTTTGATTATCAATACGCCTCTAAGTTGATTCAGTCTACAGCACAATTAACTAAATCCTTAATTGAGCTGACGAAACACTATTTGAACGATACTTTAAGTTATGATATTTATGAAAATTACATGGTCAAAATTGTTGAAATTATTGCTAATGAAGCTAAAGTAGATTCGGATTATTTATCCCAACAAACTGATCACGCATACTTTGGTATTACTGGAGAAATACTTGATTATGTAAATCGTAATTTGAAGCAACCATTAACATTAAAGTCAATTGCTGACCATATATTTATTTCACAATCAAATATATCTAGTCAATTTTATAGTAAGCTAGATATGAATTTTAAAACTTATGTGGATACATTAAAATTGGCGGCATCTATGAAAGAGCTATTGGATAGTCAACATACCATTGGAGAAATATCTGATTTATACGGTTTTAGTAGTGCAGCACTTTACAGTAAAAAATTCAAACAATATTACGGTTACACACCTAATCAATATCGTAAACTCTCAAAATACAATAAGTATTTATATTTTCCTTATGAAACATTGAATGACACATTTAAAGATCAACTAAAGGCTCAACTTACTGCAAAATTAGAAGATAGTTATGTACAAAACAATGAAATTAGTATTTGTACTGATCATTTTTTGGATAATCGTAATTCATCCATGATTATTCAAATTTACACAATAGCAGAGTTATACCAATTGTATACTGATCCTAAAATGAGTTATTTGTTTGAAAATGAGGAACAGATTTATATTTATTGCAATATCAACGTAAAAGATATTCAACAATACATTTCTGAACAAAAAACATATAATGCTTTTGACTTTATCATATCAAACAATGCTAATTTGGTACTTAAAATCTACGAAAGTCAAGATGTTGAAATATATTTGAATCAGATTTGCAAACCCTATGCGGCTTATTTGCAAACTAGCACAAACTTAAACAGAGATTTATTAAAAAAGATAAGCTATTGTTTTGATTTAAGTACAATGTCAATAAAAGAGATATACCGGAATATTATCAAAATTAAACAATTTAGAGAGAATGTAAAATTTGGTATTGATATTACTCGTTTATTTAATGAACCAGATGCTTTTAAAATGATGGAAGTACAATTAAAGAGAATTGGTTTTGATTACTATTTTGTAGATAATCAAAAGTTATCGGTGCCATATTTTAATGAATCACATGAAATGCTGTTGACGAAAGAAATTTTTAAATTTAATTATATAAGGAAAATCATGGCAGAAATGTGTTTGGAGGATAGGTATTATTTTTTATTAAATGTAAGAAATAATTTTTTATTGCATGACGAGTCAATGAATATTATTGAAAGTCCGCCATTGTTAGTCGGTGTGTTTAAAAGAATATTAAAGCATTTTTCGGGTATAGGTGTAGATTTGATACAGCAAATGAACGGTAATGAGGCGTTATACTTATATGATAAAAGTGGTTTCCGTACATTGATAGGAACTATGTTTCATCGTTTAATAGAAAAAACACGTTATAAAGTTTATGAACATGATTTTTATACTATTATTGATCAAGAGGATAAAATTAGCGTTTATATCAGTGATTGGCAAATTATGGAAAATGAAGTTTCAAAGCACTATACAACAAAAATGTCGGTTAATATCAATTTCAAAGATTTGAAGTCAAGAAAAAAATATTTGATTTTTAAAGAGACATATAATAATGCACATGGAAATATCAATTGTGTGATACCTTGCAATTTGCGCGAGAAATATCCGTGGTCTGATATATTTATAGAAAAAATTGAATCATATAATCAGCCACGCATAAATGTTTTCGAACATTCATTTAACGACAAATCTTTAAGCGTAGCAATCGATCATAATACTGTACACATTATTGATATTTATAAATAAATGCTTAATCCTAAATTATATAATTAATTTAACATGTTTTGTGATATTCAATTTACTGCTGTTCGTAATAATGACAAAGCTATAAAAATAAATGATAAAGACAGAGTTACTTTTTTTAGAGATAATGAAATTGTATTGCTTACTAGCATTTGGAGGTGTAGCAACAATGAATGATGAAAAAAAGGCGCAGTTATTAAAAATTTATAAAAAATATAATAAAGTAATGTCTTATGTAGAAAATAAATATAAACTAACAATGAATGACATTGCTATTTTGGAAATAATACAACAAAATTGTCAACAGCAAAACATGCTGATGCAGCCATTTTTAAAAATTGCGACGACTGAACTCGATTTGAGTCGAACAAAAGTGTTGGCATCAATTCGACGATTAATTAACCAAGATCGTGTAAGCAAATTACGTTCGACAAAAGATGAGAGAAAAGTTTATTTATCGATGACTGAAGAAAATGATAGGAAGTATCACACTTTGTTAGATGAAATTGAAACACAGGTAGACTAAAATATTAAAAATTCATGTTTACATAATGACAATAAAGCTTTAATCAGTTACAAATATTAAATAGTATAATGATACTTCGTGACGAAAGTAGGACAGAAATTTAATTTTATTAATTGGATTTCGTCGTCTCCTCTAATAAGGATTACCTGAGCTTAAGCTCATGCATAAGAACCACTAACCCAACAAGTTGGGAAGTGGCAATAAGGATTACCTGAGCTTTAGCTCATGCATAAGAACCACTAACCCAACAAGTTGGGAAGTGGTTCTTTATATGTTTTAAAATCACTTTTAATATGTATTTAAGTACTCAAAGAAGCGGTTTTCATATCTTAAAATTACCGATGTATAATGTTAAAAGGGGCTAATTCATTCTATATGGATGATACTCTATGTGACAAACGATCAATGTTTGATACAAACTAATAAGTTGCCAAAGGGTATAGATATTTCGAGAGACGTAATAAAAAATACAAGCAAAGTAGTAGGTTAGTCTATGTGATATAATAAAAATATTGTATAATATGATGTACTGACATACGCATTTAATTAGAAAGTGAGATGACATTATGGGACGTAAGTGGAATAATATTAAAGAGAAAAAGGCCCAAAAAGATAAGAATACGAGTAGAATTTATGCTAAATTTGGTAAAGAAATTTATGTAGCGGCTAAATCTGGTGAGCCCGATCCAGTATCAAACCAAGCATTAAGGTTAACTCTAGAAAGAGCAAAAACATATTCTGTACCAAACCATATTATAGATAGAGCTATTGAAAAAGCTAAAGGTGGCGGAGAAGAAAATTATGATGAGTTGCGATATGAAGGGTTTGGCCCGAATGGCTCTATGATAATCGTAGATGCGCTTACTGATAATGTAAATAGAACTGCATCTGATGTTCGTGCTGCATTTGGTAAAAATGGAGGTAATATGGGAGTTTCTGGATCTGTTGCTTATATGTTTGAACACACTGCAGTATTTGGTGTTGAAGACAAGTCAGCGGATGATGTCTTGGAAAGCTTAATGGAACAAGAGATAGATGTTAAAGATGTCATTGATGAAGATGGTTTAACCATTGTATATGCTGAGCCTGATCAATTTGCCCAAGTGCAAGATGCATTACGTGCATCAGGTGTTGAAACATTTAAAGTAGCGGAATTTGAAATGTTACCACAGTCAGATATTGAGTTATCAGCAGAAGATCAGGAAACATTTGAACAATTAATTGATGCATTAGAAGAATTAGAAGATGTTCAGAATGTATTCCATAACGTGGATTTGAAATAGCATGAATAAAAATCAAGAAGTACAAAAATGGATTGACCAATTACAATTACATCCGCATCCAGAAGGTGGCTATTATAAAGAGACTATCAAAGCGGTACCGACTAGCTCAAATCAAAGATCGGCTTATTCGAGCATATACTTTCTTTTAACGCACGATAATATATCACATTTTCATCGAATAGATGCTGATGAAATCTGGTATTATCATGCAGGAGATTCTTTGACTGTTCACATGATATACCCTGATGGCAATTATCAAAAAGTAACAGTTGGCCCCAACATCGAAAGCGGTGATGTATTGCAACATGTTGTTCCAAAGGGCACAATTTTTGCATCGTCTATTGAAGGCTGTGCTGGTTATGCGCTTGTTGGTTGCATGTGTCATCCAGCATTTGAATTTAAACATTTTGAGTTATTGAGTAAAGAGTGGCTAAACGAAACATATCCAGCCTTAAAACACATTAATGATCGTTACGCTTTATCAATAATCGACATTAATAGTTAAATATAAAGGAAAACTCGTATTACTTTCTCGTTAAAACAGTTGTGAAAGTAATACGAGTTTTTTAAATATTATTTTGATGTACCAAAAACTTCATTAGCAATTTCAACAATATAAGCTAACTTTTTCCACTGTTCTTCTTCAGTTAATTTATTGCCTTCTTCAGTAGAAGCAAAGCCACATTGTGGACTTAGACAAATTTGTTCTAAATCTATATAGTTTTGTGCTTCTTTTATACGTTTTAAAATAGTGGTTTTATCTTCTAATTCACCATTTTTTGATGTGAATAATCCCAACACTGCAAATGAACGATCTTCTGGGAAAAATCTTAAAGGTTCGAAATCACCTGAGCGATTATCATCATATTCTAAGAAGAAACCATCTAATTGTTCTTTAAATAGATATGGAGCGATTGGTTCATAACCACCAGAAATAGCCCACGTAGATTGATAATTTCCACGACAAATATGTGTTGTGATCAATAAATCTTCTGGTAAACCACTGATTGCTTCATTGATAACTTTATAAGCGAGTTGACGTGCAACTTCTTTTTCAGATTCACTTCTATCACGCCCACGTGTGTTTTGTGTTCCTGATGTTAAATTTGCCCAATACACATCATCTAGTTGTATATAACGTGCACCGAGATCATAGAATTTTAGTAAACTATCGTGATAAGCTTTTGCTACATCATGCGCAAAATCAATGATATCAGGATAAATGTCTTCGTTTAAAATATTAGGATGGAACAATTGATTTGGACTTGGAATAGAAACTTTTGCCGTTGCACGGCCATTTACCTTTTCATATAAAAATTTAAAGTGTTCAAAATGGGGATGATTTGGGTTAAATGTAACTTTATCAACCACCTTGACGTTGTGATTTCTAGTTTCTACACCTTCAAATGTTAAACCACGCTCTGATGTGTAACCTTCAACACCATCTAAGTTTTCTAAGAAATCAAAATGCCACCAACTTCTGCGGAATTCACCATCAGTAATACTATGTAAGCCAATTTCTAGTTGTTTATCTATGATGCGTTCAATTTCCTCATCTTCTATATTTTTTAATGTTTGAGCATTAATAACGTTATTTTGATAATCTTTACGTGCATCTTTTAAACGTTGTGGACGTAGTAAACTTCCTACGTGATCTGCTCTAAATGGTCTTTGTGACGTTGACATATGGCTATCTCCCTTTTTAAAGAATTTTCTGAAAAATATATTAAAAATTTAACAAACTTCTCAACAATTGTCAATTTCGCTTTTACACTATGAAATATAGTACAATAAACATAATTATCTACTCGTTATTAATTAAAAATTTAAATGTAACAAACATAAGATGACATGTAAGGTTCAGTTTTATATAATAATGACAAGGAGTTGGTGGCAGTGAAAGTAAAATATATTGATAAACGTCACTGGCGTCGCATCATTGACCGAGAATATACGGAAGTCAAAGTGAATAATAACAAATTTAAAGGTATTATTGGGTTAGTAACGATGAAAAAGGTACGTGAACCTCTAGAAGTATCGGTCGTAGGACAAAATATTGTTGTGGCTGATGATAACTATCAGTGGTTACAAATATTACCTGAAAAAAAACGTTATAGTATCACAGTGATGTTAGACGACAATGGCAATCCATTAGAATATTACTTTGACATAAATATTAAAAACGTTACGCAAAAAGGAAATGCACGTACGATTGATTTATGCTTGGACGTATTAGCATTACCTAATGGAGAATACGAACTTGTTGATGAAGACGATTTGTTACGCGCGTTAAACCAAGGCCAAATAACCAAGAAGCAATATCACGAAGCTTATATTATCGCGCATCAGTTAATGATTAAAATTGATACAGATTTTACAACTATGCAGAATAAAATTATGTATTGTTTCCATAAAATAAAACAAAAGTCGAAATCTCAAAAGCAATCCTCTTTTAATAAACATAAATTTAAAGGCAAAAAGCATAAAAACGTTGTGTACAATGAGGCTAAACATAAGCCAATAAAAAATTACAATAAGCATCATAATCATTCTAATCAAGATAATAGCAAATCACATCAAAGTAAGATAAAAGATTCTAATGCATCTCAATAATCTTGAAATTGTTATAAAAAATTCCCTATATTAGTCAAGCGTTAACCATGTTATAGTAAACACTGCGAGAATTGAAGAGTATTAAAAGTAATTCATTAGCGCAAAGTAAATAAAAGTAAGGCCACCATAAATAAAGATATTTAGTATTTGTAAAAAATAGGGGGATAATTATGAAGATTGACGATTATCGCTTGTTAACTACATTAGATGAGACGAAAACGCTCAGAAAAGCAGCGGAAATTTTATACATCTCTCAACCAGCAGTAACACAACGATTAAAAGCGATAGAAAATGCATTTGGCGTCGACATATTCATTCGTACAAAAAAACAATTAATAACGACGACTGAAGGCATGATGATTATTGAACATGCACGTGATATGTTGAATAGAGAGCGTCTGTTTTTAGATAAGATGCAAGCACATATCGGTGAAGTAAATGGTACGATTTCTATTGGTTGTTCATCCTTAATAGGGCAAACGTTGTTGCCGGTAGTATTGAATTTGTATACACGACAATTTCCAAATGTAGAAATCCAAGTTCAAGTAGGGTCGAGTGAACAAATTAAAGCTAATCATAGAGATTACCATGTGATGATTATTCGTGGGAATAAAATGATGAATTTAAGCAACACGCATTTATTTAATGACGAACATTATTTTATACATCCTAAAAATCGTAATGATGAAGTAGAAAAGATGCCGTTTATCGAATTTCAGGCTGATCCTATATACATTAATCAAATTAAAGAATGGTATGGCAGCCAAATTGGTCAAGATTATCATGCGATGATTACGGTTGATCAAGTGGCGACATGTAAAGAAATGTTATTAAATGGCGTTGGCGTGACCATATTGCCGGAAATCATGATGAAACACTTAGATAGGGAACAGTTTGCGTTTCAACGCGTAGATATAGACGATAAACCGCTGATTCGTTCTACTTATTTAAGCTATGATCCAAGCATGTTACAGTTGCCGCAAGTTGATTCATTTATTAATTTAATAATGGAATACGTGGAATAACAATTTTAGATAATTGAATATTTTGGTTCATTGATAAATATAACTTTATGAAGAGTTATATGAATTTAATAGGAATAGAGGACGCTAAATGTTTAGTGAATTGTTACATATAAAAAATTACAAATTATTTGTCGTTAATATGATGATGTTAGGTATGGGCATCGCCATTACTGTACCGTATCTGGTATTATTTGCTACAAATGATTTAGGTATGACTTCTAGCCAATATGGGTTGCTATTAGCATTAGCTGCAATTAGCCAATTTACAATGAATACAATTGTAGCACGCTTTTCTGATACACATAGTATCAACAGAAAGACAATTATTATTACTGCACTTTTTATGGGGGCAGTCAGCTTTTCAATTTATTTTTACATTCATGAAATCTGGGTTTTTATAGTAATGTATGCCATTTTCCAAGGTTGTTTTGCCCCAGCCATGCCTCAAATGTATGCGTCAGCAAGAGAATCAATCAATACTTCTACATCAAAGGACAGAGCGAAATTTGCTAACGCTGTATTACGTTCAATGTTTTCATTTGGTTTCTTGTTCGGTCCACTTATTGGTGCATTGTTACTCAGTTTTAAAGGATATGCGGGTTTATTTGGCGGAACGATAACAATCATATTATTCACACTATTATTACAAGTTTTTTTCTTTAAAGATATTCAAACAAAGCATACAGTAGCAGATAGTACACATGTTGAAGCGGCGGCACCTAATATGTTGCGTGACAAGGTCTTATTTGTACCCTTTTTAGCTTTTATTTTATTACATATAGGACAATGGATGTACACGTTGAATATGCCATTGTATGTGACGAACTTTTTGAAAGAACCAGAAAGTCGAGTAGGTGTGCTAGCTAGTATTTGTGCAGGACTTGAAGTACCTTTCATGGTCATATTAGGCATTTTATCTGCTAAATTGTCGACACGTACGCTATTGATACTTGGGGGATTATTCGGAGGATTATTTTATTTTAGTATTGGCGTATTTAATAGTCTGATCATGATGATAATAGGACAGGTGTTTCTAGCTATTTTTCTAGCTATTTTACTTGGATTAGGGATTAGTTATTTCCAAGATATTTTACCTGATTTTCCTGGTTATGCATCTACATTATTTGCGAATGCGATGGTTATCGGACAATTATGTGGTAATCTTCTCGGTGGTATAATGAGTCACTGGGTAGGCTTAGGTAATGTGTTCTTTGTTTCTGCAGGTTCAATATTTTTAGGTATGATTTTAATATATTTTACAAAAGAACAAAAATTTACAGAAGAAAGTATGGAGTAGATAGAAATGACATTGATTTTATGGTTATGCATTATAGCATCATTTATTTTAGCGTTTATTGGTTTAATAAAGCCAATCATACCGTCAGTACTTGTATTATGGATTGGTTTCTTAATTTATCAATTCGGCTTTGACAATCATCATCTGTCTTGGATATTTTATGTATCGATGGCATTGTTCACAATATTTATCATTATTGCAGATTTCATTATGAATAAATATTTTGTCAGCAAGTTCGGCGGATCAAAATTAAGTGAGTATGCAGCGTTGATTGGTGTTATTGTAGGCTGTTTTGTCTTTCCACCATTTGGAATAATTATTATTCCATTTATAGCTGTGTTAGTAGTTGAATTTATACAAGAGCCGAATTTTTCTAAAGCTTTAAAGGCAAGTTTTGGTTCAGTAATTGCGTTTTTAGCAAGTTCCATCGCTCAAGCGATAATAATGATTATTATGGTTGTTTGGTTTTTTATAGATGCATTATTAATCAATTAATCAATGTGATGAAATATATTACAAACGGTGTACAATCATGGTGAGCGCACTTATAGCATAAATAAAGTGAAATTTAAGCAATCTTCTTGTTTTCGTAATTACTACTTTAGTATAATCACTCACATGTGTTAAAAAGCGGAAAAGGAAGGGAGTCTTAAATGAAATATCCAATTGCTATATGGATGCTTGCAATCGGTGCTTTTGCAATCGGAATGACAGAGTTTGTAATTATGGGATTATTGCCAAACATTGCTAGAGATTTTGATGTCAGTGTAAGCCAAGCAGGGCAACTGATTACAGGTTATGCTTTAGGTGTAGCTATCGGTGGGCCTATCATTGTGATGTTAACAATTAAATGGAATAGAAAATATTTATTGTTGGCATTAATGGCGATATTTATTGTAGGAAATATTGCAGCCTCATTTAGCCCGAATTATGGCTTTATGATGACGAGTCGAATTATTACTTCATTAGCTCACGGTTCATTTTTTGGTATAGGTTCAATATTAGCAGCGAGTATGGTTAAGCCAGAAAAGCGTGCGAGTGCGATGGCATTAATGTTTATGGGCTTAAGCATGAGTAATATTTTAGGCGTGCCGTTTGGAACTTTAATCGGACAAAACTTTGGTTGGCCAATGACATTTATTATTATATCAGTCATCGGAGCTTTAGCATTAATAGGTATTATCATATTTGTACCGATGAAAAAAGAAACAGTTAAATCATCTGTATTAAATGAACTGAAAATTTTAAAAGAAAAGCGTTTATGGTTAACCTTAGCTGTTACATTATTCGGATTTAGTAGTGTATTTGCTTACTTTACTTATATATCAACAGTGCTCATTGATGTGTCACATGTACAAGAAAATTTAATCTCATATTTATTGATTATATTTGGTATTGGGGTCACATTAGGTAATGTTGTAGGTGGAAAGCTTGCAGATTGGAATTTAAATAAGGCATTAAAAATAATATTTAGTGTATTTATTTTATATTTCATTTTATTATACTTTGTGCAAATGAATGGATTATTAATGGTAGCAGGTATTTTCTTTTTCGGTCTCATCGGTTTCAGTATGAGTCCGTCGCTACAATATAAAAGTACGTTAATTTCACAAGATGCACCAACACTTGCGAGTACACTTAACCAATCAGCATTTAATTTAGGTAATGCTTTGGGTGCATTTATCGGAGGTGTCGTGGTAACAAATTTACCAGTTGCATCGTTAAGTTTAATTGCGCCGATTCTAACAGTGATTGGTCTTATTTTCTTATTTATTAATATTGCAATAGAAAAGAAAGAAAATATAACAACATAGGTGAAACATAAACTAAAAACACGTCAGCCACTTCTCGAATTTTAGAAGCTTGTGCTAACGTGTTTTTTAATAGTATTTATAATGAAGCATTGGTGTTTTTATTAGTAAAATGATGATCGATATATAATGCGATTGGAATGAATATAAATGAAATGATAATAAAAGTCCAATTGCTAATTAATAAATAAGGGCCTACAGTTAAAAACATCTGTGGAATGAAAAAGACATAAAATATTCCACATACAGATAAAAGTAAAACGAGATATGTTAATAACCAAGATAAGTGTGATGTATTAAAACAACGTATTTGTACAGTTTTAAATAACATCCAAATAAAGAAAAATATGATAGCAATACCTACGATTAAAGTAAGCGGGAAAGTATATAAATATAGTCGTTTTGCACCAATAAAAAATCCAGCAAACCCTTTGAGAAAACAAAAAATACCCACAAAAAGCATAATATGACGCATAATGTATTTGAAAATGTTTCTTATTGTTTCATTTGGTAAACGTCTAAGTTCTCTTTTGGCATGGGCTTTAGGATCGTGATCAAAGAATTCCATTGCTAATGTGCCATCCTTTTCAGCTTCTAATAACTGATTTAAAACACGGTTTAACATTTTTTCAGAATCATGTGGGTTGACACTCAAATCAGCTCTGACATAAGTCATGTAGTTTTCAAACGTATCTCTGTCTGTATTATTTAAGCGTAATGCTTTCACATTGTTTTCACGCATTAATTTATCAGTAGATTTCATTGGCATTTGGCATTCCTTCTTATGTATAAAATATATTTATAATGCTAATTATGACGAAAATAGTATTATAAATCAATAACACTTTCAAAGGAGTAATAATGGAGTATTTAAAACAATCACATCAACAATATTTAAATGAAATTGCGGAAATTCATGAACGACAACTTAACCAACAGTATGAGCATTATCAAAACACTACTATTTCTGTTGCATTACGCAAAGAAATGATTGAAAATGGATTATTAGCCAATACTGATGTTGTGATTACCGAAATACAAGACCAACAAATGATTGCTTTTATTTGGGCAAGATATATAAAGCAATATCAAAAGGTTATTATTGAAATGATGTATGTTTCGGAAGACAATCGAAATCAAGGTATCGCGAAAGCATTAAAAAAAGAGGTTGAAATATGGGCATATAGGAGGGGTGCTTCAGAAATTGAAAGCACGGTAGTCAATCACAACCATGCCATGAAAGATTTGAATTTTAAACTTGGATATTATATAAGTACGGTGACTATGAATAAAAGATTAAGAATAAATAATGAAGATGAGTAAAAATAATGATAAAATTATATTATTATTATGAAATTAACAAAAGGAGTTCTTACATGAAGAAATGTTTAGCACTCATACTAGCATCCACTGTCTTATTGACTGCATGTGGGAAAAATGATGAAAAAAGCAACGTTAGAGAAAGATATTGATAAATTGGAAAAACAAAATAAAGATTTGAAAAAACAAAAAGAAGACTTAGAAAAAGAGAAAGATAAACTGAAAGATAAGTCGAAGAATTTGGAAAAAGATGTTAATGCTGAAACATAAGCTTCTATACTAATTGCGTTACAAATGGATTTCATGCAATATTTCCCAGGAAATTATTGTACTATCGTTTTACAAATTGTTATAATGGGTATCATTAACGTAATGAATATAAAAAGTTTCTAAAAAATAGATTTGAAATTATGAGTCAGTTGCTTAGTATTACTTTATATTAAGTGTGACTTTATAATAATCATTTATTATACGTAGTTTATAAATAATCATTTTTCATTAGGAGAAAGAGGGAATAACGATGCATGAAAAAGATTTTGTATTATTAGAAGGGCGTTCAATTACGCTTCCAGAATTAGGTAGAGAAATTGAAAGTATTACTGGTAGAGAAATCAAAGATTCGACTGGTGAAATTAAACGTGTTATTGCACATTTACCCAATTTTGAATCTGATACAGATACATTTGTAGCTACTTACAAATTAAATCATAAAAATGATTTCATAGATGCAACATTTACGGCGCCCAAAAGTGAACGTGGTCGGTTGAAAGAAGTAGCTGTAAACGTTGAATTGATTAGCTATATTTCAAGAGCATAAGCAATGTTTAATCCATGTGATAGCGCGGTATGAGAATAATCATAACGCGTTATTTTCTATAGAAATTTAATTTCCAGTTTAGAGGTGTAACAGTATGACAGTTTATATAGAAACTGAGCGTTTAAGGTTACGGGACTGGCAAGCAGAAGATTTACTTCCATTTCAGCAGATGAACGCGAATCACCAAGTCCGTAGATATTTTCCAAGTTTATTAAGTTTTCGACGTTCAGAACATGATATGAAAAAGATGAATGATATTATTATCAATCATGATATAGGCCTTTTTGCTGTTGAATTAAAAGAAACAAATGGATGGCTTGGTTTTATCGGATTGAACTATGTACCTAAAGCCAGCAAGTATACGTTTGATGAGCTACCATTCTATGAAATCGGTTGGCGTTTGATCCCCGAAGTGTGGGGGAATGGTTTCGCTACTGAAGGTGCAGAAGCGGTACTCGAATATGCAAAACAGCTGGGGATTAACGAGGTCTATGCATTTACTTCAGAAAATAATGAACCTTCACGTAAGGTTATGGAAAAAATAGGTATGAAATTATATGATTTCTTTGAATATCCAGAATTAAGTAAGTATCATCCACTTAAAAGACATGTTAGATATTATAAAGATTTAACAAAACAAGCAAAATAAAATTGTAAATAAGTAATGGGGTATAAATCCTATTCTTATGAAGAAGACTAATCCAATTTTTAATATATGGATTAGTCTTTTTGTTTACTATGATTTTGTATCGTCCATGCCTGCCTGGGAATGTGATTCAAGCCATTAGTCTCTCATTCATATCATTTCCCTAGGCGTCAGCATGACATAAAAGCGGTATGGTGACTGTGTTTTAAAGTGTTTTGCTTGATGTTAGTTTTTTAATAAGTTGGCTTAATTTTTGTAATGCGAATTCTATATCTTCAATGTTTATATAGGAATAAGAAAATCTTATATGATATTGTGCGTTTTTATCATAAATTTCGCCTGGATTAATTAAAATTTGATTTTGTATCGCTAAATCGAACAGTACTTTCATGTTTATTGGTACATTTAATTTGAACCAAATATAATAAGAACCTTTAGGTATGGACCAAGTACCTAAATCTTGAAAATGTTGATTTAAAGATGCTAAAAATTTATCACGTCTCTCTATAAGTGCTTGTTTTAAATAATTTACATGTTGCTCATGGTAAAAAGAGTTATTTAGCCATTCAGTTGCGATAAATTGTGATAATGAACTGGCACCATAATCATTTTGCATTTTCAAATCCGCTAAGTGCATAACAACTGATGGTTTACCTATAATCCATCCTACCCTTAAACCAGGGCTTACTGTTTTAGATAAACTACTAATGTATAAGATATTATCATTCTCTTCTAATGACTTTAAAGGTTGAGGACGATCTCCTTCGAACCACAAGTCGCCATAAACGTCATCTTCTACTATAGGGATTCCTGTTTGTTGGCATTGTTGAATTAATTTATATTTTTCTGTTTGCGTATATGAGTGTTGTGTAGGGTTATGTAAAGTCGGTATACAATAAAAAATGCTATTTTTATACAGTGTTTTAGCATTGAAAATAGTGTTAATTTGTTGTTTGATTTTAGATATTGTCAAAAACCTAAGATCTGCTCGAATGTTATGCCATGTATGCACAGAATTTATATATGAGGGCGTTTCTATAATTATCTTTGAATTTGGAATCAGTAAACCATCAGCGATGAGTTTTAATCCTTGCAATGCACCTGAAGTGACGCAAATGTTTGCTTCATCACATTCAATCCCCAATTTTTTAACATGATTTACAATTGCTTTTCTTAAATTTAAATTACCTAAGGGGTGTTCATAATTAGTTTTAAGCGCAGTAGTCGTTTGTTTTGAAAAAATATCTTGAAATTGCTTGTTTGGGATTAATTGTGGACTGAGTTCACCAGTACTTAAACGTAAGATATGCGCATCGAATTCTAATTCGTTAATTCGTTGTATAAAGTATTGATTATTTTTAGAAGCGCTATTTTTAATGTAGTCATGCCAATTCATATTATGATTAATATAAGTATTCCAATTACTTTTCGAAACGTATAACCCTTTGCGTGCTTTGCTTTCTAAAATTCCATAACTTTGTAGTATTTCTAAAGACTGAATAATAGTTGAACGATTGACGCGATATTGAGCTGCCAAATTTCTCTGAGAAGGTAATTTCATACCTGCTTCTAAATCACCATTTTTAATCTTCGAAAGTATATCATCAATAATTGCTTTATATTTTGGCATGAACATGCTAAATCTCCTTTAAGTAATTGGTGGGTTTTTAAAATTATAACTGGTTGGTAAAAATCAATTAAATATATTGTATCATGATTATATATAGAAAAATGGTCATAACTCATATTTGAATATTTAATGCTTATGGTTAGTGTATAGGATTCATTCATTTATTGACTGCACACGTATCATGCGTCAATAAATACATAATGATAAATAATTCTTATTTATTATGAATATCATATTTTTGCGTTAGTTAAGTTTGAGTGAAAACTGGTACGGTTTAATGATAATTTAGTTTTGAAGAAAGAGGAAATAATATGTTGCAACCAATGATTCATGGTTTGTTTTTAGCTTTGGGTTTAATCTTACCTTTAGGCGCACAAAATGTATTTGTATTTAACCAAGGAGCAAACCAAAAACAATTAATTAAGACTATACCAGTAATTATAGCTGCAGGGTTATGTGATACATTATTAATAGTATTAGCTGTATTAGGGGTGTCAGTCTTATTACTATCACTACCGATGTTACAAATCGTAATTTATTGTGTCGGCTTTATCTTTCTTAGTTACATGGCTTTGTCATTATGGCATGAAAAACCACAAACGCTTGAACGTTATCAATCAATGTCCGCGCGAAAGCAAATTGGATTTGCCATGTCAGTCTCATTATTAAATCCTCATGCAATTATGGATACTATTGGTGTTATAGGAACGAATGCAGCAATATATGAAGGCGTGGATAAAATGGTTTTTACGATGACGACAATTGCTGTTTCTTGGATCTGGTTTATATTTTTGGCAATTGCAGGTAAAGTCGTAGGTAATATTGATAAAAGAGGCAAATATATTTTAATATTAAATAAATTTTCAGCAATAATTATTGTGATTGTTGCATTAATAATATTAAAACAATTACTGGCAATACTAGTTTAAGCATAAGAAAAGCAGAGGTAGTGGCATTTGTAGTGCACACATATCTCTGCTTTTAAAATTTAGTCGTAACTTCTAATACCTAATGGTTCATAGTTATGAATCGCTTCGAACAGTGCTTCAGGATTGTTACATAGCGGTGCCAGCGATTGATATTTTTTATCGATAAAGCCTTCATGAATCATATGGTCAATCAATGTTTGCAAAGGCTCAAAAAAGCCGTTGATATTATAGATAGCGATTGGTTTTTCATGAATACCGATTTGCGACCAACTATACATTTCAAAGAATTCTTCTAAAGAACCAGCGCCTCCTGGAGCCATGACAAACGCATCTGCTAATTCTGCCATTTTGTTTTTTCTTTCATGCATAGAATCAACTAAAATGAGTTCGCTTAGTCTCGTACTAGTAATTTCTCGTTCATTTAACATATTTGGCATCACGCCAATAGCACTACCTCCGTGATCTAATACGCCATCTTGAATAGCTCCCATAATTCCAACAGAACCAGCACCAAATACTAATTCATAGTTATGTTTAGCCATATAAGTGCCTAATTGGTAAGCTTGTTTCATGTAAGATTCATCTTTACCTTTACTAGCACCGCAATAAACAGCAATTTTTTTCATACTTTATTCCTCCGTAAATAATGACACATCATTAATTATAGACAAAAATTTTTGTTCAAATATCGCAATGTCATCTGTTGTAAAAGCAGATGGGCCTTTAGTGCGCCCGCCACTTTTTCGAAATTGTGCACTCGCATGTCGTTGTTCTAACAAAATGTTGATATTATTTTGATCAAATATAAATCCTTTATGGTGCATCACAACTTTAGCTTTGTTTAATAATAAACTTGCAAGTCCATAATCCTGTGTTATTACAATATCTTCTGATCGCGTGATTTTAACAATTTTATAGTCGACTGCATCCGGGCCATCATCAACATAAATGACATTGACGTGATCAGGTTGCATTTTTGAAGAAAAATGACTAAAGCTTCGGACAATGGTAACAAAGATGCTTGTCCCTTTTGTCAATTCAACAACAGAATTGGTAACAGGACAAGCATCTCCATCAATGATGACTTGAGTCATAATAATTATTTACCTTTTTCTTCATTGTTTTGCTTTACAATGCTTTTAGCAACATAATTTTTGTATTTTTTGAACTCCGCTAAACGGTCTTTTTTATTTTTTTCGCGAGCTTTGTCTTCTTCTTTATGACGTTTATCAATATTTTTTTGTAATTTTTTATTGAATTTATTTATTTCTTTGCGGTTTTCTTTTTCAAGTTTTTCGCCTTTTTGTTCTGTCTCTTTGTCTAATTTTCCTGGTGTCATGCCAACTTTTTCCATATGTTTATTAGATTTTTTCATAGATTGAATGCGTTGTTTTTCATTATCTTGACGTTTTTTTTCTTCTTCATTGTGGCGTTTATCAATATTTTTTTGTAATTTCTTCTTCATTTTGTCTGCTTCTTTACGATTCTCTTTTTCAAGTTTTTCGCCTTTTTTCTCAATGTAAGCAGGATCATGTTCTTTAGCAATACGTTTTAATTCACGTTTTTGATCCATATTATGTTTTTTATCAATAACATAATCTTTTGCATTTGCAGATTTATCTACTACTGTATCTTTAATTTGAACAGATTTGTTTGCTACGGTTTTTGAAGCTTTAGCAGTTGCATCACTAGCTTTTTTAACATCTGGATGATCTTTAATACGTTTACGTTCAACGATTAACGGTACTAAAAACACAGGCGCTACTGTGATGATTGTTTTAATTAATTGCTTTTTGTCCATACTCGTTGCCTCCAATAATTTTATACTATCTACTTATTACCCCATAATACATCATAATAAACGGTAAATACACGTACTTTCATGGAAATTATTTCTGCAATTTTGGACATGAAATTTAAGAAGAGGCTGGACAAATTACTTGTCTCAGCCTCTAACTGTTTTATTGTCCACTGATTCCTTGACCTATACCAAAACCAAAGTAAAGGATTGCAATAATAATGACTAATATAATTCTATAAATAGCAAATGGAATCAATTTTATTTTACTAATTAAGAATAAGAATGTTTTAATGGCAATTAAACCAACGATAAATGCTGTGATAAACCCTAGGAAGTAAAAACCGATGTGATTTAAATGAATATATTCAAAGTTTCTGACTAGAGATAAACCACTTGCTGCTAACATTACAGGAACTGCCATAATAAATGTGAAATCAGAAGCAGATTTATGGTTCATTTTCATGAGCACACCTGTAGAAATTGTAGAACCAGATCTACTGAAACCAGGCCACATAGCGATAGCTTGGGATAAACCAATTACAAAAGCTTGGAAATAATTAATTTGGTCTACAGTTTGTGGATTCGTAACTTTTTTACTGTATATATCTGCAATAATCATATATATTGCACCGATAAATAATCCAATCATGACTGTTGGGACACTAAATAAATATTTTTCAATAACATCATCAAACATTAAACCAAGTATACCTGCAGGAATCATACCAACGATAATATGTAGTAAGTTTAAGCGTTTAGGTTTTTGACCGATGCCATCGATAGGTTCAGATCTATATTTCCCTATATGTAACATTTCAAAATAACGTTCACGGAATACCCAGGCACCTGCGAATACAGAACCGAGTTGAATTACAATTTTAAAGGTAAACGCAGATTCTGAACCTAAAAATTGAGTTGATTTTAACCACATATCATCTACAAGAATCATATGTCCAGTAGAAGATACAGGTGCAAACTCAGTTAATCCTTCGACAATTCCTAGAATGATTCCTTTTATCAATTCAAGCAATATCATAATTAACCTACTTTCATAATATGGATTATAGTTTATTCATTTTCATTTTATAATAATAGCACATTAAAATTATAAAGTGCCATAGATAAATAAGATTTTGGACTAAAGACTGAGAGAAAAAGTACTTACTTCAGTTAAATGAGATAAAAGATAAATTATTGTAAATTTTATTCAGAAAGTCAAACTTCTTTTTGCAAATTTTTATTTATAATTTATTAATTATATAATTATAAAAAGTTTGTTTTTTACTTTTGAATTTAAAGCATTCAATCATTTGATTATAATTATGGCAAAAATATGAATTAAGTAAATAAAAATGTATTAATTTTTGAGCCAATTCATTTCATTTTAATACATTCCATTTATAATATGAACCAGGTGATATTTGTGAAAAGATTAACAAGTTTAGCGATGAAATATAAAATTTATCCGATATTAATGTTTGTAATCAGTACAATATTAGCGATTACTGTAGTCATTCAGAACATTGCTATTGCAGAAATTTTAAATGCAATGTTACGTCATACACATCAAGATTTGTTAATTTTACTACTAGTGACATTAATTGTTTTATTAGCAAGAGCGACATTTAACACAATAAATCAAATGATAGGTAATCGTATGTCTTCTCGCGTTAAATATGATTTACGACGTCAATTGATTTTAAATAAATCTTCAGAACCTATTGGTGTTCAAATTAATACATTGACTGAAAATATAGATGGTATAGCACCATTCTTTAATAGTTACTTTCCTCAAGTTTTTAAGTCTATGATGATACCACTATTTATCATTATTGCAATGTGTTTCATACATTTAAACACGGCTTTAATCATGATTGTTACAGCACCATTTATACCAATGTTTTATATCATTTTTGGGTTGAAAACACGTGATGAGTCAAAAGATAAAATGACTTATTTAAATCAATTTAGTCAACAATTTTTAAATAAAATAAAGGGTTTGATTACTCTCAAACTATTTAATAAAACAGAAGCTACAGAACAATCTTTATATGAAGAAAGTACAACATTTCGAAATTTAACAATGCGTATTTTAAGAAGTGCTTTTTTATCAGGTTTGATGTTAGAGTTTATCAGTATGCTTGGAATTGGCCTTGTTGCTTTAGAAGCGGGGTTAGGATTAATATTATTTAATAGTATAGATTTTAAAACAGCAGCCATAGCAATTATATTAGCACCGGAATTTTATAATGCTATTAAAGATTTAGGTCAATCTTTTCATACTGGAAAGCAAAGTGAAGGCTCAAGTGATGTTGTCTTCGATTTATTAGATCGACAAGAAGGTTATGTGAAACCACAAGTGCAAACGAATAGTTATCAAAAGCCATTAATACAGCTTGAGCATATATATTATAAATACAATGATGCACAGCAACATGCTTTGGAAGATATCAACATTAGTATTTATGAAGGGGAACATATTGCATTAATTGGAAATAGTGGAGCTGGAAAATCTACTTTAGCTCAAGTTATAGCACAACATTTTAAACCGCAATATGGTTCTGTTATTTATAAACAACAGTTAAAAATTGGTTTTTTGAGTCAGCATCCCTATATTTTTAATGCGTCTATAAGAGATAATATGACAATGTTCCAAAAAATTGAAAAAGATAAAATTTTAGAAGCGCTTTACGATGTTAACTTAAAACATGTTGTCAATGCGTTAGAAAATGGTATTGATACTTGGATTGGTGAAGGTGGAGAAATGCTATCTGGAGGGCAGATGCGAAGAATTGAACTGTCACGGTTATTATTATTACAACCTGATGTACTGATATTCGATGAGCCTGCTACGGGATTAGATGTACAAACAGAGCATGTCATTCAATCTGTGATAAACAGAAAGTTTGAAAATACGACGATCATCACCATCGCACATAGAGAAAATACACTAAAAAACGCAGATAGACGTATAAAAATTAATGAAGGTTCCGTTGAAGCTATAAAAGTAATCGAGAAAAATGCGTATAAAGGTGGTGACTTTTGTTGAGACCACATATTCAATTTAAGGTAGATAAAGATTTGGTTTTATCTATTATTGTAGGTATATTGGGCAGTTTAACTGCATTAAGCATGTTTTTCTTGAGTGGTTATATGGTGACGCAAAGTGCATTAGGGGCACCATTGTTTGCATTAATGGTTTTAATTGTTTCTGTTAAAATGTTTGGGTTTATACGTGCTGTTGCAAGATATATTGAAAGATTACTGTCTCACAGAGCCACATTTACTATGTTGAGAAATGTGAGAGTACAATTCTTCAAACATATTATACCTGTCGTGCCAGATGTGTATAGAAAATTTAAATCAAGTGATTTACTTGGACGCATGGTTGGTAGCGTAGAAGCACTACAAAATATTTATTTAAGAGTTTATTATCCGCCAGTAGTCATTGGTTTAACGGCGATGATTGCAATGGTTGTGACGTTTTATTTTTCATTTGTTCATGCAATTATCATCTTTTTAAGTATGTTGATAACATTGGTTTTAATCCCTTGGTTAAGCGCGAAAAAAGCACAATTATTAAAAAGAGATGTTAATCGTGTACAAGACCAATTTTTAAATCAATTTTACGATTATAAAGAAGGGTATCAAGAACTTGCAAGATTTGACCAAACAGCATATTATCAACATCGGGTGTTAAATCAATTGAATCAGTATGAACAAGCACAAGCAAAAGAGCAACGATTCTTATCATTGTATGAATATAGTTTGAATCTGGTTTCAATGATTGCTTTATTTGCAACTTTATATTTAGGTGTTATACAAGTGCAAAATCAACAATTAGATGTTGTTTACTTAACAAGTATTGTTTTGATGATGTTAACATTATTCGAACAAGCAATCCCTATGAGTAATGTGGCTTATTATAAAGCCGAGACGGATGAAGCATTGAGCAATATTAATGAAGTTATTGCTCACCCAATGCAACAAGGCAATCAACCACTATCACTAGAAAGTGATGTGCATCAACCTTTCGTAGAAGTTAAAAATGTTGATTTTAAATATTGGAATCAATCGAATTACACTTTAAAAGAAGTGAAATTACGGGTGCATGAAGGTGAACATGTAGCAATTATTGGACCTTCTGGCTCAGGTAAGAGTACCTTATTACAGTTAATATTGGGACTTTATCAAAGTGAAAATGGTGTGGTTTTAATAAATAATCAAGATATTACAACCCTTTTAGATTCAAATAAATACAGTTCGATTAATGCTCTGTTACAGTCACAACAGTTATTTGATGGTACAGTACGTGATAATTTATTTACTGATAAAGATGATGCAGTAATCAAAGAAGTTTTTGATACACTAGGTTTATCGCACATTGAATTAGATAGACACATCACACTTTCAGGTAATACACTGTCTGGCGGTGAGATTCAACGAATGGGTATTGCAAGATTATTATTGAAAGAAGCTCCGATTTGGGTGTTGGACGAGCCTACAACAGCGTTAGATATTTATCATACGAATCATGTGATGGATGAAATTCACAAGCAATCTCAAACACTAATCGTGGCAACACATGATTTACGATTACTACCAAAATTTGATAAAATCGTGGTTATGGTTGACGGTAAAATCATAGAACAAGGAGATTACCAATCGTTACTATCAAATAAAGGCTATTTATATCAAATGGTCACGTTAAATCAAGTGTGACTTTTTAACAAAAGACAGCAATATAAGTACTTGATTTGTAAATGGAAAATGTTAAAGATTTAAAGCGAAAACCTGAGCTGTAGCTCATGCATAAGCCCCACTAACTCAATAAATTGAGAAGTGGGGCTTTAAAATAAACTAGAGCCTAGGACAAATCAATAATGTCCTAGACTCTAGCTTTAAATCAATATATTTAATTAATCAATTTCATAGTGTTTAACCTTAACATTTAGAATTTAGCATTATTTTGCTTTTTCTTCTGTAAAGGCATTAATTACTTTTGAAAGTAATCGATTTAGTTCTTTGTTTTCTTCTGCGCTAAGTGAAGATGCAACTGCCACATCTTGACATGCTGTGTCCAATTCAGGTCGAATTGCTTCACTTTTATCTGTTAAGTGGATAAACACTTCACGTTGATCTACTTCAGAACGTTCACGTTTAATTAAATCAACTTGCTCCATTCTTTTTAGTAATGGAGATACAGTACCTGTATCAAGTGCTAATTCAGTTACGACTTTTTTCACATTAACAGGTGAGTCAGCCCATAAGATTGTTAAAACTAAAAACTGTGGATATGTCAATTTGTATTTTTTAAAGACATTGTTAGAGTAGTAGCGATTTACTTGTCTTTGAGCATTATACAAACTGAAACATAATTGATCCTTTAAATTAAGTGGTTCAGACATAAAGTTCTCCTCCAGACATTCTATCCGTTTTGTTCTTTCTGTTATCGGATTTGAATCCGTCTATTGTTGTGTAACACTTCCTCAAGCATACTTTCACACTGTGCCATGCTAAAATAAAGTATGTATAAAGTTTAGAAGAAAGTCAACATTTTATCAAGTGAAAGGTTAATTATAAGAATAATTAAAGTTTTACGCAAACATTTTATTTATGAAATGAGTGAGTATATGAAAAATATTAACAATCAAAAAACCCGAATTACGATTATCACAGGATTTTTAGGGAGTGGTAAAACAACTTTTCTTAGTAAATATGTAAAATATTTACAAAAAAACAATGAAAACCCAAGTGTAATCGTAAACGAATACGGTAATTTAGATATAGATAGCTATGCTATTAGCGATGATATTGAGGTTGCGTCAATATTAAATGGTTGCGTATGTTGTGATTTGCAACTAGATTTAATAAAACAATTAAAACATTTTCTAAGCAAAAGTGCAATGCGCCATATAATAATTGAGGCGACAGGTTTAGCACATCCAATTGAAATTATTGCAGCATGCCAGGATCCTGAAATTATTGAACAAGTCGCTCAACCTACAGTAGTAGGCTTGGTGGATGGGCCTCGCTTCTTAAATCGTTTTCAATATACAAACCATACAATTCAATTGATGGAAGAACAATTATCTGTATGCCATGACATAGTGATGAACAAAATGGATCTCATTGATAATCATACACATGAGCTTGATGAAGCAATCCGCAAAATTAATCCAACAGCATCCAAATATTTTACTACATATGCAGATATGGATATGAATCAAATTGCTCTGGTTGAAAATGGAAACCAAATGAATATAAATAACCATGTACATCATTATGGGATAAATCGTCTACATTATCATTTTTCTGGACCTATTCATAGACAATTATTTTATCAATTTATTTTACGGTTGCCAGATAATGTTCTAAGATTAAAGGGATATGTAAAATTTAAAGATATGCCCAACGATATTTATGAATTTCAATATGCGTTTGGATTACCAGATTATCAAACGATTGATAAAGAAGTACCCTTAACGATTGTTATGATTGGTGAACAATTAGATATAAATCAACTACGAAATCAATTAGATATGCTACAATTTACCTAATTTAAATTAATGTACTGAAGAAGGGGTTTGATTCATTATGGAAAGAGTGAAAATTAACCAACATGTATCCTTTTCAAATGTAATACAAGGGTTTTGGAGAGCAAAAGATTGGGATTGGACACCACAACAATTAAATTACTATATTAATGAATTAGTCGAGCGTGGAATTACTACTATGGATCATGCAGATATATACGGGGATTATAGTTGTGAAGGGATTTTTGGAGAAGCGCTTAAATTATCACCTAATCTACGGGAGCATCTTGAAATCGTTTCTAAATGTGGCATTGTATTGCCATCAGAGCATTTGACGGCAGCAAATGGACATCGATACGATCACAGTAAAAAACATATCAGAGAAACTGTGGAACGTTCGCTTAAACAATTGCAAGTAGAACAGTTAGATTCATTATTGATTCATAGACCATCTCCGTTAATGGATCCTCACGAAATCACTGAAGCTGTTAAATCTTTAGTTAAAGAAGGGAAAATCAAATCGTTCGGTGTGTCAAATTTCAACAAATCTCAGTATGATTTATTAAGTAAATGCTTAGTTTGTGATAAATTACATATTACTTTAAATCAATTAGAAGTTTCTCCTTATACATTAGATGCGATTGAAGATGGAACCATTAACTATATGTACAAAGATGATGTTAAAATTATGTCATGGAGTCCGTTGGCTGGAGGGAAACTGTTTGATCTTGAAGACGAAAAATCAGCAAGAATCACAGCGATTATATCTCCATTGGCACAAAAGTATAACGTTACGACAACTGCAATTATAATGTCTTGGTTAAAAAAACATCCAGCGTCAATTATGCCGGTGTTAGGCACGCAAAAGATTAATCGTATTGATGAAGCATTACAAGGTATGACAATAACGTTAACTGACCAAGAATGGTTTGATATTTATACAGCTTCCTTAGGTCATGATATTCCTTAGATTATAATTAGAAGGAGCGTAGAGCATGAGTATTCAGAATGAACAACATCATAGAGATCAGTTTAGATTTCAACGCAATTTTATTAACTTTCCTTTTTTAGGTTTTGCAATAGTAATTGCTTTATTAAACATAGTATATCCTGACATAAATGTCATGATGGCATTGTTTGGTCTGTTCTTTTTATACAATGGTGGGATATTGTTTGTGGCGTTTATAAAGCATTATAAACGTGTGATGGTCTTAGCAATTATCTTAACCTTAATGTCATTAGCACTATTTGGAATGACGATGTATTTATATGCTAAATCAAATAATTTACTATAATGTACAATATTACTTGATCTAAATAAGTAGTAGGAGGGCATACATGGAGCAATGGATCACTCATTTTATGGAACAATTTGGTTACTGGGGAATTGCTTTTCTGATATTTTTAGAAAATATCTTCCCTCCTATACCTTCTGAAATCATCTTAACGTTTGGTGGTTTTATGACTACACACTCAAACTTGAGTTTTATTGGTGTAACACTTACATCAACTGTAGGATCTATTGTTGGAGCGATTGCTCTTTATGGCATAGGTGCTTGGATAGGAGAAAGAAATTTATATAAAATTGTAGATCGTTATGGAAAAATAATACGAGTAAAAAGATGTGATTTAGATAAAACACTGCATTGGTTCGAGCGATACGGTTATTGGACGATATTTTTCTGTAGATTTGTACCTCTTTTAAGAAGTTTAATTTCAATTCCTGCTGGTTTAACACGCATGAATATGCCTTTGTTTTTATTATTTACAACAATTGGTACATTGATTTGGAATATCGTTTTAATTTATTTAGGACAAACAGTTGGTAGCAATTGGCATGTGATTGTGCACTATATGGATATTTACTCTAAAATGATTTATATCGTACTTATTATTTTAGTTATTTTTATTATTTGGAAGTGGTTGAAACGTCAACGAAAGCATAAGCAAAATTAAGCATAAGCTTTGCGAATTCGAACAATATTTTAGTAGCTACTAAAGAATGGTTTACTTATTAACATCTTATGGTGTGAGATAGCACTTAAATTTATTCAAATTGATTGTATGTGCACACTTTGCCAAAGTTGACTAGGATTGAGATTCATGCATAAGTCCCACTAACGCAATAATTGAGAAATGTAATTCAAGCATACTAAGACAATTCACTTATCTATCATTATAAGGGGATGATATTATGACAAAACAAAAGGTTTCTATTATAGGTGCTGGCAATACAGGATCTACATTAGCTTTTATTATAGCTAAACATGAATTAGCAGATGTAGTATTAATTGATCAACCTAAAAATGAAGGACAGGTTAAAGGTAAAGCACTGGATATATTACAAAGTAGTCCAATTTATGGCTTTGATGTAAATGTTTCAGGCTCAGTAGACTATGCTGATACAAAAGACTCGGATATTGTTGTGATTACTGCTGGGGTGCCACGCAAGCCTGGAATGAGCAGAGATGATTTGGTTAAAATAAATGAACAAGTAATGGAAGATGTTACCAAAGAAATTGTTAAATATTCTCCTGAATGTAAAATAATAGTGCTCACTAATCCGGTTGATGCAATGACCTATTCGGTCTTAAAAGCATCAGGTTTCTCTAAAGAACGCGTTCTTGGACAGTCGGGTATTTTAGATACTGCAAGATATCAAACATTTATAGCGGAAGCTTTAGGCGTTTCGATTAAAGATATTAAAGGATTAGTACTAGGTGGTCATGGAGATACCATGCTTCCGTTAGTTAATGCTACAAATGTTAATGGTGTACCATTGACTAAATTATTAGATGAAACTACTATTAACCAAATTATTGAACGTACTCGAAAAGGTGGTGCTGAAATAGTAGAATTATTAGGTACTGGTTCTGCCTATTATGCGCCAGCTTCAGCAGTGTATACGATGTTGGAAGCAATTTTAAAAGATCAACAACGTTTATTACCCTCTATTGCATATTTAGAGAATGAATATGGTTTTTCTGATATTTGCTTAGGTGTCCCTACAATATTAGGAGAAAATGGTATAGAACGTATCTTAGAACTCGAGCTATCTGCTGAAGAATTAAAACAATTACAAATTTCAGCAAATGCTGTTCAACAAGTAAAACAATCGCTAAAAAATAAATAACTTTTTTAAAAAGAAACACCCACAACATGGCTAATAAGTCTGCTGTGGGTGTTTCGTTATATAATTAAATTTGTGATTACATCCTGAAAATACAGATATACACCGCAACGTACTCAAGAAAAGTTAAAATATACATATACTTTAACCTTAACTTTGTTTTAATAGAAACATGCCAATCAGGATATTTACGTTCGTAATAGAATAATTGCAAATAAAATAAACCGATACCTAGTGGTAAACACATGAGTAGAATGCTTTTTGTGTATGAAAATCCTATGTCATGGAGTAAATGTCCAATAATTAGCTGAAATATGACGAGTACAATAAGTAAAATTAAAATATTAAAAGTCATTTTGTATGTTGTACTCCTTTCGCAAATGTATAAATTAAAACTTGAAGCAATACCAGTAATATGACAAAAAGGAAAGCATCAAAATCTAAATGATTGATGACTTCTCTATAAATTCGAAGTGGTTCATTGATAATATAAACAGAATGCAAACGTAAGAACCGTCCGATATAAATACCTAAGCCATTTAAAAACATCATTATTAATATAATAGTTCTATTGAACCAACGATGCGTTGTAAAATTTTCCATTTCTACAAACATTAAAATTAATAAATATAAGGCTAATAAGACACCGGCAACTAAAAAAGTAAAATACATCCATTCAACGATGATTAGCCCTTGATAAAAATTGAAAGTAAATTGATTTAAATGTATTAAATCAGTAACCATATATAGTGTATTGGGTACCATGCATAAAAATATAAGTACAAAAACGATAAATAATGGCCATTCATATTTATATTTCGGTTTAAATAAATTTAATAGTAAGCACAATTCAAATGGAATATATGCTAAGAATAGATTGAGTGTCATAAATTGATAAAATTGGTTAAAGAAAATAGATATAATCATTAATATTAAAAATATTGTTCTAGCAATGTAACGAGGGGCGATACTTACACCTACTTTCCTTTTAGATTTATATATGTGATAAACACACATGATCATATAATTATTTTTAGGGGGTACAGTTTTAGCTAATGTTAAAAATACGACTTTGTTTGAAAATGTATTTTTAATATTCTCATTGACTAAGTTTAGTTAATGAGAAGCAGTTTAATTTTTAAATAGCAAATAAAAATCCCCTCAAAAAGTTCAATATCAAGGGAACAGCAATATAAAATTACGAATGTGATTTTTCATAATACAATTTATAAACGAAAATTTCAATTATAAACATAATTCGAACCTATTGAAAACGTTTTAAAAATAAAAACAAGTTATACATAAATAGCTATTTTCAAAACAAAGTAAATATAAAGCATTTGAGTTAATATACATTATTTATAAATTTTCCGTTTTTGAGCAATGAGGTTGTTTACTTTTAAAGCTTATTAGTATGATTTGGAGTTGTAATTTCTCACAAATTCAAACTCAGAGCGTCAAGACGTTTCAAAATGGTAATCGATAAATGTTAGTACAAAAATAATTGAAGTGTGCTAGTTGGCAATATTAAAAGAATGTATATACAGAAAAAACGTTAATTTCTATCTAATTTCAATAGAAATTAACGTTTATGCTTTAGCAAGAGCAAATAATGTTCATGTGTTTTGACTAAGATAGTTTAAATGTATACAAATAATTCCTGGCCTATATATAAATTGTATTTTTTGAAGTTAAACACAGTAAATGTTTTTATGGACTAATGATTCATTATTGTTAAATGGACACCAACAATTTACAAGTCTAATAAATTCAAGCCTATGTCTGCATTGTGTTTACGATTTATATCTAGGTTTGTCATTGTAATGACGATTTCTGCAGTAGCAGATACAACTGCTTTTGTTAAATGACCGCTTAATGTTTCATATTGGTTAGTACCAAAAGTTGCATGTAAATGTGCAAACGGCTTTTCATCAATATGAGAAATATTACCTAACAGGCTAATTAATTCTAAAGGTTCTTTAATTTCCTTTTTTTCATAGGTTTTAGTTTCTAAATTATAGAAATTTAATTCTACGTCGTCACAAGCTCCAATACCACTAACCGTTCCAAATTTACCGTTTTGCTCACGAGCAATATCCGTTACAGCTTCAACAATATCTTCACCTTGCTCTAGAACTAATACGATAGTATTGCCATCTACTTGATATACCATTTGAAAACCTCCATTCAAATTAATACGTTAATATCATTATACAATTAATTATTTATGAGATGTATAATAGTGTTTGAAAATGTAAGTTTTTCTATTGTTTTTCTATTGTTTTTCTATAGGAAAATGTTATAGAATGTTCTAATATTATGCATTCCTCTAAATTAACGATTCAAAACAAGATGATTAAAAAATGTGTATAAGAATGGAGTGAGAAACGTGAATAAACAATTTTATATTTTATATTTTAATATCTTTTTAGTCTTTTTAGGTATCGGTTTGGTTGTACCAGTGTTACCCGTATACTTAAAAGATTTAGGTTTAAAAGGTAGTGACCTAGGAATTCTTGTTGCGGTCTTTGCACTCGCACAAATGATTATTTCACCATTTGGTGGTACGCTTGCAGATAAATTAGGTAAAAAATTAATTATTTGTATAGGGCTTGCACTTTTTGCGATTTCAGAATTCTTATTTGCCGCAAGCCACACGTTTTCTCTACTAATCGTTTCTAGAATATTAGGTGGGTTTAGTGCTGGAATGGTTATGCCTGGTGTTACAGGGATGATTGCTGATATTTCTATCGGAAGAGATAAAGCGAAGAATTTTGGTTATATGTCTGCAATCATTAATTCAGGTTTCATTTTAGGGCCTGGTTTAGGTGGATTACTAGCAGAAGTTTCACATAGATTACCGTTTTATGTGGCTGGTACAAGCGGTGTGATAGCGCTTATATTATCTATCACTTTAATTAAAAATCCAAAAAACGAAACGCAAGATGGTTTTACACATTATCAACCTGAATTATTGTCTAAAATAAATTGGAAAGTGTTTCTCACTCCAGTTATTTTAACACTTGTACTCGCATTTGGTTTGTCGGCGTTCGAAACATTATTCCCTTTATATACAGCTGATAAAGCACACTATTCACCTATAGATATCTCCTTTGCAATTACTGGTGGAGGCATTTTTGGTGCGATATTCCAAGTGTTTTTCTTTGATAAGTTTATGAAATACTTTGAAGAACTTATTTTCATTACTTATGCATTACTTTATTCAGCAATTATATTACTTGCGTTGACATTTATGCATAATTACTGGTCAATTATGATTATTAGTTTTATAGTATTTATTGGATTTGATATGATTCGACCAGCAATTACGAATTATTTTTCTAATATTGCTGGAAATCGCCAAGGATTTGCTGGTGGATTAAACTCGACCTTCACAAGCATGGGGAATTTTATAGGACCATTAGTAGCTGGTACATTATACGATATTAACTTTGAATTCCCACTTTATATGGCAATATTAGTAATGTTTATTGGTATGATAGTAATATTTATTGAGAAATCAATTCGAAATCGTCTAAAAAAATCATAAAATTAATAACGCAGACAAGTTACGATGCTTAAAACGAAATGCTATATATGACATGAGAAAATAAGTCACTATTCTATAAAAGATAATTTAGATTTCTCACAAATAAACTAATATTAAAGGAGTAAGATATGAGATTGGAGTTACCAATTTAATTTCATATTTTACTCCTTTTTAATTTGAAAAATAAAGCAATTCAAACTTTAGAAATATGTTGATTTGTCATGTTAATACTCCTAATTGGTTTAAAAAGGGGCTGTATTTATTCATTTATAATTTCAAATATGACACGAATATTAAATTAAGTTGCATACGTAATATTCATGTTACAGAAATTACAATTGTTTTAAATTGTAGTCTATATAAGTTTTTTGTTAAATATTTGTGATAATATGTTGTTGTGATTATTAAAGAGAGATGATTAAGGGGATAAAGTTGAAGAATTTACTATTATCAATATTGGCTTTTCTATTAACATGCTGCTTCATATTTTTATTAGTATTAGTTACTAATCAACAAGTGCTAGCCAAAGTACATGAAACGATATCGAGTTATTCCGATACTAATAATACTGTTCAATCCAAAGCAAGCGCGGAAAAAACAGACTTCGAATCAAACGTGCCGAACGATAAAAAGCATGACGCGCAAAAAGAAAAGCCATATAATGCAAAAAACCATGAGCCGATAGCAAAATTAGCAACGCATGATTTGAATGATAAAGAGGCTGGAGAAATCAATTTGCCTCAATTTTCAGAAGCGCTAAATAAAGCGAAAAAAATGGTAGACAATGATAACCATTCTGAAAATAAATATAATGACTATGGTATTGATAGTACATGTGAGGGAACTTATTACTATATTTTTACTTTCGAAAATAAGCAACATCCCAAAACATATTATAGAATCACTGTAGATCAAAATAATGAGGCAAGAATATTTGATGATGCTTATCAAGTTCAAAAACATCAAGACCAAGACAAACCGAGAATATCGCCTCATGAATCAGAAGTAATTGCTCAAAAATATGCAAAAGATGCACTAGGAAATAATGCTACCTTGAAAAAAGTTCAAACTTCAAAGCAAGGTATGTCCTATACATTTTATGATGCGGCAGCAAACAAAGAATATAAAGTTATTGTGAATAAATTGGGTGATGTCATACGTCAACCTGCATTAAAATAGGGAAATAAAAACATTCAACTTTTAGATTCTATTGAAGTTGAATGTTTTTTAGTATCATAAAAAAGTATAAAGTTAAATGTATGGATGTTATTATTATATTAAGACTAAACTGATTTATATTTTGATGAATATTAAATTATTAAAAATTGAAAAGGATGAATGTTTTGAAAAAAATAAAAAAAGCAATTATACCTGCAGCAGGATTAGGTACAAGATTTCTTCCGGCAACAAAAGCTATGCCAAAAGAAATGCTACCAATTTTAGATAAACCAACGATTCAATACATTGTTGAGGAAGCGGCTCGTGCTGGTATTGAAGACATTATAATTGTGACTGGTAAACATAAACGAGCAATTGAAGATCATTTTGATAATCAAAAAGAATTAGAAATGATTTTAGAAGAAAAAGGAAAAACTGATTTATTAGAAAAAGTGAATTACTCTACCGAACTTGCTAATATTTTTTATGTAAGACAAAAAGAACAGAAAGGCTTAGGACATGCGATTTATTCAGCGCGTCAATTTATTGGGGATGAACCTTTTGCCGTATTATTAGGTGATGATATTGTTGAATCTACACAGCCAGCCATCAAACAATTGATGAATACATATGAAGAAACTGGTAAATCCGTAATCGGTGTTCAAGAAGTGGATGAAAACGATACGCATCGTTACGGTATTATTGACCCATTAAGTAAAAGCGGACGTCAATATGAAGTGAATCAATTTGTAGAAAAACCAAAACAAGGAACTGCACCTTCAAATCTAGCAATTATGGGGCGTTATGTGTTAACACCTGATATTTTTGAATATTTAGCAAATCAAGGTAAAGGTGCTGGTGGGGAGATTCAACTGACAGACGCTATTGAAAGAATGAATAAGGAAAGCCAAGTCTATGCCTATGATTTTGAAGGTGAGCGTTATGATGTTGGTGAAAAATTAGGTTTCGTTAAAACTACAATCGAATTCGCTTTAAAAGACCAAGAAATGAAAGCGGCGTTAACGCAATTTATTAAGCAACTTAATCTGGATGAATGATTTGTGATCAAGTTATTTTATAGATAGAAAATATTTTGATATACATGAAACATTTTAATCATATGAGGTATCGAAATGAAGCAAAAGAAAACGAATGCTATGCGAATGTTAGATCGTCAAAAGATAAACTATAGTGTCAATATTTATGAAATTTCAGATGAACATATAGATGGTACTGAAGTAGCAAATAAAGTAGGCATAGAGGATAAGTATGTTTATAAAACACTTGTTTTAGAAAATAGTGATCATCATCATTTTGTGTTTATTATTCCGGTAAGTAACACATTAGATATGAAAGCGGCGGCACATGCGGTAAATGAAAAGAAACTGATATTAATGCCTTTAGATGATCTTAAAAAAGTAACAGGCTATATAAGAGGTGGTTGTTCACCGATTGGCATGAAAAAGCAATTTGAAACCGTTGTTGATGAGCAAGCAACAAGTATAGATTCACTTTATATTAGTGGCGGAGAGCGCGGGATACAGATTGAAATGGCAGTAGATGATTTGGTTGAAGTCACCAATGCAAAAGTGATGCACGTCACTCATCATTGAACAACGCAAAAATAAATAAAATCACGAAATAGGCATGATTCCATTTCGTGATTATTTAGCAGGCAATAAGTAATTAAATATTTTTTGTAATTTTATAAAATTGAGTGTATTAATGATTTGAATCTTTATTCGAATTTTGCACTCTTTTTTTTATGCGTTTTTTAAATTGACGTTCTACAATCATTAAAAACGTAAGGCTCAATGTAAAAAATGTGAGAGCCATCGTTAGAACAAACATAGATTCTATTGGGAGTAACAGTAATATAAGTAGTGCGATAAAGTTACTAATATATGCATATGTATAGAGTAAAATCATGGTCATTCGTATATATTTGTCGGATGTTTGACTAATAAATTGTAACAGGTTAAACGCCATTTGAAAAAACAACAAAATATATATTATCAAAGTTTGAAAAAACACAAAATCAGTTTTGAATTTTTCACTTATGTATATATTGAGCATCATTAAAATAGCAAAGATAATTGCGGTACTAATTCTGATTCGTCTTTCCCATTTTACTATAGATGATTTTTGCATAACTTCACGGCACTCCTCGTAAGAAATATGTGGAATAAAAAAGATTGTATTATACATTGTGCATTATAACGTAATGAGATGTATTATCAAGATACTCAAAATGGTTATTAATACATAGTTATGGAGCATAATTATTTATAAAAGGGTCAATCATCAAATTTTATTAGTTATATATGATTGTTTTTGATTGTTTTTGACAATAAATGATTGAAAAAAGAAAGCGCAACCATTATAATGAAAATGAAATGAGGTGAAGGGATGATTACAGAAAAGCGCCAGGAGCTCATATTGACTGAATTGTCAAAAAAAGATTTTTTAACCTTGCAAGAATTAATAGATCGAACTGGATGTAGTGCTTCTACAATTCGCCGAGATTTATCCAAATTACAAAAAATTGGGAAGTTGAAAAGAGTACACGGTGGGGCAATGCTTAATGAATCATCTATTTTAGAACCTAATTTGGCAGATAAACGCGGTACAAATTTAAAGGAAAAACAAGAAATTGCTCGATTAGCAGCACTAGAAATAGAAGACAATGAATGTATTTTTATAGATGCTGGTTCAACTACACTTGAGATGATTCCTTATATTGATGCACAAAATATCATTGTAGTAACAAGTGGTTTGACGCATGTCGAAGAGTTAATTAAACATGGTATACGTACATTTATTTTAGGTGGAGAAATTAAATCGACAACATATGCGACAGTAGGTGCTAGCGCACTTGAAACGTTGAAAAGCTATCGTTTTGATAAAGTATTCCTTGGTATGAACGGTATTGATTTAAAATATGGTTTAACTACACCAGACGAGCAAGAAGCAATTATTAAAAAACACGCGATATATTTAGGTTCGAAAGCGTATGTTTTAGCTGATCATGATAAATACGACAAGGTGTATTTTGCACATGTGCCTGTCGAAACACAAGTTAGCATTGTTACTTCTAAAAAAGTAAAAGAGAGTGACATATTTAAGCAATATACTGAACATTATACATTTATTGGAGGTACACGATGATTTATACGGTAACTTTTAATCCCTCTATTGATTACATCATGTTTGCTGATGATTTTGAATTAAATGGATTAAACAGAGCGACAGAAACTTTTAAATTTGCTGGAGGTAAGGGTATCAATGTTTCAAGGGTATTGAAAACATTGAATGTCCCTTCAACAGCCTTAGGATTTGCAGGTGGATTTCCAGGTCAATTTATAGATGACACTTTAAAAAAAGCAGGTATTCAAACTGATTTTATAGAGATAGATGAAGATACGCGGATTAATGTAAAACTGAAAATTGGTGATGAAACAGAAATAAATGCACCAGGTCCAAATATTTCTCAAACACAATTTGAAAATCTACTCAGACAACTTAAACAAACTTCAAAAAAAGATATAGTAGTCGTGGCAGGAAGTATACCGAAAAGCGTCCCTAAAGATGCTTATGAACAAATTGCAAAAATCATAAAACAAACAGGTGCTCGATTAGTCGTAGATGCTGAAAAAGATTTAGTGGAATCTGTATTAAAATACAACCCACTATTTATTAAACCGAACAAACATGAATTAGAAGTGATGTTTGATACATCAATCAATTCTGACGAAGATGTTATCTATTACGCACAAGAAATTATGAAACAAGGAGCATCATCTGTGATTGTGTCACTTGGTGGTGAGGGCGCAATTTATGTTGATCATAAACATAGTTTGAAAGCGTCAGTACCTCATGGTCAAGTTGTCAATACAGTTGGTTCCGGTGATAGCACTGTTGCAGGCATGATAGCTGGTCTTGAAACAGGATTGACGATTGAAAACGCGTTTAAACAAGCGGTTTCTGCGGGGACAGCGACTGCTTTTAACGATGATTTAGCCTCATACAAAGCCATTGAAGATATTAAAGAACATGTGACAATTACGACGCTAAAAGGGAGTGAATGAGATGAGAATTACAGAGTTATTAACTCAAGAGACAATAGCTATGGATCTTTCATCAACTGATAAGAATGGTGTCATAGATGAATTAGTGAATCAACTAGATAAAGCAAACAAATTAAACGATGTATCAGTTTTTAAAGAAGCTATTTATAATCGTGAAGCGCAAAGTACCACAGGTATTGGAGAAGGTATTGCGATACCACATGCTAAAGTAGCTGCGGTAGATACGCCTGCTATCGCCTTTGGTAAATCTAAAGCGGGTGTGGATTATCAAAGTTTAGATATGCAACCGGCACATCTGTTCTTTATGATTGCTGCTCCAGAAGGTGGCGCACAAACACATTTAGATGCATTAGCAAAACTATCAGGTATTTTAATGGATGATAAAGTGCGAGAAGATTTACTAAATGCAACGTCTCCACAAGAAGTGTTACAAATCATTGATAAAGCTGATGATGAAGCTACAGAAGAAGTAGAAGAAGAAACCGAAAGCTCTGTCTCTTCAGCTGACACAAATGAACCCTATATATTAGCGGTTACTGCTTGTCCAACGGGCATAGCACATACTTATATGGCTCGCGATGCTTTGAAAAAACAAGCTGAAAAAATGGGCGTTAAAATAAAAGTAGAAACAAATGGATCTGGCGGTATAAAGAATCATCTCACAAATGAAGATATCGAACGTGCAACTGGCGTTATTGTAGCGGCAGATGTGCATGTTGAAACAGCGCGTTTTAATGGTAAGAATGTTGTTGAAGTACCAGTAGCTGACGGAATTAAACGCCCAGAAGAATTAATAAATATGGCACAAGATACTTCTCGTAAACCGTTTGTAGCGAGTGCTGATTCAAGTAAAGCACAATCAGAAAGTAATGAAAAACAAGGTGTCGGTAAGACAATTTATAAACATTTGATGAACGGTGTTTCTAATATGCTACCACTTGTTATAGCTGGTGGTATTTTAATGGCTATTGTGTTCTTGTTTGGTGCAAACTCATTTGATCCAAAAAGTTCAGATTACAATGCGTTCGCAGAACAATTGTGGAATATAGGTAACAAGAGCGCCTTTATGCTAATTATACCTATACTTGCTGGTTATATTGCACGCAGTATTGCAGACAAACCAGGTTTTGCTGCTGGTTTGGTTGGTGGTTTGTTAGCTAGTACAGGTGATTCTGGCTTTATCGGCGGCATTCTTGCAGGTTTCTTAGCAGGTTATTTAACATTAGGCATCAAAAAATTAACAAATGGTATGCCACAATCTCTAGAAGGTTTAAAACCAACTTTAATTTTCCCGGTATTCTCTGTTTCTATAACAGGTTTACTGATGATTTATGTTTTAAATCCTCCAGCATCTTGGTTAAATAATTTATTGCTGAATGGATTACAAAGTTTATCAGGTACTAACATTATGCTATTGGGTCTTGTTATTGGCGCGATGATGGCGATTGATATGGGAGGTCCATTTAATAAAGCAGCTTACGTATTCGCTGTAGCTGCATTGACAGAAGGTAATGCAGCACCAATTACAGCAGCGATGATTGGCGGTATGGTGCCACCGATTGCTATTGCCACAGCAATGTTACTGTTCCGTAAAAAATTCACAAAAGAACAAAAAGGTTCTATTGTTCCAAACTACGTGATGGGGCTATCCTTCATTACTGAAGGCGCAATTCCTTTTGCCGCAGCTGACCCTATTCGTGTAATCCCGTCTATGATGGTGGGTTCAGGTGTAGCAGGTGCAATTGCATTAGGCTTAGGGTCATCCATTCAAGCACCACATGGTGGTATTATTGTTATATTAGGAACAGACTTTAGTCACGTATTACAATCATTGATAGCAATCATTATCGGAGCTATCATAGCAGCAGTTATTTATGGTATGTTAAAACCAAAATTAACTAAAGATGAGATACAAAGTTCAGAAGCGATGAATGATTAAAATTATAAAGGTTCATAATGAAAACCAGAAGAAACTCATGATTGAGTGAAACTTCTGGTTTTTTTAATTATTTGCTTTTGAATATAATATAAGCGTTGAATTTGGTAAAATAAAATATAAGTGATTTAAGAAAATTTTAACCTAAAATAATTGAAAAGAAGGTAATATAAATGGTTGAATATGTAATTGAAAATGGACGAATATATACTGAAACTGAAACCATTGATTGCGGTTATATCATCATTAAATCTGGTAAAATTGCTGGTTTAGGTGTAGGAACGTATGAAGGTGATTTACAAACGATCGATGCACAAGGGCATCATATTCTACCTGGTTTTATTGATATTCATATGCATGGTGGCTACGGGGAAGATGCGATGGATGCATCGATGACGGGCTTAAAACATTTATCAGAATCATTGCTATCTGAAGGCACAACGAGTTATTTAGCAACTACAATGACACAATCAGATGAAAATATAACAAAGGCACTTAAAAATATTGCTACATATCAAACACAACAAGATACGAAAAATACAGCTGAAATTGTGGGTATCCATTTAGAAGGTCCGTTTATTTCTGAGCATAAGGTAGGGGCACAAAATCCTGGTTATGTCCAACGACCTTCAGTAGAAAAATTAAAATACTTCCAAAATATAGCGAATAATCACATCAAAGTCGTCACATTTGCACCTGAAGTCGATGGTGCTAAAGAAACGTTGGCAACTTTTAAAGATCAAATTATATTTTCAATTGGACATACGGTTGCGACATTTGATGAGAGCAATGAAGCGGTGGAAAACGGTGCCAAACATGTTACGCATTTATATAATGCAGGTACCCCGTTTGAACATAGAGAACCAGGGCTATTCGGCGCTGCGTGGATTAATGAAAAATTAAACACTGAAGTTATCGTCGATGGGATTCATTCACATCCAGCTGCTGTAAATATTGCATATAAGCAAAAAGGCAATGAACATTTCTATTTAATTACAGATGCTATGAGAGCAAAAGGAATGCCGGATGGAGAATATGATTTAGGAGGTCAAAATGTCATCGTGAGAGGCTCAGAAGCACGTTTAGCTTCAGGAGCATTAGCGGGAAGTATTTTAAAAATGAATACTGGTTTGAATAATCTTATTAAATTTACAGGTGATACCCTAGATAATCTATGGCGTGTTACGAGCTTAAATCAGGCCATTGCTTTGAACATTGACGATAAAAAAGGTAGCCTAAAAACAGGTAAAGATGCTGATATTGTCATTGTGAACGATGATATTGAAGTTCAGACAACAATTAAAAATGGTGAAATCCATCATTTTATAAAATAAGCATTATTTTAAAGTATATAAACATTTTCAGAACAAAAGATGTAAAATTTAGAAAGTTGACGTGAAGGTGATTTTGCGTTTAAATGGTACATTAGGTGAATATAAAATTTTAATTTGTATAAATTACTTTCGAAATAAGTATTGTGATAAAATAAAAGAAATGCGTATTTTTAGGGAGGTGTTACAATGGGAAGGATTTAGCATATAAAACAAACTTAAGCAATCAAATCATATTTTATAAACAGTCACCTATTGTGACACAAAATTTGGAGGTGAATCCCTAGAAATAGGGAACTAATTGGAAACAGTGACCATAATAAATTTAGTAATATTCTTTTTTTTAATAGCATTAACTACAGTCTTCGTAGGCTCAGAATTTGCATTAGTAAAGGTACGTACTACTAGGATTGAACAACTTGCAACAGAAGGCAATGGTAGTGCACGTGTTGTTAAAAAAATGATTAAAAACCTAGACTATTACTTATCAGCATGTCAATTGGGTATTACAGTGACATCTTTAGGATTAGGTTGGTTAGGTGAACCAACATTTAACAAGTTGCTACACCCATTATTTGAATTAATCCATTTACCTGAAGCACTGACGACAACTATTTCATTTATCGTAGCATTTATCATTGTGACATATCTACATGTTGTTTTGGGTGAGTTAGCACCAAAAACACTTGCTATCCAATATACTGAAAAATTAGCATTGGTTTACGCTAGACCGCTATATTATTTCGGATTTGTAATGAAACCATTAATTTGGTTAATGAATGGTTCAGCAAGAATGATTATTCGTATGTTTGGTGTGGATCCTGATGCAAATAATGATGCCATGTCAGAAGAAGAAATAAAAATTATTATAAATAATAGTTATAATGGTGGAGAAATTAATCAAACAGAATTAGCATATATGCAAAATATTTTTTCATTTGATGAAAGACATGCCAAGGATATCATGGTACCGCGTACACAAATGGTTACATTAAATGAACCGTTTAATGTAGATGAACTATTAGAAACGATTAAGGAACATCAATTCACACGTTACCCAATTACAGAAGATGGCGATAAAGACCATGTTAAAGGGTTTATTAATGTAAAAGAATTTTTAACAGAGTATGCTTCTGGTAAACCGATGAAAGCAAGTAACTATATCCATGATTTACCAATGATTTCTGAAACAACTAGGATTAGTGATGCGCTTATTAGAATGCAGCGTGAACATGTTCACATTAGCTTGATTATCGATGAATATGGTGGTACTGCAGGTATTTTAACGATGGAAGATATCTTAGAAGAAATCGTCGGTGAAATTCGTGATGAGTTTGATGATGATGAAGTCAATGATGTTGTAAGACTAAGTGATAATAAATACCAAATTAACGGTAGAGTGTTATTAGATGATTTAAATGATCAATTTGGTATTGAATTTGAAGATTCTGAAGATATAGATACAATTGGTGGCTGGTTACAGGCACATAATACTAATTTACAACCCAATGATTATGTAGATACACAATATGATCGTTGGATTATATCAGAAGTGGATAATCATCAAATTATCAATGTTATCTTAGAATTTGAATATCATGAAACACGTCCAACTCCAGAAGAAGATGAAGACGAAGAAAGCAATGATAATTAAGCTATGAGTATGATGCACTAGCAATGTTGAAATTTTTAGCATAGTAATCATCATTTGCTGGCAAGATATCAACATATGTTTTGCACCACTCGCATATTACTTGTATGATAAAATATAAGTAGGTATTGCAAAAACTGGGACATCATTGAATGTTCCAGTTTTTTTATAATTATCTTTATAGAAAAGCTAAATGCATAACGTGTTTTTATGTAAAATTGAAAATATATTGATATTAAAAATGAGGAGGATAAGTGTATGTTAGAAGATACATATTATTTAAATAATGGTTATCCTATGCCAAAAGTTGGTTTAGGTGTGTATAAAATCACTGATGAGGAAATGGAAAATGCTGTATCTAGCGCTTTAGATATTGGTTACCGTGCTTTTGATACAGCTTACTTTTATAAAAATGAAATTGCATTAGGCAATGCTTTAAAAAAATCTGATGTACCACGTTCTGAATTATTTATTACATCAAAGATATGGAATGATTATCAAGGATATGATAAAACAATTGAATTTTTTACAAAATCTATAGAGAATTTAGGTACTGATTATCTAGATTTATTTTTAATACATTGGCCATGTGAGGAAGATGGACTTTTTATTGAAACGTATAAAGCGATGGAAAAATTATATAGAGATGGTCGAATCCGTGCCATTGGGGTATGTAACTTTAAACAACATCATTTAGAAAAATTGATGGCAGAGACAGAAATTACGCCTGCTGTGAACCAAGTGGAGGTACACCCTTATTTCAATCAGCATGAGCTACAAGATTTTTGTGATAAGCATGATATTGCAGTGACAGCTTGGATGCCACTCATGAGAAACCAAGGTTTACTTGAACATCCTATCATTGTTGATATTGCCGAACGTTATAGTAAAACACCTGCACAAATCGTGTTGCGTTGGCATTTAGCACATAACCGTTTAATTATACCAAAGTCTAAAACACCTAAACGTATTAAAGAAAATTATGATATTTTTGATTTTAGTTTAGAATTAACGGATATTGCTGAGATTGATAATCTAAATCGAGATGCGCGCCAAGGTAAAGATCCTGATAAAGTGCGTATAGGCGATTTAAAGTAATGATTTAAAATAGCAAAATTTAGCTTTGTTTATAAAAATTTGAAGTGAAAGATAGCTAAAAATGGAGAAGTAGTTGCAAATCAAGGTTTATTTTTTAGTAGTTTCTTCAAAAAAGGTGAACGTTAAATATTTTAAATAACGTAGGATAGAGCATGGTGTTCATGACACTTGTTTCTCTATCCTACTTTTTTAATTTTACGAATATATGTTTTATTTCCTTTTCTGACAAATAGTTGATAAACTAAATGGACAATGTTACAACTTTTTACAAAAAAGATATTGAACAATATTTATATGTATATATGCTCTACATCATCATAAAAATTTAAAAACTAAATTTTAGTGTCTCTTAATGACACGAATTATTGGTATTATCTATTTCAAAATTTTTAAAAGAGTGTAAGTTTTATAATTGATTATTAAGGAAATATAAAAATTGTGTAAACCTAAATGAAAAGAATGGCGAAATAACTGTAAATATTGGTAAAGTAAAATTGAAGTAATTGAAATGAAGGTGTTTATTATGCATATAAGAGTTATAGTGCCATGTTATAACGAAGGTGAAGTAATATTAAAAATATATCACAAGTTAACTGAAATATTAGATGAAGATAGTCTTAACCGTCACTATAACTATGATTTGCTATTTGTAGATGATGGTAGTCAAGATAAAACGATTAATTATATTCAAGAAATGGCAGCACAGGATGAACATGTAAAATATATTTCATTTAGTAGGAATTTTGGTAAGGAATCAGCAATGATTGCCGGTTTCCAACACAGTGTGGAATGTGATGCTGTTGTGATGATTGATGCTGATTTACAGCACCCGCCAGAGCTTATACCACAGATGATAGATAGTTATTTGGATGGCTATGATCAAGTCGTCGCAAAACGAGATAGAACAGGTGAAAAACGTTCAAGAAAATTTTTAACGCAATGCTATTACAAAGTGATTAATCATTTTGTCGAGGATATTAAACTAGAAGACGGTGTTGGAGATTTTAGATTGCTTAGTCAACGCGCGTTACACTCATTAACATCGTTAAATGAATATAATCGTTTTTCAAAAGGGTTATATGAATGGATTGGCTATAATACTAAAGTTTTTACTTATGAAAATGTTGAAAGAGAAGAAGGTACATCGAAATGGTCATTTGGTAAATTATTGAACTATGGTATAGATGGCTTGATCTCATTTAATAATAAACCATTACGCGCTATGATTTATTTAGGACTGATTGTATTTTTTGTGAGTCTACTTTATATTATATTTAGTTTTGGAAATATTATGATTAATGGTGTGAAAACACCAGGGTACTTTTCAACAATTGCAGCTATTTTATTACTTGGAGGTATCCAACTGATTTCAATCGGTATTGTAGGCGAATATATCGGTAGGATATATTATGAAGTAAAACAGCGACCAAAATATATTGTTCAAGTATCTAATTTAAAGCAGGTAGACAAAACGAAAGGGCTGGACTCTGAATTAGAAATGTCTGAATATCCAGAAGAAGCGAAAGAACAAAATAAAAACAGTATAAATAGAGAAGAACATTTTTATGTACCCTCTCATAAGGTTAAAACTGAAAAGAATAAAACACTTGTTAAACATAGATAATCACTGCCCTCAGGTTATGCTAAAAGCGTAGTCTGGGGGTTTCGTTTATTAAAAATTGAGTTTAATTGTGCATGGTTGTCCGAGGAGGTGATTTGAGCCTGTGTCTTTCGGCATATCAATCTAAAGCATTATCACATTACAAAATTGTATAAGAGCCAAATTAGTTAAATACTCTTAAAAGCAAAAATAAAAATGTTATAGTCAAAGAAATTTTGATACAGAAGTAATGTTTAGTTTTATAAAGGTTGTTTTAGATTTTAGGTTATTGTTGAGCCCGTACACACAAAGTTAAAATAACAACTAAAGATGATACGAATGACATTTTAAAAAAGATAGATCATAAACCCTCATGATAATAACACTTTAAAAAACAAAAAACGTCAATTTCTAAAGTATCTCAATAGAAATTGACGCTTATTTTTGGTTGAGATTTTAGTATTCCTGAGTGCTTTCGCTATTTAGTCATCTTCTGACGATATAGAAACGATGTCATTAAGTTTCAGGAATTTCTTTTAAAACTAAAAAATTAACAAACCATTTATTTTTTACGTAATTTTCCCAATATAAATGATGCAAAGGCAACAAGAATAATTGTTCCAATTAGTGCAGGGAAGATAGCGATACCGCCTAAATGCCAACCCCAATCACCTAATATCCATGAACCTAATGCAGAACCTACGATACCAGCAATGATATTTCCTAAAATACCTCCAGGGATATCTTTACCGACGATACCACCAGCAATCCAGCCGATTAAACCGCCGACAATTAACATAATAATAAATCCAAACATAAGCATACCTCCTTTTTAAATATCATAATAAATTATTACATACCACAAAATATAATTTGCTAATCATTTTTTTGAAAAAAATATATTCTGCCATAATAAAAAAAGTAAGAATAATAAATGTACAATTATAAAGGCATACCAATAAGGTGTTAATAAAGGCATGATTGTAAAAGATAATACAATAATAATTTGGCCAATCACTACTGGTTTGCGAATACGATTCAAGATTTTAATTTGTTCTTTTTCATGTGTTTGGAATGTACTATAGAACAATAAAGTTGCACCTATGAGAAAAATAGCTGGAGCTAAATATGGAATGGACATATAGTAAGAATCTTTACTTGTATCGTATGAAAGGATTAAAGATGTACTCATGATAATCGTTAAAATAAAACCAATAAATTTTTGATCAGTTATGACATATGTTTTTGTTTTTTTATTGAGATACAATTGCAACAATGTCCAAATAATTAAATGGGTGCAAGTATAAAATGTTATGTAATCGTATTTACCAACAAGGACTAAATTAATGATACTATTAATGGTTATTGATAAAAGTATAGAGCTAAACTTAAGTTGTTTGAAATTCTGACGATATAAATCAATACCGAGTATGATTGCTACCGTAGCTATATTTATGATTATATTTATTAGCATGTTGCTCTCCTAACCTAGATACTTCACTGCAACATTATATCAATTAAGTTAGATTTAATCATTTAATAACAGTTGATGTTTTAAAAAATTATAAGTCATTATCTGACATATTGTAAAATTGTTATTATTTTAAATAATTATATTTACAGTGACAATCATTGCTATGTTTTATGTACAAAGTAAAAACCGGTTTATTGTATAGACAAAGAGCATTATACAACGAACCGGTTCATTGACTCAATTTAAACACCTTTTTTATTACTCCAAAGTAAAGTATGTAATTGAGGTAATACATATACATTATTCATATCGCTACTATCCATGACACGATTCACAAGGGTTTCATATAATGAAAGTAACTTTTCTGTGTGAGATTCAACATATTCTCCGTCTAGGTATGGATTCCCAACTTGTAAATAAAATGGCACGTTAGGATATCTATGATGAATCATTTTGGCAAATTCAAAGTCCTCATCATTGAAAATAACTACTTTAAGATTGAGTGTTTCTGGCTTACATTTAGCAATAACATCATCTAAAATAGGTAAATTTGGTTTCATCATTGAGCTAGGTGGTTTTGGACTAATTGTTAAATCATCAATTTGTGTCATCCATGGTTGGAATTTACTGCCTTGTGTTTCTAGGGCGCTTTGTATGCCTTTGTCTTCGAATAAATCAACTAATGTTTGAATGCCTTTTATTAAAGCTGGATTGCCTCCTGAAATTGTTACGTGATTAAATGATTCACCTGCAATGTCATATAATTGCGCATAAATTTCTGTAGCATCCATCATGCGTATTTCTTCTTTTGCACTGCCATCCCATGTAAAACTAGAGTCACACCAACTGCAACGGTAATCACATCCGGCTGTACGTACAAACATGGTTTTGCGGCCGATGACACGACCTTCACCTTGTATCGTTGGACCAAAAATTTCAAGCACAGGTATTTTACTCATGGTTTGGCTCCTTTGGTCGATATATGACATAACTTGTTGGTGTTTCTCTGACGTAAACTTGCAAGCATTGTGGTTTGTTTGGCCTTTGGTTTAATGAAGACTGAACCATCTCATATATTGTTTGTGCCACAATTTCAGTTGAAGGACTTTTACCCTCAAATTGAGGTAACTCATTTAATAATTGATGGTCAAATTGACCGTGTACGAGTTGTTTCAATTCACTAAAATTCACTAAAAACCCATTATGGTCTACGGTATCTCCACCGATTGTTAAGTTGACAAAGTAAGTATGTCCATGCGTACGCATGCATTTTCCAGCGTCTTCACTTGGAATATAATGTGCGGCTGAAAAATTAAAATCCTTATTAAGTTCAAATTGGTAATTGTGGTTAACACTAGGGTAATTTTGTTGGAACATATTAATTCGCTCCTTTTTCTTCTAGATAAGCATTAAGACCGCGTGCGCGTAGTTTACAGGCAGGACATTCGCCACATCCTTCGCCAATAATCCCGTTATAACAAGTTAACGTTCGCTTTCGAACGTATTCTAATACACCGAGTTCATCGCTTAAAGCCCACGTTTGTTTTTTATCCAGCCACATTAACGGCGTGTGAATAACGAAATCTTTATCCATAGAGAGGGAAAGTGTAACGTTCATTGACTTAATAAAGCTATCTCGACAATCAGGGTAGCCAGAAAAGTCTGTTTCACATACACCCGTGATAATATGTTTAGTATTTGTCTGATATGCTAGGGCGCCAGCAAAAGATAAGAACAGCAAGTTACGTGCAGGCACAAACGTGTTTGGCATACCACTATCTCCTTCATTTATATCCATATCATGTTGTGTCAATGCGTTAGGAGTGAGTTGAGATAATAGGGACATGTCAAGTATATGGTGCTCGACTGCTTGTTCTTGAGCGATTTGTTTGGCAACCTGAATTTCTGTATCGTGCCTTTGTCCATATTCAAAAGTTACTAAGACAACTTCATCAAAATGTTTTTTTGCCCAAAATAAACAGGTTGTACTATCTTGGCCACCGCTAAATACTACGATGGCTTTATTATTGTTTAATGGCTGTTGTGTCATTATAGTTTACACTCCTTAAAATATCGTGCTAGCTTTGCCATATAAAACTGATGACGCCATAAAAAAACGCCTATCTCTATAAAAAGATAGACGTCGTTCAAGTGTCTAGTTTTTTATAGAGGGTGTCAGCTAGAAACCTCTGTTACATTTATACCGTGACTAGAATAATACATTTAAGCTGTAAAATCAAGTTGAGATTTGGGATAATAACTATATTAGAATAATATATAACTACAAATGAGGTGATTCAATGTTACTTGTAATCGATAATAAAGACTCATTTACGTATAATATCGTGGACTATCTCAAACAATGTTATACAGGGACAATCAAAGTGGTTGATGTGGATGAGATTGATATAGACAAGCTCATCGATATGAAACCATTGGCGATTATCATATCGCCAGGACCAGGAACGCCGTCAGATTATCCGATTATAAATGAAGTCATCACACAATTTATGAATAATGTACCAATTTTAGGGGTATGCTTGGGATTCCAACAAATTATTACTTATTTTGGGGGACGTATTGTAAAGAATCATAAGCCTATCCATGGCCATACAACTTCAATTACCCACACGGGCAAAGGTATTTTCAAAGATTTACCAAAATCATTTAATGTAATGCGTTATCATTCATTAATGGCAGACATACATACATTTCCTGTTGAGCTAAATGTCACAGCAACCAATGATAAAGGAATAATTATGGCCTGTGAGCACCGAGAATGTGCTATTTATGGTGTCCAATATCATCCTGAATCGTTTTTGAGTGAATATGGTATCGAACAAATTAAATTATTTATTGAAAGTGTGGAGGCGCATCATGCAAGTAAAATTTAATTACCAATATTATATAAATGAAACACAAACCGAAACGTATCAATATCTATTTAAAGAATGTTTGAGCAAAAAAATAGCATATCAAATGCAGGATGTTGGAGAAGTCATTCGATTTGCTGAATTACATCAAAGTAAAGGTAAATATGTGGCGTTATACTTACCATATGAAGCGGCAAGTTATTTTAATAATCAGTTAGCAACGATAACGCCTAAAGGTATATTTGTGTATGCTGCTGCATATGTATTTGAATCAGTACACGATGACTTAAATGAACAAGCTTTGGCATATCAGCGTAAATATAATTTTAAATTTCAATATAGACATGCGCGCATGATTGATCATATTAAACAAGTGCAAAAAGCGATTGTAGAAGGTAATACATACCAAGTTAATTATACAACCAGATTGAGTGATGACGTAAAAGGACCGATTTCTGAACTTTATCATGTACTTCAGGGCGGAAATCATGGTCATTATTCTGCTCTGATTGATACAAAAGAAGTTCAAATAGCATCATTATCCCCAGAGCTATTTTTTCAATTTGGCCCATTTAAAAATCAATCCAATATTGTATTAAGTAAGCCGATGAAAGGAACAATAGCCAGAGGAGAAACAGAATTAGAAGATAAGGCCCATTTTGAAAAACTTAGAAACTCTACCAAAGATAGAGCAGAAAATGTCATGATTGTTGATTTATTACGGAATGATATAAGTAGAGTAGCCAACACTGGCACAGTTAAAGTATATCAACCGTTTCGTATTGAAAGGTATCAAACGGTGTATCAAATGACATCTATGGTTACTGGGCAGTTAGCAAACCATGTGAGTTTAGTGCAAGTATTAGAAGCTATTTTCCCTTGTGGTTCAATTACCGGCGCGCCGAAAGTAAACACAATGAAATATATTAAACAATTAGAGCAAACACCAAGAAATGGCTATTGCGGAACTATTGGTTTATTGTTACCCGATGGGAAAGCTATTTTCAATGTACCTATTCGTACGATTCAATATATTAATGGGAAAGCTGTATACGGGGTTGGTGCAGGTATTACAATTGATTCCAACCCAGAATCTGAAGTGCAAGAATTCATCGATAAGACTAAAATTTTGGAGAGATTATAATGCAGTTATTTGAAACATTACGATTAGACTCAGGCAAATTTTCAAGGTTGAGATATCATTATGACAGGATAAAACATTCAGCAAATCAATTCCAAATAACATTTGAAGATGATCAATGGCATAAAACGATTTCTGAAATTAAAAACCACTATTTTACAGGGACCTATAGAGTGAAAATTATTTTATATCCCAATGGCAATTTTAAATATGAAGTTGCTGAATTACCTCAAAAAGATAGCTTTACGGCAAAAATTGTACCATTAACTCAAATTCAAGATAAACGCATACTTACGAATAAAACGACAAATAGAGATCATTTAGCACATAATCATGAAACTGACCTCATTTTACTTTATGACGAATCAGGAAAAATATTAGAATTTGATATTGGAAATATTATGATCAAAGAAGGAGATCATTATTATACGCCAGTATTTAATGATGATTTTTTAAAAGGATGTAAGAGACAAGAATTAATAGATGAAGGTGAATTAATAGAAAAAGATTATAGTTTGGCAACATTTAAGCAAAAGTTAAGGCAAAATCAAATTCAAGTTTTTCTGATAAATAGTTTAAGAGAGGTTGCCGATGTTGCAATAAATCTATAGAATATAGAAAGTATAAGAAAAATATAAATTTTAATTCTAATAATTGTGATAAAACGTTATTGCGATAGTGTTTGATATCCATAATTGAATGTATCAAATATGCTACACATAGATATAGTTTAACTGTAAGTTATGAAGTAAGTTAAACAAAGTTATATGCGTCTTAAAAATCTAATGTCAGCAAGCGAGGCAAAATAATGATATGGATTTGGATTTTATTAATTATTACGCTAATCGGCCTTACAAAATGGTATGTAACCTATTTAATGAATCACCATAAATATTATATTACTAAGTTAGTCATCACTATTTCATGTGCTATTCAATTTATATTTATCTATGGTTTAGTTAAAGAATTAATACGCTACTTAATACAAATATTAAATGTATTTTATCGATAGACACAATAGATGAGGTGAATTTATGAAGATATATAGTCAAGGTGACCAAGCAATTGTGGTTTCTATAGAAAAGGAAGTTTCCAAAGATTTAACTGATGATTTACTCGCATTAAAAACATATCTTATTAATAAAAATTATCCTTTTATTACAGAAATTGTACCAACAGAGTCGGATATGATGATTTGTTATGATGCTAGAGATATGATTAAACATCACAATATAAAATCACCTTTTTTATATATGAAAGCACTTTTGCAATCTGTTCAATTAGAGATAAAACATGTAGAAGAAACACCCTCACCCATTCAAATACCTGTAGTATATGGTGGAGACTTTGGACCAGATTTAGCACCCTTGCTAAAATATTATAAAATGGATTTCGACAAATTTGTAAAATTACATACAAATTCGAATTTTTTCGTATCAATGATGGGCTATTCTCCAGGATTTCCGTATTTAACAGGGATGGATAAACGCTTATTTGTCAATCACACAGGTGGCAAAAAAGCATTTATTCCTGCAGGATCAGTGATTATAGAAGGTAAGAAAACTGGCATTACTACAATTGATACTTATGGTGATTGGCTAGTGATAGGCTACACACCAGTAGAATTATTTAATCCACATCAAACAGATTTTACAACTTTAAAATTAGGGGATAATGTGCAATTTCAAGCTGTGTCAGAGGATGCATTGGATTTAGGAGGATTTAAACCATGTCAATCATAATAGAAAATGAAGGATTGTTCTCAAGTTTTCAAGATTTTGGGCGTATCGGTTATGAGCACAATGGTGTAATCCCTAGTGGTGCTTTAGATCCATTATCACATGAAATTGCAAATCGATTAGTAGCCAACGATAAACATGAAGCTACTTTAGAAATGACCAATAGAATGGCAAGTATTCGTTTTACTGAACCTACTTTAATTGCATTAAGTGGTGGCAGTTTTAAAGCTAAAACTGCTAATTTAAAAGTTTTACCCAATAAACTTTATTTAATGGAAAAAGGTGATGTACTCGAGTTTACAGAAACTTCACGGACATCAAGAGTCTATTTAGCCGTTGGTGGAGGATTCGAGCTAGATGAATGGTTGGGTTCTACTTCAACTGATTTTATGTCTAAACTTGGTGGTTTTCATGGGCGCAAACTAGAAAAAGGTGACGAAATCAATATGAAACGTGATTATACAGAACGTCACCATAAACTTTTTGAAAATCTTGAACATACACATCAGACTGACTGGGGTATAGATGGCTATGCGCTTTCTTTTAATTATATGTCAGATGTATTTCATGTCATTAAAAATAAAGGAACAGAAGATTTTAATCAAAATGCTTTAAATCGTTTTACTTACGGGGAATATAAAGTGACAAGTAAAGCGAATAGGGTAGGCATGTATGTCGAAGGCCAACCTGTTAAAGCATTTTATGAAGATATGCCCGCACATCAATCTGTACAAATAGGAACAATTCAAGTGAAGAGAGATGGTACGCCAATTATTTTGTTAAATGATCATTACACGTTAGGGAGCTATCCACAAATTGGGACAATTGCCAGTTACCATTTAACTAAGTTAGGTCAAAAACATCCTGGTACTAAATTGAAATTTCAATTTATAGATGTTGAAACTGCAGAAAAGAACTTAATAAAATATACTAATTGGTTAAATCAACTGTTTCATGGTATCGAGTATAGAATGCAATTAGAAATGTTAAAATAATGTACACGATTAGAGAATGAAGTGTATGTGTGTATAGCAAAATGTTAAGAGCATTAGCATTTAAAATTAATAATCAGTTAATCTATAAAACATTATTATATTAAGACGCTTTTGAGCTAAAGAATCTTAGAACAAATAAAAGTGTCTTGGACGAGTAAAAAAAGGCAATTTCTATTGAAATATTATAGAAATTGTCTTTTTCAATATTGTTTTATTTATAGTTAGCTCATTGAGTTAGTACTTGAGTTTCTATAGATTTATATCTCAAGCTGCTTTTTTATGTTGGATGATTTTTATAATATGTCTGTTGCTTTCGACAAATACTTAAGTAAAATATAGTTCTAAATTAATGTTTACAATACTTGGTCAATGATTATTCAAAAGCGTTCAGCTATAGCAATTATTTCGTAGATTTAATTATGGTCTTTCGTATTTATTATCAACAGCATGAATGTCGGATATGATAAGATTTAGTAATTACTTAAGTCATTCTGTATAATTTAACCTTTATTTAAATAGGTCCAAGGCCTGATTAATTTATTAAATAGAACAAGTATAATTATAAAGGAAATTTAAATTTTAACCTTATTTTAATCGCGTATTCATAATAGGTTAATGATACCTTCATAAAACGGTTAAATCAGCTTTTTAAATTAAAAAAAGTGTGTTTTTACTTGATATTAGTCAAGAATTGCTTTATATTTATTAATTGAACTATAATCGTTTTATTACAATGATATTACAGAGTGAACGCAGTGTAAAAACGATGTAAAACATAACAAAACGCATTAACATAATTTACATTACAACAAATATAATTTTTCACAAAAGAACAAATAAAATTCATTGAAAATAAAAAATTGCTACTTTATAAAAATAAATTAGTGACATAAGAAAAAAAGATGTGTTTTAAAAGAAAATACAGGAGTTACCGTGTTTTTTAACTTAAATTTTAACTTTCGCAAATAACGATAAAGATGTTGGTAGAAATTATCACTTACGCGCTAACAACGGGTACAAAGCATTTAATCTAGCTAGGTATTAGCACAAACTTTTATTAATTTATATCGGGGGAACAGACATGAGTCTACACAAAAAGAAACTAACTCTTTTTGCGTTTTTTATTTTAACTGTTATAACAGTTACTGCTAAAACGTATTTTTCATACTATGTTGACTTTTCTTTAGGTGTTAAAGGGTTAGTTCAAAATTTAATTTTATTAATGAATCCATATAGCTTAATTGCATTAGTATTGAGTATTTTCTTATTCTTCAAAGGTAAGAAAGCATTTTGGTTTATCTTTATAGGAGGTTTTATTTTAACCTTCTTATTATACGCAAATGTTGTATATTTCAGATTCTTCTCTGATTTCTTGACTTTTAGTACATTAAATCAAGTAGGAAATGTTGAATCAATGGGTGGCGCTGTATCAGCTTCATTTAAATGGTATGACTTTGTTTACTTTATCGATACAATCATTTATTTATTTGTATTAATCTTCAAACAAAAATGGTTAGATAAGCGTGTGTTTAGCAAGAAGTTTGTTCCAGTAATCATGGCAGCGTCTGTTGCATTATTCTTCTTAAACCTAGCTTTTGCAGAATCTGATCGTCCAGAATTATTAACGCGTACATTCGATCATAAATATTTAGTGAAATACTTAGGTCCATATAACTTCACAGTTTATGATGGTGTAAAAACGATTCAAAATAATCAACAAAAAGCGTTAGCAAATGAAGATGATTTGACAAAAGTTTTAAATTATACGAAACAAAAACAAACACAACCAAACCCAGAATATTTCGGTGCAGCAAAGAAAAAAAATGTGATTAAAATACACTTAGAAAGTTTCCAAACTTTCTTGATAAACAAAAAAGTAAATGGCGAGGAAGTTACACCATTCTTAAATAAACTTTCTTCTGGTAATGAAGATTTTAGATATTATCCGAACTTCTTCCACCAGACAGGACAAGGTAAAACTTCAGACTCAGAATTCACTATGGATAACAGTTTATATGGTTTACCACAAGGTTCGGCATTCTCACTTAAAGGGGATAACACGTACCAATCATTGCCAGCTATTATGCATCAACAACAAGGATACACATCTAGCGTAATGCACGGTGATTATAAAACTTTCTGGAACCGTGACCAAGTATACAAACATTTTGGTGTAGATAAGTTTTATGATGCAACATATTTTGATATGTCAGAAGAAAACCAAGAGAACTTAGGTCTGAAAGATAAAGAATTCTTTGATGAATCAGCTGATTATTTAGCAAAGGAAAAAGAACCTTTCTATAGTCACTTAATAACGCTAACAAACCATTATCCATTTACATTATCTCCAGAAGATGCATCAATTGATAAACCAAATACTGGTGATTCAACAGTTGACGGTTATGTTCAGACAGCGAGATATTTAGACGAATCGTTAGAACAGTTTGTAAATGAATTGAAGAAAAAAGGTATCTATGATGATTCCGTTATTATGATTTATGGTGACCATTATGGTATTTCTGAAAACCATAATAAAGCGATGGAAAAATTATTAGGTGAAGACATTACACCAGCTAAGTTTACAGATTTAAACCGAACAGGCTTCTGGTTGAAAATACCTGGTAAAGAAGGTACTGTTGATAAAACTTATGCTGGACAAGCAGATGTAATGCCAACATTATTACATTTAATGGGTATTGATACTAAAAATTATCTCATGATGGGTACAGACTTATTGTCAAAAGATCATAATGACACAGTACCGTTTAGAAATGGTGACTTTGTAACGAAAGATTACAAATATGTAAATGGTAGAATATATGATAATAAAAATAATGAGCCAGTTACAGAAAAACCAAGCGATTTTGATAAACGCAAACAACAAGCTGAAAAAGACTTGCAAATGAGTGATGACGTCCTAAACGGTGATTTATTGAGATTTTATGATAACCCTGACTTTGATAAAGTGAAACCATCAAACTATAAATATGAAACAGGTCCACAAGGACAAGAGAAAAAATAATTAATACTTTAGTCCTAATCCATTATTTAAAATGGATTAGGGCTTTTATATATATGTAAGTGTATTGAATGGTATTTTATGATGCGCATGATGATTGTATTGAATTATTTAATATGAGTGAACTTTAAGCAGGGTAGGATAGCAGATTAGTACATATCCAGAGCAAACATGCACATTATAAAAAAGAATGCTAAAAAGGCTAGAACATAAATCCCCATTCTCAAAATGAGATTGTTTGAGACATTTAGTTCTTGGACAAATGTGACGTATTTTGGCGAGACGCTTGAGTGAATAGGAGAAGCTGAAGACTACAGGCTGAAGCTGTTCCCCTAAGAAAGTGAATCACCAATATGAAGTATTGAAAAAATAGAAGCACTCAGATGAATTGAATTAAATCATCTGAGTGCTATTTTTCTTGTATTTACCCCAAAATCTTTGTTTTGAACTTGAGACAATTGTCTCGGCTTCATCATTTTTTTATTTAAAAAATGGATTCAAGTTATTTCTTTTTCTTTTACCTTTTATCCAAGTGCAACGTCTAAAATCATCATGATAGTAAAACCTAGCATTAAACTTAATGTTGCTAAATCAGTATTATTACTAGCTTGAGAGTCTGGTATAAGTTCTTCTACAACTACAAATATCATCGCTCCAGCGGCAAAGGCGAGTGCGTATGGTAACATAGGTGTAATGAACAGTACTGCAGCAGCACCTATAGTAGCAAATATGGGCTCAACAATTGCAGATGCTTGACCATAATTAAAAGCTTTCCATCTTGAAGCCCCAGCTGCTCTGATAGGCATAGAAAGCGCAGCACCTTCGGGAATATTTTGAATCCCGATACCAATTGCCAAACCAAGTGCGCCTAAGAAAGTGGCTTGTCCATTACCGGCTACTACACCACCAAATGCTACACCAATAGAAAGCCCCTCTGGTATGTTATGGAGTGTAATAGCCAATACAAGTAATGTATTTTTATTGAGTTTTTTTGTTCCTACACCTTCTTGGTATTGGTTAGTGTCTTGGGTGTTTGGGTGAATGTGTGGGATAATTAAATCTAACGCGCGTATAAAAAAACCGCCCAATAAAAAACCTATTGCTGCTGGTAACCATGCAATAGATGAACCTGAACCATAATCAATAGATGGCTGTAATAGAGACCAGAAACTGGCAGCAATCATTATGCCTGCAGCAAAACCTTGCATTGAGTTCAGTATTTTATCATTAACTCTTTTAAATATAAAAACTGCAGCAGCCCCTAATGCAGTCAACAACCAAGTGATGATACCGGCGATGAGTGCTTGGATAAAAGGAGGTAAGTCTTGAAAAAAATCTGACATAAGCTACGCTCCCTTGTATCATTTGAGTTCAAAAAGGTGTATAATATATAGAACTGAAATTAAGTTTAACAGAATTAATTATAATTTTCGATATTAAAAAGGATGTTGGACGATGGAAGCCTACAAAATTGAACATTTACATAAATCATATGCCGATAAAATCATTTTTGATGATTTGCATCTGTCTATTTCTGAAGGAGAAAAAATAGGTCTTGTAGGTATTAATGGTACAGGCAAAAGTACTTTGTTAAAGGTAATCGCTGGTTTGGATGAAGACTTCGAGGCAGAGGTTTCACATCCTAATGCATATCGCATACGTTATTCGTCTCAAAAGCAAGAATTTGAAGAAAATTCAACGGTTTTTGAAGCGGTATTAACGTCAGAGACAAAGACACTTCAAGTGATACGTTCATATGAAGCTGCTGTAACAAAATATAGTGAGACACAGAATGAGACAGATTTTCAACAGATGATGCAAGCACAAGAAGCAATGGATACATATCAAGCTTGGGATTATAGTGCTGAAATCAAAACTATTTTATCAAAGCTAGGCATCAATGATACGACTAAAAAAGTGAGAGAACTTTCGGGTGGCCAACAAAAACGAGTTGGTCTTGCTAAAACACTTATAGAGCAACCAGATTTATTACTCTTGGATGAACCTACGAACCATTTAGATTTTGAGTCAATTAGTTGGCTAATTAATTATGTTAAACAATACCCACATACAGTGCTGTTCGTAACTCATGATCGTTATTTTTTAAATGAAGTATCATCTCGTATTATTGAATTAGATCGTGGGAAATTAACTACTTATCCCGGTAATTATGAAGATTACATCGCACAACGCGCTGAAAATGAAGTCGTAGAGCAAAAACAACAAGCGAAACAACGTGCATTATATAAACAAGAATTAGCTTGGATGCGTGCAGGAGTTAAAGCACGTTCTACTAAACAACAAGCACGAAAAAATAGATTTAAAGATTTAGAACATGATGTAAAAAATCAACAACAACAAGATAAAGCCTCTTTAAATCTTGCATATTCACGTTTAGGTAAACAAGTTTTTGAACTTGAAAACGTGTCAAAACACATCGGCGATAAGGTATTGTTTGAACACATCACAGAAATTATACAAAATGGACAACAAATTGGTATCGTTGGACCAAATGGCGCCGGTAAAACAACATTACTGAATATTTTGAATGGTGATGACCAAGCGTTCGAAGGGGCATTGAAAGTTGGTCAAACTGTTAAAATTGCTTACTTCAGACAGACAGAAGCGCGCTTAGATCGAGACATCAGAATGATCGATTACTTGCGTGAAGAAAGTGAAGTAGCTAAAGAAAAAGATGGAACTGCTGTTTCTGTTACACAGTTGTTAGAACGCTTTTTATTCCCTAGTGCAACGCATGGAAAAAAGGTGTATAAATTATCTGGTGGAGAACAAAAAAGATTGTATCTATTAAAATTATTAGTACATCAACCTAATGTTCTATTATTAGATGAACCGACGAATGACTTGGATACAGAAACTTTAACCATTTTAGAAGATTATATCGCTACTTTTGGTGGTACAGTCATCACGGTGAGTCATGATAGATATTTTTTAAATAAAGTTGCTCAAGAATATTGGTATATTCATGATGGCAAATTAGAACGTATCATAGGAAGTTTTGATGACTATGAAGCATATAAAAAAGAGATAGATAAACGCCAAATGCAAGAAAAGCAACAATCAAAAGTGAAACCAGCATATGCAAAGAAAAAGAAAAAGGGTCTATCATATAAAGAAAAACAAGAATATGAAACAATTATTGCGCGTATTGAAACAACCGAACATAGATTAGAAGAGATCGAACAAGAAATGGTTGAAGCAAGTTCTGATTACGCTAAAGTCAAAGAATTAAATGAAGAACAACAAAATCTTAATACGTTGTATGAAGATGATATAACAAGATGGAGCGAGCTTGAAGAATTAAAAGAACAATGAGGGATTATATAACATGGAAGCAACATTATCACATTATTTTGGCTATGACACATTCCGTCCAGGTCAAAAAGAAATAATAACTAAAGTAATGGATCATCGTAATGTGCTTGGCGTTTTACCAACTGGTGGGGGAAAATCAATTTGTTATCAAGTGCCGGGATTAATGCTAGGTGGTACCACAATCGTAATCAGCCCATTAATTTCACTTATGAAAGATCAAGTTGATCAATTGAAGGCCATGGGGATTCGCGCAGCATATTTAAATAGTAGTTTGACACAAAAGCAACAAAAAGATATTCAAACACAACTGAAAAGTGGGGAAATCCAATTTTTATATGTTGCACCAGAACGTTTTGATAATGCCAGTTTTATGCGCTTATTACAGCAGTTAGATATACACTTAGTTGCGTTTGATGAAGCCCATTGTATTTCAAAATGGGGACATGATTTTAGACCAAGTTATCAGGAAGTCATCCATAAAGTTTTTGCACTACCACAAGATTTTTCAATTGTAGCATTAACAGCAACAGCAACAATCGAAGTACAAAAAGATATTATGGATCGCTTAAACATCGATAAACACGATGAAATCAAAACAAGTACGAAACGACGAAATTTAATATTTCAAGTTAATCCAACGTATCAGCGTCAAAAGTTCGTATTAGAATATGTTAAAGATCATCAAAAAGAAGCAGGCATTATATATTGTTCGACACGTAAACAAGTAGAAGAACTACATGAAGCATTAGAAAACAATAAAATTAGCAGCACAATATATCATGCTGGTTTATCCAATAAAGAGCGGGAAGCAGCTCAAAATGATTTTGTATATGATCGTGTGCGTGTCGTAGTTGCAACGAATGCATTCGGTATGGGGATTGATAAATCTAATGTGCGCTTTGTGATTCACTATAACATGCCTGGTGATTTAGAATCGTATTATCAAGAAGCGGGTCGTGCAGGTCGTGATGGACTGAAAAGTGATTGCATCCTTTTATTCAGTGATAGAGACATTGGTTTACACCAATATTTTATTTCATCTTCAAAAGCAGACGATGATTACAAAGAAAAAATGGGTGAAAAATTGAATAAAATGCTACTATATACGAAAACTAAAAAGTGTCTAGAAGCAACACTCGTACATTATTTTGAACCCAATGAAAAACTAGAAGAGTGTGAGCAATGTAGTAATTGTGTTAGAGAAAATAAAACATATGACATGACGAACGAAGCGAAAATGATCGTAAGTTGTATTGCACGTATGAAACAGCAAGAAAGTTATAGTGTTATTATTCAAGTTTTAAGGGGTGAAGACTCTGATTATATTCGCTATTGTGATTATAATCAATTGTCCACACATGGCATTATGAAAAACTATACGACATCTGAACTCAGTCATCTTATGGATGAATTGCGATTTAAAGGATTTTTAAATGAGCATGATGAAATATTGATTTGCGATGTATCTGTAAAGGAATTGCTAAATAATCAAATTTCAATTTATACAACACCATTTAAACGTAAATCAAAAGAAAAAGTTAACATCAATACCGTAGAAGGCGTAGACCGTGCCTTATTTGATGAATTAGTTGCCGTGCGTAAACAATTAAGTGAAAAATTAACTATTCCACCAGTAAGTATTTTTTCAGATTTTACTTTGGAAGAATTTGCCAAGAGAAAACCAGAATCAAAGCAAGATATGATCTTAATTGATGGTGTTGGAAGTTATAAATTAAAACACTACTGTCCAATATTTTTAGAAACAATACAATCTTATAAAGCTCAAATTTAGTTGAGCAAATAATTGTTTTTAGAATATATAATCTCATATACTTAATTTTAACGGTATTAGTATTTTACATTGAAATAATTGCGATAAATACGAAGTTAATTTGACAACTATTAATATACTATACAAGTACAAATGTAATAGTGATATTGATCGGTTTCAATTAACTTCGTTTTTGTTTTATCTAACTATGTTCAAAAGGGTTAAATGATACATTAATCGGTTATGTGTTAACTATGTGAATTTTTTTAAGTGATAGTAAAGGCAATGAAAAGAGTGAGGGTGAAAAATTGATAGAATTTAAAAATGTAATCAAACGTTATGGGGATAAAAAGGCTGTAGATGATCTTAGCTTTAATATAAAAGAAGGTGAGTTTTTTGTTTTAATCGGACCTTCAGGTTGTGGTAAAACAACGACATTAAAAATGATTAATCGTTTAATTTCATTAACAGAGGGATTTATTTATTTTAAAGGTAAACCAATTAGTGACTATCCAGTATATGAAATGCGTTGGGATATTGGTTATGTCTTGCAACAAATTGCATTATTTCCACATTTAACAATAAAAGAAAATATTGCACAAGTACCACAAATGAAAAAATGGAAAGACGTGGATATTGATGAACGTATAGATGAGTTGTTAAATATGGTTGGCTTAGAGCCAGAACTTTTTAAAGATAGAAAACCAGATGAACTATCAGGTGGGCAACAACAACGTGTTGGTGTGGTGCGTGCATTAGCCGCAGACCCACCAGTTATATTGATGGACGAACCTTTCAGTGCATTAGATCCAATCAGTCGAGAAAAACTACAAGATGATTTAATAGCATTACAGCAAAAAATAAAGAAAACAATCGTTTTTGTAACACATGATATACAAGAAGCGATGAAACTTGCTGACAGAATTTGTCTATTAAACAAAGGACATGTAGAGCAAATAGATACACCTGAAAATATGGTTGATCATCCTAAAAGTGATTTTGTAAAACAATTTGTTGGGGATAAATCACTTAAAATAGAAAAAGATATTAAACTATCAGAACTTATTGGAGAATTAACGATTGATGAACAGGCAGCTACCAAGGGCTATCCTATTGTTAACAGCGACGTCTCTATTAAAAACATTTATAGTGATTTAGCTAATCATGATGCTATCATTATTAATGATGAATCGACTGCTACTCAACATGTGCTTAAACGCGAAGATATGTTTAAATATTTATCCGAGCATACAGGGGGTGGTCAAAGATGAATGAATTAATAAATACACTTTCAAATCGAAAAGGACAATTGTTAACTACGATATTTGAGCATATCCAAATATCATTTATTGCATTGCTCATTGCAGCAGTAATTGGAGTACCATTAGGTATTTTGCTCACGAAGACACGTAAGATTTCTGAAATTGTGATGAATATTGCGGCAGTACTACAGACAATACCATCATTAGCATTGCTTGGTTTGATGATACCACTGTTTGGTATTGGTAAGGTACCAGCAGTGATTGCGTTAGTAGTGTATGCATTATTACCGATATTAAGAAATACATACACTGGTATCAATGAAGTGGATAGCTCATTAATTGAGGCAGCTAAGGGTATCGGTATGAAGCCAGGAAGAAGATTAACGAAAGTGGAATTACCCATAGCTATGCCAGTAATTATGGCAGGTATTAGAACAGCTATGGTATTGATTATAGGGACTGCTACATTAGCAGCTTTAATTGGTGCTGGTGGTCTTGGTGATTTGATTCTTTTAGGTATAGATAGAAATGACACATCATTGATCATTATTGGAGCGATTCCCGCAGCTTTATTAGCAATTCTTTTTGATTTAGTTTTACGGTATATGCAAAAGTTGTCCTATAAAAAGTTACTTATTTCTCTAGGTGCAATTATTATAATTCTGCTATTAGTGATTATTGGACCAATGTTTGCTCAAAAAGGAGATAAAATTACATTAGCAGGTAAACTTGGGTCAGAACCATCTGTAATTACAAATATGTATAAAATTTTAATTGAAGAAGAAACAGATGATACAGTAGATGTTAAAGACGGCATGGGGAAAACTTCATTCCTATTTAATGCTTTGAAATCTGACGATATAGATGGCTACCTTGAGTTTACAGGTACTGTACTTGGAGAGTTAACAAAGGAAGATTTGAAATCTAAACAAGAAAATAAGGTATATCAACAAGCAAAATCAAGTTTAGAAGATAAATACGATATGACTATGTTAAAACCAATGAAATATAACAATACTTATTCATTGGCAGTTAAAAAAGATTTTGCGAAAAAACATAACCTTAAAACGATAGGTGACTTAAACAAAGTAAGTGACCAAATTAAGCCAGGTTTCACATTAGAGTTTAATGATCGTGGTGATGGTTATCCAGCTGTTAAAAAAGCATATGATTTAGATTTTGGAGAAGTTAAGACGATGGAGCCGAAATTAAGATATCAAGCAGTTGAAAGCGGAGATATTAACTTAATTGACGCATATTCAACAGATGCCGAATTAAAACAATACGATATGGTTGTTTTAGAAGATGATAAAAAGGTATTCCCACCATATCAAGGTGCACCTATGTTTAAAACATCATATTTAAAGGAACATCCTGAAATCAAAGCACCACTTAACAAATTAGCAGGTAAGATATCTGATGAAGATATGCAACAAATGAATTATGAAGTTACAGTGAAAAAACAAGATCCTTATGAGGTAGCTAAAAACTATTTAGAAAAACATAATTTAATTGATTAATTCATAAGACAATACGAGTTTAACAATGTGTTTTACTATGTTAAAGCACACATTAAGTTGAACTCGTATTTATATTTGATTAAATTCTCACTTCAAAAAAAAGTTACATTGATTTTCAATGGAAATAAGGTATATAATGGTTACTAAGTTTTGAAATTTCTGTAAATTTAAGGAGGCCCGAATCAACAATGAAAAAACAAATAGAACAATTATCAGCATATCAACCAGGTTTATCACCAAGAGCACTAAAAGAACAATACGGGATTGAGGGTGAACTTTATAAATTAGCTTCTAATGAAAATTTATATGGACCGTCACCTAAAGTGAAAGACGCAATCACGCAGCATTTAGATGAATTGCAATTTTATCCTGAAACGGGTTCTCCGTTAATTAAAGAAGCAATAAGTGAGCATTTGAATGTTGATCCAGCACGTATTTTGTTCGGTGCAGGATTAGATGAAGTGATATTAATGATTTCACGTGCTGTTTTAACTAAAGGAGATAAAATTGTTACAAGTGAAATGACTTTTGGTCAATATTATCATAATGCCATAGTAGAAGCAGCAGATGTTGTTCAGGTACCACTAAAAGATGGTGGGTTTGATTTAGAAGGCATACTTTCTGAAGTTGATGATAACACTAAACTTGTATGGCTATGTAACCCTAATAATCCTACTGGTACATATTTTACACATGATGAATTGCAACGTTTCTTGTCACGTGTGCCTCAAGAAATACCAGTAATTATAGATGAAGCTTATGTTGAATTCGTGACAGCTGAAGACTTTCCAAATTCATTAGCACTACAAGAGCAATTTTCCAATGCTTTTTTACTTAGAACGTTCTCTAAAGCATATGGATTAGCAGGTATGCGTATTGGATATGTAGTCGCTGCTCAAGAAGCAATTGAAAAGTGGAATATTATACGACCACCATTTAATGTAGGACGGTTATCAGAACACGCTGCACTTGCTGCATTAGAAGATCAAGCGTATTTAGATTCTATTCGTGAAAAAAATGCTCGAGAAAGAGCAAAATTCTTTGATTCAGTTAGTAGTCATAAATTAAATCCAAGCCAAACGAACTTCATTTTTGTGAATACGTCACGACCTCACGAATTGTATGAAGCATTGTTAAAACAGGGGTGCATTACAAGAGAATTTCCGAATGGTGTCAGAATTACGATTGGCTTCCCTGAGCAAAATGATAAAATGATCGAAGTATTAAATAACTTTGATTTATAACAAACATCATTTATAACGTTCAATAAATTAAAATGTATAAAGCTTGAACTATATAACGAAAATATTTAATTTATATAGTATATTATGATAGGCTTATGTACAATTTTGGTTTCATTGAACGTTTTTTGCTATACTAATAATGATAAACAGGGTCATGTTGTCAGATGATTAATGTAATCATGCGTGATCATTGTTAGTGAATGAGAACTTAAAAGGGAGTAGAGTATGAGATGACTAGAAAATCAATTGCTATTGATATGGACGAAGTACTTGCTGATACAGTAGGTGCACTGATTGAAGATGTGAACAAACGTACAGATTTAGGTATAACCTATGATATGCTGGACGGTAAAAAATTACGTCACGCAATGCCCGAACATGATGGCTTATTGCATGAAATTTTACGCGAACCAGGTTTTTTCAAAAAATTAAAAGTGATGGCACATGCTCAAGAAGTTGTGAAAAAATTAACTGAATACTATGATGTTTATATTGCTACTGCTGCAATGGATGTTCCTACATCATTTCATGATAAATATGAATGGTTAAGAGAGTATTTTCCATTTTTAGATCCACAGCACTTTGTTTTTTGTGGGCGTAAAGATATCGTAAATGCAGACTATCTCATAGATGACAACCCTCGTCAGTTAGCTATATTTACAGGTAAGCCAATCATGTATACTGCGTCTCATAATGTAAACGATGATCGTTTTACACGTGTAGATGACTGGTATGATGTTGAAAAGTATTTCTTAGGTGACCGTGATTACGATATATAAATTTAATGACATGAACGTGTCTTTGTGTGTTTAAATATGTAATTTTAATGATGCTATACTTAAAATGTGCAGAATCTTGAAAATCCATGAGTGAGCGGGCGATAAGTTCAAGTGTACCTATCTATACTTTAAGAGAGTAAACATTTCTAAACGCTATATCAAGAGGACTAATCCATTGTGTATGTGGATTAGTCCTTTTTAATAAGATTTTATTTAGTAAACATTATATATAGTGTATTTATTCATATTCATTATCTGGCGTATTTTCAGGTAACGTTAAAATTTGTATTGCTTTAGGTATGACTTCAATATGGATAGGTGTTTTTAATGCAATTTCTCCGTCGATGTCCACCTTCATTTCCGGTGTGGTCTCTATTTTGATATCTTTAGATAATAAATGCTGAATACCGTTTGTCATATGGTTCCAGTTCATGCTATCCCTTTGTTTAAATATATCACTCAATACACTCGAACTGTGTTCTTTAAAAATAAATAAATTCAGATAACCATCACTAGGTGAAAGGTCTGTTAAAGGTATGCGACTGCCTCCTATAAATGACCCATTAGCAACAACGAGCATTGCAGTATTACCATCAATAACTTTACCGTCAACGGTTAATTGATAATCAAAATGCTCCGGATTAAGCAAAGTTTTAACCGTAGATCCTACGTAACTCAATTTGCCAAAGATGTCCTTATTACCGTTTTGAACATTTTCTGCATTTTGAACAATGAGTCCCAATCCAGCAAAGTTTAGTGCGTATTGATCATTGATTTTCATAACATCATAAGACTGTAACTCTGATTGAATAAGTTGTTGACTGGCTATTTTATGACGTGGACTCAGGTTTAATGTTTTAACAAAATCATTAAATGTGCCACCTGGAATAATACCAATAGGGATATTCAATTCATGTTGCATTATGCCATTGATTAATTCATTGACAGTACCATCGCCACCAAGGAGGAAAATGATATCTACATCGTCACTATAACTTTGGTCTTTAATCTTCTGACAAAATCTTATAATATCACCCTCGTCTTCACTTAGTTGGAGCGACAGATGTTTACAAAATGTAGTTAAGGAAGCTGCTACATCTCCAAGTCCCCGATATATATCTTTAATACCACTATATTCATGATAAAATAAGACACCGTGTTTGAATTTAGTATTTTCCAATTTTTTCACCATATTCTTTTAAATTTTGTTGCTTATTCACTTTACCCATATTTTCACAGTTATAATTATATAGGAAGAGTTGGTGGCATTTACTTTATTTTTAAATTTTTTTGCTGTGACAATTTTTTGCAAGGATGAATAGGATAATGTTTATCTGAGCTTTAGCGCATGAAAAAACCCACTTACTCAATAAAGTGAGAAGTGGGCTTGATACGTGTGCTATTTAATGCCACGCATACCTTTGACGATTTTTGGTACAAATGCTAAAACAATCAAACTAACTACAATTGCAATACTTCCTAAAAATAGGAAGTAATTTTTGTGTCCCAGAGGCTCAATGAGCTTCACTAAAGTACCATTTATAGCTTGTGCACAGGCATTTGTTAATAACCATAAACTCATCATTTGCGTGTTGAAAGCTTTTGGTGCGAGTTTAACTGCTGCACTGTTACCTGTAGGTGATAAACAGAGTTCACCGATAACACAAATAATATAAGACAAAATAACCCAGTTGACACTAATGTCTGCTCCGCCAGCTGAATGTCCAATAGAGCCAATCATTATGTAAGAAGCACCTGCTAATATTGCGCCTAGAACAAATTTTGTTGCTATGCTTGGTTGACGTCGAGCCATTTTGGCCCAAATCAGTGAAACCACTGGCGCTAACAATACAATAAATAATGGATTTATCGACTGGAAGAGTGTAGGGCCGAAATCTGTTTTCCACCCAAATAGATTTAATTTCATGTCACTGCTTTCAAATGCAAAGAGATTAAGAACGTTAGCACCTTGCTCTTGAATAGACCAGAATATTACGCCAAGTATAAATAGCGGTATAAATGCGATTACTCTTGAGCGTTCATCATCAGTGACTTCTTTACTTCGAATCATAATTGTGAAATATACGATTGGTAAGGCAATCCCTAGTATAAGTACTGTTGTACTAACTAAATTAAATGATAATGTGCCTGTTAAGCCGGTAATTAATAATACAACTGCAATGATTACAATGATTGCAGCAAATAAAATACCATATTTTTTCTTCTCGCTTTTATTCAATGGGTTAGTTGGTTTTGTACCAATTTGACCTAAATTTCTTTTATTGAAAAATATGTACCAAACGAGTCCAAGCGCCATACCAATGGCAGCGATTAAGAACCCGCCGTGGAAGTTACCTGTATGTACAAAGCGATCTAGAATAATAGGTGAAATTAATCCGCCTAAGTTAACCGACATATAGAATATAACAAAACCAGCATCTATTCGTGTATCTCTATCGGGATATAATCTACCAACAATATTTGAAATGCTTGGCTTCATTAAACCAGAACCTACAATAATAAAGAACATAGAAATAAATAATCCTATGATATCTAAAGGTAAACTTAAGAAGATATGTCCAATAATGATTAGAACACCACCGTAAAACGTTGCTCCGCGTGTCCCTGTAATTCTATCGGAAATCCATCCGCCGAGTACAGATGTCATGTATATCAGTGCCCCGTATACTGCCATAATTGACTGAGCAGTACTTTTATCCATGCCGAGTCCACCATCTTTAATAGCGAAATACATGTAGAAAATGAGTAAGGCACGCATACCGTAATAGCTGAACCTCTCCCAAAATTCAACAAAGAATAATACGCCTAGCCCTTTAGGGTGTCCAAAAAATCCTTTTTGTGGGATGGATTGAACCGCTTGTTCATGGGATTTATCTTGATTTTGCATAAAAACATTCCCCGTCCTTTCATACTCCCTATAAGAATGTATAAAAATGATTTTACGCTTAATTAAATTAAATTTCAATAATATTCTTAAAACAACAATATTCGAAATATTCTGATTTATTTTCAATTTATATAAGCATAAATCTTTATTTATTTATATTTAAATGGGTGGCAGTGTATTATTATACAAAAAAAGCAATATAGAAATCTTTGGAATCAGATTTCTATATTGCTCACTTAGAAATATCATAATTTAAGCAATTAATATACACCTTTCATCGCACGTTTTACTTTTGGTGAAATGATTAAGAGTATAACCCCAATAACGACTGCTACTAATCCTGAGTACATGAAGTAATCGCTTTGATTCATTTTTGTATATACAACAACAAGTTGGGCATTAAGACCCTGTGCAGTTGCGTTACTTAACATCCATAAACTCATCATACGTGCAGTAAATGTCAGTGGTGCAAGTTTTGTAGTTGTTGATAAACCAACAGGTGATATACACAATTCACCAATTGATATTAATAAGAAGCTTAGTACAAGCCATAGAGGATTAATCAACTCATTTCCTGATGCTAACGGAATAATCATCACTAAATATGAAAGGCCTGCAATGATAGCCCCAAAAGCAAATTTATGAACTGTTGGTGGATTATGTTTTCCTAGTTTCATCCATAAAGTTGCAAATACTGGTGCAAGTATCACAATGAATACTGGATTTAATGATTGTGCCCAAGAAGCAGGAATTGAAAAATCAATTAAACCATTGGTTAATGTTTTCATTTCTAATTGAGTTTTTGTATCTGCAAACGTCGCAAGTATCGTTGAACCTTGCTCTTGAATCATCCAAAATGCCACAGATGTGATATATAAAGGTACGTAACTGTATACTCGTGAACGTTCATCTTTTGTAACATCTTTGCTCACAATCATATTAATAAATATGTATATAGGTAGTACGATTCCTAAAATTGTGATTAAAAGACTAAAGTTTCCTAATGTAAGTGCATTATTTAAATGTAAAATAAATAAATAGATTAAAAATAAAACAATGACGCCAACAGTGATTAAAGTGAATTTTTTGATTTCTGGTTTTGTTAATGGATTTGGCACATTACGACCTGCAAGGCCAAGATATTTTTTACGTTTTAAAATATAAACGACTAATCCACAGAACATACCGATTGCTGCTGCTAAGAAACCTGCGTGGAAACTGATTCTTGTTTGTAGATAGCCTGTAAGTAGTGGTGCAAATATACTACCTAAATTAATTCCCATATAGAATAACGTAAAAGCTGCATCTCTTCTAACATCGTTACGTTCGTATAATTCTCCTACAGTTGTAGAAATATTTGGTTTTAATAAACCTGTACCAGCGATAATAACACCAAGTGCAATTAGTACAAGTGTTAAATTGTTTGGTAACGAAAGTAAAATATGTCCAATCATAATGAGGAATCCACCATAGAAAACTGCATCTTGTGTACCAGTGATTCTATCTGCAATCCATCCTCCGATGATACCTGACATATAAATTAAAGTACCGTAGATTGCGACAATTTGCATGGCAACACTTTGCGGCAATTCAAAGCCTCCATCAGCCACGGCATAATATAAGTAAAAAATTAAAATGGCTTTCATACCATAATAACTGAATCTCTCCCAAAATTCAGTGAAGAATAAAGTGCTTAGTCCTTTTGGATGCCCAAAGAAACCTTTGTTTGGGATGTCTTTCATAATTTCTTCATGCGTATAATTCGATCTTTTCATAATTTCCCTCCCCTTTAACGGTTGGATATATTTTATACTGTATCTCATAATTTAACAAGTATGAATTGATTTAATATAAAATACATTCAAAAATACAAAAATAAAATATTTTAATAAAAAAAGCTGTTAAGCCTTTATCGAACGAGACTTAACAACTTTTGGTTTTTGTTTATCCTATTGTATTAACGATTATCTATTTTTTCTGGATAGAGATCATGATTCATTAAACGATGTTCTGCCATTTTTTCATATTTACTGTCAGGGCGACCATAGTTTGTATAAGGATCAATAGATATACCACCACGAGGCGTGAATTTGCCCCAAACTTCTATATAATGTGGATCCATTAAGTCGATGAGATCATTCATAATAATATTCATACAGTCCTCATGAAAATCGCCATGATTTCTAAAGCTAAATAAATACAATTTTAATGATTTAGATTCTACCATTTTAATATTTGGAATATACGAAATATAAATAGTAGCAAAATCAGGTTGTCCCGTAATAGGGCATAAAGATGTAAACTCAGGACAATTAAATTTAACAAAATAATCACGGCCTGGGTGTTTATTATCAAATGATTCTAATACATCTGGTCGATAATCAAAATCATATTTATTATTTTGGTTTCCTAGTAAAGTAATATCTTTTAAATCTTCATGTTTACGTCCTTCAGACATCGTAATTGCTCCTTTAATATTTAGATTTTTGTTCCTTTTTCTGAACGGTTAACGGTTGGCGTCTTGCTTTTTCAAACATATAATAGCTTGCACCAATAATAATGATATAACCTAGAATTGCATAGAAATCTGGTGACTCACCAAATAAAATAAAACCAAATAGCGCGGTGAATATAATAGATGCGTACGTAAATATTGAAATATCTTTAGCCGGGGCAAAACTATAGGCTAAGGTAATACCTATTTGACCAGCAGCCGCAGCTAAGCCAGCACCGATTAAATAAACAACTTGCATGACAGACATTGGTTCGAATGTAAATATCGTAAATGGAATGAGTGCTATTATAGAGAAGAAAGAAAAATAAAAAACAATCGTATATGGTGCCTCTTTGCTACTTAATGCTCTAACACAAGTATAGGCACTTGCCGCGAAGATACCTGATAGTAATCCGCCAATCGCTGGAATCATAGAAGAAGAAAACTCAGGTTTCACAACGAATAACATACCAAAAATGGCTACGATCATAGCAATAAATTGGTAATTGCGTACTTTTTCATTTAAGAAAATCAAACTAAGTAGTATCGTCCAAAAAGGATTTAATTTCATTAATGTATCTGCGTCACTAAGAATCATATGGTCGATGGCATATATATTTAATAATACGCCAATTAAGCCAAGCGCAGAACGAGATATTAATAAAGGCTGGCTACTCAATTTACCAAAAAGTGGTTGTTTGTACTTAAATATAAAATACAAAGGAATAAACATTGCCACTAGATTTCTTGCCAATGATTTTTGAAAGACAGGGAGATCTCCAGCTAATCTAAAAAAAACAGACATAAAGCTAAAACCAACTGCAGAAATTAGAATAGCAATAATACCTTTTATTTTTGGATTCACATATATCGCCTCAATTTTAAAATTTTAACGTATCTATATTAGCATAGTTATTTAGAAAATGTATATATGCTTGAATTTAAAAGGGAAATATATTAAAGTATAAATACGAACAAACGTTCTGTTTATGTAGTGTTTCATTAAGAAATTTTAAAAGTAATTAAGTATAGCAATTAGTTCTAAAATATAATATATGAAGCGCAATATATAAGGCCTATGGCTAGATAATCCAGATATATCAAGCTTTAAAGAGAAATTAAAAAAAGCAAGCATTGAGCCTCTAAAAGTCGAAAAAATATTTTTTAAAAATTTAAAATTGAGTTTAAGGTTGAATTGGTGCCATTTTCATACTGTTTTCATTGTTTTGACATAAATTAAAGACTTTTAATAAGGCGATGAGTTATGTATAATGAAACACATAATATAGTATTAATGGCCAGGACGAAACACTATATATTGTGTTTTGATACGTGGTCAATTTATTTATAATAAATCAAATTTTAAGTAAAATCACACAGTTTCAGGCTTTAAATAATGACAAATAAGGCATTAATACTTAAATGTTGAGTTTTTACATACCTACTTATAGAATTACAAGTTACTATATATAGTGGTTATTTCAATCATTTAATACATTCAAAAGCAACACCTCGAAAGCCTTACAATTTTTGATTTTCCAACTTACGTATTTCTATTAGAAAGAAGGTGAGCCAATGAAAGTGGTATATTTTTCGTTTTCCGGCAATGTGCGCAGATTTATAAAAAAAACCGAACTGACAAATGTTATGGAAATCACGCAAAATAATTGTTCAGAGAGAATTGAGGAGCCATTCGTTTTGGTCACTGGGACAATAGGATTTGGTGAGGTACCCCAACCAGTTCAAGCGTTTTTAGAAGTAAATGATGATTTATTAAAAGCTGTTGCAGCTAGCGGAAACCGTAATTGGGGACAAAATTTCGCAAAAGCTGGACGATCAATTTCGGAACGTTACCAAGTTCCATTATTATTGAAGTTTGAAGTACAGGGCACTGCAGATGATATAGATGAATTTAAAGATAAGGTGGGAAATTTCAATGAAGATTATGGACGAGAAGAAATACAATCATATTGAATTAAACAATGAGGTTACAAAAAGAAAAGATAATGGTTTCTTTAATTTGGAAAAGGATCAAGAAGCGCTAGCAGTTTATTTAGAAGAGATTCAAGATAAGACAATCTATTTTGATACTGAAATTGAACGCTTACATTATCTCGTGGATAACGATTTTTATTTTGACGTTTTTGAAAAATATTCAGAAGCGGATTTACAAGAAATTACAGATTATGCTAAAAGTATTGACTTTCGTTTTGCCAGTTATATGTCAGCAAGTAAATTCTTTAAAGACTATGCGTTGAAGACAAACGATAAAACACAGTTCTTAGAAGATTATAAGCAACATGTTGTGATTGTTGCACTATATCTAGCAAATGGTCATAAACCAACAGCTAGACAACTTATCTCAGCTATGATTGAACAACGTTATCAACCAGCAACGCCAACGTTTTTAAATGCTGGGCGTGCGCGTCGTGGTGAGCTTGTGTCATGTTTCTTACTAGAAGTAGACGACAGTTTAAATTCAATCAATTTTATAGATTCTACAGCGAAACAGTTAAGTAAAATTGGTGGCGGTGTTGCTATCAACTTATCTAAATTGCGTGCTAGAGGAGAAGCGATTAAAGGTATTAAAGGCGTGGCAAAAGGTGTATTACCTGTTGCTAAATCTCTTGAAGGTGGATTTAGCTATGCTGACCAATTAGGACAACGTCCTGGGGCTGGTGCTGTGTACTTAAATATTTTCCATTATGATGTAGAAGAATTTTTAGATACTAAAAAAGTTAACGCGGATGAAGATTTACGATTATCAACTATTTCTACTGGTTTAATTGTACCTTCAAAATTCTTTGAACTGGCAAAAGAAGGTAAAGACTTTTATATGTTCGCACCACATACAGTTTATAATGAATATGGTGTAACGTTAGATGACATTAATTTAGATGAATACTACGAAAGTTTAGTAGCCAATCCAAATGTTGATAAAAAGAAAAAAGATGCTCGTGAAATGCTAAATATGATTGCACAAACACAACTGCAATCTGGTTATCCTTATCTAATGTTTAAAGATAATGCGAATAAAGTACATCCTAACTCTAATATTGGTCAAATTAAAATGAGTAACTTATGTACAGAAATCTTCCAATTACAAGAAACGTCTATTATTAACGATTATGGTATCGAAGACGAAATAAAACGTGATATATCTTGTAACTTAGGATCTTTAAATATTGTTAATGTTATGGAATCTGGAAAATTTAAAGATTCAGTGCACACAGGCATGGATGCATTGACAGTGGTCAGTGATGAAGCAAATATACAAAATGCGCCAGGTGTTAGAAAAGCTAATAGTGAATTACATTCAGTTGGATTAGGCGTTATGAATCTACATGGTTATCTAGCTAAAAATAAAATTGGTTATGAATCTGAAGAAGCAAAAGATTTTGCTAACATATTCTTCATGATGATGAACTATTATTCAATTGAAAGATCCATGGAAATTGCAAAAGATAGACAAGAAACATTTAAAGACTTTGATAAATCAGATTATGCGAATGGGAAATATTTTGAGTTTTACACTTCGCAAACGTTTGCACCAAAATATGAAAAAGTACGTAAATTATTTGAAGGTTTAGAAATTCCTACACCTGAAGATTGGAAAGCATTACAAAAAGAAGTTGAAACTCACGGCTTATTCCACGCATATCGTTTAGCGATTGCACCAACACAAAGCATTTCTTATGTTCAAAATGCGACAAGTTCAGTTATGCCGATAGTTGACCAAATTGAGCGCCGTACTTACGGTAATGCAGAAACGTTTTATCCAATGCCATTCTTATCACCAGAAACAATGTGGTACTACAAATCCGCATTCAATACTGATCAAATGAAATTAATCGATTTAATTGCTACGATCCAAACACATGTTGATCAAGGTATTTCTACAATTCTTTATGTAAACTCAGAGATATCAACACGTGAATTATCTAGATTATATGTTTATGCACATCATAAAGGGTTGAAATCTTTATATTACACTAGAAATAAATTATTAAGTGTTGAAGAATGTACGAGTTGTGCAATATAAAACGAGGCTATCTAATTTAATGAACAAGGAAATATGAATCTTGAAATATCGCATATGTTTTAAAAACAAAAAGGTAATGCATTAAGTGAACATGATTTAAATTAAAGTGTATCAACATTATAGAAATAGAGTCACTTATGCAGAGGGATAGTAAATCTAAAGATATATTTAGATTTCTGTCCCACTTTCTGTGTTTTATAATTCAAATAAATATTTACTGGATAGGGGAATTATCTAAATGAAAGCAGTCAATTGGAATACTCAAGAAGATATGACAAATATGTTTTGGCGACAAAATATTTCGCAAATGTGGGTAGAAACTGAATTTAAAGTTTCAAAAGATATTGCAAGTTGGAAAACATTATCCGATGAAGAAAAAAACGCATTTAAAAAAGCATTAGCAGGTTTAACTGGTCTGGATACACACCAAGCAGATGATGGCATGCCATTAATCATGTTACATACTACAGATTTACGTAAAAAAGCGGTTTATTCCTTTATGGCGATGATGGAACAAATTCATGCTAAAAGTTATTCTCACATCTTTACAACTTTATTACCATCTAGCGAAACAAACTACTTATTAGATAAATGGGTCCTAGAAGAGCCACATTTGAAATTTAAATCGGATAAAATTGTAAATAATTATCATAAATTATGGGGTAAAGAAGCATCGATTTATGATCAATATATCGCACGTGTATCAAGTGTTTTTCTAGAAACATTTTTATTCTATTCTGGTTTCTATTACCCATTATATTTAGCTGGGCAAGGTAAAATGACAACCTCAGGAGAAATCATTCGTAAAATTTTATTAGATGAATCTATTCATGGTGTGTTTACTGGGATGGATGCGCAAAGTTTACGAAATGAATTGTCTGAAAGTGAAAAACAACAAGCAGACCAAGAAATGTATAAACTATTAGATGAATTATATAAAAACGAAGTTTCTTATACACAATCTTTATATGATGACATCGGTTTAACTGAAGATGTGCTTAACTATGTAAGATATAATGGTAACAAAGCATTATCAAACCTTGGATTTGATCCTTACTTTGAAGAGAGAGAATTTAATCCAATTATCGAAAATGCGCTAGATACATCTACAAAAAACCATGATTTCTTCTCTGTTAAAGGCGATGGTTATACATTAGCGCTAAACGTTGAAGCATTACAAGATGAAGATTTTATTTTTGAAGACTAAATTGCGACCATTTCAACTATCATAATAATATAAAATTTAGTGATTGCAGATGTCTGAAATATAAGCAATTTTTAATCACCAAAAAACGTCAGTTTCTATTGAAATTATATAGAAATTGACGTTTTTTTAATTTGTATAAGTTTCGTTCGATGTACTACAATTTACAAATTTTATGCCAATACAACTAATTCGAACACTAATTTTGTCTTACGTAATAGTTAAATGAGTGATTCAAGTGAAACGACAAAAATTTCTATAAATACTTGAGTATAAAATGAAAGTACTTGATTAAATGTCTTAGTTTCTAATTTAGATATTTTTAACGTAAATGGAGAATTGTTTTGATAATCTCTATTATTGCTATTGAATTTACTTGCAAAGATGATAAAATTTAATTTATAGGTATTGATAATGATTATCACATTCAATACGATATAGCGTTTATGAAAGGATTAATTACTCACTATGAAATTTTTACTAAATGGCGTTGTCTTAGCTATTATTTTATTCTTTTTAACTATCCTTTCTTTATTTATAGGCGTTAGTAAAGTATCGATTACTGATATTTTTCATTTAACGCATGAACAAATAAATATCATCGTGTCTAGTAGGATCCCCAGAACTATAAGTATTTTAATCTCTGGAAGTACTTTAGCGCTTTCTGGACTTATTATGCAGCAGATGATGCAAAATAAATTTGTGAGTCCAACGACAGCAGGGACAATGGAATGGGCCAAGTTAGGTATTTTAATATCAATGATATTTTTTCCACAAGAGAATATTATTATTAAATTAATATTTGCAGTAATATTAAGCATCGGTGGCACATTCTTATTTGTTAAATTAGTACAGTACATACGATTCACAGATGTTATTTTTATTCCACTTTTAGGTATTATGCTTGGTGGTATTGTGTCTAGCTTAGCGACATTTCTTGCTTTAAGAACGAATACTGTACAAAGTGTAGGCAACTGGCTTAACGGAAATTTTGCTATCATTACGAGTGGTAGATATGAAATATTATACTTAAGCATTCCTTTATTAATACTTACATATATATTTGCTAATCATTTCACGATTGCAGGGATGGGGAAAGATTTTAGTAATAACTTAGGCGTTAACTATGAAAAAATAATAAATATTGGTTTATTTATCACTGCAACTATAACAGCGCTTGTAGTTGTTACAGTGGGGACATTACCATTTTTAGGCCTCATTGTTCCGAATATTGTGTCAATTTTTAGAGGTGATCATTTAAAACAAGCATTGCCTCATACAGCAATGTTAGGGGCAGTATTTGTTATGTTTTCTGACATAATTGGTAGGATTATTGTCTATCCATATGAAATAAATATTGGTTTAACAATTGGTGTCTTTGGCACGATTATTTTCTTAATCTTATTGATGAAAGGAAGACATAATTATGCAGATTAGTGCTAAATCAAAGTTAATGATATTAATCGCTATCACTTTATGTGTTGCTTTAATTTATCTTTTCATCGGTATTGATTTCGAAATTTTTAGATACCAGTTTATCAGCCGTTTTAGAAAATTAGTGCTTATGCTATTGGTAGGTGGAGCAATTGCAGCTTCAGTAGTCATTTTTCAGGCAATTACAACGAATCGTTTGTTAACACCGTCGATTATGGGGCTTGATGCTGTATATATGTTTGTGAAAGTATTGCTAGTATTTGTGTTTGGTGTACAGTCTGCATTTGTTACTAATATATATTTAAGTTTTGCTACTTCACTGTTAGTAATGGTTGTATTTTCACTATTACTATTTCAAGGTATCTTTAGAATTGGTGATGTGTCAATATACTTTATTTTACTCATAGGAGTTATTTTAGGCACTTTCTTCAGAAGTATCACTGGATTTTTAGAACTGATTATTAATCCTGAAGACTTTTTGGCAGTTCAGAGTTCAATGTTTGCCAATTTTGATGCTTCCAATAGTAAATTGGTGATGCTGTGCGGAGTTATATTAATGATATTAATTCTTATTACAGTGATTGCGATACCGTATTTAGATGTACTTTTATTAGGCAAAGACCAAGCAATTAATTTAGGTTTGTCTTATAAAATGGTTACAAGATTATTACTTATACTTGTTGCGATATTAGTATCCATCTCTACTTCATTGGTAGGTCCAATTACATTTTTAGGATTGTTAACAGTTAATCTAGCACACGAATTGATGAAAACCTATGAACATAAATATATATTACCGGCAACGATTTGTTTAAGTTGGTTGAGTTTATTTATTGCACAGAGTGTAGTGGAAAATTTATTTGAAGCGACGACGCAAGTGAGTATCATTATAGACTTAGTAGGTGGAACGTACTTTATCTATCTATTAATTAAAAGGAGACATGCGAATTGATACGTGTTCAAGGATTGACTAAAACGATTCAAGATAAAACGATTTTAAATGACATTAATGTAGAAATCAGTAAAGGGCGTTTAACTTCAATGATAGGTCCAAACGGCGCTGGTAAGAGTACCTTATTATCAGCAATCACACGCTTGATTGATTTCGATAAAGGAACTATTGAGATTGAGGGGAAAGCTATATCTGAATATAAAAGTAATGAGTTATCTAAAAAATTATCTATTTTGAAACAGGCCAATCATACTGAGTTAAATATTACTGTGGAGCAACTTGTTAATTTTGGAAGATTTCCATATTCGAAAGGACGCTTAAATGAGGCGGATCGAGCGCAAGTTGAGTATGCACTTGAGTTATTGAATCTTAAAGAAATTAGACACCGTTACTTAAAAACATTGTCAGGTGGTCAACGACAACGTGCATATGTAGCTATGACGATAGCACAGGACACAGAGTATATTTTGCTTGATGAACCATTAAATAATTTAGACATGAAACATTCAGTTCAAATTATGAAAACATTACGTCAACTTGCTAAATCCCTCAATAAAACTATTGTTGTTGTCATTCATGATATTAATTTTGCTTCGTGCTATTCAGATGACATCATTGCATTGAAAGATGGAGAAATGGTCAAAGCAAGTACTAAAGATGAAGTTATACAAGAAGATACGCTTAAGACACTATATGATATGGACGTTAAAATTGAAGACATTCGCGGACAACGTATTTGTGTATATTTTGATGAAGAAACAGCAGAGTATGAACTATCGATATTACAATCAGTCTAAAATGAAATGGTTGTTAATGAAGGGAGTGATGCAACTGCAACGTTGTTCATTTTAAAAGGCATATTGAAATGGTGATTAACTTTATTATTCCAGGAGGATTAAACATATGAAGAAATTTGCTTTATTTATGGTTATAGGTTTAATGTTTTTATTAGTAGCATGTAATAATGGAGGTTCAGACGACAAAAAGTCATCTGACACAAAATCAGATAATAATGAATCAAATAAAACAGTTAAGATAGAAAATAATTATAAAGCTAATGGCGAAAAGCGTGATGGCAGTGACGCAAAATCTGTAAAAGAATCAGTTGATGTTCCAGTAAATCCTAAAAATGCAGTTGTCTTTGATTATGGTGCATTAGATACATTAAAAGAGTTAGGACTTGAAGATAAAGTTAAAGCACTTCCTAAAGGTGAAGATGCTAAATCATTACCAGATTTCTTAAGTGAATTTAAAAGTGATAAATATTTAAATACTGGTAGTTTGAAAGAAGTGAATTTTGACAAAGTTGCAGAAGCAAAACCTGAGGTAATATTCATATCTGGACGTACAGCTAACCAAAAAAACTTGGATGAATTTAAAAAAGCAGCACCAGATGCTAAAGTTGTTTACATAGGCGTAGATAATAAAGATGAAGTTAAGTCGCTTAAAGCCAACGCTGAAAAAATAGGTAAAATTTATCAAAAAGAAGATGAAGTTAAGTCTCTTAATAAAAAATTAGACGATAAAATCGCAGGTATAAAAGAAAAAACAAAAGATTTAAAAGATCAAAAAGCGTTATATTTATTAGTAAATGAAGGTGAATTATCAACATTTGGTCCAGGTGAACGTTTTGGTTCTATGATATTTAATACAATGGGCTTTACACCAGCAGATAAAGAAATTAAAGAAAGTAATCATGGACAAAATGTTACAAATGAATATGTTGCAGAAAAAAATCCTGGTATTATTTTTGCGATGGACCGCGGACAAGCTGTAGCAGGTAAATCTACTGCTAAAAAAGCATTGAGCAATGATGTCATCAAAGATGTTGATGCGATTAAACATAGTAAAGTATATGAATTGGATCCAAAACTTTGGTACTTCTCAAGTGGTTCAACAACAACTGCAATTAAACAAATTGAAGAAGTTGAGAAAGCATTAGATAAAAAATAATAATAGGCATAAGTGGGGATTGTCTTAATAACGTATACTAAAAGCAGTGAAAATCACTTTAAACGTGAATTCACTGCTTTTTTAATATGGTATAGTCTTGCTTACCGGTTGTTAATAAATGTGACAGGGATGCGCTTGATTAGTCTCAATTGTTTTTTGTTTGGCTCAGTACTAAAATGACATTGAGCACTTAAGTAATAAATTGAGTTGAAAACTTGTATAATGAATAAAAATAGTAAAAGAAGGTGACATAAAAATGATTTTAGATAATGTGAACCCAAATGATTTATTTCCAACAGAAAAGAAAGGTCCCAGTGTATTGGGTACGATAGAGTATTCTGTACAAGGTTCTACAGAATTTGAAGGTGCGTTTATTGCTACAAACGAACGCATTATTTTAAATGTAGATATGAATGGGGAATTCTATTATAGAAGTATAGGTTATGATGAAGTAGAGAAAATTACATACGAAGACGGTCGCATTCATTTCACATTTAATATTGGACCAATGCCGATGAAAGATATACAAAAAGGTGATGCAGAAGCGTTTGTACAATTTGTAAAGGACAAAATAAACATTCAATAAGAAGATAGTGTTTGAGAGAACGTGCCTTTACTATGTTTAAAATGGATTTACGATATTTGAATATATCAAAGAGAGAGACAGAAATTAGAAAAATAAATTTCTGTCTCTCTCTTATTGTTAAACGCCAATTATATAGAAAAGTACGTGCTGTAATGATATTTACAGCGATTATTAAAATGGGCATCACAGTTTGGACAAGCTTCAATCGACATATATGCATTGATTGTCATTTCATGTTTACATACACCACATAAAATAGCTTTTGTATTAAACGCTTCAGTTTTCCATCTCTGTATTGGGTGAGAGGTGTCTTCATTATGACATTTATAACATGGATAATATTTATTACAGCATTTGAATTTAATTGCTATTACATCTAACGGTGTATGGTAGTGTGTACAACGTGTCTCGCTATCTACAGTTGCACCATATATTTTTGGCATCTTATAACACTCCTAACGTTCAATAGGATGCTCACCGATGATTCTAACTTCTGGATGAAGTTCAACATCAAATTTAGCTTTAACTGTTTTTTGTACGTGATGTATTAAATCTTCGTAATCAGTTGCAGTACCTTTATCTACGTTTACCATAAAACCTGCATGTTTCTTTGATACTTCTACGCCACCTATGCGATAGCCTTGTAGATTTGAATCTTGTATTAATTTACCAGCAAAATGTCCTGGTGGTCGTTGAAAGACGCTGCCACAAGATGGATATTCTAGTGGCTGTTTTGTTTCCCTTCTTTCAGTCAAATCATCCATTTTCTCTTGGATATCTTGTAGATTGCCAGGCGTTAATGTAAATGCAGCTTCTAATACAACTAAGTGTTCTTTTTGAACGATACTATTACGATAATCTAACTCAAGCTCTTTGTTTGTTAGTGTGATTAAGTCTCCTTTTTCATTAACGCATAGGGCATAATCGATACAATCTTTGACTTCACCACCATAAGCCCCCGCATTCATAAATACAGCACCGCCAATTGACCCTGGGATACCACAGGCAAACTCCAATCCAGTTAGTGCATTGTCTCGTGCAGTACGTGATACATCAATAATTGCAGCACCACTTCCTGAGATGATTGCATCATCTGAAACATCAATATAATCTAACTGGAGTAAACTGATGACAATGCCTCTAATTCCACCTTCTCGGATAATAATGTTTGAACCATTCCCTAAATACGTGACGGGGATATCGTTTGTGTAAGCAAAATGGACGATAGCTTGTACATGCTCATTTTGCGTTGGAGATAAGTAATAATCTGCTTGACCTCCCGTTTCAGTGTATGTATAGCGTTTTAGTGGTTCGTCAACTTTTATAATATTTTTTGGAACTATTGCTTCTAATTCTTTTAAGATGTCATCTTTATGCAATTATAGAACATCCTTTCCTGTTGAATTCATTTATATATTATACCAATGATTTAACTTGTTTGCTAAACAGTATATCGCTTTATTGAAAACGATTCAGTTTATTTATTCTTTTAATGATTAAACGTTAGTGATGTGTGTTCGATAAATCTTTATTAATTTCACGGAGTAGTTGTTTAAAAAGTAATTGTTTCTGATTTTCGTATTCACGAATTGGCGCTGTATCAGTTGTTAAATTGTACTTTTGTTTTCCGAAGTGAGTTGCTGAAGATGCATTGATTGTTAAATAATAATTTGTCTTCAGATAATCATTATAAAGTTGTGAGTCTATTTGAACAATATGTAATCGAGCAATTTGTTTTAAATCAATGAGATTATTAAATTGAGCCATAACTACTTTTTTGTGATATGGATGATGAAGTCTATAAAAACCTTGATAATTTAGTCTTTTTTCATCTAAAGCAGTGATATCATGTAAATCATCTACCCCTACTAATACATCTAAAATAGGTTCAGTAGGGTAGTTGAAGTGGCTAGTCCCTCCAATATGATGTGTTGTTTTTACTGGTGTATCTAAAAGGGTCAATAATTTATGACGTAGCATCTTATATTGTTTAATAAAAGTTTGCTGAACATCTTCTTTGATAAAAGGTTGAACATCCGAATACATTGAAATAAATCACTCCTTTAAATGATCAAAATAAATTGTTAAACTATAAATTCTGGAATAATATATCATATATTATTTTCAAGTTAAATAAGTTTCTGTATAATACGTAATGATAAGGAGTGCAGAAATGAAAAAATTAATGTGCTTTGTTTTATTAGTTTGTTTTGCTGTCGTAATTGTTGCTTGCGGACATGAAGGTGCCAACGAATTTAAAGATTTCGATAGCACTTTAAATGATGTAAAGCAAAAAGAAAAGGCGTTCAATAAAGAAATGGATTCTATTGATTTAGAAAACATTAATGATTTAAGTAAAACAGATATGACTGATAAAAACAAAAAAGAATTTAATCAATTGCAAAACAATTTGAATAGCAGGTTAACACCTAAATTTGAAGCATATGAGAAAGCTACAAAAAATCTGCCAGCACAGTCCGAAGAAACCAAGGAATTAAAATCTAAATATTTAACATCAATCAAAAAGAAAAAAGCTGCGATTGACGAACTTAAAACATTTGTTGATTTATACAATCAGTCAGTTAAAGCAAATGAAGATATTTTAGATTATACAAAACTTTTTGAAAAGAATAGATCACAAGTAGAAGAAAATATGAAAAAAGCTAATAATGCAGGTGAAAGTGTTAAAGGCTTTAAAGAGAAATTAGAACAAAATAATAAAGATTTAAAAAATACAGCGGAAAAAGAATCAAATGCTAGAAGTGCTAAATCAGAGCAACAAGCCATTGAAAATCAAATTATGCCATTAATAAAAAAACAAATTAAAGACTTAAACAAGGCAGAAATTACAGATGGTTATGTGAATGATGCGCGTAAAAATACGATTGAGATGTACTACAGCTTACAAAATTACTATGAAACAAGAGAAGAGACAATTGAAATTGGTGAAGCAATAGCTAAAATAGACATCAATCAATTACCGAAAGAAAGTAAAGATTTAAAACAATATGATAAGGATTTTAATAAAAAATATGCCGAAATAAAAGGTAAATATCAATAATAAATTATTCAATTAAGTTATGAGATTTGTAATAAACTGTTAACAATAAAAAGGTAATTGTGTATAATTGGAAACAATGATATGTGAATATCATTGGAATTTCACACTTTTAGATACAATGTGGTGTGTTAAATATTTTTAGAGGTGAATAGAATGGCTATAAAGCTGAGTTCGATTGACCAGTTTGAGCAAGTTTTAGAAGAAAATAAATATGTATTTGTGCTGAAGCATAGTGAAACATGTCCTATTTCAGCCAATGCTATTGATCAATTTAACAAATTTTTATATGAAAGAGATATGGATGGTTATTATTTAATCGTACAACAAGAAAGAGCTTTATCAGATTATATAGAAGAAAAAACGAATGTAAAACATGAATCGCCACAAGCATTTTATTTTGTGAAGGGACAAGCGATTTGGAATGCAAGTCACGATCATATTAATGTGAAATCTTTGGCAGGCGCTGAAGAGTAAAAAAATAAATATTTAAAAAAGAAACGCTTGTTAAGCTTTAAGTTATATTAAAAGGTTTAGCAAGCGTTTCTTATAATGTGAAAAATTGTGTTTTGGCATGTATAATATAAAGTTGAATTAGTCATAAATCCACGGGTAATTGAATATTGATCATTTTATCAGGCGTGGTATTCGCGTCAATTTAAAAATAAAGCTATGAAAAATGTAAGGTAATATGAATATTAGAGGTGACAAAATGAAAGTATTAGTAGCGATGGATGAATTTAATGGTATTATATCTAGCTATCAAGCCAATCGGTATGTAGAAGAAGCGGTTGCTAGCCAAATAGAGAAAGCGGATATCGTACAAGTACCGTTGTTTAATGGTCGGCATGAATTGATGGATTCTGTCTTTTTATGGCAATCAGGTACCAAATACAGAGTGGTTGCCCATGATGCAGATATGAATGAAGTAGAAGCAGTTTATGGTATTACAGATAATGGCATGACAATTATTGAAGGCAATCTATTTTTAAAAGGACAACGACCAATTATAGAAAGAACAAGTTATGGTTTAGGTGAAATTATACTTGATGCAATAGAAAATGGTGCTGAACATTTAATTATTTCGTTAGGTGCTATTGGTAGTTTTGACGGTGGTGCTGGTATGCTTCAAGCACTCGGAGCTAAATTTTATGATGACGAAGCGCAAGAAATCGATGTTACGCAAGGCAGTCGTGTACTAAAATATATTAGACGTATAGATGTTTCTCAAGTTAATCCAAAATTGAAAGATATGAGAATTCAACTTATGTCAGATTTTGATAGTAAATTATATGGTAAAAATAGTGAAATTATGCAAACATATGAAAATTACCAAATTTCGCATCAAGAAGCGGCTGAGGTAGATAATTTAATTTGGTATTTAAGTGAGATGTTTAAAGCTGAATTGAAAATTGCACTAGGGCCTATTCAAAGAGGTGGCGCTGGTGGAGGTATAGCTGCAGTGTTAAACGGCTTATATGATGCTGAGATTATGACAAGTCATGAACTAGTGGATCAGATTACACATTTAGAATCATTAATTCAACAAGCAGATTTAATAATATTTGGTGAAGGTGTGAACGAACAAGATCAAATTTTAGAAACGACGACCGTTCGCTTAGCTGAGTTAGCTACAAAATATAATAAACCGTCGATTGCCATTTGTGCTACTGATGATAAATTTGATTTGTTTGAATCGATGGGTGTAACAGCAATGTTTAATACATTTATCGAAATGCCGCAATCCTTTACAGATTTTAAAATGGGCATTCAAATTAGACATTATACGGTTCAAGCGATTAAGTTATTGAAAACACAATTTGATGTTAATCAATAAAACAAGCATGCATCGTTGTCTATTGATGTGCTAGAACGATAAAATTACTAATTAAACATCGGCAAAAGTGCCCTGAACATCTTGTACCAAGTAAAACCGCCAATTTCTGTAGATTTACAATAGAAATTGACGGTTTTTTTAATAGCGTTTAGAGATGATGAAAAATAGCACCATTATAACGATGACACCTGATGGCATTGTAGCTTTAAGCAAGCATAACATTGCAAAAGGTATGGGAACGTGGACTAGAAATGTATGCATAACCAAAATGATAAAACATAAATTTAAAAAAGAGGATGGAACAGAAATCTGATTATATTAAAAAGATTTCGTCGTTCCACCCTGGCAAGTAAAAAGTGATTACATAAGCTAGCTCAAGCATAAGCCTTAATAACGCAATAAATTGAGCGGCAATATTAAGGATTACCTGAGCTAGCGCTTTATATGGTACCGATATTACTTATTATTTTGATAAGTTACTACTACTTCTTGGGCGATACCAACTATAACCTCAACCGCTTTTTCCATGACATCAATAGATGCATATTCGAAAGGACCATGGAAATTATCACAGCCAGTAAAAATGTTAGGGGTTGGCATTCCCATAAATGAAAGTTGTGAACCATCTGTACCACCACGGATTGGTTCAGTATTAGCTGGGATATCTAATTTGTCAAAGACACGTTTAGGAATATCTATAACATGTGGCATAGGCTTGATTTTTTCTCCCATATTGTAATACTGATCGTTTATTTCAACTTCAATGGGTTCATCTTCAAAATGACTATTGATATCATTTTTAATTTCTACTAAACGTTTTTTACGTAAATCAAACTCATGTTTATCATGATCACGAATAATATAGTAAAGCTTTGCTTTCTCAACATCACCATCAAATTTCATTAAATGATAAAAACCTTCATAACCTTCTGTACGTTCAGGCACCTCATTTTGTGGTAAAAGTGCATTGAATTGCTGGCCTAAAAGTACAGCGTTGACCATCGCATCTTTTGCGGAACCTGGATGAACATTCACACCATGACAAGTTACAGTCGCTTCGGCAGCGTTAAAACTTTCGTATTGTAACTCACCAAATTGACTACCATCCATTGTATATGCAAAGTCAGCATTAAAACGTTCGACATCAAATGCATGTGGCCCTTTACCGATTTCTTCATCCGGTGTAAAAGCTACTCTGATACGACCATGTTTGATTTCTGGATGCGACGTCAAATGTTTTAAAGCTTCCATAATTTCAACGACGCCAGCTTTGTCATCTGCTCCTAATAGCGAAGTACCATCTGTGATCATTAAAGTATGTCCTTCTACTTGTTTCATTGCAGGAAAGACATCTTGGCTTAAAACTCGATTTGTATCACCAAGCTGAATTGGTTTCCCATCATAACGCTCAATGATTTGTGGATTGACATTTGTGGCATTGAAATCAGGTGAAGTATCAACATGTGCTAAAAAACCGACAGTCGGGATAACTTCGTCTACATTACTTTCTAATGTTGCAAATAAATAGCCATTTTCATCAACATCAGTTTCTAAACCCAAATCAGTTAATTCATCGTTCAATAAATCCAATAAATCCCACTGCTTTTTAGTGGAAGGTGTTGAATTTGAAAGTGGATCAGATTGTGTATCAATTTTGACATATCGCGTAAGTCGTTCAATAATATCATTTTTCATAAAAACACCCCTTATGCTCTGTTATTCATATTATATGATTTCTTATATATTTTACCATTCATTTTACCAATATGTTGTTTTATGCGTGTATAAATATAATAAATAATCTCTGCACACAGAATACCAAAAGCAATTGCACCCGAAATAAGTGTTACTTCGAGAAATGTATTGACGGCATGTGTATATTGGTTACTCACTAAGTAACGTGTTGCTTCATACGCAAGTCCTCCAGGGACAAGCGGAATAATGCCAGGCACAATAAAGATGATGACTGGTCTTTTATAACGTCTACTCATGGTATGACTCATAATTGCTAATATAAAACTCCCTAGAAATGAAGCCATAACTTTGCCTAATTCTAAATCAAGGGTTACTTTATAAATAATCCATCCCATAGCACCAACGAAACCACAAGCTAAAAGGAGACGTCGAGGTGCATTAAAAATAACAGAAAATAGCATCGTTGCTAAATAACTAATAATAAACTGTAAGACATAGTAGCCAATGACCATTTGAGCACTCCTTTTTAAAATATTAATAATACGATTGCAACACCAGCGCCTATAGCAAATGATGTTAGTGCCGCTTCGACACCGCGAGACATACCAGCGATGAGTTCTCCTGCCATAAGGTCACGAATAGCATTTGTAATTAAAATACCAGGAACTAATGGCATGACACCTGCAATGGTAATAATATCTTGGTTTGCTGCCATACCTAATTTTGAAAATGAAGCTGCTATCGTAATCACAACTGCAGCACTAATAAATTCTGAAAAGAACTTTATTTGTATATAACGTTGAACAAAGTCAAAAGTTAAAAATGCACCAGCTCCTGCAAGAATTGCAAAAAAGAAGTCATTCATAACTCCACCAAACATAAATAAGAAGAAGCCACAAGCTATGGCGGCAGCAAAAAATTTAGTGATAGATGAAAACTGTAGTGATGCATGATGTAAATGTATGAGTTCAGATTTTGCTTCATCTATACTTAATTGATTACTAGAAATCTTTCTAGATAAACTATTTGTTAATGCAATTTTTTCTAGATCAGTCGTACGCTCACGTATACGGATAAGTCTTGTATTTGTACGGTTATTGAGTGAAAATATAATCGCTGTAGATGTTACAAAACTATATGTATCATCTAAGCCAAAACTTGCTGAAATTCTATTCATCGTATCTTCAACGCGATAAGTTTCAGCGCCACTTTCAAGCAATATTCTGCCTGCGATGAGCACAACGTCAATCACTTTATCTTCATCAATGATAGTGATCGAATCAGACATAGCTGGGCACCTCCTAAATTTTTCGTAAATCAATCAATAGAAAGTTTACCGTGTACGAAGGTAACTTTCAATAGTATTTATTTCAGTACAGATTGTTATTATCATTAACCACCTATATTGTAACAAACTTAAATTTATAAATGATATGTTTAATTATAAAAAATATTGAAGTCATGCATATGAGTTGTTATAGCTTAAGCATATTTGCATGTGTACACTAACGATTTAAGCACGTTACTTTCAAAAGTGATTTGTTATGGATTATGTTGAATCCCCATGTTTGAATAGACCGTTCCATGATATAAATTAAAAAGCTTGAGATATATAATTTAAATTATCCCAAGCTTTGAAAATACATTTATTTAGTTATAATTTAACTATAGGGTTAAACATCACTTGATTACGACCTTCATTTTTAGCCATATGCAACATATCATCTGCAACTTTAAAGACGGTACGTTGAGATTTATAGTCATCTTTAGTTAGGTATCCGACACCAATAGAGACTGATAATTTAATCATTTCTTTGTTTGGTAAATGGAAAGTAGATTGTTCAACGCCTTTACGGATACTTTCACTTAACTTAACACATTGGTCTAGTGTGTAGTCATATAACACTACAGAAAACTCTTCACCACCATTACGGTAAATGCTAAATTGTTCAGGCACATAGTTTTTTAATAATTGTGCGATTTGTCGTAATACAGCATCACCTGAATCATGTGAATACATGTCGTTAACATCTTTAAAACCATCAATATCAATGAGTAGTAAACCTAAGCTTTCATCATTTTCTTCTGCAATGCGTGTAGTTTCATTCAAATGTCTATCGAATTCTTTAACATTGCCTAAACCAGTCAAATAATCAAATCTATCTTCATTTTCATAGCGATTTACTAATGAGAAGAAATGCCAAATATCTACGAATGTAATCGAAGAAGTGATGGTTAAAACGAACGATAACGGTATCATATATAGTACTTCTTTAAATTCATAATACGGACTAATCAATGATAAGATGACAAATATGACTAGCGTAATTAAGTTGAGTATTTGTAATGAGATAATATCATTTTGTTTTAAAAATGGACCTATTGCTCCAACAATGATGGCTATTACAATTAAAATCATTGCAGTTATAATCGTATAATCACCAATTAATACATTAACTAAAGATACGATAAACGCTGCTAAAACTGTATAAACCATATTTGTATATCTACCTAAAAATAAAATCGGCACAAAAGATAAATAGAGGACATACTCATTAAAGATAGGGACAGGTTTAACAGATAATAATAATGCTACAATGGTCATTAAAATCGTGACGTATTCTTTTGAAAACACCATATTCTTATTTTCAGAGTACTGTAATCGGTGGAATAAATAAATTCCTGCGACAGTGACCGCAATATTATAAATAATAGCTTCAAACATTTTTCTTACGCTCCTTTAAATAAACACTTAGTCATTGTAAGTGAAAAGTTACATTTTGTCATCATTGATATTTAGAAATTAATAACATTCGTTTAAAATTCATGTTAAAATACTTATTTGAGTGATTGTAAAATATATAAATTGATTATTCTATAAAAAAGAAAGTGAATTTCAGCGTTGAACTCTGCTAATGATTACATTACTATTTGTATTACTAAAAGTACATCGTGTATTATAGACTTAATTGAATCGTTTATAGAATTTTCGATACATATATCAAGTAAACTATGTTTTGAAAATATACAAGTGTATATCCATAACCAAATATGATTTCATATTTAGAATATTTATAGAGACTTTAAACTCAAATTCAAAATTATAAAGACTTAAATTAATGAAGGTGAACTGATGTATACGTTATTATTAATCATTTTTTCAATGATTGTCAGTTTAATACTTACTCCCATTGTCATAAAGGTTTCCCATAAATTGGGCGTCGTTGACCAACCTAATTTTAGGAAAGTACATAAAAAACCAACTTCTGTCTTAGGAGGTACTGTGATACTACTTTCCTTTTTATTGGGGATTTGGTTAGGGCATCCAATTGAAACAGAGGTGAAGCCACTTGTCATTGGAGCAGTATTAATCTACTTAGTAGGGTTAATAGATGATATCTATGATTTAACGCCAATCTTAAAATTATTAGGACAAGTGATTGCAGCTCTGGTTGTCGTTTACTACGGCGTAACCATAGATTTCATCTCATTACCGATTGGACCGACAATACATTTTGGTATTTTAGGTGTTCCGATTACTGTGATATGGATTGTAGCGATTACCAATGCGATTAACTTAATTGATGGATTGGATGGTTTGGCATCTGGTGTAGCAACAATCGCTCTGATGACTATTGGTTTCATCGCAATATTACAGGCAAATATATTTATCATTATGATCTGTAGTGTGCTTATCGGTGCGCTATTAGGTTTCTTATGTTTTAATTTTCATCCGGCTAAAATATTTTTAGGTGATAGCGGCGCATTGCTTGTTGGTTTTATTGTTGGTTTTCTTTCGCTTTTAGGTTTCAAAAATATTACGTTTGTGTCTTTATTCTTCCCGATTGTTATTTTAGCAGTACCGTTCATAGATACTTTATTTGCTATGATACGACGTGTGAAAAAAGGGCAACGTATTATGCAAGCGGATAAATCGCATTTACACCATAAATTACTAGAATTAGGTTATTCACATCGCCAAACAGTAATACTGATATATTCAATCGCGTTGTTATTTAGTCTTTCAAGTATTATTTTGTATTTATCACAACCATGGGGTGTACTCATGATGCTTGTGCTCATACTCATTACGATTGAACTCATTGTTGAATTTACAGGATTAATCGATGATGATTATAGACCGCTCTTAAAATTAATTGAAAATAAAGAGCGACATAAAGAAGATGAATAGATAAACTACCTAATTAGAACCTGAGATATGAATATCTCAGGTTCTAATTTTATATGATTAACAATGATTTACAAAGTCACGACTGATAATACTTAATTTTTCAAATTATACATTCATCACATGCATCAATGTATAGCGGTAAGTTTATGTTTAGCTGATAATTGTATGACAGTTATGCATTTTTGAAAGGTCATAAACTGAAATGGAAATGGTTTAGTTTGTTGGTATGTCAAATGGTAGCTTAATGATAGCTTGCTCATCTAAATCATAGTTACCAGAAGTGATTTTATTTAGAAAAGCAATAAAATCGTCATACTCCGCTTCTACCACGTCTATTTGATAACTCACTTTGTCTGTGTAGGTTGTGTTTCGTAAGAAGAATGATGTTTGTGCTAATTCATATTCAAATTTACCTGTAAGATCATAATCGATAGTGATTGTAGTTGGTATTGCTGAACGCAAAGCAACACGTCCTACTTCATAAATAACATCTCTCACAGCACCACTATATGCTCTTATTAAACCACCGCCGCCCAATTTTATACCACCGAAATAACGCGTAACTACGACACAAACATTGTGAACTTCTAGTTTTTTTAATATTTCAAGCATTGGTACGCCTGCAGTTCCACTTGGCTCTCCGTCATCATTTGCTTTTTGAATATTCATCTGTGCTCCAACTGTATAGGCTGAACAATTATGTGTCGCTTCCCGATGTTCTGATTTTACCAAGTTGATAAAGTCTTTAGCGTCTGCTTCAGATTCAACAGGTTTGATATGGGCAATAAAGCGTGATTTGCTAATTACATTTTCTATCATATGTTCTTGCTTTATTGTTATGATTGATTCATCCATATTTAAACACTCCAGTCATAGTTTCGATCAATATCTATTATTATACATGGTTCTGAATTCAAGTTTAATGTAAAAATAAATTTTCTTTTAATATAAAATAATGTATCATAGTTGTGAGTATAATTGAGGAGGATTATGATGAAAATTGCTGTATTAACAGATTCAACGAGTTATCTATCTCAAACATTAATTGATAAATATAATATAAATATTGCCCCACTAAGTGTAACTTTTGATAACGGTGAAAATTTTGAAGAAAATGCATCTATTTCAGCAAATGAATTCTACGAAAGAATGAAAGCATCTAAAACAATTCCTACGACAAGTCAGCCGGCAATCGGTGAATTTGTAACTAAATACGAACAATTACGTGATGAAGGCTATACGGATGTCATAGGCGTTTTCCTTTCTTCAGGTATCAGTGGTACTTATCAAACAGCTACACAAGCGGGTGAAATGGTTGAAGGTATTAATGTTCATACGTTTGATTCGAAAATTTCAGCTATGGCAATGGGGAGTTTCGTATTACGAGCAATTGAATTAATTGAACAAAATGAAACACCCCACGCTATCATTAAAGAGCTTGAAGCAATGCGAGAAGTCACTGGTGCGAGATTGATGGTAGACGATTTAAAAAACTTGCAAAAAAGTGGTCGTATTACTGGAGCCCAAGCGTGGATTGGTACGATGTTAAAAATGAAACCAGTCTTAAGGTTTGAAGACGGTTTAATTTTGCCAGATGAAAAAATACGCACTAAAAAACGTGCGCTTAAAGAAATTATCAATAAAGTGATTGATATCGTTAAAGATTATGAAGAGGTTACGTTATTAGTTATAGGTGGAGATGTTCAAGAGGATACAGACTGGCTGTACAATGAATTACAAAAAAACTATCCACAATATAAAGTACACCGTTCAAATTTAGGCCCTGTGGTCGCAGCTCATTTAGGACCAGGCGGTATGGGCTTAGGTTTCACTGGTAGATCTATTCGTATAGACTAAATTATAGATTCAAAAGTCTTATTATCATTTTTAAGAAAAGTAGTATTTTTGCAAGAGATGTATAGTGAAACCAACACTTCGTTCAGTCATCGATGCCAACCATAATATGACAAATGAGTTGTTTAGCATTTAAATTACTGTACGAATAACAAATAAATCATTTATTTTATGGCGGGTCTTTGAAATTAAAGTGAAATTTAATTTTTGACTCGCTTTTTGGTTTGGAGGAAACATACAATTAAATATTATGGAAGAATGATTAATGATAAATCCTTATTAACAGATGAACGTATAAAGCAAACAACGAAAGGTGTGGTATTAGATAATGGCTATTGGACATGTGCTCAATGTCACTCACGCCGACAAACGCATTTTTACAAATATCTATCAACAGTGTTAGATAAGGAGATTGTCTACTGTAGAAATTGTATCAATATGGGTAGAATGGATAATATAACTGAAATCTATATCATAGAAAGTCAGCATGTAATGACACCTTGTCATTATCAATTACCATTCAAATTATCAGAACAACAACAATTTGCATCTGACAAAATTGTATCAGCGATTGCAGGCTTTCGTTCACTATTGCTCCATGCAGTCACAGGTGCAGGTAAAACTGAGATGATATTTGAAGGAATTAAATTTGCGCGGAACCACTGTTATAATGTCGCAATTGTATCTCCTCGAGTTGATGTTGTTTTAGAAGTCAGCATGAGGATTAAGGCAGCTTTTCACGAAGAAAAAATAGATGTATTGCATCAATCATCACAGCAACAATATAATGGCCATTTTGTTATCGCCACAATTCATCAACTCTATCGTTTCAAACAACATTTTGATGTGATAATTGTAGATGAAGTAGATGCCTTTCCTTTACCTACAGAACCAACGTTAATACAAGCATTGCAGCATGCCTCGAAGTTAAAACACTGTCATATATTAATGACTGCCACACCAACAAAAGCTTTAATGAAACAAATTAGCAATTTAGAAATTATTCAATTACCTGCGCGTTTTCATAGACATCCTTTACCCGTGCCTCAATTTAAATTCCTTAGAATCAATCCCAATAAAAAGCAATATAAATTATTACGATTTTTACAACATCAAGTCAATCAACGACGATATACGCTAGTCTTTTTTAACAATATTACTTTAATGAAACAACTGTATCAGTTATATAAAGCTGAAATTCCATCTTTAACATATGTCTACAGCAATGATGTATTTCGTTTTGATAAGGTGAAACGTTTGAGAAACGGGGAACATACCGTTGTTTTCACCATTACCATTTTAGAAAGAGGCTTTACTATGGCAAAACTCGATGTTGTAATCATAAACAGTCATCAGTTTGAAACGAGTGCCATCATTCAAATATCAGGAAGAGTTGGAAGAAAAGCAGAAGCACCTACAGGAAGTGTATTTTGTATGCATGAAGGGATCACACTATCTATGATTAAAGCTCAATATCAGATAAGGAAAATGAATCAACTTGCACAAAAAAGAGGGTGGATAGATTGACTGCGAAATGTTTATATTGTCACATCTATTATTCAGAACCTTTAAATGCATTTACGTTTTACAAAAAGGCTTCAAAATTGTGCGATGATTGCAATCATCTCTGGGAGGTAATGAAATTAAAGACGACGAATCGATGTGCAACATGTTTGAAGTTACGCAATGAAACTGAAATATTATGTTCGGATTGTGCCGAGTTAGCTTCGAAGTTTAAATTAATGAATAAATTGTATTGTTATTACCGATATGACGGTATTGTAAAAGAAATGATTCAACAATATAAATTTCAAAGAGATGTTGCAATCGCAGAAAAAGTTAAATTGCCTCATTACAAATATGATTACATTATCCCCATACCGTCTCCTTTATTTAGAGATAAAGAAAGAACATTTAACCCCGTACAACTAATATTAGACATACAAAAAGTTAAGTATCATTGTCTGCTTGCCACATACTCACATATTAAACAATCAGAATTAAGTAAACAAAAACGTATGCAACGACCCAATCCTTTTGTAATGGAACAAAGTGTGGATTTAAAAGGAAAATGTATTTTATTGATCGATGACATTTATACTACGGGCTTAACGGTTCATAATGCGGCACAGCTATTACTTGATAGAAAAATCAGAAAATTCGATGTGTTTACGTTTGCACGCTAGGTTATTCGTGGTATTATAGAAATAAGCACTATTACCAATATAGAGGTTTTAAAGGAGTCGATTACTATGATCAGATTTGAAATTCACGGAGAGAACCTCACTATTACTGATGCGATTCGCAACTATATTGAGGAGAAAATTGGTAAATTAGAACGTTACTTTAACAATGTGCCAAATGCAACTGCACACGTTAAAGTTAAAACGTACCAAAACTCAGCAACTAAAATAGAAGTAACTATTCCATTGAAAAATGTTACGCTAAGAGCGGAAGAACGTCATGATGATTTATACGCTGGTATTGATTTAATTAATAGCAAATTGGAAAGACAAGTTAGAAAATATAAAACGCGTGTAAATCGTAAAAATAGAAAAAATGACGAACAAGAAGCTTTTGCATCATTACCTGAAGAACAAGAAGCAGAAAATCTTCAAAATGATGACAATGATAGTGAAATTGAGATTATTCGTTCAAAAAATTTCAGTTTAAAACCTATGGATTCTGAAGAAGCAGTATTGCAAATGGATTTATTGGGCCATGATTTCTTCATTTTTACAGATCGTGAAACAGATGGTACGAGCATAGTTTATAAAAGAAAAGATGGCAAATATGGACTAATTGAAACAACTGAATAATTTAATTAAATTAGTATCATATTTATAAAAGTAGTAGCGTCCATGATTGAGTGAAATCATGGACGCTCATTTTTTGCTGTGTTATTATGTAATAATTTGAAAGTGAACATGTATGTTGTGTATATTTTAAATGAGTCAATATTATAATTTGTATTCAAAAGCATGTAAGTAAATATAGTATAGATGGCACGATAAACGTAATAAGTGTAAATTTAGGCTTATAAATGATATTATAAATTGTTGTAAACTAAGAGTTATATAGCTAAAGGAGCGAACAGAATGGGTTTTTTATCAAAAATTGCAGATGGCAATAAAAGAGAAATAAAACGCCTTGGTAAATTAGCCGACAAAGTCCTTGCACTAGAAGAGGATATGTCGATATTAACTGATGAAGAAATTAAAGAAAAGACAAAAAATTTTCAAGCGCAAGTTCAAGCAGAAGACGATATTAAAAAGCAAAATAAAATTTTAGATGATATTTTACCAGAAGCCTTTGCATTGGTAAGAGAAGGGTCAAAACGTGTGTTCAACATGATTCCTTATAAAGTGCAAGTTATGGGTGGTATAGCCATTCATGGTGGCGACATTTCTGAAATGAGAACTGGTGAAGGTAAAACGTTAACGGCGACAATGCCAGTTTATTTAAATGCGTTAACAGGACGCGGTGTACATGTTATTACAGTCAATGAATATTTATCTAGTGTACAGAGTGAAGAAATGGCAGAATTATATGAATTTCTTGGATTAAGTGTTGGTTTGAACTTAAATAGTAAAACTACTGCAGAGAAAAGAGAAGCTTACGCATGTGATATTACTTATAGTACCAACAATGAATTAGGATTTGACTACTTACGTGATAACATGGTGAATTATGCAGAAGAACGCGTGATGAGACCACTTAATTTTGCGATTATTGATGAAGTAGATTCAATCTTAATTGATGAAGCACGTACGCCGCTTATTATTTCAGGAGAGGCGGAGAAGTCAACGTCACTTTATACGCAAGCAAATGTTTTTGCTAAAATGCTTAAAAACGAAGATGATTATAATTATGATGAAAAGACAAAAGCTGTGCAATTAACAGAACAAGGTATTGATAAAGCAGAGCGTATGTTTAAAATTGATAACCTTTACGACGTGAAAAATGTTGATATCATCAGTCATATTAATACAGCGTTACGTGCGCATGTTACGTTACAAAGAGACGTAGATTATATGGTGAACAATGGCGAAGTATTGATTGTTGACCAATTTACAGGACGTACAATGCCTGGACGTCGTTTTTCAGAAGGATTGCACCAAGCGATTGAAGCTAAAGAAGGTGTGAAAATTCAAAACGAATCCAAAACAATGGCTTCAATTACATTCCAAAACTACTTCAGAATGTATAATAAATTATCTGGTATGACAGGTACTGCAAAAACAGAAGAAGAAGAATTTAGAAATATTTACAATATGACAGTTACACAAATTCCTACGAACAGACCAGTACAACGTATTGATAAGCCAGATTTAATTTATATCAGTCAAAAAGGTAAATTTGATGCAGTTGTAGAAGATGTCATTCAAAAGCACAAACAAGGTCAACCAGTCTTATTAGGGACTGTTGCCGTTGAAACAAGTGAATATATTTCTAACTTATTGAAAAAACATGGCGTACGTCATGATGTCTTAAATGCGAAAAATCACGAACGTGAAGCGGACATTATCGCAAGTGCTGGCCAACGCGGTGCAGTGACAATAGCTACCAACATGGCTGGCCGTGGTACGGATATCAAATTAGGTGATGGTGTTGAAGAAATTGGTGGTTTAGCAGTAATTGGTACGGAGCGCCATGAATCACGTCGTATAGATGACCAATTACGTGGTCGTTCAGGTCGTCAAGGTGACAAAGGTGATAGCCGTTTCTATCTATCGTTACAAGATGAGTTAATGGTGCGCTTTGGTTCGGAACGTTTACAAAATATGATGAATCGATTGGGTATGGATGATTCAACACCAATTGAATCTAAAATGGTTTCTCGTGCTGTTGAATCAGCTCAAAAACGTGTTGAAGGTAATAACTTTGACGCTCGTAAACGTGTCCTTGAGTATGATGATGTACTGCGTAAACAACGTGAAATTATCTATAGTGAACGTAATGATATTATTGACAGCGATGAAAGTAGCGAATTAATTAACGCAATGCTACGCTCTACATTAGAAAGAAGTATTCAATATTATGTAAATGAAGAAGATGACGATCCAGACTATGAACCATTCATCAACTATGTAGAAGACGTCTTCTTGAATGAAGGTGAATTAAAAGTTGAAGATATTAATGGAAAAGATAATGATGATATTTTTGAGGTTGTATGGTCAAAAATAGAAATAGCATTAAAAGAGCAAAAAGAAAAAATTGGTAGTCAGTTTGATGAATTTGAACGTATGATTTTACTTCGCTCTATTGACACACATTGGACAGACCATATCGATACAATGGATCAATTGCGTCAAGGTATTCACTTACGTTCGTATGGACAACAAAATCCACTACGTGACTATCAAAATGAAGGTCACCAATTATTTGATACTATGATGCAAAACATTGAAGAAGACGTAAGTAAATATATTCTAAAATCAGTGATTTCCGTTGAAGATGACGTAGAACGTGATAAGACAACTGATTTTGGTAAAGCTGAGCATGTATCAGCAGAAGATGGAAAAGAAAAAGCGAAAGCAGAGCCTTATGTTAAAGATGAACATATAGGTAGAAATGACCCATGTCCTTGCGGTAGTGGTAAAAAGTATAAAAACTGTCATGGCGCTTAAGTTTATCTAATATGATACACATGTGAGACAGGATTTCACTATTTGAATTATTTTTATATGTCAGGCATCTTTTACAGTTAAATTGTAGCGTTTAACTGTGAAAGATGTTTTTTTAACATAAGCTAGCAGCGATTTGGTGCTTAAGTTGAAATTAACAGTTTATATTTTGTATCATATGTATGATAGTCTAGTAATTAATTTAGTAATTATACTTCATTCGAAAAATTTAGGAGAGATGCATAATGGAATTATCTGAAATTAAGCGTAATTTAGATGCTTATAAAGAAAAGTTAGAACAACTTAGGGGGTCTCTTTGACTTAGAAGAAAAAGAGACAAACATACAAGAATACGAAGAAATGATGGCGGATCCTTCGTTTTGGGATAATCAAGATAAAGCGCAAGACGTAATAGATAAAAATAATGCTTTAAAATCTGTTGTCAATGCGTACAGAGATTTAGAAGCAAATATAGAAGATATGGAAACGACACGAGAATTATTGTTAGAAGAAGACGATACGTCGATGAAAGACGATTTAGAAGCGAGCGTCACTCATTTTCAAAACGAATTAAACCAATTTGAACTACAATTATTGTTAGATGGGCCTTATGACGCGAATGATGCAATTATTGAATTGCATCCTGGTGCAGGTGGTACTGAATCACAAGATTGGACAAATATGTTGTTGAGAATGTATCAACGCTACTGTGAGCAAAAAGGCTTTAAAGTTGAAATCGCAGACTATTTACCTGGAGATGAAGCGGGCGTAAAAAGTGTAACAATGATTGTGAAAGGTCATAATGCATATGGTTTTTTAAAAGCCGAGAAAGGTGTACATCGACTCGTACGCATATCACCGTTTGATTCATCTGGTCGTCGACATACATCTTTTGCTTCATGTGATGTCATACCACAATTTAATAACACTGAAATAGAAGTAGAAATCAATCCTGATGATATTACTGTTGATACATTTAGAGCTTCGGGCGCAGGTGGTCAACATATCAATAAAACCGAATCTGCTATTAGAATTACCCATCATCCAACAGGTATTGTGGTAAATAACCAGAATGAACGTTCACAGATCAAAAACAGAGAGGCTGCAATGAAAACATTGAAGTCTAAACTATATCAATTAAAAATTGAGGAACAAGAACAAGAAATGGCCGAAATCCGTGGAGAACAAAAAGAAATCGGTTGGGGAAGTCAAATTAGATCTTATGTATTCCATCCATATGCAATGGTTAAAGATCATAGAACAAACGAAGAAACCGGTAAAGTCGATGCAGTCATGGATGGTGATTTAGGACCGTTTATCGAAGCTTATCTACGCAAGCAAATGAATCTGAATCATTCAGAAAAAGATTAATACTTAAATAGAACAATTATTATTCATAACTTTATGAGTGAGCTAGAAACCAATGTATAACTTATTGTTTTCTAACTTACTCATATTTTTTATAGCAGTATAAAGTAGGCAAGACTGACACGTTCATACGAAACGACTGCTTAATTTATTTCAGTAATTTTTAGATAAACTACTACTTATATGTAAAATACAAACTTAAATATTACAGTTAAAGTTAACAGATATTCAAAGGTGATTAAAACTATTGTGATAAAGATAAGAAAGCTATGATTAAAGCGTTAAAAGGGGATTCATTCAAAAATATCTTTTGCATTACAAAACGATAACAAGGGTAAAAGTATTCAGAGAATATGCTATATTATGATTGATTAAATATTGAATAAAATTAGACAGCAAAGGATTGAAATACATCATGAAGAAAGGCTTAACTTTTTCTGTAACTTCTGCAGCACTGTTTTTTGGAATGAATGGTCTAGCGTCAGCTGATCAAGTACATACAGTGAAAGAAGATACGGATTTATCAAATATAGCGCATGCATTCGCAACAACGACTCATACGATACAATCATTGAATCATATGGAATTTGTGCAGTCGGTTAAGGTTGGGCAAACGCTTGTATTACCTGACGAAGATATTGTAGAAGTTAAAGAAGGCGATACACTTCAAAGTATTGCGAATAAACATCACCTCAGTTTAAATGAACTTTATCAATTAAATCCATTCATTACTGAAACAATTTATCCTGGGCAACTCATTGCAGTTTCTGAAAAAGGATCGTCACATTTAGACAACCAACTACAGAGTGCATACGTACAAAGTGACTCGAATAATGATCCATTCACAACAGTGGTAACAACTGAAAACAGTAATGCTTTCACAAGATTAGCGAACGATTATATACCAGTAAAGCAGCAATCTTGGTCAAATAACAGTGTTGATGAGCGCAATACCACTTCAAATAGTCACAACCTTCACAATAATAGCTATCAATCAAAACACTATGTAGCCGGTGGGCAGAATTATTATGCTTGGGGGCAGTGTACATACTATGCTTTTGATAGACGTCAACAACTTGGTAAATCTATAGGCAATTTATGGGGCAATGCTAATAACTGGGCATCGGCTGCGCGTCAAAATGGTTATGTGGTTAATGCTACACCTGAAGTAGGTGCTATTTTACAGAGTAGCGCTGGAAATTATGGTCATGTAGGGATTGTAGAACGTCAAAACAGTGATGGCTCCATTTTAGTTTCAGAGATGAACATGCAAGGCTTGGGACAAAAATCCTATAGAACGATTTACAATTCAGGACAATATAATTATATTCATTAAAAAATAAAAACTTATATCTAGCAGTTTCATCTGCAATTGTAACAATATTCTTAATGTATAGCCCGGGACATAAACATGTCTCGGGCTTATTATTTTAGAGGCCCTGCGTGCAGGCTAAACGTGTCAGAATCAGTATTTTTTACACTCAATATGATTTTCACTAAAATTTATTACAGTCTTATTATTTTTGAATCTTGTAAAATGAGTAAAACTTGAAAGACTAAAAAGTAAGTTATATTTTAAAATTAGAACGATTTGATGATATTTAACGGCATTAAAAAGACATTTTACATATGGAATGATATTATAAAATCAAGTATAATCAATCATTAAATAAATGAGGAGGCGCTATCATGGGAGTACATCAATATTTTAAACGTTTATCAGACTTAGAAAAATTAATACGATTGCCTGGGAAATTTAAATATTTTGAGCATAATGTTGCTGCACATTCTTTTAAAGTGACTAAAATTGCTCAGTATTTAGGTACAGTAGAAGAATATCACGGCAATAAAGTAGATTGGAAAAGCTTATACGAAAAAGCCTTAAACCATGATTTCGCCGAAATTTTTACAGGGGATATTAAAACGCCAGTCAAATATGCGAGTGGAGAATTAAAAAAATTATTCTCACAAGTAGAAGAAGAAATGGTAGATCATTTTATAAACGAAGAAATACCAGAGCAATATCAATCCATATACCGAGAGCGACTGCAAGAAGGAAAAGACGATTCGCTAGAAGGTCAAATCTTATCAGTTGCTGATAAAATTGATTTGTTATATGAAACATTTGGTGAAATTCAAAAACGTAATCCTGAACCACTATTTTTTGAAATATATGAAATGTCATTAGAAACAATCATGCAATTTGATCATTTGAATTCAGTACAAGATTTTATAGAAAATATTATTCCTGAAATGCTTACAGAGAGATTTATACCGAAATCGGAATTACGAGAAACAACGATGTCTATTTTAAATAATAGGAACGGGTGACATGAATGATCTGGTATATACTTGCATCTTTTTTTCCATGCATACTTGTCGTATTGTTTAGCGTACTGACTAGAAGTAAATGGGTAGGTACGATTTTAACTTTGATTTTAATAGGTACTTCAATTGAAAAAGGATTTTTTCATGATGAATGGATTATTTTTATAGACGTTGCTTCGTTATTAGCAGGTTACTTAATTATTGACCAACTAGAACTCCATAAAAAAGAAGATGATTAAGTATTAAGCGTTAAGCAACTTAATTGTAATAGCATGATGAAAGGTATATAATTATTTAACTTCATTTTATCTGAATAAAAATTTATGAACGCAAACAAACATGGTATTATACTGTGTTTGTTTTTATTTAGTGAAACATCATTTTTGCGAACAAATGTTTGTATTAAAGGTAATAAATCTGTTAAAATGTAAACTGTTAATAGTATACTTAAGTAAAATATAGTTACAGCCACTATAATAAGTCGCGTATTAAATGAAATATTTAAACTATGTTCGAACGGATAGAAATATAATAGGAGGCATGTGTCATTATGGAACACTACCCATTTAAATTGCAATCGAATTTTGATCCTAAAGGGGACCAACCAGAAGCGATTCGACAAATTGTAGATGGTGTGAATGCGGGTAAGAGACATCAGACTTTACTTGGAGCTACGGGTACAGGTAAGACATTTACAATGAGTAATGTGATTCAACAAGTTGGTAAACCGACTTTAATCATCGCCCATAACAAAACGTTAGCAGGACAATTATATAGTGAATTTAAAGAATTCTTTCCTGAAAATAGAGTCGAGTATTTTGTCAGTTACTACGATTATTATCAACCAGAGGCGTATGTACCATCAACTGACACATTTATTGAAAAAGATGCGTCAATTAATGATGAAATTGACCAATTGCGTCACTCTGCGACAAGTGCACTATTTGAAAGAGATGACGTTATTATCATAGCTAGTGTGAGCTGTATCTATGGTTTAGGTAATCCAGAAGAATATCGGGACTTAGTGGTTAGTGTTCGTGTAGGTATGGAAATGGACAGAAGCGAGTTACTTAAAAAATTAGTAGATGTGCAATACACAAGAAATGATATAGATTTCAGACGTGGTACGTTCCGAGTTAGAGGAGATGTTGTAGAAATATTTCCTGCCTCTCGTGAAGAAATGTGTATTCGCGTTGAATTTTTCGGAGATGAAATAGATAGAATACGTGAGGTTAATTACTTAACTGGAGAAGTGTTGAGAGAGCGCGATCATTTTGCTATTTTCCCAGCTTCTCACTTCGTTACACGAGAAGAAAAAATGAAATCTGCCATCCAACGTATTGAAAATGAACTTGAAGAACGATTATCAGAATTGCGTTCTGAGAATAAATTGCTTGAAGCTCAGCGCTTAGAACAAAGAACGAATTATGATTTGGAAATGATGAGAGAGATGGGATTTTGTTCAGGTATTGAAAATTATTCTGTACATTTGACACTTAGACCCATGGGTTCCACGCCTTATACATTGCTTGATTATTTTGGAGATGACTGGCTTGTGATGATTGATGAGTCACATGTGACATTACCACAAATTAGAGGTATGTATAATGGTGACCGTGCGCGTAAACAAGTACTTGTGGATCATGGATTTAGGCTACCAAGTGCTTTAGACAATAGACCGTTAAAATTTGAAGAATTTGAAGAAAAAACGAAACAACTCGTATATGTATCTGCTACACCAGGACCTTATGAATTAGAACATACAGATGAAATGGTGGAGCAAATCATTCGTCCAACAGGATTATTAGATCCTAAAATTGAAGTGAGACCTACAGAAAATCAAATTGATGATCTGCTTGGCGAAATACAAACGCGTATTGAACGAAATGAACGTGTTTTAGTAACGACATTGACTAAAAAGATGAGTGAAGACTTAACCACGTATATGAAAGAAGCAGGCATTAAAGTGAATTATTTACATTCAGAAATTAAAACTTTAGAGCGAATTGAAATTATTCGAGATTTACGTGTGGGTACCTACGATGTGATCGTTGGTATTAACTTATTAAGAGAGGGTATTGATATACCAGAAGTATCACTAGTCGTTATTTTAGATGCAGATAAAGAAGGTTTCTTACGCTCTCAGAGATCACTTGTCCAAACAGTAGGTCGTGCAGCCCGTAATAGTGGTGGTGAAGTGATTATGTATGGTGATAAAATTACGGATTCAATGCGCTATGCACTTGATGAAACAGAGCGTCGTAGATCGATTCAACAAGCATATAATGAAAAGTATAATATTACACCAACTACTATTAATAAAAAAATTCATGATGTGATCAGTGCTACTGTTGAAACAGATGAAACAAACGAAGCAAAACGTACGGAAGTACCTAAGAAAATGACGAAAAAAGAGCGTGAGAAAACGATTGATAATATAGAAAAAGAAATGAAGCAAGCAGCTAAAGACTTAGACTTTGAAAAAGCAACTGAACTCAGAGATATGTTGTTTGAATTAAAAGCAGAAGGGTGACGAAAATGAAACAACCATCCATTGTAGTTAAAGGGGCACGTGCCCATAATTTAAAAGATGTTGATATTGAAATACCTAAAAATAAACTTATAGTTATAACAGGTTTATCTGGATCAGGCAAATCTTCATTGGCTTTTGATACGATTTATGCAGAAGGTCAACGTAGATATGTAGAGTCATTAAGTGCTTATGCAAGACAGTTTTTAGGACAAATGGACAAGCCAGATGTCGATACGATTGAAGGTTTATCTCCTGCGATTTCAATAGACCAAAAAACAACGAGTAAAAACCCAAGATCTACAGTTGCAACAGTTACTGAAATTTATGATTATATTCGTCTGTTATATGCGCGTGTTGGGAAGCCATTTTGCCCAAATCATGGTATCGAAATTGAATCTCAAACTGTGCAACAAATGGTCGATCAAGTTTTACAACTTGAAGAGCGTAGTAAGATTCAATTACTGGCGCCTGTAGTAACTCATAGAAAAGGTGCGCACGAAAAATTAATTGATGATATTAGTAAAAAGGGATATGTACGTGTGCGTGTTGATGGCGAAATTATTGATGTTAATGAAGTGCCGAATTTAGATAAAAATAAGAATCATACGATAGAAGTTGTCATAGATCGCCTTGTAATCAAAGAAGGTATTGAAACACGTCTAGCAGATTCTATAGAAACGGCGTTACAATTAGCTGAAGGTAACTTAATTGTAGATATTATTGGTGGCGATGAGTTGAAATTTTCCGAAAATCATGCTTGTCCTATTTGCGGATTCTCAATCGGGGAATTAGAACCACGAATGTTTAGTTTTAACAGCCCATTCGGTGCTTGTCCGACTTGTGATGGTTTAGGACAAAAACTGATGGTCGATTTAGACTTAGTCGTTCCTGATAAAGAGAAATCATTGAATGAAGGTGCAATCGTTGCCTGGGAATCATCAAGTTCAGACTTTTATCCAACATTATTAAATCGTGTTTGTGAAGTCTATAAAATAAATATGGACAAACCATTCAAAAAATTAACTGAACGTCAAAAGGATATTATTCTTTATGGTTCCAAAGATAAAGAAATTGAATTTACATTCAAGCAACGAAATGGCCAAACGAGAAAACGTACAATGGCGTTTGAAGGTGTGATTAATAATATCAATAGACGTTATCATGATTCTCCTTCAGAACTCGTAAGAGAAATGATGAGCAAATACATGACAGAACTCACTTGTGAAACTTGCCACGGTAAACGATTAAGCCGTGAAGCCTTATCAGTATATGTGGACGGGAAAAACATTGGTGAAGTGGTAGAACGTTCAATTAAAGATGCATTGTATAACTATGAACATATCACATTGTCAGAACAAGACAGAAAAATTGCCAATCAAATTCTAAAAGAGATTAATTCGAGATTAGAATTTTTATATAACGTAGGTTTAGAGTACTTAACCTTAAATCGTGCATCTGGCTCTTTATCAGGTGGTGAGGCGCAACGCATACGTTTGGCAACTCAGATTGGTTCTAGGCTTTCTGGTGTATTATATGTTTTAGATGAACCTTCTATAGGCTTGCATCAACGTGATAATGATCGGTTAATTAGCACATTAAAAGAAATGCGCGATCTAGGTAACACTTTAATCGTTGTTGAACATGATGATGATACGATGCGTGCTGCAGATTACTTAGTAGACGTAGGACCAGGTGCTGGTGAACACGGTGGTGAAATTGTTGCTAGTGGTACGCCTAAACAAGTTATGGCAAATACAAATTCATTAACAGGTCAATATTTGAGTGGTAAGAAGAAAATTGAGGTGCCAGAATCACGTCGTGAAGTTACGGATAGAAAGATTAGTGTCAAAGGCGCACGTAGTAATAATTTGAAAGATGTCAGTGTAGATTTTCCACTTTCAACGATGAATGTTGTTACAGGTGTGTCTGGTTCTGGTAAAAGTACATTAGTCAATGAAGTATTGTATAAGTCATTAGCTAAGAAGATTAATAAATCTAAAGTCAAACCAGGAGATTATGATGAAATTAACGGTATAGACCAACTTGATCGTATTATTGATATTGATCAATCACCGATTGGTAGAACCCCACGTTCTAATCCAGCAACCTATACTGGTGTTTTTGATAATATACGAGATATTTTTGCACAAACGAATGAAGCAAAAGTGAGAGGTTATTCTAAAGGCCGCTTTAGTTTTAATGTTAAAGGTGGTCGTTGTGAAGCGTGTAAAGGTGACGGTATCATTAAAATAGAAATGCACTTTTTACCAGATGTTTATGTGCCTTGTGAAGTTTGTGGTGGTACTAGATACAATCGTGAAACGCTTGAAGTAACATACAAAGGTCAAAACATTGCAGATGTCTTGGCTATGACTGCCGAAGAAGCAACAAACTTTTTTGAAAATGTGCCTAAAATACATCGTAAATTGAAAACATTAGTTGATGTTGGTTTAGGTTATGTTACTTTAGGACAACCGGCTACGACATTATCTGGTGGTGAAGCACAACGTGTTAAACTTGCTTCAGAATTGCATAAACGCTCTACAGGTCGTTCTATCTACATTCTAGATGAACCAACCACTGGTTTACATGTTGATGATATTAGTCGATTATTAAAAGTATTAAATAAATTGGTTGATAATGGTGACACAGTTGTTATCATCGAGCACAATTTAGACGTTATAAAAATGGCTGATCACATTATTGATTTAGGTCCAGAAGGCGGTGATGGTGGTGGCACAATTGTTGCAACAGGCACACCAGAAGATATCGCAAAAGTGAAGGGTAGCTATACTGGTCAATATTTAAAACCAGTTTTAGAAAGAGATACTGTTCAAGCATAACGTTATATTGAATAAACTTTGTAATAACATATAAAATATTAGTTACTCCATACAAGTAGACATCATCATATGTCAGAATGTATGGAGTATTTTTTGATATCTAATATTTTAATTTATTTAGACATGTTGGGTGGTCAACGCAATGATTTAAAATAAATTAAATGTTTAAATCAGTGACAGTAATTTCATTCATAAATAATATAAGGTATGATGTTTACGATAGGATTTATTTTGGACTTCTGTACTTTTTTATATAGATTATCAGTCCTTTTTGATATGATAATGACATATGTAATTTCAGGAGAAATATTAATAGAGGTGAATCTATGTTAACAACAAAGAGTTTAATTGAACGCTTTAACCTTGAGCTTATAGCTGGAGAGTCAGGCTTAAATAAACAAATAAAAAACACAGATATATCAAGACCAGGATTAGAAATGGCTGGATATTTTTCTCACTATGCATCCGACCGCATTCAGTTGTTAGGGACAACAGAGTTGTCATTTTATAACCTACTACCTGATGAAGAGCGCAAAGGACGCATGAAAAAATTATGCCGGCCAGAAACACCAGCAATTATTGTGACAAGAGATTTAGAACCGCCAGAAGAGCTTGTAGCATCAGCTAAAGAGTTTGATACACCGCTTATCACATCAACAGTTGCAACAACGCAATTAATGAGTCGTTTAACGACTTTCTTAGAACATGAGCTGGCAAGAACAACTTCATTGCACGGTGTGTTGGTAGATGTGTATGGTGTCGGTGTGCTTATAACAGGAGACTCAGGCATTGGTAAAAGTGAAACAGCACTTGAATTAATCAAGCGTGGTCACAGGCTTGTCGCGGATGACAACGTAGAAATTAGAGAAATAAGTAAAGATGAATTGATTGGTAGGCCACCTAAATTAATAGAGCATTTATTAGAAATTAGAGGTTTAGGTATTATTAATGTCATGACACTGTTTGGTGCAGGTTCCATTTTGACTGAAAAGCGTTTACGTTTAAATATTCATTTGGAAAATTGGCATAAAGATAAATTGTATGACCGTGTTGGCTTGAATGAGGAAACATTGCGCATCTTAGATACTGAGATTACTAAAAAGACAATACCGGTTAGACCAGGTCGTAACGTAGCAGTGATTATTGAAGTTGCAGCGATGAACTACAGACTTAATATTATGGGCATTAACACTGCAGAAGAATTCAATGAACGCTTAAATGCTGAAATTATGCGTAACGGTAGCAACAATAAGGAGAATCAATGATGTTATTGAATTATATTGATCCAATCGCATTTGAGCTTGGTCCTATTTCGGTTCATTGGTATGGCATTATCATCGCCGCAGGTATACTATTAGGATATTTTATCGCTCAAGAAAGTGTTAAACGCATAGGTTTTGATAAAGATATATTGATTGATATCATCTTTTGGAGTGCGATTTTTGGTTTTATCGCAGCCAGAATCTATTTTGTTATTTTTCAATGGCCATACTATGCACAACATCCAATAGAAATACCAATGATTTGGTATGGTGGTATCGCTATCCACGGTGGTCTAATTGGTGGTTTTATCACAGGTATTTTCGTGTGTAAACAAAAAAATATCAATCCATTTCAAATTGGTGATGTGATTGCGCCAAGTTTGATTTTAGGACAAGGTATTGGTCGATGGGGTAACTTTATGAATCATGAAGCCCATGGTGGTCCTGTGTCTAAATCATTTTTAGAAAATATCCATATACCGGACTTTATTATTGACAATATGTATATTGATGGCCAATACTACCAACCGACGTTTTTATACGAATCTATATGGGATATTCTAGGATTTGTTATATTAATCTCATTAAGAAAACACTTACGTATAGGTGATACTTTCGCACTATATCTTATCTGGTATTCTATAGGTAGATTCTTTGTAGAAGGTTTGCGCACAGATAGTTTAATGCTCACTGGAGATATACGTGTTGCTCAACTGATGTCTGTCGTGCTTATAGTTGCTGGAATTGTCCTTATGATAGTTAGAAGATTGAAATATAATGCACCACGATATAAAGATGTTGGCCCTTTAACATGGTCAAAGCAAAAGGTGAAGTGATAGAATATAATGCGTGACTTAAAAAAGTTAAAAGTTGACGGTGAAAATCCGTTGTGGCATATGTATCGTTATATAAGCCGCGTCAAAATGTTTAAACAAACAGTAGTTGTTGAAGTTTGTCGCTACTTACCTAATGTGAAATTAAAGCATTGGATGTATCGCAATTTATTAAATATGAATATAGGTAGACATAGTGCATTTGCATTTAAAGTCGTACCTGATTTATTGCATCCTGAATATATCACGATTGGTGAAAACTGTGTCATAGGTTATAATACAACTATTTTGACGCATGAGTTTTTAGTGGATGAATTTCGTACAGGGCATGTTGATATTGGAAATCATACGTTAATCGGAGCCAATGTAACCATTTTACCTGGTGTGAAAATTGGGGATTATGTGAAGGTTGGTGCCGGTACTGTAGTATCTAGAGATATCCCTAATCACACATTGGCGTACGGAAATCCAATGCAACTGAAACAATGACTAAATACAGGAGGTGAACATGGATGGCGCAAAACAACAATAAAATTATTTCAATGAAGCTTGACAGTCCTTTTTATAGGAAATTAGCGGACCAAAAATATCAACAACAAGATTATAAAAAGGCAGCAGAATACTATGAAAAAGTGCTTGAAATGTCACCCCAGGAATTTGATGTTTTTGAAATTAAAGTAAAATTATCAGAGTGTCTCGCACATCTTGGTTATAACAATAGAGCAGAACATATTTTTTATGAAATGATTGCAAAGCAAGAATCAGTCATGGATAGTTACTATCAACTCAGTCAACTGAATATTACACTAAATGAAGCAAATAAAGCCTTTTTATTTGGAATGAATTACGTCATTTTAGCAGAAGATGATGATTACCAAGAAGAGCTAGAAGAAATGTTTGAAGTTACTTATAACTCAGAAGAAAAGATAGAGATTGAATGTCAATTATTTGCTGTTCAACTCATTTTTCAATATTTATTCTCACAAGGTAGACTACCTGAAGCAAGAAATTTTATTTTGAATCAAAATGAAGCGATTCAAGATCATCGAGTGGTTAGAAATTTATTAGCTATGTGTTACCTTTATCTCAATGAATATGATACTGCTAAAGTAATGTTTGAACGTTTGCTTAATGAGGACAATACTGATGTACATGCGCTTTGCCATTACACATTATTATTGTATAACACTAATGAACAAGAAAAGTATCAACGGTATTTAAATATTTTAAGTAAAGTTGTACCTATGAATGATGATGAATCATTCAAATTAGGTATTGTCCTATGTTATTTAAAACAATATGAAGCTTCCCAAAAATTGTTACAACCTCTTTATAGAAAAGGGAAATTTCTTTCTATACAAATGTATAATGCGTTGAGCCATAATCATTATCATCTCAATAATATTGAAGATAGCAAATTTTTTTGGTCCAAGTTACAAGAAATATCTAAGGTAGATGTAGGTTATGCACCTTGGGTCATTGAACAAAGCAAGTCGTACTTTAACGAGCAAGTGTTACCACTATTATTAAGTGATGATAGTCATCATAGGTTATACGGGATTTTCTTGTTAAATCAATTAAAGGGTCGTGAAGTACTACTCACACAAGATATATGGGCTGTCTTAGAAGATATGAATGATTATGAAAAACTATATTTAACTTATCTTATTCAAGGTTTACAGTTAAATAAGTTAGATTTCATTCATAGAGGCATGTTAATGTTGTATAATATTGAATATTTGAAAAATAACGCAGAATTATTTATTGTATGGATTGATAAAGCAGAGGCAATTATAGCAGAACAAGCAGATTTAACATATGTAGATGATTATGTGGCAGCTTTTGTTTATATGTATTATCGTAGTATGGATGCTAAGATTACGAAGCAACAAGTATTGGAATGGTTTGATATAACAGCTTATCGTTTGAATAAAACGATAGATTATTTGGTAAGCATATAATTTTATGAAATGCAAGAAATCGTATATAATGCGTATAATGAATTAATAAACAGGAGGCAATTTAAATGGCTGAACAAGTGGATTTTGATGTTGCAATTGTAGGCGCAGGACCAGCTGGTATGACTGCTGCCGTATATGCATCGCGTGCAAACTTAAGTACTGTAATGATTGAACGTGGTATGCCAGGTGGACAAATGGCAAATACAGAAGAAGTTGAAAATTTCCCAGGTTTTGAAATGATAACAGGGCCAGATTTATCAACTAAAATGTTTGAACATGCTAAAAAATTTGGCGCAAAATATCAATATGGTGATATCAAATCAATAGAAGATAAAGGTCAATACAAAGTTATAAATCTTGGAAACAGTGAAATTACTGCACGAGCTGTGATTATATCTACTGGTGCTGAATATAAAAAAATTGGTGTGCCAGGTGAACAAGAATTAGGCGGTCGCGGTGTAAGTTATTGTGCAGTATGTGATGGTGCATTCTTCAAAAACAAAAAATTATTTGTTATCGGTGGTGGAGATTCAGCAGTTGAGGAAGGTACATTCCTTACAAAATTTGCTGATAGTGTAACAATCGTACACCGTAGAGATGAACTACGTGCGCAAAAAATCTTACAAGATCGTGCATTTAAAAACGATAAAATCGATTTTATTTGGAGCCATACTCTAAAAACAATCAATGAAAAAGACGGCAAAGTTGGTTCAGTTACTTTAGAATCTACTAAAGATGGTGCTGAACAAACATTAGATGCTGATGGTGTTTTCGTATACATTGGTATGAAACCACTAACAGCACCATTTGAAAATTTAGGCATTACAAATGAAGTAGGTTATATTGTTACTAATGAAGATATGAGTACGAAAATACCAGGCGTATATGCTGCTGGTGACGTACGGGCAAAAGGTCTACGTCAAATCGTAACTGCAACAGGCGATGGCAGTATTGCAGCACAAAGTGCAATTTCATATATTGAAGAATTAAAAGATGTTATAGAAGCATAGGCATAAAAGCGTTATTTACTGTAATTAATTAAATAATAACGAGATTCAGACAGAGCTAGAATGTACCAACCTTACACGAATCATGTAGGTTGAGCATTCTAGCTTTTTTACATAATCGCATTTTAAGGTTGAAGTATTCGCTAGTTATGCGTTTTAGTTTTTTTATGCAGATGTATGCGTGATGATTTTTAAAACGTCGTAAAGAGATGCTGCTTTTCATAAATGATGTGAATCGAAAAAGAGATAAAGGTCCTTTAACATTTTTGGCAACAACTTTGTTACTTTTAAGTTAGTCTGCAATAGCAGTTAAGGTGAATTAAGTGATAAAACTACTACCAAAGTCGTTTTTCATGTAAAATATAATGTGATAGCATAGTGGTCATAAACTGACTAAGTTAAAACGATTGCGTATATGGATAAAAAATTCCAATATTATAAATGGAATATTAAAAATAATCTTTGGATGGTGTAAAGCAATGCAACGAGAAGAAAAAGAAGTGACTAAAAGTGAATTATTAGTTGTGACTGGTTTGTCTGGCGCAGGTAAGTCGGTTGTAATTCAAAGTTTAGAAGATATCGGTTATTTTTGTGTAGATAATTTACCTCCAATACTATTGCCGAAGTTTGTAGAATTAATGGGTCAAGGAAATCCTTCGTTGCAAAAGGTTGCCATTGCCATTGATTTAAGAGGGAAAGAACTTTTCAAATCATTGATTAAAGAAATCGATCAAATCAAAAGCAACTCAGACATTATCGTTGATATGATGTTCCTAGAAGCATCCAATGAAAAGTTGATTTCGCGTTATAAAGAGACGCGACGTGCACATCCATTAAACGAACAAGGCCAGCGCTCATTAATTGAAGCAATTGAAGAAGAACGCAGCTTACTCGCTGAAATTCAAAGTTTAGCAAATTATACGATTGATACATCATTTATGAAACCTAAAGAGCTTCGTAAGCGCATTGGAGATTACTTTAATCAAAGTAATTATCAAACATTTAATATCAATGTAACAAGTTTTGGGTTTAAACATGGTATTCAAATGGATGCGGATTTAGTGTTTGATGTGAGATTTTTGCCGAATCCGCATTATGTAGATGAACTCAGACCATTAACTGGTGAAGATGAAGCAGTATATAATTACGTTATGAAATGGAAAGCAACAAATATTTTTTATGAGAAATTAATGGATTTATTAAAATTTATGATTCCAGGTTATAAAAAAGAAGGTAAATCACAACTTGTGATAGCGATTGGTTGTACTGGAGGCCAGCATCGTTCTGTAGCTTTAGCAAAACGTATTGGTGCAGAGCTTAATGAAAATTTTGACTATAATGTATATGTGCATCATAGAGATGCTCAAATTGAAAGTGGCGTGAAACGAAAAAATGAAAAGAATTAAACTTGTACTTATTGGCGGTGGTACAGGTTTATCTGTTTTAGCACGTGGTTTAAAAGACTTCCCGATAGATATTACGACGATTGTCACAGTTGCTGATGATGGAGGTAGTACGGGGAAAATCAGAAATGAAATGGATATTCCTGCACCAGGTGACATACGAAATGTAATTTCAGCACTCAGTGATTCTGAATCAACAATTGAAAGATTGTTTCAATATCGTTTTAAAGAAAATCAAGTTGAAGGTCATTCTTTAGGCAACTTATTGATAGCTGCATTAACGAATATAAATGATGATTTTGGCCATGCAGTAAAAGAATTAAGTAAAATTTTAAATATAAGAGGCCGTGTGATACCATCTACAAATTCTAGTGTACGCTTAAATGCAGTGATGGAAGATGGCGAAATTGTTTATGGTGAATCAAAAATTCCTAAAAAAAATAAAAAAATCGAACGTGTATTTTTAGAACCAGAAAATGTAGAACCTATGGAAGAAGCGGTTGAAGCGATAGAGGATGCAGACTTAATCGTTTTAGGACCAGGTTCGTTATATACAAGTGTAATCTCAAACTTATGCGTTAAAGGTATTGCGGATTCGTTATTAAATTGTGATGCGCCTAAGCTATATGTATCAAATGTTATGACACAACCTGGTGAGACCAATCATTACACTGCCTTAGATCATGTCGAAGCAATACATAATCACATGGGTCGTCAATGTATAAACTATGCTATATGTAGTACCCAAACTTTTAACACTGATGTCTTACAACGTTATAAAGAAGATGGGGCAGTTCCAGTTAAATGCAATATGAGTGATATGGAAGCACAAAACATCAAAGTTTTTACGCACGAAAACTTGGTGGAAGTATCACAAGAAAATTATGTTCGACACAATACAGAGGTCTTGTCTAAAATGATTTACGAGATCGCTATGAGAGAGACAGAAACGATTGAATTTAAACGAGATAAATAAAATCGTAAAAAAACTAAGTATTAAACTTAGATAAGAAGGGGCTGAAGATGTATGAGCTTTGCATCAGAAATGAAAAATGAACTGACTAGAATAGAAGTAGATGAAACAAATGCAAAAGCAGAGCTCAGTGCGCTTATACGGATGAATGGTGCACTCAGTCTTTCCAATCAACAATTTGTGATTAATGTTCAAACTGAAAATGCTACGACAGCAAGACGGATATATTCCTTAATAAAAAAAGTGTTTAATGTTGAAGTAGAGCTACTTGTAAGAAAAAAAATGAAATTAAAAAAGAACAATATTTATATTTGTAGAATTAAAGCACGTGCTAAAGAAATTTTAGATGAATTAGGTATATTGAAAAATGGTGTCTTTACGCATGAAATAGATGAAGCGATGATTCGTGAAGATGAAATGAAAAGAAGTTATCTACGAGGTGCTTTTCTTGCGGGTGGATCAGTGAATAATCCAGAAACATCTTCTTATCATTTAGAAATATTTTCATTGTATGAAGACCATTCCGAAGGTATTACGAATTTAATGAATGAATATGAACTCAATGCTAAACATCTAGAACGAAAAAAAGGAAGCATTGCTTATTTAAAAGAAGCTGAAAAAATTTCTGATTTCTTGAGTTTAATCGGTGGCTATCAGGCATTACTTAAATTTGAAGATGTGCGTATTGTTAGAGATATGAGAAATTCCGTAAATCGATTGGTCAATTGTGAAACGGCGAATTTAAATAAAACCGTTAGTGCAGCGATGAAGCAGGTCGAAAGTATTCAACTAATCGACCAAGAAATTGGTTTAGATAATCTTCCTGATCGATTACGGGAAATAGCGAAGTTACGCATAGAGCATCAAGAAATTTCTCTGAAAGAATTAGGCGAAATGATGTCTACAGGTACAATTTCTAAATCCGGTGTCAATCATCGTTTAAGAAAATTAAACCAAATGGCTGATAAAATTCGTAGTGGTGAAACAATTGAACTTTAATCATTTGTCTGTAAAAGAAAATGGCGTTTATTACCAGTGATAAAATTAATTTTAAAAATATATTAAAATGTTATTGAAAAAAACTGCGTTTTGATATTATAATATGCTAATTAGATTTATATATGACGCCTCATATGAGGTGTCTTTTTTAATATGATTCAAACGGAGTTGTATTTTCTGAAGCATCAACTTACTTTGTTGACACCAAATAGATTATGAAGATTAAGCGTATGCTATTGCAGTCTAAGGTTAGGTACAGCTAAGTATCATATTTAGTACAGGTTATGGCAGATAGTCTGTGACATGATTAAAATTTAAATGAAATAGAATGGGAGTGAATCAATGACAGCATTAATAAAAAATCATTATAAAAGTATCATCTTATGTTTAATTGGAACGTTTATCAACGCTATAGGTGTAAATTGCTTTTTACTTGGATCAAATTTGGGTGATGGCGGTACGGTAGGTATTGCGCTAGCCTTAAAATACACTTTGGGATTTTCTCCAGCTTGGTCTTCTTTGATTATTAATACCATAGTCGTTTTTATCGGCTGGAAGTATTTAAGTAAAACAATCGCTGTTTATACCGTTATTTCAAACACGGCACTCTCATTCTTTTTACGAGTAACTGAAAATATTAATTTAGGGATAGATGATTTTGTTATAAATTCTGTATTTGGTGGTGCAATTATAGGAATAGGTGCTGGACTTGTAATTTCTACAGGGAGTACTCTTGGAGGCACATCTGTAATTGCTAAAATTATAAGTAAATACTCAGAAATGAAGACATCACAAGGTATTTTTATTCTAGATGGCATTGTCGTCTTATCATTCTTGATGGTGTTACCATTAAAGAATGTCTTGTTTACGATTATTATGCTATTCATTACTGAAAGAGCGACTTCATTTATAATTGAAGGCTTTAATCCTAAAAAAGGCGTTACAATCATATCTAATAAGAATGAAATCATCAGTGACAAAATTAATTCCTTTACTGGTCGGGGCTCAACTTTATTAAATGGAAAAGGTGGTTATGCAAAAACGGAAACAACGATGTTATATGTTGTTGTGCCGCAATCTCAGGTGACAAGAGTGAAAAAATTAGTCAATGAAGTAGATGAAAATGCCTTTTTAGTTATTCATGATGTGCGAGATGTCTTAGGCAGCACGTTTATCAATGTAAAGTAATAGTGTTATGCTTAAGTTATTAAATATTGATAAATAAATACAAAATCATTTTCACAAAATCTTAAACGCTTAAATGTTGAAATTTAAGCGTTTTGAATAACAGCGAGTTTCAAATCTACTGGTTTGGTATTTTTCATGGTGTGAAAATAAAAAAAGACTTTCATCAACGGATAGTAAATGTCAATGAAAGCCCGAAAACTTCAATGTTCAGTTTGATGGTTTTAAGGAAGATTATCCAAAATATCCCCTCGAAGGGCATATTATAAAGTTATTAAACGTTGTTATATAAGCTTTTTCTTTACTTTGTGGGGACTATTTGGGGACTGAAAAATAAATTATAGTAAAAAACCACCTAATATTTATAATTAAGTGGCTTAAATAGTTTCTAGTAATTTCATTGCTTTTTCATCTTCACGCTCATAAGTTTCTTGAAGTAAGTGGGAGTAAATCGATTGTGTCGTGGCTGGATTGGAATGCCCTAAATGTTTTGATATATATAGTATTGAAAAGCCATGATGTATGAGTATAGAACAGAAACTGTGTCTTAGCGAGTGAATAGTTATCTCTTTTATATTTAGATTAGCACATGCTTTTCTCAGTACTTTGTTTACAGCAGCGTTAGTTATCGTTTTACCATCAACAGTAAAGATGTAACCACTGATATTAGTAGGTCGTGAATCAATAAATGATTGAATACGTTTCATAGTTACTGTATCAATACTTATTATTCTGTCTGATGTTTCGGTTTTGGTACCTCTTAAATGAATTTTATTATTTTTAATATCCAGATCTTCACGTTTCAATTTAGCAATTTCTGAAAATCTACCACCTGTTGCAAGTGCTACTAATAGCACAAGTGATGAGGTGGTATTTTTTTGTTCAAAATAATGTTTAAGTTTTTTGAATTCTGATTCATTAATAAACTTCATTTCTTCTGTTTTGGCTGGAATAGATGCGTGTAATTCTGCTTTGTATGTAGGGTTTTTAATAACATAACCTTCATGTATAGCATCATCGAATGCATTACGTATATAACTATTTAACTTTCTAATCGTTTCATAACTATGCGTTAAACCGTACTCATTGAGAAACTTTTGGTATTCAGTACGTTTAATATCTTTTAATAACTTGTGTCTGAAATGGTCTTTAATATGCTTGTATGCAGATTCATAATGTCTTTTAGTTGATTCTGACACGTGTGGTAGTTTATTAACTTCATACCATTGATAAAAGTAATCTGCAAATGTTATATCATTACTTACAGCATAACCATTTCTCATTTTATATTCTAAATCTTCTGCAATTCGTTTAGCTTCTTGTTTAGTGCGATAACCACCTTTTTGAACTTTTTTACGGTTACCTTCATCATCTACATATGAGATTGAATATCTCCATGTTTTACCTCGCTTTTCAATGTATGCCACTTAATCACCTCGGTTTATATTAAGATATTTTTTTAAAAATTTATTGAATTCAAAACTTAGGTCTTCGTAAACATTTTCATTTTCACATTTTTTGTTTTTATTTAACATTAAAAGGAGAATACCAACGAATCTGATATCGTCTTCATCCGAATCATTTAAAAACTCTAAAGAATTAGCTAAAAATCGTGATTGATTTGATGAAATGTCATTATTGATAATATTTTGTAGAGTTTTCTTAACATTTTTGTTCGATAAGTTCTGGTGTTCTTCAAACTTTGAAAACATTTTTTGTGCTTGAATCTTTTTCTGTTCTTCAGGTAAATCATTAAGTGAAACAAAAACATTTGCTAAATCAACTAAATCGCTAAATTCATAATTATAGTAAATTGAAATTTTGCTTATAACATCTATGGTTGGTTTTCTTTCCTTACCAGTTCGGGGATCGTAGCCTTTTTCCAAACTATCCAAATAAGTATGACTTATTCCAATGCCTCTGGCTGCTTCACGAATAGATTTTTCACCGCGTAACTTTTTTATTTTTTTTCCGAATTCGTTCATCGTAGACACTCCTATAAGTTACTGAAATTTATGTCAATAATATTATTGTACTTCAAGATTAACAGGATTAACAAAATTAGCCAAATATTTTTTTGTTATTCATGGTTGACATGTTGTTTGGAATTTTGTATTCTGTGTATAGGAGGTGTTAATCATGAATAACAAATTAGAAGAAATAAGAAAATCTAAGGGAATTTCAATTACTCAACTAAGTGTTAAATCAGGTATTAGTAGAACTACAATATATAAATTAGAGGATCAAAAAACTAATCCGAGTTTAGAAACAATAAGTAAAATCGCTTCAGGTTTAAATGAAAAGCCGGAAAAAATTTTTAACTTTAATGTTATTCAAGAATTACAAATATAGGAGGAATTAAATGATTACTCAATTTTTTGACGGTAAAGAAATTCGTTTTATTGAAAAAGACGGGGAGTATTGGGCAATAGCAGGTGATGTTGCAAATGTATTAGGATACAGTGTCACAACTAATATGAATCGTATGATTGATGAAGATGAAAAGGGGGTTCACATTGTGAGTACCCTTGGAGGACAACAAAAAACAACGATACTTTCAGAATTTGGTATTTACGAAGCTATTTGGAATAGCAGACGTGATGAAGCAAAAGAATTTAAAAAGTGGGTTAAGCAAGTTATTAGAGAGTTAAGACAATCAATCGGATTAAAGCAACATGAAGTATTCCACTTAATGGATAAGCAACATCAACGAAAAGCTATGGACGTTTTGCAACAAGGTTTATCTAATCCCCAAAAAATTAGCTATATAAAATGTGCGACTGTAGTTAATAAATGTGTTTCAACATTATTTGGTTATGATAAAGCCTTAAAAAAAGATCAAATGAGTGAAGATATGTTAATTATTCGACAACAAATTTTAGATGACACAGTCGATTTAATGACTTCTATTAACAAATTTGGTTTAGATATTTCAGTCAGTAAAACCATTTACAATAAATACTTAAATACACAAGCTACTGCTTAATAAGGAGGTGAAAATAATGCAAGAACAACTACAAGAAAATGAAAGTATTGTGATTATCAATGAACCTAAACTTGTGTGGTCATTCAAAGATTTACAGTCACACATGCAATTATCAAGGAATTCAATTATGAAAAAACTATTGCTAAATCCAAAATTTAAAAAGGATATTGAAAGGTATGTACATGAGCCTAAATCACAAGCAGATCATTACAAGTTTTTAGCAGAACCAATGAAAGAGTATATCAAGAAAAATTTTAATGAAATATATAACTCTTAGGGGGACATTAAATGAAAAGATACATGTTATACATGCTTATATTATCAATAGGCACAGTTTTTATAGGTGTACTAAGTGATATATACGTAGCCTTTGCACTATTTATTGTCGCAACAGCATACGGACTTAAATTAGAAAATTTGGAGGAATCAAAATGAATAAAAAATTTGAAACAGTTAAAATTAATGATTTGAAAGTAGATTATAGTTATCGTTCCACAAATAATCCAAATGCTGATGGTATTGTGGAAAATTTCAACAGACTTGCTATAGGTTACATCACAGTCAGTGTAAGACAAGATGGCTTATATATTATTGACGGAATCCGTCGTGTTGAAGCGTTAAAACAATTAGGTTATGAAGAATGTCTCGCTGAATTGCTATATGGCCTAACTGTTGAAGATGAATCTAGAATTTTTGTTAGTAAAAATGAATTTCATGGTGAATTCGACGATGAGTATGACGTATACCTAGATGATGAAGAAATGATGGAGGAAAATTAATATGAAAATTAAAGAATTTAAAAGCAAATATGGCAGAGAGATTACACTAATGCTAATAAGCGAGCGTATCAATAATAGAAATTTAAGTAAAGATGATAGAGAAGTACATGAGATGGAACTAATTCAAGAATACATGAAACATCAAAGCGTAAACGATAAATACATTGGTGAATTAGATATTTTAGATATGATTCAAGACTTTGAAACGATGGCTCAAATGTCAGTATATGCAACAAACATCTTAAAGAAAATGCGAGTTAAAAATTATGATATAGCAAATGAAATTAGTTACTTCTCACGAGAAGACGACTTAAACAATCTTTATCTTGCTAAGCTAGAAATTGAAAAGTTAATCAAAGTGATCGAGAGAAATAGACCAAATTACATTAATTTTTATAAGGAGAGTAAATAACATGTTATACACAGAAAAAGTTAACGAGTCAGTGGAATTTGCAGATTTGAGAAATAAGATTCAGAGCGTTCTCGACTACATCGGTATGGAATCATCACAATTAGAAGATGATAGAGAACATGCAATAAAAACGAATCAACCTGTTTATCATCAAGCTGTTAATAATAACATTAAACAAAATTACATTATCTCATCGACTTTACAAGCTATTAGAACAGATATTGAGCATATGCACGATGATATCCAAATGAATATTAAGCAAGAAAAAAGCGCATCTGTACAGTCGGCAAACTCAACAGATAACGCTTAAACACAATTTGGAATATTTAAAAACAAGCGTGACTTGGCTTATTTATATATTTAATTATACCATTTCACGCCTTGTTTTAACAGTAGGAGGGCAAATTCAATGGGATTTAACCAAATAAATTTAGAAAACGACTTTAAAATAAATGTAGTTAAATATAAAAATTTATCTGCTGAATCATTTGAAAGTGCAGACGAGCACCTTTGGAGTGATTGGCTCAATACATTACAGACTGTTAGAAATAACGACTATAAATATAAACGTGGTACTGTCATTTACGGTGATGTTAAAGATGGTGAAAAAGATGACCGTATCATTAAAAAACAAAGGAACGATGCTAATATTTTGTACCGTTCAGTCCTAGCACTTGATTATGATGATATAACTGATTTCAGAGGATTAAACGATACCATTCATAAGCAATTAGAGGGCTATTCGTGGGCATTCCACACAACTTATAACCACACTACAGATAAACCACGTATACGCCTTATGGTGCCTGTAAATGAGCCTGTGAGTGCAGATGATTATAGGAAGTACACGCGAGCGCTCGCTCGTAAAATAGGCTACAAAATTGATGAGGGTAGTTTCCAACCATCAAGAGCTATGGCATTACCAGTGAGGCCAGATAAGAATATACCATTTATTTTTAAATATAACGATGCACCTGCAGTTACGATTGAACAACTTGGATTATTTGTAACATCTGGTTCCTTGGATTCTAATGTTAAAAAGAACAATATTATAAAATATCCTAAGCGAACATCGTCTTATTGGCGTGATCTTGCGTTTGGTGTAGGAGAAGGCGAACGTAATCAAGCGCTAGCATCAATTAGTGGATACCTACTGCGAAGATATGTAGATGCCAACCTAGTATATGGCCTTGTGATAGCGTGGGGCAAATCATGTAATCCACCTATGGACGATGGAGAGATAAACAAAACATTTAACTCGATACTCAAAAAGCATATGAATAACTAGAGGGGGACGGGATATGACAGTAGAGGAAATGGAAGTAACTAAAGAAGATGTATTTGAAACTATGAATAGTCTTGAAAAATTTCAAGAAATCAATAAAGATAAACCAACTATTCCAGAACCTTATTTAATCAAAGGAAAATGGTTATATTATCGTAAAATTACTGAATATGTTCAAAAAGAAGATAAGATTGAGGATATTTATATCACAAGTACGCCACCTATTCTTACTGAACGTTATCAAGATATCGAAACAGGAGATATATATTTCGAATTAGAATTTGAGGACAAAAAAGGTAAACATAAATTGCGTGTTAATGCTGGAGATATAACGCAGGCTAGAAATATAGTAGAGCTTGCAAACAAAGGGCTAGAAATTACACAAAACGAATCGCCTTCTCTTGTACATTACCTTAGTGCATACAGACGTTGGAACAATATAAAAGATTTTGATGTGGCTACACGATTAGGACATATAGGTAAAAAATTCATTTCACCTTATGTAGAAGATAATAATAAAAATGATTTTAAATTATTTAATTCTGACCCAGGTAAACAAAAAATAATTGATGGGTTTAGAAGTAAAGGAAATATCGAAAAATATATAGATGGATTATTTAAACATGTCAAAGATAATCCAATGGTTATGATGATGTTTTATGGTTCAGTTGGTTCAATATTAGTTAAAGAATTTGGAACAGATTCCATTATCATAGAGCAAGCAGTTAGAACTTCAAAAGGTAAAACTTTTACAGAACGTGTTTGTGCAAGCGTGTGGGGTTGGCATGAAGATTTAGTAATGGAATGGAACACTACAAAAACCAGTGTTGAACGAATGGCAGCATTTTTAAATTCATTCCCTTTAATTATGGACGATACTCGAAAAGCAAACTATAAAGATTTACCACAGATTTTTTACCAATTTTCGGGTGGAAAGTCAAAAGGGCGAGCTACTAAAGAAAGAGGTATTGATGTATTTGAAGAATGGAATACTATTTTATTATCTACAGGGGAAGTTTCAACACCAGATATTTCTGAAAAAGGTGGCGTAGCTGGTCGTGTAATTACATTGTTAGATAATCCATTTCCCAACACGTCACAAGATATTTTTAATGAGATAGCCGAAACATTCGAAAGCAATTATGGATTACTTGGTAAATTATTCATTGAAAAATATAACAGTGATAAGGATAAATATAAATCATCGTTCAAGGGCGCTCAAAAAGTTTTTATAGATAAGGCTGAAGGTAATGAAGTTATGGTTAGAATCGCTAGAAGTTTTGCTTTATTACAAGTGGCTGGTGAAATATTAAATGATATTGAAGGTTTCGAACATGATCCATACATTATTACGCATAGTGCTTTCAATAGCATGATAAAGAATAATAAAAATATTGATAAGTCTAAAAAAATGCTGGAAGAATTACTAGATTACTTGGATGCAAATAGAAATAGCATTGAAGGCGAAGGATACGGCCGAGTTACACATGGTGATGTAAAGGCCATATATAAAAAAGAAGGTTTATGTATCCTTACACAAACCGTTAAAGACTTCTTGGGTGACGAAGTAAACAATATCACAGGTGGTTGGGTCGATAATAATTATCTTATTATTGATAAAGATGGCAGACGTACCAAACGCATTAGTCATAAAGGAACAAAGCCCAATGGCTATATGATAAAAAAAGATGTTTTAGATCAGTTAGATTATGATTTCAGTCAATACCACAATCCATATGGATATGATTAGAGTTCACGGAGTTCACGATGAGTTCACGGTAAAAAATCGAAATCGTGAACCGCATGAAGTCAACAGTGTCAAGGGTTTAGAGTAGATAGTTCACGAAGTTCACGGTAATAATAATATACATATGTATATAGATAAAAAGTAAAGTATTTTATCTTTTATATAAAGGCATATGTTTCAAAAAAAACGTGAACATCGTGAACCATTGCCCTTAATCCGTTGGGAGAGTAAGAGTGGAGTGGTTCACACTTATTTGAAAAAACGTGAACCGTGATGTGAACGATTCTTGAAAGCATTGGGAGAGTAAGAACGGAACGGTTCACACCAACAAAAAGGAGATTAAGAAAATGAGATACCTATACAATAGTGGCAACAGATATGGAACAGTAATAACTAATAACGGTAACAATCGTGTGATTATAGAATTAACTTATTAAACATATTTCAAAACAGGAGGACTAATAAATTATGGTAAACCATTTAATACCGACTGAATCATTCAAATTAAATAATAAGAAACTCAACTTTAATGATATTAAGAATTTAGAAATTGCTAACAAACCCATTTGTCACATTTATAAAACACAGGGCAAGTATCACTATTTAGAAATAGACTTTATAACATGTGATTGGTGTTTGTCGAGTTTAGGACAGGCAACACTGCAATCAAGGTTAAATACTGAATCAATTTTCTTGTGGTTAAGAGGGTACAATTTGAAACTCAACTATAACAGTGTAGGGCATATGACAATATATTTACGTGGTGATCATTTAGCGATTAATTATTTACTAGATGAAATTAATAAACTCACTGCAGATGCTAAATATTGGCAGAAATACAGAGATGGTAAACGTATGTTAGAAATTGATAGAAATAGTCACTATGTTATGCCGACACACCATATTAAAGGTAATACACAGAAAATAAGTTAAGGGGGTGTTTTCATGAATCACAAACGGATAGCACATCAGATTCTAGCGCGTTTACCTACCCATGTGAACAATGTATCTGTTAGGTATCTTGATTCACTGGTAAGGCAATATGCTAGAAATAAGAAAGACTTTAGTGCAATAAAGCGAATAATAAATCAAAAACGAAAGAAGGCATTTAATTATGGTAAAAACAGTACAAGACAATACAATCAATATCTTTGATAATCAAATCTATGATAAGGGTGTTAAGGCAAAAGAGGTTAAACAGAAGTACCATCAGCTAACAAATCGTATTAAACAGATTAATAGTAAAATTACACATTATCAATATAATGATGAATTTGCAGAAGCAACAAAATTAAAAAGTCTACAATCAGATTTAGAACAAGAATTAATCGAAGTCGACGAACAACTTAACTCATCAGATTATAAAGTAACTGAAGAAGAATTTGACCAGTTCTACAAGGCATACAACAAAGAAATGACAGGATTTAAGGATGAACATCAAAAACTAGCGAAAGAGATGCAGGATAAACTGCAAGATGTTGTGAAAGTGTATCGTAAAATGATTGAGAATAAAAATGAGGCTGGTCGTCGTATATCTCGTGAACGTTATGTTAAGCAAGAGAAAAATAATGCTGGTAACATTCACAACCAGTATAAAGGCCAAATGCTAGACCATGAAATAAATTTAGGTGATGGCAACAAGTACGACGAACAAACGACTCCTAGAGGCTATGCATGGCAACTGGAGAAAGCATTAGATACCGTTTCTCGTGATGAGTTCCAAAAATATCATTATGGCAAGAAACAATGGTAAGGATGTGAGTATATGCTAACAACAATCAAACAATCAGATAATAACGTTAAATATAATAAGCAAAAGAATCGAATTACAGTACAAGCACTTACGACAGATAAACCTGTAGAAATGGGAACGACCCAAACAGTAGATCCTAACTATCAGACATTTAAACCATATGAGTTAGATAATAATGTATTTCAAGCATTAAAAGAAAATGACAAGCTATGTGTGATGTTAGACAACAATAAGGATAGTAATATCCTAGCATCGATACATCGTGGCAATTTAACAGTGGTAGTCAATAAAGGACTGTATGGACTGTCTATAGAAGTGGATGACAAACCAATTATGCAAGAATTTATAAAGTTAGTGCAGCAGAACAAAGTTAAGAGTGTACAAATCTATACAGATGAAGTGACATCGATGAATAAGCTCATTGAAAAGATTGGTAAAATAAAAGCAATTTCTATTAATACTAGGTAATGTAAAGTGGTATTATAACAGCGTTCATGGTATAATATAGATATTAAAGATGTACTAAATCTTTAATGTTGAGCGCTCAGTATTAAAGTCTAAATTAGCCATTGGGCATTTAACTCTTGTTATTTTCATTTGTTCCTAGTTCTTCTGTACGTTGGTTTAGGCCATCACTATTAATTGGTGGTGGTCTTTTCTTAAAGTATATATGTGAAAGTAATCACAATGATATATGTGGAACGCATTCAATGTGTAGCAGATACTTCAACATAGTATATAAAAGCACATGCAGTTATAAGACCCAAGTATTAAAGGTGCAGGCAAACAATGAGCATAGATAATAAAGCGCCATCTGTTATAAAGTGCCCAAGCATTAAAGACACTGTGTATTAAAGCACACTGCTTATTAAGGTGGATAGTTTAGAGGACTGCACAATAAAGTACGCAGTGATTAAGCTACCTACATTAAAGGTCGGGTTATTAAGCATACAGTTTATAAGGTCACTACTTTTAGTATGAGTATTAGATCCAACTAATGAGATAGTTCACATAGAAGTTTCATTGTGATTGTTCATCAACATTCAAAGAGAAGAAATGAATTGTAGAAGAAATGAATTGTAATTGATATTTAATTTCTAATTAAGAATGATTAATCCAATTAAGATAAATTGTTTAAGTTAATTCATTTGTTGAAATTCAATTGTTGATTGAATTCAGAAGATAAATGATTTCATTTGTTGAATCAATTCAGTTAAGAAGTTCATTAAGAGAAGAAAGTAAATGTAAAAAGTAATTTCAGATTTGAATTACAAAAAAGTTTTAAAGAATTATTTTCAAAATAATATTTCTAATTTCAAAATAAAAATTAAAAAATCAAAATGATATTTAAAAATATAAATAATAATTGTTGTTCGTAAAGTGATAAGCAAGAACAATGTTAGAAGCAATTAGGAAATACAAAACGTTATAATTAAGCATGAATACTTTGCATTATACAATGCCATTTGTAGCCATTTAGAGAGCTACACAGAGCATACATTTATTATTTAGATGTTTTGTACTCAACAATCTTACATGTGGCTTAAATGGGCTTAGAATACGTTGTATGAAAAGAATAAAAAGTAACTAAACTTAGATTGAAAGTAAATTAATTTTGCCCAGTAGATAATTAAAGTAGTGGTGGAAATTTTAACGGATAGATAATTTAATCGGGCAGTGAAAATAATACTGGAGATTATAAAAAAGAAAATGAAATTTGAAAAAATTATTTCTAAATTTAAAGGGAGGCGTTGAATTTGCGCCCAGCCTTTTTGAAAACGAATTAAACGAGCCCGCCTTATCCGTAACCGCATCTTGAAATGAAAAGTTAAAATTGTGTATTTTTTCACAATGATTACTAACGAAATAGTCTAATTTAAGCGATTTACGGCACGTAATGACCTGTAATCCATGTAACTATTCATTCAATGCAATATAGAGCTTCTCACAGAGCCTAGTTTTTGATGAAATAACTACGTCTCTATTAATGCTTACAATATTAAGCTTTGTATTATTCTCTTTCATCTTTTCGTGGATAGGCGCAATATACAACACAAGCAAATAATTGTGAGTGTTAGTTACCAAAACATTGCAGGTCAATCGATATTCGAGATTGGACGTAGATTGAAACATGTGAAAGAAAATGACCTTGTTCATGGAGAATGGTCGGAATGGCTTAGCACATTCAACATGGATAGAACTCAAGCTCACAAGTTTATAAAGGTTTCTGAAGAGTTTTCAAATGTTGCGACGTCGCAACAAATAGGTATAAATGTTCTCTATGAAATCTCGACGTTACCCGAACCAGAGCGTACCAAAGAACACACAACATCAACTGGAGAAACTAAAACACCAGATGAAATGACTGTTAAAGAATTACGAGAATTAAAAAAACAAATCAAGCAAGAACAGGAAGAAAAATCCCAACTCCAATCCCAACTGGAACAAGCACAACGTTCTGAATCGATTGCACGTAAGCAATAACTTAAATAAGTTTAAAATTTATTACTATATTAATTTAAATGAGTTGTCCACAAATCTGGACAACGTTCAAAAAGACAATTTCTTAAATGCACCAAAGTCATTACAAAAAGAAGTTATGAAAAAGAATATTTATAATTCCGTTCAAAATTACAACGAAGTCCAACAGTTGGACGGCGACCAACTAAAAAACGACCACGTGGTCGCATTTGTGTATGAATTCTTTAGAATTAGCGTCGAGATTTTCCGACAATAAGACAGCGCTGACTTTATTACTAAAGAATACGAGCGAGCGCTCGCTTAAAAAATACATAATATTTATAGGAGATGATATAAATGTCACAGAGAAAACTATTATCACAACAAAAAGCTTATCGTACCAAAGATGTACAAGAACAAAGAAATGCGACTGAGAAAGCTATGAATGAGCTTACACCTTTATCAAAAGAACCACCCGATTTTTTAGACGATGATGCTATTCAAGAATGGTATAGAGTACTTCCACTTATTAATGAATTACCTATAAAAGATTTAGACAAAGGTCTGCTTGCTACTTATTGCCAAACATATAGTAACTACAAAAATGCCACACTCAAAATTCAAGAAAAAGGAATGGTGGTTGTGACTGAACGTGGAAGTAAACTCTCACCTCATTACACAATACAAAGGGATAGCGTGAATACAATGAACGCCATTTGTCCCAAATTAGGCTTAACTGTTGAGGCACGTCTCAAGATTATGGAACCTAAGACAAAAAATGAGTATGATCCCGTAGGTGATTTTGTGACAGGTAAGAAGCCTAAATCAGTATATGAAGAGTTTGGCATAGGCAAAGATGATTGATAGTTTAGAAAAACTTTGGCGAATTGAGCTGTTACTCTTTTTTGAGTAATAGCTACGTAATCAACATTTTTAAATACTTATCTAGCTATAGACAAAAATGTCCGTTACTACATAACTATTTTTGTTATCTACTTAGGTTGTGACGTTTTTGGTATATCCTTTAATCTCAAAAAATATGATGCGTAATTTTAGCAAGAGTCATAACAACAATTAATTGGAATGTATAAACTAATAAATAGCAAATCTCGTTGTACAAACTTAAATATATAATAATGCCTTCCAAATTTTGGAAAGAGATGGTTTTCTGTAACTGTTGCAGAAACTTATAAGCGTTTATATAACTATATAAAGAAATGAGGTTATAACATGCATCTAAAACCCTGTAAGCAAGTATTAAGATATTATCCCGTTGAAAAGATTACTGAATACGAACTGCTAACTGCTTATAATCCTATGTTTATTAATCGTAAAATACAAGCAATAGAGGAACAAATCGAATGTATGTATAGCCTTAATACATCGCATATGACCTGTGATGATGTAATGGGCGTTATCACCACTTCGTATCCACTAGAAAAGTTGGTATGTTGGATCGTGGATAAAAAAGAAGAACTGGATAGATATAAAAAGCAATCCAATAAGCGACTGAACCTAGTTAAAAAGTTGATTAAACGCTACCCACCGCATGAACAAAAGGCCGTTATTCAATACATGCAATCAAACGGCTCATATAAGCCACACAAAGCCATAGAGAAACTTCAAAGAGATTTATACCAAATACATCATAAAGCGCGTTCAGAACGCAATGAGAAGCGCACACAAGCCAATAAAGTTATTTACAACGATTATATCGAATCTAAACGTAAAAGCCTACAAAATGAACGTGAGGTGCTTGCTATATGATTATTGAGTATCAAGATGTAAATTATAAAATGTTATCTAAGTACATGCTGAACTATCACAGATTGTGTGACTGGTATATTAACCGACCTCATAGCGTTAATGACCTTCAATATCGAAATATATGCGATATAGCTAAAGGGATTACTGCTGTATATAATGATTCTTCTTTATTAAAGCAACAAGTTATCAAGTTGACGTGGTGGGACAAGGAAAACTTATCAGATGACGTTATTTGCGACATCATCGGTATTAAACAAAGGGCATTGTTGCGTGCTAGAACGTCTATATTAGATCGATTGGCGAGTGAAATCGGCTATGTATGATAAAAAGACGATTAAACAGTTTATATTGAGTTGTCACGAGCATATTAACGATGATTATGAAGATAAACCCATTGAAACAGATGATTTCTTTGAGTTAGGTGCTGAAGTTGGCCATAAGCGTATAGATCAAATGAATACAGAAGATGCGATATTTTTAAACGAGCTAGAATTGGCCGCCGAAACAGTAGGAACATTCAAAGAGTTTAATTTGTTTTTACTGATGGTAGAGGGGAAAACTTACAAAGATATGGCTCGTATATTCGAAGTAGGCGAGCAGAGAGTTAAGCAGATGTTAGACAAGTTAATAGTTAAAATGATTAAATATTTGCAATATAACTAAAATTGTATATAATAGGTAATGGACTCACTTATCACTTTCAAACGAATACACACTAGACGACTTTTAAAGTCGTCTTTTTTATTTGGTTATTATACAACTAAATTTTTTCTTTTAATCACATTGGAGTGAGTATAAAATAGGCTTATTCTGATATTTAATGCTATAGTAAACTTATATACAGCTATATATATTATTTTATAATTATTAATTTTTACATATAACAATTGCCCAAGTATGTTATGGGATGGTTATTTGCTTGATAGTTCAATGTCATGTTAAAATGTATTTATCAGTTTTTAGCATTATAACTCTTAATTTATAAGGCAGACGGTCTAGTCTGTCTTTTTTTATTTACATATACGAACTAGAGTTCTATTATATTTACGAGGTGATTATAAATGAAACCCAATTTAGACTGGAATAAAGAGTTTCAAGAGTTTCAAGATATTTTGAATTCAGGAATAAATCCCGAATGGTTATATAATGCTAAAGCAAATTTGATACTTAATCCAGCATATACTGGACAAGGGAAACAATTTTTCTTTACTAAAGATATTATTGAAGCCAGTAAAAGAATTCCTTTTTATTAAATTAAATATTGAAAGTAGGTATTTAAAATCAATAAACGACTTCAAAAAGAAAAACTATGGAGTAGATATAAATATGAAGTTTTGTGGCATGATCACAATACTTATAATGACATTAGATATTTGATGAATAACGATGCTGAAATCGAATTAGTTCAGCAAAAAATTCAATACGCATTAAGTAAGAAACCATCTAAAGGTTCAATAATTAATGCCTTTTGTCATATGTGGGGGTATTTCAAAAAGATAAGCACCGAACAAGAAAAACAGAAATTTATAAAATTAAAAACAGATTTTGAAAATCAATTAATAAATGAAAGAAATTTAATTGATTTTATTAAGAGGTTAGCAGATTTATATGAAGTTTCTTATTTAAAACAGTCCTCTATTATAAGTGATCCAAATCTAAATAGGTGAGTATAATTTATAGGTAGTTATTATAACTTTGATCTACTTTTTAATATTTAAATTAATTTAATATCTTTATTGCTATTTATGTTATACATTTGATTATATTACAAATAAATAACCAAGGAGATTATATATGGATTACAAAAAAGAAATCAACAAAATAGGTTGGAACTCAAAAGAAGTAGAAAGAAGTAGAAAATAGAATTGAAAGTTTAATAGATGATGGATTTATAAGTTCAAAAGAAAATGACAATGAAAATATAGAGAATCTTATTGAAAAAGAAAGTGATAACTCTACACTAAATGAATTTTTAAATAAATAAAAAACCTATAGGCTTATTTCATATAAATTTGTTAAGTGTGTTGACTGATTTGATTATATTATTACAAGAAAAAATCCAGACCAGAAAGACCTTATAATCTATAGTATGTTAATTATAATTATATGTTTAATGGCCATTTTTACAATTTGACACATTATTTTAAATTATGCAATTTAATAAGAAAAGACAAGCACAAAGCCTGTCTTTTCTTACTTGTGTGTTTTAATAATAATAATAAAGGAATGTGAATTGTATGTCTATTTAAAAATTATCATTTCCTCATAGTTTGGTCAAGCAAAATAAAAACACTCACCTGTTGGTGAGCGTTAGTAACTAAATTTATCATTACATGCTCGTTGATTGTCATTTTACTTAGGGATTCTATTAACAAAAATAATTTTCGAGTTAGACAAAATTGACGCATTAAATATCCCCTAATATATGTATTTTAATTAGTTGATGCAACGCAGACCAAATGTTAAAACTATACATTAAGGTTATTTGATAACTTTGAGCAAATTTTAAGCGTGATGTTATACATTTGGATTTGAATATATTAGAGAACTCTAAATTGAAGAGTCTGTAAAAAATTTACTCATATCTGAGTGATTTAGATTATCCAACTGGTAATAACTATAGCAATACTTGTAAAATAGAGAGGACGTAAAATGCTAACCCATAAGGAGTGAATGAATCATTAGGGCAGGCCAAAATCCAATTTGCCCCCCAGATTTGTAGACTCGGTGATTTTTTACCTGTTCTTTATTACACTATTACTTAAAATTGAGTAACAGCTCAAAAAAAGTGCGTGTACTAATGAAAACTCTAGTTTTAATATTGTTTATGTTTATATATATGAATATATGTTTAGCAATATAAAAATGGTAATAAATGTAATAATAAGTTTGTAAATCTCATACTTCTTTATCTTATAAAAGGTAGGGATGTGTTTTGCGTTCTGAGAGAAGATTTGTGTTGTATTAAGAAGTTCTAAGATGGATAATTATTTATACAATACTTATATAGGATGAATTGTAAATGAATGAGATTTGTTTTTTTATAATAGAATTAAATGAGGGTACATTTTTAGTGAGTATGTAGAAAACGTTTGGAAAATTGATGAAAGTTTAGCTTTAAAACGGTTTGATAAAAGTAATAAAAAAGCGTTATTACTTTTGCTTAAAAGATAGTTGCAAGTAAACTAATGTTAGCAATATAAGATCAATAAAAAGTAAAGTTATTAGAGGCATTTAAGATTTCATTTTCAACTTATCAAAGTAAAAAGTGTTTGAGTGCGTTATCTTTCATCATTTAATATATTCGAAATTGTTAATGGGGACTAAATGGGGGCGCGAAATTCAAAACGTATCAAAATGAATGACACTATAAAATATAAAAATACCGACACCACAAGATTTTTGACAACTAGTGATACCGGGTGAAAATGAGAAAATGACTTACTAATCCCCTCGAAGGGAATCGAACCCCTATTCTAAGAACCGGAATCTTATGTGTTATCCATTACACTACGAAGGGTAAATAACAATAATATTAGTGTACAAATCTTATAAGTGTTGGTCAACAATAATTTATAATGTTTAATGAAATTCTAAGCGTTATTTTTTGACCATATTTGACTTTTAGGTTAAAATAAATTTATCAGTTAGAAATAAGGAGGCAATATTAATGAATTTAATACCTACAGTAATTGAAACTACAAACCGTGGGGAACGTGCTTATGATATTTACTCACGTTTATTAAAAGACCGTATTATTATGTTAGGTTCACAAATTGATGACAACGTAGCCAACTCTATCGTATCACAATTATTATTTTTACAAGCACAAGATGCTGAAAAAGATATCTATCTTTACATTAACTCACCAGGTGGTAGTGTAACTGCTGGATTTGCTATTTATGATACAATTCAACACATTAAACCAGATGTGCAAACGATTTGTATTGGTATGGCTGCATCTATGGGTTCATTCTTACTTGCAGCAGGAGCAAAAGGTAAACGCTTTGCTTTACCAAATGCTGAAGTAATGATTCACCAACCACTTGGTGGTGCGCAAGGTCAAGCAACTGAAATTGAAATTGCCGCTAATCATATTCTGAAAACACGTGCTAAATTAAATAAAATTTTAGCTGAGCGCACAGGTCAATCAATTGAACAAATTGAAAAAGATACTGACCGTGATAACTTCTTATCAGCAGAAGAAGCTAAAGAATACGGTTTAATCGATGATGTTATGGTGCCAGAATCATAATATATCGCGTAAGATAATAATGACATACAAGTAACAAAAAACAAGTCACGACAATGTACGACCATTTCTAAAATGCATGATGCATATACGATGTGGTTGACATGTGTGGCTTGTTTTTTTAATAATATTTTGAAAGTATGATTAGTGTTTATTTAAGAGATTTTGTTTCTTTTTATAAATTAAAATAATCGAAATGACTAACGTCAATAATCCAATGATTACTAAAGACATAGAAATGACGATCATAATAGCAGGTTTTTCAAATGCCAAAATACCATTGGTGATGAGGAGTAAACCTGCAATGAATAATAAGATATGGCTAATACTATCTTGTTTCATTTTTAAATAGTCCCTTTCTTAATGAACTAAATTTTCTAGTGCTAGTTTCAGATTTGGGTATTTGAATTCAAAATCTAGTGCTTGCAACTTATTAGGTAAAACTTTTTGAGTATCAAGTACAACTGTCGACATTTCACCTAAGATAAGTCTGAGTGCAAATGAAGGTACCCATGTATAGTGTGGGCGATGAACTTCTCTTGCAATGGTATAACCAAACATATTTTGATGTTCTGCAATTGGTGATGTGAAATTAAATACACCGCGTGCTTTTTCATTATTTATGGTGTAGAGTATCGCTCTTGTTAAATCTTCAATATGAATCCAAGAATACCATTGTCTACCACTACCTATTTTACCACCGACATTTAAATCATAAGGTAATTTCATCAATGGTAATGCACCACCTTGATTTGATAGTACCATTCCAAATCTGCCAATAATTACTCGTGTGCCTAATGATTCAAATTGACGTGCTAAACGTTCCCACTGATATACCACTTCAGATAAAAAATCAAATGGTAATGTTTGATACAGCTCAGTATATGTACGTGTTAAATCAGGTTTGTAATAACCTACTGCGCTGGCGTTAAAGAATACAGCTGGCTTTTGCTTTCTGTTTTTAAAAAGGTCGTATAGTGCCTGAGTAGATTGTAATCGACTTAACATAATATTTTGTTTATGTGAGGAGGTCCAGCGATTATTTAAGCTAGCACCGGCTAAATTGATCACGATATCAATATCTGGAATTTGGCTTTCCCAATTCGGTTCTGACCAGTTAACATATGTGATTTTAGGATGTGATGTAGCATTGTTTTGTCTTGTTAATATCGTGATTTTGGAATCACTTTGTTGTATTGCCTCGATTAGCTGAGTACCTACTAGACCAGTACCGCCTGTAATTAGATAGTGTTTCATAGTATCACCTCATAGAATTGTAGTATGGAATCGTTCAGGTTTTAAATGCAAGTAAATCTCATAAAGAGTATGACAAAATTTATTCGAATTTTGTTCAAAAATATGTCATTTACTATGTCAAAGATGTATTTAAAATAAAATCATATGTCGTTATAATAAAGGTACCTTCGATATTAATTAATCATCTCTTAATTATTTCGAGTATACCCCATAATATACTAGCGAAGGTAAAATTTTGACTCCCTTTAGTAGAGGCCTATACGATTATCGTGTAGGCCTAATTTTTTGTGATTCTTAATATACATCATTGAATCGGCAGAAATTATTTTGATGTCATTATAATAGTGTAATTGAAGTACTACATATTATAAAATAAATAAGCCGATAATGCCAAAAGCGATTAAAAACAAAAATAGCACAAGTATAAAAAGTTTATAGCGCGTTTTAATTGGGATTTTTGATTCATCATTATCATTTACGCTCATCATATGACGCAAATGGGTAGGCTTTTGTTGTGATTGATTTGATTCATTAAATAAGTCGTACTTTTTCAAAATCTAGTCACATCCTGTTATGATATTATTGATAGTAAAAGAATAATTTAAATAAAAGTATTGAAACAATATTCGAAATTAGATTAGTATTAAGTTGAAGCTACAATAAAAGTGTTGTATGTGATTATTTTACTATAGTTTGGAAATCAAAGTAACATCTACATTAAAATGTGGTTAATAAGGTTGTTTAATCAATGAAATAGTGTAAAATATAGTTCTAACATGAAGTTAAATGCCATTTGAAAATGATGATTTGATATAAATTGAAGTGAGGGGAGCATATGCCTAAGCATAATCAAAATAACAATTTTGATGACAAAGATAATAAAAAAATGAGTGGTTTCGCAAAACTGATCAGTGGATTGATTGTCCTATTACTTATAGGTGGGTTAGTTTTTGCAATTTTTGCATTCGTAGATCATTCAAATAAAGCCAATGAACGTTTGGCAGACCAAAAACAAGAAGAAAAAGACAAAAAGAAAGAAAAAACTAAGGAACAAAAAGACAAGAAAAAAGAAAAATCAACTGAAGAAACAAACCAAACACAACAAACCCAACAGACACAGCAAACACAGCAAACACAACAAGTTCCTCAGACACAACAGACGCAACAAACCCAACAGACACAGCAACCTAGAACACAAGAAAGAAGAACTACGGAAGAAAAAGATTCACCTGAAAAAACAAAGGAAGAACGTACTACTGAAGAACGCTCAACAGAGGAAAAAACAAGCGAACCTTCAACAGAAGAAAAAACAACAGAAGAAAAGACGAGTGAACCTTCTACTGAAGAGCGCACATCTGAGCCTTCAACAGAAGAGAAGACGAGTGAACCTTCTACACAACAACGCAGTACGCAACAAAATACTCAACAACGTTCAACTCAAAATAATAATTCAAACACAGAAAAAAGTTCGCAATCATCTGATGAAGATTAAATATAAAAAGAAAATTATATTTCTAGAACACGTGCTGTCACATACAGTGCGTGTTTTTTATAAATATTAATGTGAATTTAGCACTAAAATGAAACGCAGCTTATCATTGTAGTAAGAATCATATGAAACAAAAAAAGAATGATTAAAATAAAAAGCTCACTAAATATGAAATGAGTGACAAAAGCAGTATGATTGATAAGCAGCCACCTAAACAACCAAATGGACCTAAATGACAACCAATGTGTTTGTTGTAATTAAATGATTGATATGGATTTTTTTGAGAATGTTCTTTCTTTTGTTTAAAGTAATCGTCATCTTTGTATCTTTTATCTTCTGGGTCTATAACTTCTGGTTGTTTATTGTTAGACATGTATATTCCTCCTGAAAAATAACTCATTAAATTTATATTTATTTTAAGCATAATTGGAGATTGTTTCAAAGAAACGCATGTTGATGATGTTATGTTTAACATATAATTAAAAAATGTCATGTGGAAAATGATTAATAAAAAAAGAAAATGGGTAAAATATTTCTATAGAGAATAGAACTATAAAAGTATAAATTTCACTTTATTTAAGACCGAAGTATTTCTCTTGCTTTTTTAAATGTATAGTAGTATTATAGCAAATATAAGAGGTTATATTTTTTTGTCCCAGTAGGGACGTAAAAAGTCAATCTATGGTTAGAACTTGACCCTTGTATATAGAAACGGAGGAGGTTAGTAGTGAAGAACTTGATAAAAATTCAACAAAAGCTTGTCCCAGAAATTGTTGAAAAGATGTATCGTCGTTTTTCAATACTCACTACTATCGCTCAGTATCAACCCGTCGGTAGACGTAGTTTAAGTGAATATATGGATTTAACTGAAAGAGTGTTGCGGTCTGAAACAGATGTTTTAAAGAAACAAGCACTTATCAAAGTTAAACCCACAGGTATGGAAATCACTGAAGCTGGTGAAACGACAGTACGCCAACTCAATAGTTATTTTAACGTTTATTCAGATGATCATCACCTTGCTCAAATTATCAAAGAAAAATATGGCATTAAAGATGCTTATGTCATTCCTGGTGATTCAGACACTGATAAAACGGTTAAAATTGAATTATCTAAACAAGCCGGACAGCTAGTTGAAGATGTTTTATACGATCATGCAACTGTAGCAGTTACTGGTGGCTCAACGATGGCATACGTAAGTGAAGCTATGCATCGGCAACCTTACGACGTATTTTTTGTACCTGCAAGAGGTGGGCTTGGTGAAAACGTTGTATATCAAGCCAATACGATTGCAGCCAGTATGGCACAGCAAACAGATGGAGATTATACAACGCTTTATGTACCAGATAATGTCAGTGAAACAACGTATAATACACTTATGTTAGAGCCTTCAGTGATACACACTTTAGAAAAAATTAAAGAAGCAAATATTACAATCCACGGCATTGGTGATGCGCTGAAGATGGCGCGTAGACGTCAATCACCTAGTGAAGTTATTGAAAAACTTCAACATCACAATGCCTCGGGAGAAGCATTTGGATATTATTTCGATGAACAAGGGCAGATCGTTCACAAAGTAAAAACGATTGGACTTCAATTAGAAGACCTTGTATCGAAAAAGTTTATCTTTGCCGTTGCTGGGGGTAAATCAAAAGGAGAGGCAATTAAAGCTTATCTTTCGATTGCACCCAAAAACACTGTGTTAATCACAGATGAAGGAGCGGCAAGTATTATCGCGAATAATAGTAATAAAAAGTGATTCCACTTTTTAAATATCATTTTAAAGGAGGCCATTATAATGGCAGTTAAAGTAGCAATTAATGGTTTTGGTAGAATTGGTCGTTTAGCATTCAGAAGAATTCAAGATGTAGAAGGAATCGATGTAGTAGCAGTAAACGACTTAACAGATGATGAAATGTTAGCTCATTTATTAAAATATGACACTACACAAGGTCGCTTCACAGGAGAAGTTGAAGTTGAAGAGAATGGTTTCCGCGTTAACGGATTAGAAGTTAAATCATTTTCTGAGCCAGATCCAAGCAAATTACCTTGGGGAGACTTAGATATCGATGTAGTATTAGAATGTACTGGTTTATTTACAGATAAAGAAAAAGCAGAAGCACATATCAATGCAGGAGCTAAAAAAGTATTGATTTCAGCACCAGCTAAAGGTGACTTGAAAACAATCGTTTACAACACTAACCATGATACTTTAGATGGTTCAGAAGACGTTGTTTCAGGTGCTTCATGTACTACTAACTCATTAGCACCAGTTGCTAAAGTGTTGAATGATGAATTCGGTTTAATCGAAGGTTTCATGACTACAATTCATGCTTACACTGGTGACCAAAGCACACAAGATGCGCCTCATAGAAAAGGTGACAAACGTCGTGCACGTGCAGCTGCTGAAAACATTATCCCTAACTCAACAGGTGCTGCTAAAGCTATCGGCCTAGTAATTCCTGAAATTGATGGTAAATTAGACGGTGGAGCACAACGTGTACCAGTTGCAACTGGTTCATTAACTGAATTAACAGTAGTTTTAGATAAAAATGTAAGTATCGAAGACGTAAATAACGCAATGAAAAATGCATCTAACGAATCATTCGGTTATACTGAAGATGAAATCGTTTCTTCTGATGTAATCGGAATGACTTACGGTTCACTATTTGATGCAACTCAAACACGTGTTATGACTGTTGGAGATCGTCAATTAGTTAAAGTAGCAGCTTGGTATGATAACGAAATGTCATACACTTCACAATTAGTACGCACATTAGAATATTTAGCAAGTCACGCTAAATAATTTGATGCTCACTTTAGTTTAACAAGTATAGCGTTGTGAAATTGAATCAATAAGCTTAGGAGTAAGCGGGGAGCTCAACGCTTCTCCGCTTATTTTACTTTATTCATCCATCTAAAGGAGGAAGATTACATGACAAAAAAAATTGTATCTGATATCGAGTTAAAAGGTAAAACTGTACTTGTACGTGCAGATTTTAACGTACCTATGAAAGACGGTGAAATTACGGACGACAATCGTATCGTTCAAGCTTTACCAACTATAAAATATATTATTGAACAAGGTGGTAAAGTCGTTTTATTCTCTCACTTAGGAAAAGTTAAAGAAGAAAGTGATAAAGCAGAATTAACTTTAAAACCTGTAGCTAATGCATTAGCTGAAAAATTAAATAAAGACGTGGCATTTGTTCCTGAAACACGTGGAACACAATTAGAGCACTCAATTAAAGATTTAAATGAAGGTGATGTGCTATTAGTTGAAAATACACGTTTTGAAGATTTAGAAGGTAAAAAAGAGTCTAAAAATGACCCTGAATTAGGTGAATACTGGGCATCATTAGGTGATGTATTTGTAAATGATGCATTTGGAACGGCACACCGTAAACATGCGTCAAACGTAGGTATTGCAGCTCACTTAGAAACTGTAGCAGGTTATCTAATGGAAAAAGAAATTAGATATATCGGTGGTGTTGTAGAAAACCCAGATAAACCTGTAGTTGCAATTCTTGGTGGCGCTAAAGTTTCAGATAAAATTGGTGTAATCACTAACTTATTGAAAATAGCAGATAAAGTGCTTATTGGTGGCGGTATGTCATACACATTCTTCAAAGCGCAAGGTAAAGAAATCGGCTTATCTTTATTAGAAGAAGATAAAGTAGACTTTGCAAAAGAATTGTTAGAAAAAGCAGGAGATCAAATTGTATTACCTGTAGACTGTAAAGTTGCAAAAGAATTTTCTAATGATGCAAAGATTACAGAAGTTTCCGTCGATAACATTCCTGCCGACCAAGAAGCGATGGATGTTGGTCCGAAAACTGTAGAATTATTCAAAGAAAAACTACAAGGCGCTCATACAGTAGTTTGGAATGGACCTATGGGTGTATTTGAATTCAGTAATTTCGCAAAAGGTACAATTGGGGTTTGTGAAGCAATTGCTGAAATGAAAGATGCAAACACAATTATCGGTGGTGGCGATTCAGCTGCAGCAGCGATTTCATTAGGATATGCTGATGACTTTAGTCACATTTCAACTGGTGGCGGTGCTTCATTAGAATATCTTGAAGGTAAGGAACTGCCAGGTGTCGTTGCGATTGCTAATAAATAATCGTTAATTTACGAGCAAAACTTGATTAAACATTAATCATAATTTACTAATAGGAGTGTATATAATGAGAAAACCAATTATTGCGGGTAACTGGAAAATGAACAAAACAGTTCAAGAGGCTAAAGATTTTATTAATGAATTACCAGCATTACCAGATACTAAAGAGGTAGAATCTGTCATTTGTGCTCCAACAATTCAATTAGATGCCTTAGTAACAGCAGTTAATGAAGGTAAAGCACAAGGTTTACAAATTGGTGCACAAAATGCTTTTTATGAAGATAATGGTGCATTTACAGGTGAAACATCACCAGTAGCATTAGCTGATTTAGGCGTAAAATACGTTGTTATTGGACACTCTGAGCGTCGTGAAATCTTCCATGAAACAAATGAAGATATTAACAAAAAAGCACATGCCGTATTCAATCATGGTATGACTCCAATTATTTGTGTTGGTGAAACAGACGAAGAACGCGAAAGTGGCAAAGCTAATGAAGTTGTTGGCAACCAAGTGAAAAAAGCTGTTGAAGGATTATCTGAAACACAATTGAAACAAGTTGTCATTGCATATGAACCAATTTGGGCAATCGGTACTGGCAAATCATCAACTGCAAAAGATGCCAATGAAATGTGTGCATTTGTAAGAGAAACGATTGCAGACTTATCAGGACAATCAGTTGCTGATGCAACACGTATTCAATATGGCGGTAGTGTTAAACCTAACAACATAAAAGAATACATGGCAGAATCAGACATCGATGGCGCATTAGTAGGTGGCGCATCACTTAAAGTGGATGATTTTGTACAATTGTTAGAAGGTGCAAAATAATATGGCTAAACAACCAACTGCATTAATTATTTTAGATGGTTTTGCAAATAGAGAAAGTGAGCATGGTAATGCTGTGAAACTAGCTAATAAACCTAATTTTGACCGTTATTATAATCAATATCCAACAACACAAATCGAAGCGAGTGGCTTGGATGTTGGACTTCCTGAAGGTCAAATGGGTAATTCAGAAGTTGGACACATGAATATTGGCGCTGGACGCATTGTTTATCAAAGTTTAACACGTATCAATAAATCCATTGAAGATGGTGATTTCTTTGAAAATGATGTATTGAACCAGGCGATTCAACACGTAAAAGGCAATCAATCAGCACTTCATATTTTTGGTTTATTGTCAGATGGTGGTGTGCATAGTCATTACAAGCATCTATTTGCTTTATTAGAATTAGCCAAAAAGCAAGGCGTTGACAACGTTTATGTGCACGCGTTCTTAGATGGACGTGATGTCGACCAAAAATCAGCACTTAAATATATCGAAGAAACAGAAGCTAAATTTAAAGAATTAGGCATTGGCCAATTCGCATCTGTTTCAGGTCGTTATTACGCAATGGATCGTGATAAACGCTGGGATAGAGAAGAAAAAGCTTATAACGCAATTCGTAACTTTGGTGGAGAAACATTTGAATCAGCTAAAGCTGGTGTTGAAGCAAACTATGCTAAAGATTTAACTGATGAATTTGTCGAACCATTTATCATCAAAGATCAAAATAATGGCGTGAATGATGGAGATGCAGTCATCTTCTATAACTTCCGTCCTGATAGAGCTGGTCAACTGTCTGAAATCTTTACAGATAAAGCGTTTGAAGGCTTTAAAGTAGATCAAGTTAATGACTTATTTTACGCTACATTTACAAAATATAATGATAATGTAGATGCAAAAATTGTTTTTGAAAAAGTCGACTTAACAAATACAATTGGTGAAGTTGCACAAGATAATGGCTTGAAACAGTTACGTATAGCGGAAACTGAAAAATTCCCGCATGTCACTTATTTTATGAGTGGTGGACGCAATGATGAATTCGAAGGTGAACGTCGTAGATTGATTGACTCACCTAAAGTTGCAACTTATGATCTTAAACCAGAAATGAGTGCTTATGAAGTCAAAGACGCACTGATTGAAGAGTTGAATAAAGGTGACTTAGACTTAATCTTATTAAACTTTGCCAATCCTGATATGGTGGGGCATAGCGGTATGCTTGAACCTACGATTAAAGCGATTGAAGCAGTTGATGAGTGTTTAGGTGAAGTCGTAGATAAAATTATTGATATGGGTGGTCACGCTATCATTACAGCTGACCATGGTAACTCAGATATGGTACTCACTGATGATGAGCAACCAATGACAACACATACGACTAACCCTGTACCAGTGATTGTTACTAAAGAGGGTGAAACTTTACGTGAAACAGGTCGACTAGGTGATTTAGCGCCTACACTATTAGATTTGTTACAAGTAAAACAACCTGAAGACATGACTGGTGAATCACTTATCAAGCATTAAAATAATATAAACACAATATGGACTAAAGACCAGAAATATAAGGGCGTGTCATTTTTAAGATTTGCTTAAATGACTGATGGCACGCCTAATCAAAATGAAGTAATTAAATTATTTGTATTTATAGTATTTATAGCTATAATAAAGATGAAATTTAATATTTCTAAACTACTTATTTATAAAGGAGATTACAAACATGCCAATTATTACAGATGTTTATGCTCGCGAAGTCCTTGACTCACGCGGCAACCCAACAGTGGAAGTAGAAGTATTAACTGAAAGCGGTGCATTTGGTCGCACACTTGTACCATCAGGTGCGTCTACTGGTGAGCACGAAGCAGTTGAATTACGTGATGGAGACAAATCACGTTATTTAGGTAAAGGTGTAACGAAAGCTGTTGAAAACGTAAATGAAATTATTGCACCTGAATTAGTTGAAGGTGAATTTTCAATATTAGAACAAGTTTCAATTGATAAAATGATGATTCAATTAGACGGAACTGAAAATAAAGGTAAATTAGGCGCAAATGCTATTCTCGGTGTTTCTATTGCAGTAGCACGTGCAGCAGCTGATTTATTAGGCCAACCACTTTATAAATATTTAGGTGGCTTCAATGGTAAACAATTACCAGTTCCAATGATGAACATTATAAATGGTGGTTCTCACTCTGATGCGCCAATCGCATTCCAAGAGTTCATGATCTTACCAGTTGGTGCAGAAACATTTAAAGAATCATTACGTTGGGGAGCAGAAATTTTCCACAACTTAAAATCAATCCTTAAAAACCGTGGTTTAGAAACAGCAGTAGGTGACGAAGGTGGTTTCGCTCCTAAATTTGAAGGTACAGAGGATGCTGTTGAAACAATCTTAGAAGCGATTAAAGCAGTAGGTTTAGAACCTGGTAAAGATGTGTTCTTAGGCTTTGACTGTGCTTCATCAGAATTCTTCGAAGATGGTGTTTATAACTATGCTAAATTCGAAGGCGAAAATGGTTCAAAACTTACAGCAGAACAACAAGTTGACTATTTAGAAGAATTGGTTAATAAATATCCAATTATTTCTATTGAAGATGGTATGGACGAAAATGACTGGGACGGTTGGAAAGTATTAACTGACCGTATCGGTGATCGTGTTCAATTAGTTGGTGACGATTTATTCGTTACAAACACTGTTAAATTATCAGAAGGTATCGAAAAAGGTATCGGTAATTCAATCTTAATTAAAGTTAACCAAATTGGTACATTAACTGAAACATTTGATGCTATTGAAATGGCTCAAAAAGCTGGTTATACAGCAGTAGTATCACACCGTTCTGGTGAAACAGAAGATACAACTATTGCTGATATCGCAGTTGCTACAAATGCAGGTCAAATTAAAACTGGTTCATTATCAAGAACTGACCGTATTGCTAAATACAATCAATTATTACGCATCGAAGATGAATTATTTGAAACAGGCAAATTCGATGGTATTAAATCATTCTACAATTTAGATAAATAATGTTTATCTAAAAATGAGTTCACGCGCTAACACGTAAACCCTATGGGTTTGCGTGTTTTTTGATTGGATAAAAAAACCATACGCTATGCGTATGGTGCAGTTAGGTTATTGCGATACCTGTCGATTTCAGTTATGATGACCAATTGTGTCAGAGAAACATACATATTAATGAAATACAAGATTTACATTGTTTAATTTGTTCATCTTTGTTTGTGAAACTGATATAATTAATAGTGTAAATTATAGAAGGAGCATTGACTGATTATGAAGGCACAACCTAAAACAATAGAAATTCGAACAGGTCATTTTCTTGCATACACTTCACTAATTATAGCAATACTTTATGCGATTCATTTATTCGTTATTTTAGACGATAGTGTAATAAAACAAATGTTAATAAATAGTAGACAAAAGCCTTCTGAAAACGCAATTGGTGTGATAAAAAACAGTTTCCAATTTACAGGTATCATGTATGTGATTGCTAATTTAACAGGGATTATTGCGATTTGGAATAGGCATACTTATTTGTGGTGGTTTATGTTTGCAGTATTCACTTCACAAATTTTATATAATTTAGTTAATATCAATGCGGTTTATGAAGCGATATTAGATACAAAATCAATGATTAATATCTTACCGTTAACAATTGTATTGATCATGTCACTTATTTTAGCGATATATATGTTGGTTGTTTCAATTAAACGTAAAAGCACTTTTAATAGATAGAAGTTTGCTAAATAAGATAAACGTGTGATATAATGCGGTTCGTATATAATGAATGGAGGACAATTTTTATGCATACATTTTTCATGATCATTTTAATTTTAGACTGTATTGCATTAGTGACTGTTGTATTACTCCAAGAAGGTAAAAGTAATGGACTATCAGGTGCGATAAGCGGTGGCGCTGAACAGTTATTTGGTAAACAAAAACAACGTGGCGTTGATTTATTCTTGCATAGATTAACAATTGTATTGTCTGTCATTTTCTTCTTGTTAATGTTAGGCATAAGTTATTTTGGTTTATAAGGTCCGACAATGTAAAAGTCGGGCTTTTTTATTTATAATGGAAGTATTCGACTTTTAAATGATTCGAAGTAGGGAATATATTTTGAGTACAACTGATATCATAATTATTTTAATAGCTTGGATGAAGGGATTGAGTCACAATGCAAATTAGATTACCAGAACCATTCTTTTTTGAAGAAGGTAATCGTGCTGTATTACTTTTACATGGTTTTACAGGGAATTCTTCAGATGTAAGACAGTTAGGTAGATTCTTACAAAAAAAGGGTTACACTTCTTATGCACCACAATATGATGGTCATGCAGCACCACCAGAAGAGATATTGCAATCTAGTCCATTTGCATGGTATAAAGATGCAATAGATGGATACGAATTCCTTGTTGATAAAGGATATGATGAAATTGTGGTTGCTGGCTTATCACTGGGTGGTTGTTATGCATTAAAAATAAGCTTAGATAGAGATGTAAAGGGTATTATAACAATGTGTTCACCTATGCATATTAAGACTGAAGGTGCAATGTTTGATGGTGTCTTAACGTATGCGCGTAATTTCAAAAAATACGAAGGCAAAGATGAAGCGACAATAGAAAAAGAAATGGATGCGTTTCATCCAACAGATACGTTAAAAGATCTACAAGGTCAGATTCAAAGTATACGTAATCAAGTAGACGAGGTAATGGATCCGCTACTTGTTATCCAAGGGGAGCAAGATCAAATGATTAATACCGACTCTGCTAATATTATATACAATGACAGCGAGTCTGATGATAAAGAAATTAAATGGTATGCGAATTCAGGACATGTCATTACAATTGATAAAGAAAAAGAAAAAGTTTTTGAAGATATATACCAATTCTTAGAATCATTAGATTGGTCCAAATAAATTTTTAGTATTTAATTATAGAAAGGAGGGGCATAATGAATTTAAAGCAATCCATAGAAGAAATTATTAAGCAACCAGATTATGAACCCATGTCTGTATCAGATTTTCAAGATGCATTAGGTTTAAATAGTGCCGACTCATTTAGAGACTTAATCAAGGTACTTGTTGAATTAGAACAAACAGGATTAATTCAACGTACGAAGACAGACAGATACCAACGTAAGGAATCTAAAAAATCAAAACAATCGAAATTAATACAAGGTACGCTTAGTCAAAATAAAAAAGGCTTTGCATTCTTACGTCCTGAAGACGATGAGATGGATGATGTCTTTATCCCACCTACAAAGATTAATCGTGCAATGGATGGAGATACTGTACTTGTCGAATTACAAAACTCTAAAGGTGAACATAAAGGTAAGCTGGAAGGTGAAGTAAAATCAATCGAAAAACACTCCGTTACCCAAGTGGTGGGCACGTACAGTGAAGCTCGACATTTTGGATTTGTCTTACCAGATGATAAACGCATTATGCAAGATGTGTTTATACCTAAAGGTCATAATTTAGGTGCGATAGATGGGCATAAAGTATTAGTACAAATCACGAAATATGCGGACGGTACCGATAACCCAGAAGGCCAAGTTTCAGCAATTTTAGGTCATAAAAATGATCCAGGTGTCGACATTTTGTCGATTATCTATCAACATGGTATTGAAATAGAATTTCCAGATAAGGTATTAGAAGAAGCTGAAGCTGTACCAGATGAAATCAAACCATCTGAAATCGAAGGACGTCGTGATTTAAGAAATGAGCTAACTATTACAATTGATGGCGCAGACGCTAAAGACTTAGATGACGCAATTAGTGTCAAGAAGTTAGATAATGGTCATACACAATTGACAGTGAGTATCGCTGATGTCAGTTATTATGTAACGGAAGGATCAGCACTAAATGAAGAAGCATACGACCGTGCAACAAGTGTATATTTAGTTGACCGTGTAATTCCAATGATACCTCATCGACTTAGTAACGGTATTTGTTCATTGAATCCACAAGTAGATAGGCTAACTTTAAGTTGCCAGATGGAATTAGATGAACGTGGTCATGTGGTTAATCATGAAATCTTTGATAGTGTGATTCATTCAAATTATCGTATGACATACGATGAAGTGAATGAAATTATTACAGATCAAAATGAAGATACGCGCAAACAATATAACGAAGTTACACCAATGCTTGATTTAGCTAAAGACTTGTCTGAACGTTTAATCAACATGCGTAAACGCCGTGGTGAAATTGACTTCGATATCAGTGAAGCCAAAGTACTTGTCAATGATGAAGGCATTCCAACAGACGTAGAATTAAGAAAACGCGGTGAAGGTGAACGTCTCATCGAATCGTTTATGTTAGCAGCCAACGAAACGATAGCAGAACATTTCGATCGATTAAATGTACCATTTATATATCGTGTACACGAGCAACCGAAATCAGAACGTTTACGCCAATTCTTTGACTTTATTACTAACTTTGGTTTAATGATTAAAGGTACTGGCGAAGAAGTACATCCATCAACTTTACAAAAAATTCAACAAGAAGTAGAAGGTCAACCAGAGCAAATGGTCATTTCTACTATGATGTTACGTTCAATGCAACAAGCACGTTACGATGATGTGAATCTAGGTCACTTCGGCCTGTCAGCAGAACACTATACACACTTCACATCACCGATCCGGAGATATCCAGATTTAATCGTGCATAGACTTATTCGTAAATATCTTATTGATAAAACAATGGATGATAAAACACTTAATAAATGGGAAGAAGCATTACCAGAAATTGCTGATCATACATCTCAAAGAGAACGTAGAGCGATCGAAGCAGAACGTGACACCGATGAATTGAAGAAAGCAGAGTATATGGTTCAACATATCGGAGAAGAATATGAAGGTATCATCAGCTCTGTAGCTAATTTTGGTATGTTTATCGAATTGCCAAATACAATCGAAGGTATGGTACATGTATCAGAGATGACCGACGATTATTATCACTTCGATGAACGTCAAATGGCAATGATTGGAGAACGCCAAGCTAAAGTCTTCCGCATTGGTGATCCAGTTAAAATCAAAGTTGTTAACGTAGATGTTGATGAGCGTATGATCGATTTCCAAATTGTCGGTATGCCATTACCGAAAAAAGAGCGTAGTCCAAGACCTTCACGTGGTAAGACGATTCAAGCGAAGCCACGCGGTCAATCATTAGATAACTCAAATAATGATAAAAAAGGCAAGAAGAAACAACGAAAAGGTAAAAACCAACGCAATAAAAACAAACAAGCAAGTGGTAACACCAAACACAAGCCATTTTACAAAGATAAAAAAGTGAAAAATAAAGCTCGTAAGAAGAAAAAATAATTCAACAAAGAGGTGAAACTCAATGCCAAAGAAAAAATCACCAGGAACATTAGCTGAAAATCGTAAGGCCAGACATGATTTTAATATAGAAGATACGATTGAAGCGGGCATTGTGTTGAAAGGGACAGAAATTAAGTCCATTCGTCGTGGCAGTGCAAACCTTAAAGATAGCTATGCGCAAGTAAATCGTGGCGAAATGTTTTTAAATAATATGCACATTGCCCCATATGAAGAAGGAAATCGATTTAACCATGACCCACGTCGTTCACGCAAATTACTATTACACAAACGTGAAATAGCAAAATTAGGAGAACGTACTAGAGAAATTGGTTATTCCATCATTCCTTTAAAACTCTATTTAAAACACGGTCAATGCAAAGTTTTACTTGGTGTTGCAAGAGGTAAGAAAAAACATGATAAACGTCAGGCATTGAAAGAAAAAGCAATGAAACGTGACGTAGATAGAGCGCTTAAAGCGCGTTATTAAGCGAAAATATTGCCAAAGACTTCGATCTTTGGTAATATAATATGTGCTTTCTGAAAAAGATAGATGATTAAATCTGCAGAAAGTACATTATATTATTAAGGGGACGTTTTTGGATTCGACAGGGGTCCCCGAGCTAGTTAAGCGTGTCGGAGGGTTGTCTCCGCACCAACACACACAGTTAAAAATTAACTGACAAATCAAACAATAATTTCGCAGTAGCTGCCTAATAGCACTCTGCATCGCCTAACTGCATTTCCTATGTGCAGTTAACGCGATTCAACCTTAATAGGATACGCTAGGCACTGCCGTTCGAAGTCTGCCTAGAAGAGATTAATCGAACTAGCATAATGTCGGCTGTCTATCACCTAACATTATGCGAAATACCTTGATAGACTACACACGTAGAAAGATTAGTATCAGGACCTCTGGACGCGGGTTCGAATCCCGCCGTCTCCACTATACAGCTCTCAACCCTTGTGGTTGGGGCTTTTTATTTTTGTTGCCACAGTATTGCCACAGATGTGCCACAGTACATAAAAAAAGACACCCGAAAATTAAGGTGTCTTTTAATCAAGTTCTTTAATTAAATCCTCTGTTTTTTTATTCAGTTCTTTTTCTTTTTTAAACCAACTTTTAGATGCATTAAGTTTTTGTTCTTTGTTTTTCTTTTGGTCTTGTTCTATTTCTCTGTTTCTAAGCTTTTCATACTTTTTATAATCTTTTTTTGTTAATTGCAAAATTTCCCAATGATTAGCTAGTAAATATCTTGAATATATCCTTACTTTTTCACGATCCTTTGTAAACAATATTTTACTTTCGCAAGAATATTTATTGTCATACTTTGTTTTCATTTCTTCGCAGAATTCTATTATTTGATTTGTTTTTTTATCAAAAATGTTATGTGGATTATCTTTTGTATCGAATCGCAAGCATGCCCTTAGCTTAAAAACATCTTCAAGTGTAATTTTATCTTTACCAGCGATTACAAACAAAGTTTTACGCCACTCTGATTTTGAATCTAATTCATTTAACAAAGTCCTTTTATGATGTGCATTTGTATACCAATATACCAATAAACCAACGATTATAGTAGCAGTTGGTGTGGCTAAAATTTTAACCCAATTAAGAAAAGTATTAGGTGGTGGGAATGTATTAAAATTTTCAATAACTGTATTTCCTAAATCATTCATTTATTCACCTCATAAATATTTTATTATTTCTTTTTGTGTACTAGGGTACAAATGCCCATAACGTGAGCTTACTTCTTCAATGGACGAATGACCTAACCTTTGTGCAATTATCATTAAACTAGCACCATGATTGACTAGCATAGAGGCATGGCTGTGCCTTAACTCATGGATTACAATACGAGGAAATGTTTCACCAGTTGGTAATTCATCATCTAAAATTTTTAATGCATTAGTAAACCATCTATCAATGGTGGATTCGCTGAACGCTTTAAAGAATGTTCCGAACAATACATAATTATCCTTATATACGTTATTCTCTTTATACCAAGTTAAATAATTTCGTAAGTCGTCCATCATGTGAGTTGGTAAGTAAATATCACGTATGGCTGCTTTCGTTTTAGGGGCTGTCACTTCACCGTGATAGTCCGTTTTGTTTATATGGATATAATCATCATCAAAGTTTACATCTTCCCATGTGAGCGCTCTAATCTCGCCCTTACGTGCGCCACTCATGAAAAGTAACTTGAAGAATAGCTTTTGCTGTATAGTAGGCAAAATATCGTAAAACTGATTGAATTGTTCTAACGTCCAGTAATTCAAACGTTTCTGTGTTTCAATTTCAAAATTACCGACTAATGATGCAACATTTTGCTTTAGATCATGATACTTCATAGCATGGTTAAGTATTGATACTAAAAACACATGCATTTTCTTCAAATATTCCCCAGAACGTCCTTCATTCATCTTCTTATTCTGAAACTTCATAATATCTTGTGTAGTCATATTGAAAACGTCCATTGATTTAAAATAGGGTACTAAATGATTATTGGTATGTGTTTTTAATGCTTTCACACTTGATGATTTACGTCTTGCTGTATACCAATCAATATATTCTTCCACTAGCTTATCAAAAGGCAATTGATTAATCTTGCCGATACCCTCTAATTCATCCATATAAGCGTTACAAGCCTTCACAGCTTCCTTACGTTGCTTAAATCCTGTACGCTTAATCTCTTTTCTTGTATTCGTCTTATCATAGTATGTGATACGGAAGTAATATGTACCACGTTTAGCATCTTTATAGATGTTGTGGGATAGTTTAAGGTCGTGTTGCATAAGGTTCACCTCTATCATGTTAAATATTCATCATCATATATTTCACGCATAAAATCTTCTATAGAATCTGTTAGATTTAGGTATTTCATATACTCATTGAACTCAGACTTTTTTTCTTTTCTTTCATTTTGATATTCATCAATAACTTCTGGGTTTTCAATGCTTTTTAAAAGACTAGGATTATTCTTAATTGTTTTAATGACTTCTAAATTTAACATTTTATATATTTGATGTAACAGATCATGTGGTAGTTCTACAGTCGCAACTTTTTCACCAAAAACAGAAGTTTTGATGTCATAAAAAATTTTGTTTTCAGATTCAAATAAATAATTTAATTTGTAATATGGTTTATCTACAATTTTCTTTTCTCCGTTAAATGTATTAATTTTTAATCTGCCACTAGATTTCAAAGTATTAAAAAACGTTGTGTTTTCTTCTATATTTTCATAAATACCTGCCAATACTCTAAATTCATTTAAAAAATCTTGACTATCATTAAAATCTAATACATTGGCAATTTTTATAAGTAACTCATCGTTTGGGATAACTTTATTGTTTTCAACACGTGACAAGAATGCATGAGTTACCCCTACTTTTTCTCCTAATTCTTCAAGTGTAAGTGGATAACTTTTTCTAGCATTTCTTATTGCTTTACCTAATGTTCCATCTTGATTCATATTAATCACCTCAAACTGAAGTTTATCATAAATGTAACAAAAAAAGATAACATTTATAAAATTGTACTTGTAATGTAACTTAATTTAGTTTATATTTAGGGTGTAGCAAATAAATGTTACTTGTTTAAGTAACAAAAAGTGAGGTGGACTTATGACAAAAACTAATATACCTGAATTGAGATATTTGATTGCTAAAAGAGGACATAGTTTAAGAAGTTTTTCAAAAATTAGTGGTATTTCACTTTCTTATTTAAGTTTGATTGTAAATAACAAAGCTACACCAAGCCCTAAAATGGCAAAAAAGATATCGGAAAATTTAAACGTAAATATGGATTATTTATTTGATTTTGAAATTAAGGAGGAAATAAAATGACAAATTTAGCATACCCAATGTTATTCGTTGCAAGACGTGAGAAAGGTCACACACAAGAACAAGTTGCACGTGAGTTGAGTATTTCAAAACAAAGGTACGGACTTAAAGAGCTGGGAAAGGCCAACTTCACATTACCAGAAGCTAAAATTTTATCTGAATTGTATGAAATGCCAATTGATGAATTATTTAGTAATTCAATTTCAGTAGGACAATAGGAGGTGAATACAAAAATGAAATTATTCGGAACACTTATCACAGCAAGCTCATTGACTTCATTTACAGTAGGTTATGTGACAGAAGATATTTTTAATAGTATGGCTTTATATAGTCCACTAGCTATTACATCATGGGCAATAACAGAATGGTTTAATGATAGAAAAATTAGAAAACAATTATTGGAGGAAAAATAATATGAAAAATACAAGCCCACTAAAAGATTTTTGTATGACTTTTGCAGAAGTGAAATATCAATACGGAAGATTTGAAACACATAAAGAAATGGTTCAAGCAATTGATTTATTTATTAAAACTAATTGTACTAATGAAGATGCTGAAGCAATTACAAAATTAATAGAATTACGAGAAATAATATCTAAAGATTTAGAAGATGAAGCTAATAAGTTTGATGAAAAATCTTCTAAATTTGAAACAAAAGAAATTGCGTTTGACAAACATTATGGAATAGAAGGAGAGTTATAAAATGGTCAGAGAAGAAAAAGTAACTAAAGGTGAAGTATTAGTAGAATTAGCTCATTACGGTGCTAAAGCTAAGGCATTTAGAGAATCAATGGATTTAATTGTAAGAAAAATGGATTTAATCACTGATAAAGATAGTAAAGAATATAGCGAATTAAGCGAAGTTGCCAACTTAATATGGGCAATGTATGATGCAGCAGAAAAAACAGAATCAGAAGCAAATGAGAAACTTGATGAAATATTAGGCATAGAAAAAGCGTCCCGTGAGAACTTTGGCGAGGAATCACGAAACGCGTAAACACGGATATTTAACAAAAAATATCTAACTAAATACTAACATATATGAAAGGTTGATTGTATGGACGAAACAACACTTTATAAACAACATTTTGAATTTCATTCAAATTTAGATTATATCAATACAACAAGTTTATCCAGAATCAAGGAGATCAGTAAGCGAATTAATTTCGCTTCTATCTCTAGTGATAAACAAGTTTTTAATAATAAAGGTAATTTGTATCATCGTGAAAAGAATGATATAGGTGATTACATTAATAATCTTACTTTAGATTATATCATAATTCCTAAAGAAATTGGTGTTATTTACGGAATTGTAAATACTAAAATTACAGAAAATGACAATGGCGAAGAGGAAAAGAAAGCAAGTTTTAAATCAGATACATTCAACAATTACGCAAGATTTATAGCTGATCTCATATCAGATAAAGTGATTTATTCAGATGAATTAGATTCATTTTTAATAGTGAAAAATAACACGTATGAAGTGATAGACGATACGAATTTTGCATTAAATTATCCAGTCGATAATAAGCATCAAATAAACGATTTTTTAGAAGTGATGCTTGAAATGTATCGAGAACACTTAAATGTTAAACATGGGTATAATATCCTTCCATATACCATTGCAGGTAATGATTGGATATACGATTGTAGAAACTTAGAGTTTAAGAAAAAATCACTCAATTCAGATGAATTATACGCTAAAAAATATGATGTTAATACATCAGCGATTGATACAGATACACCTAAATGTTTCTATGATCTAGTAACAGAAAATGATAAAAGCAAAAATAATTTAATGCTAATGCACGCTTATACAATGTATCGCAAGATGAACCTTATACAAGCTGAGAAATGGTTTTTGATGAAGGATTTTGGTCGTTCGGGCAAAGGCTTACTAATGACTACATTTGATGCACTGTTACAAGTTAATAAAGTGAATTTTGACAGCTTAATTTCAGGTGGATTTGAAGCATCTAACGAATGGATGAATTTTTACGGTGCAGATATTGCACACGCAAACGAAACTGGTGAAATTACAAAAGTAATGATGCGTATTTTAAGAAAAATTGCTACTGGTGAAGTTATTTCGGGGCGAGGTATAGGCAGAAATGCATTCACATTTAAAAATAACGCAGTTTTAATTCTTGATACAAATGAAAGTGTGGATACAGGAGAAATTACAGCGAATACGACACGTACAATTAAGATTTCACTTAAAGATAGACCACTTAACGAAACAGACGAAGAACGTTATCAAATATTTAAGCCTTATTGGGATTTTGTGCAACCTAACGGTAAAAAATCAGTAGCAGCTGCAGTTTCATTCTTGATTGCAAGTTTAGAATATCTGAAAGAAATTGGCCGAGAATTTCAGTTCAACGATGTAACACTTAAACATTATTTTAGTGAAGATGAATTGACTGAAACACAGGGTTCTTTATTGAAAGCATTGTCTAGGCAAAGTTTTGTATTTGCTGGTGATGAAACGTTACAAAAGTTGATTGAACAAGATTATAACAGTTTACGATACAAGCAAGCTAAAGATGATATGAAAAAAATTGGGGTTAGTATAAATAATCAAAAATGGATAGATGGTGTTAATACTAGAGTTCACAATGTTGGGAATGCAGAATTATTTAATATGGCGCTAGAATTAATTTCAGAAGATTAAGGGTTAGTATAACTCTTACTAACTCTTATTATAACTCTTAAAACGTTGTAATAACAGTCACTAACTCTTGTAACTCTAATTTCTATAGCGTTTTTTGTAAGTGTAAAATACTTTAGCTACTATAGAAAAATTTAGCGCTACAAGAGTTAGGTAAGGAGGTATTCAATGACAGGTTATCATGTAGCAAAATATTTATTAAAAAAGAATATTCAAGTTATACCTTTAAATCAGTACAAGAAACCTAGTGTAACTTTTGCAGATATAGATGTTACCGATGATTTCGTTGAATATCATTCAAGTTTTTATCATCAAACGCGTGTATTGGGTGTACTTACACGTGGTGTGTGGTGTATCGATATTGATGTAGATCATGTTAAAAGTAAAAACGGATTTGAAAGTTTAAAGATGATTCCTTTTTATAACGAGGTTGTAGCAAATGCTCAAAATACTTTGGTACAAACAACGCCTAGTGGTGGCAAGCACATAATATTCAAAAAAAGGGTCGGTATTGAATACGGCCAAAAAATAGATTATTTACCATCAGTAGATATAAAGGCGCATGATAACAACTATTTCGTGTTAGCAAATAGTCAAACGCATAAGGGGATTTATAAACATAACGACCAAGATGTAACGGAATATAATGGAGAATTTGAAAATCGCATTTTTTCTAAACGTGGTAATTACACCCAACAAGTGTTAGAGCCATATTCTATGAAACAAGTGCTATCAGACCACAATTTTGACCATTTAGGTGCTGGTAAAGGTGGATTAGGTAAACAAGCATATCAACGTATTGTAAATGGTGAAAGCGAATATAGGAATAATGATTTATATAAAGCAGCAAGCTATGCGAAGCAATGTAACATCGACATTGAACCATTGCGTATTTTGATTGGGGATAATAAAAATGGTGATGTTTTCGATGAAAAAAGTTGGGAGGCTACTGTAAGAAGTGCAGGCTACTAATATTGAAATAAATTATGATAAACAAGCTGAAAAGATAGGCTTAATTGTTGGAATACCAGAAGAAATGTATTTCTGTTCAATAAGTAAAATATCGGCAGTCTATGTCGAATACATTGATGAAAAATGGGTGGCATGGCGTGAAAGTTATGTACCTAATACTAATAGACGTACCAGTTATAAATTGATTGCTCATGGTGGATTTGAATTAGTAATAGCACGTACTAAAAATTACTTGGGATATATTAAAAAGAATAGAGGATGAAGAATATGAGCTATAAGAAATCATTCAAATTAAATAATAAGAAACTCAATATTAATGATATCAAGAATTTAGAAATTGCTAACAAACCTATTTGTCACATCTATAAAACACAGGGCAAGTATCACTATTTAGAAATAGACTTTATAACATGTGATTGGTGTTTGTCGGGTTTAGGACAGGCAACGCTGCAATCAAGGTTAAATACTGAATCAATTTTCTTGTGGTTAAGAGGGTATAATTTGAAACTCAACTATAACAGTGTAGGGCATATGACAATATATTTACGCGGTGATCATTTAGCGATTAATTATTTACTAGATGAAATTAATAAACTCACTGCAGATGCTAAATATTGGCAGAAATACAGAGATGATAAACGTATGTTAGAAATTGATAGAAGTAGTCACTATGTTATGCCAACACACCATATTAAAGGTAATACACAGAAAATAAGTTAAGGGAGTGTTTCCATGAATCACAAACGGATAGCATATCAGATTCTAGCGCGTTTACCTACTCATGTGAACAATGTATCGAATAGGTATATTAGTTCTTTGATAAGGAAATATGCTAGAAAAGAGAAAGACTTTAACGAAATAAAACGAATTATAAATCAAAATCGAAAGAAGGAATTTAATTATGGCAAAAACAGTACAAGACAATACAATCAATATCTTTGATAATGGAATTTATGATAAGGGCGTTAGATCTAAAAAACTCAAGCAAGAATATAATCAATTAACGGAACGTATTAAAGATATCAGTCATAAAATAGAATATCATCGTAAAAATGACGATTATGCTGAAGCTACTAAATTGAAGAGACAACAGTCAGATTTAGAGAATGAGTTAGTTGAATTAGATGATAAACTTAATGAAGAAAATTTCAAAGTGACTGATGAAGAATTTAAAGAGTTCTATAAGGCATACAACGAAGAAATGTCAGAATTTAAGGCTGCACATCAAAAATTAGCGGAAGAAATGAATAATAAGCTAAATGAAGTGGCAGATATTTACCGTAAAATGGTTGAAAACAAAAATGAGGCAGGTCGCCGTGTTTCTCGTGAACAATACGTTAAACAAGAAAAACTAGCGCCTAACGCAACTTACAATCATTATAAAGGACAAATTTTCGACCATGAAGTTAATTTGGATAAAGATAAACACGATACAACGCCTAGAGGTTATGCGTGGAAACTAGAGAAGAAATTAGGAGCTGTTTCTCGTGATGATTTTCAAAAATATTACTATGGTCATAAACAGTGGTAAGGAGGTCGCTTATGCTTAGAACAATTAAACAATCAGATCATAATATTAAATATAATAACGCTAAAAATCGTATTACATTTAAGGCGCTGGCTGAAGGTGCATCAGCTGAAATGAGTGATACAAAAGGTGCAGACACGACACATCAAAGTTTTAAACCTGTTGAGATAGGCAAAGGTGCTTTGAATGATGTTAAGGATAACGGCAAACTATGTGTGATGTTAGACAATGATACTGAAGGAAATGTGCTCGGTTCTGTTTCAAGAGGTAATCTTATCGTATTGAATAACAAAGGTGTCTTAGGTATAGCAATAACTGTTGATGAAAGACCTATACTGAAAGAATTTGTGAAGTTGGTACAGCAGAACAAGATTAAGAATGTACAAGTCTATTCAGATGCTTTAACGATTCACAATAACCATATTGAAAAAGTAAATAATATTCGTGCGATTTCTATTAATACTAAGTAGTGAGAAGTAGCTTTATGGCAGCGTTCATGTTATAATATAGATATTGAAGATATTTTAAATCTTTAATACTGAGCGCTCAATATTAAAGTCTAAATTAGCCATTGGGTATATTACTCCTTATTATTTTCATTAGGTTCTAGTTCTGTGTAATCTTGTGCACGTTGACGAAGGCCATCACTATTTAATTGGTGGTGGTCTTTTCTTATAAGTAGTGGGTGTGATGAAAGTATGGGTAGATTGAATGTGGCTGATATATAAGGAGATGCCAATATATTAAAGGTATAGTTATCAAGGGACTGCACAATAAAGGACACAGTGAATAAGCTACCTATGTTAAAGGTCAGTCTATTGAACACAGAGTTTATAAGGTCATTACATTAAGTGATCAAACTCATTGTGTAAAGAGTTTCATTTGTTTGTTGTGATTGTTCATTGATAATAAAAGAGAAGAAACAAAATGTAATTTAAATTAATTCAATCAATTAACTTAAATCATTTGTTCTTAATTTAATTAACATTAATTGTTTGTTGATGTTCTTCTGTTTAGTTTCATTGTTGATTAACTTCAGAAGATTAATGATTTCTATTGTTTATTCAATTCATTTGTGAAGTTCATTCACCAAATCAAAAAGTAAATGTTAAAGACAAAAGTAAATTGAGATTTGAATTACAAAAATGTTTGTGAGAATAAATTTAAAAAGTAAATCGAAAATTAAATTAAGATTCTGATTTCAAATAATAAATATAAATATTAATTATTGTTATTAGATGATAAGTAACAACAATATGAGAAACATAAATGAGTTACTAATCGTTATGACTAAGCGTAAATGGTTTGCTTATATACAATAGTGTTTGTAGCCATTTAGAGAGTGATACAGCGCATGTATAGATGATTATATATTAAGTGTTACAAGCTGTTATATAGTGCGTGAAAGCTGTTTAAATAGATAGATTAAAAGTGAAGTTTTTAGCGATAAATATACTTGAATAAAGTAAGAGTGAATTAGATGGTATGAATAATTTTAATGGGATAGATAATTTAATCGGGCAGTGAAAATAATACTGGAGATTATAAAAAAGAAAATAAAATTTGAAAAAAATAATTTCTAATTTTAAAGGGGGGCGTTGAATTTGCGCCCAGCCTTTTTGAAAACGAATTAAACGAGCCCGACTTATCCGTAACCGAATCTTGAAATGAAAAGCTAAAATTGTGTAAAAATTCACAATATCAATAGATAAAATAGCCTAATTTAAGCCGTTTATGGCCTAATATCCGACTATTAAGCCTTTCAATGCACTATAAGACGTTTGTCAGAGCTTAATATGAATTATTGTTTCAATACATATAATACTAATAGGAGATGATATGGATGTCACAAAGAAAATTATTATCACAACAGAAAGCATACCGTACAAAAGATGTACAAGACCAAAGAAAAGCTACTGAAGAAGCAATGAATAATCTTACTAAATTAGCACCAGAAGCACCTGATTGGCTTGATTCAGAAGCTACAAAGGAATGGTACAGAATTTATCCACTACTTAATGAGTTGCCTGTAGCGAGCTTAGATTTGGCGTTAGTATCAACGTATTGTCAAGCCTATTCTGATTACATCAACGCCAATAAACGATTAGAAAATGAAGATTCGGTAGTTGTGACTGAAAGAGGGTCAAAACTTAATCCTAATCATACAATCAAACGTGATGCATTATCACAGTTAAATAGTATTGCGCCTAAGTTAGGACTTACAGTTGAATCTCGGCTTAAAATCATGGAACCGAAACCTAAGCAACAATATGATCCATTCAGTGAATTTTTTGAAGATGGTAAAAAACCACAATCGGTATATGAAGAGTTTGGTATGGATAATAACGATTAAATAATAAAGTGCTAGGGAGGCCTGCAATGATTTTAAAAAGAAGTAAAAATGTGCTTTGGTATTATGAAGAACCTAAGATTACCGAATACGAGCTTTTAACACAATACTCCCCAATGATGATTAACAGTAAGATTCGTACCATACAAGAACAGATTAATACCATGTATGACTTAAATATGAGCCATACGTACTGCGATGAAGTAGAGGGTGTGACCACTGTGTCTTATCCTTTAGAGAAATTAGTATTGTGGATCATAGAACAAAAAGATGAACTCGATCGCTTTAAACGTAATAGCACTAAGAAACTGAATCTGTTAAAGAAAATCATTCATAGATACACACATAGAGAGCAAAAAGAAGTCATGAGATATTTCCAATCAAATGGCAGTGAGAAGCCACACAAGACGATTGATAAGCTACAGGAAGATTTGTATAAAGTCCATCATCATAAGCGTGTAGAACGCAATAAACAGCGTCAAAAAGAAAGTGAAGTCATATATCAAAACTTTTTAACTGAAACAAAAGCTTCATTAAATCAAGAACATGAGGAGTTAGTAATATGACTGATGTAGACTATCCTATATTAGAACGTTACATGCGCAATTATCACATAATGGTAGACACTTATAAGAATGAATCTCACAATATGGACGAACTTCAATATATGAACCTAGAATCGATTGTGAAGGGTATTACAGAGGTATACAACAATAGCCAAGTAAAAGTGCAACAGATTATTAAATTGTCATGGTGGGACGATAAAAACTATACAGACAACGTTATAGCTGATGTGATAGGTATAAGTGAATTGACGTTAAGACATGCGAAAGAAGTTATATTAAAGCGTGTGGCAAAGGCCGTAGATTATGTATGAAGTATGATAAAAAGACAGTTAAGGCGTTTATACTGAATTACTACAAGACGACGAATAATCATAATGAGTGTGATGAAGATACAACGTTGGATGACTTCTTTAGTGTGAATAATCAAGTGGAAACAGTCCCTATAGACGATAATCATATTGAAGATAGCATATTTTATAATGAGCTAGAAATGTTAGTGGAACAAGTGGCCACAGATAAGGAGTTATGCATATTTTGGCTTTTAGCAGAAGGCAAGACTTATCAAGAAATAGGCCGTATATTTGAAGTATCTGCAGAAAGAGTTAGGCAAATATTGGATAATGTATTAGATAAGTTGGGATGATAAATAAGGGTAAGCACTTATGTGCTTGCCCTATTTTTTGCATAAAAAAAGGACAGTATTACTGTCCAAAATTATATAAAGTGAAGTACAATTGGAACTATAATACCCACAACTGCCACAGCTAGACCAAATACGGTTAGCGTTCTATTTTTAAATTCATTTATATCATCTTTCATCTCTTGTCTGCTAGTTATAATATCATCTTTGATTTCTCTACGATTCTCATCCAATTTATCTATAATTCTATCAAATTTAGTGTCTAAATGATTTTTGAAATTTTCATATTCTTCTCTGCTTATGTGATCACTCATTAGTTTTTTACCTCCTTCGGAGCCAGTTCCATTGTATGATTCCATTTTATCATAATTAGCTGGTATATCGGTATCTTTTAAGCCTTTCCTTTTCAATAAATACTCTTGTGAAATCACTTTTGTTGCTCCCATATTATACATTCCTTTCGGGAAACATAGGTATTTTGACGTTTAAAAGTTCTCCTGTTTGGTTCCATGTCATCCATTGAGATAATATGTTTTCATTTATTTCTTCTAAGTTTATTTTCTTAGGAAAAGCAATGATTTTTAATAGTGGATACGTGTTGTACATATCATATTCTTTTTGTTCGAATTCTAAATATGTTTTAGTAATTGTAAATTGGAAATTTTCATGAGTATTTTGCATCTGCTTTTCATCTAAATCTATAGTCCACATGTTATTTAATTTAAAACCAACTTGACCATTTTTAATGTAATACATAATTAAAATAGATATTTTGTTTTCTGAATCATATGGATTGTTTACCCTATTTAAACCACTTAAAGTGAAAGAAAAACCTAATTCAGCGCCATCATATAATAAGTCGAAATTGTATAATGGGTTATGTTCTGGTTTTCCTGTTTGACCTATATAAAAGTTATAACTACTTAAGGTTGGACGAATCTCTATATCGCTATTCGGTAATTCCATTATTATAGCCTCCTAATAAATTGTAATAATTATAACTATCATACTATAACTAAGGGAGGGTTTTGAATAGTAAATAAAAACACTCACCAACTGGTGGGTGGTTTTGTTTTATGGTATATTATAATTACATGTAGCATTGTATGACTACATTAAACAATAAAACTCGTTTGTCACCCACACATGTCACTGGGTGGTTATTTTTTAGAAGTAATATGTGTTGGGTACAATTAGCTAATATTATTTGGGCATGATATAATTAATTTAGATAATTTTTTCTCCAGAATTTTTATCTCATTTTTAAATACATTTGTTTACACCTCTTTATGGGGTGTCTTTTTTATGATAAAATAATTTTAGCCATACAATCGCTATTCATTTTCAAGTTAAAAGTAGGTACGTTGTCCCGTGCCTACTTTTTATGTTATGATTTTTTATGTCGCTACAAAGGGTAGGCACTAGGTGCTTGCCCTGTTTTTTTTATGTTATACTTACCATTGGAGCTGTAGTGGCTCCCACTTATTAAATGCCTCACCTTCGGGTGGGGTTTTTGTTTATATTAAAAATTATGTGGTATATTAAATTAAGCGTCATAGAACGCTTGCCAAAACTCTAAAACAATCTCTTAACTAGCTCACCCGTTTAGGTGGGCTTATTTTTTTATTTACATACACGAACACTTGTTCTATCATATAGATGAGGTGATTGTATGTACAAAGGTATAGACTATAACGCTATGGTGGAACGTGCCAAAAAGTTAAATAAAGTCACAATCAAGCATACTGATTTAATGACAGACAAAGAAAAAGAGATATGGCAGGACTTAGAAATAATATATCAAGATTCAATACGATTAGAATTTGCTTTGATACTTGTCAAAAATAATTTAGATAGAAAAATTGTTATATCCCCGTACTTGAATGATGATAGAATTTTTATAAAATAAACCCACAGGTGGGTTTATTTTATAAAAATATATAATGACATGAGGTGCATTTGTATTACTATTCTTCATAATCACTTGGATCATATTCATATCCATACTTTTCTGCATCAGCTTTTCTTATTTCTTCTCTTTCAGATTCACTAGCTTTCATCCACTCATCTTGCCCATTAACCCAATCTTCATGTGCTTTTTGTTCACTAGGTGTACGTTGTACTCCGTTATTTTCATAATCATAAATTTGTTCTGAATCGTCGTCTGGGGATTGATTTTCATCTAACATGCCAACATCGCCATTAGGAATACCTGTAAATCCGTGTTCTTTCGCAACTTTTGCATTAGCTTCCATTTTCTCTTGGTCAGTAGGCTCTTGTTGTGTAGGTGTTTGTTTCTGTGATTGAACAGGTTGTTGTTCTTGTGTGTTAACTTGCTCTTGTGTTTGAGTAGTTTCTTCTTGTGTTGCTACTTGTTCATTAGATGTTGATTTTTCATCATCAGTTTTCTTGTTGTCATTAGACTTTTTATCGCCATTTGATTTTTTATCATCTTTTTTAGATGATTTAGTTTCTTTTTTATCTTCCGACTTACTTTCTTCTTTATTCCCACATGCTGCCAATACTAAAAAACTTGCTAATAATAAAAATAAGACCTTTTTCATTCTACTTATCCCCTTTAAAAAAATAAATTATTAACTTAATTGTACTATACATAAAAAATAAAGGTGATAACAAAAAGTTATGGTTAATATAAAAATTTAAGAATTTGTTTATATTTAATGATAATATGGACATAATTATAGAACGTCAAACGAACTATACGTTAATTCATTTCTCGATGCAGCACAGAGTGAATGTCAGAGTCGATAATTAAATGGATTTGGTAATTTTGGTGTAATCTTTTAAGATAGAGGTGTGATGTTACTTAAAATCAGTAAAATTGGTCGGACAAAAATGTCTTATTAAAAGTACACACACAAAAAAGTTTATGTGCTATTACTCAAAAATGAGTATTTATATTGGTTAGACAAAAGTGTTTAACCAATATGTAACGATACACGGTCAAAAATGACCACATACTTTTATCCAAAAAAGACGATAGCAAAGGACGATAAAGTCCAATTGTATATAAATGAAAAGTAAATAGTAATATTATTTCTTAATTCATCTTGTATTAGGGTGCTTTTTAGAAGATAATTAAAATGACAATAATTAAGAGGTGAGTAGAACTTGAATAGATTGGATGGCAAAACTGTCATAACTATTATTGGTGTAATTGGTTTAATGATATTCGCTTTTATTTTTACGATTGGCTACATATTAAGTAATATAGACCCTGAAAATAAGTTGGAAGGTTATACAATAGCGATTAGTTTTATTGGAATATTTGCCACATTTGGTGGTGCTTATTTAGGTGCTAAAATATCAGGGGAAAATGCAAGTAAAATAGCTAAAAATCAAATGATAATGGATGATTTAAAAACGTATTCTATTAATAATAGAAATTTTTTAAAAGATTTTGATGAGAACATAGATAAAGTTTTAATCAAGAAAATACATAATAAACGAGAATTATCAAATGCCTTAGAATTTCAAAATTATAAATTTTCTGTTTATGAATTAAATAGGAAAGTAGGAAAATGTGGGATCAAATATGATGATGAATTATCTCATAGTGTGTTTTATCCTTTTGAATTGTATAGAATTAAACTTTATTATTTAAAGGATTATTTAAATAATATCGAGAATAAAATGGTAAAAAAATATGAAGAAATCATTTATAAAGAAATAAGTAAAGAATTTAATCAAGATGTTGATAAAAACCATTTGATACTTAAGGAATATGATAATTTTAACAAAGTTTTTCTTGAACCAAATAGAGATAATTCAGTTAATTTTGTTGAATGTAGAATTGAAATCATACAAAATGAAGTTACTATATTAGATACAATAAAAAATGAAGAAAATTTAACAAGGTATATAAATGAAAATTATGACCCTGATTATGTTTCTTTTCAAATAGGAGAAGATGAAAATTACATTTATGAAAAAGAAGGTAAATATAAGGAAGAAGCAATAAAACTTGAAATAGAAAAATTTGATGAAATAAACCGAATAGTAAATGATGCACAGGATGAATTGACAGAGATCTTAGCTGAAGTTAAACTTTACTATAAAAAAATGATTTTCAAAAATGAAAATGATTTAAATGAATATATTTTAGGATTTTATGAGAAATAACGTCATAAAAAGATAAAATATTATTTGTGTGAAATCATTGTAGTTGATAATTTATTTTTGTAATTTCAACTACATTTATTTAGCGAATATAAATCTCACGCATACGGGAATGAATACGTATATGTTGCCACAAATTTATGTTGTTTTTGCAATTTTAACATTTTACACTAACCTAGTAAGGCAATGTAAACATTGATTTGACAATACTTATAGCGATTTTCAAATGTATAGATAAACGCTTTAATCAACTCCCGCCGTCTCCATACTCTAGCCTTCAATCATTGTGGTTGAGGGCTTTTTTCATGTAAAAAATTTTGAAATTTATTGAAAGTTGTTCTAGAAAGATACGTGTGTAATTATCATAATATGGTAGATACTTATAAGAATCTACCTAGTGATATGGATGAACTTCAATATATGAACCTAGAATCGATTGTAAAGGGCATTACAGAGGTATACAACAATACCTAAACAAAGGTACAACAGATCATTAAATTGTCATGGTGGGATGATAACAACCATACAGAGAACGTTATAGCTGATGTGATGGGCATAAGTGAATTAACGTTAAGACACGCAAAAGAAGTTATATTAAAACGTGTTGCAAAGACAGTAGATTATGTACGAAGTATGATAAAGGTACTGTAAAAGAATTTATATTAAACTACCATAAAACAATAGATAATAACGATACAAGCTTTGAAGATGTTATATTTTTTAATGAATTAGAGGCTATTGTTGAAAGAGTAGCGACTGAAGAAGAACATAATTTATTCTTATTACTTAGTAATGGTGTGAAATTTGAAGAAACTGGGAGTATATTTGGTGTGCAGTCACAAAGAATTAGGCAGATGTTTAATAGTTTATTGGATAAAATGAAGTAAATAAAAGGGGGCTGAAAACCACCCCTTTTTTTATTTATTTTTGTTATTATTCATCTTTTGTCCAATTGTAGTAATTGTAAATACTATTATAAATAGACCAATTCCTATTAAGATAGAACTTAATGTCTTATTGGTAACTAAATTTAAAATTAGCAACGCGTACAACGTGGATAATAAGGCTGATAAAAAAACAATTAAAATTTTAATAATAGAAAACACCTCATTTGCTACTGATTTACAACACTATCTACAGTACCATCAACTTTACCTTTAATTATAATGCCATTTTTAGGAACTGCATTACCGCCAAATGCATTAACTAGATACCCTGCAAACGAACCTGTAAAACCACCTGATACACCGCCAATTAAAGCTCCTAACGCACCAGCTGCACCAGACCCTCCAGCTTTTATTATACCTGTTGCTGCACTATGTGATAGGTATAAGTCTACTTTATCCGAATTTTTGCCTTTACCATATACTGCTTTTGTTACTCCGCCTTTTTTAGCGGCATAAGTATTGATACTATTATTACTTTCAGCTGATTCAAAACCGCTAGTATCATATCCTTTTTTATTTAATTCTGATTTTAACTCTTGATCTGAAATATATTTAACGTAGTGGTCTCCTTCTTTTTGTGCATCACTTGGTATGTTATTTATACTCAATTGTTGTTTTTGATGGACATTAATGTTTTCTTTACTCGCTTGTGTGATAGGTGAACCGGCTAAAGATAACGTAAATATTGATGCTAATACAATACTAGTAAACTTCGCATAATTGTTCATAATGAATACCTCCTTTGATTTATATAACTAACATAACAATATAATATAAAATAAAATGGTATTTTTCATATGTGTTGCAATAAAATTCCAAACTGATAGTATTTACTAAAATCAATAAGTAATAAAATGATTTTAAATTACTAGAATAAGTTTTACCATTCCTTAATAGAGTGCTCTCTAATAATACTGTTTAGGATAGGCAATATGCGCTTTCCCTATTTTTTATGGTACAATATAAATGAGGAAACAGTGTTTAACACTGGCATACTATCATTTGGTTGTATGTTTTATTTTATTACGTGCAGTGGACTTACTTGCGTTTAGTAGTAAGAAGCTAACTGTACCGTTTTGATTTAATCCACCCACACTAGTCACTGGGTGGTTATTTTTTTATTTACATATGCGAACGAATGTTCCGTTGTGTTTAGTGAGGTGATACTATGATGCCAAATAAATATAAAAATGAAACTGACTATCTTAAAATACCACGTGAATATCTTAATCCACGCATACCAAAGGGCAGAGGAATGGTTAAATGGCAGGCCTTCAAGAGTATGCCCGAACAGTACGAAAGATTAGAACAGTATATGAATGACCAAAATAAGATAGACAAGCCCACATTAAATGACCACCAACTTGCTGATTTAAACGATACATTAATATTAAAAATGTAAAACCACCCATTAATTGACATACGTTACTTTGAAGGTGGATATATTGAAACAAAAGTGAATTACATACACAAAATAGACCCGTACACAGAAACTCTACAATTATATAAAGTAACTGGTTTAAGTAATGTTAATTTATTAGATATTGTGGAGATAAAATAAGCCCACCTAATCGTTTAGGTGGGTTGTTTTATAAAAGATATATGCACAAGTAGTGTGATCGTAAATATTATTGACTATATTTATTTTGATAATATTTTAATGCTACAAGTTTTTGCTCTGCGTCTTCAACTTCATATTGATTATTTTCAATTGCATACATAGTTTGCTTTTCGCCAGATGAAAGACCATCCCCAGTGTTTTTACGCCATTCTTGGTCAGGCATATTCATATATGGATTATTAGGATCATAACCGTTAGCTTGTTGATTGTCTTGTTGCGGTTGTTGTGTGTTAGCGGTGTTTTGTTGTTGGTTAGCATTCATTTGTTTATTTTGTTGGTCTTGTTGATCTGAATTAGCTTGTTGTGTATTGCTAGTAGTTTGATTTTGATTATCTACGTTAGCTTGTTGGCCATCACTATTTTGTGATTGACTGTCACTGCTAGTAGTTTGATTATCGCTATCAGAGTTATCTTCTTTATTTGTTTTCTTATCCTTAGATGCATTTTTATCATCATTTGATTTTTTCTTATCATCTTTTGATGATGATTTTGTTTCTTTTGTATCTTCTGATTTATTTTCTTCTTTATTCCCACATGCTGCTAAAACTAGAAAACTTGCTAATAATAAAAATAAAAACTTTTTCATTTAATGCTCTCCCTTAAAAATAAATTATTAACTTAATTGTACTATACTTAAAAAATAATAGTGATAACAAAAGGTTATAGTTAAATTTAATATTTGTGAATATGCTTATGGTTATTTAATAAAGCGAAAACTATACGTAAATTCATTGCCCGATGTATTACAGAGTAAATGTCAGAAATATATTAAGTAACTTAATGTATGATGGGATATGTAACGAAAGTTATTAATCTAAAGAAGAATAGCAGATTTAAAAATTGTAATCATTTTAGATAGTGAAAAACAATATGTAAATAATTAATGATAGGACATTATATTTTTTGAATAACATTATTGTTGAATGAAAGTGAAAGAATGTTACAATATTCTTTGTTAAATTTTAAAACAGTATAAGGAGTAGTAATGAGGATAGAATGGATTTAATTGGAATTTTTACTATGTTATTGATATTACTTATAGGGATCGTTGTTACTGTTGTATTTTGGCTAGTAATCTTTAAAATATTGCATTGGGCTTTGGGTGATACTGGGTGTATTGTGGTTATGGTAATAATTGGTGGACCAACCATTGGATTAATATTATATGTTATATATAAATATTTTGGATATTAATATTTAATTATGTATTTTATGTTAAAAACATCTCTACTAAGTTATATGTACTAGGAATATAGATAAGAGTTTATTGTGAAATTAAAAGTTTGTTTATTTCAGCATTGGTAACTATAATTTTTTTGAGTGGATGTGATTTTATTAGTCTGGATGATGTGAGGAATTCAAATGAACCCAATGAAGACCATAAAAAGTCGAATGAAAATTATAAAAGTAATTCAAAACATAACAAACAAAATGTCGATGATAAGTCACATGATTAAGGTGGAAAATTAACTATCAATCAAGCGAAAACAATTGCTAATGAAAAGTTATAAACGGAAAATCAAGTATTTTTTAATAAGAGTGATTAATACATCACAAAGGCAAAAGTGACGAAAATCACTATTACATAGAAACACCTTTTTATGGTCAAAATGAGGCATCTTAAGCATAAGTAATTGTGGACAAAAATAAAGGAACGACTCTTGAAAATACATAAGAAAAACGTACAATTGGGAAGTCTATAAAAAAAGAGCAACATTCTGAAAATACAACCGAAGAAAAAAGTTCTGAGCCAGCTACTCAAGAACGATTTAAAGAAACAGATTAATAACATTATTAAGTATTTAAGTAATTAACTCTTGCATGCGAGAACGAATACATTAAGAGTGCACAAATTTATGTTGTTTTTGCAATTTTAATATTTTACACTACAGCATCAAGACAATGTAAACGTTGATATAGCATTAGTTATAAAAATGTATAGTTAATCGCTTTAACGAACTCCCAGCGTCTTCATAGCCGAGCCTTCACCCATTGCGGTTGAGGGCTTTTGTTTTATTAAAAATCTATATGCTATGTGCTTGTGCATTATTTTTGAAAGCAATTAAATTATTGTAAGAATGTATTTCGATTTAGGAATGTATCTAATTTGCAATGCTAAGTAATTAGTTGGATAATTAATTTATAATACTTACACAGGGTGAATATAGATGGACGAAATTTTTGTTTTTAAAATAAAAACGAACGATGGAAATATGTTTCGTGAGTATGTAGAAAATATTTGGGAAATTAGTGAAGCATTGGCTTTAAAAAGGTTTGAAAAAGCAATTAAGAAACATGAATACTTTTACTTAAAAGACAGTGGTAGATATATCAATGTGAGTAATATTATTTCAATAGACGTAGAACTTTTGAACTAAAAAGATTAAATTATATAAAATAGAATACTTAAATAAGATTATCAATGTGAAATATAAAAAATATTGATATCATGAGTTGTTTTTCATTGACTTATGCATACAGTTAGACTATAAACTTTCTGTCATAATCAAGTTATAATATCATGAAAATTAGTAATTCAATGTACCTAACTAATTAAAGTGTATATTTGAGAATTTAATATGATAATATCCAAAAGGAGCTATAAAATTGAAAAAGGTAATAATGTTAATTAGCGTGTATATTGTTGGGAAATTAGCTTCTGCAGTGACAAATTTTGTTAATGATATACGAAAAGGCAATAAAAGTAGTTTTAAACCGAACTCCCAATTTTTTAAAAGAGAAGATGGTTTAACTGATAAAAACATTCTTTTTTTAGGTTCTTCAATTACATATGGTGCGGCTTCTCATGGGATTTCATTTGTTGAATTTTTAAATATAGAATCTCATATGAACACAACGAAAGAAGCAATTTCGGGTACAAGTTTGGCAGGAACAGAAAAAAATTCATATGTCCAAAGAATAAAAAAGAGAAGTTAAGTAAAAACAAATTTGATTTGTTGATTTGTCAGTTATCAACGAATGATGGTAGGTTAAATAAATCTGTAGGTGAAATAAAAAAAGCATATGATCATAATGCTTTTGATGTAGAAACAACAATTGGCGCAATGGAATATATTATTAGTTACGCTAAATTAACCTTGGATACGCCTATATTATTTTATACTTGTATTAGAAAAGCAGATCCTTATTATGAATTTTTGGTATATAATTTATATAAACTAAAAGAAAAATGGGATATTGAAATTTTAGATGTTTGGGGCAATCAATGGGCAAATGAACAAATAAAATATGATAATACACTTTTTGCTGATGATGCACACCCAACTTTAAAAGGCTATCGCTATATTTATACACCACTTTTTAAAGAAAAGATAAAAAATATATTGAGCAAAGAAATATAAAAATGAACTACTTTTTACGAATCAGAAAAGCTAGCAGGTCATTTTGGATTTAATGCAGAAGGATAGGCAAATGAATGCCTATCCTTTTTAATTATCCAGTATTTACTTTTTAGGAAAAATGAACAAAGTAAGAATACTTAAGACAATAGAAATCATAGCAAGATAAACTGGTGCATTTATATTTTGAGAGTAAAAATAACCAGCAATAATTGGTGCTATTAAAGTACCTAAAGAGGTAAAAGTAGAGTTTATTGAACCTGCTAAACCTTGTTTGTTTTGAACTAATTTTGATAGATACACTGTTATAGTAGGGCGTATGATATCAAATCCAATAAATATAATCCAACTTATTAATATGAGGGATATTACAGAATTTAAGAATAACAAGCTAAATAATATGACGATCGAATACATAGAACTAATAGTGATGATCGAAAGTTCACTCAAATACTTTGAAATTTTAGGATATAGAAAATATTGAGTGAAAGCGCCTAGCAAAGATCCACCTATAATCGCGGCAGCTATATTAATAGATGTAAACGCAGCTTTATCGACTAAGTATAATGGATAAAGCTCTTCTATAGCAGCTAGTCCAAATGCTAATAAGAATATAATTATAGAAGGTAATAAATATAGTTTTAAGTCTTTGAATTTTATTTTGAAATTTTTATTTTTTGGTACATCTTCATTTTTAATATGTGGAATACTTAACTTTAAATTTATAACTAACATGATCATACCTATTACCATAGCTATAAAATAAGGTAATCTTATGTGGATTGATGAAAACAACGCTCCTATACCTGGTCCAATGATAAAGCCTAATGATGTTATAGCTGAAAATGTGCCGAAATTTTTATCACGATTTTTTTCATCAGAGATATCTCCGATAATGCCAATAATAGATGTAGTCATTAAGGCAGCACTTATGCCTCCCAATACTCTGGAAACAAAGAGTGTATAAAAATCCATACCTATCCCGAATAAGCATTCTGAAATTATATAGAATAACAATCCAAACGATAGAAAGTGCTTTTTGGGGTACTTGTCAGAAAAGTATCCAATTATAAGTGAACAAATCATTTGGAAAAAAGAAAAAACTGCAATAAGTACTCCAAAAGCATTTCCAGTTATAGATAAATCTTTAATTATTAAAGGTAAACTTGGAACGACTAGTCCTATGCCAGTAAATGCCAAAAAAATATTGATATAAAGTGGAATAATTAAACTTCTTTTAATCATTATAACTCCTTATTGGAATAAATGATTAAAAGTAAGATTTCAATCATATATTGTTTGCAAATTTATACAATTGATTGATTTAATCATTTATTCCTCCTGTTGTTTTAGTTTTAATTTGAATTATTAATGTATTTTTTCTGACTAGCATAAAATCTCCTCCTTTTGATGATTATATTATACAATATTTTATTTTTTACGAAAATAATTACTTAGAATATTTCTATTTATTTAAAAAGTATGGTTAAAACTATATTAGTTTATATATCCAACTGAATTTTAAGTGAAAAAAGATAACAATATTGTAAGTACAGTTAATTCATATTGATTGATAAAATATTTTATATAACGAAAGGAATGATTTTAAATGAAAAAGATATTGATTTTAATGCCAGTTGTAATACTAGGTTTAGCAATAATACTAATAGGCATGTACATAGTATCTAATGGAAAAAAGCAAGAGGGAGAAATTGCCGGCATAATTGATCAAATTAACCCCCTAGTGAAACAAGAAAATAGTTATGTAAAAACAAAAAAGCCTGATAAATTTCTCGAATATGATAGAGTTAGCTACACACAAAATGCTTATAATAAATATGGTGAAAGTAGAGATATAACTTTCACAGCTGCAAAAACTTTAAAGCTAGACAAATATTTGAAAATCACTCATAAAGGAGCCCATGTGGCTACGTATGAAGAAGTGAATAAAATGGATATACCTAAAAAGGCATTGAAGGAAATTGAAAATTAAAAATTATAACTTGGTAACTCACTTTAAAGGGACTTTCAAACAGTTCCTTTTTTTATTATGAACATGAATTAGGATTCTATAGTAAGTCGTATTTTTACTATAGATAAGGCACATTTCAATTTTTCAGAAACGAATTTACTATGACCATGTTTATATTCATTCTTCCTTTGTATTCGACAAGTTCATATACAAAATTTAAATCTAATATCGCATCGACTTTACGTAATAAATGACTATTAGCGACTAAGTCAGAGATAGAAATCATTTCATATTGATCTCTTTTATCAATTGATTTATTCAACATAAAAAAACACCATCACTGCTTAATTTACATATATTATAATGTTGGCAGTGATTTATTCCGACTCCTGCGGGAATAGCACTAGACGAAGACTACAGGCTAAGGCAGTGCCCGCGGAAAGCGTGTATAAAAAAACTGCCAACAAAGTTGGAGACTTTGTGGACAGTCTGTAGCCACCTATCTAAGGTGGCTAATAATTTAAAAATCAAGTGTCTAATGAGTTGACCCAAAAGTATTAAGTAATACAACACCCACAATAATAATAGTAATTGAAATGACACTCATCAAATTAATTTGTTCTTTGAAAATTACAACTGACACAATCGTTGTAAGTACCAAACCAAGTCCAGCCCAACTAGCATATGTAATATTTAATGGTAAATATTGTAAAGTTTTGCTTAAAAAATAAAAGCAAGCAAGAAATGAAATAATTGTTGCCAAAGTTGGAAAAAGCTTAGAAAAACCTTCAGATGATTTAAGAAATGCACTACCTATGACTTCTCCCACTATAGCTAAAATTAATAATAAATAAGGCATGATATTCTCTCCTTTATAATTGATAATTTCATTTTACTTGTTTAATTAATGAATAATAGTCTTGTAATTTTCTAACGATTTGTGAGGTGTCAATTTTTGTGAACTCAAAAATTTTGGGTATTATATTAATCAGTAAATAATTGACTTTTTGTAATATTAGTGTAATATTACAATTGAATCAACTGAGATTCAAAATTTTTACAGGGAGTGTTTAATATGAATAAAGTGTCAAAGATAATGTTATCTTGCGGCCTCGTATTTAGTACAGCAGTAGGTGCAGCAGCAATCGATTCACATAAATCACAAACCCAAGCAGCAGAAACGCCATATTATAACTATACAGGTTATACATCAGCAAATAGTGAATTTATTTTGGATCAAGATTTTATTAATGCAATTAAATACAAAAATTTAACAATTAATGGTTATAAAATTACAAATAGCGATGCAGAAACAGCGGAGATGGTAGATATATATGATCAATCATTTCGTAAAACTGGCGAAAATAAAGCAGATGCTGTTACTTTTGATTTAGATGGTAAAACTGTTTCAAAAAATGATTTATTAACAGTATATGGACCTTCAGATGTAACGGACACACCAGCAGGGAATATGTATGAACGTAATTATAATGGTACATCAATTAAATTTTATGTAAATGATGGCTATGTAACTAAAGTACAAATTAATACTTAAAATGTAGTTAATAAAAGTAGGTTGCACATTATTCCTTAAATTTTTTAGCAGTGTGTACTTTACAAATGCATAGTCATAAAGTGATTAATAGATGATGCTTATGCTTCTTTTTATAAAACTAAATTTCAGTAAACAAACGCTCACCAATTGGTGGGCGTTTTTGTAATAAAAACTATTTTTAGAGTGGGTTTAATAGGTTAAGGCTAAATGAATAAATATAATTATATGTATAATTTTAGAAGTAAAGATTTAAGCATGTGCTTTGAGAAGCATTAACTTTTTAATTACAAATTTATTTTTAACAATTTTTTGCGTTGTAATAAGAGATAAGTACGTTTGTCCAAAAAAGCATTTAGCATATTAATCTTGTTGAGATCTTAAAATATAAAAATAAAAAACCAAAAATATGATGATTGATGGTGGTAAACTTATAGATATTGTTTTTATAAATTCGTTACTAATCAAAAGTAATGTATTGAAATTAGAAGCGTTCATAATTTCATTCATTTTTGTTTCTGATGGTCTGGTTAAAATTGTGATAAATGTTATTATCAAGAAAAAAATAGTAGAATATTTTAGACTTTTTTTAAATCTCATAAAGCACCTCATTTTGATTTAGCATATCATGATTTTGAAATAACTATGACAAATGAATTATTTGCTCATATTATATAATAATAATTTATTTATGTCACAGTGTTGCTGAATTTTACTATAAAATTGTTGATTAAACGAGCTCACAAAAAGCGGTTTAAAAGTTCATGTGTTTACATTGAATAGTCAAGAAGAAGGAAAAGAAATGAAAAAAATGGGTGTTGACGGTGGTTTTAGTAATAACCCATAGATAAAATAATAAATTCATCCCACCAATGATATATAACCACACTGCGTTTAGGTAGGAACTTGAATCCTTTAGAAGATTAAATTATTAATGAGAATACTAAAATTTAAATTTATATACTTATATACAGGAAAAAATTTTTTACATAAATCGTTTATATGTATATCGTTTTGGCTATATTTAAGCATGTCTAAAATTGAAAGGTGTATTGAAATGGAAAAATTAAATCAAGTCATGCTATATGTAGATGATCAGTCAAAAGCTGTTGATTTTTGGAAAAATACCATGGGATTTGCAGTTTTATCAGAAGAAGCATTAGCGGAGGGATATAAAGCAGTAGAAATTGCTCCCAATAATGAAGTTGAAACATCTATCTCTATTATGGAGAAAGAATTTATAAAAAAATATAGCCCAGGCGTTAATCTGGGAACACCATCACTGATGTTTAAAGCTTCTAATTTTGATGAGCTTTATACAAAATTAAAAGACATGGGTTTAACTGGACATGATATTATTGAAATGTCAGGAACGCGTGTATTTAATTTTCAAGATGGACAAGGTAATTATTTTGCAGTAAGTGAATAGCATTTAGTATTTCTTAAAATAAATAGCTGTGATCAAAAGGACTGAAATCAAGGCGATGAAATTCGTTGGTTTCAGTCTTTTTTAGTAATTGTAAGCATATTTATTATACCTTATAGGGGTATATGTTATAATCGTTTATGTTAAGAGAATAACGATACACTTTGTAAGGAGGATATAATATGACAAGTTCCAATAATCATGAAGCACATGATAGTCATGATCATCAGATGCACGAAGGACATCATACACATCATCATGAAGAACATGAAATGCATGAACACCATGGACATCATCATGGTAATTTTAAGCGTAAATTTTTTATATCATTATTATTTGCCATACCAATCATCATTTTATCACCAATGATGGGAATAAAATTACCGTTTCAGTTCTCATTTAATGGTTCTGATTGGATTGTATTAGTACTTGCCACAGTTTTGTTTTTCTATGGTGGCAAACCTTTTTTAACTGGTGCAAAAGATGAACTTGCGTCTAAAAAGCCTGGTATGATGACACTTGTTGCGCTAGGTATTTCTGTAGCATATGTTTATAGTTTATATGCATTTTATATGAATCATTTTAGCAATGTATCAGGACATGTAATGGACTTTTTCTGGGAATTAGCAACATTAATATTAATTATGCTATTAGGACATTGGATTGAAATGAATGCAGTTGGTAATGCAGGAAATGCTTTAAAGAAAATGGCAGAACTTCTACCTAACAAAGCAATAAGAATCATAGATTCAGAACAAAAAGAAGAAGTTTCTATTTCAGAAATCGAAGTGGATGATATCGTAGAAGTGAAAGCTGGAGAAAGCATACCGGCAGATGGTGTGATTATTCAAGGTAGTACTTCTGTAGATGAATCATTAGTCACAGGAGAATCTAAGCAAATGGTTAAAAATGTACAAGATGAAGTGATTGGTGGTTCAATAAATGGTTCAGGTACGGTAAATGTCAAAGTAACTGCTACAGGTGAAAATGGCTATTTATCCCAAGTGATGGGGTTAGTCAATCAAGCACAAAATGACAAATCAGACGCTGAATTATTATCAGATAAAGTAGCAGGCTATCTATTTTATTTTGCAGTGAGTATTGGTTTAATATCATTTATCGTGTGGATGATTATCCATAATAATTTAGATTTTGCTTTGGAACGATTAGTGACAGTATTGGTTATTGCTTGTCCGCATGCATTGGGATTAGCAATACCACTTGTTACAGCACGTTCTACTTCTATTGGTGCACATCATGGCTTAATCATAAAAAATAGATCTTCTGTTGAATTAGCTCAGCATATTGACTATATTATGATGGACAAAACAGGGACTTTAACTGAAGGTGATTTTTCAGTTAATCATTATGAAAGCTATACACCTCAAAGTGATAATGAAGCAATCTTATCTTTATTTGCTTCATTGGAAAGTAATTCTAACCATCCACTTGCTTTAGGCATCGTGACGTTTGCAAAAAATAAAGGTATCACAATCAAAAATCCTCAAGAAGTAACAAATATACCAGGTGTTGGTTTACAAGGTATAATAGAAAATCAAAAATATAAAATTACCAATGTAAGTTATTTAGAAAAAAATAATTTGAAATATGATATAGAACAGTTTGAAAAACTTGCTAAACAAGGTAATTCAGTTAGCTTTTTAATTCATAATGAAGCAGTCATTGGAGTGATTGCACAAGGTGATAAAATTAAAGAAAGTTCGAGAAAAATGGTTTCAGATTTATTATCAAGAAATATTACACCAGTGATGTTAACAGGTGATAATAATGAAGTGGCAAATACAGTCGCTAAAGAACTAGGTATTAATGATGTTCATGCTCAACTATTACCTGAAGATAAAGAAAAGATTATTCAAGACTATCAAGCTGAGGGACATAAAGTAATGATGGTTGGTGATGGAATCAATGATGCACCTAGTTTAATTCGAGCGGATATAGGTATGGCTATTGGTGCAGGTACGGATGTTGCTGTTGAATCAGGAGATGTGATTCTTGTTAAAAGTGCACCATCAGACATTATTCATTTCCTTACACTTTCTAAAAATACTATGAGAAAAATGGTTCAAAACTTATGGTGGGGCGCTGGATATAACATTGTTGCTGTACCGCTCGCAGCTGGCGTTTTAGCATTTATTGGCTTAATCTTATCACCTGCTATCGGAGCAATTTTGATGTCTTTAAGTACGGTTATTGTTGCCATTAATGCGATGACATTGAAATTGAAATAGCACTATAAAAATTTTGAATAAATGTGCGAATATAGTGACTTTGATAAAGTGGAACGACACTATCTTTTTTAAGGTAACGTGTTTGTTCCACTTTTTTTAATTCGTAAACGAAAAATGAATTATGCTAAACTAGTGTTAATTTAAAGAGAGGGGGATGACATGTCGTTAACACTAGAACCAATGACGCAACGAACTTTTGATAAAGTTTATGAAAAGAGCATACATGAATATGCACATGAACATATAAAAAGCGGTGTTTGGGAAACAGAAGGAGCTATTGAAAGGGCACGTTCAGATTTTGAAAAATTACTGCCCCACGGATTAGCTACTGATAATCAATATTTATTTACTGTTGTTTATTTGAACGAAACGATTGGATATTGCTGGCTGCATTTTGCGGAAAATAAAAAGATAAATAAGTGTTTTATTTATGATGTACATATTTTTGACAATTATAGAGGGAAAGGATTAGGTGAGAAAACTATGCTTTGTATCGAAGATTATTGTGAAAAAAATAATATACATCGTATCGGTTTACATGTGTTCGGTCATAATAGGCGGGCAGTGTCCTTGTATCATAAGTTAGGGTTTCAAACTACTAATTATAGAATGGAAAAAGTGATAGAGAATGATGATTAACATAAAACATTAATTTAAAAATAAGAGAATAATCTTGCAACTGGAATTTAAAAATTGGTAATCAAAGAAAATGAAAACCGTAGTATTTTAGAATGTATTAATGATTGATTGATTTTTAATAGAATGGTGATTGACTGTATCCATAGGGGAAACGTGAACTTGAATTGATTATCAAAGTATGCCAAAAGGGTTAATCGTTCAACAGCATATCATTTTTTATAAAAGAGAAGAAACGTCAATTTCTATTTCATCTCAATAGAAATTGACGTTTATGCACTCATTAAAAGTTTTAAAAGACTAAAATTTTATCAATAGTGCTGATATACGAATGACCAGTATTAGCATATTTAGGACCAGCCAATTAATTGCGCAATTACCAATGTAGCAATAGAAATAAGTCCCCATATAATAAATAGTGGAAAGAAAAACTTGATCCACTTGGTATAAGACACGCCACCAATAGCTAATGCAGCCATGAAATAACCGCTTGTGGGGTAGAATACATGTGTGAAACCATCGCCTAATTGGAAAGCCAAAACGGCTGTTTGGCGAGTAATACCTAGCATATCGGCCAAAGGTGCCATGATAGGCATAGTGACAAGTGCTTGACCACTCCCCGATGAGATGATGAAGTTAATTAATACCTGAACGATATACATACCAATGACTGCGACAGTCGGTGTGGCCCCCTCAATAACAGAACCTAATCCATAGACAATACTATCCATAATTTTACCATCTTCAAGAACGACCACGATAGAACGGGCAAGCCCAACAATGATAGCTCCCATCAAAACATCCTTAAATCCGTCGTTAAATGATTCGCAAATTTCACGTGTAGTCAACCCGGTAACTAATCCAACGACAATGCCCATAATGATAAATAAGCCGGACATTTCAACCATAAACCAACCTTGTGTAGTCACGCCATAAACAAGTATGACGAAAAAGGTTAATACTATAGCAATACCGATTTTTTGACGTTGAGTGGCAACCAATGGTTTGTGCTTCGTAATATCTTTATATGTCTGTCTTTTTTCTGTGTCTTCTTGATAAACTAAACTGATATTTGGATTTTGTTTTACTTTTTGAGCGTATCTCATTATAAATAATATTGTTACAAAGAGCACAATGATAAAGAGTGTGAGTCGTAAGCCAATACCAGAAAAAACAGGTACACCGGACAATTTTTGAGCCAATCCAGTGTTGATTGGATTTAATACACCAACTGTAAAACCGACTACAGTACCACATAACGCAATTGCAGTAGCCGTTATAGAATCATAGCCTAAGGCAATAATTAACGGAATGATAACTGGTATGTATACAAGCGAAAGTTCAGCTGTACCAATTAAAGTAGCAATAATTGCAAATACAGAGGTCAATACTGGAATGATAAAGATACTATGATTTAAAAATTTACGCGCGAGTTTATCAACACCAATTTCAATAATGCCAGTACGTCTTAATACCATAAACATACCACCAATAATAAGTGTGAAGAATACGATTTCACCTGCTGCTATGAGTCCTTTAGGAATAATGGATATAAAGTCTATTATATTGACTGGTGTAGCTTTTATGTAATGAAATGAATCTGCATCAACCATTTCTCTGCCTTCAGGTCCTTTAATTCGATTAAACTCTCCGGAAGGAATGAGGTAAGTGGAAATGGTAGCGATGGCACCAAATATAAATAATATGACATAAATATGAGGCATTTCGAACTTTTTTCTGTTTTTATTTGTTGTTTTCCCTTTGTTTTTTAAAAATTTCATTGATACACCCCTTTGAGTTAACATAAATTTTGAACTAATATCATTATTTTATATAAAATAGAATCTTAATATTCTGAAAAATTATTTTAAACTTAATTATAACAAAATTTTTATAAAAGAATTAAATAGATATGATTTTAGTTGAAGAATGTAGTATGAATTAATGAGAATAAAAAAATCTAGTAAATGAACTTTGCAGATCATTTGCTAGACTTTGTTAGAAATATTGTATCTATTTGATAGTTAAAGACAGTTAAAAGAGCTGTCCTCTTAATAATTATAGGTATATATTACTTTGTTCGGTCAACATTAATACACAATATATTCAAATAACGATGAACATTTTGTGATGTTGTATCCTTTGGTAGAGCGTGGGAAAACGTATGTCCGTTATCCGTTTTAACAGTATAGATTATATCATAGTTACTAATTTTGAAATCAATAATTTTCATAAATATCCCCTTAACAATGGTCATTGTTTTAAAATTATGAAATTGCAAATGAAACTGTGAAATAGGTTGAAGTACAAAACTGACCATTTATATAATTGTACTATACATAAATCTTTTAAGTAATAAAAAGTATAACATATTTATGAAATTAACTTAAATAATACAAATAAAAAACACATTCAAATTTAAGAATATGTTTAATCATTAAGTAAATTTAATATTTCGTCGTACTTTTGTGCACTCAAAGTGCCCAAAGGACTTTGATTAATTTCAAATATTAAAAAATCATCATTTGAATTGAAAGCACTCTTTATATTTTCACAAATGCTATTTTGATCCAAGTCACTTTTTAATAACCACAGTCCTTTATAAATGTACAATGGTTTACCTACAAGATTTAACTTTGATGGTAACTTTTCATATCCATAAGAAATAGAATTTAAATTATAGGATAATATATATTTCGCCATTCATATCGCCCTCCAATATAATCATATCATTAACTAAGATTTAAAGGTTGAAAGAAGGTCGAGGTCAATCACCATTTACGAATTTATGGAATATTATAGGCAGATTAAGTTTGTTTTTAATTTGAAAGGGGGACTTTAATAGTATAAATAAATTTATTTTTAATACTATGAGGTGAAGTGAAAATGAATTATATAAAATATGTATTGTCCAAAGATAACACGAAACTTTATACAAAAATAAATGAAGTTGAAAAGGCTAAAGCAAATATTATCATTGTCCACGGATTAGCTGAACATCTTGATCGTTATGATGAAATAACTAGTTATTTGAATGAAAATGAATTCAATGTCATTAGATATGATCAACGTGGACACGGCCGTTCGGAAGGAAAGCAGACATTTTATAGTAATAAGGATGAAATCGTAGAAGATTTGTCTGCAGTGATTGATAAAGTTAAAGAAAATTATGAAGGTAAAATTTATTTAATTGGTCATAGTATGGGTGGATATACTGTAACTTTATTCGGTACACAACATCCGAATGAAGTAAGTGGCATCATAACATCAGGAGCTTTAACGAGATATAATAAAAAATTATTTGGTGAAGTAGACAAACAGATAGATATGAATAGTTATTTTGATAACGTGCTTAGTGAAGGACTATGCTCTGATCAAGAAGTTGTTGAAAAATATGCATTAGATGATTTAAACGCTAAACAAATTTCAATGGGACTAGTATCAACACTCTTTGAGGGAATAAAGTATTTAAAAGAAAATGCCTCTAAATTTATTGATTCTACATTAATATTACATGGTAAAGAGGATGGTTTGGTGAGTTATAAAGATTCACTACAATTATTTGATGAAATAGGTTCAGAACACAAATCAATTCATATATATGATGGTTTACAACATGAAATATTTAATGAATCTTCTTTTAATAAGAGTATTTTTAAAGAAATTGTTGATTGGTTAAATAATGAAATGCAGTTATCATAAGTTTTTAAAGTATATTTACAAATTTATAGTTTATTAAGTCTTCAAATATTTTAAAATGTTTGTTTCAGTAATTTGGAAGATTTATAATAAGAAAATAATTAAGACAAAATAATAGAAGGAGACAAATATGTTTATTAAAACTTTGCATATGGAATACGAAGAAAGTTTTGAAGAATTTGATGCACGAGTGAACCAATTTTTACATGAAGTGGATGATAAACAACACTGGGAACTCGTATCAGTGACACCTTCTGTTACGAACACTGTGGAAGGCGTAGATTATTTTATTACAATTGTTTATAAAAAGTAATGAATAACACTACAAAAAAAGAGCCTGAAAATGTTTCAGGCTCAAACAACATACAGACTCTGAACAGTTAGAAAATGACTGTTATTGCATGACTTTCATTAACAATAAACATACATTAACTATCTGTGACTTTGCATGTCGACTAGACGATTTAATAAATGATAGTTGTCTAGTTTATATATAAATAGTGATACATGATAACAATCTAATCAATAATTATATAAATTCAATATTCGTACTAAATTCATATAATTATTGATTAAATGTTTTTTGAGATACGTTGAAATAATCAGCTAGTATTTTAGTGTCATTCTCTGATGGTTCTCTATATCCATGTTCCCAATCCCAAATTTGACATATTCTGTAATTTTTCTCATAACTTTTGTTTAAATTAATCGCTAATTTAGACAAACTTAAATGCTTTTTTTCGCGTAATTCAGTTAAAGCTTCCAAAATTTAAACCTCCCATAATTAAATACATAAGACTTACATTAGTTATTTTAGTACAGATAAAAGGTATGTTCAAATTACTAATAATTTAGTATTCATTGGCATTGTCATTACTAACAACTTTAATATTTTTAATTTAACTATGAATCATTGGTTGAATATTTAAAGTGTCAGGGGACAAGAATTGGGTATAAAAAGAAGACATTAAAAATATTTATAAATAAAGGAGGAAATAAATTGAAAATAATTGCTACGAGTATTTTTGTAGATGATCAAGAAAAGGCAAAACAATTTTATACAGAAAAGCTCGGTTTTGAACTTGTACATGATATGGAGATTGGTGGCGGGTTTAAATGGTTAACTGTAAAAGAAAACAATTCTGACAACCCGGTAGAAATTGTTCTTGAACCTAACGAGAATCCTATAGCAAAAACATATCAAAACGATTTATTTAATGCAGGTATTCCTGTCACAATGTTTGGCGTTTCTAATTTAGAACAAACATATCAGTCACTGTCAGATCTAGATGTGAAATTCCATACAGTACCAAAAGAGGTTGAAGGAATTAAATTAGCAATCATTGATGACACTTGTGGTAATTTAATTCAATTGATTGAGCAATAATTATATATTTACGAATAGTTTCCGTAATTTTTTGTTAAGCACTAAATTTAATTTATGTTGATGTAAATTAAACTTGGTGCTTGTTATTTATTACATCAAAGTATTTTATAAAATGTGATTTCAGTATCAATCATTGTTAAAAAAGCATTATATAATATATAAAGACTCAGTTATGATACCTAACCAAGCAGTAAAATAACGATGATACTTACGATGTAACCCCTTTGTCCATCGTAAACATCATCGTTCAAAATTTGATTATTTATTTTTTCATTTTATCAATATCCTCTGCAACTATTGTTAATAATTCTTCAGTTTCTGCATCGGTCAATTCGTCAGAACCTTTAATTCTAATAACAGAACCTTTATCGGTTTTAACATGGTAAATTGGTTCTTCGTCTTTATAAACTTTCCGTAATACTTTCATCTCATCACCCTTTTTTTCTATAAAACAATTCACTACAATATAAAATAATGCATAAATAGAAACATTACTTTTATAAGACGAATAAATTATTATTTTATAATTGAAATGATTAATACTTTAACTATAGGATAACTTTTTATTAAATTCTTTTCCACTGGTATGATTCAATTAATTTAATTAACTTGTTGAATCTTATTCAAAACAATGCATTTTTAACTGTTAATTATAATTCATGATAATTTTTTGGAAAAATTAGTTTTTTGTGTTTTTATTTTATAAAGAAGGGTATAACTAACCAAGCACAAAAAGTCCTCCAAACTTTAGTGTGGAATATATTTTCGAGATTGACGTCGCTTTTCGAAGCGGCGTTTTTGTTTTATACTGCATATAGTATAACTATTTATAAAAAGGGATGTATATTGTGAGATTATTGAGTATATTGTCATTTTTATGTAGCCTAGCGATAACGATTGTTGTTATATATGGCGTTATAATGATGGCTGGTGATTTAATGGGGCTAACAACGTTTAATAATCAATTATTAATTGTAGGTTTAGCATTTGTATTATTGAGTGGTTTGTTTGGAAAAAGTAAGCCAAGGCTATCAATGTTAGTGCTATTTATTGGATTTATCATTGTGCTGGTTAATTAATAAATAATAAAAGGAGTGAAAAGGAATCCATATTTTACTGATGGTTTCCTATTTTCACTCCTTTTTGTATGCATACATTTATTCAAAAATCACTAAGCTTTAAAAGATTCAACATTGCCTTGGAGTTTTTGATCCATGTCGTTAGCTATTTTTATTAGTAAAAGTTTGTTATCTTTTGAAGTTAATTCATTATCAACAGTAACTTTAATAATTAAGCCTAAATCCGTTTTAATGTGGAAAGTTGTACGGTTATTTTCAGATACGCTTCTTAAAATTTGCATCTTAATCACCCCGTTTTCAAATTGAAAAATTAGCGTTTGGCTAAAATGAGACAGAGTTCATGAACTATTTAATGAGAGTGGTGTAAAATGTTAATTATATATTAGTTTAATATATTTAAGAGTAAATGAATAATAATTAGCCTCTGATAAATAGTAATATAATTATTTAATGTATTTAGGTATCATTTTGATGTAGATAAGTTCGCCTAATAATTCACATAATGTTTGCGTAATAATGACAGTAGTTGCAATGGTTACCCAATGGTTTGGTAAACCTAAAGCTAAAGGTAAGACAACAAGTGCATTTCTTGTACTTGAACTAAAAGCTATCGTTCTTTTAGTTTCTTGTGTTACTTTAAATAATTTTCCACATAAAGTACCTATAAAAGGGGATACGATTAAAAAGCAAATATAAATAGGTATTACTGAAAAGACAATATTTAAGTTATAAATAATTTTATTTATTTGTGAACCTACAATTGAAAATAAAACCAGTGCCATGAAAATTTCGGGAAGCCAAGATGTTAACTTTAATATTTGATTTATGCTTTCAGATTTTTCACTGGTATATTGTAATAAAAGTGCTGATAATAAAGGGAAAATTATGAACATTAAAAATGACTTTAAGAATGGCAAAATATCTATTTGTGAAAAAATATCAATGTTTAGAAACAACGTAAAATATAAAGGTAATAATAAAATTTGGCCTATAAACAGCAGTGGTGTAGCAAACAACATGAGTTGTTCATTTCCTTTTCCTAAAGCATTAAAAACGATTACGTAGTCAATACAAGGCGTTAGTAAAACAAGGTACAACCCTATGATGATAGGAACATTTGAAACATCAAACAATTGAATTAAACCAAAAACAAATAATGGTATAGCTATAAAATTTGATGTTAATAATGCCAAAATAGATTTTATATTAAGTAAGTTGTGTTTGATGTTAAAAAATGGAATTTGTGAAAACATACTAAACATAAGGATACACAAGCTAGCAGAAATAATAGTTTCTAATATATTAGCAAAAGCATTGGATATTAAGCCAACGATTATTCCACTAAAAAGTGCAATAAAATAAATATAAATTTGGTATTTTTCAATTTTGGATTTTATGTATTGCATAATAACCTCTCGTATATTAATTTTTGTTCTTGGATTTGGTACATACACAGTCAGTGATACAGAATAGTTGAAACAAAAAAAGTGGAGAGAAATCATGTATGACATTTGATTTCAAGTCCCACTTCTTATATGAACAGTTAGTTTAGATTTTATTTTTTGTTTTTATCTTGAACGCTCACTTTATTTTCGATTTTATCATCGTTTGTGTTATCAATACTTAAAAGCAATGCACGAATCACTAAAACGCCAGATATAAGTAACAACAGATTTTTTAATAGTTTCATCTTTTCACCTACCTGTATGAATTTATATGCTTGTTACAAAGTAATTATATTTATATATATCATACACTAATCATCGACTAATTGAATAAAAATACGGTGAAGTGAGCTTCTTTCATGTTTGGTTTGTTTAAATGTCGAAGATATAAAGTGTTAAATTTTCTTCATCGACAGTTACTTTCAATTCATCACTATTATTTTCAATCGTAGTATTAACAACATTGCCTTGCTCAATCGTAAAATAAATTTGGCTTAAAATGCCCATCGCGTATTCATTAATTGGACTCACAAGAGAAATAGATGTTGTATCTTCTTGAATCATAAAATTTTTTTGACTTTGATTTATTATTTGCCATTTAGGTAAATAAGTTAACTTCATATTTTTCTCTCCTTATGATTGTGCTTTTTTAAGATTTTTCTACAGTAGAATCTTAAATTTTGAATTAATTGAACTCGAAAGGGAATAAGTTCAATAAATATATTGATATGAGGTGATAGCATGATTGTTTTATTATCTATTATATTAGCATTAATTTTTGCTTTTTTAGCAACGATGCCATTTTTATTTATAAATACGAGGTTGCATGAAAATGTCAATCACTCTAAGGAAGAAATACGCCATGAAAAAATCAGAGCGATTAAACGTTTTATATATTTCTTTATATTAATTATTATTCTCTTAATGGTTTTTCATTTTATTACAAACTGAATCGATACGTTCGATACTTAAACATAGGTATAAGCATACCTGATTCGTTTTTTAAATGAGTTAAGGTTTTAGGAAGAAAAATGAACTTTAAATATTATATGAGCGAAAGCTTATACTAAAGCACCACTTATTTAATTTGTTTTAAGTGGTACCTCAAGAAGTTTATAATATCGTTTGGTTTAAGTTAAGCATGTTTGATCGCTACACTTTGCACGTATATTGAAAGTTTTAAAATGAACTAACCGAAAATGATAGTGAAGAGTATACCTACAACACCAAAAATAATTAAAATAACAGTCAGTCCGAGTAAAGATTCTTTTGTTTGTTGTGTACCTTTTAACTTATAGATTATTAAGGAAATAATTCCACAAACTAAAAATATGAGTGAAAGCCAAAATATAATCATGAAATGTAAACTCAAAGTCTTGTCCCTCCTTTGCATTTCATCTTAATTGTACAATTTGATGATTTTATTCAATAACTTAAAAATTAATTGTTTTTAGATTAGTAAGCTAGTTTGAGTCTTATTTTATCATTTATTCATAAGATGCCATAGTATAAGATATTCTAATGCGTTTAGTTTGAAAAGTGTCTGCGCATTAGAAAAGAATAAGCGTATAGCATTAAAATTTTAGATTTTATTTAGTATAACATTGTATAATAGTAGTGAATCGAATAAGTAAGGAGATAGAAAATAATGAATGAAGTCAATAAAGTGATTTATATTGTTTTAGCAGTGTTTTTAGGAAGTTTTGGAATTCATAAGTTTTATGCTAGAAAAACCGGAATGGGTCTCTTGTTCCTTGTATTTTGTTGGACAGGTATCCCACAAATTTTAGCTATCATTGGTGCAATTATTACGGTATTCAAACCTGCAGATCAAAATGGTAATGTTTTAGTTTAAAATTAGTGTATAAAAAACAACCTAAGCGAAACAATTTCGCCTAGGTTGTTTATATATTGTAAAAGAATAATGACTACAATAAAATTTAAGTGAAAAGATATAAAATTTTTATTGCTTTAGTAATGAAACCCATAAACTTTACAATATTTACAATTTTAGTTAAATACTATGGAAACAACAATTAAACTCATCATTTTTAATTTTAAAAATGAACAGTGATAGACAAATAAATATTATTTGTTATGATTATGAAAAGGCTTTAAATAGTAAGACATGTAACGATTAAAATTTAAGTAATCGAGGTAATGCTTATGACATTTTATGATTTTATTATTGACTTTGTTAATGACGACACGCCACTTGGTCAACTTGCCTATTTTATAAATAAAGATAACAATTTCCCTAAACATGCAACTGGTTATCAGGAATTATATGCATACTTTAAAACGAATTATAATTACAATGAAGTAATGACATCTGCAAAAAGGGCATTAAGTTTATATCTGAATAATTTAAGCGTCAATTAAAATAAAGATTCAGTGTTCGTAATACCAATTTCTTATTTTTAAAGCATGTTTAATGTCTTCCGTTCTAAAGTTAATTTCATTATTTCTTATTGAAAAAGGTTCAATAATATTTTGAGTCATCCATGTATTAATAAGTTCTGTAGGTAAACCATCCAATTCCATGTCACTTTTACTTAGAACAAAACATTCCCAATCGAGAGAAATTTTTGAAGGATTAATATATTTGCACTCATGAATCTGATCCATAAAAACACTCCTTAACATTGTAAATCCGACGTTAAGTTTTACCCAAGTACCCATAAAATAAAACGACAATTTTATGTTATTTGTCTACTTATTGATGAAAAAATAATAAATGATTGAAATTTGTTATTATGCAGTGTTTTAAAGCTTATATTTATCATCGTTAATATATAAATATAAGCACAGTACGAAAAACGTATCATCGACTAATTAACTTGGTGAGACAAATTATTCATCTCGTATACAAATAAAGCACTCATCCAAACTAAAAAATTGGATGAGTGCTTTTTATATTCAAAAGCTAACGATTTTGTTTGCTTTACATATATTCTAGTTGCAAGTTGTGAATTACATTTTACCACGGTATAATTCCTAAAATACAAGCAATTAAAATCATGAATAGACTAGAGCCAACTGCCCATTTTATTACAATACGCTGATTTTGACCGTATTCTATATCTAGCATACCTACAAGTAAATAACCAGCAGCATACAATGGACTTAATACATGTAAAGGTTGACCAAGAACTGAAGCTCTGGCCATATCAACTTTAGAAATGCCAAATTGTTGTGCAGATTCAGCTAAAATAGGTAATACACCATAATAGAAAGGATCATTTGCCATAAAGTATGTAAATGGTCCGCTCAGAATTGCAGTGATTAGTGCAAAGTGGTTCCCCATAGCATCTGGTATAATTTGTACTAAGGTATTAGCCATTTCGTTAACCATTTTTGTCCCATTCATTACGCCTGTAAATATACCTGAAGCGAAAACAAGACTAATTACAGAAAGTACGTCGCCAGCATGTTTTTTCACAACAGAATTTTGGATACTTAAATTAGGATAGTTTAGTAAAATTGCAAAGCCAAACCATAGCATAAACATAACAGGTATTGGCATTAAGCCGATAACCAGACAGATGATTAATGAAATTGTAAGTATTGCATTTGGAATAAGCATTTTAGGTCTTTTTAATAAAGATTCTTCTTTTGTATCAGTAGGTTTTATATCGTTTAAATCAATATTTGTATTTGATGTGAGATATCTTTTTGAACGTTTTCCAAGTATGTAAGCAACTCCAAAAGCAAATAATATACCAGCAATCATTGCAGGAATGATTGGTACAAAGACTTCCTCAGTAGTTACTTGCAAAGATGAAATCGCACGTGCAGTGGGTCCGCCCCAAGGTAACATGTTCATAACCCCGATAGATAAAAGTGCTAATGTAGATAAAGTATACAGACTCATACCAATTTTTTTATAAAGCGGCATCATTGCAGTTACAGTTATGATAAAAGTAGTGGTACCATCACCATCAAGTGCTACCATTGATGCTAATATTACGGTCCCTATTGCTATTTTTACTGGATCCCCTTTAACGACTTTTATAATTTGATTAATGACTGGTTCAAATAATCCTGCATCTATCATAACGCCAAAATAAAGTATGGCAAAAGTCAGCATAATTCCAGTTGGTGCAACAGTTTCTATGCCATCAAGCATAAACTTACCTAAACCTGAGTAGAAACCACCGATTAAAGCAAAAATGGTTGGTATAACAATTAATGCAGTCAAAGCTGACATTTTACGAGTCATAATTAATACCATAAAGATGATAATCATAATAAAACCGAGAATTGCTAAGTTCATATATTCAATTTTCCCCCTTTGTTTTAATCATTATATACTTTTCAGAAAATTTTTAAAATAAAATTTTTTTCTTTTTTAAAAAATGTATATAGAAAAAACACTTCATAACTAAAATGTATAGTTATGAAGTGTTTTGATAATTAAATATTATAAAAAATATGTATTCATAAAATTAAATGAAAAAGTTTATTACATACGATTTCCAAAATGGATAACTTAATAATGCGAATGAAAATAACGATACCAACATTGCAAATATATTAGCAATACGATCCCCACGTAAACATGCATATAAATTAATGAGTAGTACGCCTAAAATGAATAATAGACCAGCTAATAATTGCATATCTTCTTCTAAAATTTTATTAACAGCTAATAATGGGGTAGTTAATGTAATTAATGACAAGAACAGTGATAATAATGTCGTTGCATATTTCAAATTGTTCAGTCCTCTCTAAGAAATACTTTTATTAATCTAATGTTTTAAATGATAGCTTAATAAAATAATATTTGCTTAACAATTTAATTGCAAGTCATTTTTAAATATGTCATAACATTTATTAAAAAGGTTATTAACAAAAATGCTAAATGATCATTGGTAGTGGAACGTATATTGATTGAATGAGGTGGTTTCAATAACTATGTCATATGTTATTCGAATAATGCCATATCTTCTCCGTTGAAATAATAAATCAACCAGTGTTCGTCAACATAACCCACTTCATATTTCCGAGCAAATTTTTCTATTGCAAGTAATTCAAAATTTAAATTGCTAAAAAAAACTTTGCCACTAATATTATTTGATATAAGTGAAGTCATTAGAATTTCAATTTGTTTTTTTTGACAGATTTGGAATACATATTCCATTAATTGTTTAGCAAGATATTCTCTAGATTCATGGTTTTCACCCATAACACACATATTCTCAATAACTGCTTTGTGTGCCAAGCTATAACTCTGATTAAACATAAGTGTTACAGCACCTATCAAAACGCTATTTTGAAAGGCTCCAATGACAATTGATTTATTTGAATTGGTAGAAAGTAAATCTTGTAAATTTAGTTCGGCCAAGCAGCGATCATTTTGCAATTTCCATGCAAATACGTCAAGATCTTCATGAATGCCACGTTTTAATAATGTTCTATAGTTGGATATATCATCGATTGATAAGTAACGTATATTTGTCATTGAGTGCCTCCTAAATTTTATAAACCATTTATATAATAGTTTAATTAATTTTAACGCCGTATTAAATTTGATTTTAAGGGAAAAAGTAAAATTGAGCAACACTATATTTAATTTTATTCAAAAACATGGAATCATGTTTATTTCGAAAGCCAAAAAAATATAAAATTATTAAGTGTTTAATTGTATTTTATTTAATTTTTAAATGACGCGAATGGATAGGATGGTTATGGTATAATATGGTGAGTGATATATTATGAGCGGAGGCACGATAAGTGGAATCTTTAATGACTATTATAGTTTCGCTAATTTTGCTTATCTTGATTTCTTTTGCCATATTAATGATTTACATATGGATTAATTATAAAGATGAAGACAATTAAAAAAAGAGGAAATGATCAAAAGACATCACGACATAAGCATAAGCAGTACTAATTTAACAATAAAAGCCCCCAAAATTCTAATCGAATTTTGGGGGCTTTTATTGTTACTATTCTACTACTTGTACATTTAAATCTACGTCAATATTACCGCGTGTCGCTTTTGAATATGGGCAAAATTCGTGTGCATCTTGTAGATATTTTTCAGCATCTTCTTGTGATAAAACATTTTTAACTTTTGCATCTATTGAAACACTTAATTTAGGGCTTTCTGCATCTGGGTCATCTTCTAAACGTACTGTTAAAGTGACTTCAGGTTCAGCGCCTCTGACTTTGTTTTGTTTAAGAATTAAATCAAATGCACCATTAAAGCATGATGCATAACCTGCTGCAAATAATTGTTCAGGATTAGTACCTTTTTCAGCATCAGCTTGTGCTGGAGGAATGACTGCTACATCAATTGCTTTATCATCTGTTTGCACGTGACCGTTACGACCACCTGTATTCGTTGCTTTTGTTTCATAATTTACTGCCATTATATTACCTCCTAAATTACTTATATAACAACAATACCCTTAAAATTAAATTTAAATCATATAAAAGGTGAATGGATTTTTGTTATTTGTTTAAATGTATGCTTTAAAGATTGTGTAAGTTCTTAAGATTGTTATACAATAATTTTAATGTTGATTGAAAAGGAAGTTTTTAAAATGTCTGAAGTAAAAATTGCGGTAACGATAGAGCCAGAAAATAAAATTTCACAAACTTTTTTACATGAATTAGTAAAATATCAAACTTCTATCGATATAATAGAATTGAGAGTTGATCATTGGGCAACACCAGAGATAAATGATATAGCTAATGTCATTGATAAATTATATGAATTAAATTTAAATAAAAAACTTTTAGTTACGTATCGGACACAATCACAAGGGGGTAAAGGTGATTTGACGTTTGATTCGTACATTAAATTACTTGAAAGCATAATTGAAATAAATCACATAGATATGATTGATGTAGAATTTGAAATTAACCAACAATCTCAATATATATTGAACTTGATTGACCAAGCACACAAAAATAATATTGAAGTTATATTGTCTTATCATGATTTTCAAAAAACACCAGCACTCACACAGCTAAAACATTTATATTTTAAAATGCATCAAATGAATCCAGATTACTTAAAAGTCGCGGTCATGCCTTTAAGTAAAGAAGATGTTTTAAATTTATTATATGCATTATCAGCAACAGTAGATACAGTTCCGCAACAAGTCATTGGCATTGCAATGTCAAAATTAGGCACCATTTCGAGAACTGCACAAGGTTTATTTGGAGGCGCAGTATCATATGGTTGTTTAGATAATCCTAAAGCACCTGGACAGATTCAAGTTGAAACTTTAAGCGCGCAATTAAAGTTATATCAGTAGTTTGAAAATCTTATCGTCCTGTCTTATAATTGAAAATAGTTATCAATAGTGAAAGGGCGATATTAGATGGAACTACAAGATGCAATAGCTCAACGAAGAAGTATAAAGGTCTTTAGAAGAGATATGAATATAGATGACGATGCTTTATATGAAGCGATACAGCGTGCTACAGATGCACCGAATCACGGTTTGAGAGCACCTTGGAGAGTGGTTCATATCGCAAAAGATAGATTGGGAGATATGAGTAAGCAATTAACTGAAATTGCTTTTCCTAATCTAAGAAAAAAACAGGAAGATCACTATAAAGTTGCTACTAATTTAGGTGGTATGCTTGCTTTAATCGTTAAAGAAGATCCAAGACAAAAAGAAAGTTTAGAGAATAATATGGCATTTGGTGCATTTGCGCAAAATCTCATGTTATTACTTTTTGAAGCAGGTATTGGTACATGTTGGAAGTCTCCGGCTTATATATTTAATCCTGAAATACGTAAAATATTTGGTGTGAAAGATGATGAACGTTTAGTAGGGTTATTATATTTAACAGATTTGGAAGATTTAGAAAGAATGCCACACAGAGAACGCCAACACAATCAAATCATTGATAAGTTCTAATTTTGAAAAAAGGGAGTGGATCAGAAATCTTTTAATAAAAAGATTTCTGATCCACTCCCTAATAATGTCTATTTTAAAATTATGATTGTTTAAAAGTTAAAATAAAAGAATTAAAGCAAAAATTACTCAAATGTTTCAGCTAAGAATGATTCAACTTGTTCAGGAGATTTTGCATTTGCTGAATGTAAATGTGCTAATTTCTCCCCATTTTTAAAAACTAATAAACTTGGAATACCCATAACGTCATTTTCAGCCGCGGCATCTTCTAATTCATCGCGGTTTACAGTATACCAATTATAATTATTGTATTTTTCTACAATTGGGTCAATCCACATGTCCATAGCTTTACAATCTGGGCACCATCCTGCTTCAAATTTAACGATGACTGGTGCGTCGCTTTGTATTGTGCTTTTAAATTGATCATTAGTATTAATAGATTCCATAATTAGACTCCTTTATAAAAGATATTAGTATTGACATTATAACTGACAAATTGCAGTAAATAAAAAAATCAGCTTAATAATTAGAGCGTTTTTGTTATAAGTTTGTTATATTAGTGTTAACTAAGCATAGGAGGTTCTGAAAAATGATAAAATTTTACCAATATCCTAATTGTACAACTTGTAAAAAAGCAGCTAAATTTTTACAAGAATACGGGGTAAGTTTTGAACCCATCGATATTGTGCAACATACACCAACTAAAAATGAGTTTAAAGAAATCATAAATACTACAGGTATAGATATCAATAAACTATTTAATACACATGGTGCAAAATATCGTGAACTAGGCCTTAAAGATAAATTGAAAGACCTTTCTGACGAAGAAAAACTAGATTTATTATCCTCAAATGGTATGTTAGTGAAACGACCACTCGCAGTATTAGGGGATAAAGTAACGGTAGGTTTTAAAGAGGAACAATACAAGGAAACTTGGTTGTAAACACACATGCTTTTACAATTCATTTTTAACAACTTTTGAAAAAACCGTTATATACTTCAGAAAAGTTTTGTGCGATGAATTGTAAAACATGAGAAGTATTGTAAAATCAATTAAATAGTTGATTGTAAGCCTTTCATATGGCATCATGAATATGTAAAAACATTTAGGAGGGGATTCTCGTGGCAGTACCAAATGAATTAAAATATTCTAAAGAACATGAATGGGTAAAAATTGAAGGAAATACAGTAACAATTGGTATCACTGAGTATGCGCAAAGTGAATTAGGTGATATCGTATTCGTTGAATTGCCTGAAACTGATGACGATATTGATGAAGGTGAATCTTTTGGCAGTGTTGAATCAGTGAAAACAGTTTCAGAACTTTATGCACCTGTTTCAGGAAAAGTTGTAGAAACAAATGATGAACTAGAAGATAGTCCAGAATTCGTTAATGAATCACCATACGAAAAAGCATGGATGGTTAAAGTTGAGTTAAGCGATGAAAGTCAATTAGACGAGTTAATGTCAGCTGACCAATATTCTGAAATGATCGGTGAATAATATGAAATCAAACTCCACGATACGATATATCATGGAGTTTTTATTTTTCTATAACAAAAGATTAAATTTCACTTGAATATATTAATTGATTTTGAAGTGTCAAAAACATTAAAAAGTTCAATGGTGACAAATGGATGGTTCAATTATAAGATTTTAATAAGAAACTATAATAAATGTTTATGTTGATAATGTATGGTGTAGAACTAAATATAAAATTGAATTTACTATCACATTTAGAGGTGACTGTCATGGCGATATTAAACCAAGTTATAATTGTCGAAGGTAAAACAGACAAGAAACGGGTGAAGCAGGTGATTGACCAACCGATTGAAATCATTTGTACAAACGGTACTATGGGAATTGATAAGTTAGATGAGATGATAGAATCGTTATACGACAAGCAAGTTTATGTGCTTGCGGATGCAGATGATGAAGGTGAAAAGATACGTAAATGGTTCAAAAAATATTTAAGTGAAAGTAAACATATTCGCATAGAGAAACAATATGGTGAAGTAGCGAGATGCCCTAAAGCCTATTTGTCAAAAGTGTTAGCAAAACATGGTTTTATAGTGAAAGATGAAGAAAAAGTAGCAAAAGCCAAATTAGATTATATTGCTGAAAGGGTCAGTTTATTAACATGAATGTAAAGAATGAAACGCGTGTTAATGTTTTCGAACACGTAGATAAAGAAAAATATCTAATTTTTGGTTATACGCCAACTTGTGGTACATGTAAAGTGTCAGAACGCATGTTAGATATTGCGAATGAAATTTTAAAATTACCAATTACTAAAATAGATTTAAATTTTCATCCTGATTTTAGTCAACAACATGAGATACAATCGGTACCGATACTTATGCTTATGTCTAAAGGTGAAGAACAAAAAAGAATTTATGCATTTCAATCAGTGCCTTATTTGTTAGAAAATTTAAAATAATTATTGACGAATCTTTAGTACAATGGTAGGATTATGGATAATTAAATAATGTACTCTTATCACGAGAGGTGGAGGGATGTGCCCTATGAAGCCCGGCAACCGTCTGTAATAGAAATGGTGCCAATTCACATAAAGTAGATAAACTTTAGAAGATGAGAGAAGCGACATTGCTTTCTCTATTCTTCAGTGAAAAGAGAAAGCATTTTTTAATTGAATGAGCAATACAAGGAGGAAACGACAATGATTGAATTAAATCAAATCGTTAAGAGATACAAGACGAAAAAACACGATGTGTTAGCAGTAGATCATGTTGATTTAAGTATTCAATCAGGCTCGATTTTTGGTGTGGTTGGTTTTTCGGGTGCAGGTAAAAGTACTTTGATAAGACTTTTAAATAATCTTGAACAACCAACTTCAGGAGATGTCATCATTGATGGAGATACGATTGGGAAATTATCAAAATCAGAATTGAGAAAAAAACGTCAAAAAGTGAGCATGATTTTTCAACATTTTAATCTATTGTGGTCACGTAATGTTTTAAATAATATTACTTTTCCATTAGAAATTGCTGGTGTATCACGCAATGAAGCCAAAAAAAGAGCGATTGAACTGGTGGAATTGGTAGGACTAAAGGGTAGAGAAAACGCCTATCCATCAGAGTTATCGGGTGGACAAAAGCAACGTGTAGGTATTGCCCGTGCATTAGCAAATGAACCTAATGTTTTACTTTGCGATGAAGCTACAAGTGCATTAGACCCGCAAACAACGGATGAAATACTAGAATTATTATTAAAAATTAAAGAAGAAAGAAATTTAACAATAGTTATTATCACACATGAAATGCAGGTCATAAGACGTATTTGTGATGAAGTGGCAGTAATGGAAAATGGTCGCGTCATTGAACAAGGACAAGTGTCAAATGTTTTCGAAAATCCACAGCATGAAGTAACAAAACGCTTTGTGAAAGAGGACTTAAATGATGAGTTTGATGAGTCTATTTCTGAATTAATCGAATTAGATGAAACTGCTTATATCGTACGATTGAATTTTACAGGAAATAATACAACTGAACCATTGGTATCATACATAACAAAGACACATAATATAGATGTTAATATTCTTGAAGCAAATATTAAGCATACTAAAGATGGTGCTCTAGGATTTTTAGTATTACATTTATTAGATGTGAATTCTGAAAAATTCGAAAAGTTCAAAAATGATTTAGCAGCACAACATGTTTCTGTGGAGGTGTTAAAGCATGGGTAGTTCATTCGGCGAGATTCTACAGGAAATGCTAACAATGCCTAATGTAAGTTGGGATGAAGTTTGGTTAGCTACATATGAAACAATTTATATGACATTGATTTCTACAATATTTGCTTTTATTTTTGGTTTGATACTTGGTGTGCTTTTATTCTTATCTGCTAAAAGCCAATCACCAGTAGCTAGAGTGTTTTACAGTATCGTATCGTTTATTGTGAATTTATTCAGAGCAATACCATTCATTATTTTAATTTTACTACTTATACCATTTACGAGTTTAGTACTTGGAACAATTAGTGGTCCAACAGGTGCTTTACCTGCACTAATTATCAGTGCAGCACCATTCTACGCTAGATTAGTGGAAATTGCTTTTAAAGAAATAGACAAGGGTGTTATAGAAGCGGCTTGGTCAATGGGAGCTACAACATGGACAGTAGTTAAGAAAGTGTTGTTACCTGAAGCTATGCCAGCATTAATATCTGGAATAACTGTAACAGCAATAGCATTAGTAGGCTCTACTGCAGTAGCTGGTGTGATTGGAGCTGGAGGTCTAGGTAACTTAGCATACCTAACTGGCTTCACACGAAACCAAAACGATGTCATATTCGTTTCTACAATTTTAATCTTAATTATTGTTTTTATCATCCAATTTATTGGAGATCAAGTTACTAATAAAATAGATAAACGTTAAGTTAAAGGGGACAATTATATGAAAAAATTATTTAGTTTAGCTTCAATCATCGCTTTAGCATTAGTATTAGCTGCTTGTGGTAATGGCGGCGGAGGTAAAGATAAGACAATTACAGTTGGCGCTTCTCCGGCACCACATGCTGAAATATTAGAAAAAGCAAAACCAATTCTAAAAGATAAAGGTTATGACTTAAAAATTAAAACGATTAACGATTATACAACACCTAACAAATTATTAGATAAAGGTGAGTTAGATGCAAACTTCTTTCAACATACGCCTTATCTAAATACTGAAAAGAAAGACAAAAACTATAAAATTGAGTCAGCAGGAAATGTACATTTAGAACCTATGGCTGTTTACTCAAAGAAATATAAAAGTTTAAAAGAATTACCAAAAGGTGCTACTGTTTATGTTTCAAACAACCCTGCAGAAGAAGGACGTTTCTTAAAATTCTTCTCTGACGCTGGATTAATTAAAATTAAAAAAGGTGTTAAAACTGAAGATGCTAAATTTGATGACATCGTAGAAAATAAAAAAGATATCAAATTTAATAATAAACAATCGGCAGAATACTTACCTAAGATTTATCAAAAAGAAGATGCTGACGCAGTAATCATCAATTCAAACTTCGCAATTGATCAAAAATTAAGTCCTAAAAATGATTCAATTGTTTTAGAAAAAGCAAAAGATAATCCATATGCTAACTTGATTGGTGTAAAAGAAGGCCATAAAGACGACAAAAAAATTAAAGCGTTGATGGATGTATTACAGTCTAAAGAAATTAAAGATTACATCAATAAAAAATATGACGGAGCCGTAGTACCAGCAAAATAATAGCAACACAATTAACAAACCCTTTAACTTCAATAGTTGAAGGGTTCTTTTTGTTTGAATTTAGTAAAAGGGCAGTGTGTGAAATTATCGAATTTAAAGCATAAAAAATACGCCCAGATTTGAGCGCATTATCCAAGTTTTACTTGTTCAAGTTTGTTCATCATATCCTTATCCATCTGTTCTGTAACGTGAGAATAAATAGATAGGGTTGTACGGTGGTCTGAATGACCTACACGATCCATAATAGCTTTAAGTGATACACCTTGTTGAGAGAGTAATGATATGTGGCTATGTCTTAATATATGTGAAGAAATTTCTTTCTTGATACCAACATCTTTAGCTGACTCCCTAAGTATCTTATTGAATCTTTCAGTCTGCATTGGATTACCTTTGTGATTAGTAAATACAAAGTTTCTATCTAAGTAATTATCGTTCCATTTTGAATCTTTTTTGTTCTCCAATATCGCTTTCCTTAATATCTCACAACTTCTGCTACTTAATCCGATTGTTCTGTAACTAGATTCAGTCTTTGTTGTATCTTTGATACCAAATCCACCAGATTCATCATGAAACCAATGTATTGTGCCATTAATATTTAAACTTTTATTTTCAAAGTCTACATCTTCATTTTGAATGGCTAACATTTCACCGATACGCATACCGTTTAACGCTTGAAATTCAGTCATGAGTGCAACGAATGTATAAAATCTCTTATGAATACCCGAATGAAGTTTCTGTACTTTTGCATTAATGCCTTTTATAATAGATTTAATTTCATTTACTTCAAGATACTTATTGCGCTTGTTCTTGATTTCATCATACGTTTTGATTTTTTTGTTTAGTGTAATATCTTTTAAGAATTCTAAGTTTTGTAAATTATAAATACGCCTTGCGTACTCAAATACATGTTTAAATATACTTAATGCTTCTTTGTTCACTTGGTACACATAACCTTTATTATCTATTTCATCAAATACTTGTTGTGCGTATGACAGTGTGATTTTATTGATTAAAATATCTTCATCTATAAATTTTTTTAAAGTGTTTAATTTACTCAACTTTGTTTTAATTGTTGTTCGTTTTGATCCAGATGTTTTAACGTAATTTTTAAACCACTCATCGCACGCTTGATGAAAGGTAAGTGTTTTTAGGTCTGTTGGGGTCTTGTCATTTAGTTTGTTCTCTATGCGCTCATTTAAGAGCCTCTGAGCCTCTTTCTGCGATTTGCTTCCCATTTTTATTAAGAACAACACTCACGCGCTTCCATTTGTCTGTGTATGGGTCTTTGTACTTCTCATAGAAACGATACTTTGTTTGATTATGTTTATTAGTGAATTGTTCATACCACAATTTTTCATCCCTCCTTAAAAATTAGTACCAGATACTAAAAAGTGTTATAATAAAAGAAAAAGTTGGTGATTATTTGAATATAAATTTTGATGAAAAAGAGATTGCTTATATTAAAGAATCAGTACAAAATTACAGTAATGAATTTGTTATTTATGATGAAGAACAATCAAAAAAGAAAGAAGCTTTTGAATCTATAGTAAATAAAATTGAATCAAAATATTGTAGTGACTATTTATTTCGAATCATCAATTGATTTATCATACTCTGTAATCGTTTCTTGGTTATTGTCTACTAAGTCTTTTAATGTGTTTAATAAAAAGTCACAATCCGCTTTTGCTACAGCACCAGCCTGTGTGTGATTAATAATGTTTCTCATGGCATATGCCACTTCCACACGCTTTTTAGTTCTATAATTTATTTTATTTTCCCTTTTTAAATCTTCCAGCAATTTATCATACATGGTTGTATCAGAACTTTTATGCTTAATATTATTTGCCACTTTAAGTTTAATTAAAAATGTTTCTATTGCTACTGCAAATGTGGCTGCAGCCGGTAAATATAATTCTCTTTTATATGCTTCAAGCCCTTGATTTATTTGATAATCAAATGTATCGTCATGCACAATTCTTTTCATATCGTCTAAATTTAAATGATTAAAAGGCGATATATTTTGATGATTTTTATCTTTCATTTTTTGGGTAGAGACTTCTTTATAATCCCTCAGATGCTCACTAGCTTTTCTTTTACCGGCACTATAATAGGTTTCTAATCTATTACTTAGTTGGTAATCTATAATTTCAATAGGTCCAAAGAAGATTTCCATAACCCAATCAGAATTATTAAAATCTATAATGGGTAATTCTTTGTATATGTATTTTTCGGGTGAATTTACGTCTTGAGAATAATTTTGAGATAGATATATTTTATCGTATTGTTTATCTTTATAAATATACTCATTTTGTTCTGGATTATTTGAAATTAATAATACATTTGGATATTCAAAAAAGTCACTATCCAATTGTATTAAAGTAATATTCCATTTACTATCTTTAAAAATAGGGAAGTTCTCTGGAGAGTTTTTGAATTGATATAACATCCTATTTTCTACGCTATCTTTATAACCTTCTAAATAAGATTCTTTTATTTTTTCTAAATATATTTCAGGTTGTAAAGTTTCATGTGAATTTGACATTTTTAATTTCCCCTTTGTTATATATTATTCTTCTTTCTCTAATCCTATAATAAGCATTATTACTACTGAAATTAGCATGAATGGTACGAATATAGATGTTACTAAAAATCCACCAATTACGATTAGATAAAACTCGTCAATCTTGTACTTACCGAATTTCATAATATCCCTCCTATTTACGCTCCTCAAATCCGCATATTAAACAGATTAGAAATGCTATAAAAACTGCTGGTACAAATATAGATGTTACTAAGAGTGGTATCGCCATCAGTAAATAGTTGTAATCGTATTTATACTTACCGAATTTCATGTAATCACTCCTCTCCTTTCAACGCTACTCAATTTAAATATTACTATGTATCGCACAACCTTAAAATAGGGCGTACGTGTGCAAAGACTCGTAGTGGGTGGCTATTCCTTATTCTTCTTTCTCTCTTCAATAAACTCTTTAGTATACAAGTAACCATCGAGCATTGTGCTTAATATGAAATTTATGACTTTGATTATAATTCCTATAAGTATATCCATAGTAATGCTCCTTTGTGTAGGGGTTATTCATGCTCTGATTGTGGTGTGTCTTTAGTTGATTCCAAATATTTATTGATTCTTTCCAAGTCACTTAAATACTTATCATTTATATATTTTTCAAATAACGATTACAAATGCTTATATCAAGCATATAAAGGGGGTCGTGAAATACGACGTCATGATCTGGGGTGAACGAATCGTTCCTTCCCTAGCTATTTATAGTAGCATCTAATACGCTAAATTGGCGAATTAGCTCATTATCAAAGAATCTTCCCGGAACGTTGGGAAGATAGAGAGATAGTTAGATCAGCAAGGTGGTTTTAAGCTAACTTAGCTAAAATATGCTATATAGATGAGTGTTGCTACAAATGCGATACCAACTATTACAAGGAAGAAGGTTTCAGTATAAATACGAAGATTAGACATAGGCTTTATATTATAGTGCTTTCTTCTGTAATTATGATATTTGAATGTTATCTGCATACCTATATATGTGTAGACTGGTACAAAAATAATCCCTAATATTATCGCAACAGGTAAACTCATATGAAATCTCCTTTTTGTATAAGGATAGCATTAAAAGTTAAAGTTGTTAACAACTCGAAAAAGAACATTAGTTCTGTTAATGGTATAGTGTGATTATGTATGAATATACTGTATAAAGTCTTTAATTGCAGTCATTTAAATGATGATTAATAGTTTTGAAATAATGTAAAATAACGAACGTTAGTTTGTAGTAAACGTGTAATAATGGTATAATTACTGTATAAAGTAAAAGGAAACGAGGTGATTAAATGACAACTTCAACGCCAGAAAAAAAGAAGCAAACCTTACCCGATGACCACTTGCAGGTACTCAACGTGATAAGAAATGCTTCGAATAAATATATTACTAAAGAAAAGATATTAAATCAATTAGGTTATGAGATAAATAGTACGAATGAACGATGGATTAGATCAGTAATTAGTAACTTAATTGAACAACATGGATATGCGATTGGGTGTAGCTATAAAAAGACACAGCGTGGCTATTACATGATTAGTAATAAAGAAGAACAAGAACAAGCTATGCTTAGCATACAAAGGCTTATAGATGGCAGTGTGAGACGATATGAAGCTATTAAGAAACTAGAGGTATAGTAGGTGAGTATTATTATTGATAATCAACCGGAGCTTGCATATGGCACATATGAGCCACCAGTGACATATGAAATAAAAAAAGAAGTTAGTGATTATGAATTACTTACAAGGTTTAATCCTTACTACATCTCAGAAAAGATAAGTGGCGCAGAAGAAGATATAGAAGCGATGTATGACCGTACTTATCCTCACTTAGCTAGTGATGAATACCTACATCAAATCTATTATGAAGCTTTTCCACTAGAAACTTTAGCAATAGAGATAATGGAACAAAAGCAGAAGCTTGATAAGTTTGTGCGTAAGAGTCAAAGAGACCTAAAAGCCTTTTATAAGGTGATAGGTAAGTACACCATTAATGAACAGAATGATATTAAGCGATACATGAAATCTAATGCTACTTATATACCAGATATTATAGATAGATTAAAGTCGGAATTATATGAAATAGTAATAGATGATCGTACAAAAAGAAATGAACTAAGAGAAATCAAACGGCGTGAACGTAATGAAGCGCACGCTAAACAAATTAGAAATAAAGGTGTGCAAAGTTGAAATGGCGGAATATAAATCACTTGCAAAATATGAAAAAGATTTAACTAGAATCATTAATGATACGGAATCTCCAAGAATCAAGAAGGTAGACGACAGCTTGACTTACGGAAGTGATAAAGACTTTGAAAAAGTATTAGAAGATAAAAAAATTATTTACCATAATAATAGATAGCTAAGGAGCGTTAAAATGAAAACACAACATCTATTCGATGAATATAACGAATATATCAACAACCAAGAGCAAAGTATTTCAGATTTAACTAAACAAAAACAGGAACTTCAGTCTAGGAATAAGGAAAATCAATCTAGATATAAGGAACTAATCGCAAATGGTGAGGATGACAAAGCTGATGAATTGTTCTCTGTGATTGCTAAAGATGATAAAAAGTTAAATGCTATAAATAAGCGTCTTGATACTAAAAAGGAAGTATCTCAAGAAGCTAGAGATAAGAAAACTGTTGAGTTATTGAAACATCAAAAAGAATTGTCTCGCTTATATGCGAACGAAAAAGCCGAACTAATCGAAGAATTAAAATCTATTGTGAATCAATATAATACTGTTATAGAAAAAATTGAAAGTGTAAATGAAGATTATGGGGAAGAACATGCGCGCTTTGTTGATGTATACCAGAGTGAAGATATATTTAAGAAATCGCAAAATGATAAATCAATTAAAGCAGAGTTAAGAAATAACTTCAAAGAAACACAATATAGTGATTTTATAAATGCTAGTGAATTACCTTTCATACACGATAAGAAACTACAATTTAAAGGAGCTAAATAATAATGGGAAATACTCAATATAAAATAAATAACACAGATAAAGTACTAAACGAAATTAGAAAACCACTTAACCTTGATGATGATATTGTTGATGTACTTAAGCAGGCGGTTAATGCAGATATTAAAGCAAACATGCCAAAAGGCGAAAAGAGTTCTGGTGATAAAATCCTTGAGCTTGCTAAGAAAAATAGATTAATTAAGGATAAATAAATTGGGCTGGGCGTTTGCCTAGCCTTTTAAAAAGAGGTGATTATTTGAGCGAATTAAACCCAAGACAAGAGAAATTTGTTTCTGAATATCTAAAGACTCTAAACTTAACGCAGTCGGTTATCAAGGCAGGGTATAGCCCACAGAGCGCCCACACACAAGGCCATAGGTTACTTAAGAATAAAAAGATAGCAAACTATCTGAATGAAGTTAAAAGCAAGGTTATTGATGATAACGTTCTTTCTGCGAATGAGATACTACATCTACTATCTAACGCAGCAGTAGGGGAAGAAACTGAGATGAAAGAGGTCGTCACTAAACGTGGTGAATACGTTAAGAATCCAGACACAGGGAAGTACAACATTATCTATAATGAGAGTGTTGAGATGGTGGAAGTACCTATCAAGATTAGTGACCGTTTAAAAGCGCGTGATCTACTTGGTAAATACCATACACTATTTACAGATAAGCATGAACTTACTGGTGACACACCGGTAATCATTAATGTAGGTGAGTGGGATGATGAAGAAGAAGAGGAAATGGATAAGAAATACCCTAATAGAACTAAAATTATAGATGATGTTCCGTTGGAGGATTAGACCAAGCCACCCACCAGTATATGTTCTGGTGGGTGTTTTGTTGTTGTTACATATAATAATGCTGATAAGACGATTAGGAAGTTAATTTGTACATATAGGCAATATAAGTTTTTTAAAAGTATGTTAGTATGAAATTATATTTTAAGCGATATTTAGGAGGGGGAATATGAAACGAGTATCTAAATATTTAATTTCTGCTATTTTTTTTGCTGTAGGAACATTTATTTTGATAATGATATTTGATCATTTAGAAATGTCTCCTAATGATAGTGGTTTTCTTAATAATCTTAGCAATTTAGAATTAATTGGTTTGTATAACACTCCAGAGTTTAATGGCTTGTATACTTTGTGTTTATTTGTTTCTATTTTAATTTTCATAATTGGCCTATTCAGTGCATGGAAGAAAGGATAAAAAATCAAGATCATTTGACCTCGTTACAATAACTATCGTAGTTATCTTCACTATTTTGAAAATCAATAAAATTAAATTGTCTGAGTAGTATTAAGATATTGTAAATAGCGTCGAACAATCTAATAGGGTGTAATACAATTGTATTCATGAAGTTCCTTCAGAACTTCATTCCCTTTTGAGCCATCCCTATGGGTGGCTACTTTATTAGATGATTGAATGTGAAATGATTGGGTACAATATAGTTGTAGTTGTTTAGACTATATTTTTTGTCACTACTTATATTCTATCTAGTCTCCACTAGAGAATACTGCTCGGGTAGGCGCTTATGTGCTTACCCTATTTTTGTTATATTTATATTAGAATTTAGATTAATTAAACTGAAATAAAGTTCACTTAAAAAGGAGGTTGTATTTTGAAGATCTTTTTGTCATTTATATATTTTTTTCTTTCATTTTTTGTTTTGTACTCTCTATTGGATTTAGTATTAGCAATTGAATTTGATATATATGCAAATCTAATTTCTTCATTAATTTTTGCATTCGTTATGACACCATTTTTCTTTGTGCTAAAAAAATTTAAAGATAAAAAGTAGCACACATATTTTCTTGAAAAAATTATTGATCGTTAAGAGTACAGAGACTCAACGTCAATAAAGCAATTATGTTAATTTAAGAATTGTGGAGGTGTAAGTATTAAGAATAAACTTTTTAAGGCAATTAAAGACGTTATTATTATTATCGTAATTATTTTTTTAGTAGCGACTGTGTTAAATTACATAGATTTGAATATTAGTTTAAATAAATATTGGAGTAAACTTGGAAATTTAGGATTAATAAATATTTACGAAAATAAAAATTTAAATGGGTTGGTAACATTAGGTTTTATATTAGCTGGATTATCTTTTGTTTACGATATGTTTTTTAAGAAAGAGTCTAAAGAGGTTAAGCAAAAATAAGAGAAGTCTAATTGGTTTTGCTTTTAGGTTTTGAAACGATTTTCTTCTTGTCTTGTTATTATATATTAAACCACCCACACACGTCACGGAGTGGGTGGTTTGTGCGCAATACATAATTATTCGAATATATGTTAAAATATATTTGAATTTTACACTATATAACGAAGGGGGTTACAATTTGAGCAACTTCATTAAGTTAGAAAATGCATTTGTATTTATTGTCACGTTATGTGTTTATTTTATTTTTGATTTCTCACTATGGATATTTCTTTTATTTCTATTGTTACCTGATATATCTATGTTTGGGTATATTATAAATAAAGAAGTGGGTAGTAAAATTTATAATATTGGTCATACATATATATTACCTATATTAATCACTTTGTGTTATTTGTTAACTAAAGAGTCTATACTGTTACAAGTATCTTTGATTTGGATAGCACACATTAGTATGGATAGAACAATTGGTTATGGACTCAAATATGCTATTGGTTTCGATAAAACTACTATTCAAAAAGTTTAAGAAGTTGTTGTTCATTAATAATATCAAAGGAGAAAAACATGAAAAAAGCATTGTTTTTATTATTAGATGATTTTGCAGATTGGGAAGGCTCGCATCTATCTTCAATTTTAAATCAAAATGAAAAGTGGTCAGTGAAAACTATTTCTTTAAAAGAAAAAGTAATTTCTATTGGTGGATTTTCAGTATTAGTTGATTATATTATTGGTTTTGAACCTAAAGATTATGATTTGTTGATTTTGGTTGGAGGTAATTCTTGGAATATTAATGATCAAAGACTTTTTAAATTTATTGAAGAATCATTTAATAAAAACATCGTAATAGGAGCTATATGCGGTGCTGTTGATTATCTAGCTAAAAATGGTTTTCTAAATGACTATAAACATACTGGCAATTCAGTTTATTTATGGAAAAATCACGAGTTCTACACATCTGAAGATAAATTTTTGGAAATACAAGCAGTAAATGATAGGGGATTAGTTACAGCCAATGGCACGGCTCCTCTGGAATTCACTAAAGAAATTTTAAAAGAAATTAATTTTGATACACTTGAAAATATTGAAAAAACTATGTATATGAAAAGATTTGGATTTTATAAGTATTGTGAAAAATTTGGAAATCCATTTAATTAATAATATAACCCACTATCTCTGATCTGAGGAGTGGGTTTGTTATATCAACTATAATATTAAATATTTAAATTAGATATATTAGAATTTTTTTGAAGTTTGATTCATTAGTATTTCGAAATCAGCATCGCTAATGTTTGATTGAGTAAGTGTGATTAAATGTCCGTCAGGATCTTTAATTGTCATTTCCTTAGCATTCCAAGATTGTTCTTCAAGTCTACTCACAACAAATTTTGGAGAAATAGTTTTAGATTTGTTTTCGATGTCCTTAACTAATAAATTTAAGTAAATTGAGTTTCCTACTTCAAAATTATTACTACAAATAAGCATTAAATCTTGATATTTTTCTAATCTTAAATGATTCATAAGTATCTCGCTTTTGTCATTTTTAAATTTAAATACACTTTTGAATCCTAATGTTTTTTCGTACCATTTTTCTGATTTTTCAATATCAGAGACTAATATTTTATTAAACATTGGCATTTGATAAAATTCCATTGTATTACCACCTTTTTTGAATTTATGTTTAGTGTAAAGTATTACGTTACGTTAAGTGCAAGAATAATTTTGGGAAAACATAGATTCTTATGTTCGCTTCTTACAGGTATATAAACAATTACCACTAGCAGAAATGTTGGTGGGTTTTGATTGCTATTTAGATAATACTTAATACCCTTTAATAATAAAATTATTTGAGTTATATTATATATAGAAATGTAAAAACACAATTGGGTTGGTAGTCCCAATGCAAATACGATTATTTGTCAGTAACCTTCCTCCTCAGGTCGTCCATCATTTCTGAATTAATTAAGAGGAGGGATAGCATGGAGCTATCTATATTTCATGACGGACAGTTTTTTATTGGTTTGATTGAATATAAATACGATAATAAATCAAAATTTGCTAAGTATACTTTTGGAACAGAGCCAGACGATGGAGAAATTCTCTGTTTTATTGATAATTATTTGCTAATATTGATAGAAAACACTCAAACTAGTGTCAGAACTAAAAGTCGAAAGCAAAGAGTTAATCCCAAAAGATTACAAAGGAAAGTAGCTAAGGAACAAAAAACACCCAAAGATTTAACTAAAGCACAATCAGCCTTGAAAGAAGAACAAGAGTTAAAAAAGAAACAAAGTAAGAAGCGAAATAAAGCCAAAATAGATGCTTTCAAAGAGAGAAAAAGAAAAATCAAGAAATACAAAGCAAAAGAAAAGCATAAAGGGCATTAATTGATTGCGTGTAATAATGTATGCAATTAGTAGAAATTGTCTTGATTTGGTATAATAGAAGGTGTAGTAGCAACCAATGTCTCCCCGATGTTGGTTGCGTTTTTTATAATCTTTATTTCTATTGTGCGAAATATAATGTATACTTTCATTATTACACACAGAAAGAGGCTAAGGGGAATGAATGAAATAGCAAATAAAACAGATTATATTAATAATGAGAATTCAATAATACAAAAATTTTTAAATAATTTTAGCGATATTAAAATCGAATTTTACTTATTACGAAAACTTAAAAATAAAAAAGAAGTATATGAAGCGCTAGAGTTATCTCTAAAAGATGATGTAATTGCATTTTTAAGAGATATATTGGGGAATAATTTAAATGAACTTAAACATAATGGAGAATTTTCGATAAGCTCCTATAATGATGAATTTCATATCAATGATTCTTTAGCAAATATAAAGTTAAATGAAAACGAAGAATTGAATAAAAAGTTTAATAAAATGAAAGATAGTTTTTCTAAAAATGATTTGATTCTAAAAAACGCCAAATTTCAAGCGATAAAATTGGTTGACCAAACAAAAGAGAAGAGTTGTTATGTGTTTTATTATCAAGGGATAAAAAAAGCTTCATCTAATAAAAAATTAGGGCTTATTAATTCTGAAAATTACAAATTAATAGATACAGATTTAATAAAGATCGGTGGTTTTCTTGACTTTATTATAGATGAAAATGAAGTATTATATATTCATGCTCCAAGACCTTTTGAATGGGCTTTTGATTATGAAGATCATATTAATAAAAAAAGAGATGAAAATATTGAAAAGATTCTTCAAAAAAATATCTTCCTAAGTGATGAAAGTGGGAGTGTTTTTAAAGAAGAAGCGAGTAAATATCTTAGATCAAGATCTATAGCTACCATTAACGAAAATTTAATATCAAATTTAGAAAATCATTTCAATGAAAGAATTGATGAATTAGCAGCACTGAAAAAAAATACGAATGATAATTTGGGAATAATAACTGATTTATTTAAATTTATTGATTTTGAGAATAGAAAAATTGTTATAACAGAAGATAATAAAAACGATATGAATGCAGTATTTTATTTATTACAAAATAAAATAGTCAAATCTTTTTTGACAAAAGAATTTAAGGCTTCCATAGGTTATTTAGAAAAAGGTGATTGAGATTAGTACTAATAAAATAAAGCAGTTTATTTTATGGTTTTTAGCATATTTACCGATATTTTTGATTATTGTATTTAGGTCTTTAAACGACTCGTGGATATACGCGATATTATTTCTAATCTCATCAGTAGCGATATATTTTTTTTCAGGCAAACTTTATTTAATTTATGAAAAAAGTAAATTGAATGAAAACACTAAAAAAATTGGTGTCGTCAAATCTAACAAGACACTACCAATAAGTGAATATAGTTACTTTATCTTAACATTGTTTATGCCGTTACTCTTTGAAGATATTAATACAAAACTAGATTATACGGTTTTTATAACTTTACTGGTGCTTATAGTGATAATATTTACTAAAAATGATTATATAATTATAAATCCATTATTTTTACTTGGGAATTTTAAAGTTTATAAAATTAATATGCAAAGTGCTGATATATTAATTGAAGGTTATGCAGTTGTTAGTAAAAGTATAGATTTAGACAAAAAAGTTTACTACAAAAAAATTTTTAATAATGTGTATTTCATTTTTGATGAATACAGCTAAAATGAAACTAAATGTTTAAAAGTAGAAGGATATATACAAGAGTTAACTTCTTACCTACAAATACTTACTTTATTTATGAAGAACGGGTTTAACTAAGTTAATAAGTGAGTCGATTATATATATTTGTTTTTCAAGGGCAAAAAAAGGGCATAATTTTGATAATAAGTGCAATGGTATGAACTGGAGTTTATCGAAATATGCCAATAAATGCCTCTATAACAGTATTTTGGTTATTCATGAGCTTCCTTGATAATCTACTTAATTATTCCAGCAAAATAATAGCAACACAATTAACAAACCCTTTAACTTCAATAGTTGAAGGGTTCTTTTTGTTTGAATTTAGTAAAAGGACAGTGTGTGAAATTATCAGTATAACTCGGAAAATTCGTCCAAACAGTTATATTGATCTAAATTTATTCACTCAAGATGATCATATTTTCTTATCAAAAACTATTTGATGCAAGTAACTTATGAAATATTACTCAATGGGCTTAATGGTCTACAAAATGGCTTTTAAGTTGAAGCGGTATTCATTTGTTTTGTTTACAAGGTGATTTTATATAGAAAAATTGCATATTTGAAAATTAAAGTTTTATAGACTAAAATTAAATTATGTTTGAGTGAATTGCTTTAAAGCACGAAAATATTGAAGGCGTTATTCAATATTATATTATCATTCAAACTGTGACAGGGAGAACTTAAAATTGTGCGTAACTTATATCATGATATAGGTTGCGTCATTATATATATAAGCGTTCATCATATATCATTTCGCTGTTGATGTATAAGCATGAATGTAAAATAGCCCGGATATGGTATGGATTTGTAACTAAACTACTTAACTAGTTATTGCAACGAATCATTACCATTCCGGGCTTTTAATATTTTAATATGGGGAGAAATCAAATGTTATTACGTGATTTCAAAGTCAAAATCTTAGTAAGCTAGTGATAAATTAATATGATTTCTGCATAGAAGTATTAAAAATCATCACTCGTAATATGTCCTAGTTTATAGCTAATAAAGTAACCTGAAATTATTGTGATAATAGAAATAATCCATGTAGTAACATCGCTTGGTAACCCAGGAAATACTGCATACAGTGATCCTACAACAAAACCAATGATAATGGCATATGTTAAGTATGTGTAATGGTTTAAAAGGTACTGAATCAATTTACTAGAAAATAAGAAACCACAAATAATTCCAATACCTACAATCATTAAGATAGGTACAGCGTTAAAATTTAAAGACATAAATTCTGAAATTGAAAACATTACAGTACCATATACACCAAATACTAATAGCATAAAGGACCCTGAAATACCTGGCAGTAACATTGCACTAGAAGCACAAACACCTGCAATAAAATATTTAATAATAAGACCAGTTGATAATTCAAGTGTTTCTCCTGCATGTTTATCACCATCATTTAATAAGGTAATCACTACAATGATTATAATACCAAGTAAAACGAGTAAATAATGAGAAGTTTGAAATGTTTGTTTAACTCTTGCTGTGTTTAATAAATAGGGTATGATGCCTGCTATTAGACCAACAAATAAAAACATCGTTGGCACGGTATGTTCACTTAAAAGATAATTAATTACTTTACTTAATAAACCTATGGCAATGACCATCCCTAACCCAATAGGAATCAGGAATTTTAAGCTTTCCCAAAACTTCTTTGAAAATATTCCACTAATAGAGCGTATAAAATCATCATAAATACCTAGAAGTAAAGCGATAGTTCCTCCGCTTACACCGGGTACTAAATCTGATGTGCCCATTGCAAATCCTTTCCATAGATTTGACCACTTAATTTTTGACATATCATAATCCTTTCTATCTAAAATATATTAAAAATGATAGCACAATTTGTCATAGAACTATATTAAAAACAAAAGTTAAAATGAATAAATGATTATAGAATATGCTTTGTTCATAATGAATAATATAGGGATAAATGAGTTGAGAACATCATATCTTATATTATCAGTTAAAGAATTCTTTAATGCACTAACAAAAATCATTGTATTTTGATAACAATTTTAATTTAGCACTTGAAAAGGTTTATATTCCAACACAACTGCGTTATAATTAGAAGGTGTAACAAGGGCTCAGTCTTTTGACTGTAGATTAAAATTATTATAAACTGGATAGGAAAAACATATCATATAATACGGAGGGAATATGTATGCCATCAACATTAGAAATTAAAGACCTACATGTGTCTATTGAAGATAAAGAAATTCTTAAAGGTGTTAATTTAACAATTAATACAGGAGAAGTACATGCAGTAATGGGACCTAATGGTACAGGTAAATCGACGTTATCATCTGCAATCATGGGACATCCTAGCTATGAGGTAACACAAGGTGAAGTATTATTAGACGGCGTTAACATTTTAGAGTTAGATGTTGATGATCGTGCTAAAGCGGGATTATTCCTTGCTATGCAATATCCATCAGAAATTACTGGTGTAACGAATGCAGACTTTATGCGTTCAGCGATAAACGCTAAACGTGAAGAAGGCGAAGAAATTAACTTAATGCAATTCATTAAAAAGTTAGATAAGGAAATGGACTTTTTAGATATTGATCAAGATATGGCACAACGTTATTTAAATGAAGGATTTTCAGGTGGGGAGAAAAAACGTAATGAAATTCTTCAATTAATGATGTTAGAACCTAAATTTGCTATTTTAGATGAAATAGATTCAGGACTTGATATTGACGCATTAAAAGTAGTTTCAAAAGGCATCAATCAAATGCGCGGAGAAACGTTTGGTTCATTAATCATTACGCACTATCAACGACTATTAAATTATATTACACCTGACCATGTACACGTTATGTACGGTGGTAAAATTGTTACTTCAGGAGGACCTGAATTAGCGAAACGCCTTGAAGAAGAAGGTTATGAATGGGTTAAAGAAGAGTTTAATGCTGCAGAATAAGTCTTAATTCATATGAAAAAATATTATAGATGAAGATTTAGGTTTTGATTTATACCGATGAGTTAAATCATACAATCATCAAATGGGAGGAAAAAAGTATGACGACTGAAACTTTGAACATTTCTGAAGCACAACTTGTTGAATATTCACAAGCCCATAATGAACCTTCTTGGTTAACTGAATTACGTAAAGAAGCGTTGAAATTAACTGAAACTTTAGAAATGCCAAAACCAGATAAAACAAAAATCACGAGATGGGACTTTGATTCATTTAAACAACATGAAACAACAGGTAGCGTATATGAGTCATTAGAAGAATTGCCAAGTGAAGTTAGAGAGATAATTGATGTTGAAAACACTGAAAATTTGGTTATTCAACATAATAATACTTTAGCGTTCACAAAAGTTTCTGATTCAGCTCAAAATGATGGAGTTATCGTTGAAGGCTTAGCAGATGCATTAATAAACCATCCAGATTTAGTGAAAAAATATTTTATGAATGAAACTGTTACAGTTGATGAACATAGATTGACTGCACTACATACTGCATTGTTAAATGGTGGCGTATTTGTATATGTTCCAAAAAATGTAGTAGTTGAGCATCCAATTCAATATGTAGTATTGCATGACGATGAAAATGCCAGTTTCTTCAATCATGTCATTATTGCAACTGAGGAAAGTGCTGAAGTAACGTATGTAGAGAACTACTTATCAATCGCCAGTGGAGAAGGCAATCAACTTAACATTGTTTCAGAAGTGAGTGCTGGAGCTAATTCGAAAATCACATACGGTTCAGTAGATTATTTAGATAAAGGTTTCACTGGGCATATTATTCGTCGCGGTGTTACTGAAGCAGATGCCACTATCAACTGGGCGTTAGGTTTAATGAACGAAGGTAGCCAAATCATTGATAATACAACGAATTTAATTGGTGACCGTTCTGAAAGTGAACTCAAATCAGTTGTTGTTGGTACTGGTAGCCAAAAAATTAATTTAACTTCTAAAATTGTTCAATATGGTAAAGAAACAAATGGTTACATCTTAAAACATGGTGTAATGTTAGAAGGTGCGCAAACAGTATTTAATGGTATTGGTTATATTAAACATGGCGGTACGAAATCTATTGCGAACCAAGAATCTCGTGTTCTGATGTTATCTGAGAAAGCACGAGGAGATGCGAACCCTATCTTACTTATCGATGAGGACGATGTAGAGGCTGGTCACGCTGCATCAGTTGGTCGTGTCGATCCTGAACAATTGTATTATTTAATGAGCCGTGGTATTTCACGTCAAGAAGCTGAACGTCTCGTTATTCATGGTTTCTTGGACCCAGTTGTACGTGAATTGCCAATCGAAGATGTTCAACGTAAGTTACGTGAAGTCATCGAATTAAAAGTTAATAAATAATAAACACTGAATACAATTGAATCCGCAGCAAAATAAGATTAAGAGAATGTTATTGAACATGACTATAAAATGCTCAGATTAAATGAAATAATATACGTTAGTTTGTTGTATTTCTTAAATTGCTACGGTTTCTTTATTGATTTTTTAAATTAAGAAAGGTCTGTGGATAATTTGACCCAATCATTAAATGTTAACGAAATATTAAAAGACTTTCCAATTCTCAACCAAAAAGTTAACAATAATCGCCTTGCTTATTTAGATACAACTGCTACTAGTCAAACACCAATACAAGTTATTGATGTTATAGCGGATTATTATAAGCGTTATAACTCTAACGTACATCGTGGTGTACACACACTTGGATCATTAGCAACTGATGGTTATGAAAGCGCACGTGAAACAGTCAGACGTTTTATTAATGCAAAATATTTTGAAGAAATTATCTTCACTCGTGGTACTACAGCATCAATTAATATTGTTGCACATAGTTATGGAGATGCGAATATTTCAGAAGGTGATGAGATTGTAGTCACTGAAATGGAACATCATGCCAATATCGTGCCTTGGCAACAATTGGCTAAGCGTAAGCATGCATCTTTAAAGTTCATTCCAATGACAGATGATGGTGAACTTACAATTGAAAATATAAAAGCAACAATTAATGATAATACAAAAATTGTCGCTATTACACACGTTTCAAATGTATTAGGTACAATTAATGACATTAAGACTATTACTGATATTGCTCATGAACATGGTGCTATCGTAAGCGTAGACGGTGCACAAGCAGCGCCACATATGGATTTAGATATGCAATCACTAGATGTTGATTTTTATAGTTTTAGTGGCCATAAAATGCTAGGACCTACGGGTATCGGAGTATTATATGGTAAACGTGCCTTGCTAGATAAAATGGAGCCAGTCGAGTTTGGCGGAGATATGATTGACTTTGTTGAAAAATATGATGCTTCATGGGCTGATTTACCTACGAAATTTGAAGCGGGTACACCATTAATTGCGCAAGCGATTGGTTTGGCTGAAGCAATCCGTTATATTGAAAACCTAGGTTTTGATGCGATACAAGCACATGAACATGAATTGACGACGTATGCTTATGATAAGATGTCTGAAATTGAAGGTATAGAAATATATGGGCCACCAAAAGACAGACGTGCGGGTGTTATAACGTTCAATATGGCTGATGTTCATGCTCATGATGTAGCGACTGCAGTGGATACTGAAGGTGTTGCAGTTAGAGCAGGCCATCACTGTGCGCAACCATTGATGAAATGGTTGAATCAATCGTCAACTGCACGTGCAAGTTTCTATATTTATAATACTAAAGAAGATATTGATCAATTAGTAGAATCCTTGAAGCAAACGAAGGAGTTTTTCTCATATGAATTTTAATAATTTAAACCAGTTGTATCGTTCAGTCATTATGGATCATTATAAAAACCCTAGAAATAAAGGGCGTTTAGATACTGGTGCAATGACAGTTGATATGAATAATCCAACTTGTGGGGATCGCATTCATCTTACGTTTGATATTGAAGATGGTTTTATCAAAGATGCAAAATTTGATGGAGAAGGTTGTTCAATTTCAATGTCTAGTGCTTCAATGATGACTGAAGCAGTAAAGGGTCACTCTTTAGCTGAAGCAATGCAAATGAGTCAAGAATTCACAAAAATGATGCTTGGTGAAGATTATGAAATCAGTGAAGCAATGGGAGATATTGAAGCGCTGCAAGGCGTTTCTCAATTCCCAGCTAGAATTAAATGTGCTACTTTGGCTTGGAAAGCTTTAGAAAAAGGTACAGTTGAAAAAGAAGGAAATACAGAAGACTAATCCATGTTGATACGTTGACATTGTGTAAATTTCCATTCACACTAGACATAACACCAAGATTAGTTGTAATACGATGTAACTACAAACGAAGTTGTCTTGACGCGAGTCGTTTTAATATATAAAAGGAGTGATTTAAATGGCTAAAAAAGCACCTGATGTGGGTAATTACCAATATGGTTTCCATGATGAAGATGTTTCCATTTTTAGATCAGAACGCGGTTTAACAGAAAATATCGTCCGTGAAATTTCAAATATGAAAGAAGAGCCAGAATGGATGCTTAATTATAGATTGAAAGCATTAAAACAATTCTACAAAATGCCTATGCCTCAATGGGGTGGCGATTTATCAGAATTGAATTTTGATGATATCACTTATTATGTTAAGCCATCTGAACAAACTGAACGTTCATGGGATGAAGTGCCTGAAGAAATCAAACGTACATTTGATAAATTAGGTATCCCTGAAGCTGAACAAAAATACCTTGCCGGTGTTTCAGCCCAATATGAATCCGAAGTTGTTTATCACAATATGGAAAAAGAACTTGAAGAAAAAGGTATCGTCTTTAAAGATACTGATACTGCATTAAAAGAAAATGAAGACCTATTTAAACAATATTTCTCAACAGTTGTGCCAGCTGGAGATAATAAGTTCTCAGCACTTAATTCAGCTGTTTGGTCTGGTGGTTCATTCATTTATATACCGAAAAATATTAAGCTAGATACGCCATTACAAGCGTATTTCCGTATTAATTCTGAAAACATGGGACAATTTGAACGTACACTCATCATTGCAGATGAAGGTGCTTCAGTTAACTATGTAGAAGGTTGTACGGCTCCGGTTTATACAACAAGTTCACTACACTCAGCTGTAGTTGAAATTATCGTCCACAAAGATGCCCATGTGCGTTATACTACAATTCAAAACTGGGCTAATAACGTTTATAACTTAGTTACAAAACGTACATTAGTACATGAGAATGGTAATATGGAATGGGTTGATGGTAACTTAGGTTCTAAATTAACGATGAAATATCCAAACTGTGTACTTATGGGTGAAGGTGCTAAAGGTAGTACGTTATCCATTGCTTTCGCTGGTAAAGGTCAAGTTCAAGATGCTGGTGCAAAAATGATTCATAAAGCACCTAACACTTCATCTACGATTGTATCTAAATCAATTTCTAAAGACGGTGGTAAAGTAATTTATCGCGGTATCGTACACTTTGGTCGTAAAGCTAAAGGTGCACGTTCAAACATTGAATGTGATACTTTAATTTTAGATAATGAATCAACTTCAGATACAATTCCATACAATGAAGTATTTAATGATAATATTTCATTAGAACATGAAGCTAAAGTATCAAAAGTTTCTGAAGAACAATTGTTCTATTTAATGAGCCGTGGTATTTCTGAAGAAGAAGCTACAGAAATGATTGTTATGGGCTTCATTGAACCATTTACTAAAGAGCTTCCAATGGAATATGCTGTTGAAATGAATCGTCTTATCAAATTTGAAATGGAAGGTTCAATCGGCTAAAAATTGGTAATCAAAAATTTGGTTTTACAGTAAATGATTAAATATAAAACACGAGTGATACTATTTTGATACCCGTATACTTTTGGGATTCAAATTTGTATCACCTCGTGTTTTTTTATTCGTATTGTTTTGAAAACGTAGTTCTAATAGTTAGAAATGCGTTTATGCATTGTAATATGAGGGAATTGATACATATCGTTTAAAATTTTATAGAACACAAAAAGGAGTTATGCTGATATGATTATTGCTATAATCATACTTTTATTTGCTTCATTCTTCTTTTCTGGTAGTGAAACAGCTTTAACTGCTGCAAATAGGATGAAAATACAAACTGAAGCTGAAAATGGAGATAAAAAATCCGCTAAATTATCAAAACTACTTACAAAACCCAGTGAGTTTATTACTACAATTTTAATTGGAAATAATATTGCGAATATTATTTTACCTACATTGGTGACAGTCTTAGCAGTGGATATTGGCGTGAACGTTGGTATAGCTACTGCAGTGACAACGGTTGCTATCATCATTATTTCTGAAGTAATTCCAAAATCTGTTGCTGCAACTTATCCAGATCGTATGTCTAGATTGGTTTACACGCCAATTGCATTTTTTGTCATAATATTTAAACCAATTACGAAATTGTTAAACTGGTTAACGGATATGATTAATAATTTACTTTCCAAAGGACAAGAAGATCAACAACGGTTATCAAAAGAAGAAATTAGACAGATGGTTACAATTGCAGGTAGCGAAGGTGCATTTAATGAAATGGAACGAAATCGAATCCAAGGTGTTATGGATTTTGAACAATTAAAAATAACCAATATTGATACAACACCGAGGATTAATGTAACCGCGTTTCCGGCTGATATATCTTATGAAGATGCATATGACACTGTCGTGACGAATCCATATACCCGTTATCCAGTATATGATGGTGATATCGATCATATTATTGGCATTTTCCATTCAAAATATTTGTTAGCATGGAGTAAAGAAAAGTCAAATGATATTTTACAATATACTTCAGAACCTTTATTTGTGAATGAACATAATAGAGCAGAATGGGTGCTCAGAAAAATGACTGTGTCGCGCAAACATTTAGCGATTGTATTAGATGAATTTGGTGGCACAGATGCCATTGTGTCTCATGAAGACTTGATTGAAGAGATGCTAGGTATGGAAATTGAAGATGAAATGGATGAACAAGAACGAGAAAAATTAGACGCACAAATGCAAGCTTATAATAAAAAGTAAAAACTTTAGTAATAAATTTTCAGTGATATTTAGGTTATTGTATTTCAATAAAAGGAGTGTTTTGTATGCACTTTTCATCAAAGGTGACCAAAATGTTGAATATCAAGCTTCCAATCATACAGGCAGGTATGGCAGGTAGTACGACACCGGAATTAGTAGCTTCTGTCAGTAATAGTGGAGGACTTGGTACGATTGGAGCAGGTTATTTTACTCCAGAAAAATTAGATTCTGAGATAACTTATGTGCAAGAATTAACTGACTTACCCTTTGCCGTTAATTTATTTGTTCCAAGTGAACAATTATATATTCCAGAAAATGTAGAACACATGAATGCATGGTTAAACCCCTATAGAAAAGCTTTAAACTTAGAGGAACCTGTGATTGATATTAGTGAAGAACAGCAATTTAACGATGCCATAGATATGGTGATTGAAAAAGGGGTTCCTGTAGTATCATTTACTTTTGGGATCCCAAATCAAAATATTATCAAAAAATTGAAAGCGCGTCAGATTACTGTGGTAGGCACAGCAACCTCTGTTGAAGAAGCGAAAGCCAATGAAAGCGCAGGAATGGATGCGATTATTGCTCAAGGTAGTGAAGCGGGTGGTCATAGAGGTTCTTTCACTGTGACTTCTGGTGAACACACGCCATTGGTTGGTACCATGTCATTGATTCCACAAATCGTGGATAATATATCTATTCCAGTTATAGCAGCAGGAGGCATTATGGATGGACGTGGTGTGGTTGCAAGTATGGTGCTAGGTGCTGAGGCTGTACAAATGGGAACAGCATTTTTAACTTCAGAAGAAAGTGGAGCTTCAACATTATATAAAAATGCAATACAGCAGAGCAAAGAAACAGATACTGTTATCACAAAAGCCTTTACGGGAAAACCAGCTAGAGGTATCGATAATGAATTTATACACAAGATGGAAAGTTATGCTGATGATATTCCAGATTATCCTATTCAAAATCAATTGACGAATAGTATTCGTAAAACTGCAGCTGATTTAGGTAAGGAACAATGGACGCATTTATGGAGCGGACAAAGTCCAAGGTTATCCCAACCGAATTCAGCTGCTCAATTGATAGCTGATATCGTACAAGAAACAGAACGCATACTCAATGATGATTAATCTTTAGATGTTTTAATAAAAGTTGCTATTTAAAAAATGATAGCAATTTTTTTGATTTTTGTATCTATTGAATCTTTTAAAATGACCGTTGATTTTCTTAACTTTAACCGTTGAAATAATTGAAGAATAAAATTTAATCAAGTGAATCTTATAAATCATCTATGGTATCATGTAACTGGTGATACTATGATAAATATTGGATTAACAGGTTGGGGAGACCATGATACTTTGTACGAAGATTTACAGCGTAAATCAGATAAGCTAATTACATATGCAAGTCACTTTCCCATCGTAGAATTAGATGCATCATATTATGCGATACAACCTGAAAGAAATATTAGAAAATGGATAAGAGAGACGCCTGAGAGATTCCAATTTATAGTTAAAATTCATCAGGCATTAACACTTCATGCAGATTATCATGATTTTGCAGAATCAAGACAAATACTTTTTGATCAGTTTAAAGCGATGTTAGCGCCATTAAAATCTGAAAAAAAGTTAGCGATGGTATTAGTACAGTTTCCACCTTGGTTTGACTGCACAGTTCAAAACATTAAATATATTCGATATGTACGAGAACAGTTGAAGGATTTTCCTGTCTGTATAGAATTTAGACATCAATCCTGGTTTAATGATAAGTATAAAGAAGAAACATTAGCTTTTTTAACTGAACATGACATGATACATGCGGTATGTGATGAACCACAAGTAGGCCAAGGTTCTATACCATTAGTCAATCGTATTACAAACGAAACAGCATTTGTGCGTTATCATGGTAGAAACGAACATGGATGGACAAAAAAAGACATGACGGATGAAGCTTGGAGAGACGTTAGATATTTGTATGATTATAATAAGCAAGAACTTAATGATTTAGCGCAAAAAGTGAAATTATTAGAACAAAAAGCTAAAAATATTTATGTCGTGTTTAATAATAACTCCGGTGGTCATGCTGCACAAAATGCTAAAACATACCAAACATTATTAGGCATTGATTATGAAGGCTTAGCACCACAACAATTAAAATTATTTTAGGAGCGGTCAGATATGTTAACAATAATCATTTTGATTTTAATTGGTGGTTTATCAGCCATATTGGGTTCACTTGTGGGCATTGGTGGCGGTATTATCATCGTCCCAACTTTAGTTTATTTGGGCGTAGAAAATGATTTACTACATGGCATCACACCTCAGATTGCCATAGGAACATCTTCATTAATATTAATCGTGACAGGACTATCGTCAACATTAGGTTATTTAAAAACGAAACAAGTTGACGTCAAAAATGGTTCCATCTTTTTATTTGGTTTGTTACCAGGCTCTTTGGTTGGATCAATTTTAAGTCGTTTTTTAACTTTAGATTCTTTTAATTTATATTTTGGTATTTTCTTAATATTCGTAGCAATTCTGCTTATGATAAGAAATAATATAAAACCAATGAAAATGTTTATTAAGCCTAAGTATGAGCGTACATATGTAGACGGTTATGGAAAAATACATCATTATAGTGTTCCGCCAATTGTGGCATTTATATCAACGTTATTTATAGGTGTTTTGACGGGATTGTTTGGTATTGGTGGTGGTGCACTTATGACACCGCTAATGTTAATTGTTTTTAGATTTCCACCACATGTCGCAGTTGGTACAAGTATGATGATGATATTCTTTTCCAGCGTGATGAGTTCTATTGGACATATTGCACAAGGACATGTAGCTTGGGTATATTCTATTGTATTAATCATCTCTAGCTATTTGGGTGCGAAAATTGGTGTAAAAGTCAATCAATCCATACAATCAAATACTGTGGTTATGTTATTAAGAACAGTTATGCTTATAATGGGACTATATTTAATTATTAAGTCATTTTTATAAACTAAGAGGAGGGTACCAAGGTGAAATTAACTATTTACCATACAAATGATATTCACAGTCATTTGCATGAGTATGCTCGTATTTCCGAATATTTAGCTCAAGAGAGACCAAAATTAAATCATCCCTCGCTCTATTTAGATATTGGAGACCATGTAGATTTATCTGCTCCTGTTACAGAAGCTACTATGGGAATCAAAAATGTTGAGCTTTTAAATCAAGCACATTGTGATATAGCAACTATTGGTAATAACGAAGGTATGACAATATCACATGATGCATTAAACACACTTTATGACAATGCAGAATTTGATGTAACTTGTGCAAATGTTTTTGACGAACAGGGTGACTTACCTCGAAATATTACATCATCAATCATCAAAGAGATTGAAGGTGTGAGAATCTTATTTGTTGCAGCCACTGCGCCATTCACACCATTTTATAGGGCTTTGGATTGGGTTGTTACGAATCCATTAGAAGCGATTAAAGATGAAATTAGCGCACATCAAGATGCGTATGACTTATTGATTATTATGAGTCATGTGGGTGTGTTTTTTGATGAAAAATTATGCCAAGAAATTCCTGAAATTGATTTAATATTGGGTAGTCATACACATCATTATTTTGAAAATGGTGAAATGAATAATGGTGTGCTAATGGCAGCTGCTGGTAAATATGGTCACTTTTTAGGTGAAGTAACATTAGAGATAGACCAAAAAAAAGTTGTAGATAAACAAGCAGTGATTTATCCAGTAGACACTTTGCCGGAAGTAGAAACACATTTCGAAAAAGAAGGTAAAGCACTGTTAAGCGATCCAGTTATTAATAGACCAGTTGATTTGCAGAGAAGGACAGATGTAATAACAAAGACGTCTTATATGTTAGCTGAAAGTATATTTGAATTTACGAATGCTGACTGCACAATTATTAATGCAGGATTGATTGTAAAAGGTATTTCAGCGGATCAAGTGACGGAATTTGATATACATCAAATGTTACCTCATCCTATTAATGCTGTTCGCATCCGCTTAAACGGTCTAGAATTAAAAAATATAATCATTAAAAGTCAAAAGCAAGAATATCTAAATGAACATGCACAAGGTTTAGGTTTTAGAGGAGATATATTTGGTGGTTATATACTTTATAATTTAGGATTAATCGAATCTGAAGCAAGATATTTTATCAACGGAGAAGAAATTGAAGACGATAAAAGTTATGTGCTAGGTACTGTTGATATGTATACATTTGGTCGTTATTTCCCAACGCTTAAAGAACAATCTATAGATTACTTAATGCCAGAATTTTTAAGAGATATTTATAAAGATAAATTGCTCGAATATTAAAATATTACATTTTACGTTTTAATTTAATCCGATTTTCGTTATAATGATTACAGATTTGAAATCAGGAGGAATTGTACGGTTATGGCTACTAAAAATGAAGAAATTTTACGTAAACCAGATTGGTTGAAAATAAAACTGAATACTAACGAAAACTACACTGGTCTTAAGAAAATGATGCGAGAAAAGAACTTACATACAGTGTGTGAAGAAGCAAAATGTCCAAACATACATGAATGTTGGGGCGAGCGTCGTACTGCGACATTTATGATTTTAGGTGCAGTTTGTACGCGTGCATGTCGTTTCTGCGCGGTTAAAACCGGATTGCCAAATGAGTTAGATTTAGATGAGCCAGAGCGTGTGGCAGAATCTGTTGAATTAATGAATTTAAAACATGTTGTTATAACAGCGGTTGCACGTGATGATTTAAGAGATGCTGGATCAAATGTTTATGCTGAAACAGTCCGTAAAGTACGTGAGCGTAACCCTTATACTTCAATAGAAATATTACCATCTGATATGGGTGGTGACTTCGAAGCTTTAGAAACATTAATGGCTTCAAAACCAGATATTTTAAACCATAATATTGAAACAGTTCGTCGTTTAACACCAAGAGTTCGTGCTAGAGCGACTTATGACCGTACTTTAGAATTCTTAAGACGTTCTAAAGAATTACAACCTGATATACCAACAAAATCTAGTTTAATGGTAGGACTAGGGGAAACTCACGAAGAAATTTATGAAACAATGGATGATTTACGTGCAAATGATGTAGACATCTTGACTATCGGCCAATATTTGCAACCTTCACGTAAACACTTAAAAGTTGAAAAATACTATACACCATTAGAATTTGGTAAATTAAGAAAAGTAGCAATGGATAAAGGTTTCAAACATTGCCAAGCTGGACCACTTGTGAGAAGTTCTTATCATGCAGATGAGCAAGTGAATGAAGCTGCAAAAGAAAGACATCGCTTAGGTGAAGAACAACTTAACATGGATTCTAATAGTTAAAATATAGAAATTGTATTTAAAGACTTAGTTCAATTAGAGCAATTAACGACGCACGTTAACTCACTTTGGGCTAAGTCTTTTATTAGCAATTATAAAAATAGATTACTAACCTTTTTAAGTCAGACACTGTATGGTTAAATTGAGTAATGAAAATTAGATTAGGTGAGTATAATGATAAAAGTTAATAGTTTTTATTTTGAAATTATAGAAGAATATAGAGAATGTTTTGATGAAACATTATTTGCAAATCGTTACGCAGACATTTTAGATAAATATGATTATATTGTAGGAGATTTTGGATATGATCAATTAAGGTTAAAAGGATTCTATAAAGACTCGAATAAAAAGGCTGAATTAAGTAAGCGCTTTTCGACAATTCAAGATTATTTATTAGAATACTGCAATTTTGGATGTCCGTATTTTATTTTAAGAAAAGTTCCTGAAAGTGAGATTAAATCCCGAATTGAAACAGAGGATGAAAATGCAGAAATACCATTTGAAGAAAATAAATTACAAGATGTCAAAATCCAACCAACAATTCAAGATACTGAGCACTAAGTTGATGTAAATTTAGAGTTAGTTTCATATTATTAATAAGTTAGGCTACGATATTAAACCGAGATTTAAGGTTTAGTATCGTAGCCTTTTTCTATGATTGAAATATGGTGCCTAATGAAAAAGGCTGATTATCGTAGGTGATTCAGCCTTACATCAAGCAGTTATTATTGAATGATTCATGACATTGTGACATATCATGTGCATTAATTTCATTAGCAATATTGGATAAACTAATTGCTAACAAATTGAAGTGATTTTATGCAAGCAATATTATCTAAACATGTGCGTTTATCGTGGTAATTATTGTATAACTTGATTGAGGTATTCAGTGATTTCATTGCCTTCATTTTCAGTTACACCTAAAATATAAGCAATATAGCCTTCTTCTTCTAAATCATCTGTACCAATAATGCCAAATTTATTTGTTTGCATGTTTAAAACCATTGTTTTTCCAAAATGGCGATCAGTTTGTATGAGCATTAAATCATAACGACTATATTCTCCGACGAAACCTACAAATTGTACCTGTGATGATTCATCGTCGTCATAGAGGTACATATCTATCATAATAAACACCCTTTCATCATTGAGTTATTAAAGTTTTTTATCATTCGAATCATTTAATGAAATAAAAAGTCTTAATTTACAGTATAACCATAAATGAATTCGACTGCAAAGGTGTGGTATGATGAGAATGATAGGGGTGACATAGATGTATTTTGTTAATAAAGAAAAGTTAGATAAAAAAATAAATTACTTACAACAATTGGTAAATGATTATCCGAAATATAGAGATAATCACTATGCATTTGAAAGAATTTCACAAATGTTGATCGAATCATCGGTAGATATTGGTAATATGATTATTGATGGCTTTATTTTAAGAGATCCAGGCAATTATAAAGATGTCATCGATATTTTAGAGTTAGAAAATGTAATCACTAAAGATACTCAAAGTAATATTAACCAAACTGTAGATGTTAGAAAACAATTCGTTCATTATTATGACGAGCTCGATACTACAAAGTTAAAACCACTTTTTGATAAAACACTTGATTATTATCAACAATTTATCGATGAGGTAATACAATTTTTGGATAATGAAAATGTGCCTATAACAGCATTTGGACAAAAAGGAGAGAAGTAAGTTTTGATGAAACAGTACAAAGCATATCTCATTGATTTGGATGGTACGATGTACAAAGGAAATGAAAAAATTGATGGTGCAGCGCAGTTTATTGAATACTTAAACAAGCATCAAATACCTCATTTATTTGTTACGAATAACTCTACCAAAGAACCTACAGAAGTAGCAGAAAAATTAAAAGCGATGGGAGTTGATGCTACAGCAGATGAAGTCGTGACGTCTGCTCTAGCAACTGCAGAATATATTGCTGATGAACAACCAGGCGCTTCAATCTATATGTTAGGTGGCTCAGGTTTAGAAAAAGCGTTAACGCAACATCATTTGAAAATAAAAGATGATGAGTATGTAGATTACGTAGTTATTGGTTTGGATGAAGCTGTAACTTATGAAAAATTAGCAACTGCTACGCTAGGTGTTCGAAACGGTGCAAAATTTATTTCAACTAATAAAGATGTATCCATTCCCAAAGAACGTGGATTCTTACCAGGTAATGGCGCGATTACAAGCGTTGTGTCAGTCTCTACTGGTGTTGAACCAATATTTATTGGTAAACCAGAACCTATTATTATGAATAAAGCCTTGGAAATTTTAGGGTTAGATCGCTCTGAAGTTGCAATGATAGGTGATTTATATGATACAGATATACTTTCTGGAATCAATGTTGATGTTGATACAATACATGTTCAAACAGGTGTATCAACTTTAGATGATGTTAATCAAAAAGCAACACCGCCAACATATAGTTTTAAAGACTTAAATGAAGTAATCAAAGAACTCGAAATTTAGGAGTGATTGAATGCAAAAAATCGTAGTTAGTAGAAAAATTCCACAGAAATTTATTAAGCAATTAGAGGACATCGGTGAAGTAGAAGTTTGGGATGCGTCATTGACCCCTATGCCACGAGAAAAGTTTTTAACTGCTTTAAAAGACGCAACTGCTTGTTTTGTGACATTAAGTGAAATAATGGATGAAGAAGTGATTGAAGCTGCACCAAATCTGAAAGTCATAGCAAACATGGCAGTAGGCTATGATAATATAGATATTGATTTGATGCAAAGTAAGGGTATTGTTGTGACGAATACACCAGGTGTTTTAACTGAAACGACAGCAGAATTAGGATTTACCTTAATGCTTGCAGTAGCAAGACGTGTAGTCGAAGCGGAAACATATGTTCAAAACGGTGAATGGCAGAGTTGGGGGCCGTATTTATTTGCTGGTAAAGATTTATATCAAGCTAACGTTGGTATTTATGGTATGGGGGATATTGGAAAAGCATTCGCGAGACGCCTAAAAGGTTTCAATACGAATATAATGTATCATAATAGAACCAGACATAAAGATGATGAAGAAGCACTTGGTGCATTATACGTTTCATTTGAAACATTATTAAAAGAGAGTGATTTTGTCATTTGTACGGCACCATTAACTGCAGAAACACGTGATAAATTTGACGATAAGGCATTTAAAATGATGAAAAAAGATGCGATTTTTATCAATATCGGTAGAGGTGCTGTTGTCGATGAAGAAGCATTAGTGAAGGCGTTGCAAAATGAAGAAATTAAAGCATGTGGTTTAGATGTTTTAAGAGAGGAACCCATAGATATGCAACATCCATTACTCTCAATGAACAATGCAACGATACTTCCACATATTGGTAGTGCATCGGTTATAACAAGAGACCGAATGATACAACTGTGCGTAGATAATATAAAGCTAGTATTAGACGAAAAAGATCCTAAAACGCCCGTTGTATAAATGATTGAAACGAATTTAAGCTGCTTATTACCTGTTTAGCTCGGGTGATTGGCAGCTTATTTTTTAGTAACATTACATTAAATAGCGTAATTTGAACTTACTTAATAAATCGAGGATGCTCACCTCATTTGATAAAAAGGGTCATTACATTCATGTATATTACTATATCTTGGGTTAGAATAGTTAAAATTAATACACAATAAATTCTTTTAAATGAGTTTATTGTGTGTTTTTTTGAATTTTAAAATAATACTCTATTTATTTATATACTATCTAACAATTTTGTTATATATATGCACAAATATTTAATTGTAATGATGTAGGAAAAATTGTATAATTAATTGGTGAAAAAGTTTAATAACTTATATACAATAAGGTGTAAAATATAAAAAATAATTTAATGAAGATGATTAATGTTGAATTTATATAAATTTTAGAGGTGAAATATGCACAAAAACGATAAAGAACATACTGCTTTACAAAAATTCAAGCCATGGTTATTGACAGTAATGTACCTAACTATATTAATTGCATTATATTTAATTTATGGTACAGGTGATACACACAATAACTTTATTTACAATGAATTTTAATTAAGGAGACTATCATGAAAGACATCATTCAAACTTTAATAGGACATGGAGAAAACTGTCCAAATCAAGTTGCAGTTAAACATAATGACGAAATTTTGACCTATGAAGCACTAAATCGGTTAGCCAACCAACTTGCAATGATATTAAAAGATGCTAAAACACCATTGATTTTATACGGGCATATGTCCCCGTATATGATTGTAGGAATGGTAGGTAGTATGAAGGCAGGTTGTGGTTATGTTCCCCTAGATACTTCTATCCCTCAAGATCGTATGCTATCAATTATAAATAAAATAGAGCCACAATATATATTTAATACTACTGATGAACAAATAGAAATAGAGCATGTTTCTTTTATTTCAAAAGATTCATTATCAAGTGTAAAACAAGATGACACCACAGTAAGTAATATAAAAGATTCTGATATTGCTTATACTATTTTTACATCAGGTTCTACTGGAGCACCAAAAGGTGTACAAATCAGTTATGAAAGTCTCAATCTTTTTACAAATTGGATGTTAGAACTCAATCAAGTTGGTTCAAATCAACAATGGCTCAATCAAGCGCCTTTTTCATTTGATTTATCTGTCATGTCTATATACCCGTGTTTAATGACTGCTGGAACCTTAAACTTAGTAGATAAAGTAATGATAAATAAACCAAAATTATTAAATCAAATGTTAGAAGAAGCAAAAATAAATGTATGGGTATCTACGCCTTCATTTATGGAAATGTGTCTTATGCTGCCACGCTTAACGGAAACATATTATAGTAATTTGAAAGAATTTTTCTTTTGTGGTGAGATTTTGGCACATAAAACAGCAGAACTATTGCTTCAACGGTTCCCATCTGCATACATTTACAATACATATGGCCCTACAGAAGCTACGGTAGCAGTCACAAGTATATTAGTTACAGATGAAGTTTTAAATCAATATAATCCATTACCAGTAGGTATACCTCAACCGGGAACGAAGTTATCGTTAACCGACGAAGGTGAACTTATCATTTCAGGTAAATGCGTAAGTGAAGGGTATGTCAAAGATGACATACGTTCAAAAAAAGTATTTACCAAATCGGATGGTGAGAAATCTTATTATACTGGTGACAAAGCACAATTGATTGATAACCAATGGTTTATTAATGGAAGAATAGATTATCAAATTAAATTAAACGGCTATCGTATGGAATTAGAAGAAATAGAGTTTCAATTGCGAAAGTTAGCAAAAATCAGAGATGCAGTTGTTGTACCAACTTATAAAAATAACAAAGTCATTCATTTAAATGCTGCAGTTATTTTAAGTGATTGCGAAACCCACGAAGACGTTCAAACTTTAACTCATGAAATAAAAACGGAATTAAAACATGTATTGCCCGAATATATGATTCCTAAAAAGTTAATATATATGAAGAAATTACCGCTTACGATGAATGGAAAATTAGATCGTAAAAAGATTGCTGAGGCTATAGAGAAATGATTCCATACGGCGATTTTACATTCTTTCTTATAGCATTTGTTATTTTGTTACCAGTTATTATATTAGGATTTATGGGTAAGCAGAGCAAAATTTATAATGGTTTGAGTACAGCAGTCATGATTATATTAATATTTTCATCGAATAAGCATCATCTATTTGGACAAGCTTTTTTGAGTTTAGAACTGATAAATTTTATCCTTTATTTAATTTGGCAAGTGTTGATTATCATATATTACTGGAATTCTCGTGCTAAAAATAATACAACAGCAAAATTTATATCGGTTATTTTTCTCTCTGTTTTGCCACTTATTGTTGTGAAAGTTATGCAAAGTTCGTGGTTTGGAATGGCACAGTTAAAACTACATGAGAGTAAAGTCATAGAATTCATCGGATTTTTAGGCATTTCGTATGTTACTTTTAAAAGTGTTCAACTATTAATGGAAATTAGAGATGGCTCAATCAAAGAGATTAAATTTTGGAAAGTCGTACAGTTTATATCTTTTTTTCCAACCATTTCCTCAGGACCAATTGATCGTTACAAACGTTTTGTGAAAGATGACAATAAAATTCTGAGTGGAAGTGACTATAATGGTTTATTTGTCAAAGCAATACATTACATTATGCTTGGATTTTTATACAAATATATTATTGCTTATTTGATACAAACATTTGCAATTAATCCATTAATGCTCGATTTTTCTGGTGTTATCACAAAATGGTTATATATGTACGCATACAGTTTATATTTATTTTTTGACTTTGCCGGATATTCACTTTTTGCTATTGCGTTTAGCTATATTTATGGTATTCAAACGCCACAAAACTTTAACCAGCCATTTAAAGCTAAAAATATTAAAGATTTTTGGAATAGATGGCATATGTCACTATCATTTTGGTTTAGAGATTGTATTTATATGCGGTCATTATTTTTTATGTCAAAGAAAAAATTACTAAAAAGTCAATTTGCAATGTCGAATATAGCCTTTTTCTTAAACTTTTTAATAATGGGCATATGGCATGGTATAGAACTTTATTACATTTTGTATGGGTTGTATCATGCAGCATTATTTATTGGATATGGCTATTATGAAAAATGGAGAAAAAAACATCGTCCACGTTGGCAGAACCAGTTTACAACTGCTTTGAGTATTGTTGTAACATTTCATTTTGTAACATTTGGTTTTCTGATTTTTTCAGGAAAACTGTTTTAAAATTAGGAGGAATAATAATGGAATTTAAAGAACAAGTATTAGATTTATTAGTTGAAGTAACTGAAAATAATATCGTGAAAGAAAATCCTGACATTGAATTATTTGAAGAAGGTATTATAGATTCATTTCAAACGGTCGGTTTATTATTAGAAATTCAAAACAAATTAGATATTGAGGTTTCAATTATGGATTTTGACAGAGATGAATGGGCAACACCAAATAAGATTGCAGCGGTATTAGAAGAATTAAGATGAAATTAAAACATTTTATACCAATTATCATCAGTTTATGTTTATTTGGGATTTTCTTAATATTACCTTCTAGTTGGTTTAGTGGATTAATCACTCAGAAAACGTTAGATAATCAACGTACTTCACTCTCAGATCAAGTGTTAAAAGGTACGTTAATCCAAGAGCAGATGTTTAAGTCGAATCATTTTTATCCAATTTACGGTTCTAGTGAACTTGGGAAAGATGACCCGTTTAATCCATCTATATTGTTGCGCGATAACAATATGCATGCTAAGCAACCATTTCTAATTGGCACAGGTGGTTCTACAGATTTAATTAATGCTGTGGAATTAGCCTCACAATATGATCATTTAAAAGGAAAGAAAATGTCACTTATTATATCGCCGCAATGGTTTACAAACCATGGATTAACTAATAAAAATTTTGATGCTCGTATGTCTAAAGCACAGTTGAACCGCTTATTTAAGCAAAAGCATTTAAGCCCAGAACTTAAACAGCGCTATGCCAAACGTTTATTAAGATTTAAAAATGTAGAAAATCGAAACTATTTAGAAAAAGTAGCTAAAGGTAAAATTAGTGACAATGACCAATATGTATCATCATTTAAAATGAATCAATTTGAAAAAATTGAAGCAATAAAGTCGAATTTACCTCTTGCAAATACTGAGTTAGCAGATATTACACCGGTAACTGCACAAGATGACAGTTGGGGGATGCTTCGCAATAAAGCTGAATACTATGGTGCTAAACATTCACAATCAAATATATTTAAAATTAGAGATGAGTATTGGCAATTAATAAAAAAGCATAAGCGTAAAGTGAACAGAGATTATGAATTTAATAGTAATTCTCCAGAATTTAAAGATTTGGAGTTATTGGTAGATAATATGCGAGAGGCTGGTGCTGATATTGAATATATTAGTCTTCCATCAAATGGAAAATGGTACGATCACATAGGTGTAAATAAAGAAAAACGTCAGAAAGTATATAATAAAATTAAGAGCACAGTTATTAGTCGTGGCGGGAAAATTTACGACATGACAGATAAAGATTATGAACCTTATGTTATCAGTGATGCCGTCCATATAGGATGGAAAGGTTGGGTTTATATTAGTGAGCACATTGCTCAGCACATGCGCAAATAACTACTTTCAAATTAAGGATGAATGATTTGAATGATGATTAAAATGTTGACTAGGATAGGAAATCGCAACTATGGATTTTCTATCGTGTTTACTGATTTTATTTATCGGTTGTGCCTTTGATTAAAAATGAACAGCGTGCTGATTACGTCAGGAATGACTTGTATAAATTTAAGCAATAAAGTCAAATCACTTCGCTATCATACAATTTTCAATTTTATTTCTGGTTTTAATATAAAAATGCACTTTCATGTTTAAATGAAAGTGCATTTTGTTATAAATCAGCTATTTGATGAAAGATTCATAAACGAAGAATTCTATAAAATTTGACGTTTTTGTTGTTTAATTTATTTATAAGTTGATCAACTAGAATACTTGCTCTACCTCTACTACTCCAGGTACTTCTTCATGTAAAGCACGTTCGATGCCTGCTTTTAATGTGATTGTTGAACTTGGGCATGTACCACATGCACCGTGCAATTGAAGTTTAACAATGCCATCTTCTACATCTACTAGCGAACAGTCGCCGCCATCACGTAGTAAGAATGGACGTAGTTTTTCAATTACTTCTGCTACTTGATCAAACATTGTTACGTTTTCAGTTGGCATGGAAATGCCTCCTTTCAAGTATATTATTTCATTTTCTATCTATCTTTTTATTATAATAGATATATAAAGAAAAATCTATCAATCGAGACAAAAGGGGATAAGTAAAATGAATAAAGTAAGTGTAGTCGTTTATGGTGCAGATGTTGTTTGTGCAAGCTGTGTTAATGCGCCAACAGCGCGTAATACTTTTGATTGGTTGCAACCATTGCTCAAAAGAAAGTATCCAGATATCCAATTTGAGTTTACGTATATTGATATAGAAAAGGATACTGAAAATTTAACTGATCATGATCAACAATATATTGAGCGTATTCAAGATGATGAATTGTTCTATCCGCTTGTAACGATGAATGATGAATACGTTTCAGATGGGTATGTACAATTGAGAGATATCACTCAATTTATGGATGCGCATTAATTTAATTATTTTAAAAAAAGACACGTACCTATACTTTTTACGCATGTTAATAAAGTATAGGAAGACGTGTCTTTATAATTACTGATTAAAATTTATCCATTGTGATATTTGTATAACCATAGCACACCAGATTTTAAGATTGAAGCTAAACGACCCGTAACGGTTCTATCCATGATGTAAGCAAACCCTTTTTTATCACCAAGGGAACCTAAGAAGCCTTGAACTTTGAGTTCTGGCATTTTTTCTGGTAGAGGTTTACCTTGCCATTGTAATTTCATAACATCAGCAATCTGGTCTCCCTGAACTTCAGCAAGTTGTGCACTAGGTGCATGAGGTAAATCTGCACAATCGCCAACTACGTATACATTTTTATAGGTTGGGACTTGATGGTATTGGTTTAGGATGACACGGCCATCTCTGCTAATATCAATTGGTAAATTTCTAACAATTTCCACAGGTTGAATGCCAGCAGTCCATACGATTAAATCCAATGGTTCAGGTACATCGTTATTGAAAATTTTACCAGGTTCCACACGATTAATATCAGAATTTGGAACTACTGTTACATCGTTCTTTTTAAACCAATTTTCTATATAACGACTTAGCTTTTCTGGAAAACGACGTAAAATACGTTCTCCTCGATCATATAAGTATATTTGCAAATCTTTACGGCTTTCGCGAAGTTCGCTCGCTAATTCGATGCCACTTAAACCCGCACCTACAATACCCACTTTTGCTCCATTTGGTAATTCACTGATATGATGAAATGTTTCCCGTGAACTTGATAACGTTTGGATACTGTGTGTGTATTCTGCTGCTCCTGGGACATTATGATATTTGTCCTCGCAACCAAGTCCAATGACTAATTCGTCATAATCTACTTTTGTGTTGCCAACTGAAATAATTTGATCTTCTAAATTAATATCATTGATTTCTCCGTACACAATATTAATACGTTCTGAATCTGGAAAATTCATACGAATATCTTTGTCTGATTTAGTACCAGCAGCTAATTCATAGAATTCTGGTTTTAAACCATGATAAGGCATACGATCAATTAATGTAATAGAATAATTTTCAGGAAGTGCCGATGGTAAAATATGAGACATAATGCGCATATTTCCATATCCGCCACCCAATAGTACTAAATTTTTCATTTATGATACCCCTTTAGTAAAAATATATTGAGCAATTTGATAAAAATACAGTTTATTTTTTGTTAATAAATAATATTTTTATCTCTTGTCGTCAATGTAAGTCAATAAACACAATTTGGTTAAATCATATTCGTCTTCATTGAACGAAATACCAATTTCATAATAAGCTTACTTAGATATATTATATGCTTTTTTATATACTTCTACAAATAAACGTGATGAATTGTAATTTGTAAACATAAATCTTTAAAAATACAATATGATTATAACAATATAAAAAATTAGTGTGAATGGCATTTTATACGAAAACGTGTTTTGTTTTAATTGAATTGTTACAAAAACAACAAAATGAATGATTAATTCATATAAGCTAGTAAGTGGTCAAAAGTGATGTGATTTTGTTATAATTGTTAAACTGATAATTAATTGAGAGGGTGTAATATGAATCCAATAGTTGAGTTCTGCATTTCGAATTTAGCGAAAGGTGGAGATTATGTATATAATCAACTTGAAAATGATCCAGGTGTAGACGTTTTAGAATATGGATGTCTGCAAAATTGTGGCATTTGCTCAAGTGGCTTGTATGCATTAGTAAACGGTGATATTGTTGAAGGAGAATCACCAGACGACTTATTACAAAATATTTATTCACATATAGAAGAAACATGGATTTTTTAGGGAGGTAATTTCAATGGCAGTAGTTGAACTAACAGAAGCGGCAGCATACGAAGTTAAAGATATGATGGAACAGAATGATATGCCAGATGGCTTTTTGAAAATCAAAGTTAATGGTGGCGGTTGCACAGGATTAACGTATGGTATGTCTGCAGAAGCTGAACCTAGTGAAAATGATGAAATATTTGAATTTCACGGTGTCAAAGTGCTAGTTGATAAATATGATATACCAGTATTGGAAGGTACAAAAATTGATTTCAAACAATCGTTAATGGGCGGTGGCTTCCAAATAGACAATCCAAATGCAATTGCATCTTGTGGTTGTGGAAGTTCATTCAGAACTGCAAAAGTTTCTGGTTCACCAGAAGATTGTTAAAAATTTTAAACCGAGTGTTTATGGACTATAGTTCGACTAAATGTGGTTAGGACTATAGTCTTTTATCTGTTTATGTGAAAAAATAAACAATATATGCGTTTCGGCTTGAAAATAAACTATAAAAACTATAAAATTAGTGTTGGATGAAAAATGTCTTTTTTGTGAATTTCTATGTAAATCAGTAAATTATAAAAAGACGATCGCAACAAAAAAATTATGAAAGCTTAGGTGAATGAAATGGCTCAAGAACGTAAAAAAGTTTTAGTTTTAGGCGCTGGTTACGCTGGGTTACAAACTATTACCAAATTACAAAAGCAACTTTCAGCTGATGAAGCTGAAATTACATTAATCAATAAGAATGATTATCACTATGAAGCAACTTGGTTACATGAAGCTTCAGCTGGAACAATTAGTTATGAAGATGTTTTATATCCAGTTGAAAGCGTAATCAATAAGAATAAAGTAAACTTCATTAAAGCAGAAGTTACAAAAATTGATCGCAATGCTAAAAAAGTAGAAACTGATGCAGGAATCTTTGATTTTGATATTTTAGTTGTTGCTTTAGGTTTCGAAAGTGAAACATTTGGTATTAAAGGTATGAAAGATCATGCTTTCCAAATCGAAAATATTTTAACTGCACGTAAATTAGCGCGCCATATTGAAGACAAATTTGCTAACTACGCTGCTTCTAAAAATAAAGATGATAAAGATTTAGCTATTATCGTTGGTGGTGCAGGCTTTACAGGTGTTGAATTCTTAGGTGAATTAACTGACCGTATCCCTGAGTTATGTAACAAATATGGTGTAGATCAAACAAAAGTTAAAATTACTTGTGTAGAAGCTGCTCCAAAAATGTTACCTCAATTCTCTGATGAATTAGTAAACCATGCAGTTAGTTATTTAGAAAGTAAAGGTGTTGAATTTAAAATTGCTACACCGATTGTTGCTGCAAATGAAAAAGGTTTCGTAGTTAAAGTTAATGATGAAGAACAACAATTAGAAGCAAATACAGTTGTATGGGCAGCAGGTGTTCGTGGTAGTAAGTTAATGGAAGAATCATTCGAAGGCGTTAAACGTGGCCGTATCGTTACAAATCAAGATTTAACAATCGATGGTTATAATGATATTTTTGTAATAGGTGATTGTTCTGCATTTATTCCAGCTGGTGAAGAACGCCCATTACCTACTACAGCACAAATTGCAATGCAAGAAGGCGAGCACACTGCTAAAAACATTAAAAATATTTTAGAAGGTCAACCTACTCAAGAGTTTGAATATGTTGATCGCGGTACAGTATGTTCTTTAGGTGCTAACGATGGCGTTGGTGTTGTTTATGGTAAAGATATCCAAGGTAAAAAAGCTGCATTTATGAAAAAAGTAATCGATACACGTGCAGTATTCAAACTTGGTGGTATTGGTTTAGCATTTAAAAAAGGTAAATTTTAATAACTGATAACCAATAGATATGTATCTATTGACCATAAATATTGAGGCTGAGACATAAATTGTCTCAGCCTCAAATTTTATATATAGTATGATATAATCTATCATTTTTATAATGATCCGACATTAAAATGATACAATGTGACAGAATAAATTGAAATGAGGGATGTTTGATGAAAACAGTTATAAATAACACTTCTAAGATTGAACAAGAAACAATTATTGTAGGTGTGCCTGAACATTTAAATCAATTAGAGTCGATACAAATTGCTGGAAATGACATAAAAGACTTATTATCCCCTTTAAAAGAACATCATATTTTCAGCACCAATGTTGGAGCGATTTCGAGTACATTTTTTAAAGTAGATGAGAAGGCACATAAACTGATTACTGTGGGCTTAGGAAATACTAAAACATTAGGATATAATGATTATTTAAAAATCTTCGGAAATTTATTTCAAACTTTAAATAGCAAAAGGATAACTAAAGCATCATTGTTGTTTAACACGTTTAAATCTCAAAAAGTAGAAACGGAATTAATAGCAGAAATTCTTGGTAAACAAAGTAAACAATCTATCTATCATTTTGATGGTTATAAAACTAATAAATCAGCGCCTTATCAATTAACAATAGAGATTCACACAGAAGAAGATCACATTGTCGAGTTTATTGAACGAGGAGAGGCTATTGCAACTGCTGTTAATTTAGCACGTGATTATAGTAATATACCACCTAACATATTGACACCAGCTTATTATGCAGAATTGATACAAAATCAATTTAATGACACTAGCGTATCAGTTGATATCAAAGATAATAAAACTTTACAAAAAGAAGGTTTTGGGTTAATTCATGCAGTTGGTAAAGGTTCTAAAAATGGTCCACGCGTAATAACGTTGACTTATAATGGTGGAAAACCAGGAGAAAATCCTATTGCACTCGTAGGTAAAGGCATTACGTATGATTCAGGTGGCTATTCAATCAAATCAAAAACAGGTATGCAGACCATGAAATTTGATATGTGTGGCTCAGCAAATGTAATAGGAATGATCGAAGCTGCTCGTCAATTAGCACTGCCACTAAATATTGTTGGAATTATTGCCGCTGCCGAAAATATGGTGAATGACGAAGCAATGAAACCAGATGATGTTTACACAGCACTTAGCGGAGAATCAGTAGAGGTATTAAATACTGATGCAGAGGGGCGCCTTGTTTTAGGTGACGCTGTATTTTATGCAAATCAATTTCAGCCAAGTATAATATTAGATTTTGCAACGTTAACTGGCGCTGCTGTAGCTGCGTTAGGTGAAGATAAAGCTGCCGTTTTTAATCAAAATGCTGACACTACGTTAAAATCTATTCTACAACAAGCACAAATGATGGATGAAAAAGTCTTTGAATTACCGATTACTGACACAGAACAAGCACTGATAAGAAAAAGTGAAGTGGCTGATTTAGTTAACCATACCAATGGTCAAGGTAAAGCATTGTTTGCAGCAACATTTATCAATCATTTTGCAGGTAATACACCACATTTACATTTTGATATCGCAGGGCCTGCTACTACGAATAAATCAAGTTATAAAGGGCCTGTGGGACCTACAGGTTATCTAATATCAACAATCGTACAATGGTTACGCGTACTATAGATGTAACAATATTACCATTAAAAACAAAAGCTTCAAGTTAATTTTAGTAGATTAACTTGAAGTTTTTTTAACCTTATATCACAAGGTTGGCAGGTTAATGATTCATATTTTATCTAAATATCAAGATAGGATTGACAATTTGATAAGCAATTGTTATTATAAATCTCGTGATACTTTAGTTCGATAACGTAATAAAGGAGTTGTGCTTTTGTGATAAATGCAGTTGTTATAGCAGTGGTACTGATGATTGTACTCTGTTTATGTAGATTAAATGTTGTTATAAGCTTATTTATCAGTGCACTAGTTGGTGGCTTAATCGCAGGTATGAGCGTCACAGACATTGTATCTGTATTTGGTAAAAATATTGTTGATGGCGCAGAAGTGGCATTGAGCTATGCTTTACTAGGTGGGTTTGCTGCGTTGATTTCTTATAGTGGTATTACTGACTATTTAGTAAATAAAATTATCAATGCTATTCACGCGGAAAACAGTAAAATGTCACGTATTAAAGTTAAAGTGATTATTATCGGTGCCCTCTTAATTATGAGTGTAATGAGCCAAAACTTAATACCTGTACATATTGCATTTATCCCAATTGTGATACCACCATTAATAAGTTTGTTCAATGAACTTAATATAGATAGAAGACAAATTGCTATTATCATTGGCTTTGGTTTATGTTGGCCATACGTATTATTGCCATATGGTTTCGGTCAGATTTTCCATCAAATCATTCAAAGCGGATTTTCTAAAGCAGATCATCCAATTGAAATGGGCATGATATGGAAAGCGATGCTGATTCCTTCATTAGGCTATATTGTTGGCTTAATTGCAGGTATTTATTATTATAGAAAACCTAGAAAATATTCTGAACATAAAGATATTAAAGATATGAGTGAAATTGAAATTAGACCATATGTCCTCATAGTAACCATTATTTCTATTATTGCTACGTTTTTAGTACAAATGTTCACTGATTCTATGATATTTGGGGCTTTAGCTGGTGTGCTTGTATTCTTCATCTCACGTGCATACAAGTGGACTGAGTTAGACCAAAAATTTGTAGATGGTATTAAAATTATGTCATTTATAGGTGTCGTAATCTTATCAGCAAATGGATTTGCAGGTGTAATGAATGAAACAGGAGATATCGGTAATTTAGTAAGTGGGCTTAGCGATGTTATTGGTGAGAATAAATTATTTAGTATTATTGTCATGTACATTATTGGTTTGGTCGTAACATTAGGTATCGGTTCATCATTTGCTACAATACCTATTATTGCAACGTTATTTGTGCCATTAGGTGAATCTTTAGGATTAAGTACTATGGCATTGATTGCGTTGATAGGAACAGCAAGTGCATTAGGTGATTCAGGATCACCTGCAAGTGATTCAACATTAGGACCTACGGCAGGTTTAGATGTTGATGGTCAACATGATCACATTCGTGATACATGTATTCCAAACTTTGTTTTCTATAACATTCCTCTAATTATTTTTGGAACAATAGCGGCTATGATATTATAAATCTAAGAACAAAAAAAGAGGTGTCTTAAATGGCAAATATGCTTGATGCTTTAAAGATAAAGGTAGAGCGACAAGAACATGGACTTATGGTTATGTCCATGCCAGTAACAGATGAAGTGAAACAACCATTTGGCTTTTTACATGGTGGGGCGAGTTTAGCGCTCGGAGAAACAGCATGCTCTATGGGGGCTGCTGAAATCATTGACACAGAGCATTACATTCCCCTAGGTTTAGAAATGAATGCGAATCATATAGGTTCGACAACCGAAGGGACAATATTTGCGACTGCTACAATCATACATGAAGGTAGTACGACTCAAGTTTGGAACATAGATATCAGAGACCAAAATAATAGATTGATTTGTGTAATGAGAGGAACCGTTGCTATAAAACCACGTAAACGGCAATGAGCAATTAAAGTATTAGATTGGTGATTTTAATCTTAATGATTAGCGTGTATTCAAGCTAATTATTATTACATGTAAACTATATATGAGCTTGAGATAAAAACCTAGAAAAATAGCACGCAGATGATTTAATTAATACATCTGCGTGCTTCTTTGTTATTCAATATTTCGTATGGTTGTCTCGCTTTCTTAGGAAACAGCTTCAGATTGTCTTGTTTCCTCAATCGACACGCCAAAATACAATGTATTCATATGTCATTTCACATTAAAATACTTTAAAAACAAGGTCTTATATTAACCAAAATGATATTAATAATTATTCTACATGCATACACCAATCTGTATACACTGATCGTAAAATAGAAAAAATGCTTAATAATCGTATCTGAATGATGTAGCTCTCACAAAATCAAACACCTTTTATAAAACAATGAATCGTTTTAAAGTAAATCTTAAAGTAGATGTCTTATTAGTATCTTTATTTCTTGGTATTAATGGTATTTAATATGAGCAAAGTAGCAACTCAATGAGTTAATTATTATTTCAATTGAAATTGGCTTTTTCACATGTCCAAGAACTTTATGTCCCAGATTCTTTTGAATATGTTTATTTGTTGTTAAATATATCTTATGTTCAATACGGTTTTTTTGATAATACAGCAGTTGCAATTTTTGCTGCTGCTTCACGGCCACCCATGATGTTGCGAGCAAAGGGACCGAGTTCTAAATCTGCTAGACCACCTGTGACGAATAAATTCGGTAACCATTCTAAATGAGATGAAATAGAAGGCAGTCCCGCGTCTGACACAGGTGCATTAAAATTTTTAACGAGCTGCTTGATAATTGGTTGTTGCATTAGTGTATCTTCGAAACCTGTGGCTAATACTACGCTATCATAGAACATACAATATTGTTCTGTACAAATATGATGATGATGTATATCTTTTAATTCATTGATATGCATTATTAATTTACCTTGCTTCATGTGTTTTTTGAGCCTCAATGCTAATTCTTTAGGCATAGAACCTTTATGGCGCTCTTTTTGAATGATTTTCATTTTGGTTTTAGAGTCAGTTAATGCACTAAAGTTTGACATTTTTTTGGGACCTAACCAACCTGGATCTGCGTCGAAGTCATGTACGTCAATGACTTTATTTGTCCAAAGATGAATGACTGATTGCGGTTGATGTTGTAGTAATTTTAAAGTGACATGTGCTGCAGAAATCCCACTTCCGACGACATGAGAAGTTTGTTTATGTAAATTTAATCGTGAATCAAAAATATGATATACATCTGGTGTATGTTTAAAGTTATGTGGAATATAGGGTACGTGATTACAACCTGTTGCAATCACCAAGTAATCTGATGTAATCCAATTGTGTTGTGATAATTGTACATGCCATTGTTTTTGGTTGAAGCTGATTTTATTAGCAAAACCGACAATATGGTTCTTGTTCAAATTGAATTTATGTAATAGATGGTGAATATGGTCTATAAATAACGCTCGATTTGGTCTTTTATACGGTCCATAACTGGCATTAATATATTGATGACATTTAGCAAATTGATTTAAATGAAAGGGATTAGGATGTATATGGTGGACACACGGCGAACGTAAATAAGGCATTTGAATGCGTTGAGTATAATCCTCGAATTGCTCGCATAAACTTTGATGTGGATCAATAATTGTTAGTTCGTGGTCTTTGATACCTATGGATTTTAATTTTATTGCGATTGTAACTGCTTGGATACCGCCACCGATTATGGTCCAAGTAGACATATTTTCAGCTCCTTTTAAAACGTAATAATTACGATTTAATATATCATCATACACCGAATTTAGCAATCATTAATTTTATAAAATAAAAAACGCATCCCAGTTAATTGGAATGCGTAAGTTAATGACTTTACAATTTTGTATCTTTTAGGTCTTTTTGTATATCATCACGTTTTGTTCTTTTGGAAGCGGGTGTTCTCAAATTATATGCGGATTTAATAATAAGGTGACTTGCTAGTGGACCTGTTATCAGAATAAATAATATTCCAATAAGTAATTGCATATTTACGTAACCTTCACGCCCGATGAAATATAAGAAAACACCACTTATAAGTAACATTGCTCCCAATGTAGCAGCTTTACCAGCAGCATGTGCGCGCGCATATACGTCATCTAAACGCAAGAGGCCAATCGCAGCTAGTGCACTTATGAGTGAGCCAAGGATAACTAAGATAAGCGCTATGCTAATGATGATCGTTGTTATCATGTTCAATCACCTTACCTTTATCCATATATTTTGCAAACACTGCGGTTCCTAAAAATGCTAAAATACCAATTAACAAAATAGCAACCATCATATATTTAGTACCTAAGAAAATACTAAATAGTGCTACAATCGCCATTAGTTGGATACCCATTGCGTCGAGTGCCACAACCCTATCCGCAAGAGAAGGGCCGATAATGACACGAACAAGCATACCAAACATTGACAATGTTACGATAACTAATGCCACGATTAATATTACGTTGTAGTTCATTAATATTCGCCTACCTCTCTTACCACTTTTTCAAGTGATGATTTAATACTTTCTATTTCTTCTTCCTTAGTACTAAAATCAATACTGTGAATGTATATTTTTGTGCGATCATCACTAATGCCTAGAACAATTGTGCCTGGTGTCAGTGTAATCAAATTTGATAACAACACAATTTGCCAATCTTTTTTTAAATCGGTCGGATAAGTAAAAAAGGCGGGTTCGTTGTTGATTTTAGGCTTAGTTACGATTCTAATAACATCAATATTTGCTTTAATCAATTCTACTAAAAAGACGATAAATAATTTAATAATTTTATAAATAGTAATAATATAAAATCTACCGGGTAAGACACCGCGCATTAGGAATACTAATAAAAGACCAAAGATATAACCTAAAAGGAAATTATTAAATGTATAACTGCCGGTAACGAATAGCCAAAACACAGATAAAATTAAATTTACTAATATTTGAATTGCCATACTATTTACCCCCCAATACGCTGTCTATATATACACTAGGATTATAGAATGTTTCAGCAGCATCTTTTATGATTGGCTGTAAAAAGTCAGCGGATAGGCCAAATATTACTGATATGGCAACTGCGATAATAGCTACTGTTAAGATACCTTTGTACTGCAGTTTAGGATTGACTTCATAACCTTCAGATTCACCGAAGAATCCTTTTAAGAAAATACGAATAACAGAGTAAAGTACGACTAAACTAGATAGTAATACGATTATACCGCTTAGATAAAATCCTTTTTCGAAAGTAGCTTGAACGATATAGTATTTACCATAAAAACCACTTAACGGCGGAATGCCGGCTAAACTTAAAGCAGCGATAAAGAAAGACCAACCTAATACAGGATAATGTTTGATTAAGCCACCATATTTGCGTAAATCGTGTGTTTTGGTAATTTTATACATCACACCAATTAAGAAAAATAGTGCTGCTTTAATCAACATATCGTGTAAAGTATAATAAATTGCGCCCATCATGCCAGCCTGATTCATCATTGCTACGCCTACTAAAATGACACCAACAGCAATCATAATATTATAAATGATAATTTTTTTAGTATCAAAGTAGCTTACTGCACCCACACAACCAAAAATAATTGTAAGTAAGGCTAAGAATAGAATGGTGTACAGCGAAAAATTAGAGGAATCGCCAAAGAAAAGGCTTGCTGTTCTAGCTATTGCGTAAACCCCAACTTTTGTTAACAATGCACCAAAGAAAGCGATAATTGCTATAGGTGGCGCATAATAAGCACCTGGTAGCCAGATATACATTGGAAACACACCAGCTTTTGTAGCAAAAACAAAGATGAACATAATAAATATAATACTGATAATTCCTTTGTCTTGTGTTGATAGTTGGCTTAATTTTTCACTGATATCTGCTAAATTCAATGTACCGACGACAGAATAAAGCATTGCAACGGCTATAACAAAGAAAGCAGAAGATGTCACATTCACAAGCACATATTTTATCGTTTCACTCAATTGAACTTGTGTGCCACCAATAACTAATAAAATATAAGATGCCATTAAAAATACTTCAAAGAATACGAAAAGGTTGAAAATATCACCAGTTATAAATGAGCCTATAACACCTGTGAGCATAAACATTATGGCAAAATAATAATAATATGTTTCACGTTCGATACCTACTGATTGATATGAATATAAGATAATCAACATTGTTACAATCAAACTTGTAATCACAAGTAAGATACTAAAAATATCTGTAACAAAAACAATACTATACGGTGCATCCCATGAACCAAGCTCGAGTTTTATAGGTCCATCTCTGAGAACATTCTTTAGATTTATAAAAGCAAAAATTAATGTAACTGCAGTACCTGTTAATGCAACGTAGCGTTTAATTTTAGGGCGTTTACCAATAAAAATTAATGCAATAATTGTTAACATTGGTATGACAAGTAATGAAATAATAAGATTACTCTCTATCATTATCTAGCACCCCTTTCATGCTTTCTACGTTGTCTGTACCTAGTTCTTTATAGCTTCTAAAAGCCAATACTAAGAAAAAGGCTGTTACTGAAAATGAAATTACAATTGCTGTTAATATGAGTGCTTGTGGAATTGGATCCACATATGAAGTGAACCCTTTTTCATAAATAGGGACTTCACCTTTTTTAAGACCACCCATCGTTATTAAAAATAAATTAGCTGTATGTGTTTGTAATGTAGTCCCAATAATGATGCGTATCAAACTTTTAGAAAGAATGAGATAGACGCTCATTGCAGTGAGAATACCACAAACAAAAATCATCACTATTTCCATTACTCATTCTCTCCAATCGCTAATATTATAGTCATTATTGTGCCAACAACCGCACATAAAACACCTAAATCAAAAAATGTGGCAGTGTGCATTTCTATAGGTTTTAAAATACCTAATGGAATTTCAAAAGGTGTATGCGTAAAGAAGTTTTTATTGTATAGCCAACTCGCCATCGGTGTAGCTAAACAAAAGAACAACCCGATACCAATGAGTTTTTTGAAGTCCCATGGGTATATTTTACGCATCGTTTTAATATCGTAAGCCACAGCTACAATCACAAGTGAACTTGATAATAGTAAGCCACCGACGAAACCGCCACCAGGTGTATAATGTCCTGTTAGAAATAGGTGTAAACCAAACATAACGATTAAGAAGAAAATCACAATGGCAGAGTATTGGAATATTAAATTATTTTTCTGTCTTTTCAATGTGAGTTCCTCCTTCATCATTTGGTTTATTTTTATAACGAAGTTTAATCATTGTGTAAACACCTAATCCAGCAATACCTAATACTGAAGATTCGAATAAAGTATCCGTACCACGGAAGTCAACTAGGATAACGTTGACCATATTTGTACCATGAGCTAAATCATATACATGCGCTTTATAAAATTCTCCAATTGAGCCAAAGTGTCTATTTCCGTATGTGATTAAACCCAATACTGTTACAACAGTACCAGCACCGATGGCAATCAAAACATTCAGCCACTTATATGAAGTGGACTCGTTATGTCGATTTAGATTTGGTAAGTGATAGAAACATAATAAGAACAATGCAGTAGAAATAGATTCTACAACAAATTGCGTCAGCGCTAAGTCTGGCGCACCAAAGAAAATAAAGAAGATTGCTACTGCATAACCTACTGCACTTGCCATGATAATACTGAATAGACGTGAGCGAGCAAAAATAATCATTGAAGCTGCCGTAATAATAATGACTACGATGATCAATTCGAATGGTCTGATTTCACTAACATCTTTAAAGTTAACACTGAATGGTGTTACTAATAACGTCACAAGTGTAATTACGATTAAAGACGCAAAAATGATTAATAAGTTATTACGTGTAAATCCAGTAACATAAGTGTTGGTAAATTGACTAGAATAGCCTGGGAATACCGTTCCAACTTTATCATACCAATAATTGATTGTTAGTTTTGTAGGTTGTGCTTTTAATAAACTAATCCAATAACCAAAGCTAAATATTAAGAATATACCAGCTACATAAATGCCCAATGTGGAGAAAAAGGCTGGTGTAAATCCATGGAACATATGAAACTCAGCTGTTGCATTTGTATTATTACTGATTGCGTTGACAGCTGGTTCAATAATCGTACCTGTCAATATTGAAGGGAAGAACCCAAAAACAATGACGAGTAGTGCTAAAATACCTGGAGAGATTAGCATTAATTTTGAAACTTCATGAGCTGATTTTGGTAAATTATCTGGTTTATAACTACCTAAGAATATTTGACCAATAAATCTAACTGCATAAACAAAAGTGAATACGCTGCCCAAAATTGCTACGATAGGTATGAGTATGCCAATACTATTTAAACTGAAGATATTAGCATGTGTAACTTCAATCATACTTTCAAGAAATTTCTCTTTAGATAAGAAACCATTAAACGGTGGAATACCCGCCATACTCAATGATGTAATTAATGTAATCGTAAAAGAAATTGGCATGATTGTTACTAAGCCACCCAATTTATTGACATCACGTGTTCCTGTACTGTGATCAACAGCACCAGTTACCATAAACAATGCACCTTTAAATGTAGCGTGATTTATAAGGTGAAACACAGCCGCTGTAAACGCAGCAACATAAATTTGACTATCTGCACCTTCGAAATGATAACTTACTGCCCCGATACCTAACATTGACATAATCATGCCTAATTGTGAGACAGTTGAAAAAGCTAAAATGCCTTTTAAATCTTGTTGTTTTGTGGCATTCAAAGATGCCCAGAACAGCGTGATTAAGCCGACTGCAGTAATCGTCCAAATCCAACCTTGAGAAAGTGCGAATATTGGTGTCATACGAGCAACTAAGTAAAGGCCAGCTTTAACCATCGTTGCAGAATGCAAGTAAGCACTAACGGGTGTCGGTGCTTCCATAGCATCCGGTAACCAAACGTAAAATGGAAACTGAGCTGATTTAGTCATTGCTCCAATGATGACAAAAATCATAGACAATATAAAGTAAGGGCTTGTCTGAATTTCAGACGCATGATTGATGAGCGTTTGAATACTGGTAGAATTACCTGCAAGTGATAGTAAAATAAGGCCACCTAGCAGAGAAAGACCGCCCAAAACAGTTATGAGCATTGATTTTTGTGCACCATAAATAGATGCTTGTTTTGTTCTCCAAAATGAAATGAGTAGAAAACTTGAAAATGAAGTTAGCTCCCAAAACAGATATAAGATAATGATATTATCTGATAATACGACCCCTAACATGGCACCCATAAAAAGCAAAAGGTAACAATAAAAATGACCCAATTGCTCTTGTCGACTTAAATAACTAATGGAATATAATACAACCAAGCTTCCGATACCAGTTATTAATAAACTGAATAATAAGCCTAAGCCATCAACGTATAAATCGAAATTCATGCCAAAATGAGGCATCCAATTTGCTTTATGTACTACGTTTTCACCTGACATTGTTGTCGAAATGATTGATATAAAATATATAAATAAGACGACGGGGATAGGTAACACAAACCATCCTAAATGTATCCGCTTATGTATGCGATATACAATTGGAATAATGAGTGCAAATATTAACGGTAATAACACCGCTATATGTATCAAACTCATTATTTTATCCTCCTTTTAAAAATAGTATAAGGTCATTATACATGAATAAGACTATTCTGAAAAACCACGCTAACCCTTGTGGAGCTTTAATTTTAAGTTTGTTTTAAATAAGAAGAAACACGGTATTTTTATTCAAAATTTTGTTTGTATTGAATTGAATAATCTTTTTTTAATTGTGCTAAATTAGCAAGTGAGTATTGTGCAAATTCGGTATTTTCTTTTTTTAATTTGTTTTCTAAATTCGTAATGGCAAATTGTAAAGATTGTATATAATCCAGTTCTTCTACATTAAAAGGTCTAAGTTTGGATTTTGAAGTATAGCGCTTTTCAAATTGACTTAAAGCTTTGCGTTCGTGAAAAAAGACATTGTTCGTTTCGTTTGGGTGATGTAAGTCTCCTTGTTTTGGATGTTTAATGACCTGTTCAATTTGAACAAGTACTTGATTGTCATCTTCTTCTATAATAGATACACCATAACTTCCAGTTTTATGTGCAAAACGATATAACATAATTCAATACACTCCTCATTTTATGTTAGAATACATATATCATCTTAACATGAAATGGAGAATAAAAATGTCGAACTATCCTCAGTTAAATTCAGAAGTAAACGAAAATGAAATAAAAATGGTTATGCATACAAATAAGGGTGATATGACTTTCAAATTATTGCCTGATATTGCGCCTAAAACTGTAGAAAACTTTGTTACACATGCAAAAAATGGCTACTATGATGGCATTTCTTTTCATCGAGTAATCAATGACTTCATGGTACAAGGAGGCGACCCAACAGCAACTGGTATGGGCGGTGAAAGTATTTATGGAGGTCCGTTTGAAGATGAGTTTTCACTAGAAGCATTCAACTTATATGGTGCTTTATCGATGGCAAATTCTGGACCGAATACGAACGGTTCACAATTCTTTATTGTTCAAATGAAAGAAGTACCAGAATCTATGCTTAGCCAACTCGCAGATGGTGGTTGGCCAGAACCGATTGTGAAAGCTTATGGTGAAAAGGGTGGTACACCTTGGTTAGATCAAAAGCATACTGTTTTTGGTCAATTATTAGAAGGTGAATCTACATTAGAAGATATTGCGGCTACTAAGGTAGGACCACAGGATAAACCTTTACATGATATCACGATTGATTCAATAGATATTATTGAAAAATAAGGTAAAATAAAGTTTGAAAGATGGTAAACTCTAGTAAGCATTTAACCATTTTTAAATTGTTTTTAAATACCTGTTATATTAAAAATAAAAAATGTTTAAGAGGTTGAGACAAATTCATTGTTTCAGCCTCTTATTTTATTTTGACAATTTTAGTTATCTCCATTGGAGCGTGATGGTGTAATATATTCAATAAAATACCATTATAGGCAAAAACTTAAGAATTTTTATTTTGAAAGTATTGATGAAAGTAACAGTTCTTGGGAATGGTTTAAAAGCCTTTGTATAGTGAGATATAAGTGAAATTCAATCCGTGGTTGTGTAGCTTGATTTTTGATAAATCGTGAAATTTTTCTAGGTAATATTAGTACCATTGAATGATTTATGCTATTATGAACATGTTAAGTAAAACGAATTAAGGGGTTATCACGTTGAATAATCACTATAAAGTAGGTCAACATATCAAAGTTCGTGTGACTGGTATTCAACCGTATGGCGCTTTTGTAGAAACCCCTGACAATACTGAAGGATTAATCCATATTTCTGAAATTATGGATGATTACGTCCATAATTTAAAAAAGTTTTTATCGGAAGGACAAATTGTAAAAGCAAAAGTCATTTCAATTGATAAAGAAGGAAAGTTAAATCTTTCTTTAAAAGATAACGACTATTTTAAAAATTATGAGCGTAAAAAAGAAAAGCAATCAGTATTAGATGAAATTAAAGAAACCGAGAAATATGGGTTTCAAACAATTAAAGAACGCTTACCGGTTTGGATTAAACAGTCCAAAAACGCGATAAAAGATGAACAGTCATCTTTTAAAAAACACTAACATTTTATTTTAAGATGTTAGTGTTTTTTATTTATAAGCTAAAATTTATTGGAAGAGTAGCAATATAAAATTATATGCGTGAGCATATAATTTTATATTTAAAACTAAGGAAGTTAGAATTAAAAACACTTAAAGTGATTATGTAATGACATTTAAGTATTTTGTATTTTAGGAGGATTTAATTTAATGGATAAAAAATTTCAACCGTTATTTGAAAAATTAAAATTACCAAATCAAGTTGTTTTAGACAATCGATTTGTACTAGCACCTTTAACACATGTTTCATCTAATGACGATGGCACAATTTCTAATGAAGAGGTTGTGTATATGGAACAGCGTTCAAAAGATGTTGGTTTAGCAATTTCAGCTGCAAGCAATGTAACAGATTTAGGTAAAGCTTTTCCTGGACAACCTTCAGTAGCACATGACTCTAATATAGAAGGTCTAAAACGTTTGGCAAAAGCTATGAAAAAAAATGGTGCAAAAGCGGTTGTTCAAATACATCATGGTGGCGCGCAATCTTTACCTAATTTAACACCTAATGGTGATGTTGCGGCGCCAAGCCCGATATCATTAAAGAGTTTTGGTGAACAAGAAGCACATGATGCACGTGAAATTACAAAAGAGGAAATTGAAGCAACAATAAAAGCTTTCGGTGAAGCAACTAGAAGAGTCATTGAAGCTGGATTCGATGGTGTTGAAATTCACGGTGCAAACCATTACTTAATCCATCAATTTGTATCTCCATATTATAATCGTCGTAATGATGAGTGGGGACAAGACCGTTATAAATTTGCTACAAGCGTGGTAGATGAAGTGACAAATACTGTTAAGCAATACGGAAGTAAAGATTTTATCGTTGGCTATAGATTTTCTCCTGAAGAAGCTGAATCTCCAGGTATAAGCATGGAAATTACTAAAGAGTTGATTGAATTATTAGTAGAAAAACCTTTAGATTATTTACATGTATCGTTAATGGATATTCACTCACAAACGCGTGAAGGTCAATACAAAGGCAAAGAGCGTATTAAACTTATTTTAGAGTGGATGAATGGACGTATGCCACTCATAGGTATAGGATCTATTTTCACAGCTGAACAAGCTATTGAAGCAATTGAGTCAACTGGTGTAGAACTGGTCGCACTAGGACGTGAAATCTTGTTAGATCATAATTTTGTAAGTAAAATTAAAGATGGCAAAGAAGATGAAATTCTATCTCAATTTGATCCGCAAAGAGCAGATAAACATCACTTGCCACCAAAATTATGGGAACAATTTAATGAAGGTTTTTATCCATTACCTAGAACTGATAATAAATAAAAGTTTTGAATGCGTAAATACTAACTTTATTAATCCTATCTAACTGCCAAAGTGAGTACAAGTTATAAATATTTTACTAGCAAAAAAACGTCAATTTCTATTGAAAAAATTATAGAAATTGACGTTTTTTGTTTGTATAAAATTTTAAATTATAAACACTAGAATTAGCATAAATCTTGTAATCTGGATTTAAATCAAGAAGAATTTTTAAATTTATAAAAATTGGCTTGTGTAAACGGTCGAGAATGTGTCATTATATTAATGTAAAGGCTTACATTTTGACGGTTATATTCTAAATTTAACGTTTAAAAGTTGTAATGTAAGTTCTGAATCGATGATTTTATAGTATTTTCGGAAAATAGTTTTCGTAAGTGAATAAATACGTTATGCTATGAATGAGTAATGCCAATAAATTATTATATAATTCATGCAAAGGGGAGATATTATGTCAAGATCTGAAGAAATCATTGAATTAACAAATCATTACGGTACCCACAACTATGTGCCACTTCCAATTGTAATTTCAGAGGCTGAAGGTGTATGGGTTAAAGATCCTGAAGGAAATAAATATATGGATATGCTATCTGCTTATTCTGCAGTAAACCAAGGTCACAGACATCCTAAAATCATTCAGGCTTTAAAAGATCAAGCTGACAAAGTGACTTTAGTATCACGTGCGTTTCATAGTGATAACTTAGGGGCATGGTATGAAAAAATATGCAAGTTAGCCGGTAAAGATAAAGCCTTACCTATGAATACAGGTGCTGAAGCGGTTGAAACAGCACTAAAAGCAGCACGTCGTTGGGCTTATGATGTGAAAGATATTGCACCTGATAAAGCTGAAATTATTGCGTTCAATGGTAACTTCCATGGCCGAACAATGGCGCCAGTATCATTGTCATCTGAACCAGAATACCAACGAGGATACGGCCCATTATTAGATGGTTTCCGTAAAGTTGATTTTGGTAACATAGAAGCTGTTAAAGAAGCAATTAATGAAAATACTGCTGCTATTTTAATCGAACCTATTCAAGGAGAAGCAGGTATCAATGTTCCACCAGAAGGTTATTTAAAAGAAATTAGAGAATTATGTGATGAGCATAATGTATTATTTATTGCTGATGAAATTCAAGCTGGACTAGGGCGTTCAGGAAAATTATTTGCCACAGATTGGGATAATGTAAAACCAGATGTCTATATTTTAGGTAAAGCATTAGGTGGAGGTGTATTCCCAATTTCTGTTGTATTAGCTGACGAAGAAGTGTTGGGCGTATTTACACCTGGTTCTCACGGATCAACGTTTGGTGGTAATCCATTAGCGTGTGCTGTATCGATTGCAGCGTTGGATGTATTAGTTGATGAAGATTTAGCAGGGCGTTCATTAGAGCTAGGTGAGTACTTTAAATCAGAATTAGAAAAAATAAATCACCCAGCGATTAAAGAAGTGCGTGGTCGTGGATTATTTATTGGTATAGAACTAAATGAAAATGCTAGACCTTATTGTGAAAAGTTAAAAGAAGAAGGATTATTATGTAAAGAAACACATGATACAGTAATTAGATTTGCACCACCTCTTATTATTTCCAAAGAAGAACTGGACTTTGCATTGGATAAAGTAAGAAATGTTTTTAAATAAAAATGTTCTGTAACTTAAGTTTTGAAAACCCTTTAAAAAGCAAAATCTTATGTTACAATTATCGTGAAAGCGAAATCATTAGTAACGAAAAAGAGGCGAAATGAATCATGACTGAGAATAATAATTTAGTTACTTCTACGCAACAAATTATTAAAGAAGCATTGCATAAATTGGGATTTGATGATGGGATGTATGATTTAGTAAAGGAACCATTAAGATTCCTTGAAGTCCGCATTCCTGTACGTATGGATGATGGTACGGTTCAAACATTTAAAGGTTATCGTGCTCAACATAATGATGCAGTTGGACCAACAAAAGGTGGGGTGCGTTTCCATCCAGACGTTGATGTCGAAGAAGTTAAAGCATTATCTATGTGGATGACATTAAAATGTGGTATCGTCGACTTGCCATATGGCGGCGGTAAAGGTGGTATCATCTGTGATCCTAGACAAATGAGTATACATGAAGTTGAACGTTTATCTCGTGGTTATGTACGTGCGATATCTCAATTTGTTGGACCTACAAAAGATATCCCAGCACCAGACGTATTTACTAACTCACAAATCATGGCTTGGATGATGGACGAGTATAGTTCATTAGATAAATTTAATTCACCAGGGTTTATTACTGGTAAACCGATTGTATTAGGTGGATCACAAGGTAGAGACCGTTCTACTGCACTGGGAGTAGTTATTGCCATAGAACAAGCTGCTAAAAGAAGAGGTCTAGATTTGAAAGGTGCACGTATCGTTATTCAAGGATTTGGTAACGCAGGTAGTTTCTTATCTAAATTCCTTTATGATATGGGAGCAAAAATTGTGGGTATTTCAGATGCTTACGGTGCTTTACATGACCCAGACGGTCTTGACATTGATTATCTTTTAGATAGAAGAGATAGCTTTGGTACTGTAACAAATTTATTTGAAGAAACAATTTCTAATAAAGAATTGTTTGAACTTGATTGTGATATTCTTGTACCTGCAGCGATTGCTAATCAAATCACAGAAGACAATGCAAATGAAATTAAAGCTGATATTGTGGTTGAAGCGGCTAATGGCCCAACAACACCAGCTGGTACACGTATTTTAACTGAACGTGGTAAATTGCTCGTACCTGATGTATTAGCAAGTGCAGGTGGCGTAACAGTTTCTTACTTCGAATGGGTACAAAATAATCAAGGTTATTATTGGACAGAAGAAGAAGTAAATACAAAATTACGTGAAAAACTTATCACAGCTTTCGATACAATTTATGAGTTATCCCAAAATAGAAAAATTGATATGCGCTTAGCAGCTTATATTGTAGGTATTAAACGTACTGCTGAAGCTGCACGTTATCGTGGTTGGGCTTAATTAAATATTAAACTTTTAGAAAAAGAAGAAGTTCTTGAACCCAAGAACTTCTTCTTTTTTGTTATTTATTTTTTTGTTCATTATCTAGAACGACTTGTTTATATAAATCAGGATAATTTGTAAAAACGCCGTCAACGCCATATCGATTTAAGCGGTGCATATCGGTTTCATTATTAACGGTGAAAGGATGTACGAGCAGACCAGCTCTTTTAAGATTTTTAACATTTTGTTTAGTTAAGTCTGTATATTCAGGGCCGACACCAATTGCGTATTGACGAATTTGATTAAAATCTTGTTGGGTTAACGCGGGTAATTCACCTTTATCTAATAACCTTATCAATGGGACATTGCTATTTAAACGATGTAATTTACTTAAGCTTTCAGGTGAAAATGATTGTAATAAGACATGCCCTTGATTTAATGATTGCTCATTAAGCATTTTGTGATTGTTTAGTGTTTTTAATACTGCTTCTTCCATCCCTGGATACACATCTGGTGATTTAGTTTCAATATAATAATTTGCATTCGGACCATATCGTTCTAAAATTTCATCTAATGTAGGAATTTCAGCACCTACATAATTTGAATTAGCATACTGAGGGTTTGTGGCATTAAATTTACTACCAGCATCTAATTGCTTTAATTCTTTTAGTGTATATGAATCAACTCTACCTGTACCGTTTGTAGTTCTATCAACTGTTTCATCATGCATGGCAACTAGATGACCATCTTTAGTCATCTGAAGATCGATTTCGATATATGATGCTCCCATTGCATTGTGACTTTTATCATATGAATAAAAAGTATGTTCTGGTGAATAACCACTGGCACCTCTATGAGCAATCGTTGCATATTTTTCACCTGTTAGATTTTGAGCTCTGTTTGGGTTGTGTGAGTTGTTACCTTGTTGCTTTGAGGGTGTGGCAGATGATTGTGTATTAATATTGTGGTTATTTTCACTTGCAGTTGCTATAGATGTCGTTCCAATCAAAGCTAGAGATAACGTTGCTAGACTCGTTGATAATGCTTTTTTAAAATTTTGCAAGAATGGGTCACTCCTCGATATGTATTTACATATCAACCCTACAAAATAAACGTTTGTTTGAGAATGACATTTACACGATTAAAATTTAAGATTTAAAAAGTTAATATTGTTATAACAATATATTAAACTAATTAAAATTTTTTCTAGCATATATAGAATGTATTAGTTTAATCACGTTAACTTCATATGTCTATATATAAGTTCAAACCAACAAAAAGCGTCAATTTCATTTGAAACGGACGCTTTGGCGTAGTCAAAGCTGCTGTGCCGGTGACTTAATACATTTATTTGGTTTTAAAATTTTCAATTGCTAATTTAATTTCGTCTCTAACACGTTGAAATTCTGTCCAAGTTTTTCCAGCTGGATCATCAAAACCCCAATGTTCTTTTTTTACATTCGGTGGTAAAATTGGACAATTTTTATCTGCATCGCTACATAATGTTACGATTAAATTTGCTTGCTTTAAAATATCATTATCAATCAAGTCTGACGTATGATTTGATATATCAATACCTACTTCATTCATAGCATCTATCGCTTTAGGGTTAACACCATGTGTCTCAATACCAGCAGAATAGACATGCCATGTTTCACCTAATATATGCTTTCCCCAACCCTCAGCCATTTGGCTACGACAAGAGTTACCAGTACATATAAAATAAATTATTTTCTTCTTCATAATTAAGACCTCTTTTCTTAAAAAATAACGAGCGTGAAATATAAACCTAACAAGGTAACAAATAGTACTGGAATGGTAATGACGATGCCTGTTTTGAAATAGGTACCCCAAGCAATTTTTACACCTTTTTGTGTTAAAACATGAAGCCACAATAATGTAGCTAAAGAACCAATAGGCGTGATTTTAGGGCCCAAGTCAGAGCCAATGACATTCGCATAAACCATACCTTCTTTTAAAGTGCCAACGACATTGGATTGGCCAATAGCAATTGCATCTATTAAAACGGTAGGCATATTATTCATGATTGATGATAAAAAGGCCGATATAAAGCCCATTCCCATAACACTACTGAATAGTCCATAACTTGAAATACTGGATAATACGTCGGCTAAAATTGTGGTAATACCCACGTTTTTTAACCCAAATACGACGAGGTACATACCAATGGAAAATAACACTATATTCCATGGAGCACCTTTAATTACTTGCTTAGTATGAACTGCATTAGATTTACGAGCTAAGCATACAAAGACAAAAGCAATCATACCTGCAATGATTGATACAGGTATTTGGATAAATTCACTTACAAGATAGCCTACGAGCAGTACGGCTAATACAATCCATGAAATCTTAAATAATTTAGGATCTTTAATAGCATCTTTAGGTACTGAAATGTTTTCAGTATCAAATGTATGTGGTATAGATTTTCTAAAATAAAGCCACAATACGAGAATACTAGCTAGTAAAGAAAATACATTAGGGATTATCATACGACTAAAATACGCAATGAATCCTATATCAAAATAATCTGCAGAAACGATATTTACTAAGTTACTTACAATCAGGGGCAATGATGTCGCATCAGCGATAAATCCACTGGCAATAATAAAAGGGAAGATGACTTTTTTATTAAATCCTAAATTTCTCACCATGGCTAATACGATAGGCGTTAAGATTAAAGCAGCACCATCATTTGCGAAAAATGCTGCTACAACTGCCCCTAATAGCATGATGAAAACAAACATTTTTAACCCGTTACCATTCGATGCTTTAACCATATGTAGTGCAGACCATTCAAAGAAACCAATTTCATCTAATATTAATGAAATAAGAATAACAGCAACAAAAGTTAACGTGGCATTCCAAACGATGCCTGTTACTTCTAATACATCGGAAAAGCTAACTACACCTGTAATTATAGCTACGATAGCCCCAGCTAAAGCAGTAATACCAATATCTAATCCCTTAGGTTGCCATATGACAAAAATTAATGTTAAAAGAAAAATTAATATAGCTAAAATGGTCATTGATTAACATTCACCTGATTTCATATTATGACATGCGCAATGTTGGTTCGATGTGTGAATTATATTGAGACTTTGATTGATTTCATCTAAAATAACATGATTAAGCTGGTACAAACGCTTATTTCCATTTTTACGTGTATGCACTAACTCATAATCCACTAATGTTTTCATGTGATGGCTTAGCGTGGGTTGCGAGAATTGAAAGTGCTCCAACAAATCGCATGCACATCGTTCACCACAAGAAAGTAAATCTAATATTTCTAATCTGTTTGAATCTGATAAAACTTTAAGCAATGCTGAAAGTTTTTTATAAGACATAATGATACCTCCTAAGCATTAAATAGACTAACATCTATATAGAAAAGTGTCTATATAGATTTGAGACATATAAATAAATAGCTTTATCTATAGGATTCAAGATATGGTGAGTTGGGTACTGTTAATACATTTATACAAACATATGTTGAGGGAGCTACGTAAAATGTGAAATGGATTAAAACGTTGGACTATGGATGGAAGAAAAAAACCGGAAGTTAAGTATTGGTTTAACTTCCAGTTTTTAAAGGTTTATTAATTTGTATTTAGATGTTGCTTGATAACTGATAATTGATGTTCTACCGCTAATTGTCCAGTTGAGCCATAACTAATTCTACGACTAACGCAATTTTCTGGCTTTAAATAATCATAAATATCTGAATCAATACGTTTATGCGCTTTCTGATATTCTTCCAACGGCACATCTAATAAATAGACATTATGTTGAATTGACCACAGTACGATTTTTCCTACAATCTCATGTGCTGATCTAAACGGAACACCTTTATTTACAAGGTAATCAGCCAATTCAGTAGCGTTTGAAAAATCATTGTAAACAGTTTGTTGTAGATGATCGACATTCACAGTCATTGTATCTATCATGCCAGCAAAAATTCGTAAGGAGCCCTTAATCGTATGCACCGCATCAAATAGCCCTTCTTTATCTTCTTGCATATCTTTGTTATAGGCAAGTGGTAAACCTTTGAGCGTCATCAAAATGCTCATTAGGTTTCCTGTCGTACGTCCTACTTTGCCTCTTATTAACTCTGCCATGTCAGGATTTTTCTTTTGAGGCATAATTGAGGAACCTGTTGAGAATGCATCCGATAAAGTTACAAAATTGGCTTCTGCTGATGACCAAAAGATAATCTCTTCAGCAAAACGTGATAAATGTATCATTGTTAATGATATATTGTGCAATGTTTCTACTATATAGTCTCTATCACTTACAGCATCTATACTATTTTCATAAACAGAGCCGAAATTCAATAAAGTTTGCGTTTCATGACGATCGATTGGATAAGTCGTTCCACTTAGAGCAGCAGCACCAAGTGGTGAAATATCGATTCGCTTCAAACTATCTTGAAAACGCGATTTATCTCTATCTAACATCCAGTAATAAGTCAGTATATGGTGTGCAAATGAAATAGGTTGAGCTCTTTGCAAATGTGTATAACCAGGCATAATTGTATTGACATGTTGTTCTGCGATATTGACAATTGTTTGTTGCAACTCATTGACGAGCTCAATAATTTGAGTAACTTCTTCTTTAGTATATAGGTGCATATCAGTAGCAACTTGGTCATTTCTGCTACGTCCTGTATGCAACCTACCACCTGCATCACCGATACGTTTAATCAATTCATGCTCAATGTTAAGATGAATATCTTCTAAAGAAACATCGAATGATAAATTACCTTGTTCATAATCATTTAAAATCGTTGTTAAACCATTGATTATTTGCTGACAGTCTTCATCGGTTATGATATCTTGTTTAGCTAGCATTTTAGCGTGAGCAATACTTCCTTGCACATCATATTGGATGAGCGTTTTATCAAAGTGAATGGAGGCATTAAATTCATCGACCCAGTCTTCGGGTTGCTCACTAAATCTTCCACCCCAAGCTTTATTACTCATCTGAATATCCGCCGTGTAACATAGAATTAACTTTTGTAGGTAAACCAAAGATATCAATAAAGCCGACTGCAGATTCTTGATTAAATGCATCTTCTTTTGTATAAGTCGCTAATTTTTCATTATATAGTGTATGCGGCGATTTTCTACCATTTACAACGGCATTACCTTTAAATAATTTAAGACGTACGTCACCAGAAACGAATTTTTGTGTACTATCTACAAACGCTTTTAGGCTATCAGTTAGTGGAGAAAACCAAAGTCCATTGTACGTTTGTTCCGAAAATTGTTTTTCAATAACAGGTTTAAAATGAGCGACATCTTTAGTTAAAGTAATCGTTTCGAGTGCTTTATGCGCTTTGATTATAACCTCTGCTGCAGGTGTTTCGTAAACTTCTCTAGACTTAATACCGACGAGTCTATTTTCTACATGATCAATTCTTCCAATACCATGTTTACCCGCTAATTTGTTTAAATCCAAAATTAATTGGCTTAATTTATAGGATTTACCGTTTAAAGCGGTAGGTAAGCCTTGTTCGAATGTAAGTACGACTTCATCTGCTTCGTCAGGTGTATCTTCAATTTCATTCGTTAAGTCAAATGCATCTTTTGGTGGTGCTGCATATGGATCTTCTAAAATGCCACATTCATTACTTCTTCCCCATAAATTTTGGTCAATAGAATATGGTGAATCATGTTGGATAGGTACTGGAATATTATGTTTGATTGCATAGTCAATTTCTTCTTCACGGCTCCAAGCCCACTCCCTTACTGGAGCAAATACTTTTAACTCTGGATCCAATGCTTTTATGGCCACTTCAAAACGAACTTGGTCATTACCTTTGCCGGTACAACCATGTGCAATACCTACTGCATTTGTTTTGTTAGCAATTTCAACTAATTTTTTTGAAATTAAAGGTCTTGATAATGCAGATACAAGGGGATATGTGCCTTCATACATTAAATTGCCTTTGATTGCATATGAAACAAAATCTTCACTAAATTCTTCTGTGGCATCAATAATATGACATTCAACTGCGCCCATATCTAAAGCTTTTTGATGCACTAAATCTAAATCTTTACCCTCGCCGACGTCCAGACAACAAGCTACTATATCATAGCCTTTATCTATCAACCATTTCACTGCAACACTTGTATCTAAACCGCCCGAATATGCTAAAACTATTTTTTCCTTCATACCGTTACACCTCAATTGAATTTTTTAATACGTTGTTTATAAATTTGATATTAGTAAGTATAGCAGAAGGATGATGAAAATAAAACCATTTTTATACATAAATATGCAAATTGTAGAAATTTCTTACAATTTAACTGTCTTCTTGTATATTGAATTATAGGTATTTTGAAGTTATATGCGTTTTATGAAGATGTATATATCAGTGAATATATGATTGGATGTTCTGTCTGTTATATAAGAAATGAATAAGCTAAAATAATTATAAAAAATTTTGTTTTGTAGGCTAGTTGTTTGAATAGTCAAAATAAACTTAGTAAAATATGTATGAAATCAAAAACACTGGAGGCAATTTAGATGACTCATATTCAATTAGATTACGGTAAAACTTTAGAATTTTTCGGCGAACATGAATTAAAACAACAAAAGGATATTGTTAAATCAATTCATCATACAATTCATGAAGGAACAGGTGCTGGTAGTGATTTCTTAGGTTGGATTGATTTACCTGTTAATTATGATAAAGAAGAATTTTCACGTATATTAGAAGCTTCTAAACGTGTCAAAAATAATTCAGATGTATTTGTTGTAATTGGTATTGGTGGTTCATATTTAGGTGCACGTGCTGCAATTGAAATGTTGACACCGGCATTTAGAAATAGTAATGAATATCCTGAAATTGTCTTTGTAGGTAATCATTTATCTTCGACATATACACAAGAGTTAATTAGTTATTTAGATGGTAAAGATTTTTCAGTAAATGTTATTTCTAAATCTGGTACTACAACAGAACCAGCAGTTTCATTTAGACTATTTAAACAAATCTTAGAAAATAAATATGGTAAAGAAGAAGCAAAACAACGTATTTTTGCTACTACTGATAAAGAAAAAGGTGCATTAAAACAATTAGCAACAAATGAAGGCTATGAAACATTTGTAGTGCCGGATGATATTGGTGGACGTTACTCAGTTTTAACTGCAGTAGGTTTATTACCAATCGCTGTCGCAGGTATTGATATTGAAGCAATAATGGGCGGGGCTGCAAAAGCGCGACAAGAGCTCTCTTCTGATAACTTAGAAGATAATATTGCATATCAATATGCTAGTATCCGTAACATTTTATATGCTAAAGGTTATGACACTGAAATGTTAATCAATTATGAACCTTCAATGCAATATTTTAACGAGTGGTGGAAACAATTATTTGGTGAATCAGAAGGTAAAGATTACAAAGGCATCTATCCATCCAGTGCAAATTATACAACTGATTTACATTCACTTGGACAATATGTACAAGAAGGTCGTCGTTTCTTATTTGAAACTGTTGTCAAAGTAAATACACCAAAGCATAATATTACAATTGAAGAAGATAATGACAATTTAGATGGTTTAAACTATTTAGCAGGTAAAACAATTGATGAAGTGAACACTAAAGCCTTTGAAGGTACTTTATTAGCACATACTGATGGTGGCGTGCCAAATGTAGTGATCAATGTTCCACAATTAGATGAAGAAACATTTGGTTATCTCGTTTATTTCTTTGAAATGGCTTGCGCAATGAGTGGCTATCAACTTGGTGTAAATCCGTTTAACCAGCCTGGTGTAGAAGCATATAAACAAAATATGTTCGCATTATTAGGTAAACCAGGTTTTGAAGATAAAAAAGAAGCATTAGAAAAACGTCTATAATTTTATCTGTGCATTAGATTAATAAGTGACTGAGAAAATGATTTCCGCATTGAAAATGCGGAAATTTTTTTATGTGCTATTTTATAAAAAAACTTATCATATGTGTGTAATGTCATTTACTGTTTTGGTACTTGAGACTGATATTTACACAAAAGTATACATAATTGTTTTAAAATCGCTATAATACACTTATAATAATCGTTGACTAACATTGGTAGGGATTGATGAAATGACTCAAGAACAAGTGCAGTATTGGTTTGATTTATTTGGTAGTTTAGGTTATATCGTAGGATTTTTATTGCCTTTTATTGAAGCATTTATCCCAGTACTACCTATTATTGTATTTGTGATTGTGAATGTGAATGCATTTGGATTTTTGATGGGTACATTATTAGCATGGTTGGGTACTGTTTTAGGAAGTTATCTTGTATTTTTAGGTTTTCGCAAATTGAACCATACACGTTATATGAAAAAATTACAGCGACGCACCTCGGTTCAAAGGTTAATACATTTTATAGATAGAAAAGGCGTTATTCCTATTTTCATTCTATTATGTTTCCCCTTTACCCCAAGTGCATTAGTAAACTTGGTCGTAAGCTTGTCGCATATCAGAGCACACGTTTATCTGGTAGTATTGTTCAGTTCGAAATTGATAATGATTGGTTTGATTGGATGGTTAGGCAATGATATTACGACACTATTTACACAGCCTTTAAGGTTGGTCATCATCATTATTGTTATTATTGTCGTTTGGTTTATAGGTAGAAAACTTGAACGATATTTTATGCATTCTCCAGAGGAGTGACAATTTGAGTAGGGTAGTAAAACATTTGATTTCTATAATATTTGCGATTATTATTGTAATATTGATTCAGACTTTTATTATTACAGGAGCAGTCATACAAGAAAAAAGTATGACGCCAACGTTGAAACAAAATGATCGTGTGATTGTTAATAAAATCAAAACGACTTTTAATATGTTAAAGCTTAACGATATCATCATGTACCATAAAGGTGACGATGTACATATTGGTAGAATTATCGGGAAGCCTGGCCAATCTATAACCTTTAAAAATAATCAGTTGTATAGAGATGACAGACAAGTAGATGAAATGTATACTGAGTCAAGTATGAAAGATTTATCCCTCAGAAATATTAAAGGCTCTGAAGGAGATATAATTCCACCAGGCGAATACTTTGTACTGAATGATAATCGGGAACTAAAAAACGATTCAAGAACAGAGGGTTTTGTTCGACAAGAAGACATTATTGGTGATGTAAGTTTAAGGTATTACCCTTTAAGCAACTTCACAGTAAACTTTAAATAAATAGACGAGGTGTAAAAAGTGAAAAAAGAAATACTAGAATGGATTGTGTCAATTGCTGTCGCAGTAGCGTTAGTCCTATTGATTACAAATTTTGTTGCAAAATCATACACAGTCAAAGGGGATTCTATGGACCCAACCTTAAAAGATGGTGAACGCGTAGTTGTAAATATGATTGGTCAAAAACTAGGACATTTAGAAAAGGGAAATGTCATTGTATTCCACGCTAATAAGGAACAAGATTATGTGAAACGTATTATTGGTACATCCGGAGATAACATCGAATATAAAAAAGATCAATTATATGTTAATGGTAAAAAAGTTGATGAGCCTTATTTAGATTACAATGAAAAACACAAACTAGGTGAATATATTACAGGTACTTATAAAACAAAAGAAATCAATCAGGTTGATGGAAAAAACAAAATTCCAAAAGGGAAATTGTTAGTATTAGGCGATAATCGAGAAGTGAGTAAGGATAGCCGCTCATTTGGTTTGATTGATGAAGATAAGGTAGTAGGTAAAGTTTCATTTAGATATTGGCCGTTAAATAAAATGACATTTGGATTTAACCCAGATGTTAGTTATGAATAGATAGCATATGTGTATACTTCCTGAGACATAAAAATGTCTCAGGTTTTTCTATATATTAATGTTGTTCAATTTGTGCTTTTTGAACCTTTTGAATGACACCTTTCAAATATTAAACTTACACAGTATATCATTCATTTATGAACTTAAATGTAGGTAAATCACATAGACTATTAAACAAAGTGTAATGCCTAATATGTTAAAATATGAATCAAAGGAGTTGTTGCACGCAATGGAATTTAATGCTTATATTGGGAGAGCTGGCACTGGTAAATCGCACAGTGTAATAGAAGAAATAAAAACTAAAATGAAACAAAATCCATTAGGTGATCCTATTATCTTAATCGCACCTACCCAAAACACGTTTCAGTTAGAGCAAGCTTTTGTAAAAGATCCATCATTATATGGCAGTTTGAGAACTGAAGTGCTCCATTTTGAACGTTTAAGTCACCGTGTTTTTCAAGAAGTTGGTGGATTAACAGAACAACAGTTATCCAAAGTTGGTACTGAAATGATGATTTATGACATTATTCAACAACATCAGTCAGAATTGAAATTATATCAATCTCAAGTAAAATACTATGGCTTTAGTGAAAAATTATATGAGCAAATTCAAGATTTTAAAAAATATGCAGTTTCTCCACAACATATTGAAGATTATATAGCAAACAACCACTTACAAACGAGGACTAAACACAAATTAGAAGACATCGCGTTAATATATAAACATTTAGAAGATAGGATTCGTGGCGAGTATGTTTCTACTGAGGATAGTTTGCAGCGATTTATTGAGGTGATGAACCAATCCGATTGGTTGCAACGTGCTGAGATTTACATTGATGGATTTCATAACTTTTCTACAATTGAATATCAAATCATTCGTTCATTAGTTCAGCATACCAAGCAAGTTACGGTTGCTTTAACTACAGATGGAGATAAAGATGTTTTTAGTTTATTTAGAAAGCCGTCAGAATCATTAACACAAATGCAAGCCATCGCAAATGATTTGAATATCCATTTAAATGTTAAACCATTTTATCAACAACAAAGATTTATTCATAATGACTTATCGCATTTAGAGAAAAACTTTAATGCATTGCAATTTGAACCTATTGCATCAACAGGTCATATCTCTATCCTAAAATCATCAGTGATGCGAGAAGAAATAAATGAAGTTGCTAGACGGATTTTAAAAGAAAACCGTGAATTAGGTAGACGTTTTCAAGATATTGCTATTTTATATAGAGATGAATCATATGCCTACTTAATGGAATCGATATTACCACAATACGATATACCTTATAACATTGACGTCAAGGCTTCTATGACTCATCATCCTATAATGGAAATGTTTCGCTCGTTAATTGAAGTGCTTCAGACAAATTGGAACTTTGAGCCTCTAATGCGTTTGTTTAAAACGAATATTTTAACTAAAAAATTTAAAGACAGCCAGTACTTAATTGATATTTTAGAAAATTTTGTATTAGAACGTGGTATTTATGGAAAACGTTGGATAGATGATAAATATTTCCAAGTTGAACAATTTAGGAAAATGGGTTTAAAACGACAACCATTAACAGAAGAAGAACGTGAAACATTTGAAAGGGTTATTCAGTTAAAAACAGATGTGATAGATAAAATTATGCGCTTTGAAAATCAAATGGCTGATGCAACCACAGCTGTTGATTTTGCAACAGCGTTTTACGAAGCTATTGAATCGTTCGATTTGCCCAGTCAGTTAATGACAGAACGTGATACGTTAGACGCTGAAGGCGAACACCGTAAATCAGAAGAAATTGATCAAATATGGCATGGATTTATTCAAACATTAGATGATTTAGTTACGGTTTTTGGAACTCAAAATTTAACAAAAAGTAGATTTTTAGAGTTATTAGATATTGGTTTGGATCAATTGGAATTTGTAATGATTCCCCAAACGCTTGATCAAGTTAGCATTGGTACAATGGACCTAGCAAAAGTTGATAATAAAGAACATGTGTATTTAGTTGGGGTCAATGATGGCGTTTTACCACAGACTGTGAATGCTTCAGGCTTAATAACAGATGAGGAGAAAAAATATTTTGAAGAACAAGCTGATATCGAATTAAGTCCAACATCAGATATATTACAAATGGATGAAGCATTTGTTTGCTATATTGCTATGACACGAGGGCGTTCAGAGGTGACATTTTCATATTCCTTAATGGGATCAAATGGGGAGGAAAAAGAAGCGAGCCCATTTTTAGGTCAAATTCAGCAATTGTTTACAGATCTTGAAGTACAAAACATCCAGCGTCAACATCAAGCAAATCCGCTAACGTTAATGGAACATCCACATCAAACAAAAATTGCATTATTTGAATCACTTAAAGCTTGGCTTGATGAAGAAATCGTCGCAGATACGTGGTTAGATACATACCAAGTTATGAGGGATGATGAGCAGTTAAATGAAGGGCTTACTTATTTGTTATCAGCACTCACTTACGATAATAAAACTGTACAATTAAGTGAATCTTTATCAAAAGATTTATATGGTACGACTATAAATGCTAGTGTATCACGTTTTGAAGGGTATCAATCATGTCCATTTAAGCATTTTGCTTCACATGGTTTACGACTTAATGAACGAACAAAATATAAACTAGAAAACTTTGATTTAGGTGATATATTCCATCAAGTATTAAAATTTATCTCTGAAAAAATTAATGGCGACTTTAAGAATTTAAACATCAAGCAAATTCACAAATTGACGAGTGACGCGTTATCTGAAATCCTACCAGAGATACAATTTAATCTATTAAATTCAACAGCTTATTATCGCTATTTGTCACAGCGCATTGGTTCAATAGTAGAAACAACTTTAACGGCGTTAAAATATCAAGGTAGTTATAGTAAATTCACACCGCAACGCTTTGAAGCCAGTTTCAGAAAAAAACCTAGGGACAATCAAGAACTGTATGCGCAGCCTTTACAAACTAAACAAGGGGTTCCTATCAACATTCGAGGACAAATTGACAGGATAGATACGTATAACCACGGAAATGAAAGTTTTGTGAATATTATTGATTATAAATCATCAAAATATAGTGGGACCTTAGATTTAACAAAAGTTTATTATGGCATGCAAATGCAAATGATGACTTATATGGATATTGTATTACAAAATAAAGCAAGGCTCGGCCTAACCAATATGACTAAGCCGGGTGGGTTATTGTACTTTCATGTCCATGAACCACGTATTAAACTTGCGTGGAATGAATTAAATGAAACGAAAAGGGATTTAGAATTTATTCAATCCTTTAAATTAAGTGGCTTATTAAATAGTGACGAAGCAGTATTGGATGCTTTTGATACTCGAATAGAACCTAGCTATAATTCAGATATTGTACCTTTAGGTTTAAAAAAAGATGGAGGCATTAAATCTAATAGTAAGGTCGCGGACGAAAAGACGATTTATAAATTAATTCAACATAATAAGCAAAATTTTATAGAAACAGCATCTAATATTATGGATGGTCACACAGAAGTAGCGCCAATGAAATATAATCAAACACTGCCATGTGATTTCTGTAACTATAAACCAGTCTGTCATGTTGATGGCATGATTGACAGTAAACGCTATAGAACCGTAGACGAAACAATCAACCCAATTGAAGCAGTACAAAATATGGAGTTAGAAAGTGAGGAAGAAGAATGATCAGTGAGATTCCTGTAAAACCAGCTGGCACAAGATGGACCGATAATCAGTGGAAAAGTATCTTTGCAAAGGATCAAGACATACTTGTAGCAGCAGCTGCAGGTTCTGGTAAAACAGCGGTTTTAGTAGAACGCATCATTCAACGCATTCTTAGAGATAAGGTCGATGTAGATCGTTTATTAGTCGTAACGTTTACTAATGCAAGTGCAAGAGAGATGAAGCAACGTGTAGATCAACGAATACAAGAAGCATTTATTGAATCACCTGATAATACGCATTTAAAGAATCAGCGCATCAAAATTCACCAAGCTCAAATTTCTACACTACACAGTTTTTGTTTAAAGTTAATTCAGCAACATTACGATGTATTGGATATTGATCCAAACTTTAAAACAAGTGGTGAAGCGGAAAATATTTTATTACTAGAACAAACCATAGATGAGGTTTTAGAACAACATTATGACATCTTAGACCCTCATTTTGTTGATTTAACTGAACAGTTGTCCTCAGATAGGAATGATGAACAACTCAGAGACATTGTAAAAAAAATGTATTTCTTTAGTGTTGCTAACCCCAATCCTTTGAATTGGTTAAGCGGTCTTGCAACACCATATAAAGATGAAGTGGAGCAGGAAGCGTTATTAAAATTACTTAATGAGTTGGCCATGATATTTATGGAGTCTGCCTTAGAGTCATTAAATAAAAGTTATGATTTATTTATGATGCTGGAACAAGTCGATAAACAAATTGCAGTTATTGAAAAAGAACAACAATTTTTAAACAAAGCTATGGAAAATGGCCATATCAATCATGAAGCAATCGTACAACACGAATTTGAAAAAACATTTCCTCGAAAAGATAAAAAAATTAAAGAAGCAAACGAAATGATGATAGATGCTTATGATGATGGTAAAGCATATTATGATAATTATAAAAAATTAGTGTCAAAAGTTAAGAATGATTATTTTTCAAGGTCTTCAGAAAATCTAAAAGAAGATATGCAACGTTTAGCGCCTAGAGTATCTTATCTTAGCCTTATTACAAAAGATGTCATAGAACTTTTTAATCAAAAAAAGCGCAGTCGAAATATTTTAGATTTCTCGGATTATGAACATTTTGCTTTGAAAATTTTAACAAATGATGATGGTTCACCTTCAATGATTGCACAATCTTATCGTGATCAGTTTGAAGAAATATTAGTAGATGAATATCAAGACACAAACAGAGTACAAGAAAAGATTTTGTCATGTATTAAACGTGGTGAGGAACATGATGGCAACTTATTCATGGTAGGGGACGTCAAACAGTCGATTTATAAATTTAGACAAGCAGATCCTAGTTTGTTTATCGAAAAGTATAATCGTTTTACTGTAGATGGCTCATCATATGGCTTACGTATAGATTTATCACAAAATTTCCGTTCAAGATTAGAAGTGTTAACGACAACTAATTATTTATTTAAACATATGATGGATGAATCTGTAGGAGAGATTAACTATGATGATGCAGCACAGTTATATTATGGAGCTCCCTTTGACAACAAGCCATATGATGTGAATTTAAATATGCTAGTAGAAGATGCATCTTCTGAGTTAAATGGTTCTGAACAAGAAGCAGAATATATTGTACAACAAGTTGAAAAAATAATGAATACACGTGAAATCTTTGATATTAAAGCCCAACAATATCGAAAGCCTAACTACAAGGACATTGTTATTTTAGAGAGATCATATGGGCAAGCACGAAAAATACAACAAGCATTTAAGGATCATAATATTCCGTTCCATGTTAATAGTAAAGAAGGTTATTTTGAACAAACAGAAGTGCAACTGATATTGTCTTTTTTAAGAACGATTGACAACCCACTACAAGATATTTATTTAGTCGGTTTAATGCGTTCAGTTATTTACCAATTTACAGAAGATGAATTATCAAACATTAGAGTATTTAGTCCTCATGATGATTATTTTTATCAATCTATCCAACATTATATGGAAAATGACGTGGCAAATAAGAAATTGGTCAAAAAATTAGAAGTATTTTTAAAAGATATAGCTATGTATCAATCGTACAGTCAAAATCATCCTGTATATCAACTGATTGATAAATTTTACAATGATCACTATGTTATACAATATTTTAGTGGTCTTATTGGTGGCAAAGGTCGACGTGCGAATTTATATGGTTTGTTTAATAAAGCAGTAGAATTTGAAAATTCTAGTTTTCGTGGTCTATATCAATTTATTCGATTTATTGATGAACTTATGGAGCGAGGAAAAGATTTCGGTGAAGAAAACATCATAGGTCCTAATGATGATGTTGTGAGAATGATGACAATCCATAGCAGTAAGGGGCTGGAATTTCCATTTGTTATTTACTCTGGCTTATCGCGTAAGTTTAGAAGAGATGACTTACATAAACCTGTGATTTTAAATCAAAATTATGGACTTGGAATGACGTATTATGATGTAGAATCAAATTTAGCTTATCCTTCATTATCATCAGTCACTTTGAAAGCAATCGCGGAAAAAGAAATGGTCTCAGAAGAGATGAGATTAATTTATGTGGCGTTGACACGTGCTAAGGAACAATTATTTTTGATTGGCCGTGTTAAAGATGAGAAAGAATTAACACAATTAGAGCAGGTTTCTGTTTCGGAAACACATTTACCAGTCAGTTATCGGATTACAGCCCAAAGACCGATTGATATGATATACCCAATATTAGCAAAATATCAATCATCATCTTTACCAAGAGAGATGCGTTTTGAGCAATCAATAGAAGATATTGATTCAACGATGCAACCTTATGTGAATTTGACTACAGAATTTTATGAAGACATTGCTTCAGAACAAGTTATTTCAGATAGTGAACAGCGTACAGTTAGTGATATTGAGTATATAAATAGTGGCAATGACACATTAAAAACGCAAATACATCAGCAATTAAGTTACGTCTATCCATATCAAGAAGCTATGATGAAACCTTCAAAACAGTCCGTTTCTGAATTAAAACGACAATTAGAAACAGAACAAGCGGATACAAATTATGATAGAGTTCGTCAGTATCGTATTGGCACAACTTCATATGAAAGACCAGCTTTCTTAAGTCAACAAACAAAGAGAAAAGCAAATGAAATAGGGACATTAATGCATACGGTAATGCAGCATTTACCATTTAAAGAAGAAAGGCTGACAGCAGAAGAAATTGGAATATTTGTTGACCAATTAATAGTTAAAGCGATCATACCTAAAGATGCAAAAGCTGATATTCAATTTGATGATATTTATAAATTTGTTGAGAGTGACTTGTATCTTACGATTGCTCAAAGTGATTATATTTATCGTGAATTACCTTTCGTTGTGAATCAAGCAAAAGTAGACCAGTTGAAAGATGTAGAAACAGACGCATCAATCATTCAAGGGATGATTGATTTGATTTTTATTAAAGATCAGCAATATTACTTTGTTGATTATAAAACAGATGCATTTAATAGACGCTTGCATATGTCAGATGAAGAAGTTGGAAATCAATTGCGTGCGCGTTATAAAATACAAATGGAATACTATAGAAATACCTTACAGACCATACTTGGCGAACCTGTTAAAGGTTATTTATACTTCTTTAAATTTGGTCAGCTTTCAATAGATGATAAATCGATTAAATAATGCTTTGATAAAGGAGTGCTAAACAGTGTCGACACAACAGAGAATATTCGAACTGGATGCTTTACGTGGATTCAGTTTGTTAGGTATTGTATTGATGAATATATTGACATTTAGTATGCCATATGAGGAATCATTTTTACCGGATTTAGTGAAAGGGATAGATCAAAGTATATTAAGAGTTATTACACTGTTTGTAATCAGTTCTTTTTATCCTATTTTCACCTTTTTATTTGGTTATGGTTTAGCCATTATGTACAAACATAGTCAGAGAAGAGCGATGAAATATTATCCCTTTATTTATAGAAGATTAACTTTTTTATTAATATTAGGTGCATTACACGGTTTTTTACTATTTTCAGGAGATATTTTGTTCAGTTATGCATTTACAGGGATGATTGCAGTATTATGTATTAAAAAAAGTAGCAAGAAACTCTTTAAAATAGGTGTTATTTTATATGCAATAAAAGTATTTATCTTAATTTTACCTACTTTTTTAGTAACATACTTAGATGATCCATATAGTACTATTAATATAAGCGGATTTAATGTTTCTGAAATCGTCAATCTAAAGCAAAGTGGCGAATATTTTAACTATTTAAAAGTAAATGTTGTAGAAAACACCTATAATATTATAGATACAATAACTTTTTCTGCATATTTTGAATTTTTACCGTATGTGTTTTTAGGAATGGCAGCACAAAAATACAACTTGGTTGAAAAGGTACAATTCGCACAAAATCGTCATCGTCACGTTTTATATGCATGCCTTATGTTAATTGTTGGATACGCTTTTAAAATGCCATATGTAGTGGACATTGGAAACCAAGCTTTTGCAATCATTAGTGCTATGATTGGTGGGCCACTTGTAGCGTTTGGCTACATATTATTATTTATCTATTGTTGTCGATTTAAGCAATTTTCCAAAACCGTAAATATCTTTAAATACCCAGGAAAATTGAGTCTAACAGTATACTTAATGCAAAGTTTTATTTTTACATTTATTTATGTAGGTTTAGGTTTATATAATAAGTTACCACTGTATGAATCTTATTTAATCGTATTGGTTGTATATAGCTTACAACTAATTTTCTGCTATGTGTATCTGAAATTTTATAGGTACGGCCCTATTGAATGGTTGTGGCGTAAAGTGACTTATTTAAAATAACGATACAATATCATGTCTATGTTTATTGAATTTTTTGAAAATAATGGGTATTTATTTGTGATTTGTTACTAAATATAGTTATAATATGTAATAAGATATAGATGAGGAGCTGATATTGAATGAAATTTCTATCATTCAGACATAATGAACAGACATCTTATGGTGTGAAAGTTAAAAGAGAAGAAGCTGCTTGGGACTTGAAAAAAGTCTTTGCAGATTTTGCGGAAGGGGACTTTCATCCTAAGACATTATTGAATGGTCTTCAACAAAACCAAATATTAGATTTCCAAGAACAGGTTCGTAAAGCAGTCGTTGCGGCAGAAGATAGTGGTAGAGGTGAAGAATATAAAGTCGCATTTGCAGATATTGAATTATTACCACCGGTCACGCCAACAAATAATGTGATTGCTTTTGGACGTAATTATCAAGACCATGCTAGTGAATTAAATCATGAGGTACAACGTTTATACGTCTTCACAAAAGCAGCTTCATCGTTAACTGGTGATAATAGTGTAATACCAAATCATAAAGATATTACAGATCAGTTAGATTATGAAGGTGAACTGGGTATTGTGATAGGTAAATCTGGTGAGAAAATTCCTAAAGCTTTAGCACTTGACTATGTATATGGCTATACAATCATTAATGATATTACTGACCGCAAAGCCCAAAATGAACAGGATCAAGCATTCTTATCTAAAAGTTTAACTGGTGGTTGCCCAGTTGGTCCATATATAGTAACTAAAGATGAATTACCGACACCTGAAGATGTAAATATTGTAACTAAAGTAAACAATGAAATTCGTCAAGATGGTAATACAGGAGAAATGATTCTTAAAATCGATGAATTGATTGAAGAGATTTCGAAATATGTAGCATTACATCCTGGTGATATTATTGCTACTGGTACACCAGCTGGTGTGGGGGCAGGTATGACACCGCCTAAATTTTTACAACCAGGTGATGAAGTAAAAGTAACGATTGATAATATTGGTACTTTAACAAATGTCATAGCAGAAAAATAATAATAAATGAATTAGGCTAATTATAATAAGTTAGCCTAATTTTTTTGATATAAAGTAATGATGTTGCTATAAATTGAAAATGAAGATAAAATGTGAAGTGCAGAACTTTTTTTGAAAAATATTTACTTTTTCAGTATGATTAAAAAAGTACGCTTTTAATTTTATAATTAAAAGTAACAATGTATTGATATTTTTATAAAGTAAAAATAGTGTGGGGGTATTAAATATGTTACATATGCATATTGCAAGTTGGGTATTGCTAATTATCTTGTTTTTCGCTGCTTATTTTAATTTCTCAGAAAAGCAAGGTGCGACACCTTATTTTAAACCAATTCATATGTTATTAAGGTTATTCATGGTTTTAGTCTTAATTTCAGGATTCTGGATTTGGATTCAAGCATTTGGTGATGGAAATTCAGGCGGGCACATGTTATTAACATTGAAAATGATTTGTGGTGTGGCTGTCGTAGCATTAATGGAAGTTACAGTTACAAAACGAAAAAAAGGACAAGCAAGTCATGGTATGATGTGGAGCACGATTGCAGTTATTATAATCACTATCATTATTGGGGTTATTTTACCGCAAGGCCCAATCACACAAATGTTTGGTATGTAATATAAAAAGCGGAGACATTAAGCTTAAGTAGTTCAGTTTTGGAGTACAAAATGACAAAATGTACTTCAAAATGGACTACTTTTTTCATTTTAACTTACATACCAAATTACATACAAAATGATTTATAAAATGCAATTGAAAATGATAATTGAATGAAAATTTGTGATTTTGTGGTATTATGATAATATAACTTATAGAAAAAATTGCTTATTCAACTAACGGGCAGGATAATGAGAAAAGGTTTTTTGATAGAAATAAGAAATTAGATGGTAAATTAGTTAAAAAGGCTGTGTTATAAATGAAAGTTTCTTTGATTGCTGCGATGGATAAGAATAGAGTGATTGGCAAAGAGAATGACATTCCTTGGAGGATTCCCAAGGACTGGGAATATGTTAAAAATACTACAAAGGGACATCCGATAATATTAGGTAGGAAGAACCTTGAATCAATCGGAAGAGCCTTACCTGACAGAAGAAATATTATTCTGACGAGAGATAAGGGGTTTACCTTTAATGGTTGTGAAATTGTTCATTCAATAGAAGATGTTTTTGAGTTATGTAAAAACGAAGAAGAAATTTTTATTTTCGGAGGAGAACAGATTTATAATTTGTTTTTCCCTTATGTTGAGAAAATGTACATCACAAAAATACATCATGAATTCGAAGGAGATACTTTTTTTCCAGAAGTGAATTATGAGGAATGGAATGAGGTATTTGCCCAAAAAGGGATAAAGAATGATAAAAATCCGTATAACTACTATTTTCATGTATATGAAAGAAAAAACTTATTGAGTTAACGGGTGCGTTAATTGAAGAAGAACAGTAAAGATAAAGCACAAGAGCTTGGGATTACTCCAAGCTCTTTTTGTCATTTGAAATAAATTATATCTTTCCAATCAAATTGTTTATCTGTAATCCCTAATCTTTGAGCAGGTGTCAAAACCTTTTTATCCGCTGATTTAAAAGGGCGACAAAAGTTGTAGTAAGTTCTTAGAATTGTAATCGCAAATTGAGCATACTTCGGATTGAAGTTAGCGTAAATATAGCTCTTCTTATCACCACGAGCTGTTGTTAATGGTCTTTCAAGAGATGATATATAACGTCTTATCTGTTGAATAAAGCTATTGGTCGAATGGTCATTAACATTTAATAGCATCTTTGCGATTTCGTTTGGTTCCAGAGCAGATAAATCCGTTCTACAATCAACTGAATAAAATCCTTTATCCTTAGTGGCTAATGGATGTTTGATAGGGTTATCGGCATATTTGCGATATCTTTCTCCATCTTTACTAATAGCCTCTTCGTGGAATTGATGACTTGTTAGTAATTCAGTTAGATAATGAGATGCCAAAGTCCGTAGAAACTTTGTTTTGAATCCTCTGATATCTCCCCAATCGAGCAGTTCTGCTTTTGCTTGTCCGAATTCTTTTAAGCATTGTTTTCTGCTTTTCGTCTTGTTAACTTGGCAAATAAAATGATGTGCATCGCTCAACCTTAATTCTTTCGTGAATACTCTATAAAAGGCGTTTCTAATAGAGAAGTCATCATCACTAATCATTCGCCATTCGTCGGCATTAACCATTTGTTTAATTAACCAATAGTGAGCAGTTGTAGTATAAGGAGCATCAACATTTAAACCATCGACAAATCTACTCCTATTAGTAATTTTCCCTAATTCGTGAAGATAAGCATTCCTATTTTCGCTATCGTTAGCGGATGGTTCTTGTGGATAATAAGACCAATCTAACCTATCATTTTTACGACTAAAAGTATTGAGATGGTCTTCTTTGAATTTTCTTGTATCTTCATTTAATTCATCCATTGAAATATTCCAATCATAGGCAACATCAGAACGGAACACATATCTTGATAAGACCTCAGCAGATACAACTATATACGTTTGCATATTAAGGTCTTCAAACCCCGTATATTTCTTTGAACCTTGTCCTTTCTTACGGACGTTATTTAGGTAGTAGTGCATCTTGTCCGTATTAAGCCACATCTCGTTAAATTTCTTTGTTTGAAGGGGTTGTGTCTCATATCGTTCTAAAAACTCCAAACAACGCCTATACAGCCACTCCAGCTTATGATAGTAGGTTCCAACTCCAATTCCTAAAATATCACAAGTACGACTGACTGAAACCCTTCCAACAACCATCTTAGCGAACATTGGAAGAATGGTGTTCTTTTGTTGGTGATAAGTAGTGGTTTCTTCTCTTTTTGGTAGAACATTAGTGAACTTCTTACACGCCTTACATTGATAGCGTTGAGATTTGCCCCTACTTTTCCCCCTTTTGTAAAATTGCTTCGGCTCATTGAATGGGGTTGATTCTTCTTCCGAGCAGCCTTCTTTATGAAATTGATAATCTGGCTCAACATCTTGGATGCTATTGATTTCTATAAGGCGTTTAATTTCTTCAACAACAGACCAATTAGATAAAGGGGTTACTGTACAGTTTTGCGATACACCTCTGCCAATAGGATTGTCATTGCAGTACATACCTTTATGACCTTTATCTTTGGAACTACCAGTCATTTTATATCGACTTGGTTTCCCTTTTACATCTTTGAATTTGTGCTGTTCTTTCCCAAAATTACAACAAAACGGATTGATGCAGTAATTATATTGAATGGGATATTCAGAACCGTTCCATTTAAAAGACGTTGGCAAGAACAACATTTTGTTATACCTTGTTGCAAATCGTTTTGGAGTTAATAAATCATATTGTTTAGCCCTATCTTTTAATTCTTCGTTTGAAATCGGAATTTTAACATCTACAATTTCATCTTCCTTCGTGGCTAATCTTTTAAGCTTGGTCATTGTCTATCAACCCACTCTATCTTTGATACCCATTTTTTCAACAATCCGCTTATTACTTCGCTTGTTGGCAATCCATTCAATAAACTTCTTATCGTCTAAAATGTTCAATAAGAATTCATCCACTGCTTCGCTTTCAGTACGCTCTGCATATTCAGCGTATTGCTTAACTATCACCCTTACTTGCTCTGATATTTCCCAATCCACAGACTTAGCGTTCTTATTTTTTGGCTCAAGAAATTGCATAGGAAAATGCACCCCTTTTTGCTTAGTAAATTGTAACCATTTTAACACACCAATTTGCATTCCTACAATAATTATTTCACGTTCGCATTTTTATATACATTTTAACTTACATTTTGTGGTGTAAATTAACAACAAACGTTGATTTAACAATAAAAAACGAGTATCAAATTCAGTTGCAATTTGATACTCATTTAGGTTTACATTTTCACTTTTTGTACTCCAAAACTGAACTACTTACATTAAGCTGTCTCCGCTTTTTATTTTCACGTATTAAATTAGCTGAAATTATTTGTTGCGCGCTTTATAACCAATCATATTGATAATATCTTTTGGTCGACTATAAGGTGGGGCATAGGAAACTTCAAACTCAGTAAGTTCATCTATTGTCAACTTATGCAACATTGCCATAGATAAAACATCTATACGTTTATCTGCACCATTTTTTCCTACTGCAGCAGCTCGAATAATGCGTCTGCTTGATTTATCGAAATAAACACGTAAATGTAACTTAGTATTTCCTGGGTAATAGCCCGCGTGTTCTCCTTGGTTAGCTTCTACCATTTCGTAATCAAAGTTATCTAATTCTTGTGGTGTTACGCCAACGCTGGCAAACGTATAATCAAAGAATTTTACAATATTTGCACCCAAGTAACCTTTAAAGTGTATAGATGCATTACCAGCTAGTTGTTCTGCTATAATACTCGCTGCTCTATGAGCACCCCATGCTAATGGTACGTGTGCATTTAAGTCCACATGACGATAATGTGAAGTAATAATATCACCTAAAGCATAAATGTTTTCAATGTTAGTTTGGAACTGATCGTTTACTGGAATATAACCCTTACTGTCTAAACTTACATTTGATGATTGAATAAATTCGGAATTAGGTTTTACTCCAACCCCTTCAATAATCAAATCATAGTTTTCAACTTTACCAGATTTGAAATGAACTGTATTACCATCCACTGATTGAATTTCTTCATTTAAACGATAATTGATATCTCTCGCTTCCATTTCATCAAAAATGGGTTGATTCATATCGCTATCCATTAACTTGTTTACATGAGTTGAACGGTGTATCAATGTGCTTTCGATACCTCTATGGTGTAAATTGTCTAATATTTCTAAACCTATATATCCTGCACCAACGACAAGGGCAGTTTTAACGTTTTGCTGTTCTATAAATTTTTCAATGACATCAGTATCTTCCATATTTCTTAATGTAAAACTGATATCACTGTTTAAGTTTAAAGTATTCGCACTGCACCCTGGACTTAAAATTAAAGTGTCATAATCTTCTTCAAACGTTGTATTGTCACGTTTATTATAAACAGTAATTGTTTGCGCTTTGTCATTAATTGCAGTTACCTCGTGGTAAGGTTTAACAACAATTTTTTTAGAATCATAGAAAGACTCGGGTGTAGCTTCTAATACTTTGTCTCTTGAATCTACGACATTTCCTAAATAATAAGGTAGTGCACAGTTAGCAAAACTCATATCTCTATCTTTTTCAAAAACAGTTATTTCACTCTCATGGTCTAGTCTTCTGATTTGGCTAGCAACGGTTGCACCTCCAGCAACAGCACCCACCACTACAATTTTATTCATAGTATTATTGCCCCCTATAAATTTAGTGTTTAAATATGTGATTCTACTACTGTTTCATACGATATATTTAAATGAAAGAAATCGTTTAAATAGCGACCAATGCCATCTTCATTATTTGAATAAGTCACATGATTGGCTACATGTTTTAGTTCATCTAAACCATTTCCCATAGCAATACCATGTTTTGCATATTTTATCATTTCTAAGTCATTATCTTCATCGCCGAATGCAATAATATGGTTTCTGTCTACATCTAAATAAGTTTTCACATAATCTATGCCTCTAGCTTTACTAATTCCTTGTTTTACGATTTCGATTACTGGGAAAGGTGAGCCCCATCTTCGGTGTTCAATATTTTCTGCATAGAAACGGGTTAGCATTTGTTTGATTCTAGGAATCATAAATTCTTCAGCTTCAACTAAAATGGAAGTAGGCGATTCATTTAAGGAGTAAAGTAAGTCACCAGTTTCAATTTTAGGATTTCCCATTGAAAAACCATCGAATAATTTTTGGTCAAAATTATTTAAAAAAACATAATCTTTTACTTCAGCAATAATATTGGAGACACCAAAGTTGTTCAGTGACTGAATGATTTCATGTGATAAGTCTAAATCCAGTACTTCATGTTTATTTTGGAAATGATCATCTTTTGGATGGTGAACGAATGCACCATTAAAGTTAACTACAGGAGTATCCATATTTAGTTCATGGTAATAAATTTGACTGGCTCTGTATGGTCTGCCTGTTGCTATCATTAGTTTGTGTCCTTGCTTTTGCAATGTAGTTAAAACCTTTTTTGTATAAGGTGTAATTTTCTTGTCATCGTTTAATAGTGTTCCGTCTAAGTCTAAACAAATTAAATAAGAACTCATGTAAATCTCCTTTGAATTTAATAAATGATGTATGAACATCATAGCATTTTATTGGCGTTTTGTAAGATATTTGATATATTGTTAGTATGATTAAATACGAAGAGGTGAAAAGTATGGACGAAGGATTAAAAGATAGCATACTAAATGCTTTAGAGATGGTCATAGACCCTGAGTTAGGAATCGATATTGTAAACTTAGGTTTAGTATATAACGTAGATGTTGATGATGAAGGTTTATGTACAGTGGAAATGACGTTAACTTCTATGGGTTGTCCGCTTGGACCGCAAATTATGAACCAAGTAAAAATGGTCTTAGCAGAAATTCCAGAGATTTCAGATACAGAAGTAAATATTGTTTGGAGTCCACCATGGAGTAAAGAAATGATGTCACGCTATGCAAAAATAGCGCTAGGCATAGGTTAATATATAGATTAGAGAACTAGTTTAAGTAACAATGCGATGAGATACGTATTGCTAACTTAAGCTAGTTTTTTTATTTAAACAACATATACCCACTTTGTGTCAGGCTATTTTAAAATTATTTATTTCTATCGTTCAATTCATTAAAATAATTGCAGTTGTATTACATTAGTATTACAATGGCTAGGTAAATAAAATAGATGTTTATGTAATTTTAGGAAAGTTTGTGGGAAAATGAACAATAATCTTGAAAATTGTCGTGTGAAACGTAGCACGCGATACATGCCAGGTTTAGATGGTTTAAGGGCAATTGCAGTGATTGGTATTATTATTTACCATCTAAATAAGCAATGGTTAACCGGTGGATTTTTAGGTGTTGATACATTTTTTGTTATTTCGGGATATTTAATTACTAGTTTACTGTTAAATGAATATGAAGAAACAGGGATAATTAATTTAAAAAACTTTTGGATAAGACGTTTTAAAAGATTGATACCTGCATTATTAACTTTAGTATTTGTTGTCATTGTGGTAACACTGGTATTAAAACCAGACGAAATTATTAATATTAAAAAAGATGCAATAGCAGCAATTTTTTACTTTTCAAATTGGTGGTACATCGCTACAGATGTCAATTATTTTGAACAATTTGCTTTCATGCCATTAAAACATTTGTGGTCTTTAGCAATTGAAGAGCAATTTTACATAGTTTTTCCAATTCTTTTTATATTCCTTTTATTAGCTTTTAAAAAATATCGTAATGTTGTTTTGATATTTTGGATTATTTCGTTAATTTCTTTACTAGTGATGATAAGCATTTCACAACCACATATGTCTCATTCTCGAGTTTATTTTGGTACAGATACAAGACTTCAAACTATGTTATTAGGCGTCATATTAGCGTTTTTATGGCCTCCGTTCAAGTTGAAAAAACATCCGAAAAAGACATTAACGCATATCATAGATGGTATTGGTGTTTTTGGTATTTTCATCTTGCTTTTACTTTTTTATAAAGTTAATGATAATAGCGATTGGATTTATAATGGTGGTTTTTATTTAATATCTGTAATGACATTATTTGTCATAATGAGTGTTGTTCATCCATCAGGTTACTTTGCTAAAGTCATAGGAAATCCTATTTTTGTTATGATAGGTAAAAGGTCCTATAGCTTATATTTATGGCATTTTCCAGTGATTAGTTTTGTACATTCATATTACGTTGATGGACAATTACCGAGTTATGTGTACTTATTAGATATCATATTGACAATTATTTTAGCAGAATTATCGTATCGTTATATTGAAACGCCTTTTAGAAAAAAAGGTTTCAAAGCACTTTCTATAAAATTAAACAAAAAAATACCATTAGTAAGAACAGCTGTTTTATTAATTTTTATGATTCCAAGTTTATTTGTTTTAGCTGGTAGCTTTGATAAATTAGGAAAAGATATGGTTTCAGATAAAAAAACTACGTTTAAGACTAATGAATTTGATAAACAAATAGTGAGGCCTATACCAATTGATGATGTAAACTTTTTTGGTAAATCAAATGCTAAAAAAACCTCCAAATCAGAAGTTTTTACAAATATTAAACCACTGCTCATTGGTGACTCAGTGATGGTTGATATTGGTGAGAATTTTAAAAAAAGGGTGCCCAATGCACAAATTGATGGTGAGGTTGGTCGTAATCTTTACGATGTCGCTCCACTTGTAGAAAAACATTATCATTCGTTTAATAAAAAATCAGATAAAATTGTACTAGAGCTTGGTACAAATGGAGATTTTAGTAAAGAACAATTAGATACGTTAATCAATAAATTCGGGAATGCTCAAATTTATTTAGTGAATACGAGAGTTCCGAGAAGTTATGAAGGCCATGTGAATAAATTGATGACAGATGCTGCACACACACACAAGAATGTAACGCTTGTTGATTGGTACAAACGCTCTGAAAATCATACAGAATACTTTGCACCAGACGGTATTCATTTAGAACCAAAAGGTGTAGAGGCATTGACGGATGAAATTTTAAAACATATAACTAGCAATGCAAAATAAATTAAAAACTTAGAGAAATATGAAATCAATGAAGCTTAACTAACAAGTAAACGCCAATTTTTGTTAAAATTGGCGTTTACTTTGCTTTTGAACATCTATAATAGAAAACTGTCATTTGAAGATGTACTTTAAATGACATATATTTACCATTAATGAATTAGCATAGTTGATATTAATACTTTCTATCTTGTTTCTTGATTGGGTAATCGTTTGCGCTCATATCCCTTCTAGTCATGAGTCCATGGCTATTAAATTCCCAATGTTCATTACCATGGGTACGCATCCATTGAGTTGTTGAAGCATCATACCATTCATACTCAAATCTAACTGAAATACGGTTATCGGTGTAACACCATAATTCTTTCATCAATTTGTAATGAAGTTCTTTATTCCATTTTCTATATAAAAAAGATTTGATTGCTTCTCGGCCTTCAAAAAACTCATTACGATTTCTCCATTGTGAATCAAGTGTATAAGCGAGACATACTTTTTCAGGATCTCTAGTATTCCATGCATCTTCCGCCAATTTAACTTTTTCTAAAGCTGTCTGTTTATTAAACGGCGGCGTTGGCTTTTTGATTACATCTTTCATATAGATAACCTCCAATCTTGTATATTTACAATAATGCTAACATAGCTTTAAAGTAATGAGGAATGTCCTATTGTTGAAAATATAAATATTGCTATAGAATTTAATAGCTTTATATTATTTATCTAGATGTTTTAACATATATGTATCTGGTAAAAGTTATGATATAGTAAGCGTTCAAAACTTATAAAAAATAATTGAAAAACCAACCCTTTATTGTTGATTATTGCCGAGAAGCGTAATATAATATAAATAAGGTCAAAGAAAGTCAAAGTCAAACTTACTTTATTGATCAATCATTAAATGGTGAGGTGAATCAATTTGGATATCAATCAAATGACCTATGCAGTCCAAAGTACATTACAAAATGCTATTAAACTGGCTAAAATAAATGAAAATCAAAATATTGAAATTGAAGCTGTATTATCAGCGGCATTAACAGAAAGTGAAAGTTTATTTAAAAGTATTTTTGATAGAGCGCATATAGACACTGATAAATTAGATCAATCATATAAAGAAAAGCTTAAAAAATATCCATCCGTTCAAGGAGATAATGTCCAATATGGCCAATATATAAGCCAAAATGCTAACAATTTATTAAATAAAGCTGAATCTTATATGAAAAAATATGAAGATGAATATATATCTATGGAACACATCGTATTAGCTGCTATTGATATAGATGATACGACTAAACAATTTGTAGCAAATAAAAAAGAAGTTATTGAAGAAATTATTAAAAAAGTTAGAGGAGGCAATCACGTGACATCACAAAATCCAGAAGCAAATTATGAAGCTTTAGAAAAATACGGTCGTGACTTAGTTGAAGAAGTACGTCAAGGAAATATGGACCCTGTCATTGGTCGTGACGAAGAAATTCGTAATTCAATCCGTATATTAAGTAGAAAAACTAAAAATAATCCTGTTTTGATTGGTGAACCAGGTGTAGGTAAAACAGCAATCGTCGAAGGGTTAGCGCAACGTATCGTTCGTAAAGATGTGCCAGAATCATTGTTAGATAAAACAATTTTTGAACTTGATTTAAGTGCACTTGTGGCTGGAGCTAAATATCGAGGAGAATTCGAAGAAAGATTGAAAGCAGTACTTAAAGAAGTCAAAGACTCTGACGGCAGAATTATTTTGTTTATTGATGAAATTCATATGCTTGTAGGTGCTGGTAAAACTGAAGGGGCTATGGATGCAGGTAATATGCTTAAACCGATGTTAGCTCGTGGTGAACTACATTGTATTGGTGCGACTACATTAAATGAATATAGAGAATATATTGAAAAAGACTCAGCTTTAGAGCGTCGTTTCCAAAAAGTAAATGTATCTGAGCCTAATGTAGAAGATACAATTTCTATCTTACGTGGTTTGAAAGAACGTTACGAAGTATATCACGGTGTTCGTATACAAGATAAAGCATTAGTAGCAGCAGCTGAATTATCAGATCGGTATATTACAGATCGATTCTTACCGGATAAGGCAATAGATTTAGTAGACCAAGCATGTGCGACGATACGTACTGAAATGGGCTCAAATCCAACAGAATTAGATCAAGTGAATCGTCGTGTTATGCAGCTGGAAATTGAAGAGTCGGCATTGAAAAATGAATCTGATAATGCTAGTAAACAGCGTTTACAAGAGCTACAAGAAGAACTAGCGAACGAAAAAGAAAAACAAAGTTCTATTCAATCACGTGTTGAAGAAGAAAAAGAAAAAATAGCTAAGTTGCAAGAGAAACGTTCAGAATTAGATGAAAATCGAAAAGCTTTAGAAGATGCTGAAAACAACTACAATTTAGAAAAAGCAGCGGAATTACAGCACGGTAAAATTCCACAATTAGAAAAAGAATTACGTGAACTAGAAGATGCTTTCCAAAATGAACAAAATGAAGACAATGACCGCATCATTCGTGAAATTGTTACCGATGAAGAAATTGGTGATATTGTTAGTTCTTGGACAGGCATTCCAGTATCAAAATTAGTTGAAACTGAAAGAGAAAAACTCTTGAACTTATCTGATATACTTCATGAACGTGTTGTGGGACAAGATAAGGCTGTAGATTTGGTTGCAGACGCAGTTGTCAGAGCACGTGCTGGAATTAAAGATCCTAACAGACCCATTGGCAGCTTCTTATTCCTAGGCCCAACTGGTGTGGGTAAAACAGAATTAGCGAAATCTTTAGCATCAACTTTATTTGATTCAGAAAAACATATGATTCGTATTGATATGAGTGAATATATGGAAAAACATTCTGTTTCACGTTTAATAGGTGCGCCTCCAGGTTATGTTGGACATGAAGAAGGCGGTCAACTGACTGAATCAGTACGACGTAATCCTTATTCAGTCATTCTGTTAGACGAAATAGAAAAAGCACATTCAGATGTGTTCAATGTGTTGCTTCAAATATTAGAAGAAGGTCGTTTAACTGATTCACAAGGTCGAGAAGTAGACTTTAAAAATACAATAATTATCATGACGAGTAATATAGGTTCACAAATTTTATTAGAAAATGTAAAAGATACAGGTGTAATAACTGAATCAACAGAAAAAGCAGTTATGAATAGTTTAAATCAATACTTCAAACCTGAAATCATTAATCGTATGGATGATATCGTATTATTTAAACCATTATCTGTAAATGATATGAGTTTAATTGTTGATAAAATTTTAACACAATTAAACATTAGACTGATGGAACAACGTATTTCAATTGAAGTTTCTGACAAAGCTAAGACTTGGTTAGGTGAAGAAGCATATGAACCACAATTTGGTGCAAGACCACTTAAAAGATTTGTTCAAAGACAAATTGAAACACCACTTGCACGCAAAATGATTAGAGAAAATCTACCAGAAGGTACGTTAATAAAAATAAATTTATCTGATGATGGTTTAACATTTGAAGAAATTAAACCAGAAATGATATAAGAAGAAATAAATAGAAAATAGTGTTTGCGCATCATCGCTATTAAAATATGCCCATAAATGATTTGGAGAAATTCATTTATGGGCTACTATTATATTAATGTTGGATTAATTAAAAAGTTAGTACATTTAAAATCTTAGAAATTTTCTATAGCAAAAAAAGGCAATCTCTAAATTGATAACTTAGAGATTGCCTTTTTAAATTCGTTCGAGATATTTTCGTTTCGAACGCTTCTTAAAAATGTGTATGCGATAAATAATTAGTGTTGTTCTTTCGTTTCATGCTTTGAAGGTTTAATAATCAAGTCAAATAATACGACAATGATTGTAAATACAATAGCACCAATAATAGGGGTGATCAAATTAAGTGCGCCCCCACCTGAAAGACTGTTAAGCACGAAATTTACCATTTGTAATAAGACAATAGACCAAAATAACACTGCGAGGTATTTCATTATGTAATGCCTCCAATTTAATATATATACATTTATTATAAATAAGAATGTGATATTTGTATAGTAGTAAGTTATAAAGTGTAGATTTTAATTGTACTAATTTTCACTATAAATTATAATAATAAATGTGATTTTAATGAGTATACTAGGTGAAGTTCTTGTATTGAAATTATGTATTATGTTAAATTAATACCTGGTATTAAAAAATTATTAAGAAGGTGTACAACCATGAACGTGGGTATTAAAGGTTTCGGCGCATATGCGCCTGAAAAAGTAGTAGAGAATGCCTATTTTGAATCGTTTTTAGAAACTTCAGATGAATGGATTTCGAAAATGACAGGTATTAAAGAAAGAAGATGGGCTGATGAAGATGAAGAGACGTCTGATTTAGCTTATCAAGCAAGTGTTAAAGCTATTAATGATGCTGGTATTGAACCAACGGACATAGATATGATTATTGTTGCAACATCTACAGGAGATTTTCCATTTCCAACTGTGGCTAACATATTACAAGACAGACTTGGTATCGGAAAGGTTGCTTCTATGGATCAGTTAGCTGCATGTAGTGGTTTCATGTATGCAATGATTAACGCTAAACAATTCGTACAATCAGGCGATTATAAAAATATTTTAGTTGTAGGTGCAGATAAATTATCTAAAATCACAGATTACACAGACCGTTCAACCGCTATTTTATTTGGTGATGGTGCTGGTGCAGTCGTTATCGGCGAAGTGTCTGAAGGCCGAGGTATTTTAAGTTATGAACTTGGATCAGACGGTTCTGGAGGCGAATATTTATATTTAAATCCAGAAAATGGTAAGATATTTATGAATGGACGAGAAGTGTTTAAATTTGCTGTTAGAATCATGGGTGAAGCCTCTAATAATGCAGTTGCAAAAGCAAATTTAGAACCAAACGATATCGATATGTTTGTGCCACATCAAGCGAATATTAGAATTATGGAATCTGCAAGAGAACGATTAGGTATACCTAAAGAAAAAATGAGCGTCTCAGTGGATAAATTTGGTAATACTTCTGCAGCTTCAATTCCATTAAGTATCGCACAAGAATTAGAAAATGGTAAAATTAAAGATGATGATGTTTTAGTACTAGTAGGATTCGGTGGCGGTCTTACTTGGGGTGCTGTAACAATAAGATGGGGAAAATAGGAGGATAATATATGAGCAAGGAACATCGTGTCGTCATTACTGGTATGGGTGTTTTATCACCAATCGGTAATGATGCAAAAACTTCATGGAAAAATGCACTAAATGGTGTTAGTGGTATAGATGAAATAACACGTATAGATACATCAGCATATAAAGTTCATTTAGCTGGTGAATTAAAAGACTTTGATATTGAAGATCATATAGATAAAAAAGAAGCGCGTCGTATGGATCGATTCACACAGTATGCAGTAGTCGCTGCAAGAGAAGCGGTTAAGGATGCAAAACTAGATATTAATGAAGATACAGCTAATAGAATTGGTGTTTGGATTGGCTCAGGTATCGGTGGCATGGAAACATTTGAATTATCACATAGCCAATTGCTAGAGCGTGGCCCTAGACGTGTCAGTCCTTTCTTTGTTCCGATGTTAATTCCTGATATGGCTACAGGCCAAGTATCTATTGATTTAGGTGCAAAAGGGCCGAATGGTGCTACGGTTACAGCATGTGCTACAGGTACAAACTCAATTGGAGAAGCTTTCAAGATTATCCAACGCGGTGATGCCGATGCTATGGTTACAGGTGGTACTGAAGCGCCAATTACACATATGGCAATCGCAGGCTTTAGTGCAAGCCGTGCTTTAACAACGAATGAAGATAAAGAAACAGCTTGTCGACCATTCCAAGAAGGCCGCGATGGCTTTGTAATGGGAGAAGGCGCAGGTATTGTTGTACTTGAATCTTTAGAGTCAGCCAAAGCACGTGGTGCAGAAATTTATGCTGAAGTAGTTGGTTATGGTTCAACAGGTGATGCTTATCATATTACAGCTCCAGCACCTGAAGGCGAAGGCGGCTCACGTGCGATGCAAGCAGCGATTGATGATGCAGGCATTGAGCCCCAAGATATTCAATATTTAAATGCTCATGGTACGAGTACGCCAGTTGGCGATTTGACTGAAATTCAAGCGATTAAAAATACATTTGGTGAAGCAGCTAAAAACTTAAAAATTAGCTCTACAAAATCAATGACTGGTCACTTATTAGGTGCAACAGGTGGTTTAGAGGCCATTTTCTCTGCTTTATCTATTAGAGATGGCCGCATCGCGCCAACCATCCATGCTGAATCTCCAGACCCAGAGTGTGATTTAGACATTGTTCCAAATAAAGCTGAAGATTTAGATATTACTTACGCTATGAGTAATAGTTTAGGATTTGGTGGCCATAATGCCGTCCTTGTTTTGAAAAAATTTAACGACTAAATCATATGTAATGATAAAAGGCTGAGACAATTCATTTGTCCAGCCTTATTTATTTTGGCTGAAATTATTTAACAGATACGGAGTGATATGAATAAGCGATGATATCTATTGAAGATAGTTTTAATTTTTAAATAATATATATTTTAATAGTAAAATACATAATTAAATTTGATATATTGTATATTTATAGTGTGCATCTAGTGTATAATGTGCTTTATATTTACTTCAAAAGGAGGCAGTCAAGATGAAACGCTTTTCAACTTTGTCAACAACTTTGAAAACACGAATGATTGCAGATTTTATCTTGATTATAGCAAGTCAAGCCATCATGCCTTTTATAGCACTTTATTTAACGAGCAAGGTGAACGCAGTTTTTGCAGGGACATTTTTAATTATAAATATTATAGTGAGTTTTATAGTGTCTTTTTTAGGTGGATATTTAGGTGATAATTATAATAGGAAGAAAACGGTGAATTATATTCACTTTTTATATGCAATTTGCCTAATTATTCTAAGTATTACGGTTACTATGGACGGTACTGGTTTAGTTATATTTTGTATTGCTATTTTTGTTTTTCAATTATTATTTGCTGCAAGTGAACCTATATTTGAAGCGGCTATTATGGATGCTATATATGAAGATGTTAGGGCATATGTATATCAACTCAATTATTGGATGTTTAATATCGGTACAGCCATCGGTATGGCGTTAGGTGCATTATTATATTTGGGGCATAAACATTTATTATTTATTCTTTTCTTTGTCGCTATGTTAGTAAGTTGGTACTTATTTGAGAAGTATTATGATGTTAAACAAGTTATTAGTAAAAAGGGCGACGTTACGACTAAATTTAAACATTTTTTTGAAAGCTATCGAGATGTAGTTAAAGATAAATATTATATGATGCTAAATTTGGGCTATATGATGGTCATCATGGCTGAATTGAGTTTAAATTCTTATGTCGTGGTAAGGTTGAAAGATGCTTTTGAACCATTATCGATTTTAGGTTTTTATATAGATGGTGTCAGAATGTTTACGGTCATTATGATTATTAATACAGTAGTTGTCGCCACTTTAACATTTACTGTCAACAGAATTGTCGCAGCGACTTCGACTAGAATTGCATTTATGATTGGGATTGTCTTGTATACATTAGGATACAGTGTATTGACGTCTGCAACATCGTTTTGGATTTTATGCTTATTTTCAATTTTGGCTACTTTAGGGGAATTAATATATTCACCTATACAAAATGCACAACGATTCTTGATGATTCCTGAAGATAAACGAAGTACGTATAGTACATTTGCAATGGTTTCATTTTACGGCGGAAATATTTTAGCACGTCTAGGACTTATTATTGGCGCATTTATATTACCATGGATGATGTCTATCTACGTGGCAGTCATTGTTTTGTTGGGCTTTATCCTACTTTATTATGCACTTTTTTGTAATCCCAATATTGATAATCAACAGAAAAAAAGGCTGGATTAGTTATTGTTATTAAATACAATTACTAATCCAGTCTTTTTATATAGCAAATGATATTAAAATAGAGATAATGACATAAATGAGATTACAAAGAAAAGCAATTTTCACCCAAGATGAAACAATATAAATATCTTTTTTAGGTTTAGTAGGCTTAAAAAACGTATCATCTTCAAGCGAGCTTCTATGTTTCTTTCTCATCAATTGATATTTTAATCTTCTAAAACCAAAGCTTGTAGGATCTAAAACGCCTTCCTGCACAACCAAAATGATAAAAGAGAATATTGCTAAGAAGATAGAGACATAGAATATAATATTAATAAAGTTTATCCAATTATGGTTTGAAAATAACCATAAAATAAATGAAATTATAGGTGTAATAAGTAAAAATAATACGAGATGTTTTAAATATTTCATGTCGTTGCCCCCCAAAAAAGAATTAAATTAATTGTAACTTAAGTTAACTAAAAAATGAATAAAAATTACTATAAATTCGTTAACAACAGTATTTAATTAGAAGTTTAAAATTAATTAATTTTTAATTTCTTTAATAAAGTAAAGCAATAGAATATTGATTAAAATCTTAACTAAACGTATAATGTTATTAAATATTCTGAATATTGTGAAGGGAATGTTTAATTCGATTCAAAGGGGGATACAATATGCTTAAATATGTTTTAAAGCGATTGGGTTATATGTTTTTGTCATTATTCATTATCATTACCATTACTTTTTTCTTGATGAAACTTATGCCAGGTTCACCATTTAATGATGAAAAATTAAATGATGAACAAAAGCAAATTCTAAATGAAAAATATGGTTTGAATGACCCAGTACCAGTTCAGTATGCGAGTTATTTGAAGAATGTTGTTACGGGGGACTTTGGTAACTCATTCCAATATGATAACCAGCCAGTTTGGGATTTAATCAAACCAAGGTTATTACCATCTTTAGAAATGGGTTTAACAGCGATGGTGATTGGTGTCATACTCGGTCTGATTTTAGGGGTCATTGCGGCAGTCCGGCAAAACACCTGGGCTGACTATACAGCTACAGTAATTTCAGTTATAGCAGTATCGGTACCATCATTCGTCTTAGCTGTTTTATTACAATATGTATTTTCAGTAAGATTGCAATGGTTCCCAGTAGCAGGTTGGGAAGGTATTTCAACAGCAGTGTTACCATCTTTAGCACTATCAGCAGCAGTTTTAGCGACGGTAGCAAGATACATAAGAGCAGAAATGATAGAAGTGTTAAGTTCAGATTATATTTTACTTGCACGTGCCAAAGGTAATTCAACAATGAGAGTATTATTTGGACACGCATTAAGAAATGCCTTGATTCCAGTAATTACAATTATTGTGCCAATGTTGGCGAGTATATTAACAGGTACTTTGACAATTGAAAATATTTTTGGTGTGCCAGGGTTAGGGGATCAATTCGTAAGATCGATTACCACGAACGATTTCCCAGTAATTATGGCGACAACTATTTTATTCAGTACACTATTTATAGTTTCTATTTTCCTTGTAGATATATTATATGGTGTTATTGATCCACGTATACGTGTACAAGGAGGTAAAAAATAATGGCTGATAATAAAAATGAAAATTTAAATCAAGATTATTCAAATGCAGTTATGTCACATACCTCAGAAGCAATACCAGCATCAGATTTTATTAGAAGTAACAATGATATTGAAAAAGAGCCTGAAATACAGCGAGAAAGTAAAAACTTTTGGCAGGATGCATGGACACAATTAAAGCGTAATAAATTAGCGGTAGTTGGTATGATAGGGTTAATTATTATCATTATTTTAGCGTTAATTGGGCCATTATTTAGTGCGCATGACTATGCTGAACAAGATGTTGAAAGACGTAACTTACCAGCTAAAATACCTGTACTAGATCAAATTTCATTTTTACCATTTGATGGTGAAGGTGCTCAAGGTAAAGATGCCTATGAAGAAGCTGGAGTGAAAGAAAATTTCTGGTTTGGTACAGACCAATTAGGTAGAGATTTATGGTCACGTACTTGGCAAGGTGCACAAGTATCATTATTTATTGGTGTTGTTGCAGCATTGCTCGATATTTTTATAGGGGTCATTTATGGCGCGATTTCAGGATTTTTTGGAGGACGACTTGATAATGTGATGCAACGTATTATTGAAATTGTTGCGTCTATACCAACATTGATTGTTGTTATTTTATTCGTGTTAATCTTTGAACCATCTATATGGACGATTATATTAGCGATGGCAATCACAGGCTGGATTGGAATGAGTCGTGTTGTCAGAGGGGAATTCTTAAAATTAAAAGGCCAAGAATTTGTATTAGCTTCAAAAACATTAGGTGCATCTAAACTTAAATTAATATTTAAGCACATATTACCTAACACACTAGGAGTTATAGTTGTTACATCTATGTTTACAGTGCCGAATGCAATCTTCTTCGAAGCATTCCTAAGCTTTATTGGTATTGGAGTGCCAGCACCAAGAACATCACTTGGTTCACTTGTAAATGATGGTCGCGCAATGTTATTGATTCATCCACATGAATTATTTATTCCGGCTATTATTTTAAGTTTATTAATATTATTCTTCTATCTATTTAGTGATGGATTACGTGATGCATTTGATCCGAAAATGCGTAAATAAAAAGGGGGCAACATTTTATGTCAGAAAGAATATTAGAAGTTAACAATTTGCATGTTTCCTTTGATATTGACGCAGGGGAAGTGCAAGCAGTACGTGGCGTGGATTTCTTTCTAGATAAAGGAGAAACACTAGCGATTGTTGGTGAATCAGGTTCTGGGAAATCAGTGACAACAAAAGCTATTACGAAATTATTCCAAGGTGATACAGGGAGAATTAAAAAAGGTGTTATTAATTTCTTGGGTGAAGACTTAGCTCAAAAATCAGAAGAAGAGTTAATTAAATTACGAGGAAAAGATATTTCTATGATTTTTCAAGATCCGATGACTTCGCTTAATCCTACAATGAAAATAGGCAAGCAGGTTATGGAACCACTAATGAAACATAGAAATTACAATAAAGTAAATGCGAAAAAAAGAGCATTGGAAATATTAAACCTTGTCGGTTTACCAAACGCTGAAAAACGTTTTAATGCCTATCCACATCAATTTTCAGGGGGACAAAGACAGAGAATAGTCATTGCGACAGCACTTGCATGTGAGCCTAAAGTATTAATTGCTGATGAGCCAACTACTGCACTTGATGTAACGATGCAAGCTCAAATATTAGAATTGATGAGAGAGTTACAAAGTAAAATAAGTACTTCAATCGTTTTCATCACTCATGATTTAGGTGTTGTTGCTAATATAGCAGACAGAGTAGCTGTTATGTATGGTGGTCAAATGGTTGAAACAGGGGATGTAGATGAAATATTTTATGACCCTAAACACCCGTATACTTGGGGACTATTATCATCGATGCCTGATTTAACGACTGGTTCAGAAACAGAATTATTAGCTATTCCAGGTACACCACCAGATTTATTACACCCGCCTAAAGGAGATGCATTTGCTGAACGTAGCCAATATGCATTAGATGTGGATTTTAAAACACCGCCACCATGGTTCAAAATATCTGATACACATTTTGTGAAATCTTGGTTACTTGACGAGCGTGCACCTCATGTTGAACCACCAGAAATGGTACAAAAACGTTTACGTAAGATGCCAAATAATTACGATAAACCACAACAAGTAGAAAGGGTGGCGTTTGATGATGCAAAATAAAGACATACTTTTACAAGTGAAAAATGTTAAACAATATTTTAATGAAGGAAAGCGTAACGAAGTGCGTGCAGTTGAAAATATTTCATTTGATATTTATAAAGGGGAAACATTTGGATTAGTTGGTGAATCTGGTTGTGGAAAATCTACAACTGGTAAAGCTATTATTAAACTCAATGATATAACTGATGGAGAAATACTTTATGAAGGTATCGATATTCAAAAAATAAAAAACCGTAAAGATTCTTTAAAGTTTAATAAAAAGATGCAAATGATTTTCCAAGATCCGTATGCTTCATTAAACCCAAGGTTAAAAGTCATGGATATCGTAGCAGAGGGGATAGATATTCATAAGCTAGCTAGTGGGACAAAAGACCGAAAAAGAAGAGTTTACAATTTATTAGAAACAGTAGGTCTTAGCAAAGAACATGCCAATCGTTATCCACATGAATTCTCAGGCGGTCAAAGACAACGTATCGGTATTGCACGTGCATTAGCAGTAGAACCAGAATTTATTATTGCAGATGAGCCAATATCAGCGTTAGATGTGTCAATACAAGCCCAGGTCGTTAATTTGTTATTAAAGTTGCAAAGAGAACACAATATTACGTTTTTATTTATTGCCCATGACCTTTCAATGGTGAAATATATTTCAGACAGAATAGCAGTAATGCATTTTGGTAAAATTGTCGAATTAGGTTCTGCAGATGAAATATACAATCATCCGTTACATCCTTACACGAAATCATTGCTTTCAGCAGTACCACAACCGGATCCTGAAAGTGAACGTTCTCGAAAAAGAACAGTGTATAAAGAAGACACATCCAAAAATAATCAACGGTCATTAAATGAAATACAACCTGGCCATTTTGTATTTACTACGGATGAAGAAGCAGAAACATTAAAATCTCAAATGCAAGCACCATCAGTATAAGGGGAAGGGGGATTAATATGAAAAGGATTAAACTATTTATAGTTTTATTAGCTTTAACGGTGATTACAGCGGGATGTAGCAGTGCTGAAGGTATCTACTCGGACAAAGGACAAGTATTTAGAAAAGTGATACCACAAGATATTTCTTCATTAGACTCTGCACTAGTGACCGACACGGTATCTTTTGATTTATTCAATCAAGTCTATGAAGGTCTTTACACTTTGGATAAGAATGATAAAGCACAACCAGGTGTCGCTAAAGAAATGCCAAAGAAAAGTAATGGCGGTAAGACATTGACAATTAAATTGCGTAAGGATGCCAAATGGTCTAATGGGGATCCAGTTACTGCACAAGATTTTGTTTTTGCATGGAAACGTGTTGTCAATCCAGATACAGCTTCAGAATATGCTTACATAATGTATGACTTAAAAAATGCTGAAGACATTAATATGGGTAAAAAAGATGTTGATAAATTAGGTGTAAAAGCGTTAGATGACCACACATTAAAAATTGAACTAAATAAGCCAATACCATATATTAATGAAATGCTCGCATTTGGCACATACTTGCCTCAAAAAGAAAAAGTTGTGAAAAAGCATGGTGAACAATATGCTACAACTGCAGATAAAACAGTGTTTAATGGTCCTTTCAAAGTTCAAGATTGGAAAGTTGAAGATAAAATTCAATTAGTTAAAAATGAAGATTATTGGGACAAGAAAAAAGTTCATTTAGACCGTGTAAATTATAAAGTGTTAAAAGACCAGCAAGCAGGAGCATCACTTTATGACACTGGTTCTGTAGATGATACTACTATCACCGCCGACCAAGTGGATAAATATCAAGGAAATCCTGGTTTGAAGAAACGTTTGTTGGCTAGTACGTTCTATATGAAGCTAAATCAAGATAATGTACCTGAATTTAAAAATAAAGATATGCGATTAGCTATTTCGCAAGCGATTGATAAAGAGGGGTATGTGAATTCTGTAAAAAATAATGGATCAAAAGCGACAGATGGGTTCACAGCTAAATTAACGGCAGAAACACCTGACGGCAAAGACTTTGCTGAATCTATAGATTCACCACTTGCATATAATCCGACAGCAGCTAAGAAACACTTAGAAAAAGCGAAAAAAGATTTAGGTGTGAAAGAATTGACGTTTACCATGAATACTGAAGATACACCAGATGCAAAGATTTCAGCAGAATATATTAAAGCACAAGTAGAGAAGAATTTACCAGGTGTCACTTTGAAGATTAAACAATTACCGTTTAAACAGAGAGTAAACCAAGAACATTCTGAAACATTTGAAGCATCGCTATCAGGTTGGGGGCCAGATTATCCAGATCCTCTAACATTCTTGGAAATTATGACAACAGGTAATCCTTCAAATAATACAGCTTGGGGTAGTAAAAAATACGACCAACTCGTTAAAGATGCGAATGGTAAATTATTGAAAAAACCGGAAGAACGTAATGCAGCGATGAAAGAAGCGGAAGAATTATTACTCAATGATGCACCTGTAGCACCTATATATCAAAAAGGGGAAGCACATTTAACCAATCCACAAGTCAAAGGTTTATTCTATCACCAAATTGGTGGTGATACTTCGTTAAAAGAAGTAAGCATTGATAAATCAATTGACCGTGAAACTGGTAAAAAGAAATAAAAGAAGTGAAAAATGAAATTTGAGTACAACTTATTGAAATAATGAAAATACGTCACTTTCTATGTCATTATATAGAGAGTGACGTATTCTTTGATATCATACATTTTTGATCCTTGTTAAATAATTACTTTCCAACAGAAGAACTGACAATAAATGATTATTGATATTGTAAGACCTAATTGATATATTTCAAAAATTACGGTGTTAATGTAGCATTCATCAACTAAACAAAATTGTAATTTGCTAAAATCACACGGATAGTTGTAGAAGGAATGATGAAATTTGAGTACAACCAGATTAATATATGTATCGAAAGTTGAAAAAAACAGACTAATCCTTTAATTTGGATTGGTCTGTTTTAAAATGAGATGTATGCCAATTTTTTGATTTTTAGATTATCTTTTTCGACCCAAGCCCATTGCTTTTTCCATTTTTTTTAATGTTTTAAATGAAGCTTTTTGAGCTTTCTCTCTACCATTATCTAAAATCGTATCTAATTCATCTGAGTTGAAATAATACTCATATTTTTCTTGGAACTGAACTAAAAAGTCTTTTACAATTTCAGCTAAATCTGATTTAAATTCACCATAATTAGAATCTTTATACTGTGTTTGGAGTTCATCAATTGTTTTATCAGTTAAACTTGAATAGATAGATAATAAATTTGAAATGCCAGGCTTATTGTCACGATCAAATTTAATAATACCATCTGAATCTGTTACTGCGCTTTTTATTTTTTTAGCGCCAACATTGGGTTCATCTAACAATGAGATATAATTTTTTTGGTTATCATCACTTTTACTCATTTTTTTCGTTGGGTCTTGCAAACTCATAACACGACCACCAACTTTTGGCATGCGTATTTCTGGTTTTACAAGAACATCGTTGTAACGTGAATTGAATCGGTCTACTAAATTTCTAGTTAATTCAATATGTTGTTTTTGGTCGTCTCCAACAGGAACGATGTTTGTGTTATAAATAACGATATCTGCTGCCATTAATGGAGGATATGTAAGTAAGCCAGCTGGTATACCTTCCGTTTGTTTTACTGCTTTATCTTTAAATTGTGTCATACGTTCTAATTCACCAATAGATGAAATAGTTGTTAACATCCAGCTAGCTTGCACATGCGCTGGCACTTCAGATTGTATAAATAATGTTGATTTTTCTGGATCAATGCCTGAAGCTAAATAAATTGCTGCTAGTTGTCTTGTTTGTTTACGTAGTTTTAATCGATCTTGTGGAATTGTAATTGCGTGTTGATCCACGATGCAGAAGAAACAATCATAGTCTTCTTGGACTTCACCAAATTGCTTCAACGCACCAATATAATTACCAAGCGTTGGGATGCCGCTAGGTTGGATACCAGAAAATAAAGTTTCCATTTTTTGATGCCTACCTTTTTAATAATTTAATTTATCTACTTTAGTAATAGTATAACAGTATTTCAATCATTTGTAAGTTATGTTAAACTGTATACATATCAATATTTCTAACTAAATTGATTGGGAATTAAGCTTATTTGAAAATTTTTAAAAAAATTAGAGAATTCTCATTTAATTTTAATGTTGATAGGGTATACTTTAATTGTAAGGTTAAGAGAGGTAAAAATGACTTTGTAATTTCTTAATCATATAAAAATTGAAATCTAATGAATTTATATTCATGAAAAATAGGAGAGTGAGATGTATGGTAACATTATTTACTTCACCAAGTTGCACATCTTGCCGTAAAGCGAAAGCATGGTTACAAGAACATGACATTCCGTATACGGAGCGTAACATTTTTTCAGAACACTTAACAATTGATGAAATTAAACAAATTTTAAAAATGACTGAAGATGGAACAGACGAAATCATATCTACTCGTTCTAAAACTTATCAAAAATTAAATGTAGATATTGATGCTTTACCACTTCAAGACTTATATTCAATTATCCAAGATAATCCAGGTTTATTAAGACGTCCGATTATCTTAGATGATAAACGTTTACAAGTTGGTTATAATGAAGACGAAATCAGACGTTTTTTACCTAGAAAAGTACGTACGTTCCAATTGCAAGAAGCGCAACGTATGGTTGATTAATTTATAAATAGAGCGATTAAGCCATAAAGTAATGTTATTGTGATGTTGCTTTGTGGTTTTGTTGTGTTTACCATAACAGATAAATGTATACTTACGTCAAACAAATCGATTATTCGATTGTGAATAATTATTGACTAAATTCAAACAGCACTCTATAAAAAGTGCTGTTTTTTGGCCTTTTATAAGGGTATATGTTATTATAAGAGACCAAATAGAAAATAGTAAAAATTAATCAAACAAATTAATTGTAATTCTTACTACGTTCTAATACAATAATGATTACTATTCATCGACTGTAAGGAGTGAGATGATATGAGAATAGAGCGAGTTGACGATACTACCGTTAAACTATTTATAACATATAGTGATATAGAAGCAAGAGGTTTTAAACGAGAAGATTTATGGACTAATCGCAAACGTGGAGAAGAATTCTTTTGGAACATGATGGAAGAAATCAATGAAGAAGAAGATTTTGTTGTTGAAGGTCCTTTATGGATTCAAGTACATGCCTTTGAAAAGGGCGTTGAAGTAACAATTTCTAAATCTAAAAACGAAGATCTTATCAATATGTCTGATGAAGACAATGACCAATTAGATCATCAAGTTAATGATTTATTATCACAAACATTTGATCAAGATGATAGTTTAGAGGATTTATTTGAACAACGACAACAACAAAAAGAGACGCAACAAGATCAAGAACGCAACAAACGTAAGCCGCAAAATACACGTACTGTTATAGTTAGATTTAATGACTTGGAAGAAGTAATTGATTATGCTTACCATAATAATCAAAGAACAGATGAGTTTGAAGATTTATTATATAGTCTTAATAATGTATATTACTACGCTGTTCACTTTGATGAAACAGTTGGACAAGAAACAATTAACGATAGTTACAGTCAATTACTTGAGTTCGCATATCCTACTGATAAATCAGAAGTATATTTAAACGATTACGCAAAAATTATTATGAGTCATAACGTTGCTTCACAAGTACGTCGTTATTTTCCTGATACAACAGAATAACTACGATAAAGAAACTAATATAAATTATTATCAACAATGATTATGATTTGATTAGTAGATTAATTTGAAACTGACAGTCTGGGACATAAAGTTCTTGGACAAATGAAAAAGGCAATTTCTATTGAAATAATATAGAAATTGCCTTTTTCTGTATTGTTTTAAAGTAAGGCATTTGATTCTGTGAGAGCTACATCATTCAGATACCATTATTGACCTTTTTCTATTGTACGACCAGAGCATACAGATTGGGTGTCTACATGTAGAATAATTGTTAACATCATTTTGGTTGATATAAGACGTTGTTTTTAAAGTATTTTAATGTGAAATTACGTATGAATACGTTGTATTTTGGTGAGGTACTGAAGGAACAGGATAAGCTGAAGACTGCAGTATGAAGCTGTTTTCTAAGAAAGCAAGTCAACAATACGAAGTATTGAATAATAAAGAAGCGCGCAGATGAATTAAATCATCTGCGTGCTATTTTTCTAGGATTTATGTCTCAGATTCTTTATGTATTAACAAGGTGATTTCTAAATAAAGTATAGTAATTTGTTGGCTTCACACGTGTAATTAAATGAGGTGAAGAAATGTTATACGCGAACAATAATCGAAATCAGGCCGTTTGGGCAAAAGATGCGATAAAAAATAAGCATTATCGTTGCCCATTTTGTAAATGCAAAGTGATATTAAAAAAAGGAACATACAATACACCTCATTTTGCGCATATCCGTAATGATCGTTCATACTGTCATAAAAATGAATCACAAGAACATTTTAATTTAAAATACCATATTGCTCGAGAGTTAAAAGGCTTAAATCACAAAGTTAACATTGAACCTTATGTACCACAAAGTTACCAATATCCTGATTTAATCATTGATGATGAAATTGTATTAGAAATACAATTTTCAAAAGTAACGACAGCATGTATTTCAAAACGCAGTAAAACTTTACAAAATGCTGGGTATAAAGTGTATTGGATAACAAAAAAAGTTAAATATAATAAAAGTAATAGTGTTTTGTATTTATCAAAATACGAAAGAAATTTTATTAATATTCATAATAGATTATTATTATCGTGGGATACAACACATAAAATTCTTTTTGGTTATAAAGTGATTAATTTTTTAGGAGGACAACAATTTATTGCCAAAAGGCATTATATGACATTTGCACAATTAATTAATCAATTTCAAATAGAGCGTGTTTATCATGCACCAACACAGCCCTTAAAATTATCCAAAAGTGCTATAAGCACTTATTTGAGAAACTGCCGTAAAACACACTCAGTTTTAGAACCAAGTTTAAGTGTAATGTATAATTTAAAATTAACGGATGCATGGGTAAATAAATATATAGGTATAATTTACCCAGAACAAATTTATATTAAGTCACATCCTGTGTATTGGCAATTACAACTTATATATTTGTGGCACACACACACTTTTAACATGACACGATTTAAACAACTGATAGAATTAAATCATTTTTATAATGTTGAAATAGATAAAACGCAAATAAGCTATAGCGTTGTTCAAAAGTTCAAACAATTCTATAATAATCATGGGTGTTATAGCGTGCAAAAATAATCATGACGTGAGAAAATTATACTAATAGACTTTATAGGAGGTTTACTAGATATTATGACACAACAATTAACAAGAGAAGAGCAAGAACGTAAATATCCAGAATATACTTGGGATTTATCTACCATTTTTGAATCTGATAATGCTTTTGAAGATGCATTTAAAGAAGTAGAAAATAATATCGGCAAAGAACAACAATATGTCGGTCACTTAGCTGATAGCTCATCTACACTATATAATGCATTAGCACTAGAAGATGAAATAGGTTCTAAGTTGGAAAAAGTATATGTGTACGCACATTTAAAACAAGATCAAGATACGGCGAATGATAAATACACAGGTTATGAATCTAGAGCACATCAATTAATCATAAAATTCAGCTCAGCATGGAGTTTCTTAGTGCCAGAAATTCTACAAATAGATGAAGCAACGATACAAAAATTTATTGATGAAAATGATGATTTGGAACGTTACAAATTTGATTTAAAATTAATTAATGAAAAAAGACCGCATGTATTGAGTGCAGATAAAGAAAGATTACTAACTGAAGCACAAGATGCATTGTCTACACCTGACAATGTGTATGGCATGTTTAGTAATGCGGATTTAGAATTTGAAGATGCGATAGATAGTGAAGGCCAACGACATTCATTAACACAAGGAACATTCATTAAATGTCTGGAATCAGATGATCGCGTATTACGTCAATCTGCTTATGAAAATTTATATAAAGCATACGGTGCTTATAATAATACACTAAGTGCGACGCTCGCTGGAGAAGTTAAGAAAAATGTTTTTAACGCTAGAACACATAACTATAAAACAGCAAGAGAAGCAGCGTTAAGTAATAATCACATTCCAGAAGCTGTATATGATAATTTAGTGAAAACAGTTCATAAATACTTACCTTTACTTCATCGCTATACTAAATTGCGTAAAGAACTATTGGGCTTAGATGACATGAAAATGTATGATGTTTACACACCACTTGTTAAAGATATTAAATTTGAAATGCCATACGAAGAGGCTAAAGATTGGATGTTGAAAGCATTACAACCGATGGGTGAAGAATATATGAAAGTTGTAGAAGAAGGATTGAATCATCGATGGGTAGATGTCTTTGAAAATAAAGGTAAACGTTCTGGAGGTTATTCATCAGGTGCACACTTAACAAATCCGTTTATTTTACTAAATTGGTCAAATACTGTTTCTGATTTGTATACTTTAGTACATGAATTTGGTCATTCAGCACATAGCTACTTTAGTCGTCAAAATCAACCATCTAATTTAAGTGATTACACTATTTTCGTTGCAGAAGTTGCATCGACTTGTAATGAAGCACTATTAAGTGATTATATGGATAAACATTTAGATGACAAGCGCAGATTATTACTATTAAACCAAGAACTTGAACGTTTCCGTGCAACACTATTTAGACAAACAATGTTCGCAGAGTTTGAACATAAAATCCACCAAATAGAAGAAGCAGGAGAACCATTAACAGCTAACCGTATGAATGAAGAATACGCAGCGCTCAACAGAAAATATTTTGGAGATTCTGTTGAAACAGATGAAAATATTAGTAAAGAATGGTCTAGAATACCACACTTTTATATGAATTATTATGTGTATCAATATGCAACCGGATACAGTGCAGCTCAAAGTTTAAGTCATCAAATTTTAACAGAAGGTAAACCTGCTGTTGAGCGATATATCAATGAATTCTTGAAAAAAGGTAGTTCAAATTATCCTATTGAAATCTTAAAAAACGCAGGTGTAGATATGACAACTCCAGAACCAATTGAACAAGCTTGCCAAGTGTTCGAACAAAAATTAGACGCTTTTGAAAAGTTAATGAAAGCTTAGTATGAATGTATTCGTTTACAATATGACAAGTTTGTGACAAAGGAGATTTATTTAATTTTAAAGGTTGAAAGGTATATAACACCGTGTTATATTATATACATGAAATTAATCACATAACAAACATACCCCTTTGTTTGAAGTGAAAAATTTCTCCCATCCCCTTTGTTTAGCGCCGTGTAATCAGACACGGCGTTTTTTTATGTTCAAATTTAAAGACTTTTATATGTATAAGAAATTGAATAACTATTCAGATATTTCAGCATATATTTTGACTTGAATTTTATATAAAACATGAATGTATATTGAAAATAATGATTAACTATTAGTAACTACTAAGCAAGTAATTGCAGGTATATATTATACAAAAAAGTGATTGAGTGATCATAACTAGGAATAATAAATAAAAAACGCCAACTTCTTTAGTCCTCATATAGAAGTTGGCATTTCTTTACTTTTATGAAATTTTGTAATTCTATCTACAATGATATTAGCGTATATTCAAAATATTTATTTAACTTTTATAAGTTTATGAAACATTTTCTAGCTAAATCATTAACCTATATAAAATATTTTAAAGTCATTTTATTTTGACTTATGCTTTTAGCTTTTGGTTCGGAAAGTAAGCATGTTGTATGTCACAAGTTTTTAACCATAAAATATACTACGTTTTATGGTGCAGTATATTGATATAGATATGAACAAAATTAATATTTCAAACTTTTGACTTCCAAAATTTACCTTCTGGTGAGCTAAGTTTTTCTATTTTTTGCTGTAATGCTAATTTTTTCAGCTCTTTATTCAATAATTTTTCAGGCCATTCATAAATAGTCAGTAATTCTTCTTTGGTTACTAATTGTTGTTGATAGATGTAAGTTTCCAAACTTGGTGGGAGTTCTTTTTCAATCGGTGAACCAATCAGTTCGTTTATGATGTACGTATATATGTGATAAGGGTACAAGCCTTCGACTTTTAAACCTTCTTCATGAATATCTTCATTAAAGAATACAAGAGAAGGTGCTTCTTCAATTTCCATTTCTCGAGCGATATGCAAGTCAACTTGTAAGCTTTCCCTTAAAGCACTTTTATGTAAGTCTTCTTTAAAGACTTCATAATCAAGGCCAGCATTACTTATACAATTATTGACCATCTCTTCAGTGATAATATCTCGTTTTGGTATTATCTCATTTTGAACAAGATGGATAAAACGCTCCGCCCGTAATCGACCTTGAAGTTCGGCGGCCTTATAGGCAAGTGCAATATTATCTAAATTTGATGTACTTTGTGCTTGGCATTTTGTTAATACGCGTAAAGAAGGGTTTAAAATATGTCTAATACTTATATATTGTTTATACTCAAGTCGTAATTTTGAAAGTATCGCAGACAATTTAAAGCACTCTTTACTGAATGGATCGAAAAAGGAATAAATTTCAATCTTACTCAAAGGTGAAAGATTTGCATCTTCACGACTATTAGCATTTATCAATTTTAATTCTTCAGCCATGTTTTTTCACCTACAATTAATTTTCGGAATTAACCATGTGATTCGCTGTTAAACGTAATCGTTCATATAAATAATCCCCGACGCCTGCAGAAAAATCTGCTTGTTGAATAGCTTTATACATATTTTCAAGCCATGCGTCACGTTCGTATGTTGTTATTACAAATTCCAAGTGTCTTTTTTTTAACATAGGATGACCATGTTCTTCTGTATACAGTTGAGGTCCACCTAAAAATTGTGTTAAGAATTGTTTTTGTTTTCTGCTTGTTTCTTCAAAATCTCCAGGAAACAAATGATTGATTCTATCATCACGTTTAACCATATCATAAAAATGGTCAATCATTTTAAATAAGGCGTCTTGTCCGATAACCTCGTAAGGTGTTTGAGTCATAGTATCACCATATCCTATTAATATAATACTAATATAACATGAATTTTTACATTTGGAAGTAATTCGACTTCTTAATATTGTGCGCAATTAGCTGTTGTTTAATTTACGTTTGCGATTGAAAAATCTTTGGACTTTATTGTTTGGAATTTCATGATTGATATTAAATTGATTAAGAATCGATTTAAATTGAACTAATCCTTCATTATAATCATTTACTTCATATTCAAGTTCAAAGTCCTGGAAATCCAAGTAATAATTTTTATCTAAAACAAGTAGATTTCCGTTAATTTCTTTTTCTATACGTTCGGTAGTTAGGTCTCCTAATACGATTAATGCATCAATATCTACGTCCATCTTTAGGAGTTGGTTTAAAATATCTTGGGGCAGATCCTGACTTTTGATGTGCTTGTTTAGTTTTGGTTCAACGATTGTATCGAAATTATACTCCATCAAACCAATTTCAGCTGGTACTTTTAACGTCATTTCGTATGCATCATCTTTAACGCGAATTCTCAAAGCTGATTGATGAGATTTTAAATCGAAATTTAATGTGTCGATGTAATAATTAGTTTGACTAAATGGTTTGATATTTAAAAAATAGGTGTTGTATATAGCTTGATAATCGTCTTCAGACAATAACTGTTTAAATTCAATTTCATTATTAGTTGCCACGCGTTACACTCCTTAAATATATATGATAATTCATTTTAAAGGACTTGTAAGTTAATTTAAATTAGATTGCATTATACACTGAAAATTATTATATTTACGTTAAGTCAATTGATGACATAATAATAGTCATGTAACGTGTTATGTACGTCTTAATTATGTTAAAATAATGAAGAATAAGGAGGAACAAGCATGCGTATTTATGTGAATGAAATTAAAGTAACAGAAGATAGTTTAAAGTGTTATACAGAACAATCTACAGAAGGCTTACAAGAAGCAGGACAAATGCTTGTTGATAGTGATAATTATAGCTTTGCATATATCTTAGATGACGGCCAGTCGTATTCATATTTGATTTTTGTTCAAGAAACCTGGTCTATGCTACATGAAAATAAAAATAAAAAGATTATCGTTAATGATCATTTAGAACTAAAACAATTCGATAGAGAATTTAATTATATATTAGAAAATATTCAAGGTAATTCAAACTATGGTAAGGAGTTTGTTTCTGTTGTGGAAGATACTTTCGAATTAGAGTGAAGCGGAGTGAAGCACAATGAATCAATGGGATCAGTTTTTATCTCCATATAGACAAGCAGTTGATGAATTAAAAGTAAAATTAAAAGGGCTTAGAAAACAATATGATGTAGAAGATAATGCTTCACCGATTGAATTTGTGACGGGTCGTGTTAAACCTATGACTAGCATTATTGATAAAGCAAATAAAAGACAAATCTCATTTGATCGATTACATGAAGAAATGTATGATATAGCAGGTTTGAGATTAATGTGTCAATTCGTCGATGATATCGATATTGTGGTCAATCTCTTGAGACAACGTCAAGATTTCAAAGTAGTAGAAGAACGCGATTATATCAGTAATACAAAACAAAGTGGATATCGTTCATATCATGTAATTATTGAATATCCAATCGAAACACTTAAAGGTGAAAAGTCAATTTTAGCAGAAATTCAAATCAGAACATTAGCCATGAATTTTTGGGCAACAATCGAGCATACTTTGCGGTATAAATATGATGGAGATTATCCGCCAGAAATTCAGCACCGACTAGAACGTGCGGCTGAAGCAGCGTTTTTACTTGATGAAGAAATGTCAGAAATTAAAGAGGAAATTCAAGAAGCTCAAAAATACTATTCCAAAAAACGTGCTAAAAAGCATGATAATGACTAGGAGGTGCAATCATGCGCTATACAATTTTATCTAAAGGTGATTCAAAGTCGAACGCTTTAAAGCATAAGATGATTAATCACATGAAAGATTTTGAAATGGTTGAAGATACGGAAAATCCTGAAATAGTCATATCAGTTGGTGGAGATGGTACTTTATTACAGGCTTTCCATCAGTATAGTCACATGTTATCGAGGTGCGCATTTGTAGGGATACATACTGGACATTTAGGGTTCTATGCAGATTGGTTGCCACATGAAGTAGAGAAATTGATTATTGAAATTAATAATTCAGAATTCCAAGTTATAGAATATCCACTATTAGAAATTATAGTGCGTTATAACGATAATGGATATGAGACGAGATACTTAGCATTAAATGAGGCGACGATGAAAACTGAAAATGGTTCTACACTTGTTGTGGATGTGAATATTAGAGGAAACCAATTTGAACGCTTTAGAGGAGATGGACTGTGTGTGTCAACACCATCAGGTTCTACTGCATATAATAAGGCGTTGGGTGGTGCGTTAATACATCCTTCTTTGGAAGCGATGCAAATCGCCGAAATCGCTTCTATTAATAATAGAGTATTCAGAACGGTTGGGTCACCATTAGTATTGCCCAAACATCATACATGTCTGATTACACCAGTGAATCATGATAAGATTTTAACGACCATAGATCACGTCAGCATAAAACATAAAAATGTTAATGCAATTCAATTTAGGGTGGCAAATGAAAAAATTAGATTTGCTAGGTTTAGACCATTTCCATTTTGGAAAAGAGTACATGATTCCTTTATTTCAAGTGGAGACGATGAATAATGCAATTTACGTATATGATTAGAGACCCTCAAATGCTAAGAACTTTTTTACAGGAGCAAGGGTATTCTAAGAATACAATTAGCGCCATTAAGCATAATGGCGCTTTAATTGTTAATGGACAAGCAGAAACTGTGCGTAAGCAATTACAGAACGGCGATATAGTGGAGGTACATTTAGGTTACGAGACAGCTAGTAATAATTTAATCCCATTCAATAAGCCTTTAAATATTTTATATGAAGATGCATACTTATTAATCGTTTCTAAAAAAGCTTTTCAAAACTGCGCACCATCAAGGGAACATAAACATTTTAGTTTAGCTGAACAAGTTCTAGGTTATTTTAAACAATCAGGACAAAACATCGTACCGCATATTGTCACTAGGATTGACCGAAATACTTCAGGTATTGTTGTGATTGCTAAACATGGTTTTTTACATCATCTGATGTCAAACGTACATATTGATAAAACCTATTTATGCGTATGCTATGGTGAATTGCAATCACAGGGAATCATAGATGCACCTATTGCTCGAGATCCTGCTAGTATTATTACAAGACAAGTCAATTCAAATGGTAAACAAGCAAAAACAAAATATAGATGCTTAGACCATAAAAATAATTACAGTTTATGTGAAGTTACTTTATTAACAGGCCGGACACATCAAATTCGCGTCCATCTTCAGCATATAGGACATCCTATTGTGGGTGATGATTTATATGGAGGAGAACATTCGTATTTTAAACATCAGTTGTTACGATGTTTTAAAATATCTTTTATACATCCAATCTATGATCAAAAGATTGAAATACAAGATAAATATGATGCAATAGAAAACATATTTAATATGATATAATTTGAGTAACTATGGAGGTGGGACTTTTGGCAAATGAAAAAGACCAAATCGTTTTAGAAGATGAGCAAGTATATGATCAAGAAATGCTAGATAAATTACTGCATGAAAATCATATTGGTGAATTTAGAGAAGAATTCTTAGCGATGCACACATATGAACAAAGTGAATACTTTGAAGACAGCGATGAAGATATTAGACAAAAAATGTTTGAAGTATTGTCCCCTGAAGAAGTAGCAGATTTCTTTGAACAATTAGAAATTGATGAAGAAGCGTATGAAGCGCTGTTCGATACTATGGATGCTACATATGCTAGCAAAGTGTTAGAAAATATGTCATACGATAATGCAGTAGACATTATGAATCAATTATCTAAGCAGAAAATTGTTAGCTTGTTGACACTGATGAACCGTGAAGATGCAAAAGAAATTAAAGCATTATTACATTACGAAGAGGATACTGCTGGCGGTATCATGACGACGGAATATATTTCTTTAAAATCAACAATGCCAGTGAAAGAAGCTTTAATGCATGTTAAAGAACAAGCGCCAGATGCTGAGACAATTTATGTCATATTTGCAGTGAATGAGCATAAACAATTAGCTGGGGTTTTATCACTAAGAGATTTAATCGTAGCAGAAAATGATGCTTATATAGAAGACATAATGAGCGAACGTGTGATTAGTGCTAATGCTGCTGATGACCAAGAAGATGTTGCGCAGAAAATGCGTGATTATGATTTTATCGCTATGCCAGTTGTCGATTATCAAGATCACTTATTAGGTATTATTACAATCGATGATATCTTAGATGTTATGGATGAAGAAGCGAGTGAAGACTACTCTCGTTTAGCCGGGGTATCTGATGTTGATGCAACCAATGATTCAGTCATTAAAACTGCTAAGAAACGTTTGCCATGGCTAATTATTTTAACGTTTTTAGGAATGATCACAGCCACGATACTTGGATCATTTGAGGATACATTAGCACAAGTGTCATTATTGGCAGCATTTATTCCAATTATCAGTGGTATGTCTGGTAATTCTGGGACACAATCACTTGCCGTATCAGTACGTAATATTTCAACTGGTGAAATTGACGAACAAAGTAATTTTAAAGTCGCATTGAGAGAAGCAGGTAGCGGTTTTTTAAGTGGTTTGATTTGTGCTATATTGCTGTTTATTATTATAATGGTGCTTTATGGACAGCCAATTTTAGCTACGATCGTGGCAAGCAGTTTAACAATTGCTATGACAGTAGGTACATTAGTGGGATCAATGATTCCATTAGTTATGAATAAACTAAAAATTGACCCTGCAGTTGCTAGTGGTCCATTTATAACTACAATCAATGATATTGTGAGTATGTTGATTTACTTTGGATTAGCAACTTCATTCATGTCTTACTTATTATAGGGGGTTACATGGAATTTTTATCACTTGTTGTCGTTGTAATGGCAGCATTCCTTACACCGATACTAATCAATAGATTGCGAATTACATTCTTGCCTGTTGTTGTAGCAGAAATATTAATGGGTATTCTTATTGGGCACTCTTTTTTAAACATAGTAGAACGTGATGCTATGTTAAATATTTTATCTACATTAGGCTTTATATTCTTAATGTTTTTGAGTGGTTTAGAAATTGATTTTAAAGCATTTAAAAAAGACAAAGGCTCATTAGAAGATAATGAAAAAAGTAAAGAACCCGGTCATTTACAATTAGCACTTACTGTATTTTTATTTATTATGGTTATTTCAATTGTATTTGCATATGCATTTAAATGGTTTGGTTTAATTGATGATGTTTTATTAATGATTATTATTATTTCTACTATTTCATTAGGTGTTGTAGTACCTACACTAAAAGAAATGAATATTATGCGTACAACTATCGGACAATTCATATTATTAGTAGCAGTATTAGCTGACTTAGTGACAATGATATTATTAACTGCGTACGGAACACTACACGCTTCAGGTGGCACATCACTTTGGTTAATAGGTAGTTTAGTAGTATTTGCGCTTGTTTTTTATTTCCTAGGTGGATTATTTAAGAAAGCACAATTCTTGCAAAAACTGATGGATGGTACAACACAAATTGGTATACGTGCGGTATTTGCGTTAATTATCATGCTAGTTGCTTTGGCGGAAGGCGTTGGTGCAGAAAATATTCTAGGCGCTTTCTTAGCCGGCGTGATTGTTTCTTTACTGGGTCCTGATGAGGATATGGTAGAGAAATTAGATTCCTTTGGTTACGGATTCTTTATTCCAATATTCTTTATCATGGTTGGTGTAGATTTAAATATACCAATGTTAATAAAAGAGCCTTCATTATTACTTATCATTCCATTTTTAATATTGGCCTTTTTAATATCTAAATTAATACCAGTATTTTATATACGTCGATGGTTTGATATGAAAACAACAATTTCTTCAGCTTTCTTGCTAACGTCAACTTTATCGTTGGTTATTGCTTCTGCAAAAATTGCTGAAAAACTTGGAACAATATCATCTGAAATATCAGGTATTTTAATATTAAGTGCAGTTATTACATGTGTTTTTGTACCAATTATATTTAAGAAAATGTTCCCGATGCCTGATGAAGCAACAAGACAGATTGAAGTGAGTTTAATAGGTAAAAACCAATTAACCATACCAATTGCTCAGAATTTAACATCACAGCTTTATCAAGTTTCGTTATATTATAGAAATGATTTAAGTGATAAGCGTAAATTATCAGATGCAATTTCGATGATTGAAATTGCAGATTATGAAGAACCATTATTAGAACGCTTAGGTTTATTTGAAAGAGATATTGTTGTTTGTTCTACAAATGATGACGATATTAATAGAAAAGTGGCTTTAATGGCCAAAAGCCATGGTGTAAATCGAGTTATATGTAGGTTAGAAGCGAGTACTGGTGATGAAGGTTTACAAAGTGAAGGTATAGAAGTATTTAGTGGCTTTATGAGTAATAAGATACTCTTGAAAGGTTTAATAGAAACACCCAATATGCTTAATCTTTTAAGTAATGTGGAAACATCTTTATATGAAATTGCAATGCTAAATCATAAATATGATCAAATTCAATTACGTAATTTCCCGTTTGATGGGGATATCATATTTGTGAGAATCATTAGAAATAATGAATCGATTGTACCACATGGTGATACTCAATTACGCTATAAAGACCGTGTTATTGTAACGGGATCTAAAGAATATGTTGATGAGTTAAAACGTGAATTAGAATTTTATTATTAACATCTGTATCTAGGATAATATTGAAGTCCTAAAATATGTATTAATAAATAGTGAAAGAACGATATGCAAGCTACTTTAAGCTGTTAGTACTGATTAATTGAATGAAGCGTTGGTCAAAATTTCAACTCGAAAGAAAGCAAAAAACGATGAATTCGTTTATAGAATGTAAAATGAATTGTTTAAACAATGAAACCAATGTTAAAATAAAGTTTGTTAGAATTGGCATCGAGCGAAGTGATAGGAAGTATGATTTTAACATCTCGAACCAATTTACAATGAAAATTTAAAAAAGGAGTTATTTTCATGTTAAATTTAGAAAATAAAACATTCGTCATTATGGGTATTGCTAATAAGCGTAGTATCGGTTTTGGTGTAGCTAAAGTATTAGACAAATTAGGTGCGAATTTAGTTTTTACATATCGTAAAGAACGTAGTAAAAAAGAAATGGAAAAACTTGTTGAACAGTTAGATCAACAAACAATTAGAATGTATCAAATAGACGTACAAAAAGACGAAGATGTTATCAATGGTTTTGCAAAAATTGGAGAAGAAGTAGGTAACATTGACGGTGTTTATCATTCGATTGCTTTTGCTAACATGGAAGATTTAAGAGGTCGTTTTTCAGATACATCTCGTGATGGCTTCTTATTGGCACAAGACATTAGTTCATATTCATTAACAATTGTTGCTAGAGAAGCAAAAAAAATCATGCCTGAGGGTGGTAGTATTGTTGCTACTACTTATTTAGGTGGCGAGTATGCTGTGCAAAATTACAATGTGATGGGTGTAGCTAAAGCGAGTTTAGAAGCAAATGTACGTTATTTAGCATTAGATTTGGGTGAAGATAATATCCGTGTCAATGCGATTTCAGCTGGTCCAATTCGTACACTTAGCGCTAAAGGTGTTGGTGGTTTTAACACAATCATGAAAGAAATTGAAGAACGTGCGCCATTAAAACGTAATGTAGACCAAGAAGAAGTAGGTAAAACTGCAGCTTACTTATTGAGTGATTTTTCAAGTGGAGTTACAGGCGAAAATATCCATGTAGACAGTGGTTATCATATCGTTAAATAATTAAAGATATTTAATTATTAACATATAAAAAGACTATTCGTTTCAACAACTGAAACGAATAGTCTTTTTGTTTTATATCATTATTTTATTCTTTGACATCACTATTGGCTTTTGCAATAATTTCTTGTCTATAACGGAATACGTTTCTGACAACGGTTTTAATGACAGCATATAATGGAACAGCTATTAAGATTAGACCGAAACCGCCGAGATTACCTGCAGCTAATATCACTACAATAATTGTTAAAGGATGAATACTAAGTGATTTACCCATTACGTTAGGTGTAATCACATTACCTTCTAATTGTTGTGCAATCAGCGTGATAATACATACCCATATAAATGTTGTAGGGCTTTGAATAATTGCAATGACTGCAGCGGGTGCAAATGCCATCCAAGGACCTAAGAACGGTATCATATTTGCTACACATGCAAACATAACGAGTAATAATGTGTAGTTAAGTCCTACAATTGAATAACCAATGTATAAGATAATTCCAAGAATGATACTTACTGTAACTTGGCCTTGAATATAGGATTTAACAGTTTCATTTAAATCTTTCAATAATTCTACAGTGAAAACTTTTCTGTCTCCTTTAAATAGTCTTGCGATGAAAGGGATAAAACGTTCATGATCTTTTAACATATAAATTAAAAAGAACGGAACCATTATCAGTAAGAAAAGTGTTGAAATAAATGATGTTAAGTAACCTAAAGAGTTAGATAAAATATCAGCAGTACTGTCGCTGATAGATTGTACCATTTTATTAATGCGATCTGTTACATCATTAGGCAATCTTTCCATTTGATCTAGAGCGAAATTAATGATGTTTTGAACTTCATGTTGTAATGCAGGTATTTGAGTTACTAAGTTTTCAATTTGTTCTGCAATTAACGGAGCTAATACCCCAATAACAATACTAATAATTATGATTAAGCCTATAAAGATTAGAGTAATGCTACCCCAGCGTGGCACATGATTCTTTTCAAGTATTTTTTGAAAAGGCAAACAAATGTAAAACAAAAAGCCACTCAATAATAATGGCAGTAACACAGATTGAAGGATAATAATGAATGGTGTGAAAATACTATGTACTTCCATAATCAATTTGATTAGTAAAAACAGGATTAATAAAGCGATACCTGTTCTAAACCATACTTTGTTAAGCATAGAATGGTTCCTCCTATAAAACTTTATTTGAATTTATAATTCAGTATATCTTAAAAAAAGATAGAACAAAAGGTAAATTTGTGAAAGTATGTACTTAGTCGCACCGTGTGGTTGACTGCAATTTCAGGTAAGTAACAATTGTTACTTAATAATAAATAGTACGTTATAAGATAATATAAGTATTAAATATATTAATGTTATTTATATAAAAAATTCATAACACATTATATAAATTGTTAAAATAATAACTTATATAATGCGTTGCGCGGAACATAACATATGTGTATAATATTAAAAAATATCATTTTCTTTAATGGTATAACAAGGGGGATACGTTATGATAGAAGGTTTTTTAACTTGGCTTTATGACATAGTATGGAGCAAACCATTAGTTTATGGTTTGTTAATCACTGGTATATTGTTCTCACTATTTATGAAATTTTTCCAAGTCAGACACTTTAAAGAAATGATTCGACTTATGTTTCAAGGGGAAAAGTCACCAACTGGTATTTCAAGTTTTCAAGCAATCGCCTTATCGTTAGCAGGTCGTGTAGGTACTGGTAATATTGTAGGTGTATCGACAGCAATATTTATTGGTGGACCAGGCGCCGTATTTTGGATGTGGGCTACAGCATTTTTAGGGGCAAGTAGCGCCTTTATAGAATCGACACTAGGACAAATATATAAACGAGAAGAGAAGGGACAATATAGAGGTGGACCAGCATTTTATATTGAATATGGTATAAAGGGGAAACTGGGCAAAGTATATGGATTGATCTTTGCAATTGTCACTGTAATTTCAGTCGGATTATTATTGCCAGGTGTTCAATCCAATGCTATATCCAGTTCTATGAAAAATGCGTTTCAATTAAATCCATGGGTTGTAGCCATATTTTTAGCAATCATTATCGGATTAATTATTTTTGGGGGAATCAAATGGATTGCTAATGCAGCGACAGCAGTTGTACCATTTATGGCAGTGTTTTATATATTAATGGCGGTTATTATCATTATACTTAATATTGAAGCGGTTCCTGCATTGTTTGCATTAATTTTCAAATCTGCATTTGGCATGCAAGCAGCATTTGGTGGGATTGTAGGTGCAATGATTGAAATAGGAGTCAAAAGAGGTCTTTATTCAAATGAGGCTGGTCAAGGTACTGGACCACATGCAGCCGCGGCAGCAGAGGTGTCACATCCAGCAAAACAAGGTTTGGTGCAAGCGTTTTCAGTTTACGTTGATACTTTATTTGTCTGTACTGCAACCGCACTAATCATCTTGCTTTCTGGTACATATAATGTAACGGATGGTGGCAATACACCTAGTGATAAAGCGAGTTTGATTAAAGATAATGGTATCTTTGTTGAAATGTCAAATGGAGATAAAGATTATTCTGGTACAGCAATGTATGCTCAAGCAGGTATAGATAAGGCTTTACAAGGCGGAAGTTATCATTTTGATCCATCATTCTCTGGATTCGGATCTTACTTTATAGCAATTGCATTATTTTTCTTTGCTTTTACTACTATATTGGCTTATTACTATATTGCAGAAACCAATATTGCATACTTAACGAGATCTGCAAATTATAGAACTTCCTTTATATTTATCAATATAACTCGTATTGTATTGATATTAGCAACAGTTTATGGCGCAGTGAAAACGGCAGATATAGCATGGTTAATGGGAGATTTAGGTGTAGGCATGATGGCATGGCTTAATATCATAGCGATTTGGCTATTACATAAACCAGCTATAAACGCATTGAAAGATTATGAATTGCAGAAAAAGCGTTTAGGATCTGGTAGAAAAGCGATTTATAAACCAGACCCAGAAAAAGTACCCAATGCTGTTTTTTGGCTAAAAGATTATCCTGAACGCCTTAAAAAAGAGAATATTAACGATTAAAAAATAATATCTTACTTTGCTAAATAAAAAGGAGTTATTTTAAAATATTGCGTCTCTTGATACAATGTCATTAAGACTATGAGGGGGCGCATTATTTTATGGACAATTTTCAAGCAGGACGAATTAATAAAATTAATTTTTCAAGCGACATATTAGATAGAGACATCACACTTTCTATTTATTTACCTAAAGATTTCACAGAATTATTTAAATACAAGGTCGTCTTTTGTTTTGATGGTTTGGATTTTTTTAGCTTTGGTAGAATACACAGAACGTATGAAAAATTATGGGAAGCAAATGAAGTAGAAAGAGCAATCTTTGTGGGTTTTCATTATGAAGATGTTGAAAAAAGAAGAGCAGAATTTCATCCTCAAGGAGCAAAAACAGCACTAACTGTAAAGTGTATGGCGAATGAAATTTTACCGTTTATAGACGCTCAATTCCCAACATATAAAGTAGGAAATGGCAGAGTTATTTTAGGTGATAGTTTAGCAGGGAGTGCAGCTTTGATCACAGCCTTATCCTATCCAAGAATTTTTAGTCAAGTAGGTCTATTGAGTCCTCAACATGATGAGGTAATACAAACATTAATTGAACGATGTCAATTTCAAGAACAATTGACGATTTGGCATACAGTTGGATTAGAAGAAAAAGACTTTGCTTTACCAACGACCGGAAAGCAAGCGGATTTTTTAACACCTAATCGCCAGTTGAAATCGATTATCGAAAATAGTGATATTACTTATCACTATGCAGAGTTTGATGGGGGACATAGATGGAAATCTTGGAAACATTTACTAGATGATTTATTAAAATATTTTTTATCAGATAATATTTCTTTTTAATTATCTGTAGGAAATTTAGTTAAAAGTAACGAATTTTTGTGAAATTTGATATAATGTAGTTATGTTAAACAAAGGAGGAATTTAAATGATTTTAGGATTAGCATTAATTCCGTCAAAAGCGTTTCAAGATGAAGTAAATGCATACCGTAAACGTTATGATGCTCACTATGCAACGATTATGCCACACATTACGATTAAAGAGCATTTTAAAATAAACGAAGGTGATCTTGACGCTGTCAAAGAGACAATCAAATCAAGAATCGAGGGGATACCACCGATTGAAGTACACGCGACAAAGGCATCAAACTTTGCGCCAATTACAAATGTAATTTATTTTAAAGTTGCCAAAACGGACAATTTAGAAAAATTATTTAATCAATTCAATAGTGGTGATTTTTATGGTCGTCCAGAACATCCATTTGTACCACATTTTACAATTGCACAAGGCTTGACTAGTCAAGAGTTCGAAGACATTTTTGGTCAATTGAACTTAGCGGGTATTGACTATAAAGAAGCAATTGAGCAACTTTCTTTAGTTTACTATGATGAAAGTGCAGAAAAATGGAAAGTATTAGAGAATTTTAATTTTGCATAATTTTTTTATATAAAATTATCATTTTAATCGATGATAATATTGAAATTTTAAAAGCGTCGCTATCATATTTTTAGATAATTTCTAAAATGATAGCGACGCTTTTGTATGTTGAAACGTACTCATATACTTAAGTGTGATTGTGTTGTTTTTTATTTTTAATAAAATACAAGCCATAAAATATTGCTAAAAATAAGAACACTAATGCTGAAAAATAAAATGTATTATTAACAGATTTAGAGAATTCTGTAATTAAACCACCTACGAGTGGACCAATCATAGACCCGAAACCTTGAACACTATTGAACACGCCCCAAGTCTCTTCTTGTTCATCCATATGGATATGACTAGCCATAAAAGTATTCCATGCAGGTAATAAGATACCATACATTAGGCCAATAAATAATGCTAAGCCCCAGACTAGTTTAATATCTGTAATAATAGATAAAGCAAATATCATTATAGTGTATAAGACGAAACCACCAAAAATGATACTGTACATAAATAATGTTCCATTGTTATCTATAATTTTAGATAAAAATAGCATAGAAATGGCACAACCTATACCACCAATGATAATTGCTATTGTATATTCTACGGTTGAAACGCCGACAACTTTTGTCGCATATGTAGGTAATATTGGGACTAAGGCGGTGATTGAAGCACCTTGTAATAAAATACCTGGAAATAGAATGAGATGACGTTTGGTCACGTTTACAATTTGTCCTAATTGTTGCTTTACAGGTCTTGTATTGTAGTTAGTCAGCCTGATTTTAACGAAATAGTATAAAATCCATGCAATCAATACGACTAATGACATCATAAACGCAAAGCGTGTTGGGTGGAATTTAAAGATTAAGTTCATTCCAACCATCCCGACTAATAAGCCTAGTAGCCAAGAGAAATAGACATATCCCATTTGTTTACCACGGTTATTTTCATCAACACTTGCAAGCATAATGACCCAAATCGGACTCACTGCGATACCTAGTAATATCGCACTTGTGATTAATATGATTGGTGATGTAGGAAACCAAATGACTAAAAACAAACTACCAAAAGCTAATAAAAATCCAAGTGTTAAAACAAGTTTAGTACCTAAGCGTTTAAGTAAAAAACCAATGACAAAGTTTGTTGTTGCATCAGCAATAAAGTGAATAGAAATAGCGATAGATGTAACACCTACCGCAATAGAAGTTGCCGTTGGAAGTAAGGCTAAGTAACTCAATACATACATACCTCTAGCAAACTCCATTAAAAATAAAATAATCAACATAATAATAAAATTTGTGCTTGAATTGTAGTTAGTATTATTTAACGAAGAGCTTTGCATATAAAGGAACCTTTCCATAAACTTCTTCATAACGTGTCGAATGGTCTAGAAGTTCTAACAAATCTTTGCATAATTTATATGTTGAATATGGAATGCGCGATTCACTCATTGCTTCAGACATTTCCACTAGTGAAGTTGGATGATTTGTTAATGAGGCTACTTGTTGTATAGCTTCATCGGGTGAATAAGCGATTGTACCATAACCTTTTTCTTCAAAATAGAGCGCGTTTTCTAACTCTTGTCCTGGCGCAGGATCTAAGAAAATCATTGGTATTTGTCGCGTTAGTGCTTCAGAAATAGTGATGCCACCTGGTTTTGTTATCATCAATTGACTTGAAGCCATCCATTCATTCATTTGTTTTGTATAACCTAAAATCAGTACGTTATCATAATTTTTAAATTGGCTAGATAATGTGCGCTTCAAATCTTTGTTTTTACCACAAACCATGACGACTTGTGAGTGTGGACTTTTAGTCAAAATATCGCTAATCATTTGATCGAATCCTTTAGAAACACCAAAAGCACCTGCTGACATAAGGATTGTTGGTTTGTCAGGATTCAAATTATTTTGACGTAACCATGCAGATTGGTCGATATCTTGTTCGAATTTATCAGAAATTGGAATGCCTGTAACCTTTAATTGATTTCTTGGAATGCCTAATTCAGCAAATTCATCTTTTAATTCCTCAGTTGCCAAATAATATCGTTGAGAATGTGGTGTAACCCAATTCTTTTGTAATCTATAATCTGTCATAACTGTGGCAATGGGAATATTCATATCAAATTGCTCAGTTAATACAGACATCACTGGCGTAGGGAAGGTAAGTAGAATTAAATCTGGCTTTTCTTTTAGTAATAAATTAATTAATTTATTCAAACCATAATATTTGTAGAAACATTTGTCTATTTGGTCAGGTTTACTATAGTAAAAAGACTTGTACATATTTCTGAAGTACTTAAAGCTATTGATATACCACTTTTTACATATAGAAGTCAAAATTGGGTGAGCTTCTAAAAATAAATCATGTTCAATGACAGTTAAATTGTCTAGATTCATTTCGTTGAATTGGTTTACTACGCTTTGAGTAACCTGTAAATGTCCGTTACCAAAAGAACCAGTAATAATCAATATTTTTTTGTTACGAGTAACCATTTTGAGTCACCCTCCAATAGTATAAATTTAGCTCATGCTAAGTTTAACGCATTTTGTTGTCATGCGAAAGAAAAAACATAATTAATAGAGATTATATCATTTTACAAACGCATAGAAAATAATTCATACTTATTTTTAAAAATTATATCATGATAAATTTAGATTGTTCTATATTTATACCATACCACGCATGCTTTTAAAATAAGTCATCTTAAAAGAAATTAAACAAATAAAAAAGAAAATCTACATAATTAATTACATATGATTAACATTTTAAATCTAGTTTATACTTACGGTAATTATAATGTTTTTAAATAAAAACGAAAAAAATATATAATGGTAGAGAAAAGGCAAAATGCAATATTAGTTTCTATAAAATCACTTGAAAATGTGTATAATAGAAGTATTGGAAATAAAGGAGCGGTTAATGTTGAATGCAAACGAGTTGTTTAAAAAAATTAGAGTTAAACAAGTGATTGGAACATTAGATATGAATGTGAATGATATAACAACGGACTCGCGTACAGCTAAAGAAGGCAGCATATTTGTTGCTTCTAAAGGTTATACCGTCGATAGTCATAAATTTTGTCAAGATGTTGTGAATCAAGGCTGTAAAGTTATTGTGGTAAATCATGAACAACTGTTGAAAGGTGATGTAACGCAAGTTATCGTTCCTGACACGTTGCGTGTTGCTAGTTTACTCGTAAATGTATTATTTAATTATCCAAGTAAACAACTTACTACATATGGTGTTACCGGGACAAATGGCAAAACATCTATAGCAACAATGATACACCACATATATAGAAAATTAGGTAAAGGTAGTGCTTATTTAGGTACAAATGGTTTTCAAATTAACGAAGAAAAATCTAAAGGTACAAATACAACTCCTGAAACAGTTGCGTTGACGAAAAAAATTCATGAAGCTGTAGAACAACAAGCACAAGCTATGACTTTAGAAGTATCAAGCCACGGATTATCATTAGGACGCTTAAGTGGTGTTAATTTTGATGTTGCTGTGTTTTCAAATTTAACGCAAGATCATTTAGACTTTCACGGTACAATGGAAGCTTATGGTCATGCCAAATCATTATTATTCAGCCAGTTAGGTGAAGATTTATCAAAAGAAAAATATGTTGTTTTAAATCAAGATGATGAATTCTCAGAATATTTAGCTTCAGTTACACCTTACGAGGTGTTTACGTATGGCATCAAAGAACATGCACAATTTAAGGCTGAAAATATTCATGAGTCTTTACAAGGTGTAACATTTGATTTTAATACACCTGAAGGTACATTTCCTGTGAAGTCACCATATGTAGGCATTTTCAATGTCTCTAATATTATGGCAGCAATGATAGCTGTTTGGGCAAAAGATGCTACTTTAGAAGAAATTATTCAAGCGGTAGAAAACTTAGAACCAGTTGAGGGTCGACTTGAAGTTTTAGACCCAAAATTACCAATTGATTTAATTATAGATTATGCACACACAGCAGATGGTATGGATAAACTTATAGATGCAGTGAAACCTTTTGCAAAACAGAAATTGATTTTCTTGTGTGGAATGGCTGGAGAAAGAGATATGGGGAAAACACCTAAAATGGGTCGTGTCGCTTGTAGAGCGGATTATGTTATTTTTACGCCTGACAATCCAGCAAATGATGATCCAAAAAAATTAACAAGTGAACTTGCTAAAGGCGCAACGCATAGTAATTATGTTGAATTCGAAGATCGTGCGGAAGGGATTCGTCATGCTATTGAAATTGCTAATCCTGGTGATACAGTTGTCTTGGCGTCAAAAGGGCGTGAGCCTTATCAAATTATGCCTGGTCATGTAAAAGTACCGCATCGAGATGACTTAATCGGTTTAGAAGCGGCTTATAAAAAGTTTGGCGGTGGTCCTGTTGAAAATTAAGCCTATAAGTCTGAATGGTGTAACAGTTCGTAGTTATATTTATAAAAATGATGACGCTGATGTCTTACTTATGGCAATACCAGACCTCAATTGGTCATTAGAAATTGATACTTCGTTAAATGATGATGATATCAAGGAGGAACTTGTGATACACTTGTTTACGTTACTTGATGAGTCAACAGCAGTACAAATTGCTGATGATATTGGTCAATCGATATTTGAGAATTAAAGGAGAGAACAAATGAGTATAAAGGAAGAAGTAGAATCCAGAAAAACTTTTGCGATTATTTCACATCCTGATGCTGGGAAAACCACATTAACAGAAAAGTTACTGTTATTTGGTGGGGCAATAAGAGAAGCAGGGACCGTAAAAGGTAAAAAGAGCGGTAAGTTTGCGACAAGTGACTGGATGAAAGTTGAACAAGAACGTGGTATCTCAGTAACGAGTTCAGTGATGCAATTTGATTATGATCATTATAAAATCAACATTTTAGATACGCCAGGGCATGAAGACTTTTCCGAAGACACATATCGAACATTAATGGCAGTGGATAGTGCTGTAATGGTTATAGACTGTGCAAAAGGTATTGAACCTCAGACTTTAAAACTATTCAAAGTTTGTAAAATGAGAGGTATTCCTATTTTTACGTTTATCAATAAGTTAGATAGAGTAGGAAAAGAGCCATTTGAATTGTTAGATGAAATCGAGTCTACACTGGAAATTGAAACGTATCCTATGAATTGGCCAGTGGGTATGGGACAAAATTTCTTTGGTATCATTGATCGAGATACACATACGATTGAGCCATTTAGAGATGAACAAAATGTACTACATTTAAATGATGATTATGAACTGGAAGAAGATCATAATATTAAAAATGATAGCGCCTTTACACAAGCAATCGAAGAATTAATGTTGGTAGAAGAAGCAGGAGAAACATTTGATAATGAAGCTTTGAGAAATGGTGATTTAACACCAGTGTTCTTTGGATCAGCATTAGCGAACTTTGGTGTAGAAAATTTCTTAAATGCTTATGTTGATCATGCACCTATGCCAAGTGCACGACAAACGAAAGAAGATATTGAAGTTACACCTTACGATACGGATTTTTCAGGCTTTATTTTCAAAATTCAAGCCAATATGGATCCCAAACACAGAGATAGAATTGCTTTTATGAGGGTAGTTAGTGGCGCTTTTGAACGAGGTATGGATGTTACCTTACAAAGAACGAAAAAGAAACAGAAAATAACACGTTCGACTTCGTTTATGGCTGATGATAAAGAAACAGTTAATCACGCAGTTGCTGGAGATATCATAGGTTTGTATGACACAGGTAATTACCAAATTGGAGATACATTAGTAGGTGGCAACCAAAAATTCAGTTTCCAAGAATTACCGCAGTTTACACCAGAATTATTTATGAAAGTTTCTGCCAAAAATGTCATGAAGCAGAAGCATTTCCATAAAGGAATTGAACAATTAGTTCAAGAAGGCGCAATTCAATACTATAAAGCATTGCATACCAATCAAATTATTATTGGTGCGGTAGGTCAGTTACAATTTGAAGTATTTGAACATAGACTTAAAAATGAATATAATGTCGATGTCATCATGGAACCAGTTGGTCCAAAAATTGCAAGATGGATTGAAAATGAAGAAGATATTAAAGATAAAATGAGCTCTTCTCGTTCTATTCTTGTTAAAGATGTTTATGATAATTACGTTTTCTTATTTGAAAATGAGTTTGCAACGAGATGGTTTGAAGAAAAATTTCCAGAAATTAAATTATACAGTTTGTTATAATATGATTAATTGTGTATAATACTATATTATTAATAGAATACCTATGACTTTGTAGTCGGAGGGGAGTAACTCAACTGTTTTTAAAGAGATATATGAGATAGTAATATTTTTGTGAAATGTCTGTTTTATATATCTTTTTAACATAGTCATTTTGTCGTCATTACGAAACGTTAAACGTTTCCGGTAAAATGGGCAGAAAAATACTGTCGAGTGAGACCTTTGCTTATAAATGTTACAAACATACAAAATATATAAAGCTAAAAGTTTAATTTACTATAGGCGTGTATATGATCGAAAATGTGTGTAGCATTTACTTAGCTTAGGTCTCTATTTTTATGTAAAAAACTAAAGGAGTTGTCCTAAATGGATCCGAGTTTAATTTTACCTTATTTATGGGTTCTAGTAGTACTGGTATTTTTAGAAGGATTATTAGCAGCAGATAATGCTGTCGTAATGGCAGTCATGGTTAAACACTTGCCTCCAGAACAACGTAAAAAAGCATTGTTTTATGGACTGTTAGGTGCATTTATTTTCCGTTTTATTTCTTTATTCTTAATAAGCATCATCGCACATTTTTGGTGGATTCAAGCATTGGGTGCAATTTACCTATTATACATGTCCATTAAGAATCTTATATCATTCTTTAATGAAAAAGATCACCAAAAAGAAGATGGTACGGATGACCACCATTATGATGAGTCAGGTGAGGAAATGCATGCAAGTCCAAAAGCATTTTGGGGCACAGTATTAAAAGTAGAATTTGCAGATATTGCCTTTGCGATTGACTCTATGTTAGCTGCACTTGCTATTGCAGTAACTTTACCTACTGTTGGTATACACTTTGGTGGTATGGACCTTGGACAGTTTGCAGTCATGTTCTTAGGTGGTATGCTAGGCGTAATCATCATGCGTTTTGCAGCCACTTGGTTTGTAAATCTATTGAATAAATATCCTGGTTTAGAAGGTGCTGCATTTGCAATTGTAGGCTGGGTAGGTATTAAATTAGTTATTATGGTGTTAGCGCACCCAGATATTAAAATATTACCGGAACACTTCCCGCACAGTGTATTATGGCAATCTATTTTCTGGACGGTTATGATTGCACTTGTGATTATTGGTTGGTTAACTTCTGTTAAAAATAATAAAAAAGAACATAAATAATATAAATAAGTCTGAGTCATAAAAAACTATGTCTCAGGCTTTGTTTTATTTTTCATGAGATAAAGTTAGAATTTTTTAATAAAAGAGACTATAATCTGTAGTATGCTAACTTTATATGACAAAATAAAGCAGAAAAATTATATTTGATATGTCATAATAGAATTGCAATCAAAAGTAATAGGGGGGCTTATTGTGACGCAAAATAAAAAACATGTCATCCCAAAAGTAAAGTATGGACGCAAACGACGTGAGTACTTTCATAACGAGGAACGGGAACAACGTGTGCAACAAGAACGTCAAGCTAGAAAACAGCGTGAAGAAAAGGCTGAAATACTTGCTAAAAATAATGAAGAGCGTGTGAAAGAAAATTTAAGAAAAGCACGTATTGAAAAGCTTACACAAGAAGAAATTCAGCAACAACAAGCCATTGCTGCTGCACGGAACTCAAAACATACACCAGAGAGAACAGAAAACGATGAGTCAACCTCAGCGGACAATATCAATCATCCATACAATGAAAACGAGAACATAGCGGATGAAAAAAATAATATAAATTCAAAATCATCACATGTTGAGAATGTGGATCAAAATAACAGTGCACAATCAAATGAACAACATGTCCCAGCTGAAAAACAGCAGGAAGAAAACTTTTACTCAGAGAATGCACAACAATCTAGAGTTGATGATTATTTGAGTAATGATGAACAAACATCTTTCCAAATGAAGCACCAAAAAAGTGCCAGTGAACATTCGAATCGTAACAATGAAACTAAGCATGAAAGCACAGCTAATACTTCTGTTAAAGTTAAGGCTTTCTTTATTGAACATTGGGCTAAAATTTTAATTGTTGTTGCAGTTATTGTTTTACTTACACTCATACAAGCTATATTCAAAAATGTTGATGAAAATGGTACTTCAAATGATAGCGTGTTTAACGATAATCAAAATAAAGATAAAGCTTATACAACAACAATGAAAAGTGCAAACAGTGCAATTCATTCAGTAGTAACTGTTGAAAATGATACAAGTGATGATAGAACTTCTGCCGAAAAAGAGACACAAGAAGCAGGTAAAGAAAATGAATTAGGTTCAGGTGTCGTCTACAAAAAAGTGGGCGACTCTATTTTTATTATGACCAACGCACATGTGGTTGGAGATAAAAAAGAACAGAAGATTACATATGGTAATGATGACTATGCGATTGGAAAAGTTGTTGGCACGGATAAGTATTCAGATATCGCCGTTGTTAAAGCTAAAGTAAAATCGGATAGTAAAGTGAAACCAATTAAAATAGGCGATTCCAGTACTTTAGTACTAGGTGAACCAATTATAGTCGTAGGAAACCCTCTAGGTGTAGATTTTAAAGGAAGTATTTCTGATGGTATTATTTCAGGTTTGAACAGACACATACCAGTGGATATCAATAAAGACGATCAATATGATGTGTTAATGAGTGCTTTCCAAATAGATGCACCTGTAAATCCGGGCAACTCAGGTGGAGCCGTGATTGATAGAAATAGTAAGTTAGTAGGTATAGCATCCTTGAAAATAGATATGGATAATGTTGAAGGTATTGCCTTTGCCATACCGGTCAATGACGCTGAAGACATTGCCAAGCAATTAGAAGATAAAGGTGAAGTTAAATATCCTAATACAGGTGTGAAGATTGCTAATATTAGTGAGGTTGATGAAGCTACCAAACAATCTATTAATTTACCAGAAGATGTTAAAAAAGGCGTGCTAGTAGGTGATGTTAAAAAAGATTCATTAGGTGAAAAATCCGGGTTGCAAAAAAATGATGTCATAGTAGAATTAGATGGTAAAGCATTAGAAGATAATCTTAGATACAGACAAATTATTTTTAATCATAAAGATGATTTAAAAACGCTACCAGCTAAAATATATAGGGATGGTAAAGAAAAGGATATTAAGATTAAACTGAAGTAACGTTGAGGTGAAGAAACGTTGTCCATTTTCAACCAATTGTTAAAAAAATCAAGTCCTCAACAAGGGATTGTAATGTATTATATCGCGGCAATTATCGTGGCATTTTTAATGCTGAACTTGCCGTTTGTCCATAAGTCCAATGTCTCTGTAGATCCAATTGATTCCTTGTTTGTTGCTGTGTCAGGTGTCAGTGTAACAGGTCTAACGCCAGTTAACATTATTGATACTTACACAACATTTGGCCAAGTGGTTATCATGCTGATACTAAATTTAGGTGGTATTGGTGTTATGGCCATTGGAACTATGCTGTGGGTTGTCTTAGGTAAACATATTGGTATGCGTGAACGCCAATTAATCATGCTTGATAATAATAAACATACGATGAGTGGTACTGTTAAATTGATTTTAGATATTGTTCGAACAATCATTATCATAGAACTTGTTGGTGCATCATTATTAGCATTTTATTTCTATAGAGATAATCCCGACATTCAATATGCAATTATGCAAGGATTATTTGTATCGGTATCAGCAACAACAAATGGTGGGCTTGATATAACTGGACAATCACTTATACCATATGCAAATGACTATTTTGTGCAAACTATTGTTATGTTTTTAATCATGTTAGGTTCAATTGGCTTTCCTGTATTGATAGAAGTGAAAGCATATATCAAAAATCGAATTCCTAATTTTAGATTTTCATTATTTGCAAAAATCACAACGGTCACTTATTTTGGTTTGTTTATTTTCGGTGTATTAATTATCCTTTTATTCGAACATAACCAAGCTTTTCAGAATATGAGTTGGCACAAATCGCTATTTTATGCATTATTCCAATCAGCTACAACAAGGAGCGCAGGGCTTCAAACTATTGATGTAAGTGGTTTTGGAGAAGGTACGAATATCGTTATGGGTATACTGATGTTTATAGGTTCATCCCCAAGTTCTGTCGGTGGGGGGATTAGAACTACGACGTTTGCGATTTTAATATTATTCCTTTTAAACTTTAGCAACCAACCTGAAAAAACGTCTATCAAAGCATTTAATCGTGAAATTCACATAACTGATGTTCAACGTTCATTTGCTGTTTTTATCATGGCTAGCATATTAACTTTTACGAGTATGATTTTTATACTGGTTGTTGAAAATGGAAAGGTTTCATTTTTACAAGCGTTTTTTGAAGTTATGTCGGCATTTGGAACTTGTGGATTATCATTAGGTATTACTGGTGATGTGAATGATATGAGTAAAGGTGTCTTGATGGTGTTGATGCTAATTGGCCGTGTTGGTTTAATCAGTTTTATTATTATGATTGGTGGACGTAGAGAACCCGATAAATTTCATTATCCTAAAGAACGCGTACAAATTGGTTGATTGTTAAATGTAAATCTGAACTGAATAGTTTATGAAACAATGGTGCCAGTACATCTAACAAATGATGTACTGGTGCTTTTAGTTTCAGGATAAAAGCGTATAGTTGGCAAATATTCACTGTTGATGATATATGTTTATTATTATTTCAAGCTGTTTTAGAAACGTGTTAGACTAATATTAATGAGGGGAGAGGCGTATGAAAAAAAGTGAAAAAATCGCAATAGACATTATCACTACTTCTGATATGCATAGTTATTTTCAAAGTGGTGAGAATAATTCCAATATTTATAGAGCAGGATCTTATGTTAAAAGTATTAGAGAAACAAATGATCACGTTATTTTATTAGACAGTGGTGGTAGTTTAGCAGGTTCGTTAGCAGCATTTTATTATGCAGTTGTAGCACCTTATAAACGTCATCCAATGATAAAATTGATGAATGCTATGCAATACGATGCAAGTGGTATTAGTCCTAATGAATTTAAATTTGGTCTGTCATTCTTTTCAAGGGCAGTATCATTGTCTAGGTTTCCATGGTTATCGGCAAATATTGAATATAAACGTACAAAAGAACCATATTTTTCTACACCATATACAATTAAAGAAATAGAAGGTGTCAAAATCGCAATAGTGGGTTTGACTTCAGATGGGCTAATGGAGCGTGAACATTTTGAAATGGAAAATGATGTACGAATTGAAAAAACATTACGCTCTTCTAAACGTTGGATTCGATTTATTCATGAAAGCGAAATGCCAGACTTTTTAATTGTTATATACCATGGTGGACTAAATCAACTAAATAAAACCTCTAATGAGCGTGAGCAAAATGTAAATGAAGCGGAAAAAATCATGCAGACCCTAGGCGTTATTGATTTATTAATTACTGGTCATCAACATCAAACGTTTATCGGTAGAGATGATCAGACGCTTTATGTACAAGCAGGACAAAATGCTGAACAACTTATACATGTGAAGATTAACTTTAAAAAACGCACAAATTCGTATGAATTAGAAGATGTCAATTCTAAAATTGTGGATTTAAATCATTATCCAGAAGACCAAGCATTATTAGATTTGACTTTTTATGATAGAAAAACAGTTTGTAATTGGAGTGAAGAAAGCATAAACGAAAATGCTTTGTCAGCAGAGGTAAATGGTTTGAGTGATGTTATAACAAAACCTCATCCATTCACACAGTTATTACATGATAGTATTCGATTAGCCTATGATTATGATATATCTTGTGTACACTTACCAACGAGTGGTGAAGAGGGGCTCAATGGCATCATTACAAATGAAGATTTATTTAATGCCTATCCTCATCCAGATGTCCCAGTTGATTTAACAATGAAAGGTCAACAGATTCATGATATTTTAGAGTATTGCTATTCACATATAGCTTTTAGTGACGGCGCATTGAGCTTAACAATCGTAGATGAAACCTTATGTACGTTTTGGCAAGGTGTTAACTATACAATAGATATGAATGCAGAGCCATACCATCGTGTGACATTGGAAAATATTAAATTAGACCACATGTATCGTGTAAGTATGACTGATTACTGCTATAGAAACTATAAGCAATATTTAGAAGATGCTGTCATTCACGAAACGGGTGAAATTACGATGGTTGAATTAATTGCTAGAAATTTAAAAGATAATGACTACCACATCGAACAAAAACAAACATTTAATGTTATTATTTGATAAAATTTATGTGCTATAAAAATCTCTTAAAACCAAAGAAAACGCCAATTTCTATATTATTTCAATAGAAATTGGCGTTTATTTTCATTCAGAGACCTTTTATGCCCTCATCTTTTTCAAACTGTGGGGTATAAGCTGTAAAATCTTAATCTTTTTTACATCATTCATAAGCTTGTGTTTCTATTTCAATTTATCCGTGGAAAATTAATAGAATAACTACTGCAACAATTTGTGCTATGACAGTTGTAGCAATTCTACGCGTATAATAATAACTTAATGAAAGTACAATTTGAACGATGAATACAAAGAAAACAATCCACATTTTATCTAGATAGAAAAATAAAGAAGCAGAACAAATTGCTGTTATTAATACGCTTAACCACATTGGAATGTTTAATTTGAGTAGTTCTTTTTGTAATACAGTTCTCATATAAAGTTCATGACACGGTATCACAAATAATAAAGTAACTAACATTTGCCATTTAAAGTATACACCTGTTCGCGTTAACTCTTTAATCAGTGATGCGTACTGAATATCTGATGAGATAGCTGCTAAAACTAGCTGTATAATAATGAGTACGATACCCGTAATAATACCTATCCCTAGAGATGTTAATAATCTTTTTGATTCAATATCTCTTTGGTAAAATATATAACTGATACCTGCGATAAGCATGATACCAGTATAAAGGTACCAGTATTCTTGCTTTTCACCCCACATGATATATAAAATAATGTGAAATACGATGAAGCTTACAATAAACCAGATTAAAGCGTTTGAAATTCTATTCATATAAACTATCCTTCTTGTTCGACGATTGTATATCGCTTGTGATTGATGACAGTTTTTTCAGGCAGGTCTAGATCATTGAAGTTTTCCATAATTGTTAAATCTACAATTACAGAGTTATCATTAATTTTTTCTACGCGGCCTTTTAAACCGTCATAAAATTCTACTATATTTCCGACTTCTGCGACAGTCATATTGAATCCTCCCTAGAAATGCTAACTAGATAGTATTATACAAAAAAACGACAGACAAATAAACAAATAACCTTTAAATATACAGTTATCATTCTTTTTTTAGAAAAATTAGTATAAATCAGTTAAATGATTGGCATTTTTAATGAAAATATTGCATAAATAAGGTAAGGGTATTAAGAGGAAAAGGAGTGCAGTATATGAAATTTATTAGTAATAATGATATTACAGATCCAACATTAAATTTGGCAATGGAAGAATATGTATTAAAGCACATGCCGAATGACGATAGTTATTTTCTGTTTTATGTCAATCGTCCTTCAATTATTATTGGCAAAAATCAGAATACGATTGAAGAAGTGAACCAACCTTATATTGATGAACATGGTATAGATGTAGTCAGACGTATTTCAGGTGGCGGTGCCGTGTACCATGATACAGGCAACCTAAACTTTAGTTTTATAACGGATGATGATGGCAATAGTTTTCATAATTTTAAAAAGTTCACTGAACCTATAGTTGAAGCATTGAAATCACTTGGATTAGATGCAGAAATGAGTGGCCGAAACGATATTCAAATCGGTAAAGCTAAAATTTCCGGTAATGCCATGGTCAAAGTAAAAGATAGAATGTTTAGCCACGGTACTTTAATGTTAAACAGTGAATTAAATGAAGTTCAAAATGCCTTGCGTGTGAATCCAGCAAAAATTAAATCGAAAGGTATTAAATCTGTGAGAAGTAGAGTTGCTAATATCTCAGAATTCTTAACTGAACCATTAGATATTGATACTTTTAAAGAAATTATTTTAAAAACAATATTTGGTGAGGCTACACAAGTTGAAGAATATAAGCTTTCAGACGAAGATTGGGCAAATATAGAGCAATTAAGTAATGAAAAATATCGTACTTGGGAATGGAATTACGGTAGAAATCCTAAATATAATTTTGAACGAGAAGAAAAATTTGAAAAGGGATTTGTTCAAATTAAATTAGATGTTAAAAAAGGAAGAATTGAACATGCTAAAATTTTCGGTGACTTCTTTGGTGTGGGAGACGTTACTGAATTAGAACATGCATTGGAAGGCACATTGCATGACTTTGATAGTATAGAAGAAGCATTAGCAGATTATGATATCTATCACTATTTTGGAGATATTGATAGATATGAGTTAATCAGATTAATGTCTTAAATAAACAATATAAAAGGTCTATTCGCTAACTTTAATTAATTAGTGAATAGACCTTATTTTAAATATATGACAATTAAATTAACCAACGAGATATGCCTCCAAAAGTTTATATTCTTTTGTATAGCGTTTGAAATCATTCTCGTTTTTATTTTTAAGTGCATGATCGATGAGATTTTCTAATTGTTGCTTACGGACATTCCTTAACGATTCATCAATGATTAATTCGATACCTAAGTCATTAATTGTTGATACAAAAGACTCTAAAGTATTGTATTTTACATGTGTATTATGTTTCATTATCAACACAACCCCTCTATCTATATTTAAAATACATTATACAAGGTTTTGATTTTTAAATCAACGAATATTCTGACTTTTCCGAAAAAATAAGTGTAAAACGAAACTTTCAATAATTAAAAAATAGAAAAAGATTCGTAACTAAAATTTAATTGTAGAATATATAGAAAATATTTTATAATATAAGTTGATTTTAAAATGATGATAGTATATTATTTGAGTATCACCAAAATTGTAAGGAGGTTACAACTATGATTCAACCGTATATTATTAAAAAAGGTGATATGTCATTGCAACCGTGCCATTTACCCGTTGGCCAATATGAAGGTACAAGAGTGCTAAGGTATAAAGAAGATGAAAGTACAATAAAAGAACGTACCCACAAAATTATTGACCGCTCTTGTAGATTTTATGGTAGTAGTTATGTTTTTAAAAAAGAGGATACCATTCGAATTACAGGTATTAGCAGCAAGCCCCCGATTTTATTCACTCCTTTATTTCCCACTTATTTTTTTCCAACACATTCTGATAGAAAAACACAAAATACATGGATTAATATCCATTATGTTCAAAGTATTAAATCACTAAAAGATAAAAAATGCAAAGTGAACTTTGTTGATAATCAATCTATCGTTGTAAACATTTCAGCTCATAGCATGCAACATCAATATTTAAATGGTATTTATTATTATTATATGATGGATAGAGCGGCAAGAGTTGCAACTTTTGATCCAGAATCTCCTATAGATTATACAAAACCACAATTAAATATATATGAAGCACTTGCTAAGTATTCTTTGTTTGAAAGTAAATAGTAAAGTTTATTAAAAATATTAATGTAAAAGTAGAATATGCGGAATATTATATTAATTTAGTGTAAATGTTCTGCATATTTTTTTACGATATCTCTTGAAAATTTGCTATTAATTGATATAATAATATTTGTGCTTGATTAGAGATAATATTTATCCACAGTAGCTCAGTGGTAGAGCTATCGGCTGTTAACCGATCGGTCGTAGGTTCGAGTCCTACCTGTGGAGCCATTGGAAACGTACTCAAGTTGGCTGAAGAGGCGCCCCTGCTAAGGGTGTAGGTCGCGAGAGCGGCGCGAGGGTTCGAATCCCTCCGTTTCCGTAAATTAGATAAGCCCGTTAAATTGACGTGAGTAAAACGTTGATTTGACGGGTTTTTATTATATTTGGATAAGTTTGGTTAAGTGTCTTAAATGAACTTTTAAGACGATGAAACGCTAATAGTTATATAGATTTTACAAGATACGCCAACGCATTGGTGTGAGTTTCCATACTTTCTAACGCTTGAATAGCCTTATCGTTTTCGGCTTTAACTGTTTCCGTAAAAACAGAAAAATCATTTCAAGTAAATACTTTGGATAACAAAAGAACGTTGTTAAATCAGCGTTCTTTTTATTTTATGAAAAATATACAAAAGTGAATTCTATAAATTTTGGTCAACATGGGACGACTTGAACACTTTTAAAATTTTTTGTCCGTTGAGTTGTCCAGCTAGAAATTAAAGGCTTTAAGTAGCTTATCATCTTCCTGTGATTTCAATTATTCAAGCAAATGATTATATACTCACCAAGTAATTTCAATATTTGCATGACCTAATCTTTTACTAATATATGGCATTGAAAATTCTTTACTTTAATATATTGATGCATGGGTATGTCTTATCAAAAGTGATGTAAAATTATCAACATTGTTTCTAACAAGAACTTTTTTAAAGTCTTTATAGCTGCTTTATTTGTAATTAATGTCACGGCAGTATTGATAGATTGTAGTATGTAGACGATGAAAGGGAGAGAATATAAAGATGGAAAAAGCCATCCAGTTAAGGATGGGACAATATTATTTATCCGTAAGCAATTTGATACCACGAATGATGTTGAAAAGAAATATAATGCCAGCAATGAGTAATAAAAAAATGCCTATACAGAATGAAACATTAGATATTACTTCTTGATTGTCAAAAGGTTTATCGAAAACTTCTCGAGAAAAGATGAAACCTAGATTTGCAAAGAATAAGAAAATATATACCCAAATGTGATTAAATAATGCTTTTCTACCATGAGTAGAAGTTGGTTTTTCAGCAAATATCCAAACGAATATTGGAAATATAATTGGTGCGAAAAACACACTGAAATAACTTAGTGATGATAAAATATTTTGATTTTTATTAGATTGATTCAATATAATCACCTCCAAAGCAATTAAAACACTTAACAAAATAAATTTGAAGCAATATATAAAATCTAACAATATTGTTAGATAAGGAAGAATATTTAAATTACGAACACACTAGATCAATTATTAATACAAGTAGAACAACGGAGTATAGATATAAAATTACATAATGGTAATTCAGATAGACGAACATTAAAATTCTATGAAGAAGCTGGCGAAGTCGGTGCAGCATTATAACGTAACAAAATGGAAGATTTAAAAGACGGTAAAGGTAATGCCGAATTCCCGTTAAATTGATGTAAATAATACGTTGATTTAACTTTTTTTGTTACGTCCGGTTAATTTTCGATAAATACGTAATAAAAATTATGCGACAACATTAGCAAATAGTAATTGCTTTTCAGTAAAACATAAAAGTAAGTTTAAATGAATAATTTAGATGTGGATGGGTGCAGAAAAGAGAGAGATTTATTATTATATGGATTTGTTTTCCGTTATTGCAATGTGACTAGAGCATCATTGCTCATACATAAGCTCGCTAATTCAATAAATAGAGAAGTGGTATTAGGGATTGCCTGATCTAGCTCATGCATAAGCCCCACTAACTCAATAAATTGAGAAGTGGGGCTTTAATTTATTTTGTTTTTTTACTTATTAAGTTTCTAATTCCTCTTACAATATAACCGACAATCAGTGTTCTAAAAACACGTTTTATAATATTCATAAAATTTTACCTCCTAAACGAAACTCATACATGCTACTTACATACCTTTACCCATTTTTTATAAGTGTAATGAAAATGTAAGGGATTTTTTAGCAAGTTAGTATAAAACTATTTTTCGAGGGTAATGAGACCATTTTCATCTGCTTTGTTAAAGAAAATTGTTAATATCCCGCTAATGATAGCAATAATATAAGGGATGCCAGTCCAAAAAAATATTAAATGTATAATACCTTGTAGTAATTGGTTTGAGTAAAATTTATGTATGCCACACCAACCCAAAAGAAATGCAAGTACGACGTATATAACTTTGTTTACTTTCATGTGTATAATGTCCTTTCATTTTCTAGATTATTGTATTAATTATCTCTTAAATAGTGAAATTGAACAAATAAAACAATGTGACAAAATTTGAATTATATGGTTGTTATTACATCGAAATTTTAAATTGATTCAGATATAATGGAATTAATAATCGTAATAAATAAAGGAGAAATAAAATGATTAGAAAAGCTAAGCCTAGTGACAAAAAAGATATTGCGGAATTATGTTATATCATTTGGAGTCAATTAGATATCGATATGGTAAAGGAAGTCGAAAAATTTCGTTTGCTAAATATAATGGAACAAAGCATGGTAGATGTAAAATATAGAGGGCACATTAGTAATGTATGGGTGTATGAAATTGATGGTAACGTTGCAGGCTGTTTGATCGCATATCCTGGCAGTAAAGAATTAGAACTTGAACAAGCATGGCTAGACATGGATTTAGAGGAAGATATAAAATCTTATGGCACACCAATGCCGATGAAAGAGGCTGCTAATGATGAATGGTACATTGAAACTGTAGCAACATTTCCTCATTTTCGTGGAAATGGTGTAGCAACGAAATTGATTAAACATGTCATTTCAAACTACCCAGATGAAAAATGGAGTTTAAATTGTGATGTTGATAATACTGCAGCATTACGTGTCTATGAAAAATTAGGTTTTGAAATTAAAAGTGAATTTGATTTATATGGACATATGCATTATCACTTAGTACATGTTTAGCATATACTAGTAAAAATACAAAATCGTTCATCAAATGAATGAAGAACGATTTTGTATATATAATAAATTAAATACAGGGTGTTATTAAATCCCACCTAATAAAGCACTGATATAGATACCTAATGCATAAAGGAAACCAAAGAATGTATTTGTTTTTCCAGTAGCAGCCATTGCAGGCATCATTGTTTCAGGTGTGTCGTTCTTTTTAAATCTTCTAACTGCTTTGATTGGCATTGGGAAAGATAATAAAGCTAGCAAGAAGAAAATCGAACCACCAGGTTTAAAGAAAGTGATATAGATAACGAGCAAATAAGCAACGATATACATCAATGCTAAAAAGCGAACAGCATTATTTTTCCCTAATAAAATGGGTAATGTTTTTCGACCACTTGCCTTATCTTTAACCCAATCCCTGATATTATTGCCCATGTTGATAAGACCAATTGTGATTACGATTGGAATGCTAATCCATACCGCTAAACTTTGTATGTTACCAGTTTGGATAAAGAAGGCAATTAAAATAATTATCATACCCATAAATATTCCTGAAAATAGTTCTCCAAAAGGTGTCCATGAAATCGGGAATGGTCCACCTGTATATAGGTAACCTACTGCCATGCATACTAACCCAATAGGAAGTAACCAGAATGAACTTTGGGAAGCGATAAATATACCTAAAATCGCTGCGATAATATAAAATGTTATGGCTAAGTTCATGACTAATTTTGGACTCATGCCATTTCGTACAATTGCGCCACCGATACCTACTGAAGTATGGTCATCTAAGCCTTTTTTAAAATCATAGTATTCATTAAACATGTTTGTAGCTGCTTGGATAAGTAAACATGCCACTAGCATAGCAATGAATAAGCTAAGCTTTAGATGATCTTCACTACCTAGAAGGAATATTTTTGCAGTTGCAGTACCTACTAAAACTGGAACTACTGCAGCAGTCAATGTGTGTGGCCGCATTAAGTGCCAGTATTTTCTGACTGTTGAATATTGTTGGTATTGAGATGCCATAATGATTTACCTCGAATTCTTTTAATATAATTAATTTTTATCAAATTAATTTTAATAGAAGAAGTTGTAAAGGTCAACTTACGTAAAAATTGTCTACATGAAATAAGCTGAAAAACGTACACAGATTGTGAAAAGTGGTACAATATTATAATGAGTGTAAACTGATATTGAAATGAAAGAAGTGAAATAGATGACTTTAGATGTCAAGGAAAGTGAAATTGTCGAAGCGGTATACGAAAGTAACCATACTTGGGTTTCTGTAGAAGCAAAATTAGATTATGAATTAGAGCCTACATTATTATTTCATTTAACCGAAGATTGTGCGGGAGACCGTTTTTATTTCAAGAAAAATGACAACGAAACTTCATTCTTTGGCTATCATGCTATCACGAGATTTAAAAACGATTTTGAAAATAAACAATCTATTTTTCGTGAGTGGGAAAAGTATAAAAATGATATTGAGTTAATACATCCAAATTCAGAAAGACATCATTTGAAAATTTGTGGTGGTTTCCAATTTTCAACGCATAAATCAGGTGATGAATGGCGTGAGTTTGGTATTAATCATTTTGTCTTACCTGAAGTACTCGTTACGATGGAGCAGGGACAATCATTTATAACGTATACAGTAGAAGCCGATAAGTTTGAGATAGATACTTTCTTAGCAATCATTGATAGACTTACACAAAAGGACGTTCAACCTAGTGATGAAATAGGGGATATTAAAAGAATTGACGATATTTATAAAGACGAATGGCGTGAGTTAGTTAAAGATACAATTGATATTTTAGATGAAAATAAAAAAATTGTCCTTGCAAGAAAAAGGCTTATTATGTTTGATAAAAACATTAACATTCCATATATACTCAATAGGGCAATGCAGGGTGAACATAATAGCTACTTATTTGTGCTTGAATCACAAGATAGTGTGTTTTTCTCCCAAACCCCTGAGCAATTAATGGAAGTCAAAGATGACGTGTTATCGACGAAAGCTGTTGCTGGTACAATTAAAAGAACACATCGAGATGACATAGATAAGGCAAATATTGATGCATTTTTAAACGATGACAAGAATTTAAATGAGCATCATTTTGTTGTTAAAAGTATATTGAATGATATCAAACCTTATGTAGAAGAAATTACATTTAATAAAAAACCTCAAATTTTAACAAATGATCATTTATATCATTTATATACCAAAATTGAAGGACGGTTGTTACAAAATTCATATATTGGATTATTAGATAATCTTCATCCTACACCAGCATTAGGTGGTTATCCTAAGGAAGAAGCAATTTCTTATATTGAAAATAATGAATTTGGTACACGAGGTCTATATGGCGCACCAGTAGGATATATTGATATGTATGATAACTGTGAGTTCATCGTAGCTATTAGATCGATGTTAATTAAAAAGAATCAAGCTACTTTATTTGCTGGTTGCGGTATTGTACAAAATTCTGATGCTGATAGTGAAGTAGAAGAAACTGCGGTTAAATTCAATCCGATGATGAAAGCTTTAGGAGTAGAGAAATATGAGTAATCACACAGACGCTTTAACAAAACAAGTTTTTACATTAGTCTCAGAACTATATGCATATGGCATAAGAGAAGTGGTAATAAGCCCTGGTTCTCGTTCAACGCCACTAGCTATTGCTATAGAGGCACACCCAAAACTGAAATCTTGGATTCATCCAGATGAACGTAGCGCTGCTTTTTTTGCGATGGGGTTAATGAAAGGTAGTGAAAGACCAGTTGCAATTTTATGTACATCTGGTACTGCAGCTGCCAATTATACGCCTGCAATTGCAGAAAGTGATTTAAGTCATTTACCATTAGTCGTATTGACGAGTGATAGACCGCATGAATTAAGAGGAATAGGTGCACCGCAAGCGATAAATCAAACAAATATGTTCGAGAATTATGTTCAATACCAATTTGATTTTCCAATAGCAGATGCCGATGAATCACAAGATTATTTGTTAAACACTATCAAATTTCAAATACAAAAAGCAAGCCAATATTTCTACGGTCCGCATCGTGGACCCATACATTTGAATTTGCCATTTAGAGAGCCATTAACACCGAACCTAGAAAAAGTAGAATGGTTAAATTCAGATAATAAGATTTTGCCTCATTATCAAAAAACAGCAAGTTTGAATGAAATCAAAACGATTATGCAAAAACGTAAAGGCCTCATTGTTGTGGGTGATATGCAACATCAAGATGTAGATCAAATACTTACTTATGCAACCATACATGACATGCCTATTTTGGCAGATCCTTTGAGTCAATTACGTAAAGAACATCATCCTAATGTAGTGACAACTTATGATTTACTGTATAGATCGGGGTTATCTATAAATGCTGATTTTATTATTCGCGTAGGTAAACCAGTGATTTCTAAAAAAGTAAATCAATGGTTAAAAGCTACAGAAGCTTTTCAAATATTAGTGCAAAATAATGATCAACCAGATGCATTTCCAAAGGTACCGCATGTATCTTACGAAATGTCGGCCAATGATTTCTTTAGGCAGCTTTCTGAAATTCCAACTGTAGAACGAAAAAATTGGTTAGAAAAATGGCAATCACTAGAAAAGCAAGCACATATTAAAATCAAAGATTATTTGAGAACTGCTACGGATGAGTCAGCTTTTGTAGCAAATCTATTAGATAAATTGACGAAAGAGGATGCATTATTTGTTAGCAATAGTATGCCAATCCGTGATGTCGATAACTTATTTATAGATTGTGAAGCAGAGATTTATGCTAATAGAGGTGCAAATGGCATAGATGGTGTTATTTCTACAGCGATAGGAATGGCAGCACATAAACGTGTCACATTATTAATAGGTGATTTAGCATTTTACCATGATATGAATGGTTTACTTATGTCAAAATTAAATGATATTAACTTAAATATCATACTTTTAAATAATGATGGCGGCGGAATTTTCTCCTTTTTACCACAAAAGTCGTCTGCTGATATTTATTTTGAAAGACTATTTGGTACACCGACAGGATTAAACTTTGAACATGCTGCATTACTTTATGATTTTTCTTACAGACGTTTTGAAACAATTGAAACTTTTAAGTATGCAGAACTGTCAAAACTTGGTGCACATATATATGAAATCATTACAAATCGTGATGAAAACTTAAGCCAACACCAAAATCTTTATTTGAAATTGAGTGATATTATAGATGTTACATTATAAATTTCATCAATCTACAAAGAACTCAAATGATTTGATCGTATTATTACATGGATTTATAAGTGATCAATCGACATTCGATGAACATATCAAAACGTTCACGGATGAAATCAATGTATTAACCATTGACTTGCCAGGTCATGGTTTTGATCAATCAAGTGAAACGAGTACTTGGAATTTCGAATTTATCTGCCAATTATTAGACGATACATTAGCTTTGTTTAAGGCATATCGTATTTTTTTACACGGTTATTCTATGGGTGGTAGAATCGCTTTATATTATGCGCTTTATGGAACGTGCCACTTAAATGGATTGATATTAGAAAGCAGTTCACCAGGAATTGCAGATGAAGACGACCGCATCGAAAGAATTCAAATTGATCAAGCACGTGCAAAAGTTTTAGAAATTGCTGGATTAGAAATTTTTGTAAATGATTGGGAAAAATTACCTTTATTTCAAAGTCAGTATAATTTAAATACAGAAACAAAACGAAAGATTCGTCAAATGCGATTACAACAAAATCCTGTGAGATTAGCAAAAGCTTTACGAGATTATGGTACTGGACAAATGCCTAACTTATGGCCAAAAATATCAGATATTGCAATTCCGACTTGCATAATTGTAGGAAGTTTCGACGAAAAATTTATAAAAATTGGTTATCACATGTGCGACTTAATACCAGAGACGAGTCTATTTGAAGTTAAAGGTAGTGGTCATACTGTACATGTGGAAGAAATGACAGAATTTGATAAAATAGTGTTAGGTTTTATTTTTAAGGAGGAGCAAAATGACTAGACAATGGGAAACAATTAAAGAATATAAAGAGATTAAGTACGAATTTTATAACGGCATAGCCAAAGTAACTATTAATAGACCTGAAGTTCGTAATGCGTTTACGCCGAATACGGTACAAGAAATGATAGATGCATTTACAAGAGCTAGAGATGATCAACGTATTTCGGTTATTGTCCTTACAGGTGAAGGTGATAAAGCATTCTGTTCAGGTGGAGACCAAAAAGTACGTGGCCATGGTGGCTATGTAGGTGAAGATCAAATTCCGCGTCTTAATGTGTTGGATTTACAAAGATTGATACGTATTATTCCAAAACCTGTCATCGCTATGGTTAGAGGATATGCAATTGGTGGCGGAAATGTATTAAATGTTGTTTGTGACTTAACAATCGCTGCAGATAATGCAATATTTGGTCAAACAGGTCCAAAAGTAGGATCATTTGATGCAGGTTATGGTTCAGGATATTTAGCGCGCATTGTAGGACATAAAAAAGCACGTGAAATATGGTATTTATGCCGTCAATACAATGCACAAGAAGCTTTAGACATGGGCTTAGTAAATACGGTTGTACCTTTAGCTGATATAGAGGATGAAACGGTGAAATGGTGTGAAGAAATGATGCAACATTCTCCGACAGCATTAAGATTCTTAAAAGCAGCGATGAACGCTGACACTGATGGATTAGCAGGATTACAACAAATGGCGGGCGATGCTACGCTGTTGTATTACACAACAGATGAAGCTAAAGAAGGCAGAGATGCGTTTAAAGAAAAACGTAATCCTGATTTTGATCAATTCCCTAAATTTCCATAAGTAAAGATATTTAGTAACAACGCGTCAATAAATATAGAGGCTTTTGAATGAAAGTCATGGTATTAAAACTAAAACGACAACCGTTAATTTCTAGTGAATATTTAGAAATTAACGGTTTTTTTATTGTTTTAAAGTTGTCTAGTGATTATTTGATGCTGAATGACAAATTGACCAATGCATGGTTCGAACGAATACACCTTATTACCAAAATGATACATAATGACTGGTTATATGAATGAATCTAAAGTTAAAAAAATTCATTTTCATCAATGATAAAAATGAGAATATAAAATGAAAATCCAGGTTTTAAATTTATTATTAAAAATTAAATGAAAAACATGTAAGTTGGATAAAATTAGTTTTCAGAATATTCTATTGACTAATACTAGTAATGTTAAAACTTTTAAACATTTTGTTATTATATTTGACCAAAAATAAAATTTCTATTAATATAATAAAAAAGGGCAGAGGAGAGTAATGAATGACACAATATAAAAATAAAGAACTTATGAAAGATATGTGTTTTCTGTTTTATGTTTCTAGTAAAGAGATAGTAAATAAATTTAACAAACACCTAAAGCAGTATGATATTAGCTTTCCAAATTATGTAGTGATGTTATATATTGAAAACTCAAATCCTGTATTTATCAAGACATTATGCGATCAATTATATTTAGATTCTGGTACAATAAGCCCAATTATTAAGAGACTTGAAAAAAAAGGACTAATTGAACGTATGAGAACAGAAGAGGATGAACGAAGAGTTAAAGTACAATTGACACAAAAGGGAAGTGTGTTAAAAGAGAAATTTGAGCAAATTTCAGATGAAGTGTTAACTCAGTTCAATATGAGTTCAGAAGATATAGATATATATTATAAATTAATGAAAAAATTTGCTGAAAAAAATATTTATCAATAAAATGCACATATTTGAAATATAAAGCGTAATATAAAAGAAGCCCGTAAATGAATTTTTAGAAATTCATTTACGAGCCTCTTTTATGTCATACTTCTTAACAGATATATTTTTAAGAAAATTACCTCTGCTTAAGTGCGTAGTTATCTCTAAGTAAGTTTTCCACATAATCCTCAGCATAATAATCACATTAAAAAATTCACTTTATTAATCCTACTATTATTAACAATTTGATATAGTTTCTCGATTTATTAAATCATTATACCGACTAATCGAATGTCGGATATTAATCACACTAAAATTTTTTGATTATATTCAATTGAGTTTTTTGACTGCCTACATAGAATATGGAAGTTAGCGTAGTAATCATTGGTAAATAAATTTTAAATACAAAATAACAAGGCGTTATTCATAATGTTCTTTTATATAAAGTTCTAATCTTCTCATTGCCTCTTTTAAGGCATCGAGTTCATAGGCATAAGAAATACGCACATGGCCTTTACCAATGTCTGTAAATGAAGAACCTGGTACCATTGCAACGTGTGCTTTTTCGAGTACATCAACGCAAAAATCAAAATCATTTTCTGTGAAATTTTCAATACTTGGGAAGATATAAAAAGCACCTTCTGGTTTAGCGTCGAGTTTAAATCCTAAAGATTGTAGTTTTGTGATTAAAAAATCTCGTCTTTCAATATATGCTTTGTTCATATAGTGAGGTGCATCTAATCCTTCGTTTAATGCTGCTATACAAGCTATTTGAGCAGGTACATTAGCACATATACAATTATAGGCATGCATAAATGTTAACTTTTCAATTAAATATTCAGGACCTATTAGAAAACCAATGCGAATCCCAGTAGCAGAGTGAGATTTACTTAATCCATTGACGAGCAATAACTGATCACGGATGGATTTAAATTCAGCAAAAGAAGTGTGTTGATGATTAAAGGTATTTTCTGCATAAATTTCATCACTAATGATAAAAATCTCTTCATTTTTTAACATTTCTGTAAGTGCATGAATTTCATCATAAGTCAAAATAACACCAGTGGGATTTGTCGGATAATTTAAAAGAATTGCTTTTGTTTTTGACGATATATTTTGCTTGATTGCTTCAGGTGTTATTTTGAAATCTGTTTTTGTAGTGTCGATATATACAGGAACGCCACCAAGTGTTTTAATTAAAGGGATATAACCTGCATAAATAGGGCTGGGGATTAATATTTCATCACCTGGGTTAATAATGCTTCTCAAAGCTGTGTCTAATGCTTCACTAGCGCCATTTGTAATAATAATTTCATCAGAGCTATAATGGAAACCATAGCGCTGTTTAAAATAATGACTGACTGCATTTCGTGTTTCAAGTAACCCTTTGTTATGAGAATACTTTGTTTGATTTTCTTTTATTGCAGTAATATATGCATTTTTTACGACATCAGGCATAGGAAAATCTGGTTGACCGATTGTTAAATTGATACAATCATCAATATCTTTAATTTTATTTGAAAATTGCCTAATACTTGGTGCTGTTAAAAATTTAGAATTGTCGTTTAATGATAGCTTCATTGTTTTTCACCTCAAAATAAAAATACCGATTTGTAGTTAAATAAGTATGACTAGCTTAAAATATCAAATTACTACCATCGTAACATATTTGAATCAACTACAAATCGGCTGGAAATTATTTTAATCTTTAAAATTCGAAGGGGATTGCAAGTTAATAATTGGATTGGTCCACTTAGAGATAAATCTAGTTGATAATACATATACAATTATACTAGTAAATAAGAGTAGATATATATAAGTCAGTATAGAGATGTGGTCTTTAAACGGATAAATATTAAAACCACGTATAATACCAATTACAATGCCATGTAGTAAATAGACATACATAGTGCGACGCCCAATGTATGTGAAAAATCTTTCTTTTTCAGGTATTAAATTAAGGAAAGAAAACATTGTAATTAAAATAATAAAGTATAATAGCAAACGTTTAATTGGACTATATAAATCTTGTTTACCTTCCAGTGACATATAAGGTGAATCACCTAATAACCAATCAGCATTTATAGGATGCAAGGTATAAATGATATAAAAAAGGAGTAAAATGCTAACAGCGACCGGTATGAATTTCTTATTTCTTAACACACGTGTATGTTCACTCGTAAATAAATAACCTAAATAAAAAATAGGGAAGAACATGATTGTTCTTGAAAAACTTAAATAATTGTCAATATTATCTGAGTAACCTGCAAATAAAGAAATAATAATAGATATTGGTAATACAAAATAAGGTTTATAGTCTTTTACTATTACTAATATGACATGGAAAAAGAATAATGTCAGTAAAAACCATAATGCAAAAACAGGATCAAATGGATCGAATTTAACACTGTCCTCTTTTCCTGTGAAATAATAGTAAAAGGTGAAAAATCCAAAGAAAATAAAATAAGGTACTAACAATTTTTTTGAAACTTTCTCTAGATAACCAGCTTTGCCTGCTTTTTTAGCAAAATAACCTGAGATGAATAAAAAACAGGGCATATGGAAACTATATATAGTTAAATAAAGTGAAGAAAGATATTTACTTTCTTCAGTATATGGTTGTAATAAATGACCAAATACAACAAGAAAAATTAATATCATTCTCGCATTGTCGAAGAAATAATCTCTTTCTTTTAACTGTGTCATAGGGTTGCTCCTTTTATATGCAGGTAAAATTTATAATCACTGTTACTAATTTATTATAAAACATATGACAAATGCAACAAAACCGACTGATTTGTAGATTATTATTGTATATTATGAGGAATAACATTATAATATTAGAAAATAAAATAATAAATTTAAATGCTATTGAACATTTTAATTAAAGTAGTGGAGATGAAACAACATGTATAAACAACTAGAACAATTAATTACACTTACAAGTAATGATTTAAATTTAGTCAGTAGAAGGTTTGGCCAACGCACAGATTTAACTTCAGAACAGTTAGAAATGTTAAGGATTTTATATCATTATAATGTGTTATCACAATATGATTTAACAATGAAAATTAATAAAGAACAGTCTATTGTGTCTAGATGGATCAAAAAATTATGTCAAATGGGCTATATAACTAGTAAACAGTCAAACAAAGACTTAAGATGTAAAGATTTAATGATTACAGAAAAAACAAAAGCACTTGTTCAACAAATTAACGAAGTTAGGGTGGCTTTGATAGAAGCAAGGTGTCAAAATTTAACTTCAAATGATATTGAAAATCTAAATTATTTATTAAATAAATTAAATACGCATCATCATTATATCAAGTAAATGACAAATGGTGGCTAAAGTTTTCAGCATCATTTTATTATGTAACACAGTGATATGATACAAAGTTATGATAGGGTTCAAATGAACCAAAAATGCATAGAAACAGAAACAATAAATAGCTATCCAATGATTGGAAAAGCTTTCATGTTGGAAAAGAACAATATGTCATAACAGAGTTTTAAAAAGTTTCTATGACGTTTACAAAACTGTTTAGTATAATGATACTTAATATGTTAGTACTATATAAACAAATAAACCTTAGGTGAATTTTCACCTAAGGTTTATTTGTGTTTTAAAACTTATACATTATGATTTCATGCTATTTATATGTGTTTACATCAAAATATTTGCCCAATTTATTCATTGAATCATAGAAACCTTTAATACGTGTAGCATTATGAGATGCCCATGCAACATCAGTTGCATATTGATGAACGCCTGGATTATCAGGATTCCAACGCATTTTATACAAAGTATTTTGTCCTTGGTTAATGTATGAATTAGCAATGTATTTAGCGCCACCAACAATTGCTTTTTTAACAGTATCCCAGCCATTATTTTTAGCGGTAGCAAAACCTTGTTTTACAGGATCTTTATCAACGGCTCCAATACCAAACATATTGTAATATTTTTTAGCGCCATTAGTGACAACTTTATTATTTACTACATCACCACCATTAGCAAGCTTAGAAGTTCCATTTCCAGTTTCAAGTAGGGCATGAGAAACTAAATAAACTTCATTAATGTTATAAGTTTTAGCAGCTTCACTAAATGCCTCACCTTGTCCTTCTAATATGCCTTTGCCAACTAATAGTTTATCTAAATCAGTACCAGAAATATTTTGTGATTTATCTAAGCGTAAGAATTGGTATTTTTGAGTTGGATCTTTAGCAAGCTTACTACTATCCATAGCATTTTTAATCTCACTCTTTGTTGCATCTTCCCATTTTCCAGGTGTACGTTGAATTTGAGGTTTGAATTTCAAACCATGTTGTAACGCTACCGCCTGATCTAAAGTGAGATTAGATTTATAGTATTTTACAAGCTCTTTTCGTAAGTCGCTTTCTTTTATCCAAACAATTTTACCGTTCGATAATTTACCATGATACCAAGTAACCCCATTAATGATTTGTTTTTCAAAAACAGTAAAGATGCTTTCATGGAAACCTTTTAATGATCCAGCTGATTTTGTAGCATTAGGATCAAGGTAATAGTTACCATTGGCATTGTAAATAACATAGTCGAATTTTTGTGGTGTGATTTTTGATTGTGTTGGAGTTTTATACAAATCTTTAGCTGCAATCCAACCAGTTTTATTATTGACGTTTCCGTATAGGTACTCGTCTTTATCAACAAACACAGATTTTGATGCGTTAAATTTACTGTTTTTAATATTATTTTGGGTATCTAATTGCTGATTTTTTGTACCCCATGGAATTGCATATAAGCCATTGTTAGTAGCTTTTACAGTATATTGTCCATTTTTAGCTTTTGTTTTGCTTAAGTTACGCGTATTTATATCTTTAGTATTAACCCAACCAATTGGTGTATTTTGTTTTGTATTTTGGATTAACACATAAGTGTTATCACCTTGAGTACGTTGCTTAGTTACAGTATACGTACGACCAGCAAATTTAGAAGCATTTTTACCTTTTTTATCATAAACAGTTGTTTTAATACCAGAATTGTTTGTGTTTAATTGTCCGATTTTACTAACAGATGTTGTAGGAGTAGCAGTAGCTTTTGTAACTGCTTCTTTAACAGTGATGTCACCTGTTTGCATCCAACCTAGGTTAGTATTTGTTTTGTTATCTGTAATTAAATAAAATGAATTTTTACCTAATGTAGCTTTTTTACTTAATTTGTAAGTTTTACCATTAACATATGATTTTTGAATACCTTTTTGATCATATACAGATGTATAAACACCATGATTTGTTTTAGCGACTGTACCTTGTTGATTGATAAGCGTATTGACAGTTAAATTATTACTTGTACTAGGGGAGGTAGCTGTTTTACTTGTTGAAGTTAATTTACTTAAGCTTACCCAACCGGATAAATTATTTACTGTGCCATAAATATAATTTGTTTTGCCAATTTGCTGCTGTTTTGATGCTTTGAATGTTTGACTAGAGCTGCCTGAAACTGTGCCTGCTTTCTGAGAATTGGTGCCCCAAGGTACAGTATAAATCACTTCACCAGGTTTGATTTTATAAGATTGATTATTTTTAGCAACTGGCTTAGCAGAGTTATAACTTACATCACTTTGATGTACCCATCCAATTAAATTACCTTTATTATAATCAGAAACTAAGTAAAAGTTTTTGTTTCCTAAAGTCGCCGATTTTGTAACTTTTAACGTTTGATTCGTTTTACTTGTTTTTCTACCATTTTGATCATAAACAGTGGTATATAATCCATCATTATTTGTGTTTATGCGCCCAACACCGTTGTTCGTTGATACTGTTAATTTACCAGTATTAGTAGACGGTTTTGTAGTAGAACCACTTGACTCATTTTTGCTTCCACTTGTACTTCCAGATGACGTAGAACCCCAAGCGGCAGCTTTACCTGTTTTAATTAAATATTTTTCATAAATTAAATCATAAAGTTCATCATAACTATAATTATGATTAGCTAAATAACCATGTGGATCGATATGATCTGATCCACCTAAATAATTACTTACAGCCTTATGCGTCCAAACAGTCCCAACACCATCATACTCAGCGCTATCAGGAGCAAGTCCATAATATTGTAGGTTTGTAGCTGCATAGTCTGCATAGTTATTGATAGAACGAGCAAATGAATCATAGTCATGAGTATGGACTAATTCTACATGAATAAAGCGTTCGTTTGCAGCTGGACCAGCACCCCATGCTAAATAATCTGTATTAGCTGTTTCAATAATACGATTACCATCTACATAAGCATGTACAAATGCGCTATTATAATTATTTTTCATGTAATTTATTTCACCAGTTATTGTTGAATTATCGTTTGCAGTATCATGCATAACGATACCTTCAGGTTTACCATAACGATACTGATATTTTGGTAAATAACTTGCGATATCTTGTTCATAGTTAGGTGCTTTGAAGTTATTTTTACGAATATAATTATTTATTGACGAATTTACTTTTGGCGTATATTTAGGTAATGAACTTTTAGATGTAGATTTAGTACTGACAGCTGATCTTGTAGCTATAGTTGGTGTACTAACTGATCTAGCCATTCTTAATTTTGGTGTTGCCTCACTTTTATAGACTTGAACTGTTTTTGGTGACGTATTTATATCTGAATCTAAAGTATTCACTTTTTCAGTTTGTGCTTCATTGTCAGATTGAGTTGTTGTAGTTGTCTCACCAGAAGTTACCTCAGAGTCAGCAACCTCAGAATCATCATCTTGAGCGACAGTAGTTTTATCATCATTCTGATCTGCTAAGTTAGTGCTGTCGTCTTTACTTTCATTAGTGTTGGAAGTAGTACTATTATCGTTTGCAGAATCAGAAGTTGATTCATCAGAAGCGATCTCAGAGTCAGCAACATCAGAAGCATTATCATTTTGAGCGACATTAGCGTTATCATCATTCTGATCTGCTAAGTTAGTGCTGTCGTCTTTACTTTCATTAGTGTTGGAAGCCGTACTATTATCGTTTGCAGTATCAGAAGCTGATTCATCAGAAGCGACCTCAGAGTCAGCAACATCAAAAGCATTATCATCTTGAGCGACATTAGCATTATCATCATTCTGATCTGCTATGTTAGTACTGTCGTCTTTACTTTCATTAGTGTTGGAAGCCGTACTATTATCGTTTGTAGAATCAGAAGTTGATTCATCAGAAGCGACCTCAGAGTCAGCAACATCAGAAGCATTATCATCTTGAGCGACATTAGCGTTATCATCATTCTGATCTGCTATGTTAGTACTGTCGTCTTTACTTTCATTAGTGTTGGAAGCCGTACTATTATCGTTTGCAGAATCAGAAGTTGATTCATCAGAAGCGACCTCAGAGTCAGCAACATCAGAAGCATTATCATCTTGAGCAACAGTAGTTTTATCATCATTCTGATCTGCTACGTTAGTGTTGTCGTCTTTACTTTCATTAGTGTTGGAAGCCGTACTATTATCGTTTGTAGAATCAGAAGTTGATTCATCAGAAGCGACCTCAGAGTCAGCAACATCAGAAGCATTATCATCTTGAGCAACATTAGCGTTATCATCATTCTGATCTGCTACGTTAGTGCTGTCGGTTTTCACATCAGTACTTATAGAAACATCATTATTTACTGCTTGGGCATCTGTATTTTTATTGCTGTCAGAATTATTTTGATTTTCTTGATTTTGTGTAGAATATGTATTTTGACTTGATGTGTCTTTGTTTAGTTCGTCTAATTGTGCATCATAATTTTCAGGTTCATCTGACTTGAGTTCTTGCACTTGACTTGGATCATTGTATGTTTGTGTCCCTGAAATATTTGTCGTTGGATTACTAACTTCAGATTTTATTTCTTCGCTTTGCTTTAAGGTATTTTCATCATTCAACACATTTTTATTTGATTTCTGATTTTGTGTATTATCAGCTGCATGTGCATAATGGGTTGTCAAAGCTGTACCAGCTAACGTCAATGCAACTATTGAAGGTACCTTATAATTCAACTTTTTATTAGTCATTTAACTGCCCCTTTTATTATTAATATTTAATACCATTATAATACGAAGATAGTTTAATTGAATTGATTTCATAGATTTGTAATATAAAATTAATCTTATTAAGACACTAAAAAAGTAGAAATAATTTAAGAAAAGGCGGAAATACGCCTAATTTTAAATATATTAAAATATTACACTCTTTGGAATATTACATAATAAAGATGTACATTAACTGCAACTTTATTAAATTATTTAGTTCAAATTGTTTTATTCATTAAAATATGTTCAATATTTTCTTCTAAGAAAATATCACCTGAAGCTTTATAACCTAAAGATTCATAAAAGCGTTGTGCATGGCATTGGGCATTAAGCGTTAACATATTATACCCTTGTTCTTTTGCTACTGTTTCAATAAAAAGCATTAAAGCTTTGCCATGACCTGATTTTCTATGTATTGGTAAAATTGCTACGCGCTCAATTTTTGCTCCATTTTGATAGGGTCTAAACCTTCCAGTTGCAAAAGGGGAGTGTAGTTCATCATAACCTATGACATGAGTAGCGGTAGATTCAAATTGATCTATTTCATTTTCAAGCGGGACTCCTTGTTCATGAACAAAAACTGCTTTTCTAATTTCGTATGCATCATCCAACATTTTAGATGTAGTAACCACTTCGAACATGATAAAACCTCATTTCTTTTGAATATAATAAAACTACCCTATCACATTTATAATGTAATAGGGTAATTATTTAATGTATTATTGAGCTTCTTGACGTACTAATGCAGTATATTGCCAAAAAATTCTCATTTGTGCAATATTCCAATTGTTCATCCCCATAGTAAAACCTGACGGCCTAAATAAATTGACGTCTGTTACTTCAAGGGCTGCTGCAATTAAATATTGTAGTGGTACACTAAGTTCTTTCATTGTTTCCGTTATACCATTTTGGTCATAAACCCAAGAAAAAGGTAGTTCTGATTCAAAAACATCAACTTTATCAAAAATTTCGGGTAGTGCTACGATATAACATGCACCGTCTACAACAGGGTTGGTTTCACTATCCTTGTAGTAGATTCGTAAAGCTTCATAGTTTTCACGATGTGCGTGATTAACATAGAAAAATTCATTTCTAAAAAGTGCCATATCCTTACTATGGATTAATTGTTGTTCTAAAACGTTAAACATACCGTTTATATTCGCTAATTTTTCATATGTTTTTCGTGACATGTCGCGATCTCCTCTCTACAGCTTAATATAGATTTGTTTGTAATTCTTGTGTGTTTTGTTGTTGATTTGGATCCTGCTGCTGTTGGTTAGGATCTATTTGTTGGTTGTAATCAGATTGTTGATTTGAATCGTTCGGTTGCTCTGTCGTTTGGTTATTATCTGTTTGATTCATATTATTTTGTTGATTTTCATTTGTAGAATTTGGATCTTGTGAATTTGAATTATTTTGTTCCGATTGTGAATTTGAATCGTCTTCATCTTCCTCAGAGCTATCTTTTTGATTTTTACGTAATAAACTACTATCAATTTCTGTTTGTGGTACGAGTGTACCATAAAAGTCGATGACACGTTTATTTAAGAAATCGTCTGTATCTTTAATTTTAGGTAAATTTAAATCGCTGCGCAAAAGATTTGCAGTATCTTGTATATTTTTAATATTAGGATTATAGTAATAAACACCATTTAAATAATCATCTTGACCTTCTAGCTGTTTACTTTTAATTTTAACATCATCTTTTAAGTAAGATGTAGCTAGTGCTTTTACTTCTTTGTAACTTAAATTATGCTTCGCGTTTTTACCTACTATTTCAATTACATCATCTAATTTACTGAATGAATCTGCTTTTTGAGCTTTAATAAATAGCTTTTTAATTAAATCCATCTGTCTTTGGCCACGTTTTAAATCTGAATCTTGATGACGTGTTCTAGCGACTGCTAAAGCTTCATCTCCATTTAGTTTTTGGTGACCTTTTTTCACTTTTATTTTTCCTGTATCGTTTGTATTTGGTTCAGAAATATTATATGGAACATCGTATTCAATGCCACCGAGTTCATCAACGGCATCCACGAATGCTTCCATGTTAATTCTTACATAATAATCAACGGGCACATTTAATGTAGCTTCTACTGAATCCATAGAAGCTGTAGGGCCGTTGTATGCATGTGCGTGTGTAATTTTATCATAATAGCCGACTTCGGGAATGTAACTGATTGTATCGCGTGGGATACTTAACATTCGAATTTGTTCTTTATCTGCGTTAAAAGTAGATAATATCATTGCATCAGTTCTTGATTGTTCAGCACTTTGCCCATTCTTTTCACGACCACTATTATCATCGATACCTAAAAATAAAATAGAGATTGGATCTTTAGACGGGTTTACTTTAGATTCACGAATACTTGATTCTCTAGAAGTATCGCTCGTATTCAATGAATGCTCAAATGCACCTTGTGACGATTTAAGTAATAAAACGGCAAATATAACTGGAACAACTACAAGAATTAAAGATAGAAATATTAAAAGGTATTTTAAAAATTTATTCATGTATGAAGCTCCCCATCGTATGTGATTTTGTATATATTACAATATTGATCTAATGTTAAGTTTTTGATTATTTCATTAAATTATTGTAAAGAGAAATTTGTACTATAACTTATAATTTTATAACTAACATTAAAAAATATCAACTAAGAATTTATCCTACTAAAGTTTGAATTATAAATTGGCGTACAGTTGACCATTAAAATATTCTTAATGAAAATAAAAGAAATAATTATTAAGAAAAACGACATGGCTAAAATGATTTATTTATAAACTTACGATATAATTAGCATATGTTAAATGTTATCAATGATTGATAATATTAATATTTTTACTTAAGCAAGTTTTTAAGCAGAGATTTTAAAGTCATAGCGATTTTTGGTATTTATTAAATTAAATCAAAGATAATACCGTATGAATAAATTGTTAATATATTGAAGTTTCAAGGAGGATATAACCATGAAATCAGAATGGTTGGATAAATTAGATGAAAGTTTAGTAAAAAAATTTTATGAAGCACAAACAGAAAAAGAAATAGAAGAAGGGTTTAGCGGAAACCTAACATTTGGGACTGCTGGAATACGTAGTACTTTCGGTTTAGGACCGGGTCGATTGAATGCATTTACAGTCCGCAAAGTTGCATTGGGTTTATCGCAATATTTGAAAGCAAAATTTGATAATCCATCCATCGTAATCCATTTTGACACAAGATTGTTATCGAAAGCATTTTCAGAAGAAATGGCGTCTGTTTTAGCTCAAAATAATATTACTACGATTTTATCAGAAAATTACAAATCCACACCTGAATTATCATTTGCGGTGAGATATTTAAAAACAAGTGCAGGTGTGATGATTACTGCTAGTCATAATCCCAAAAACTATAATGGGATTAAAATATACGATCAAAACGGTGGACAATTATTACCCGATGAATCAGAACATTTAAGTCAATATATTAACGCTATTGAGCATCCACTACAGATTGATAGAGATGATTTTAATTTATTACTCGAAGATAATAAAATCACATATATGTCAAATGAAGTCACTGAAGCTTATAAAAATGAAGTGAAAGATTTAGTAGGGGATATTCCTGAGAAACAAGCTAAAGTCGTACTTACGAGTTTACATGGTACGAGTTTACCTTTGGCTTCTTATATATTATCAGAATTAAACTATGATAACTTTGTTATTGAAAAAGAACAGTCAACCCCAGATGGTAATTTTCCAACTGTAGCGATAGCTAATCCTGAAGATGAGGCTGTTTTTGAACGCGGTATTAAGCTCGCAAACGATACAGATGCACAATTAATTATAGCGACTGATCCTGATGCTGATAGATTGGGTATAATTGAACGTTATAATGACCAAACGTACAGATATTTTAATGGAAATGAAATTGGTATTTTGCTTACTAAATTAAGATTCCAAGATTTAGTAGAAGAAGGTAAGCAACTATACATGATTAAATCTATAGTCACAAGTGAACTTGCGGAAAGGTTAGCCATAGCATTAGATGTAGAAGTGAATAATGTATTAACAGGATTTAAATACATTTCAAATTTATTGGAAACAGAAAATGCTCATCAAGATAAGCAATTACTAATTGCTTTTGAAGAAAGCCATGGCTATTTAGCAAAGCCATTTTCAAGAGACAAAGATGCAATACAAATGGTTCCTTTATTAATCAAATATAAAAATTTATTAGCGAATAACGGAATGACATTTAAAGATACAATAGAAGATATTTATGCGCATATCGGTGCATATAAAGATAAAACTCTATCACCGACATTTGAAGGCGCAGAAGGCATTGAAAAAATCACTAAAATAATGGATCAATTTAGAAATAAAGATGTTTCAACGATTTGTGGTCTTGAAGTAACACAAGTTGAGGATTACCAATTAGGTACCATTAAAAATTTAAGAGAGGGTAGTACTGAGGCATTATCATTACCTGAAACCAATTTAATTCGCTTTATTTTTGATGAAGGTTTCATTGCATTGAGACCTTCTGGTACTGAACCTAAAATCAAGTTGTATTTCTCATTAAATATAGAAGATATTGATGCTTTAACAAATCAATTTAAAGAGGAATATATCAATCATATAAAATAACAACAAAGAGGCAACAACATGAAAGTCAACAAATATAAAATAATCATTGTTTTAATCATTTTCATATTTTTGGTTTTAAGTTTTACTGGTTATAGACACTATAAACAAATGAAAGATTATATTAGTCCTTCAAAGATTTCAACCAAGGAAAATGAAAAACAATCATCTAAGAAACAAAAAAAGTTAAAAACAGTTGTTGATCACAAACATCCACAAATTAATAAAATAGATGAATATTTGGAACAAACTCATTTTAATGGTACCATTGCGCTTTTTGAAAAAGGTAAACTTAAATTGAATAAAGGCTATGGTTATCAAGATTTTGAAAAGAGTGAAGAAAATAATGCTAATACGATGTTTTTAATTGGCTCAGCACAAAAATTTTTGACAGGTATCATGTTAAAACAATTAGAAATTGAAGACGAGATTCATATGATGACGCCAGTAAAGCATTATTTAGAATGGTTTGATTCAATTTATCCACTTTCGATTAAGCAACTGATGTTACATCAAAGTGGGTTATATAAATATAAAGCTAATCCAAAATTTAAAGATTTAAATGATGCAACACATGCAATACAACAGAGAGGTATCAATCCTTTAGAATATAATAAATATCAATATAACGATGCTAATTATTTAATATTATCGAAAGTAATAGAGACGGTGACACATAAGTCTTATATGCAGAATTTAAATGAAAGATTAGTGAAACCATATAATTTAGAATATACGGCACGTTATAGTAATTTAAATTTTCAAAAATATATGGCTGTTGGTTATAAAAATGATAAATTAACTGGAAGACGTATTCGTCAAAAACCTAATATATTAAATCAATATGATGGGGCAGGTAACCTTTACATGTCTCCTTATGATATGGGGAAAGTGGTATTAAATTTACAAGACAATAGAATTTTTGACGAAACAACGACCATGCCTTTTATTCATGAAAGTTTGACTACACAATATCCTAGACCATACCGATACGGCTTTTATTCTTTTGCTGATAAAAATAGAATTAATGGCATTTTTTTCGGCAATATATTCACAGTATATTTTAATGATAATTATGTTATTGTACTAGCAACGAATTATGACAACGGCAAAATGAATAATGAATATAAAATGAAACATATTTACTTTAAGTTATTACATCAAGATGGTCATTATAATAGAGTAAAACAGTTGTATTGAAAGGGAATAGTGATAGGTGTGTTAATATCACTGATTAAAACATAACCGTCAATTTCTATCAAACCACGATAGAAATTGACGGTTTTTCTTTTATAATAAGTTGTTTATGTTTTGAGGACAAATTATAGTTCATGTTTCGTAAAATGCATGCTTTTTATACGGTAATGTTAATTAGAGATAAATACATGCATGATATATCTCGCTAAATTAGTTTGTCCATGGATTTCCTTAGAAAAGGTGTGTTAGTTTTTCTGCAAAATAAATACTTTTTTGTTTTGTAAGATGCAGACTGGATTGTCGTAGATATGATTAATTACGAATCTGAGTTCATACATATGATCAAAAATTGTAAATAATAAAAGATGAGTCAAGCGATTTGTGTATTAAAATTTTACTTACAATACTTTAAAGCATCGATAAACATCTGCTTAAAGATATTTGCTTGTACTGACATTACTACGGTTGTATTAGGAAATTGAGATTTGAAGTCAACTACTGAAGCACCCTTGGTTAATTTGCCATCTGTTTCAATTTGAACATCAGCTTCTCGTACAACAAAGTGTTCTGGATGCAGTAGATAAAGCAATGTATAAGCATCATATACATTAATACCTTTTTCAAAATCGTCTCCTCTATAATGTTTGAATAACTGATGCAACATCTTACCAGTCTCGTTGATTGATTTTAGTTCATTAATTGTTTCATGTGTCAAACTAGAACTTCTAGCAACATCTAATCCTATCATTGTTATAGGTAGGCCAGAATTAAATACGATTTGAGCAGCTTCAGGATCACAATAAATGTTAAATTCAGCTAATGGTGTTACATTACCTCGAGATGCTGAGCCACCCATTAATACAATTTCTTTAATGTATGCTTTCACTTCAGGATAAGTCATTAATAATAATGCAATATTCGTTAATGGGCCAATAGGAATAAGCGTGATAGGCGTTTCGCTTTTGAGTAAAACATCTCGCATGGCCTCAACAGCATGAGTAGAATCGAGATCACTTTCATTGATTTCTGGGAAAGTATATCCTTCCATTCCCGATTCACCATGTACTTCACTTGCATCTACAATAGCTGATAAAAGTGGTTGTGAAGCACCTCTATGTACAGGTACATCGCTATTAAAGAAACGTTTGATTTTTAATGCATTAGCAGTTGTTTTTTCGATTCCAACATTACCATTGACTGTAGAAATCATTTTCAAATCAAATTCTGGATGGTTTAAAGCAAAGCTAATCGCTGCTGCATCATCAATACCTGGGTCTGTATCAATAATAATTGGTTGTTTCATAATTATCTAATCCTCCTGTTACAAAAATAGCATTATCAGTTATATTCTACATCTTTTGGAGAAAGAAATGTTACAAAGTAAATTATTTAATGAAAGGTATAGGGGACATGGATACGGGAATAAAAAAAAGACTTCTCTTTCGAGAAGTCTTTTTGGGATTATAAGTGGCTTGAGTGTCCACCTTGCATTACCCAATACGTACCAATAACTGTAATTAGAGTAATGATAACCGCAAATATAACTTTAAACCCTTGTACATTTCCATCTTTACCTTCAGTTAAGTGCATGAACATTAATAATTGTACTGCAGCTTGGATAAAGGCAAAGCCAAAGATGATTGTAATCTTAGCATTTAGTGCCATTGATGTGTATAGGGTTACGAATACTGCTAAAATAGTCAAAACGATTGAGCCAATAAAACCTACTGTGTGTTTTACAATTGTATTCATCCGCTAAACACCATCCCTATCATATATACGGCAGTGAAGATGAAGATCCAAACAACATCTAAGAAGTGCCAATATAAACTTACTATAAATAATTTAGGAGCATTATCTTTATTTAATCCACGCATTGCAACTTGAATTAATAGACATGTAATCCAAACAATCCCTAGAGATACGTGGGCACCATGTGTTCCTAAAAGAATAAAGAAACTAGACCAGTAAGAACCAATAGTTAAGTTAACACCTTCTGAGACATAGTGAGCAAACTCATAAATTTCAAAGCCTACGAACACTACTCCGAATAGTAAAGTGATAATCATCCATATTGTCATTAATTTTGCTTTTTCTTGTCTCATATAGTAAATAGAAATACCACAAGTGTAAGAACTAATTAATAACGCAAATGTCATTATTAAAATTAGGGGTAATTCGAACATTTCAGTTGTCATTTTACCGCCATAATCGCCACCGTGTTGAAGCGTTAATAGGGTTGCGAATAGCGTACCGAATAATGAGACTTCCGCTGTAAGGAATACCCAAAAGCCAAGTCTATTTAAATTACCTTCATGCGAACGTTGATCAATAGTGTTTGCATCATGACTCATGACTTACAGCCTCCCTTTCTTTAATACGTGCTTCACGTAAACGTTTTTCGGTTTCTGCTACTTCAGAAGCTGGAATATGATAACCGTGGTCTACTTGGAAACTGCGGTAAATCATAGTACCAAAGATACCTATTAAGCAAATAACGGCTGGAAGTATAGTTTCAAAGACAAGGAAGAATCCACCGATTGTGAAGAAAATTCCCATCCAGAAACCAACTGGCGTATTATTTGGCATATGGATATCAGAATAATTGTGATTATCTAAGTAGTGTCTACCGTGTTCTTTCATATTTACAAATGTATCGTAGTCATTCCAATCTGGTGTAATAGCAAAGTTGTATTTAGGTGGCATTGCTGAAGCAGTTGACCACTCTAATGTACGTCCTAAGCCATCCCAGTTGTCACCAGTAGCTTCACGTGGTGCTTTGAAGAAACTATATACGATACTAGCAACTAAGAACATAAAGCCTAGTGCCATCATTAATGCACCGACAGTAGAGATTGCGTTTAGCAACCACCATCCATCTTCTGGCATATAAGTGTATAAACGACGTGGCATACCATCTAATCCAAGGATGAATTGAGGTAAGAAACAAACGTTAAATCCAATCATGAATAACCAGAAACTCCATTTGTTTAATGTCTCGTTTAACTTAAATCCAGTCATCTTAGGCCACCAGAAAATGAGTGCACCTAAACAAGCAAATACAACACCAGCTACTAATGTGTAGTGGAAGTGAGCAACTAAGAAGTACGTATTATGGTACTGATAGTCGGCTGCTGCCATTGCAAGCATAACACCAGTTACACCACCAAGTAAGAAGTTAGGAATGAATGCTAATGCGAATAGCATAGGCGATTCAAATGTAATTCTACCTTGATATAAAGTGAATAACCAGTTAAATAATTTAACACCTGTTGGTATACCAATCAGCATAGTTGTGATTGAGAAGAATGAGTTAATTAATGCACCATTACCCATAGTGAAGAAATGGTGAACCCAAACTAAGAAACTAAGGAATGCGATACCTGCTGTTGCCCACACCATACTTTGGTGACCAAACAGACGTTTACGTGCAAATGTTGGAATAATTTCTGAATAAATACCGAATGCCGGTAGGATAACGATATAAACTTCGGGGTGCCCCCATACCCAGAAGAAGTTAGCCCATAGCATTGGCATACCACCATTTGCGACTGTAAAGAATGCAGTATCGAAGATTCTATCTGTTGTAAACAGTGCTAGCGCAACTGTCAATACTGGGAAAGCCAAAATAACGATTAATGCTGTAATGAAAGTAGTAACCGTGAACATTGGCATTTCCATAAATTTCATCGTAGGTGTTTTACATCTAAGTATTGTTACAAAGAAGTTAATACCAGTCATTAGGGTACCTATACCAGAAATCTGTATTGCGATAAGGTAGTAGTTAACCCCAGGTCCTGGACTGAATTCTCCTGCGAGTGGTGCATAGTTAGTCCAACCAGCTGCAGGTGAGCCTCCGATTATAAATGATAGGTTGAATAACAACATACCAGAGAAGAATAACCAGAAACTTACGTTATTTAATACAGGGAATGCAACGTCTCTTGCACCAATTTGAAGAGGTACAATAACATTCCATAAACCAAAGATGAAAGGCATCGCCATAAAGATAATCATTATTACGCCGTGCGTACTGAAGACTTCATTATAGTGATTTCCTTCTAAGAATGTATTATCTGGAATTGCTAATTGTGTACGCATCATTAGGGCATCAATACCACCACGTACGAACATTAATACAGCACAGATTAAATACATAGCACCAATTTTTTTATGGTCAATAGACGTGAACCATTCTCTGTATAGATATTTCCACAATTTAAAGTAAGTAATTACTGCGATTACTGCGATGATAGCAAACGGTGCACCAATTTGCGCCATTGTAATCATCCAGTTACCTTGAACGAGTAATTGATCCCATGGGAAATTCATTAATGTCCACCTCCATGTTCATGGTCTTTTTTCTCAGCTTTAGATGCTTTTTCATCTTTAGCACCTTCTGAGATTTTTTCCATTTCATCCATATTATGTGATTCTTCATCTTTGAATTCACTATCATATGGTTCATTATTGCCTAGAATCATAGCTTTCATACCATGACGTTCATAGTTTGCGTTTGTGATTTGAGGTTTACGTGCAGGTTTATTCGGTTTATCCAATACATCTTTTTTAATTTCTTCAGGTGTATTGAAGTTTGGATCTTTCTGTACGTAATTGAAACGATCATAAGCATGGAAAATATACTCAGGATCAGCTGCTGGATCAACAAACGCCATGTGCGTACCACTGAAAGTTAAGTTTTTATTTTCAGTAGTTGGTAAAAGTTGTTTATCAAAAGTATCTTGATCTAATTTCTTTTGACTTTGAGCATCTTTTACCCAATCCTTAAATTTACTTTGGCTAACAGAATTAACATCAAATGTCTGACGAGCGAATCCTTCACCGTTGAAGTTTGAGTTACGTCCTCGGAACGTACCTTCTTCGCTAGCAGTTAATGTCCAATCCATTGTCATACCAGTCATCGCGTATTTTTGACCACCTAATTGTGGTATCCAGAAACTTGTCATCATATCCATTGATTGGAGTTTGAAGACAACAGGGCGATCTTTAGGTATTGTTAGGTGGTTAACAGTTTCGATTTTTTCTTCAGGATAACTGAAGAACCACTTATAACCAGCGCTTGTTGCATAGACAACAAGTGGATCGTCTTGTTTTTCCGGTTTAGCTTCATACATATAAAGTGATTTTACTGTAGGAATCGCTAAAGCGATAACGATGATCACCGGAATGATAAACCAAATTGTTTCAATTAAAGAATTGTGGTGCATCTTACCAGACTCGTCTGTTTTGTGTAATCTATATTTATATAGGAACAGAGCAAACATGATAAGTACGGCGGCAATAATAACAAGCATGAAGATGATTGAATAAATAATCAAGAACTTCGAGTCACTTGCTACCGGCCCTTTTGGGTTTAAAACTTCTACATTTGAACAACCACTAAGTATAATTAGTGAGCCAAAGAGTAGAAGCAAAGACTTAAATTTTGACACTTTTTTGACCTCCTAATACTACAATTGTAGGGCTTACCATCAATTTTAAGATATTACGCAATATTTACAAGTGTTTGTGCAAAAAAAATTATTGTAAAATTAAAAGAAACCCAACAAACTCAACGTCTGACGGGCTTTCAAAGATTTGTTAAAATTATGTGTACATTTTGTGAAAAGTGTCATATTTTAGGCGATAGGATAATTTCACACCAAAATTAATTGTTTGAGTGAATTTCATTATGACATATGTATTGATATACTATTTATTTTACTTCAATATATCTTATTGATTTATTCGTTGCACCTTCTGAATCTTCTACAGTATATTCAATTTTATATTTGCCTTCTTTTTCAGTGTTAATATTTCCATCTACTGAAATTTTGTGCGTTAAGTCACCATCTTCTTTATCATAGGCACGTACGCCATTTAATAAATTATAGTTATTTCCTTTATCGATGATAACATCGTTTGTTCCTTTTAATTCGGGGATAGAATTTTCTGTAGCTTCTGCACTTAGATTAGGTGAAACAAGGGTTGCAGATACCCCGAGTGCTGATAATGACTGCATTAATTTATTCATAACGTAAACCTCCGTATGAGCGTCATTTATTTTTTATCTTAAATACACTATATTTTATTTTGATAGAAATTACATCGTACTATAGTCTTAATATAACGTAATTGTGTAAATTAAGTTATAATTTTTCGAAAAAATTCAGTTAACTGTAATAAATTTTTGAAAAACGTAAAAACTACTAAAGAAAATTGAGTGTTTTTGAATAAAACCTTATTGATGGATGTTTTAATAAAATAAGAGCTGTTTTAGGAGATGGTTTAAAAATGAATATGAGCGTGGGGCAGAAATCTGATTTTACGAAAAAAGATTTTGTCTGCTTATCTGGCCATATATGATTTGAATTGAAAAGTATAAAATATTTAACTGAACTTCAGCTTACAAACAATTCTCACTTACGCAATTTGTTCGTTTTGTAAAAAATGATTTGAAGTTTTATATAAGGAAGATAGTAGATCAACACGGCATATATTTCATAAAAGTAAAATAAACGTCAATTTCTATTGTGATCACTTAGAAATTGACGTTTATTCATTAGTTTGAGATACGAAATCTCAGTTTTGCCTGTTATTAAAATGTTTTGAAATTAAGCGTGTGATTGTTATTCAATACCTCTACGCATTTTTTCGGCCATAAGTGTATTGTTTAATACCATTGTAATAGTCATTGGGCCAACGCCACCAGGTACAGGTGTAATAGCACCAGCAATTTCTTTAACTTCATCATAGGCAATATCACCTTTTAATTTTCCGTTTTCATCTGGTGTATTACCAACATCAATTACAACTGCACCTTCTTTAACATCTTCTTTAGTAACAAGTCCAGGACGTCCAACAGCACTAACGATAATATCAGCGTTTTTTAAATGTTGGTGCATGTCTTTAGTTCTTGAGTGCAGTATCGTTACTGATGCATTTTTTTGTAATAATAGTTTTGATACTGGTTGACCTACAATATGACTTCTACCTATAACAACAGCATCTTTTCCTTCTAAATCAATGTCAGCATGATTTAGCAATTCCATAATACCAAGAGGTGTACAAGGTACAAAAGTTTGTTGGTCAATATATAATTTACCTATATTTTCAGGATGGAATCCATCAACATCTTTAGCGGGGTTAATTGATTCTAGAACTTTTTGTTCGCTAACTTGATCTGGTAGTGGCACTTGAACTAATATGCCACTGACACTGTCATCCTCATTTAAGCGTTGAAGTTCACTTAATACTTTTTCTTCACTAGCACTTTCATCTAAATGTACGATTTCAGAAATCATGCCTATTTTTTCTGCAGCTTTCTTTTTAGAATTCACATAACTTTTACTAGCACCGTCATTACCTACTAATATTACTGATAATTTTGGCGTGTAACCCTTAGTTTGTAAAGCTTCGACTTGATCTTTTAGACCTTGTCTATAATCCTTTGCGATTTGTTTCCCGTCTAAAATTTTTGCGACCATGAAAAAATCCTCCTCCAATGTATGAACTTTACTTAACTTTAACATAATTAACATCATGTTTTTCAACCAAAAGACGAAAATTTAAAGATTTTTTTGCTTTAAAGTTCGATTTTTGATTGAAAAAGCGATTTTTAGTTGTTATGCTATATCTGTAATATACATCTAATAGACGTAACATTTCAAATTTCTGAAAGGGTGTTCATTTTGAAAGTGGTAGTCATAATGGGTAGTTCTTCCGACTGGGAGACTATGAAAGAAAGTTGTCAAATGTTAGAACAACTAGATATACCGTACGAAAAGAAAGTTGTTTCCGCACATCGTACGCCTCAATTAATGTATGAATTTGCAAAAGGAGCTAGAGACAATGGCTATGATGTCATTATTGCAGGTGCTGGTGGAGCAGCACACTTGCCAGGTATGGTTGCTTCAATGACGACATTACCAGTAATTGGTGTGCCAATAGAATCTAAAAGTTTAAAAGGATTAGATTCTCTTCTATCTATTGTCCAAATGCCGGGTGGTATTCCAGTGGCAACGACAGCTATAGGCAAATCTGGAGCCAAAAATGCAGGAATACTTGCTGCAAGAATGCTCAGCATTGGTAATAAAGTTATCCAAAAGAATTTGGAAAATTATGAAAAATTATTGGTTGAGAAAGTGAGTGAGATGCAACATGAACTTCAATAAACTGACATTTGGATCAACGATTGGAATTATTGGTGGCGGGCAATTAGGAAAAATGATGGCACAATCTGCACAGAAAATGGGTTATAACGTTATCGTTTTAGATCCTGATGAAAATTGTCCATGTCAATATGTAGCGCATCAATTTATAAAAGCAAACTATGATGACGAACAATCGCTTATTCAACTAGGTGAATTGTCCGACGTTATCACATATGAGTTTGAGAATATTTCTGCGCATCAATTACAAACATTAGTTTCTCAATATAATATTCCTCAAGGTTATCAAGCTATACAACTGTTACAGGATAGATTGATTGAAAAGCAAACCTTGCAAGGTGCTGGAACTCAAGTAGCACCATTTATAAAATTATCTGACCCAGATGAGTTATCTCAAGCTATAGAAACAATTGGTTTTCCTTTTATGATAAAAACAAGATTTGGTGGATACGACGGAAAAGGACAATTACTTATTACAAATGAAACAGATTTGGACAATGCAAAAGCGTTAATTGAAAAGCAAGAATGTGTCGCTGAAAAATTTTTAAATCTACAAAAAGAAGTTTCTTTAACGGTAACGATTGGTAACAATAATCAAATTACGTACTTCCCGTTACAAGAGAATGAACATCAAAACCAAATATTATTTAAGACTGTTGTGCCTGCACGTGTGGATTCACAAATTGAACAATTAGCACGAAATGAAGTTGAAAAGATCATCAAACATATTCACTTTGTAGGTACGTTTACAGTGGAGTTTTTCATCGATTCAAACAATCAATTGTTTGTGAACGAAATTGCACCTAGACCTCATAATTCAGGACATTATTCAATTGAAGCGTGTGATTATTCGCAGTTTGATACACATATATTAGCAGTGACAGGTCAACACTTACCAGAAAAAATCGAATTATTAAAACCTAGTGTAATGATGAACTTATTAGGAAGAGATTTAGATCTGTTAGAACATAAATTCGGCGACCATCCTGAATGGCATGTACATATTTATGGAAAATCAAGTCGTAAACCTGACCGTAAAATGGGTCATCTTACAATGCTTACAAACAATGTAGAACAAACAGAACAAACTTTACTAAATTATTTTGAAGGGAGACATGGCTAATGTCTTTGTTATATGAAGGAAAAGCGAAAAGAATTTTTTCTACGGCACAATCAGATGTACTTCGAATTAAATATAAGGATGAAGTCACAGCAGGTAATGGTGCAAAAAAAGATTTTATAGAAGGTAAAGGCCGTTTAAATAATCAAATTACTTCTAGAATTTTCAGTCTTATTCAAGATCGTGATATTAATAGTCACTTTATCGAACAATTATCAGAAACTGAACAACTCGTAAAATCTGTAGACATTATTCCATTAGAGGTCGTAGTTAGAAATATTGCTGCAGGCTCTATAACAAAGAGATTAGGCTTTGATAAAGGTCATAAGTTTGAAAGCCCATTAGTTGAATTCTTTTATAAAAACGACGATTTAAATGACCCTTTAATTACAGAAGATCACATACAATTATTAAATATAGCTAGTAAAGATGAAATTGAAAAATTAAAAGATGCAGCAATAACAATTAATTCAGTATTGCTTGAATTAATGGATGATATGGATCTAAGACTCGTAGATTTCAAAATAGAGTTTGGACGTAGCACGAATGGCCAAATTTTATTAGCAGATGAAATTTCACCAGATACATGTCGCATTTGGGATAAATATAGTGATACAAATTTCGATAAAGACGTTTATCGTGAAGATACTGGTTCAATCATAGACACTTATCAAACTTTTCTTAATAAATTGGAGGAACTATAAAATGAAAACAATTGAATTGCATATCACATTACAGCCACAAGTATTAGACACACAAGGACAAGCTTTAAATCGCGCAGTACATGATTTAGGATACACACAAGTTAATGATATACGTGTTGGTAAATTACTGTACATGACAGTTGATGAAGCTACTGATGCTGCAGTTCACAATGTCGTTACAACTTTAAGCGAAAAACTTTTTGCAAACACCGTTATTGAAGAATATAGCTATAAAGTATTGGAAGAAGGGGAGAAAGCATAATGAAATTTGCAGTGCTAAAATTCCCAGGATCCAATTGTGATAGGGACATGTATAATGCAGCATTGAAATCTGGTGTAGAAGCAGAATATGTCGACTATAGAAATACATCTTTAGAAGGTTTTGACGGTGTTTTAATACCTGGTGGTTTCTCTTTTGGTGACTATTTACGTTCAGGTGCGATGGCAAGTGTTGCACCTATCACTGAAGAAGTGAAACGTTTCGCTAAAGAAGGGAAACCTGTATTAGGTGTTTGTAACGGATTTCAAATTCTTACAGAAATAGGTTTGCTGCCAGGTGCATTATTGCATAATGATTCACATTTATTTGTAAGTCGTAATGAACTACTAAAAGTAGTCAATAATCATACACCTTTCACTAATTTATATGAAGAGAATGAAAATGTAGTATATCCTGTAGCGCATGGGGAAGGTCATTACTATTGTACATCAGAAATGTATGACAGATTAGAAGAAAACAATCAAATCATTTTAAAATACAAGGATAACCCCAACGGTTCTTACAATGATATTGCAGGTATTGTAAATAAAAACGGAAATGTTTGTGGAATGATGCCGCACCCTGAACGTGCGATGGAATCTTTATTAGGTACTGATAGTGGCGTTAAGTTATTTGAAGCAATGGTTAATAGTTGGAGGGAACAAAATGTCTAAGTTTATCGAACCAAGTGTGGAAGAAATCAAATTAGAAAAACGATATAAAGATATGGGTTTATCGGAGTCAGAATACGATAAAGTATGTGAAATTTTAGGTCGTGAGCCCAATTTTACTGAAACTGGTATTTTCTCTGTCATGTGGAGTGAACATTGTTCTTATAAACATTCCAAGCCATTTTTAACTCAGTTTCCAACGTCAGGATCACATGTGTTGATGGGGCCTGGTGAAGGTGCAGGCGTCGTAGATATTGGTGACAACCAAGCAGTAGTATTTAAAGTTGAATCACATAATCATCCCTCTGCTGTTGAACCATATCAAGGTGCTGCTACTGGGGTAGGAGGCATTATAAGAGATATTGTTTCAATCGGTGCTAGACCAATAAATTTATTAAATAGTTTACGCTTTGGTGAATTGTCAGAAAAACAAAATCGTCGATTATTACGTGGTGTAGTAGCCGGTATTGGCGGTTATGGCAATTGTATTGGGATTCCAACAACTGCGGGTGAGATAGAATTTGATGATAGATATGATGGCAATCCATTGGTCAATGCAATGTGCGTAGGTATCATTGATCACGATAAAATTCAAAAAGGTACTGCTAAAGGCTCCGGTAATTCAGTTATATATGTGGGATTAAAAACAGGACGTGATGGCATTCACGGTGCTACTTTTGCATCTGAAGAACTAAGTGAAGATAGTGAAAGTAAGAGACCTTCAGTACAAATTGGTGACCCATTTGTTGGAAAAAAATTAATGGAAGCAACTTTAGAAGCAATAACATTTGATGAGCTAGTAGGTATCCAAGATATGGGGGCAGCAGGATTAACATCATCATCTTCTGAAATGGCTGCTAAAGGTGGAAGTGGTTTACATCTACAATTAGAAAAAGTTCCAACAAGAGAAAAAGGTATTTCACCTTATGAAATGATGCTTTCTGAAACTCAGGAACGCATGTTATTAGTAGTTGAAAAAGGATCTGAAGATAAATTCTTAAATTTATTTGATAAGCATGAATTAGATAGTGCTGTTATCGGTGAAGTTACAAATACAGATCGTTTTGTACTTACATATGAAGATGAAATTTTCGCTGATATACCCGTACAGCCATTGTCAGATGAAGCACCTGTTTACGTGCTTGAAGGTGAAACTCCTCAATATAATGAACCTAAAAATGAATACAGTGACATAGATGTCGAAGATGTATTTAATCGTTTACTCATTCATCCAACGATTGCTTCAAAACGTTATTTATACGAGCAGTATGATCAACAAGTTGGTGCGAATACTATTGTCAAACCGGGCTTACAATCATCAGTTGTTCGTGTTGAAGGATCAAATAAAGCAATTGCTTCTACGATAGATGGTGAAGCACGATATGTCTTTAATCATCCATACGAAGGCGGAAAGATGGTAGTAGCAGAAGCATACCGTAATTTGATTTCTGTAGGTGCTACACCTTTAGCGATGACCGATTGTTTGAATTATGGATCACCGGAGAAAAAAGAAATTTATCAACAATTAGCAGATTCTACTAAAGGTATGGCTGAAGCCTGTGAAATATTAAAGACACCAGTCGTTTCTGGCAATGTATCCTTGTATAACGAAACAAAAGAAACTTCAATATTCCCAACACCAGTCGTAGGTATGGTTGGTTTGATTGAAGAAATTGATTATTTCAATGATTTTACGCCAAAAGTGGGTGATACGCTTTATGTTGTAGGCGATACATTTAGCGATTTTGGTGGGAGTCAAATTGAGAAATTACTTTTCAGTAAGGTGAATCATGAAGTTGAAACCATTGATTTATCAAATGAAGTCAAAAGAGGAGAGTCGATTAAAAGGGCAATACGTAATGGTATAGCATCCCACGTACAAACAGTGGGTAAAGGTGGCCTGTTAATGACTTTTGCTCGTATCAGTGCACATTATCAAATGGGCTTAAATGTAACTTTAAATCTAAAAAATGAGCAATTATTCAGTGAAACGCAAGGGCGTTATGTAGTAGCAGTAAAAGGTGACCAACCTTTAGATATCGCAGATGCTATTAAAGTTGGTACATTAACAGAAGATGGAAAATTTGTAGTTTCTAACGGGGACACGTTAATTTCACGTGATGTGAAACAATTGAATGAACAGTGGGAAGGAGCAATTCCTAAATGTATGACTACAACGGATTAAACGAAGAATGTGGCGTTTTTGGTATTTGGAATCATCATGAAGCAGCACAATTGACGTATATGGGTTTACATAGCTTACAACATAGAGGTCAAGAAGGCGCAGGTATGGTGTGTTCTGATGGACAAAAACTCACTGGAGAAAGAGGGCTTGGCTTATTGACTGAAGCCATTTCAGATACACAGTTGGAATCATTTAAGTCCTATCAACATGCGATTGGTCATGTACGATATGCGACATCGGGGAATAAAGGTATAGAGAATATTCAGCCATTTTTGTACCATTTTTATGATATGAGTGTCGCAGTTTGTCATAACGGAAACCTTATAAATGCACAAAGTTTAAGAAAATCTCTTGAGCATCAAGGTTCTATTTTCCATTCTTCTTCAGATACTGAAGTAATCATGCATTTAATTCGTAAAAGTAAAGCGCCAACCTTTGAAGCAGCGTTACAGGAAAGTTTACGAAAAATAAAAGGTGGTTTTACATTTGCGTTATTAACAAAAGATGCATTATATGGTGCTGTTGATCCAAATGCAATCAGACCTTTAGTTGTAGGAAAAATGAAAACAGGTGCTTACATCATCGCAAGTGAAACTTGTGCTATAGATGTTTTAGGTGCAACGTATGTAAGAGATATCCATGCAGGTGAATATGTGGTTATCAATGATGAAGGTATTCGAGTAGAGTCTTATACGAGACATACGAATACGGCGATATCAGCTATGGAGTATATTTATTTTGCTAGACCAGATTCAACTATTGCAGGAAAAAATGTTCATGCGATTCGTAAACAATCTGGTAAACAATTAGCGTTAGAAAGTCCAGTTGAAAATGCAGATATGGTTATTGGTGTACCTAATTCTTCACTTTCAGCAGCCTCTGGTTATGCTGAACAAAGTGGTTTGCCATATGAGATGGGGTTAGTCAAAAATCAATATGTAGCGCGTACATTTATTCAACCAACTCAAGAATTAAGAGAGCAAGGTGTAAGGGTCAAATTATCGGCAGTAAAGGATATCGTACAAGGCAAAAATATCGTCTTAGTGGATGATTCTATTGTTAGAGGCACGACAAGTAAGCGTATAGTACAAATGCTAAAAGATGCTGGAGCTAATGAAGTGCATGTACGTATTGCTTCTCCTGAATTTATGTTTCCAAGCTTTTATGGTATAGACGTTTCAACTACTGCTGAACTCATATCAGCGAGCAAATCACCATCAGAAATCAGTGAACATATTGGTTCAGATTCTCTGGCCTATCTAACTGTAGCTGGTTTAATAGATTCAATTGGCCTTGATGTAGATGCTCCTTATAAAGGGTTATGTGTAGAAAGTTTTACAGGTGATTATCCTGCTGGTCTTTATGATTATGAACAAGATTATTTTGAACATTTAAGCGAACGTCAAAAAGAATATTTAGCAAATCATAAACAATACTTTGATAGAGAGGGTAATTTAAATGTCTAAAGCATACCAACAAGCAGGTGTTGATATTAGTGCAGGTTATGAAGCGGTTGAACGTATGTCAAGTCATGTTCAAAGAACAATGCGTAAAGAAGTCTTAGGTGGATTAGGCGGTTTTGGTGCTACATTCGATTTATCACAGTTAAATATGAAAGCACCATTACTCGTATCTGGAACAGATGGTGTTGGTACTAAATTAAAGTTAGCGATTGATAATGACAAACACGATACGATAGGTATTGATGCAGTAGCGATGTGTGTCAATGATATTTTAACAACTGGTGCAGAACCATTGTATTTCTTAGATTATATTGCAACACATAAAGTTGTTCCAGAAGTTATTGAACAGATTGTTAAAGGGGTTAGTGACGGTTGTGAAGCTACAAATACAGCACTGATTGGTGGCGAAACAGCTGAAATGGGTGAAATGTATCATGAAGGTGAATATGATTTAGCAGGATTCGCTGTAGGAGCTGTTGAAAAAGAAGCGTATATAGACGGTTCAGCCGTGAAACCAGGTGATGTAATAATAGGTCTTGAATCAAGTGGTATACACTCTAACGGTTACAGCTTGGTACGTAATTTAATAAAAAAATCAGGTATTAATCTACAAGACAAATTTGATCAAAACCACACATTTTTAGATATCTTTTTAGAACCAACACGACTATATGTCAAGCCTGTATTAGCTGTAAAAGAACACGTAAACATACATGCGATGACGCATATTACTGGTGGCGGATTTATTGAAAATATCCCAAGAGCATTGCCTGAGGGTGTAGGTGCAAAAATTGATGTAACTCAATTTCCAACACCAAAGATATTTGAATGGTTGCAAAAACAAGGCAATATTTCGACTAAAGAAATGTACAATGTATTTAATATGGGGATCGGTTTCACCTTAGTTGTTGATGCTAATGATGAAGCTAAAGTATTAAATACGTTACAACAAGCACAAGTAAATGCATATAGAATTGGTGAAATTGCTAAAAGTGAAGCGCCAATTCATTTGACGGGGGTATGAAAGTGACAAAAATTGCTATCTTTGCTTCAGGGTCAGGAAGTAACTTTGAAAGTATCATGTCACAAATAGAAGCAGGTCATTTGCCGAACATTGAAGTGACTGCTTTATATACGGATCAGGTTAATGCTTATTGTATTGAGCGAGCAAGAAAATATCATTTAGATGTACATATTAATGAGCTTAAAAACTTTGATTCTAAAGCAGATTATGAGCGGAAAATCATTGAATGGTTAACAACCGAAAAAGTTGAATGGATTATTTTAGCTGGTTATATGAAATTAATCGGTGAAAATATATTAAATGCCTATCAAAAACGTATCATTAATATTCATCCTTCATTATTGCCGAAATATCGTGGTAAAGACGCGATTGGTCAAGCATTAAATAGTGGTGACAAGATCACAGGCACAACAGTACATTTTGTAGATAGTGGGATGGATACAGGAGAAATTATTGAACAACGTACATGTGAAATAAAACCGGATGATACGAAAGAACAATTAGAAGAAAGAATAAAAGCAATTGAACATGAATTGTATCCAGAAGTTATTTCAAAAATTATTCAATAAGAGGTGCCAATAAACATGAAAAAGGCAATTTTAAGCGTATCTAATAAAACAGGCATTGTCCCTTTTGCACAATCACTCCAACAGTTAGGTTATGAGTTATATTCGACTGGTGGTACGATGCGAACGTTAGTCGATGAAAATATTGCAGTTAAATCTATATCAGAACTTACACATTTTGACGAAATTATGGATGGGAGAGTCAAGACATTACATCCAGCCGTTCATGGTGGTATTTTAGCTGATCGTAATAAACCAGAACATTTAGAACAATTAAAAGAACAGCAAATTGATTTAATAGACATGGTTGTTGTAAATCTATATCCATTCAAGGAGACTGTTGCCAATCCAGATGTTACAGAAAATGACGCGATTGAAAATATAGATATTGGTGGGCCTACTATGTTACGTGCAGCAGCTAAAAACTTTAAACACGTTACTACTATTGTTCATCCATCAGATTATAATGAAGTGATTGAAAAACTAAAATCAAATCAATTAGATGAATCTTATAGAAAATCATTGATGATTAAAGTATTTGAACATACGAATCAATATGATAATGCAATTGTTGATTTCTTTAAAGAAAATAAAGAAAGTTTAAGATATGGTGAAAATCCACAACAACAAGCATCATTTGTAAGAACATCTGATGCCAATCATACGTTAGGTGGCGCGAAACAGTTGCATGGTAAGCAATTGAGTTATAACAACATTAAAGATGCAGATGCGGCGTTATCTTTAGTTAAGCAATTTGAAACACCTGCTGCAGTTGCAGTTAAACATATGAATCCTTGTGGTGTAGGTATTGGAACAAATATTTATGAAGCTTATCAGCGTGCATTTGAAGCGGATAGCCAATCCATTTTTGGAGGTATCGTTGCTTTAAATAGAACCGTTGATGCTACTTTGGCTGAAACGTTGCACAGCATATTCTTGGAAGTGATTATTGCACCGAAATTTTCCGATGAAGCGTTAGCGATTTTAAATAAAAAGAAAAATATTAGATTATTAGAAATTGATATGACAATTGATAATAATGAGCAAGAAATAGTATCTGTTTCAGGTGGATATTTAATACAAGATAAAGACAATGTATTAATCAAACGTGATGATTTAAAAGTCGTTACAGAAAATGCACCTACAGAAACTCAATGGGATGCAATGTTGCTTGGTTGGAAAGTGGTTGCCTCTGTTAAAAGTAATGCGATTATCCTATGTAACGATAAACAAACAGTCGGTATTGGTGCCGGTCAAATGAATCGGGTAGGATCAGCACAAATTGCAATAGAACGTGCGATTGAAATTAATGATAATGTCGTAATGGTATCAGATGGTTTCTTCCCGATGGATGATACGGTAGAACTAGCTGCGCAACATGGTATTAAAGCGATCATTCAACCAGGGGGTTCAATTAAAGATCAAGATTCAATAGATATGGCTAATAAATATGGCATTGCAATGGTAACGACTGGCGTTAGACACTTTAAACATTAAAATATTGGAGGCAAAATTATTTATGAAAGTACTAGTCATTGGCACAGGCGGAAGAGAACATATTTTAGCACACAAGTTAAAACAATCTTCACTCGTAAATGAAATTTTTGCAATTCCAGGGAATGACGCAATGTCAGACATTGCAGATGTACATTGTGAAATAGCGGAAACGGACCACACTCAGATTGTTGAATTTGCTGTTGAGCATGATATTTCGTGGGTGATTATTGGCCCTGAACAACCACTTACAGAAGGTTTAGCAGATAAATTAAACGCAAAACAAATTAAAGTGTTTGGGCCAAACCAAGCAGCGGCTCAGATTGAGGGATCAAAATTATTCGCAAAGCAGTTAATGCAGAAATATCATATTCCTACTGCAGAATATAAAGAAATATCAAACAAATCTGATGCACTAAATTATATTGAAACATGCCAGTATCCTATCGTATTAAAGAAAGATGGTTTGGCAGCTGGTAAAGGTGTAATTATAGCTGAGAATTATGGTGAAGCTGAAGCAGCGGTTCATTCATTGTATCCACAAGAGCTTGGTACAGTTGTCTTTGAGCAATTTTTAGAAGGTGAAGAATTCTCATTGATGACATTTGTAAATGGTGATTATGCCGTGCCATTTGATTGTATTGCGCAAGATCATAAACGTGCATATGATGACGATAAAGGGCCTAACACAGGTGGTATGGGGGCGTATTGTCCTGTACCTCATATAGATAAGGAAGTACTTAACCTCACGAATGAAATCATTGCACAACCTATAGCTCAAGCAATGTATAAAGAAGGTTATGAATTTTTTGGCGTCCTTTATATTGGTGTGATTTTAACAGCAGATGGTCCGAAAGTAATAGAATTTAATGCTAGATTTGGCGACCCTGAAGCACAAGTATTACTAACGAGATTGGAAAGTGATTTAATGCAACATATCTTAGATTTAGAGGCTAAAAAGAAAATAGCATTTAAATGGAAAGATTCGTCTGTCGTTGGTGTAATGCTTGCTTCTAAAGGGTACCCTGGAAATTACGAAAAAGGTAAGACTGTTTCAGGTTTTGATTTAAATGGTAATTATTTTGTCAGTGGTTTGAAAAGAGATAAGGATAAATTTGTCACCAATGGTGGTCGTGTCATCTTAGCATTAGGAGAAGGTCATGATATTACTAGTGCTAAAGCAAATGCCTATAAAGCTGCAGAAAAAATTCAAAGCGATGGACTATTTTATCGAAAAGATATTAGTAATAAAGCAATAAAACATTTATAAATATTAAAAAAAGTCGTAATTTCTATTTAGAAGTGTATAGAAATTACGACTTTTTAAATTTTGAAACTGTATATCGTTAAAAGCTATGTGTTCACAGATCAATCTATGTAAATTGACATATAAAAAGATAAGACAAAGTGGTTTAGTTTTTGTCTTATCTTTTCTTAATTGGATAGTAATGAATTTTGGATAAAATAAGGTAATCGTTAATATATATTTTTTATACGAACATCGTTTATACCTGTAATCGGTAAGTGAAGTGCTAAGAAATAAGCAACAACCAAAATGATGATAAAAACGATGATTAATAGAAAGTCTTTATACGAGAAAGGTGTATGATAATAGTAGGTGCGCGGACCATCTTTAAAACCTTTTTTCTCCATTGCAACAGCAAGTTGATGTGCTTTTCTAATGTTTTGGCTTAAAAGTGGAATCATAAGATGTTTGATTCTACTAAATAAATTGTAATTTTGTTGAGAGATAATTTGATATCTCATTTTTAAAGACTTTCTAAGTTGAACTAAAGTGCTAATCATTAATGGCACCATTCTTATAGCAGCCATAAAAGCATAAGCAACTTTAGGCTTAACTTTTAAATGTTGCATTAGGCTGTAAAAGACCATTACAATTTCAGAAGTGAAAGCAATTAAAATACCGAAAAATGAAACAGTTGTTGTACGTAATGCTAAATGCAGCCCTCTAACTAAACTTTCAGTACTAATTTGAATAAATCCTAATTTAAATAATATATGAGTGCCTTCACCATAAAAAATCATGAATAAAGCTGAAATTAGGCTGAAAGTTATAGTAAAGAAAATAAAAGCAAATGTTATTTTAAATTTTATACCATTGAACATTAATAAAAACAGGAACATCAATAGACAAATATAAATCATAAAATCGAATTGATGTACAAATATAACAAAGAAAAACAAAAAAACAGCTAATGCTAACTTTGTAATGATATTCACATCATCCATGAAAGAGTAGTGTTTTTTCCACATTTCAAACATGATGCTCACCTGCTATCTCTAGAATTTGTTTTTGACTTACACACAATTTACGTGTTGGATAGCGTGCGATAATTTCAGGATCATGTGTAACCATAATAATTGTTTGGCCATCTCTAACGCGTTGTTGGAATAATTTAATTAAATTAAATGTATTATGACTATCTAAACCGAATGTTGGCTCATCTAATAAAATATATTCTGATGTAGAGCTTAAAGCTATAGCTACACTCAGTCTACGTTTCTGCCCGATTGACAGTTCATAAGGGTGTTGTGATTGAACATCTTCTAAATTTAACATTTTAAGCATTTGAATTGTTTTTTCTTCAGCTTCTGATATAGAAGGATAATTAGCTTTGTTTTGTATAAAAATTTCTTTGTAAACTGAATTCGCAATAAATTGAATTTCAGGATTTTGATATACAAGATACATATTTTTAGCAGCTTCTTTGATTTTAGTAAGCTTTTTGCCATCAAAAGACATTGTGCCTTCATATTTAATAAGTTGCATCATCGATTCTAATAAAGAAGTCTTGCCTGAGCCATTTGTACCGGTGATTGTAATCCATTCGCCACTAGTGATATTAAGTTTTGGTATATCGATAAGTGTCTTTTTACTTCTTTTTATAGTGCCTTGTTCAAAAAGAAATAGATGCTCATTGGCATATTGAATATTAGATTGCTGTAAATCTATAGGTAAAGGTGCTTCATCCCAAGCTTTTGGATGCCAAACGCCATATTCGGATAAAAGGTGTTCATAGTTGTTTAATATGTCAGCTGGTGAGGCATCACCAATAATAACACCATCATAGTTTAATAATATTACACGATCGATATGCTGCCATATATGTTCTACTTTATGTTCAACTATAATCACAGTTTGATTTTGCCATAACGCTTTAATCTTATTCCATAATTCTTCTGTTGATGTTACATCTAGCATCGCGGTTGGTTCATCTAGAAATAAAGTATTAGCTTGTTGTAATAATGTTTCTGCAATTGCTAATTTTTGTTTCATACCGCCACTTAAATTATTGATATATTGGTCTTTATTGACGTTTAAATCAACAGACTCGAGTGCTGATTCAATCAATGCATCCATTTTATGTCGTGGCGTTTGTAAATTTTCAAGGACAAAGGCGAGTTCCTCATATACCTTTGGCATACAGAATTGGCTATCAGGTTCTTGAAAAATAACACCACAATCTTGATCAATCTCTAATTTATCGTATTTCATTGGCAATTCAATGAGATTTGGTACGATACCACTTAAAACATTCAATAACGTGCTTTTACCTGAACCAGAGGGACCAAGTATAAGCACCTTCTCTTTATCTTTAATTTCAAGTGATAAATTGTCGAATATTTTCTTTTGTCCATTTGGATATTTAAGACGTAGATTTTCAGTGACTATCAACTTTTATGCTCCTTATAAATTGTCATAATCTTTTTGTGTTGCAGGTCTGAATAATTTGGTTACGCCAGTTTGATCTAATATTTTCACAATATAATAGGACAACAATCCAGCCACAACAATACCGCTAATCAATCTAAATACGATATAAAGTGTTAAGTTCCATCCTGCAATTTCTCCTAAATAACCATAAGCAAAATCAAGAGGAAGTGTCGCAACAGATGCTAAAAATCCTGCTAACATAGCTACTATTGCTGAACGTGATTTATATCTGAAAATAGCGAAAATAATCTCACATGCTAATCCTTGAAGTAATGCATAGACCATTGTTGGAATATCAAATCTTCCCATGACAATTGTTTCACCTGCACCAGCAGCAAATTCAGCTAAAATCGCAATACCAGCTTTTGGTATAATCAAATATGCAACAATCGCAGCCATAAACCATGCACCATATGTTAGTTCTTCAATATGAAGACCAGAAACTTGCACTGCCTTATATACTAAAGTCCAAATATTATAGACGATAGCAAACACAACAGCTATAAGTACGGTTACTAAAATTTCTGATAGTTTTAAACCTTTTGACATAAATTCTCCTCCAATAAAAAACGCACAACCATCTAGAAGTTGCGCGTTAAATATAGGCATACGGATACCGAAAAACATATCACGATACACTTTCCTACGCTAGTTTAATCTAGATCAGGTTCAAAGGGTTTGAGGGTATACCTCATCTCAGTCACTAAACACCCCTAGTGCGAATATTAAATTTAATTTTAACTATAATGTATGACTTTTAATTAGTTATGTCAAGGTGTATTAACGTTGAATTTGATATTTATGACTTCAATCACAGCACATAACATAAGGTTAAATAAAGACTTTTTGTATAGTGGATTGGGTGATGTAGCAGTGTGGTTTTGTTAATTTAAGTTTGTTTAATTCATCGTTTTTAATGAAAAAGGGAATTGTCAAGTTCAGTTACATATCACAATAAATACATGATGTAGTGTAATTTATAAGAAAGTGTTTTTAATTATTGTCCAAATATATCATTGTTAAGATGTTGTTGTGTGCTTCATCCATTTATTCATATGTGTGTCAGAGTATAGTCTCGAATCATATTTTGAGTAAGAAGTATGAAAATCAAATGACATGATATTAAATAAAGGACTAAAACCATGTAAAAGTGGTTTTAGTCCTTTAGACTAATTATGAGATTGATGTTTCAGATTTTTTAATATTAACCTTGATAGAATGAACAAAAATTAAATGCTATTGTTCTCTTTTAATTTAAATTGTAATGTTCATATAGAAATCAAGCATATTTAGTTTAATCTAAAGTATCTTGAATATTTTTTTTCGTTTCTTCAGTACTATCTTCAGCAGATTCTTTTTTATCTTTCAATTTATCTTCAGCTTCTTTTGCTTTTTCAGCTGCTTTTTTATTTAATTCTTCTTTACTCATAGTTAAACACTCCTTCAATATTCAAATGACTTATGTTTTCAATATACCACTTTATTTGGAAACTAAACCACAAAGATCTAACTGTATATTACGTTAAATTTGAAATATTTGTTTAATCGATTATGTTTGGTGGAAACTTGACTGTACAACTATTTTCTATCATACTATAGACTTATTTATTGATTTATTAAAGACAAGAACTAAATGTTAATATATAATAACTTTGAGGTGAATGGTATGTCTTTTTTAAAGAAACACGCTGAGATATTATATAGTTATATAATAGGCATCGTTTCGCTCTTCACAGGTCTCATCATTTTAATAAATTTATCTATGGTCCATGACTTAAAGGATAAAGGTAAAATTGAATTACATATTCATAATGTTTGGGATTTTATAAATGCATTTTTTGCAGAAATCATAAGAGTCATGAGTAATTATATAGGGAATTTCCCTGTTATAAGTGCAGTATTAATTATTTTATTTGGTATTGCAGTCATCTTACTCGGATTCACGCTATTAAGAACAACAAGATATGATTATGATGTTTCAATCTTCTTCTTAGTGATAGGTATACTGTTCTTCATTATAACACTTATTTTAATGACACAAGTTTATAGCTTCTTTGCTATCATTTTTATTATCCCATTTGTAGTTCATATTGGGTATATTGTATATAAAGATGAACTAAATCCAGATCACAGAAAATATCATTATTTATTAATTATTTTCAGTTATGGGATAAGTTATTTAATTACGCAAATCGTATTATATGGAAGAATAGATAGCGACGAAATTATCCCTATTGATATTTTGAGTGTAAATACATTCTTTTTAATAATGTGGTTACTAGGTCAAATGTCAATTTGGAATTTCTTGTTTTTAAGAAGGGCACTTCCTTTAACAAAACAAGAATTAGGTGAAGAAGAACCTGAATTATCTAGAACAAGCAAAGGTACAGTTACAAACCAAACGAAAGAGCATTTGAAAAGTTTACAAGATAAGACAACTGAGTTTACTCGGAAAACACGTAGAAGTGTTGATATTCAAAAATTAAGAGATAAAAAAGACAAATTTATCGAAAAATGGAAGAATATTATTGATATACAAGAGGATGATATTCCAAATTGGATGAAAATTCCAAAATGGGTTAAATCAGCTTATGTAGAAATATTTTGTGGTGTTGTATTATTATTCTTTACAATTATAGAATTTAATAATAGAAATGCTTTATTTGTTTCAGGTAATTGGGAAATTTCTCAAACACAATATGTGATTGAATGGATTACCTTATTATTACTAATGCTGATTATTATTGCTTATATATTAACGACATTAACGAACTTCTTGAGAGATAAATTCTATTATCTGCAGTTGTTTATGGTTAGTATATTATTTTTCAAATTGTTAACAGAATTTATGAATATTATGGTTCATGGCCTACTATTGTCAATTTTCATTACGCCAATATTGTTTGTGATGTTAATCGCAGTAATTGTATCATTTATTATTAAATTGCGTGAACCTTCAAAAGATTAACAAGTAAATAAATTTTTAAAGGACTGGCTATAGCTAAATGCCAGTCCTTTTTGATTCATGTTTGAAATAACACAAAAGATTTAAAACAATAATATAATGTTTGAATTGAGAAATCATTCAATTATAGATAAATGATGTTACGATATTTCTTGAGATGATAGAATAAGAAAGCATAAATTATAAAATTAGAAGAAAGGCTGACATATAATTATGAAAACTGCCGTATTAAATAAAGGTAAAGAAACGAAATATCTAAATGGATATCCATTAATCGATGATGATGACGTGTATGCGCATGACCATTTAAAAGAGGGCGATTTATTCTCGTTAGTAAATGATGAACAAACCTATATTGCAACTGCGTACGTCGGAAGGCAACATAAAGGACTTGGATGGGTATTGAGCTATGATGAAAATGAAGTGATTAATACTCAATTTTTTGAGAGACTTTTTGAAATCGCAATACAAGAAAGAGCGTATTTTTATAATATTGAAGGTACTAATGCTTTTAGAATATTTAATGGTGAAGGTGATGGTGTAGGTGGTCTAACTATTGATAATTATAACGGACACTTTTTAATACAATGGTATTCTAAAGGTATTTATAAATACCGTTATCAAATTTTAAATGCATTAAAAAATACCTTAGAATACAAATCTGTGTTTGAAAAAATGAGATTTAAAGATGCTCAAATAGCTGGAGGGTTTGTTGATGGGGAAGCACCAGAATTTCCTATTATAATCGAAGAAAATTTCACATTTTATAATGTGGATTTAAATGATGGCCCTATGACAGGTATTTTCTTGGATCAAAAAGAAGTACGAAAGAAATTAAGAGATCATTTTGCTGAGGATAGGTATTTGTTAAATGTGTTTAGTTATACTGGTGCTTTTTCAGTTGTCTCAGCAGAAAAGGCCAAAGTCACTACTAGCGTTGATTTAGCTAACAGATCACGCACATTAACAGAAGAAAATTTTGGCTTAAATGCAATTGATCCAAAGACACAATATATATTTGTAATGGATACCTTTGATTATTTTAATTACGCGCGCCGTCATGATTTACTTTATGACACAATCGTTATTGATCCACCTAGTTTTGCAAGAAATAAGAAAAAAACATTTTCAGTATTGAAAGATTACGATAAATTAATACTAGGTGCTTTGGAAGTACTTTCGCCAAATGGGACTTTATTATTGTGTACGAATAATAGTACATTTTCATTAAAAGCATTTAAAAAAATGATTAAAGATACATTGAATAATGCAGAAGTTGATTTTGAACTATCAGAGGTAATGGGATTACCAAAAGATTTTAAAACACATCCACACTATAAACCATCAAAATATTTGAAGGCTATTTTTGTAAATATACAGTAATTTCTGTGAAAGAGGGTAATATTTTTACAGTACAAGATTTTACCAAGGAGTGAATATCATGAGTTTTAAAAATAAAATAACTAATAATGTAACACAGAAAGTCGGAAATAAAGTTTTAAATATTGAAGATATAAAAAATAAAAGCGATATACCAACGACTAACATAGAATTAGATGAACGTCGTCAACGCGCTCAAGCTATAGTGAGAAAAAAATCAATGTTATCTTCAAGTGTTAGTATTGTACCAATACCAGGCCTTGACTTTGGTGTCGATATCAAGCTAATGAGAGATATTATAGAAGACGTTAATAAAATCTATGGTTTAGATCACAAACAAGTAAATTCAATGAGAGAAGATGTAAAAGAACGTATTTTTACAGCTGCTGCAATACAGGGTAGTCAATTTATAGGTAGAAAAGTATCTAATGCCATATTAAAAGTCGTTATTAGAGATGTTGCAAAACGTATGGCTGCTAAACAAACAAAATGGTTCCCACTTGTAGGGCAAGCTATTTCGGCTTCAATCAGTTATTACTTTATGAAAAAAATCGGTGATGATCATATTGAAAAATGTGAAAAGGTTGTTAAATCTTTAATGTAATGGTGGAGCGTTTTCATAAAAAGTAACAATATTCATTGAATATTGTCATATCATGGGTGCAACGAATTGAATTTATATGTATAATTTGGTAATGTTATTATATAAAACTATGCTAGGTTTTATAATAAACTAACGATTCTAACTATACGAAGGAGACATCATATTATGGAACAAAAATCATATGTAATTATTGACGAAACAGGTATTCATGCACGTCCAGCTACAATGCTTGTTCAAACTGCATCAAAATTTGATTCAGATATTCAATTAGAATATAACGGTAAAAAAGTTAACTTGAAATCAATCATGGGTGTTATGAGTTTAGGTGTAGGTAAAGATGCTGAAATTACAATCTATGCTGATGGTAGCGATGAAACAGATGCAATGGAAGCGATTACTGATATCTTATCTAAAGAAGGATTAACTAAATAATATGTCTAATTACATTAATGGCATTGCTGCTTCAGATGGTGTAGCAATTGCTAAAGCATATTTATTAGTTGAACCTGATCTTTCATACGATAGTGAGAAGATTCGAGATGTCGACGCAGAAATTGCTAAGTTTCAAAATGCTATTGAAACATCTAAAGTTGAATTAACAAAAATTAGAAATAATGCTGAAAAAAATCTTGGTGCTGATAAAGCCGCTATTTTTGATGCACATTTACTAGTCTTAGATGATCCAGAGTTAATTCAACCGATTGAAGATAAAATAAAAAATGAACAAGTTAACGCACCAACTGCGCTTTCTGATGTAACTGGACAATTCATTACTATTTTTGAAGCGATGGATAATGAATACATGAAAGAGCGCGCTGCAGATATTCGTGATGTGTCAAAACGCGTTTTAGCACATATATTGGGTGTGGAATTACCAAATCCTAGTATGATTGATGAAAGCGTTGTTATTATAGGTAATGATTTAACACCTTCTGATACTGCTCAATTAAACAAGGAATTTGTACAAGGTTTTGTTACAAATATTGGAGGTAGAACTTCTCACTCAGCAATTATGAGTCGCTCACTTGAAATTGCTGCAGTAGTAGGAACGAAATCAATAACGCAAGAAGTTAAACAAGGTGATATGATTATTGTTGATGGTTTAACTGGCGAAGTGATTATTGATCCTACAGAAGACGAAGTCATTGCATATCAAAACAAGCGTGAACGTTTCTTTGAAGATAAAAAGGAACTTCAAAAATTACGCGATGAAGAAACAACAACTGTTGATGGTGCTCATGCTGAACTCGCTGCTAATATCGGTACACCAAATGATTTGAAAGGTGTAATTGAAAATGGCGCTGAAGGTGTCGGATTATATCGTACCGAATTTTTATATATGGGTAGAGACGAAATGCCGACTGAAGATGAACAATTTGAAGCTTATAAAAAAGTACTTGAAACAATGGAAGATAAACGCGTTGTTGTTCGTACTTTAGATATTGGTGGAGATAAGGAACTCCCATATTTAAATTTACCAGAAGAAATGAATCCATTCTTAGGATACCGTGCGATTCGTTTATGTTTAGATCAACCTGACATTTTCAGACCGCAATTGCGTGCTTTATTACGTGCGTCAGCTTATGGGAAATTAAATATTATGTTCCCAATGGTAGCGACAATTAAAGAATTCCGTGATGCGAAAGCATTGTTATTAGAGGAAAAAGAAAATTTAACAAATGAAGGTATTGAAGTATCTGATGATATAGAAGTTGGTATCATGGTAGAAATTCCTTCAACTGCAGCATTAGCAGATGTTTTTGCTAAAGAAGTAGATTTCTTCAGCATCGGAACGAACGATTTAATTCAATATACAATGGCCGCGGATCGTATGTCAGAGCGAGTATCTTACTTGTATCAACCATACAATCCAGCAATTTTACGTTTAGTGCAACAAGTGATTGATGCTTCTCATAAAGAAGGCAAATGGACTGGAATGTGTGGAGAAATGGCCGGAGATGAAATTGCTATTCCATTACTATTGGGCCTAGGATTAGACGAATTCTCTATGAGTGCTACATCAATTCTTAAAGCACGTCGTCAAATTAAAGGATTAAGTAAAAATGAGATGGAAGAGTTAGCGCAAAAAGCGATTAACTGTGCTACTTCTGAAGAAGTACAAGATTTAGTAAGTAATTATACGAAATAAAAAAAGCTGGTAATTCATTATATAATGGATTACCAGTTTTTTAGTTATATTGCGATTTATTTTAATACTAAGCAGATATACATATAACAGTGGATAAGGAGCATCTATCTACTTGTTCATTTTGTTTAATATAGCTGAAATTAGGTTATGGTTAGTTAAAACAACTAAAGTGATAAATTGCCTTATTAGCCTAGTTGATTTAGGTTATTTTATAGAGTTGTAAAATTTAATGCGTTGTTTCAATATTTAAAACGTGGTTAATTTTATCCATATCAACTTGGTACATTGGTTCACCATTCAATAATATAAAGGGTGTTGCAAATGCATCATAATCAATCATTTCATTTCGATATTGCTGATTAGCAATGTTTTTTTCTATATATTTAAAACCTTTATCAGTTAAATAGTTTTTTATAAAGGTGCAAGGAGGACAATCATTTTGTGTGTAAATGATGATATCAGTCATTCAGCATCAATCCTTTCTACAAAGTCATTTTCTTTAATAGTAAGTGACTTTTAATTATAATTCAAGCTATAAAATTACATGTAATTGGTCATTAATTTGTCACTTAATTCTGAGTTTAACTAATTTTAAAACATAGCCATTGGGTTTATAATGAATGGACGTTGTGATTTTTGTCACAAATAAATTAAAAAGGTGATATTATGGATTCAGTTGAATTAGCTCGTTTTCTAACTGCAATGACACTTGCAGTGCATATCATATTTGCAACAATAGGTGTAGGTGTGCCGTTGATGTTTGCAGTTGCTGAGTTTTTAGGGATTAAAAAAAATGATTCCCATTATATAACGTTAGCCAAAAGATGGTCTAAAGGTTATACGATTACTGTGGCAGTGGGGGTTGTAACAGGTACGATTATAGGTTTACAACTGTCATTACTATGGCCAACATTTATGCAAATGGGTGGTCATGTGATCGCATTACCATTATTTATGGAAACATTTGCGTTTTTCTTTGAAGCGATTTTCTTAAGTATATACTTATATACTTGGGATAGATTTAAGGGTAAATGGACGCATTTTTTAATTAGTATACCAGTGATTATTGGAGGTTCTTTCTCTGCCTTCTTTATTACAGCGGTTAATTCATTTATGAATACACCGGCTGGTTTTGAAATTAAAAATGGTAAAATGATAAATGTTGAACCTTGGGTGGCAATGTTTAACGACTCATTTTTAATAAGATCTTTTCACGTTGTAACGACTGCTTTTATGACGATGGCTTTTGTACTAGCTGCCATTGCTGCATTCAAATTAGTGAAAAATAAGTTTAAAAAAGATGCAGAATATCATAAAAAAGCTTTAAAATTAACAATGATACTTGGCGTTGTCTTTACGTTAGGTTCTATGTTGGCAGGAGATTTATCTGCAAAATTTTTACATCAAGAACAACCAGAAAAATTAGCTGCGTATGAATGGCATTTTGATACGGAATCCAATGCTGATTTAGTGCTTTTTGGTTCTTTAAATGAAGAAACACAAGAAGTAACTGGTGCAATTAAAATTCCGAGTCTACTTAGCTTCTTGGCTGATAATAATGTTAATACTAAGGTGAAAGGCTTGGATGAATTTCCAAAAGAACTACATCCACCGATGATTGTCCATTATTATTTCGACTTAATGGTGTCGATGGGCGTGTTCTGTTTAATTGTTTCAGCTGCTTTTGTACTAACATTATGCTTTAAAAAATTACGAAAATTCACTTATTCCAAACCAATGCTATATGGCGCTTTATTAACTGGACCTGCAGCGATGTTGGCAATAGAATTTGGTTGGTTCTTAACGGAACAAGGTCGTCAACCTTGGATTGTGCGTGGTTATCTAAAAGTGGCTGAAGCTGCCACTCAAGCAGGTGGTTTAACGTTCGTAACAATATTATTTGGTATATTATATTTAATATTGATTGTTACTTCTTCTTATGTACTAATAAGGATGTTTAAAAATAAACCAGCATATAAAGAATTTGAAGTAACTTCATCGGAAAGAGGTGATGCATGATGATATTCGCATATATAGGTATCACAGTACTATGGATATTCTTATTTTGTTATATTATTGTTGCATCAATTGATTTTGGTGCTGGTTTCTTTACGTTACATGCTAAATTGACAAAACAAGATAAAAAAATAAACCATTTGATTGCACGTTACCTTAATCCGGTTTGGGAAGTAACGAATGTTTTCTTCGTATTCTTCTTCGTAGGAATGGTTGGGTTTTTCCCAGATTCCGCGATGTATTTTGGCACAGTGTTGCTTTTACCAGCATCAATTGCGTTGATATTGTTGTCCATAAGAGGTGGCTTTTATGCTTTTGAAAACTATGGACCAGACACAAAACTACCATGGCTTGCACTTTATGGTTTAGCAGGATTATTCATACCAGCTGCATTAGCCACTACATTAACGATTTCTGAGGGTGGTTATATTACCGGTTCAAGCAACCATTTAGATTTAAATTGGTTTGAATTATTGTTAAGTCCATATTCATGGTCAGTTGTATTTCTTGCAATCATATCTGTACTTTATATTTCATCTGGATTTTTAACTTATTATGCTTCTAAAGCGAATGATAAACCAGCTTATGATTTATTAAGATACTGGTTCTTATTTTGGGGACCACCAATGATCGCTATTTCATTATTTGTATTCTTATCGTTAAGATTGCAAAATGAAACGCATTTCTATACAGCGGTATTTGATTATTGGTGGATGTTTGCACTCAGCTTTTTATGTTTTGCTGGTACAATGTTACTCACATTGATGAAAAAATGGCATGGTTTTGCATTTGTCTTAGTTATTTTACAAATGGCTTTTGCGTTCTTCGGTTATGGTGTAAGTAAGTTACCATACATTTTATATCCATATATTCGTATAGATGAACATGTTGTGAATAGTGGGATGGCTATTGCTTTAATCATCGCATTTATTTTAGGTTTACTTTTACTAATTCCATCGCTAATATTATTATTGAGATTATTTGTTTTTGATAAAAAATATGTTGAAGGTAAAAAATAGACGAATATACTTAAATATAGTAGCGATGTTTATTGTTTAAGCTACGGATATTTGATATATTTCAATTATCTTATTTTTGGAGGACGCATATGGATAAAGAATATGTGGTTATAGGTTTAGGTCGTTTTGGCGGTAGCATTGTTAGAGAATTAAATGCTTTAGATATGGATGTTATGGCGATTGATATGGATGAAGCGCGTGTGAATGAATATAGTGATATTGCCACACATGCGGTAATTGCTGACACAACTGACGAAGCTGTGATGAAAAGTTTAGGCATTAGAAATTTTGATCACGTAATTGTTGCAATTGGTGAAAATATTCAATCGAGTACGTTAACGACTTTAATTTTAAAAGAGTTAGGTGTTAAGAAAGTAACGGCAAAAGCTCAAAATGATTATCATGCAAAAATTTTAAATAAAATTGGTGCAGATACCGTTGTTCATCCTGAAAGAGATATGGGTAGGAGAATTGCACATAATGTAGCTAGTGCTAGTGTTTTAGATTATTTAGAACTAGCAGATGAACACTCAATAGTAGAAATTAAAGTTAGTGAAAAAATGGCAGGACAAACCATTATAGAATTAGATATTAGAGCGCAATATGGTATAAGTATTATTGCCATTAAAAGAGGTAGAGACATTATCGTATCTCCAGACCCAAACATAAATATTGAAATTGGGGATATTTTAATTATGATTGGTCATGATAATGACTTAAACCGATTTGAAAAAAAGGTAGTAAGATAAAAATTAATATATGAACTAACGTAGAAGAGGTGGAACAGAACAGTGAGTGATGTCCCACACTCTTCTTTTTTGTGTAAAGTGTATTCTTTAAGGGATTTTGATATTTGTGAATAGACAAGTTATACGAAGGTTCAAACTTAACTTTTAATTAATGTACTCAGTCAAAATAGCAAGTGTTTAATATAAAAATGCCTCATCCATTACAAATGGATGAGGCATTGAGTTTGATTATGATTTGGTTGATTGGTCCGTTTGGTTACCATCATTTTTTTGTTTTTGTTTTGCTTTCTGAGCGATGTTTTTATTATCTTTGTTGTTAGTATCTTTTGTATTTTTGTTTTGAGATTTACTATTGTGTTTTTTTGAATTGTCTTTTTTCTGATTTGGTTTATTTTGTGTTTTTTTATTTTGAGAAGATGTATTATCTTCATTTACCTTCATGATCACTGGTAAAATCATTGGTTTACGTGCAGTTTTTTCAAATAAATACGGCTGTAGTGTTTCAATGATTGATGATTTAATTTGATGCCATTGTATTTCTGGATTTTGATTCAGTTTAGAAATAACATCTGTTTTGATTTTTCTTTGGGCATCATAAATTAATTGACCAGATTCACGCATATAAACAAAACCACGAGAAATGATGTCAGGACCAGATAGTAATTTGTTCGTTTTAAAGTCTATACTAACAACGACGATGACTAGGCCTTCTTCTGACAATAGTTTTCTATCTCGGATAACTACGTTTCCGATATCTCCAATACCGCTACCATCCACTAAAACATTGCCAGATGGTATTCTTCCAGCTTTTCTAGCTGAATTATGTGTTAAAGCTAAAACATCACCGATGTCAAAGATAAACACGTTGTCTGGTTCCACACCACATTCAATTCCTGATTGGCCATGTGCTTTTAACATGCGATATTCACCATGAATTGGGAGGAAGAATTTTGGACGTAACAAGCGTAACATTAATTGTTGATCGCCTTTAGATCCGTGACCAGATGTGTGAATATTTGATACCTTATTGTGTATGACTTCAGCACCTGCTCGGTATAATGCATTTATAGTGCGGTTAATACTTTTAGTATTACCTGGAATAGGTGAAGAACTAAATACTACAGTGTCTTCTGGAATAATTTTAATTTGTTTGTGTGTACCATTAGCAATTCTTGATAGAGCCGCCATTGGTTCACCTTGTGACCCAGTACATAAAATTAGTAATTCATGTTTAGGCACACTATTAATTTTATTTGGTTCTATAAAAGTTTCAGGTGGTGCTTTAATATAACCGAGTTCCATACCAATTTTAATATTGTTTTCCATTGAGCGACCAAAAGTTACAATTTTACGATTGTGTTTAATTGCAGCTTCAACAGCTTGTTGAACACGATAGATATTAGATGCAAAAGTAGCAAAGATGATTCTACCGCTACAATTACGGAATATCTTTTCAACATTTTGGCCAACTTCACGCTCACTCAATGTAAAGTCAGGAACTAATGAATTGGTAGAGTCTGAAAGTAAACAAAGGACACCTTCTTCTCCAAGTTTTGCCATCTTCGCAATATTTGCTGGTTCACCAACTGGTGTAAAGTCAAATTTGAAATCACCAGTATGAACAATATTGCCTTCTGGTGTATTAACGATAACACCATATGATTCTGGGATACTATGTGTTGTTAAATAGAATGAAACTTCGAAATGTTTAGATTTAATAACAGAACTTTCTTCGATTTCAACAAGTTCTGTTGTTCTTAACAAGTGATGTTCTTCTAATTTATTTCTGATTAAACCTAAAGCTAATGGTCCACCATATATAGGCACGTTTATTTGTTTTAATAGGTAGGGCACACCACCTATATGGTCTTCGTGGCCGTGTGTTATGAACAGACCAACTATTTTGTCTTGATTCTGTTCTAAATAAGTAATGTCAGGAATCACGTAATCAATTCCTAATAAATTATCATCAGGGAATTTGATACCTGCATCTATAATTACGATTTCATCCTGATATTCTACGGCATAAGTGTTTTTTCCGATTTCACCTAAGCCACCAAGGGCATATACCGCAACTTCATTTTTATGAATTTGTTTCATTACTCAGCTTGCTCCACATTAAAATGATCTGATTGTTTTTCATATTCTAAATGTGCGCCCTCAAGTTTAGTAATAAACTCGATATTGTAATTACGGTCTTTCAAATATCTTCTTACTTGTTCTTCTGATTGAGCTTCAACATAAATTGTTTGTGTGTGTTCTCTTACGACTACTTCATCTTTGTTATGTTGAAAAAATACTTTAAATACTGCCATTATATCTATTTCCTCCTAAGTTTTAGTTAGATTATTTATATAAACCCTGAAATGTATAATATTTTGTGAGTTTCTCAATTTTAAATAAAATAAATTTCACTAAAAGTGAATTGAAACTACGTTTTATATAAAGAGAACATACGAGCAGTTGCCCAGTATGTTTCTAGGGTCATTTTAAATTCGTTCGTATAGAAAAATACAAATAGAACATATTCGTATGTTTTCAGTTATTTCTCATTTTACATGATGTAGTAGAATAAATAAAGCAGTTTTATTTTCTGCTAAAGCTTAATATGTAGAAAAAAGTGATTCACTTTATAAAAGGTATTTAACTAAGTAAATTTAGGCTACATATATTCAAATATTAAATGAATCATCATATAGCTTGAGTCAATAATAAAAATTAATTATGATTAAAAGGAAATATAATAATTAATAATTTAAAATAGAAAGTAATAGTAGAAAGTAATAAAGACGAGATGAGGATGATTGATATGGATAAAGTGAAGCGTATTGTTGAAGATATTAAAAGTGAGAAACAACGAACTGACAAGGTCTTTCAAGATATTACATTTGAAATACGTGCGGAACAAGTTATCATGTTTTTCAATTATAATGAAATCATTGACACTGTAAATGAAGATCAAAATTATGTGAAACACAATCATGACCCTGTATTTATTGATATTCAAGAATTAAATGCTTTGAAAAAAGAGTTACAAGAGCTCAATATTATATATCATGAAAGAAGAGACGACTTTATGTAAAAAGAACTGTTAGTAAGCGTACGCGATTGGCATGTTTACTAACAGTTCTTTTTTTTATACTTCTACTGCATCTTCATGAGGTTGCAATGGATGTTCTGAATCTATGTGATCATAAAACATGATGCCATTAATATGATCTATTTCATGTTGAACTACAACGGCTGGATAACCCTTTAAACGTAATTTGACATCGTTACCATCTATATCTTTTGCTTTAACAGTAACTCTATATTTACGGTGTACTAGGCCTGGTATATTTTCGTCTACGCTTAAGCACCCTTCACCAGTAGGTAGATAAGCTTCTTGAATGCTATGACTCATAATTTTAGGATTCACTAACATCAAGTCATAACTTTTACCTTCGCCATCATCCGGTAAATAAACCGCAATCATTTTTTTAGAAATATTAATCTGTGGCGCTGCAAGTCCGACACCAGAACGAAGACCATATTTATTAGCAGTTTCTTCATCTTGACTATTTATTAAAAATGTTCTCATAGCTTTTAATGTTTCTCTATCTTCATTTGATAATGGAACCTCGACATCTTTAGCTTTTTCGCGTAGTGTAGGATGTCCATCTCGAATTATATCTTTCATTGTTAACATTTGTTCATACACCTTCCTTAATATAAAATATACCAAAGATTACCAAATAAAATACAGTAATTCATTTGATTTATTAAAATTTATTATATAATATAGCACACGAAAAAGGAGGATTTTTCAAAATGAAATTTAAATATGGTATTGGTGCCATACTAGCTTCCACAGTACTTATAGCTGGATGTACAACGGATAAAGGTGAGATAAAAGATTATAATGAAAAGATACAACAAGCATTTGATGAAGAAAAGCCTGTTTCTTCAGTAGGCAAAAAACTTAACGAACTAGAGCAAGAAAAACAAAAACTTGTGAAAAAAATCAATGGTAAAGACCAACAAGAAGCAAAACAAACTTCTGAAAAAATTGTAGATAATGTTGAGAAAAGAAAAAAAGAATTTAAAAAAGAAGAAAATGCTTTAGAAAATTCAGAAGAAGCGTTTAAAAAAGCTCAAAAACATTTAGATAATATTAGTGACAAAGATAAGAAAAAAGAAGTGAAAGAGTTAAATGATGCTTTGAAAGATAAATATAAGGCACATGATAACTATGCAAATTCATATAAAAATATTATGAATAAAGAAAAAGATTTATTTGAATATGGCTCACGTGATCAAGCTAATCAAGAAGAAATGAATAAAAAAACAGAAGCTGTATCCAAATCATATAAAACTATGGACAAATCGTTTAATAAATACAAAGACGCAATGGAAAAAGTAAATAAAGAAAAACAAGATGTTGATAATTTAAATTAACATAAAAATGCTATTAATTTGAAATTTAATGTAAATAACTATAGCATTATAAATGAGGGCGCTTACATTCTTTTGGACATTGACGCTTTGAAACTTGAGAAAAATATAGTACAGCAAGTTTGAAATTAGTGATACAGTTTTAAAACTGTACCTATTTACTGTATTACAGAACTTTTCATATTTGTTTAACAGTGAAACAGTTTTGTGATACAATGTTAAAGGATAAAATGAATTTCTATTATACGGGAAAGGTATGGTGAATTGAATGGCTCCGAAATTAAAAGCCCAATTCGATGCAGAGAAAGTATTGAAAGATACTGAATCTCAATTTGAAATGATCCAAATTTTGGATGAAGACGGTAATATCGTTAATGAAGATCTAGTACCTGATTTATCAGACGAGCAATTAGTAGAATTAATGGAAAGAATGGTTTGGACACGTATTCTTGATCAACGTTCTATTTCTTTAAATAGACAAGGGAGATTAGGATTCTATGCGCCTACTGCTGGACAAGAAGCTTCACAATTAGCTTCTCAATACGCATTAGAACAAGAAGACTTCATTCTTCCTGGTTATCGTGACGTACCACAATTAATTTGGCAAGGTTTGCCATTAACTGAAGCGTTTTTATTCTCTAGAGGCCACTTCAAAGGAAATAGAATGCCTGAGGGTGTTAACGCGCTAAGCCCACAAATTATTATCGGTGCACAATATGTACAAACTGCTGGTGTTGCACTTGGACTTAAAAAACGTGGGAAACAAGCTGTAGCAATCACATATACTGGTGATGGTGGTTCTTCACAAGGTGATTTCTATGAAGGTATAAACTTCGCTTCAGCTTACAAAGCGCCAGCAATTTTTGTGATTCAAAATAATAACTATGCGATTTCTACGCCACGTAGTAAACAAACAGCTGCTGAAACATTAGCTCAAAAAGCGATTTCAGTAGGTATTCCTGGCATACAAGTAGATGGAATGGATGCACTTGCAGTATATCAAGCAACTAAAGAAGCGCGTGATCGTGCTGTGAACGGTGAGGGTCCAACACTTATTGAAACAATTACTTATCGTTATGGTCCACATACAATGGCTGGTGACGATCCAACCAAATACAGAACTTCAGACGAAGATTCTGAATGGGAGAAAAAAGATCCGTTAGTTCGTTTTAGAAAACATTTAGAAAATAAAGGTCTATGGACTGAAGAGAAAGAAAACGAAGTAATCGATCGTGCGAAAGCTGAAATTAAAACTGCTATTAAAGAAGCGGATAATACAGAAAAACAAACAGTTACAGACTTAATGGAAAATATGTATGAAGAAATGCCTCAACATTTAGCAGAACAATATGAAATCTACAAAGAGAAGGAGTCGAAGTAACCGATGGCACAAATGACAATGGTTCAAGCGATTAACAATGCGCTTAAAACCGAATTACAAAATGATGAAAATGTCTTACTTTTCGGTGAAGACGTCGGTGTTAACGGTGGTGTATTCCGTGTAACTGAAGGATTACAAAAAGAATTCGGTGAAGACCGTGTATTTGATACACCTCTAGCTGAATCTGGAATTGGTGGCTTAGCTTTAGGTTTAACTACACAAGGCTACCGTCCAGTAATGGAAATCCAATTCTTAGGATTCGTATTTGAAGTATTTGACTCTGTTGCAGGTCAAATTGCACGTACACGTTTCCGTTCTGGTAACTCAAAACAAGCACCAGTAACAATTCGTGCTCCATTTGGTGGTGGTGTCCATACTCCAGAACTACACGCAGATAATTTAGAAGGTATCTTAGCGCAATCACCAGGATTGAATGTAGTTATTCCATCAAGCCCTTATGACGCAAAAGGATTATTAATTTCTGCAATTAGAAGTAATGACCCAGTTGTATATTTAGAGCACATGAAATTGTATCGTTCTTTCCGTGAAGAAGTTCCAGAAGAAGAGTATACAATTGAAATTGGTAAAGCAAGTGTCAAACAAGAAGGTAATGACATTACTTTAATTGCTTACGGTGCCATGGTACAAGAATCATTAAAAGCTGCTGAAGAGTTAGAAAAAGATGGTCATTCAGTGGAAGTGATTGATTTACGTACGGTACAACCAATCGACTTAGAAACGTTAGTTGCTTCAGTAGAAAAAACTGGACGTGCAGTTGTAGTTCAAGAAGCACAACGCCAAGCTGGTGTTGGAGCAACAGTTGCTTCTGAATTAGCTGAACGTGCAATCCTATCATTAGAAGCACCAATTGCTCGTGTAGCTGCTGCTGATACCGTTTATCCGTTTACTCAAGCAGAAAATGTTTGGTTACCAAACAAAAACGATATCATTGAAAAAGCAAAAGCAACATTAGAATTTTAATAAATATTAATAAGTTTGGGATAGCTTTTGAAATGTTATCCCAGCTTCAATTATTAATAATAAAACAGCATGAGATTGCGAATCATAAGTTCCGTTCTCATTTTCTAATTTTTGACTAAATATGAATTTTTAGGAGGATAATAACGTGGCATTTGAATTTAAATTACCCGATATTGGTGAAGGTATCCACGAAGGTGAAATTGTAAAATGGTTTGTTAAAGCTGGAGATAATATCGAAGAAGATGATGTTTTAGCTGAAGTACAGAATGACAAATCTGTAGTAGAAATCCCATCACCTGTGTCAGGTACAGTAGAGGAAGTACTTGTAGATGAGGGTACAGTAGCTGTTGTCGGCGATACAATTGTTAAAATTGACGCACCTGATGCAGAAGACATGGAATTTAAAGGTAGCGATAGCAGTGAATCTGCAGAAGAAACAGAAGCAGAACCTGCTAAAGAAGAAAGTTCTGAAGCAGCTGCGACACAATCATCAGCTGATGCAGATGTAGATGAAAACAAACGTGTTAAAGCAATGCCTTCAGTACGTAAATATGCACGTGAAAATGGTGTGAATATTAAAGCTGTTGTAGCTTCAGGTAAAAATGGACGTACAACGAAAGAAGACATTGATGCATACTTAAATGGAGATGCAAGTGCAGCTTCAACTGAGAGCGCACCTGAAACTGCAGAAGAAACTTCTGCGAGCGCAGCACAATCAGCGCCAGTTTCTAGTGAAGGAGAATTCCCAGAAACAACAGAAAAAATTCCTGCTATGCGTAAAGCAATTGCAAAAGCAATGGTGAATTCTAAACACACTGCACCTCACGTTACTTTAATGGATGAAATCGATGTTCAAGAATTATGGGATCACCGTAAAAAATTCAAAGAAGTAGCAGCTGAGCAAGGTACTAAATTAACATTCTTACCTTACGTTGTGAAAGCACTCGTTTCTGCGCTTAAAAAATATCCAGCGCTTAACACAGAATTTAATGAAGAAGCTGGCGAAATTGTACACAAACATTATTGGAATATTGGTATCGCAGCAGATACAGACAGAGGTTTATTAGTCCCTGTTGTAAAACATGCTGATCGTAAATCTATGTTCCAAATTTCAGATGAGATTAATGAATTAGCTGTAAAAGCACGCGATGGTAAATTAACTTCAGATGAAATGAAAGGTGCTACTTGTACTATTAGTAATATTGGATCAGCAGGTGGACAATGGTTTACACCAGTGATAAATCATCCAGAAGTAGCTATCTTAGGTATTGGTCGTATTGCCCAAAAACCTATCGTTAAAGATGGTGAAATTGTAGCTGCGCCAGTATTATCATTATCATTAAGCTTTGACCATAGACAAATCGATGGTGCTACTGGACAAAATGCAATGAACCATATCAAGCGTTTATTAAATAATCCAGAATTATTATTAATGGAGGGGTAAAACATGGTAGTTGGAGATTTCCCAATTGAAACAGATACTATTGTAATCGGAGCAGGACCTGGAGGATATGTTGCAGCAATTCGTGCAGCACAATTAGGTCAAAAAGTAACAATCGTTGAAAAAGGCGAATTAGGCGGTGTATGTCTTAACGTTGGATGTATTCCATCAAAAGCATTATTACACGCATCTCACCGTTATGATGAAACTAAAAACTCTGAAAATTTAGGTGTTATTGCTGAAAGTGTTTCACTTAAATTTGACAAAGTTCAAGAATTCAAACAGTCAGTAGTTAAGAAATTAACAGGTGGCGTTGAAGGATTATTAAAAGGTAATAAAGTAGAGATTGTTAAAGGTGAAGCTTATTTCGTAGATAACAACAGTTTACGTGTTATGGATGAGAAGAGCGCTCAAACTTATAACTTTAAACATGCAATTATTGCAACTGGTTCTAGACCAATTGAAATTCCTAATTTCGAATTTGGCAATCGCGTTATTGATTCAACTGGTGCTTTAAATTTACAAGAAGTTCCTGGTAAATTAGTAGTAGTTGGTGGCGGTTATATCGGTTCAGAACTAGGTACTGCTTTTGCTAACTTTGGTTCAGAAGTTACTATTTTAGAAGGTGCTAAAGATATCTTAGGTGGCTTCGAAAAACAAATGACACAACCTGTTAAAAAAGGTATGAAAGAAAAAGGCGTTGAAATTGTTACTGAAGCAATGGCTAAATCTGCTGAAGAAACAGACAACGGTGTTAAAGTAACTTACGAAGTTAAAGGTGAAGAACAAACGATTGATGCTGATTATGTATTAGTTACTGTAGGTCGTCGTCCAAACACTGATGAATTAGGCTTAGAAGAATTAGGTCTTAAATTCGCAGATCGTGGATTATTAGAAGTAGACAAACAAAGCCGTACTTCTATCGACAACATTTTCGCAATTGGTGATATCGTTCCTGGGCTACCATTAGCTCATAAAGCGAGCTATGAAGCGAAAGTAGCTGCTGAGGTTATTTCTGGAGAAGCATCAGAAGTGGATTACATTGGTATGCCTGCTGTATGTTTCACTGAACCAGAATTAGCACAAGTAGGTTACACTGAAGCCCAAGCAAAAGAAGAAGGATTAGAAGTTACAGCTTCTAAATTCCCTTATGCAGCTAACGGTCGTGCCTTATCATTAGATGACACAACTGGATTTGTTAAATTGTTAACACTTAAAGAAGATAATACACTTGTTGGTGCGCAAGTAGTTGGTACTGGTGCTTCTGATATTATCTCTGAATTAGGTTTAGCAATTGAATCTGGTATGAATGCTGAAGATTTAGCATTAACTGTACATGCTCACCCAACTTTAGGTGAAATGTCTATGGAAGCTGCTGAAAAAGCTTTAGGATTACCAATTCATACAATGTAATAATTTATAAGCACAAATTGTTATGCTTTAGACGTTTTAACTTAAGTGATTAGGAAGTATGAACAGGAACACTGTTCTCGCACTTTCAAGTCAATGTTCAAACATTTAAAGGCGATAACAAATATATAGGGCGGGAATAAGAAATCAATTTAATATATTGGTTTCTGTCCCGCTCTTTTTTTTACTTTTTTAAAATTTTGATAACTACTTGTTAACAAAAGGGAGTGTAATGATATGGAATATTCATATCCTATTGATCTTGAATGGACAAATGAATAAATGATGCAAGTGGTAGCTTTTTTTAATGCCATTGAGCAATACTACGAGTCAAAAGTTGAGGGCAAGCTTTTGTTAGAACGCTACAGTCAATTTAAAAAAGTAGTTCCAGGTAAAGCTCAAGAAAAGCAAATATTTAAAGAATTTGAGAAGCAAAGTGGCTATAATAGCTACAAAGCTGTAAAATCAGTCAAAGAGGCTTCTAACCAAAAATATTTTAGCTCAGAATAAATTTAACTATTGTCATATTAGCCATATTTTGATACTTTTATTAAGCACTAAACATAATGTTTGATAAAAGTAAACAAAATATGGTTTTTTTGTGTAGAGCATGCTAACGTTGTGATTAACAATTAAGCTTTAAATGTGTAAAAGTAGAAGTTATAAAATAAGGTGACAAAATGAAGATAGGGAAAAAATTAAAAAATCTAAGAAATATTAAACAACTTACTCAAAGTGAGTTAGCAGAACGTACAGATTTATCTAAAGGATATGTCTCGCAAATAGAAAGTGAACACGCTTCACCAAGTATGGAAACTTTTTTTAATATTTTAGAAGTGTTAGGTACGACCCCTCGTGAATTTTTTAATGATTCAGCGAATACTAAGGTGTTATATAAGAAAAATGAGCAAATTCACTATGATGAATCTGATAGAGGATATTTATTGAATTGGCCAATTACACAATCAAATAATTTCGAAATGGAACCTTTAATACTTACTTTAAGACCTAATGCATCTTATAAAAGTTTTGATCCTTCAGATTCCGACACATTCATATATTGTTTACAAGGTGAGGTTTCGCTTTTATTAGGGAGTGACTATTATCACGCTGAAGAAGGGGACGCGTTATATTTTAAAGCAAACCAAATACATAGGTTAAAGAACCTTACGTCACAAGATGTGAAAGTGATGGTTGTTGCAACAGCATCATATTTATAGGAGGACAATACATGAACCCTTTATTGACATTTGAATCGGTAAGCAAAGCTTACGATGGAACTCAAATATTAGATAACATAGATTTAAATATTGAATCTGGACATTTTTATACACTATTAGGTCCATCTGGTTGTGGCAAAACTACAATTCTCAAATTGATTGCAGGCTTTGAACAAGTTGATCATGGCCAAATCATTTATCAAGGAAAATCAATTAATCAAGTTCCTGCTAATAAGAGAAAAGTAAATACAGTTTTTCAAGATTATGCACTCTTTCCGCATTTGACTGTATTTGATAACATCGCATTTGGATTAAAAATAAAAAAATTAAACAAGGAAGTCATTAAAACTAAGGTACAAGATGCTTTAAAATTAGTGAAATTAACTGGCTTTGAAAACAGAATGATAGAAGGCATGAGTGGCGGACAAAAGCAAAGAATTGCGATTGCGCGTGCTATTGTAAACGAACCTGAGATTTTACTTCTAGATGAATCATTATCAGCACTAGATTTAAAACTAAGAACTGAAATGCAATATGAATTAAGAGAAATTCAATCTAGATTAGGCATTACATTTATATTTGTAACACATGATCAAGAAGAAGCATTGGCACTAAGTGACTATATATTTGTAATGAAAGATGGAAAAATACAACAATTTGGTACGCCGATTGATATTTATGATGAACCAGTAAATCGATTTGTTGCTGATTTTATTGGGGAATCTAATATTTTGCAAGGTACGATGGTCAAAGATTATGTCGTTAATATTTACGATCAATCATTTAAGTGTGTTGATATGGGAATTCCGAGTCAACAACAAGTTGAAGTCGTTATCAGACCAGAAGACATTGCATTAGTATCTCCTGGGGACGGGTTATTTGAAGTGACTGTTGAATCCATGTTATTTAGAGGTGTGCACTACGAAATCAATTGTGTAGATAGAAAGGGTTATGAGTGGATGGTGCATTCTACAAAGAAAACTGAAGTAGGCAGTAAAGTAGGTTTATATTTTGAACCAGAAGCGATTCATATTATGGTACCAGGTGAAACTGAAGCAGAATTTGATAAACGCATTAATAGTTATGAGGTAAATGATAATGCGTAAAATAAATGGATTTTTATTTGTACCATACATTTTGTGGATGATTTTATTTATTGTTGTGCCTGTTATTTTGTTAATTTATTTTTCTATGATTGATATCCATGGTGATTTTAGTTTAGAAAATTATAAACAAATGATGACAACCAAATATTTTTTGATGTTATGGGACTCTGTATTGTACGCTGTACTTATTACGCTGACTACATTACTTATTAGTTATCCAGCGGCGTATTTTATTCGTACATCAAAACATCAGAATGTATGGTTATTGATATTAATTATACCTACTTGGATTAATTTACTTCTAAAGACCTATGCATTTATCGGATTGTTCAGTCATGATGGTATTATCAACCGAATATTATATAGTTTACACTTACCTAGAACGGAACTGTTATTTACAGGACCAGCGTTTATAATTGTAGCAAGTTATATTTATATTCCATTTATGATTTTACCAATTTTTAATAATATGAAAGACATACCAAATAATTTATTACAAGCTTCAAGTGATTTAGGTGCTAGTCGTTTAGCCACTTTTAAAAAAGTAATCATGCCTTTAACTAAACGAGGTGTACTAACTGGAGTGCAAGTTACATTTATTCCTGCACTTTCTTTGTTTATGATTACAAGGTTAATTGCTGGAAATAAAGTGATTAATATTGGAACGGCGATAGAGGAACAATTTCTTGTAATTCAAAATTATGGAATGGGTTCTACAATTGCATTATTTCTCATTCTCTTTATGGCATTTGTCTTAATTATCACAAATAATAAATCTACAAATGGAAAAGGGTGAATCATATGAAATGGTATGGCAAACTAAATATCGGTATATTAATTGCAGTATTGTACATCCCTATACTGTTTTTAATGTTTTATTCATTTAATTCAGCAGGTAATATGATTCATTTTGAGCATTTTACATTAGCGCACTATCTATCTTTATTTAACAATGACAGATTGTTATCGGTTATTTTTAATACGATTGCAGTGGCATTATTAGCTGCTGCAATTGCAACGGTCATCGGAACAATGGGAGCCATTGCTTTATATCATTTAAGGAATAAGAAATTAAAAATTTCATTACTAACTTTAAATAATGTGCTAATGGTTTCTTCCGATGTTGTTATTGGTGCATCATTTTTGATTATGTTTACGGCAATTGGTCACTTTACAGGGTTAGGTCTTGGTTTTATCACTGTGCTCATTTCACATATTGCATTTTGCATTCCAATTGTAGTGATAATTGTGTTGCCTAAATTATATGAAATGAATGCACATACGTTAGATGCTGCTAGAGATTTAGGTGCCACTGAGTTACAAGTGTTAAACAAAGTGATGTTACCACATTTATTCCCAGCGATTCTTGGCGGTTTTTTTATGGCATTAACTTATTCATTAGATGATTTTACAGTTAGTTTTTTCGTTACGGGAAACGGATTTAGTGTATTATCAGTAGAAGTTTATGCTATGGCTAGAAAAGGTATAAGTATGGAAATTAATGCGATATCGACTATACTTTTTATAACAATAATCATAGGTATTCTTGGATATTATTTGATACAAAAAATTATCAAACGAAATAAAGCATTGAAGCAGGTGACTCAACAATGAAACGATTTTTACAATTAATCTTGCTCTCAATTTTTGTTGGATTACTATGTCTATGGATAAGTCAAAAACTCACTGAAAAAGAGCACTCTGCTTCAGGTGAAAAAATATATGTGTATAATTGGGGAGAATATATTGATCCAAGTTTAGTAAAAAAATTCCAAAAGGAAACTGGTATTGAAGTTGTGTACGAGACGTTTGATTCTAATGAGGCTATGGAAGCCAAAATACGCAATGGTGGAACAAATTATGATGTTGCTTTTCCAAGTGAATATACGATAGAAAAAATGAAAAAAGAAGGTTTGTTATTGCCTTTAAATCATGAGAAAATACCAAATATAAAAAATTTAGATAAAGATTATATGAACATGTCATTTGATAGAGATAATCGTTATTCAGTACCATACTTTTTTGGTACAGTTGGTATTTTATATAATAAAAATGTGTATCCAAAAGATAACTTTAATTCGTGGGAAAGTTTATATAACCCAAAATATGAAAATGATATTTTATTAGTGGATGGTGCAAGAGAAGTTATAGGTTTAGGTTTAAACAAATTAGGCTACAGTTTAAATGATAAAAAAACACAACACTTAGCAGAAGTTGAACATGATTTGAAACAAATAAGTCCTAATATTAAAGGTGTCGTTGGTGATGAAATAACTATGATGCTTGAACAACATGAAGCAAATATCGCGGTTGTGTGGAGCGGTATAGCAGCGCCAATTGTGCAAAATAATAGCGACTTTGATTACGTGGTACCCAAAGAAGGGTCAAACTTGTGGTTTGATAACATGGTTATTCCCAAGACTGCTCAAAATAAAGCAGGTGCACACAAGTTTATCAACTTTATGTTAGATGCACAGAATAGTAAACAAAATACGGAATGGGTAGCTTATGCAACACCTAATAAGACTGCAAGAGCACAATTACCAAAAAATATCAAAGACGATGAACGATTTTATCCTTCAAAACGTACACAAGCAAGATTAGAAGTCTATAAAGATTTAGGTAAGGATACATTAAGTGAATATAATGAACGCTTTTTAAATTTTAAAATGTCGTTAAATTAAAGCGTAGTATAGTAGTTATTTTATCGTTTATTCGATATAATAGTTTGATAAGTAGTATAAGGAGTTGTATAGAAATGTCAGGAGAACAATATACTCAAGTTAGGCGTCCAGTGAGTCGACTAGCAGAAAAGGTATTGGGTTGGTTGAGCTGGATATTCTTACTATTATTAACAATCATCACAATGTTTATTGCACTAGTTTCTTTTAGTAGTGAAAGTTCTATTCAAAATTTAGAAACATCGTTAAATGGTAATGATTTTATTCAGCAAATACTGGCGAATAATGGATTAAATACGATTCAATTCGTTATTTGGTTACAAAATGGTATATGGGCAGTTATCGTATATTTTATTGTTTGTTTATTAATATCATTTTTAGCTTTAATATCAATGAATATTAGAATATTATCTGGTTTTTTATTTTTAATAGCTACAATCGTAACTTTACCTTTAGTTCTGTTATTTGTACCACTCATTATACCGATTCTATTTTTAATAGTGGCAATTATGATGTTTGCACGCAAAGATAAAGTAGAAATGATACCAGCATATTATTCTGGTGGTTATCAAGGTGGTTATCAAGGTGGTTATAATGACTATCGACAAGAAAGAAAAGCAGAACCAAACCTTGAACCAAGGACAGAACCAAGACCAGAACCAAACCCACAATACAAAGCACAACAAGATACTTCTGACGTAGAACAACCATCAAATCAAGAACAACAATTAAGAAGAGGTGGGTATAGTTCCGAAGTTGCTAATAAAGTAAATTCGGATATCAATTCAAAAGAGGAAGAACCTCAAGTACTATCTCGACAAGCCAAATACAATTATAAATCAAAACAGCAGTCAAATGATAATGATGAAAATCTTCAAAACGACCAAGCAGATCAAAACTTTGATAGCCAAGCCTCTGAAGAAGAAGCTAGACGTAGACAAGAAGCATTTGAAAAAGAACAACAACTTCAACAAGAAGCATATGAAGAACAACAGCGAATCAAGCAAGAAAAGGCTGAGGAAGCTGCCAGAATGAAACAAGAAAAAGCAGAAGAAAAAGCTCGGATCAAGCAAGAAAAGAAAGCACGTAAACAGCGTGAAAAAGAAAGACGTAAACAACAACCCAGTGCAGTTAATCAACGAAGAATGAATTTTGAAGAACGAAAGAAAATCACAAGTCAATCTGCAGAGTCATCAGAGAGTGATGAAGAACAAAACCAATCAAGTAAGAATATGCAAAGCGAAGCAGCAGATACAGATAAAGAAAAATAAATCATGTATTTTATTATGCTATGCACAAAAAAGAGCAAATCCAAAATGGATTTGCTTTTTTTATATGAATATTTGACAATTTTGACCGTTCACAAAATCACTATAATAATGAAAACATACAGAAATCGTCATTAAACAAAGGTATTAGATTTAAAAATAAACAAAACAGCAACTTCAATAAAGAAATTGCTGTTTTATTACTCTGTATATATTTAAGTAATATGTTTACATAAGTTCTTTAAATGTTTCTAATATTAAATATACATTTAATAAGCTTAAAATAATGATTAATAACCACGATATCGTATTAACCCAAGTTCTGTTTTTAAATTGTCCCATTAAATAACGATTGTTTGTCGCCAATTGTAAAGGTATTAATGAGAATGGTAAAGCTAAACTTAAAAATACTTGTGAAAATACTAGTAATTGTTCAATTTTAGCTTCATCACTTTTAAAAATAATGATACAGAATATAATTGGTAAAATTGCAAGTAGACGTGTAACCAGTCTACGTAACCAATTTGGAATTTTGAGGTGTAAAAAACCTTCCATTACAATTTGTCCAGCCATCGTACCAGTAATTGTAGAATTTTGGCCTGATGCTAATAAAGCAATTGCAAATAAGGTACTCATAATTGCCCCCATAGAAGCTCCTAATATAGGCTGGTTTTGTAAAGCATGATATAAATCGTAGAAACCACCTAATTGATCAGTGTTAACACCATAAAATAAGGCTGCACCTAAAACAAGTAATAAGCAATTAATAATAAATGCGATCGAAAGTTGAATATTAGAATCCATTGTAGCATATTTGATTGCATGTGCTTTTGATTTTAGACTATTTCTATCATACATTCTTGACTGCACAATAGAAGAGTGTAGGTATAAGTTGTGTGGCATAATTGTAGCACCAATAATCCCAAGTGCAATAAACAACGCGCTATTATTCGTTATGATTTCTTTGCTTGGTACAAAACCACTTAAAACCTCATTGACATGTGGTGAAGCGATAAACACTTCAAATATAAAGATCACAAGTACAGTGAAAATTAACGTACCTACGATTGCTTCTATCTTTCGGAAACCAAATCGCATAATAAAGAGTAATAAAAATACATCTAATACGGTGATAAGCGCACCAACAAGTAATGGAATGCCAAACAATAAATCTAATGCTATCGCACTTCCGATTACTTCTGCGATATCGGTTGCAATAATTGCTAATTCAGCAATAATCCAAAACACAAAAGATAATGGTTTATTTAAGTAATATTTTGTAGCTTGTGCTAAATCCATACCTGTAGCTATTCCTAATCTTACCGTCATACTTTGTAGTAACATTGCTGATAAGCTAGAGAGTAAAATGACGAATAGCAAAATGTATCCAAATTGTGCACCACCTTGCATTGAAGTAATCCAGTTACCTGGATCCATGTAACCAACTGCTACTAATAATCCTGGACCTAAATAAGATAATAACTTTTGACTAAATTTACCATTGGTATTAATAGAAACCGTATTGTTGATTTCTTCTAAACTTTTATTATGCATTTTTATATTATTAGTCAATAGTGATACCTCCTATACTTCTAACTAACTTTTTATAGATTACTCCAAAAAAATTATTAGGTCAACCTAACAAAGAAAAAATGTTAGGTTAAAATTTTACTGCTTTTAATTTTTTATTAGTAAATTAATATTTTGAAATATAGAAAATAATACTTTGTAATTTTGTAATATTGTTAAATTTGCTATGATAGTGATAATGAAAGAATAGGAGGAAAAAATGATGAATCGGAAAGCAGAAAAAATCCTTGCTTGGATTGCAAACGGTCTTAGTTTATTATTTTTAATACTCATGATTTTGGGGTTAATTTTATTGAATTTTCCCGAATCCAAGGAAGCATTAAATCAAATATATGAACAGCAAGGTATGTCTATATCAGCAGATGCACTTAAAGCGTCGATATTAATGCAAGGTGGATTTTTATTATTCGCGACGATTCTAGGATTCTGTGGTGTTTTTACAATTAAAGGAAACAGAATTTTAGCTGGGTGTCTTTTAATTGCAGCGGCTTTAATTAGTATTTTTACTGGTAATTTTATCGCATTAATACTTTGGATAATTGCTGGTATTATGCTGTTAGTAAAAAAAGACAAAATTCAATCACAATATCAAATGAAGTCAAATGACAATAGTGAAAATGGCAAGAATAATGATCCACGACAAAAAAGTGACATGAATCCAGAGCAAGAATTAAAAAAGAAAAAAGATGAGGATCCATATATTTATTAAATTATGTGAACGATTCGTACCATTAAAAGATTTATAAAAAATTGAAAATATACGCTAACTGCTAACAAAGTATTGTCTATGTTAGCAGTTTAGTTATGAGTATAATTTTTGGATTTAATAAGGATACAGACATAGAAATTAAATAAATATATTTTTTTGCTTCTGTCCGTTAATTTAAAGTTAGTTAACGAAATACGTTAAAGTACATTTATTAACATAAAAAAGAGTCTAGGTCGACTCAACGATGACCTAAACTCTTTCATATTATTCTTTTTTAAATTCTAATCAACATGACTGGAGTGGGACGACGAATTTTTTTAATAATAATAAATTTCTGTCCCACTCTTTTTATAAGGTCTAAGCTATTTATACCTTGGTTGCTTTATAGAATCGGAGTTAAACATTATTTATAAAATTTTAATAACTGTGCGAAAGTCTCTTCTAAAAAGTTTAAGAAAGCTTTATCTGTTTTTAATTCATTCGCATTTGGGGCAAGTGTGCGTGCAACAAATAATTCACCTTTTTTCACTTTTTTAACACGATCAATTGCACTTTGTATATCATCGTCTGACATGTTTGCGATGTAAGTTTTTTCTTGAGACATGTGGTCCAAGCTTAAACTATAATCGGATGGTAAGTTTTTAAGGGTTTGAAATTGTTCTTCAAAAACCTTCACACGCTGCGCTTTATCTTTTGCTTCGTGCATAACACCATACATGACAAATAATTGGTTTTCAAAAAGACCTATTTGAAAATGAGGCAACATTTTATAACCGCGATTGTTAGTTGCAAATGCAACCCATGTATCCTTAGGCGGATTTACACTTCGTCTTGCATGTTTAGCAACGTGAGGATAAAATACTTCTCCTGTTGTTGCCTCTAAATATTGGGAAAAATATTCTCCTAATTCATGTAATTGTGGTCGAACATGTTTATTCAAAGCTTCCATTCTGTTATCTAAGCCATCAACAGTAAATGCTTTAAAATCGTTTGCTTTAAATGTATATTTAGCCATTTTAACCTCCTAGTATGTAATTATTATTTTTATTTTAGCACAATATTATTCTATAAACATTGCCATTGCATTTTTCTTTGAACGATATTACATTGCACAGAAACGTGTATAAACCTATGAATCAGGGTAAAAACATAGTATTATTAACTAATATGATATTACATACAATTGACTATTTTAAATATATAGAACTTTATCTTATTAAATATTAATGAAAAGTGAGTCGTGAAAAAGGAGAGGGATACAATGACTGTTTATGAGTTTGCAAAAGGCCTTATTTTAGAAGCGGGCATCAATGTAAAAAAAATCATGAAACAAGGTATAGAAATAGAAACTAAGTCAAATCCCAATGATTTAGTGACGAATGTTGATAAAGCGACTGAAAAGTATATTTTTGACAATATTAAGCAGACTTATCCAGAACATTTAGTAATTGGTGAAGAGGGACATGGACACGACCTTAAAGATGAATCAGGTATTGTATGGGTTGTTGACCCAATCGATGGGACGTTGAATTTTGTACATCAAAAAGAAAACTTTGCAATTTCTATAGGCATATTTAATGACGGCAAACCATATGCAGGATTTGTATACGATGTCATAAATGATAAACTTTACCATGCAAAAGTTGGAGATGGTGCATTTGAAAATGGGAATTCGTTATCTACTATTCAATCGAGTCCTTTAAAAACAAGTATAATTGGTATTAATCCAAATTGGCTTACAAAGCCAAAGTTAGGTGAAGTGTTCAAACCAATTGTGGATGAAGCTAGAAGTGCGAGGGCTTATGGCTCGGCTGCCTTAGAAATTATTCATGTAGCTACGGGTAAATTAGGAGGCTACATTACACCTAGATTACAACCTTGGGATTTTGCTGGTGGTTTAATCATTTTGCAAGAAGTAGGTGGCATAGGCACAGATTTAATGGGAAATGCCTTGTCCATATATGAACCGAGTTCCATAGTAATGGCAAATCCTCAATTACATGCAGAACTATTAGAATTTCATTTTCAAAAAAATAATGAAATGATAGAAGCATTACAAAAACGATTAAAACATTAAGATGATTGTTTTGAATCATATAACTAATCAAATTTTAACTTTTAAAGTAAGTGATGTGATACAGAAAGTCAATGATGGTTTAATTAGTAGCGTGTTAAATACAAACTTTAAAGCATTTTTAAATAAAATTAACATATAAAAAAGGACAGAAAATACATTTTTTAATGATTTTCTGTCCTCATTTATTTTATAATTATAACCAATTATTCTCACGATATTTCTTTTTTAAAGTGAAACCGCACCCAAATGTTGCAATGAATAGTATAAATGTTAAAATCATCATTGGAACATTTGTAGCAGCGATACTAAAGCTAAACAAAAGCAAAAATATAACAGCTATGATAGCGAGTACCCAGAATATTGATTTAGATTTTTTTTGTTGCATCCCAACCACACCTTTATAGTTTTCTTTAACCAATTATATGATATAATAAAAAAGTTGCAAAGAAAAGTGGGAATTTACTCGAGAAAGGAAATTATATAAAATGACTAAAATAAGAGAAGATGTTCGTAATATCGCAATCATCGCTCACGTTGACCATGGTAAAACAACATTAGTAGATGAATTATTAAAACAATCAGGAATTTTCCGTGAAAATGAGCATGTTGATGAGAGAGCAATGGATTCTAACGACATAGAAAGAGAACGAGGCATAACAATTCTTGCTAAAAATACGGCAATTAATTATAAAGATAACAGAATCAACATTTTAGATACACCTGGACACGCCGATTTCGGTGGCGAAGTTGAACGTATTATGAAAATGGTTGATGGTGTAATCTTAGTTGTAGACGCTTATGAAGGTACAATGCCACAAACACGTTTCGTATTAAAAAAAGCACTTGAACAAAATTTAAAACCTGTAGTAGTAGTAAATAAAATTGATAAACCTGAAGCTAGACCTGAAGGTGTAGTAGACGAAGTTTTAGATTTATTTATTGAATTAGAAGCTAATGATGAACAATTGGATTTCCCTGTTGTTTATGCATCAGCTGTTAATGGTACTGCAAGTTTAGATTCTGAAAAACAAGATGAAAACATGCAATCACTTTACGAAACAATTATTGATTATGTGCCAGCGCCAATTGATAATAGAGAAGAACCGTTACAATTCCAAATAGCATTGTTGGATTATAACGATTATGTTGGACGTATTGGTGTAGGACGTGTATTTAGAGGAACGATGCGTGTTGGTGATAGTGTATCTTTATTAAAATTAGATGGCTCTGTAAAGAATTTCAGAGTAACTAAAATTTTCGGTTATTTCGGATTAAAACGTGAAGAAATTGAAGAAGCTTATGCAGGCGATTTAATTGCTGTTTCAGGTATGGAAGACATTAACGTAGGTGAAACTGTAACACCTAATGATCATCAAGAGCCTTTACCGGTTCTTAGAATAGATGAACCTACATTGGAAATGACATTTAGAGTTAATAACTCACCGTTTGCTGGACGTGAAGGTGACTTTGTAACGTCTCGTCAAATTCAAGAGCGTTTAGATGAACAATTAGAAACAGATGTATCATTAAAAGTAACTCAAACAGAATCTCCAGATAAATGGATAGTTGCAGGACGTGGTGAACTACATTTATCTATTTTAATTGAAAATATGAGACGTGAAGGTTATGAATTACAAGTTTCAAAACCACAAGTTATCTTAAGAGAAATTGATGGCGTTAAATGTGAACCATTCGAACGTGTACAATGTGAAGTACCACAAGAATATACTGGTGCTGTCATAGAATCATTAGGTCAACGTAAAGGTGAAATGCTAGATATGGTGACTACTGATAATGGTTTAACTCGTCTGATATTTATGGTTCCAGCACGTGGTTTAATCGGTTATACTACTGAGTTTATGTCACAGACACGTGGCTACGGTATTATTAACCATACTTTTGAAGAATTCAAACCTCGTGTTAAAGGCCGTATAGGCGGTAGAAGAAATGGTGCGCTTGTGTCTATGGACAAAGGTCAAGCAAGTTCATATGCGATTATGGGATTAGAAGATCGTGGTACGAACTTTATGGAACCAGGTACTGAAGTATATGAAGGTATGATTGTCGGTGAACACAATCGTGAAAATGACTTAACAGTAAATATTACGAAAGAAAAACACCAAACTAACGTACGTTCAGCTACAAAAGATCAAACAGTTACAATGAAACGACCAAGAAAATTAACTTTAGAAGAAGCATTACAATTTATCAATGATGATGAATTAGTAGAGGTAACGCCTGAAACGATTCGCATTAGAAAAACAATTTTAGAAAAAGCAGCGCGTGAAAAAGAAGCAAAACGAATCAAACAATTAATGCAAGAAGAAGAGTAATTAGTAAATCATCATAGTATTGGAGCAATAAATACTTTTGATTAACATGGCAATGTCAATTTCTATTGGAATAATATAGAGATTGATGTTGCTTTTTTTATGATATTCACTTGTTAAGTAGTAAAAATGATCTGTATTTGGTAATATAATTAGTTCGATTTTTAATTAATTAGGCGTTTTAGTAAAGCAGAGGTGTTATATTAACTTATAACTTTTATACACATGACATCAAATTAAATCATTTAATTGTATTTATTCATGATAGATAAATATTTTGATTTTGTAGCGAATATATTTGATAAGTAATCGTGAAATCTAGAATAGTAGTTACTGATAAAACTTCAAAGTATATCATGAGTTGCTTGAGTATACAGGATTAGTGTTGTTTCACATCAAGAAAGTTAATTGATAAGCAATGGTGATATAAAACAAACCCTATAAAAGTTTCAAATTGATAGAAACTTTCACAGGGCGTATTTTAAGATTAAGGTTCCAGTTGACTAATAAAATATTAACAGTCGATGACGATGGTCAAAGCTATTAATGATTGCTAATATGATGAAGCTATATTTTGCTTTTTGGTTTAAAAGATGTGTAAGTCTGTACAAATAGATTATCGATGGTCGAAGGTTGTTGCTTGATTACGTTGTTTTGGTGTATCCAGACGACTTTTACATTCGTCGCACATAAAAGTGTGCATTGGATCATTTCTTAATCTTTTAGCTTCTAATGTATTTTGATCAATGAATACTTCGGTATCACAGATAATACATTGCACTTTTATCATTTAAATCACCTCGATGTGAGTAACATACTTGAACTCATATGAATAACCTTGTTCTGGAATATAGACAAAACTATCTACGAAGTTATCCTCATAAAGTCTTTTACCATCACGAGCGAATTGGAAGAAAAGATATGGTAGTAAATCTATTGGCACTTCTATTGAGTCATTATCATTAAATAAACGTATTGCTTTCGCATGATCATAAGGCTCAGCATTTTTGAAAAATGGTGACATATTAATTACAAATGAATTTTCTAAAACTGCTCTTTTTCTATATTTAATTTCTGAATTAAGTGTTGGAGGATTTGTTTGTCCTTCTAAAATTGCACGATTCCATTCCCGATTGTCATCGAAATTGATTGGTTTAGTGCCGTCAAAAACACCACTCTCTAAATCTTCTAATTTAACTTTTCTATCATCAAATATCCAAGTTGTACTATCTAAAGTAATTGGAAATTTAACTTCACCCTTAATTTGAATCATAATCCCACTCCTAATGTATTATAAAAATTTTAAATAAAACGAATCGACAAAAAGTTCAGCCGTTACAATAATTGACATTTTTGTGAATTTAGACGTAATTAAATAGTTTATATCATATGAGATGCTTCATATAAATAAAAATGTCTAATTGCTTGAACGCTCATAGCACAATGATTTGTGTAGTTCGTTTCATTAATTATATATGTAACTAAACTAAATATATCACTATTTCTAATATTATCATAAATAACTAGCCTTAGTATATTACTGAATTCGCTTGCTTTTTCTGTATCAGTAAGATAAACTTTTACATATAAAGTTACAATTGATAGGGGGAGTATGTCATGGTAAAGGGCCAAAAATTAAACAGTGCGGCATATGACCAATTAAATAAAGATGCAGACAGGATTCTTCAATTGATCAAAGTTCAAATGGATAATCTTACATTACCTCAATGCCCATTGTATGAAGAAGTTCTTGATACGCAAATGTTTGGTTTACAAAAAGAAGTTGATTTTGCTGTTGAACTAGGCTTGGTAGACAGAGAAGCGGGCAAAGATTTAATGCTTCGTTTAGAAAAAGAATTGTCCAAATTGCATGAGGCATTTACAAACGTTTAATTGGATTCAGTAATTTTAAAAGTATAAATTTATTTTTACTAAATAAAATGATATAAAGTGAAATTAAGTAGTTAAAAAACTACATAAGATATTTGAAGTGGCTAAGATGTCAATATTATATTGATTGTATCGTAGCCACTTTTTTTGTTTGATAACAAAGGATGTATTAGTATATTAATGATTGAACAACAAATTATATTTGTTCGAAAAATGAATACAATTTTTGATATACTGTTAAAGGTACAATTAATTTAAAAAACAATTTCGGTTTTTAGAATAACGTAACGTTTCTGAAACTTTTATTAAAAATGATTAATATGTAAAGAATATATAAAATAGAATTGGATGATATGTCGAATGAATAACATAAAGAGTTTTTTTCAATATATTAGCAAGAATGCTAAATATATTGATTATCCGTTAGTAATTACATATTTGTTGTTATGTCTCATTGGCTTAGTTATGGTATATAGTGCAAGTATGGTTGCAGCCACTAAAGGTTCTTTAACAGGCGGTGTACCTGTGACAGGAACATATTTTTACACTAGGCAATTAATGTACGTAATTATGAGTATCATTCTTGTTTTTATTATGGCTTTTGTGATGAATGTGAAGTTTTTGGAAACAATTAAGTTTCAAAAATGGATGATGCTTGGGATTATCTTATTATTAATGGCAACACTTTTAGTAGGAAGTAATATTAATGGTTCGAAAAGTTGGATTAATTTAGGCTTTATGAATTTACAAGCTTCAGAACTGTTGAAAATTGCTTTGATATTATATATTCCATATATGATTGAAAAGAAAAGGCCAAAAGTTTTTAAAAATCCTAAATTAATGACTTCACCAATCATTTTATCTGCTATTTGTATTGGCCTTGTGTTTTTACAGCGCGATGTAGGGCAAACATTATTAATTTTAATAATTTTTTTCTCAATCTTATTTTATGCAGGTATTGGCGTTCAAAAATCGTTAAAATATGGTTTAATTGTTCTTACAGGTGTTGTACTTATTGGTGGCTTATTTTTACTCATAGGGCTCGTGCCAGATTATTTAACGGCTAGATTCAGTACCCTTACAGATCCATTTAGTAATGAAGGTGGCACAGGTTACCACATTTCTAATTCATTAATTGCAATTGGTAATGGAGGATTGTTAGGCCGTGGTTTAGGAAATAGTATTATGAAATTAGGTTATTTGCCGGAACCACATACTGACTTTATTTTCTCTATTATTTGTGAGGAACTTGGACTTGTTGGAGGGCTAATTGTCATTTGCCTATTATTCTTTATTGTATATCGTGCATTTGAACTTGCGAGTAAAACAAGCTCATACTTTTATAAATTAGTTTGTGTAGGTGTTGCGAGTTATATAGGTAGTCAAACATTTGTCAATTTAGGTGGTATTTCAGGCACGATACCTTTAACTGGTGTCCCGTTACCATTTATTAGCTTTGGTGGGTCATCAATGATTAGCTTAAGTATTGCAATGGGACTATTGTTAATTACAGCTAAACAAATTAAAGTAGATGAATCGAAAAGAAGACAGCAACGTAAACATACTAAAAATTTTAGCGTGCCAAAAAATAATTAATACGTGCAAAATAAGCAAACGATTCAACATGCAAATGTTGGAAACGTTTGCTTATTTTTTTATCTGTACAAGCTACTTTTGAAAAAGTTAATAAGTGTAACTCTTTTGATAAGTTTAAGTTATTAATAATGATAACTTTATATTATGTTGTTTTTGTGATATAATCTCTCTTAAATACGATAGGTATCCATTTTTTCAGTGTTAATTACAATAAAATAGTTAGTCTTATCTTTAAAATAAAAGTAATGGTTTTATTGTAATTTTAAATAATGTGAAAACTATTTTACTGTATACATAGTTCGTATTTTGCTATAATCAATTTTATATTCAACTTTTTAGAAAATTCAAAATTTAAGGGGGACCATGATTTGAAACAAATTAATAAACTTATGGTAGCCAATCGTGGAGAGATAGCAATAAGAATTTTTAGGGCTGCAACAGAATTGAATATTAAAACAGTTGCGATTTATTCAAACGAAGATAAAGGGTCTTTACATAGATATAAAGCTGATGAGTCATATTTAGTTGGGAAAGATTTAGGACCAGCAGAATCATATTTGGATATAGAGCGCATTTTAGATGTTGCGAAACGTGCAGGAGTGGACGCAATTCATCCTGGTTATGGATTTTTAAGTGAAAATGAAACTTTTGCTAAACGCTGTCAAGAAGAGGGGATAAAGTTTATCGGCCCACGTGTCGAACATCTAGACATGTTTGGGGATAAAGTTAAGGCAAGAACGACAGCTATAAATGCTGATTTAAGAGTTATTCCAGGTACAGATGGACCAATTGATAATCAATCCGATGCAATTGCTTTTGCAAATGAAGCTGGCTACCCATTGATGATTAAAGCTACAAGCGGTGGCGGCGGTAAGGGTATGCGTATTGTGCGTTCAGAAGATGAATTGGAAGAAGCATTTCACAGAGCAAAATCTGAAGCAGAGAAATCTTTTGGTAATAGTGAAGTTTATATTGAAAAATATATAGATAATCCAAAACACATTGAAGTACAAGTCATTGGTGATGAACATGGAAACATCGTTCATTTATATGAACGTGATTGTTCTGTCCAAAGACGACATCAGAAAGTTGTTGAAGTTGCGCCATCTGTTGCACTTACTGATGATTTAAGAGAGCGTATATGTGATGCTGCGATTCAATTAATGGAAAATATTGAATATGTAAATGCTGGTACAGTTGAATTTTTAGTATCTGGAGACGATTTCTATTTCATAGAAGTTAACCCTCGTGTACAAGTTGAGCATACAATTTCTGAGATGGTAACTGGTGTAGATATTGTTAAAACTCAAATTCTTGTAGCAGATGGTGAAAAACTATTTGATGATGAAATAGGCATGCCACAACAAAAAGATATTCAAACATTAGGCTATGCGATTCAATGTCGTATTACAACGGAAGATCCAACAAATGACTTTATGCCAGATACTGGTAGAATTATTGCTTATCGCTCAAGTGGTGGCTTTGGTGTCAGACTTGACGCTGGTGATGGTTTCCAAGGTGCCGAGATTTCACCATATTATGATTCATTACTTGTAAAATTATCTACACATGGTATGACGTTTAAACAAGCAAATGAAAAAATGGACCGTTCATTACAAGAAATGCGCATTCGTGGCGTGAAAACTAATGTGCCATTTTTAATTAATGTAATGAGAAATACTCAATTCAAGACCGGAGATTACACGACTAAGTTTATCGAAAGTACACCTGAGTTATTTGATATTGAACCTACATTAGATAGAGGAACAAAGACATTAGAATATATAGGTAATGTATCTATCAATGGTTTTCCTAACGTAGAAAAAAGGCCGAAACCGATTTATGAAACGTCGCCAATTCCTCAGGTTCCAAAAAAGGTTGTCGAAAAATTTGAAGGTACAAAGCAGTTATTAGATCATAAAGGGCCACAAGCAGTTGCGGAATGGTTAAAACAACAAGAAGATGTATTAATTACAGATACAACGTTCAGAGACGCACATCAGTCATTGTTGGCCACACGCGTACGAACTAAAGATATGATGAATATTGCTTCTAAAACAGCAGAAGTAATGAAAGATAGTTTTTCATTAGAAATGTGGGGCGGCGCAACATTTGATGTTGCTTACAACTTCTTAAAAGAAAATCCGTGGGAAAGACTTGAAAGATTAAGAAAAGCTATTCCAAACGTTTTATTCCAAATGCTTTTACGTGCATCTAACGCTGTTGGCTATAAAAACTATCCAGATAATGTCATTAAAAAATTTGTGAAAGAAAGTGCTGATGCAGGTATAGATGTCTTCCGCATATTTGATTCATTAAATTGGATAGATCAAATGAAAGTGGCAAATGAAGCCGTTCAAGAAGCAGGTAAGATTTCAGAGGGCGCTATTTGCTATACAGGTGATTTCTTAAATAGTAATCGTTCTGATATTTACACATTAGATTACTATATAAATATGGCGAAAACACTTGAATCAGAAGGATTCCACATTTTAGCAATTAAAGATATGGCCGGTTTATTAAAACCAAAAGCTGCGTATGAATTAATCGGTGAATTAAAAGCAGCGGTCAATTTACCAATTCATTTACACACACATGATACAAGCGGAAATGGGCTATTAACTTATAAAGAAGCTATAGATGCAGGTGTAGATGTCATTGACACAGCAGTTGCATCTATGAGTGGTTTAACCAGTCAACCTAGTGGTAATTCGTTGTATTATGCACTGAATGGTTTCGGTAGAAGCATGCGTGCAGATATTGATGGTATGGAAGAATTATCACATTATTGGGGTACTGTACGTCAATACTATAGCGATTTCGAAAGTGATATTAAGTCACCTAACACAGAAATTTATCAACATGAAATGCCAGGTGGACAATATTCGAATTTACGTCAACAAGCGAAAAGTTTAGGCTTAGGCAATAGATTTAATGAAGTGAAAGATATGTATAAACGTGTTAATTTCTTATTCGGTGATATTGTTAAAGTAACACCTTCATCAAAAGTTGTTGGTGATATGGCTTTATACATGGTTCAAAATGATTTAGATGAACAAACGATAATAAAAGATGGATATAAATTAGATTTCCCTGAATCTGTCGTATCATTCTTTAAAGGAGAAATTGGTCAGCCGGTAAATGGATTCAATAAAGACCTTCAAAAAGTGATATTGAAAGGTCAAACACCATTAACTGAACGACCAGGAGAATACTTAGAGCCAGTCGATTTTGAAACAGTGAGACAAGAATTAGAGGAAAAACAACAAAAAGAAGTCACTGAGCAAGATGTAATCAGTTATGTGTTATATCCTAAAGTCTATGAACAATTTATTTCGACACAAGAACAATATGGCAATGTATCACTTCTAGATACGCCAACATTTTTCTTTGGCATGAGAGCAAATGAAACTGTAGAAATTGAGATTGATACAGGTAAACGATTAATTATTACAATTAAAACGATTACAGAACCTGATGAAAAAGGCGTACGTACGATATTTTATGATATGAATGGTCAGGCTAGACGTATCTTTATACAAGATGAAAATGTGAAAGCTAATGCCAGCGTTAAACCCAAAGCGGATAAACTGAATCCAAATCATATTGGTGCACAAATGCCAGGATCAGTTACAGAAGTTAAAATTACAGAAGGTGAATCTGTGACGAGTGGGCAAGCATTATTGATTACTGAAGCTATGAAGATGGAAACAACTATTCAAGCACCATTTGATGGTGTCTTAAGAAAAGTGACAGTACAAAATGGTGATGCGATTGAAACAGGAGATTTATTAATAGAAATTGAAAAAGAGCAAGAAGATTAAACTAAAAAATGCTGGGATACGGTTAACGTATCCCAGCATTTTTGTAAGTTAATTAAAGTAGATTATCCGCCACTTCTTATCGTTCTTAGCATCAATACAATAAAGTAAGCAATTAAACCAAACAATATTGTTATGAATAGTGCGTGCAATAAAGCAATTAATAAATTCACTTCAGTAATAATAGATAAAGCACCTGTAATCACTTGTAAAATTATTAAAATAAATGCAGCGGTATAACCAAAACGAATTGTTCGATTTTCTTTGTAATTATTAATTGCGTGTATAAACGTAATTAAAATCCAAATAAAAGCGATTAAAGCCATACCTCTGTGAGTGAAGTTCACCCAATCTTGTACGTTATGAGGTATTAAATCATTAAATGGAAGCGGCCATTGACCATAAGCTAAACTTGCTTCTTTATGTCTAACTAAAGCTCCAGTATAAATCGTTAAATATACAATGACTGCCATAATCCATGTGTAGATTCTAAGTGGTTTACGAATAAATAATTCATCAGCTTCGTATTTACGGTCTACTTCAAAGATAATTAACGCTAAAACAAATACTGAAGAAAATGAAATTAATGAAATACCAAAATGTAACGCTAAAACATAATCGTTTTGTTGCCACATGACTGCTGCTGCACCAACAAGTGCTTGTAATAATAAGAAACCAATACTAATCATGCATAACGGTTTAACTTCTTTGATATAACCAATATGTTTCCAAGCAACTATCACTAGCCATAAAACAAGAATTAAAGATAGACCAGATACTGCACGATGACTTAATTCAATTATTGTTTGTATAGGCAAATTTTGAGGTAAAAAAGCACCATGACATAACGGCCAGTCAGAGCCACAACCATCAGCTGAACCAGTTTTAGTAACTAGGGCACCTCCTAGCTGTACAAATGCCATTATTATCGCTGCCAATACAGATAACCATTTCAGGTTTTTTTTGTTAAACAAGAATTAACCCCCCACAAATAAATAAAACAGAATATGAGTAATGGTTCAGCTCAAATGATAACAACCATTATACTGTAAACCAAAGACTCTTTACATTTACTTCTTTATTTTTAAATAAAACTTAATTATTATTATAACAAGAAATACACTTCTAATTGTGTCACAAAAATGACTATTTGTGAATGTCGATAAAGTGTCACAAATAACTTTGTATAAATGTAGTCAATGACCTTAAATTGATATATCATTGTATTATATGGAAAATTTAGGAGGGAAATTATGAACAAAGAACAAACTTTGTCGCATAATTCTAGTCGTGTAACGTTTAAAGAGTTACAACAAATTATTAAGATGGGACTAGTACAGGGCAATTTAATTCCAGCGTTTGCCGGTTCATGGCTTGCAATTGTGTTGGCAAATCATTCCTTCCTCTCGTCAATACCACAGATTTTAATGATGTTGGTAGGTTCGACATTAATTATGGGGGGCGCATGCGCTTTAAATAATTACTATGATCAAGATATTGACAGTATCATGCCAAGTAAACAGCAAAGACCTTCAGTTAATGGAAAAATTTCAAATAGAAATTTATTATTACTTAGTTTTGGAATGATGCTCGTAGGGGAAGCATTATTATTTGCTTTAAATATACCATCCGGTGTAATTGGATTGTTAGGTATCGTTGGCTATGTGTCATTTTATTCAATTTGGTCTAAACGTCATACAGTTTGGAATACAGTAATTGGGAGTTTTCCTGGTGCTGTACCACCGTTAATAGGTTGGACAGCTATCGAGAGCAATATTAGTATAATTGCTGTAGCGCTATTCTTAGTAATATTTTGTTGGCAACCAGTACATTTTTATGCATTGGCAATAAAACGTAAAGATGAATATAGCTTGGCAAATATTCCGATGTTACCTTCTGTTAAAGGTTTCAAACGCACGAGAGTGAGTATGTTTATATGGCTAATATTGTTATTACCATTGCCATTATTATTGAGTGATCTTGGTACAACGTTTATAGTATTAGCTACGTTATTAAACTTAGGCTGGTTATATTTAGGTTTAACTAGTTTTAAAAAAGATTCAGATCAAACAAAATGGGCAACAAAAATGTTTGTTTATTCTTTAAACTATTTAGTAGTTTTCTTCGTACTCGTTGTTGTTGTTTCATTAATTAAAATGTTCTAATAAATATTAATAAGGATGGAATTTATGAATTTACCAATCTTACCTACAATTAGCACAACATGTATAGTGATAAGCGCAATCCTTATTGCAATCGGATGGCGTAAAATATGGAAAAGAGAAATCGAAAGTCATAAAAAATTTATGTTACTTGCTGCCGTATTTGCGCTAACATTTTTTATTATTTATGCTTCGAGAACGATATTTATTGGTAATACTGCTTTTGGCGGTCCAGAATCAATTAAGATTTATTATACAATATTCTTAATTTTTCATATCAATTTAGCTACCATTGGTGGGTTATTGGGACTTTTCCAAATTATCACTGCGTTCAAAGACAAGTTTAAACTTCACAGATTTGTAGGACCAATTGCATCAATTGTTTGGTTTTGTACTGCTATCACAGGCGTGATGGTTTATGTACTACTCTATGTATTATATCCAGGCGGAGAAACGACATCATTATTGAAAGCAACTTTCGGTTTTATAAATATACTTAGCTAAGGATGCGAGAGACTAATCTAGCTAAAATATTGATTATATCTAAAAATAACCTGCGACACTTTTGTGTCGCAGGTTATTTTTTATTTAAAGGTTACAGATACATTTGGATTTATTTTATATTAATAAAAATGTGAAAATATGAATTAAGTGTAGAAGCATCTTAACCTAAGATAAATATCTATTTAAGTGTTTTGCTGTAACAGAAGCAGTGTTTGTTAATAGACCATCCGGTTTCCCTTGATATAGTAATTTGCCACCTTTATTTCCAGCATATGGACCAATATCTATAATCCAATCCGCATGCGTCATCATTGTTAAATTATGTTCAATGATTATCACAGTGTTCCCTTGCTCAATTAAATTATCAAAACTAGCTAAAATAATTGGTATATCATCTTCATGTAAACCAGTGGTAGGCTCATCAAATACAAAGATATGGCCGCTTACAGTGTGTGTTAAATACTTGCTGAGTTTAACACGTTGTATTTCACCACCAGAAAGTGTATCAAGTGTTTGACCTAAACTCATATAATTTAAGCCAGTTGCTTTCAATGATTGTAAAGGTTCTGCAATAGACCTATTTGTATGGAAGAAATCTAACGCTTCATCCACCGTTAAGTTTAATATATCTGCTATTGAATAGCCTGCAATCGTTGCACTTAATACTTCAGGTTTATATCTTTTACCACCACATACATTACAAATTTGAGTGAAGTCTGGCATAAACGCAAGCTCAGTTTTTAACACGCCTTTACCATGACACTCAGGACAAGCGCCTTCAGAGTTGTAACTGAATAATGATTTCTTTAAGCCTGTATGATTACTGAAATAGTTACGGACGTCATCAAATATATCAAGATACGTTAATAAATGAGAACGACTTGAAGCGTGCACCGGTTTTTGATCAATAATAATAGCATCAGTATTATTTTTTAAGCCCCTGTGTATAAGTGTGCTCTTGCCAGATCCAGCTACACCGGTTACCACAGTCATTGCATGTTTAGGAATACGCGCTGAAATATCCTTTAAATTGTTTTGCGTCATATGGTTTAAGTTAATAAACGCATGAGTTGGTCTTACTTTTGATTTTAATTTGTGTTTTTTCTTTAGTGCTTGTCCAGTACTAGAATTTGATGATAACAGACTAGAATAACTACCAGTGAAAATAATTTCACCGCCATTTTTTCCGGCATAAGGTCCTAAATCTATGATGTGATCAGCGATTTTGATAACGTCAGGGTCATGCTCTACAACTAGAACTGTGTTACCTTTGTTTTTAAGCGATTGAATAATTTCATTTATTTTTTGAATATCCTCAGGATGTAGCCCGACACTCGGTTCATCAATGATATAAACTAGGTCACTTAAAGGACTATTTAGATGTCTGATAAGTTTAATACGTTGAGACTCTCCACCTGACAGGGTCTTCGTTTCACGATCCAAAGTAAGATAGTTAAGACCGATATAACTAAGAGATTCTAATTGCTTTAGCAAAGGGTTAATTATAAATTGTGCTTTACTAGATTCTAGTTTTTTTATGAAATGCATCGCATCATCAATAGATAAGTGTGTGAAATCAGCAATATCTAAGCCGTTAATTTTAGATTTTAATACATTTTGATTTAATCTCTTGCCATCACATGTCGGACATTTTTGTGACGTCACAACTCTTTCAATATCATTTTTGAATTTATTTTTTTCGAAATTATCATTTAATAAAAATGAACGTCTGAATCGATGGATCAGCCCTTCGAATTTTGCAGTTTTTGGCCAGTTTTCAGGAGGATTTTTCAATTTGGTAGGTTTCGTGTATAACAAAGTATCCAATTCTTCTTTAGTATAATGCTTTAATTTCTTGTCATTATCAAATAAACCTGAATATAAATAACGTTTACCACGCCAACTATCCGGTCTGAAAGAAGGGAAACGGATTGCATCTTCATTTAAAGATTTTTCAAAATCTAATAACTCTTCTAAGTTAATATCTTCTATGTATCCAAGGCCAGAGCATGTTTCGCACATACCTTTTGGGTTATTAAAAGAAAAGATATCAGAATATCCTACAAATGGTGTACCGATACGTGACCATAATAAACGGACTGAAGCATATATATCAGAAATTGTACCTACAGTTGAACGTGAATTTCCCCCTAATCTTTTTTGATTGATAATCATAGCTACGGGTAAGTGTTCTATTAAGTCTACGTTTGGTTTACTATATTGTTTTAATTGGTTTTGTATATATGTAGAATATGTTTCGTTAAGTAAACGTTCAGATTCGGCAGCAATTGTATTGAAGACTAATGATGACTTACCTGAACCAGAACGACCAGTGAATACAGAAATTTTATGTTTTGGTATATCTACGGAAATATCTTTCAAATTATTTTGTTTCGCACCGTGAATACGAATGATTGACATTTTTGTCACCCCTTTATTTATTTTATACCCAAAATTTTATTGTCTATTAAGTCGTGTTAAGATAATCTATGATGAAAATGTAAAGGGATGATTACAAATCAATAAATTTGAGGACATGCCTTGCTTGTATCTGTTATAAACATGTACAATGAACCAAAGAATAATGTAGGTGGATGAGCGATGAAGAAACTGATAATTAAAGTTATTGGTGTATTAGTATTGATTTGTTTTATAATTTATTTATTTTACTCACCGCGTTTGAAATTCGATGTTTTAGAAAATCCTAATAAAGATACGTCAAAAACAACACAAAATAAAGATTTTCGAAACACAAAAACAAATGTTGAAAATCCAAAGCTTAAAAAAGGTGTGGGTACTTGGATTGGACAAGATTTACATAATTTAACTGAAAATTATGGACAAGCTGATAGAGTGTATGCATATAAAGGTGGTTTTAAAAACTACGTCTTTAAACAAAAAGATCAATATTATCTTGTAACAACTAAAAAAAATAAGATTAAATCTGTGTATGCCACTGGTAAAAATGCTAACGCTAATCCGGTAGAAATTGGTGACAATGCATCTCATGTTTTCGAAAAGTACAGTATCAATCCGGAACCGACGATTAAAGCTAATGGCAAAACGTATGAAATAGAACTTTCTGATTCAGATATGAAAACACAGACATTAATTAAATTTAATGATGTTTATGCACAAATATATATTGATCAACAAGCTAACGAAATCGTAGGTGTAAGATATTTAGATAGTGAAGCATTAATGGCATTTAAACCTTATCAAATGATAACTGCACAAGAAGATAAAAAGGTGAAAAATAATTATAAAAAAATACCATATGAACAGAATGCAAATCAATTGATGACACTTTATGAAATAACTAATGAAATGCGTAAATTAAAAGATGCAAAACCTTTAAAAATCAACAATGACGTAGCTCATATCGCATCATACAATTTATACGAAGCTATTGATACTGACAGTGTAGAATTCACAGAAGATGCATTAAAACAAAAGCTGAATGAACAAAATATTTCTTTTGTTTCCACTAGTCAAAATGTGGGTTATGATTTTAACGAAGTACCAACTTTAATCCACAGTTGGTTAAACTCTGATATTCATAGATCAAGGATGTTAAATTCTAAATACAATGAAGTTGGCGGCGAAGTGTCAAACGGATATTATACAATTATTTTCATTGAAGATAAGTAGGAGAGATTATTATGATAACAGAAGAAACGGTGAATATTCTTGATGATATTGAGCATTTAAGTGATAAAATACTTGATTCACGATTATATCATTCATTTAAAAAAGCAGAACAAAATTTACAAGAAAACGATGAAGCACATTTACTCTATCAAGCCTTTTTAAAATCAAAAGAACAATATGATGAAATCATGAGATTTGGTAAATATCATCCAGATTACCAAAAAGTGATGTTAGAAACACGTAAACGTAAACGTGCTTATGAAATGCTACCTGTAGTTATGGATTACAAACAAAAAGAGGTTGCATTACAAAACTTAATAGATGAGGTTATCGTGAAAATAGCTTATGCTGTATCTGAAAATGTAAAGATAGAAACTGGCAATCCATTTTTCCAAAAAGATGCAAGTGGTTGTGCTACAGGTGGTTCTTGTAGCTGTTCTTTATAGCAAATCAACGCTGTAGTGTTAATTCATATAAAAGCTGGGCACTTGTAGTGACCCAGCTTTTGTATAATTATTTATTTCGATAGGTGTTTTTAAAACGTTCTGCTAAATCAGGTCTATCAGTGACTAACGTATGCACCCCAGTTTTAACTAAATCATTCATTAAATCTAAATTGTTAATGCCATAAAAGCCTGGAACGATGTTACGTTCATTTAACCACTGAATAAATCTAGGAGAAGTCAATTTAATACCATTAAAATTCACTGGCATTTGAAATGTATGTGCTTGTGGTTTAAACGTGTTACCTAAACCTGATTTGAATTTTAAGAAGCCTTCTGCCACTTCATTTTGGCTTGCGCCAATCGCTATTGTATGGTTGCTTTCTTTTTTGAACAAATTAATTTGATCGCTTTGAAAACTAGTAACTAAAACTCGATTTTGCGCGTGGTTTTTAACAATGATATCGTAAATTATTTTAGGTGCTAATTTACCTAGATTACTTTGTGAATCATCTTTAAGATCAACATTTATCAGTGTGTTAGGATATAATGTTAATAATTCATCAAAAGTCAGTATTTTAGCGTCAGGATGATTACGATAAGGTGTTGAGCCGTTTAAATCCTTGAAATGATAACCTGCGTCTAGTTGTTTTAATTCAGTTAAAGTATGTGTTGCTACTTTTCCAGAGCCATTTGTTGTACGATCAACATCTGCATCATGAAAAACCACTAATTGTTGATCTTTAGTCAATCTCACGTCAATTTCGAATCCGTCTACGTGATGTGATAAAGCATTGTCAAATGCGAGTTTTGTTAGCTCAGGTTTTACTGCCATACCACCACGATGTGCGAAAATGTACGGTGCAGGCTTAGAGAAAAAAGCTGGAACTTCTTGGTTCGTAGGTTTAGCTTTATATTTAGAAAAGAAAATAACACTACCTACTAAACCAACCGTACCTAAAAATGCACCTTTTATTAATTTGTTTATTGTTGTCATGCGCAAATCCTCCTTGATTTGAGTATATACAGTAATATAGCAAATGTTAGCTATTGTTCAAAATAATTGTTATTTATTAATAGAATTAGGCATGATATTATAAAGTGGCTAATAAATGGAGTGATGATAGTATGAATATTGTATCTAGAACAAGTTTAGTAATATATTTAAAACATATGAAACACGAACGCCAAATTAGAAAATTTGGACATATAGTCAGTACGAATAAGTTACAACGTTATGTTATTATGTATATAAATGAAGAAGAGGCTGACGCTATTGTAAACAAACTGATGAACTTAAAATATGTAAAACATATAGCAGGTTCTCCTTATAAATATCTTAAAAAAGAGTATCCAAAAGAACAACATGAATTTTCGTGATTGTATTAAATTTAAATATTTTTTATTAACAAACAAAGTCACATTAGCTTTAAATATAACTACGTGACTTTGTTTTATTTAAGACTATTGTAATGGTGGTATCCATCGTTGAAGTCTCAATACACTGATTAAATAATTGAAATAAATACTGTTGGAATGAAAATGCTCGGGTGGTTGCACATCAATTTCTTTCACATCAATGTTGAAGCGTGCTGCTTGTTCATTAATTAAATTGAATTTTTTATTCGAATGCGGATACGGATATTTAACTGCATTTACCATAATATACATCGCCTGAAAATGTTGACCTTGAGTAGGTTTCATAATAATAGCCACTGAAGATAATTGTTTATCAAAAGTAGGGGTGTGGAAGTAAACGATATGCTCGATTCGTGCGTGATTGTATTCAATGAGCGTTGTAAATTCAAATAAGTCTGTAAGGCCCTCGCCCAATTGTATAAAGGCTTGTTTCATTTTGCCCCTCCTTTCATGCAGTATGTATTATATAAAAATAACTTAAAGAATGGAAGTGTTTCTCAATGAGAGTGATTTCTGGAATCCATAAAAGTAAACCACTAGAAAGTATGGAAGGTCGTAACACTCGGCCTACGATGGACAAAGTTAAGGAAGGAATTTTTAACAGTCTACACGAAGTATCAGGCATTGGGTTAGATTTATTTGCCGGAAGTGGTGCCTTGGGTATTGAAGCATTGTCTCGAGGAATGGAAAAAGTGATTTTTGTAGATCAAAATTTCAAAGCAATAAAAATCATCAAAGCGAACCTTCAACATTTAAACATTGATGAACAAGCGGAAGTTTATAAAAATAATGCAGATAGAGCACTTAAAGCACTTTCAAAAAGAGAAATACAATTTGATGTTATATTTTTAGACCCACCTTATGATAAGGGATTAATTGATGAAGCGTTAGACGGAATTATAAAGTTTAATTTATTAAAAGAAAATGGTATTATCGTTTGTGAGTTCAATCATAAAGAAGAGATTGATACAAAATCATTTCATGTGATTAAAAGATATCACTATGGATTAACAGACACTTTGTTATTAGAAAAAGGAGATTAAAATGTCTACAACTAAAGCAGTGATTCCAGGAAGTTTTGATCCAATTACATATGGTCATATTGACATCATTGATAGGAGTGCCGATCGCTTTGATGAATTGCACATTTGTGTTTTGAAAAATAACAACAAGTCGGGCACTTTTTCAGTCGATGAGCGCATTGAGTTAATAGAAGCATCTGTAAAACACCTTGATAATGTTACAGTACATCATTTTAATGGATTACTTGTAGATTTTTGTGATGAAATTGGTGCGCAAACAATTATTAGAGGTTTGAGAGCTGTAAGCGATTTTGAATATGAATTGAGATTGACTTCAATGAACAAAAAGTTAAATAGTAATGTAGAAACGATGTACATGATGACAAGTACAAATTATTCCTTTATTAGTTCCAGTGTAGTGAAAGAAGTGGCTGCATATAAGGCTAATGTATCCGATTTTGTACCAGAACATGTTGAAAAAGCATTGAATGAAAAGTTTAAGAAATGATAAAGAACCACTTCCCAACTTGTTGGGTTAGTGGTTCTTATGCATGAGCAGAAGCTCAGGTAATCCAAAATACACTTCCTAACTTGTTGGGTTAGTGATTCTTATGCTTTCGAGCAGCAGAGAGAAAGTCAACAATGTACACCTGTGATGAAAATTTCTATCAAAAGGATGATAACCATTAATAATAATTCGAACTCACTATTTAATAAATTAAAAGAAACGAAATTAGCCTTTTCGTTTGAAGCCTTAAATATTGAAAACTGGAATCAAGCATATGAAGCTATCAATTTTATGTTTAATCACGTCACTTTTAAAAGTAGATTAGCTAAAAAAACACCAAAGAAACACGGCTATTTTGTTGCGATATGGCGTAAAAATGATCAAGGAAACAACGTACCTTTTAATTATGATGAGATGGAAGATAAATTAGTTATTAATATATTAGATGGAGTGAAAAAAGGACAATTCATTTTTCAAAAAGAAATTCTTATGCGCAAAAATATTTTAAGTTCTGAAAAGCAAAAAGGGAAGATGGCTTTTCGTGTTTATCCAAGTTGGGAAAAAGACTTAAACAAAACTGCAAAACTTACTCAAAAGTGGCAACTCGACTATTTTGTAGATTTATCATATGATGTCGATGAACAGAAACTAATTGAATTATATACATAGTGTTGATTCGAGCCGTTTAATATAGACATCAGTCATTTTCGTACGCTATAAATACGAAAACTAAATGAGACAAACGGATTTATTTTGATAAAAGTCAAAATGTAGGTAATTAATTACCATTATTACTGAAAATACCTATGAGATACTACTATTGAAAATTAAGCTAAATAATAAAAATAACGCTATATATAAAGCCTGTAAATAAAATTCTAAAAATTTGTTTACAGGCTCTATTACTAGGATATTGTTTTAATTGTTTTGATTAGGATTCAGTCATTTTCAGTACGTATGACATGTGTATTGAAGTCTGTTTCTGTATGGTGTGTGAGCAAATTATAAATATGTGTTGAATGGATTTCTCGTTCAAATAAATGCGCGTTTTGTTGATTTATTTGCGTAATAAAATGACGTTCTGGAAATTTTTGTTTTAAGTATTTTAAATATTGTTGACCCTTTGCTGACATACCAAGAATGTGCACTGCATTTATAGCGTTATGTTTATGGTTTTGTTGAAAGTTTAGTAAAATATTCATTAAAATACGCTGTATATGCGTATAAGTATACCTTTTTGTTTTAATAAGTGACATGAAATGCTCGAATGATGTAGCATATCTAATTTTATCTAATATGCGATTTTCTAATCCTTCGGACATCGTATAGATATTTTTCAGGGATTGTGACGTATGACTTAAAACAGCATATTTAATATATGGAAACGTATCTTCTACAGTTGCTTGTGGTTCTTGATAGAGCTGTTGTATTGAGTCGGGAACAACTGATTTCCATTGGTCGTTATGAGCTTGTATTGCATTGCGAATGGAAGTGCCACTAGCGAAATCTAAATTTGAAATATTGGAATCATGGTGGTGACTGCTTTCTCTTGGTATCGTCCAAGGTTTGATATGAGGTGCTAACTTTTGAATCGCTCGCATATAAGAAATACCTAATGTATTATTGGGTGAAGATAATAATGTATGATTGTTTAAAAGTTCACTTAATATTCTTGGATAACTTTTGCCTTCTTTTAGTTTCTTAATAAATTCAGGCGATTGTTCTATTTTAGAGATATTTTGTAGCAATTCATGAAATGAATCGATGTCACCTGATTCACTACCAAATGATAGATGATCTGCATCAACGTAACTCGCTATTTGGACAGCTGTTTCTGCAAAATATTGGCCTGCTGATAATGCAGCTACTGCTGGTAATTCAATGACTAAATCCACTGCACTCAATGCCATTCGAGTACGTGTAAATTTATTATATATGGCAGGTTGACCTCTCATAACAAAATTACCACTCATAATGGCTATAGATATTTCAGAAGCAGTTATTGACTTTGATGTCTGGGCATGGTATAAGTGACCATTGTGGAAAGGATTATATTCAGTGACTAGTGCAACGCTTTTCATTTGCAATTCTCCCTTTCAGAATTCATTATAGATATTGTATCAGATTAATTTGTGTTAAGAAAAAATCTTGACAACTTTTGTCTATAAAGTTAAAATAAATTTTGTGCTTGTTAGAGGTGAAGCCATATGAAATGGTCAATAACACAATTAAGAAAATTCCAAGATAAACCATTTGAGTTCCATCAAACGGTGAATTTTGATCATTTAGTAAAATCATTAGATTTAATAGATTTATCTGATATTGATGTTGAGGGTGAACTAACTGTCAAATCAAATGAAGTCATTGCAGATATGCATATAACTGGAACCTATACGATGGCGTGCGCGCGTACGTTAGTACCAGTCGAAGTGCCTATTGACATAAAATCACAAGAAATTTTTGATTTGGAAGGTAACGCGTATATAGGTGATGACGAAGAAGATGAGCATTATCATGATGCCACAGACGGCATGATTAATCTAAAAGATATTGCTGAAGAACTTGTTATTATAGAAAAGCCAATGCGTGCTTTTGCAAATAATAGCGATCAGATGCTACGTGAAGGTAATGGTTGGGAAGTTATTGACGAGGAACAAGCGGTTGAGCTTGCTGAAGAAGAGGAAGCTGAGCAAATCGATCCTAGGCTTCAAAAACTACAACAATTATATGACGAAGAGCAATAGCGGATTTAAATAATTTATAGTATAATAGATTATTGAGTCTGAAAATAATTTAGTAATGTATGAATATAAGGAGGATATATCATGGCAGTACCAAAAAGAAGAACGTCAAAAACAAGAAAAAATAAACGTCGTACGCATTTTAAAATTTCAGTACCTGGTATGACAGAATGCCCAAATTGTGGTGAATACAAATTATCTCACCGTGTTTGTAAGAACTGTGGTTCATACAAAGGTGAAGAAGTTGTATCTAAATAATTTCATTTATTTAAAGGCTAATGTTTAGCCGAGATTAATCGTTCATTAATTATTCATATAATAATTTATGAGCGATTTTTTATTTTTAATAGTAATGTTATATACAATTGATGGGTTGTGTAAATGATGATTGAAATAAATGCACAAGTAATATTAGAAAAAATAGAAAATAGTGATAGCGAATGGTTGTATAATCAGTTTAGTGATTATTTTCAAGAAATTTCCTCCTATCACGAGTTAGAAAGATTATTGAAATCATATAATACAATTAGACATAAAAATAAATTATACAAACATATACAACTCAATTATAAAGAAGAATACATATGGTTAGATGTAAAGAAAACATCTGGTATTAGTGTGACGTTAAATAAGTATCATGAAATTATTGGTTTCGTGCTTATTCCTATGAATTTGTCAAACAGACATAAAGAAACGAAATTAAGGTATACGATACCAGTTCTAGACACGTGGTTTGTATACGCTGGTGGTGAAAATGAGCTTGTAAATCATCATTACTCATACAAAAATCAACGTTATGCATTAGACCTGATTCTAGTGAAAAATCATCTGACTTATCATGGCAATCCTAATTGCTGTGAAAGTTATTATAGTTATAATCAAAGTGTGATTGCTCCAGCAAATGGTGTTGTAATAGATATCGTAGACGGTATAGCAGATGCACTACCAGGAGAAAATAATATGAAACATCCAGAAGGTAATTACATCATTATTAAACACACGGACAAAGAGTTTAGTATGATAGCGCATCTTAAACCAAATTCCTTTGAAGTCAGTGTCGGAGAGCAGATAAGGCGTGGACAATTAATTGCACGAGTAGGAAATTCGGGCAACACAATGGAACCGCACGTACATTTTCAAATTATGAATCAAAGCAATCCACAATTTGCTAAAACATATAAGTGTAAGTTGCTTGATAATGTTTTGCCTGAAAAAGGTGATATGGTAAGTTATAGTGGAGATAGTATAATATTAGAAAATCAATTTGACTTAGCTAGAAGATGCAAACAATTAAGTTCAAATATAAGACATATATTTAAAATTTGAAATAAAGAGGCTATATTATGGAAATGATAACTTCTGCACAAAACAATAAGATTAAAAACGCAAATAAATTGAAAAAGAAACGTGAAAGAGATAAAACAGGTCATGTGCTTATCGAAGGCGTACACTTAATTGACGAAGCACATAAGAGTAATATCAAAATCGTTCAATTATTTGCTATTGATATCGATAGATTAGATGAACAACTCGTAAATGATGTTGAAGAAGTATATGAAATCAATTTAAAAGTAGCAGAATCACTGTCTGGTACGGTTACGCCGCAGGGGTTCTCTGCGATTATAGAAAAAGTGCATTATGAGGAAAAAGCATATCAACAAGTACTGTTACTAGATCGTATCCAAGACCCAGGAAATATGGGAACATTAATACGCACTGCAGATGCAGCAGGCATCGATTTAATCGTGTTAGAAAAAGGAACCGCAGATCCTTATCAAGACAAAGTACTCCGTGCAAGTCAAGGTAGCGTTTTTCATATACCTATTATAACGAGAGATTTAAGTGAATTTATCGAAGGTTTTAATGGAAATGTTTATGGTACAGCATTAGAGCATGCGATTCCTTATAATCAAGTGAAGCATCAAGAAAGTTTTGCACTGCTCCTTGGAAATGAAGGAGAAGGTGTCAATCCTGATTTATTAAAACAAACGACTCAGAATTTAAACATTCCTATATATGGTCAAGCCGAAAGTTTAAATGTTGCAATTGCAGGAAGTATATTATTGTATCATTTGAAAGGTTGACCCTTTGAATGAATTTCGTATATAATAAACACATCAATGAAAAATATTAACCTATAAAAAGACGTAAACTAATAGTAGCAGTTGTTCAAGGGAGATTATTCATAGACTGAAAGATAATCCACTGTGATTAGTTTTTTTCATCTTTTTGGTTACTTAAAGAAATTTAAGTCGGAAATCATTTCCGTTATCAAAGATTACAAGTGTATGCGTGTGCATAAATTTGGGTGGTACCACGGAAAGCTTTCGTCCCAGTTTTAAGGGGTGAAAGCTTTTTTGTATGCAATTATTGATCATTTGAAAATATAGATTTTAAATAGATTTTAAATAGGAGGCAAAGTATGGCGCAAACAGAGGCAATGTCTGAGATTAAACAACAAGCATTAGTAGATATAAATGAAGCTCAAAATGAAAAAGAACTACAAGATGTCAAAGTCAAATATCTAGGTAAAAAAGGTTCTGTGACTGGTTTGATGAAACATATGAAAGAATTATCGAATGAAGAAAAACCAGCATACGGACAAAAAGTAAATGAAGTGAGACAAACAATTGAAGGTGAGATTGAATCACGTCGAGAGATTTTAGCAAATGCAAAATTAGAGCAACAATTAACAGAAGAAAAAATCGATGTGACTTTACCTAGCCGTAAAATTTCAATAGGTGCTAAGCATCCGTTAACAAGAACGATTGAGGAAATTGAAGATTTATTTTTAGGTTTGGGTTATGAAATTGTAGATGGATATGAAGTTGAAAAAGATTATTACAATTTCGAAGCATTAAATTTGCCAAAATCACACCCGGCGAGAGATATGCAAGATAGTTTTTATATTACTGAAGATATCTTAATGCGTACGCATACGTCACCGGTTCAAGCAAGAACAATGGAACAACGTAATGGCCAAGGGCCAGTGAAAATTTTATGTCCTGGTAAAGTTTACAGACGTGATTCTGATGACGCAACGCATAGTCACCAATTTACGCAAATTGAAGGATTAGTTGTAGATGAAAATATTCAAATGAGCGATTTAAAAGGTACATTAGAATTGTTAGCTAAACAACTATTTGGTGAAGACAGAGAAATTCGTCTGCGCCCAAGCTACTTCCCATTCACTGAACCATCTGTAGAGGTTGACGTATCATGTTTCAAATGTGGCGGAGCAGGTTGTAATGTCTGTAAACAGACAGGGTGGATAGAAATTTTAGGTGCTGGTATGGTTCACCCAAATGTTTTAGAAATGGCTGGATTTGATGCATCGAAATATACAGGTTTTGCTTTTGGCATGGGACCAGATAGAATTGCGATGCTCAAGTATGGTATCGAAGATATACGACATTTTTATACAAATGATGTGCGTTTCTTAGATCAATTTAAAGCGGTAGAAGATAGAGGTGAATTATAATGTTTATTTCAAAAGAATGGTTAGAGTCGTTTGTAGCAATTAATCAACCTGTAAATGTTCTTGCAGAAAAAATAACACGCACAGGTATTGAAGTAGATGATATTATTGATTACACAAAAGACATTAAAAATTTAGTGGTTGGCTATGTTCAATCTAAAGTCCCCCATCCAGATGCAGATAAATTAAGTTTATGCCAAGTTGATATTGGTGAAGAAGCGCCAGTTCAAATTGTCTGTGGTGCACCAAATGTTGATGCAGGGCAGAGCGTCATTGTAGCTACAGTAGGTGGACGTTTACCTGGAGGCATAAAAATCAAAAGAGCAAAATTACGCGGTGAACGTTCGGAAGGTATGATTTGTTCATTACAAGAAATAGGTATTTCGCCAAACCTTGTTCCAAAACAATTTGAATCAGGTATATATGTATTTACTTCAGATGTCCAACCTGGTACTGATGCACTTACTGCTTTATATTTAAATGATCAAGTTATGGAATTTGATTTAACACCAAATAGAGCAGATGCGTTAAGTATGATAGGTACTGCTTATGAAACAGCTGCACTTTATAATGTGCCAATGAAAAAGCCAGAAACGCAAAGTGAATTAACGAATGAACAAGCCACAAATGAATTAAGTATCAATGTTCAAAATCAGGACAAGGTGCCTTATTACAGTGCTAGAATAGTGAAAAATGTTAAAATTCATCCTTCACCAGAATGGATGCAAATGAGATTGATTAAAGCAGGTATTCGACCAATCAATAATGTTGTTGATATTTCAAATTATGTATTATTAGAATATGGTCAACCGTTGCATATGTTTGATAAAGATCAAATTGGTTCTGATCAAATAGAAGTGCGTCAAGCTAAGGCAGAGGAAAAAATGACAACACTAGATGATCAAGAGAGAATATTAAAAGATAGCGATATTGTTATTACTAATGGTAATACTCCAATTGCAATTGCAGGTGTGATGGGCGGAGATTTCTCAGAGGTGACTGAAAATACTACAAATGTCATTATTGAAGGTGCGATTTTCGACCCAGTTTCAATTAGACATACTTCTCGACGACTAAACTTACGTAGTGAAGCTTCAAGTCGATTTGAAAAAGGTATTGCAACCGAGTTTGTAGACGAAGCCGTGGACAGAGCATGTTATTTGCTACAACAATATGCAAGTGGAACAGTACTACAAGATCGTGTAGCTGAAGGCGATTTAGGTCAATTTGTGACACCTATTGAAATCACAGTTGAAAAAGTGAACAAAACAATTGGTTTTGAACTATCTAAAGAAGATATTGAAGCGATATTTGTTCAATTAGGATTTGAAACGACACAAGAAGGTAATACACTGACAGTAATGGTTCCTTCGCGTCGTAAAGATATTACAATAAAAGAAGATCTAATCGAAGAAATTGCTCGAATCTATGGTTATGATGAAATACCATCAACGTTACCAGTTTTTGAACACGTAACACCAGGCACACTAAATGATAGACAAGCAAAAACAAGAATTGTAAAAGCGACATTAGAAGGTGCTGGATTAAGCCAAGCGATTAATTATTCACTTGTAGATAAAGCACGTGCAACTGATTTTGCATTGCAGGATCGCTCAACGATATCATTACTGATGCCTATGAGTGAAGCTCATGCCACTTTGAGACAGAGTTTGATTCCACATCTTATTGATGATGTGTCTTATAATGTTGCTCGAAGTAATCATCATGTTGCGCTTTATGAATTGGGCCGTGTATTCTTTGGCAATGGAAAAGATCAATTGCCAGACGAAGTAGAATACTTAAGTGGTATACTAACAGGAGATTATGCTGTCAATACTTGGCAAAGTAAAAAAGAAGCGATTGATTTCTTTGTAGCAAAAGGTGTTGTTGAACGTATTGCTGAAATTTTAGATGTTCAATTTGAATATGAAGCTGGTGAAATAAGTGGATTACATCCAGGCAGAACTGCATTGGTTAAGCTGAATAATGAAATTGTTGGATTTGTAGGGGAATTACATCCACAAACTGAAAACGACTATGATTTAAAACGAACTTATGTATTTGAACTCAATTATGATAAGTTGATGTCAGTTTCCGTTGGTTATATTAATTATCAACCAATTCCAAGATTCCCTGGTGTATCGAGAGATATTGCATTAGTCATTAATCGCGCGATGCCATCAGCCAAAATCGTTAATGTGATTAAAAATAACGGTGGTGACATTTTACAAAATGCAGAAGTCTTTGATGTATATGAAGGTGAACATGTGGCAGAAGATGAAAAATCAATTGCACTTCGTTTATCATATTTAGATACAAAACAAACGCTCACTGATGATAAAGTAAATGAAGTACACGACCGTATTTTAGAAGCGTTACAAGCAGAAGGTGCGACGATTAGATAATATTATAAAGCCTTGAATCTATGCCAAATGTGGCGATGATTCAAGGCTTTGTTTTTTACATTAAGAACGTTTTGGGTTATAGATTATCGTTTATTGATGTTTTTTATTTATTAAATTCAAAGCTTTTGTTCTGTTCGCAAAATGCTTTTTAGTCATAGCGTCTAAATATTGGACACCGTTTTTATCAATTATTTTTGCAGCAGCTAAATCTACTTTATTGCTAGCGCCTTTAGGTAATTCAACTTTTGCATGCTTTGATAGTTGATCCATATTTTTCACAAAGGCATAACGTGAAATAATACTTGCAGCAGCGATTGCAATAGACTTTGATTCACCTTTTGTTTCAAATTTTGTCTTATTTTCAAACGGTAGATTGCTAAGTGCATATCTTTTATATACACCAGGCTCAGCAAATTGGTCAATCACAATATAATCAAGTTCATCCGTGTCAATTTTTGCAACGACATTTTTTATAGCTTCGTTATGTAACACTGCCTTCATTTTAACTTGAGACCAACCGGCTTTTTGTTTCTCATTGTATTTTTCATTATGCATTGTTAATAAAGAATGCGGGATGAAAGTTATAATTTGTTCGGCAATCTCTATAATTTTAGCATCAGTAAGTCTTTTAGAATCATCTACACCAAGTGTTTTTAAAATTTGAGCGTGCTTTTTGGATACATAGGCTGCACAAACCGTTAGTGGCCCGAAATAATCACCACTACCTGCTTCGTCGCTGCCGATACATTGAAATTGATTATAGGAGATGTGCTGTTTAGTTTGTTTGCTTTGATTGTGTTTGGTGTTGCTTTTTGAAGGTATTGATTTATTAGGCAACATAGCGTTTGCTACAGATTCGGCATCTTTACCTTGAAACATTACTTTATTAGAATTGTATATCGTAATAGCGGTGTTACGATATTTCGTCCGTGCTTTCATACCTTGTGAAAGATTAGTCGTATTAAAATCAATTTTAGTCATTAATTGTTGTATTTCTTGGTTTGTTAATTTTTGTACTATATTAGCCATTTAGTGACCTCTCTTTGTTCATATAACTTATTTTAAAATTGGATAATGCATATCATATCATAAATTTAAATAAGTTAGTTATTTATGATATAAATGGCAATATGATATGAAATAAAAATGATTTAAATAATTGTTGTATAATCATTAAATATTTCAAATAGAACAATTCACACCTCTTACAAAAAAATATCTTGTCGTGTATAATAGTTCGTAATAAATATTATAAATTACCAACATATAAATATAAATAAAGTAAAATCATTCAGATTAGAAATAAAATTTAAAAGTCAGGAGTTATTATATGGGTGAGTTTAAAAATCGGATTAACGTAACTATAAATGATCAACATTATACAATAGTCGGAGAAGATAATCCTGAGCATATCCGTTACGTAGCACATTTGGTAGATGAGAGACTCAAAGAGTTAGCAAGTAAAAGTGCAGGTTTAGATACAACTAGAAAAGCAATTCTTACTGCGGTTAATATCATGCATGAAAAAGTGCAAGTAGAAGAAGAAAATGACCGTTTAAGACAAGAAATAAATCAATTGAAGCATAGTGAAGATTAATGGTTTTTGATTTAGCGATAGTTGTCATCTTCATATATATTGGCATCATTGGCTTTAGAAGAGGCATGTGGTTATCGACGATACATCTAAGTGCAACTATTTTTGCTTTGTGGATGGCTCAAAAATATTATTTACAGATAGCACAGCGTTTGGAGTTATTTGTGCCATATCCTAAGACACGCGCTTACGATATGAATTTTGCATTTCAATTTGCAGATTTGCAGCAACGATTTGAGCATATTGTCGCATTTGTAACGATAGCGCTGATTACAAAAGTCATATGCTATGGCATTATCGTTATATTCGATTATACCATTAAACAAAAATTACCGAATATAACAAGCAGGTTATTTGGTATGATGTTAAGTATTATTCCATCAGTAACTATTAATATAATTTTGTTGTATAGTTGTGCCATTTATCCTAATAGGATGATACAGCAACAACTATCTAATTCGATTATAACAGAACATATATTATTACATATTCCGTTTATCTCAATGTTTATCACACAACTATAAAAATAGTGATGTGAAATTTATAGCTTTAAAAAACTAGGAGGTCAAGGCATAACTTAAATACCAAAATGGTTAGGTGATGCTGTCTTGACCTTTTTCTATGGAGTGAAACAAATGACTAAAAAAGAAATTATTCAATTATTAGAAAAAATTGCGATATATATGGAAATACAAGGCGAAAACACTTTCAAAATTTCTGCTTATAGAAAAGCCGCTCAAAGTTTGGAAATAGATGAGCGACCTTTAGACCAAATCGAAGATGTTACAGAGTTAAAAGGTATTGGTAAAGGCGTAGGAGAGGTGATTAATGAATATAGAGAAACAGGTCATTCTACGACTTTAGCAACATTACAAGAAGAAGTGCCAGAAGGATTAATTCCTCTACTTAAAATACAAGGACTCGGTAGCAAAAAAATAGCGAAATTATATAAAGCGCTTAATATTGATGGAAAAGAATCATTGCAAAAAGCGTGTGAAGAAGGAAAAGTAAGTGAGCTAAGTGGATTCGCTAAAAAAACTGAACAAAATATCCTTGAAGCAGTAAAAGCATTAGGAGCGAAAAAAGAGCGTTATCCAATTGATCAAATGAGAGGACTCAATATAGAAGTTAGCGATTATTTATCCTCAATCGAGTCGATAGAAAAATACGAAGTTGCTGGGAGTTTCCGTCGCTATAAAGAAATGAGTAAGGATTTAGATTATATTATAAGCACAGAACAACCATTAGAAGTTCAAAAAGCTTTATTAAAAATCCCTAACAAGGTTAAAGAAGTAGCAGTTGGAGCAACGAAAATTTCGTTAGAGTTAACCTATGATGATGAAACCATTGGCGTAGATTTTAGATTAATCGAGCCATCTGCTTTTTACCATACACTACAGCATTTTACAGGTTCAAAAGAACATAATATTCGAATCCGTCAATTGGCAAAAGAAAAAAATGAGAAGGTTAGTGAGTATGGTATAGAAGAAGCGGATGGTTCATTAATTCAATATAACAGTGAACAAGAAATTTATAATCATTTTGGAGTAAATTGGATTGCACCTTCAATACGTGAAGATGGTAGTGAATTTGACAAAGATTTAACAGATATAATCAATATCAATGACATCAATGGAGATATTCATATGCATACAACATATAGTGATGGCGCGTTTAGTATTGAAGATATGATAGAGGCTAATATCGCTAAAGGTTACCAGTTTATGGTTATTACAGATCATTCTCAGAGTTTAAAAGTAGCAAATGGACTTTCTGTTGAGCGGTTGTTGCGACAAAATGAAGAAATTAAAGCACTAAACAAAAAATATGATGATATTGATATATACTCAGGCATTGAAATGGACATTTTACCTGATGGACGTTTAGACTATGATGATGAAATATTAGCACAGCTAGATTATGTCATTGCAGCGATACATCAAAGTTTCAACCAATCTCAAGAAGATATCATGTATCGTCTAGAGCAAGCATGTCGTAATCCTTATGTCCGTCATATTGCACATCCAACGGGGCGTATCATAGGTAAACGTGCAGGTTATGGGCCTGATATTGATAAATTATGTGAAATCGCAGAAGAAACAAATACTATTTTAGAAATCAATGCGAATCCTAAACGCTTAGATTTAAATTCAGATATAGTTAAAAAGCATACAAATGTGAAACTAACGATTAATACTGATGCGCATCACGTAGACCATTTAGAATTTATGAAATACGGTATAGCTACTGCACAAAAAGGATTTGTAAACAAAGAGAGAGTTATAAACACAATGGATCGAGAATCTTTTAAAGCATTTATTGACAATAATATAAAATTGAAGAAATAGAGGGATTGTATGAGACAAAAATCATTAAATGTCCTAGAGTTCGATAAAATTAAAACACTTGTTGAAAAAGAAACAATGAGTGATTTAGGGAGAGAGAAAGTTGTTGAAATGGAACCAGCAACTGATATTCAAACAGTCGAATTTCAAATGAATGAAACAGATGAAATTGCTCAAATATACAATAAACACCGTTTACCTAGTTTGAGTGGATTATCAAAGGTTTCATCACTGATTCATAGGGCAACAATTGGTGGTGTATTAAGTGTTAAAGAACTTAATACAATTAAAAGATTAATTCAAATTCAAAATCAATATAAAACATTTTATAATAATTTATTGGAAGAAGAGGAAGCAGTGAATTATGCTATTCTACATGATAGGATGGAACAATTGCCTGTACTTTCAGAGTTGTATCAACATATTCATCAAAAATGTGATGCTAATGATTTATACGATAATGCGAGTTATGAACTACAAGGTATCCGGAGTAAAATTTCTGGTACGACGCAACGGATAAAACAAAACTTAGATAAAATTGTAAAACGTCAAGCAAATCAGAAAAAATTGTCAGATGCTATTATAACGGTACGCAATGACCGCAATGTTATTCCTGTAAAAGCAGAATATCGTCAAGATTTTAATGGTATTGTTCATGACCAATCAGCTTCTGGTCAAACACTCTATATTGAACCTGCGTCTATTGTTGAAATGAATAATCAGATTAGTCGTCTGCGCAATGATGAAGCGGCTGAAAGTGAACGAATTTTAACTGAGTTAACAGGTTATGTAGCCGCTGAAGCAGATGCCTGCTTAATTTCGGAAAATATTATGGGACAAATTGACTTTTTAACTGCTAAAGCGCGCTATGCACGTTCAATCAAAGGCACGAAACCTGAATTTACAAGTGAACGAACTGTTTATTTACCTAAAGCATTTCATCCTTTATTAGATAGAGACACGGTTGTAGCTAATACGATTGAATTTGCCGACGATATTGAAACGGTAATCATCACTGGACCTAACACAGGTGGTAAAACAGTAACGTTAAAAACACTGGGACTTATAATTTTGATGGCACAATCAGGGATGTTGATACCTACCTTAGACGGGAGTAAATTAAGCATTTTTGAAAATGTTTATTGTGATATCGGAGACGAACAATCTATTGAACAATCACTATCAACATTTTCATCACACATGAAAAATATTGTTGAAATTTTACAGCATACAAGCAGAAATAGTTTGATACTTTTTGATGAACTTGGTGCTGGAACAGATCCAAGTGAAGGTGCTGCTTTAGCGATGAGTATCCTAGATTATGTTCATGAAATAGGCTCATTAGTTATGGCGACAACGCATTATCCTGAACTTAAAGCATATAGTTACAACAGATCAGGAGTAATGAATGCCAGTGTAGAGTTTGATGTAAATACATTAAGCCCAACATATAAGTTGCTCATGGGTGTGCCGGGCCGTTCTAATGCTTTCGATATTTCAAAAAAATTAGGCCTTAATATGAAAGTGATTCAAAATGCGAAAGCAATGATTGGACAAGATGAACAAGAAATAAATGAAATGATTGCTTCATTAGAGAAAAATTCTAAACGTGTAGACGAACAGAGAATTGAATTAGATAGCTTACTGAGAGAAGCTCAAGAAACACATGATGAACTTGAAAAAGAATACGATAAATATCGTAATCATGAGAAACAATTAATGAGCGAGGCGAAAGACAAAGCCAATCAGCGTGTGAAAGCCGCTACTAAAGAAGCTGATGAGATTATTAAAGAATTACGTGAACTTAGAGACAAAAAAGGTGCCGATGTAAAAGAACATGAGCTCATCAATAAAAAGAAACAGTTAGATGATCAATATGAAGCCAAATCATTGAAACAAAATGTTGAAAAGAAAAAATGGGATGAAATTAAAGTTGGCGATGAAGTAAAAGTTCTAACATATGGGCAAAAAGGTGAAATATTAGAGTTACTAGATGATAATGAAGCAGTTGTTCAAATGGGCATCATTAAAATGAAATTACCTACCAGCGATTTAGAAAAAACAAAAAAGACAAAAGAAGCACCTTCTAAAATGGTTAAACGTGAAAATCGTCAAAGTATTAAAATGGAACTAGACTTACGTGGCTACCGTTATGATGAAGCAATGGTTGCCGTTGATCAGTATTTAGATCAAGCAGTGTTAAGTAATTACGAACAAGTATATATTATTCACGGTAAAGGAACTGGTGCGTTGCAAAAAGGTGTGCAAAAACATTTAAAACAACATAAAAATGTGTCATCATATAGGAACGGCATGCCAAGTGAAGGTGGATTTGGCGTGACCGTCGCAGAATTGAAATAAATGTGAGCAAGAGGTATGCAGATTTGCTTAAAGTCTGTTATAATTTCTTCATCATTTGAAATTTAAGGAGGATTGGCAGTTATGGCAATCGTAAAAGTAACAGATTCAAACTTTGATGAAAATATTCAATCAGGTGTCAATTTAGTAGATTTTTGGGCAACTTGGTGTGGCCCATGTAAGATGATTGCTCCAGTATTAGAAGAATTAGCTGGTGATTATGATGGAAAAGCTAATATTTTAAAACTTGATGTAGATGAAAATCCATCAACAGCTGCTAAATTTGAAGTAATGAGTATCCCAACTTTAATCTTATTTAAAGATGGCGAACCTGTCGATAAAGTTGTAGGTTTCCAACCTAAAGAAAACTTAGCAGAAGTTATTGAGAAACATTTATAAAAGTACAACGCAACGACCTGGGGCATCTATGAATGTCTCAGGTTTTTTCTGTGACTTTTTGTTATTCCAACTGAAGCCAAAGTTTTTTGAAGTGTCTTTTTTCAGAGCCACACTTCCATTTTGAGGATGAAAGCATTTTATGAATAACAATTAAAATATCTAGTTGTTAGATTTTTGATATGGAAATGAATACTTTGGTTTAATGCTAATGTATATTCTATAATGTAGGTAAGAATTGAAAAGTTTTATTTGCAAACAAGCGTTAATCTCTATATAACTGTTATGCAAATTTTTATAATTACTATTTTAACAATGTACTTTTATTAAGAAAGGAGGGGAACTTAAATGGAAAAATACCAAGAAGATATTAAACAAAAATTAACGGTAGTCCCCACTGAACCAGGTTGCTATTTAATGAAAGATCGAAATGATCAAGTCATTTATGTCGGCAAGGCTAAAAAATTAAGAAATAGATTAAGGTCTTATTTTACAGGTGCACATGATGCTAAAACGACACGACTTGTTTCAGAAATTAGAAACTTTGAATATATTGTAACTTCGAGTGAAACAGAATCTTTACTACTCGAACTTAATTTGATTAAACAATATCAACCGAGATATAACATTTTGTTGAAAGACGATAAAAGTTATCCTTTTATCAAAATTACAAAAGAAAAGTATCCTCGTTTAATCGTGACACGCACAGTTAAAAAAGGGACAGGAAAATATTTTGGACCTTATCCTAATGCTTATTCAGCTCAAGAAACAAAAAAGTTATTAGATAGAATTTATCCATTTAGAAAATGTGATAAAATGCCCGACAAATTGTGTTTATATTACCATATTGGTCAGTGTTTAGGACCTTGTGTTTACCCGGTAGATTTAAATAAATATGCGGAAATGACTAAAGAAATCACTGATTTTTTAAATGGTGAAGATAAAACGATACTGAATAACTTAGAACAGAAAATGAACGAAGCGAGTGAATCGTTAGACTTTGAAAGAGCAAAAGAGTATCGAGATTTAATCCAACATATTCACAATTTAACTAAGAAACAAAAAATCACTACTTCAGATAATACTATAAGAGACGTATTTGGCTACAGTGTGTCAAAAGGTTGGATGTGTATTCAAGTGTTTTTCATAAGACAAGGGAATATGATTAAACGAGATGCTACTATGATTCCGCTGCAGCAAACAGAAGAAGAAGAATTTTATACTTTTATAGGTCAGTTTTATGATTTAAATCAACATATTCTCCCTAAAGAAGTGCATATTCCTAAAAATTTAAACAAAGATATTATCCAATCGGTTGTAGATACAAAAATAGTTCAGCCGATTAAGGGCAAGAAAAAAGAAATGATTGATTTAGCAAATCATAATGCTGAAGTTACTTTAGAGAATAAATTTGAACTCATTGCTAAAGATGAATCACGTACCGTGAAGGCGATTGAAGAATTAGGTGACCGCATGGGAATTCAGACACCTATTCGTATAGAAGCTTTTGATAATTCAAACATCCAAGGTGTACACCCAGTTTCAGCCATGGTGTCGTTTATTGATGGTAAACCAAATAAAAAAGGATACCGCAAATATAAAATCAAAACGGTAGATGGCCCAGATGATTATAAATCTATGAGAGAAGTTGTGCGTAGACGTTATACTCGTGTTTTAAATGAAGGTACTCCATTACCAGATTTAATCATCGTTGATGGTGGTAAAGGTCATATGAGCGGGGTTATCGATGTGCTTGAAAACGAATTAGGTTTGGATATACCAGTCGCTGGGTTGCGTAAAAATGATAAACACCAAACTTCAGAGATTTTATACGGTGAAAGTGCAGAGATTGTACCTTTGAAAAAAAATAGCCAAGCATTTTATTTACTTCAAAGAATACAAGACGAAGTTCATAGATTTGCAATTACATTTCATAGACAAACTCGCCAAAAAACTGGCTTGCAATCAGTATTAGATACCGTCGATGGTATTGGTTCTAAACGAAAAACTAAATTATTACGAACTTTTGGTTCCATAAAGAAAATGAAGGAGGCAAGCATTGAGGATTTGAAATCTTCTGGTTTACCTCAAAAAGTTGCTGAGAATCTTCATCACGCACTATATAACAAATAGATAAAAAAGAATATGGCATGAGAATCATTCTCATGCCCAAAATTTTATGAATTAGTGTTACAATAGCAAATAACAGGAATTCTTTTTTTAAAAGTATATGGAAGCGTTTACTAATTGAGAAAAGTTATCACTTAAATCTATATAATAAAACAATTGTCAAATTCAACTAGGGGTATTACTTCATTGTTTTATACATACATGTTGAAGTTTATATTGCTATAAATATAAAGCGATTGCATAACATGTTGTTGTTTAGTTTTAGTTGATAAGTATCATCACATTTATACTTTAAAAAAAGATACCAAAAAATTAATTGTTTCACAGGGGGGACTTCCTTTTGGCATATTCGAAAAATCAATTCTATTTAAGACGCTTACATTCTTTGTTAGGCGTAATACCGATAGGTGGATTCTTATTAGTGCATCTACTTGTTAACCATCAAGCTACAAAAGGCGTTGAAGCGTTTAACAAGGCTGCTGGATTTATGGAATCTTTACCATTCTTGATTGCATTGGAGTTTATCGTGATTTATATTCCAATTCTTTATCATGCGGTATATGGTGTACATATTGCCTTTACGGCAAAAGAAAACGTAGGACATTATTCTCAATTTAGAAATTGGATGTTCTTATTACAACGTTTGACTGGTATTATAACGTTTATTTTCATCGGAATACATTTGTGGCAAACACGTATTCAGCGTGCATTAGGTGAAGAAGTTAACTTCGATATGGTACATGATATTGTATCTAATCCAATTTGGTTAATTTTCTATATCATCTGTTTACTTGCTGTAACATTCCACTTTGCAAATGGCTTATGGTCATTTTTAGTTACATGGGGTGTTTTACAATCTAAAAGATCACAACAAATCTTTACATGGGTATCACTTGTTGTATTTATCGTAGTTTCATATATCGGAATAAGTGCTATCCTTGCTTTCGTATAATTTAAAAATGTTTCAGATATATTTAGGGGAGTGACTATTTATGGCAGAGAAGAAAATTATTGTTGTCGGTGGAGGACTTGCCGGTCTGATGTCAACAATTAAAGCAGCAGAACAAGGCGCACATGTTGACTTGTTCTCATTAGTGCCTGTTAAACGTTCACACTCTGTATGTGCACAAGGTGGCATAAACGGAGCAGTGAATACAAAAGGTGAGGGTGACTCACCTGCTGTTCACTTTGATGATACAGTTTACGGTGGAGATTTCTTAGCGAATCAACCACCAGTAAAAGCAATGGCAGAGGAAGCGCCAAACATTATACATTTACTTGACCGTATGGGTGTAATGTTCAATAGAACAAATGAAGGCTTGCTAGATTTCCGTCGCTTCGGTGGTACCATGTATCATAGAACGGCATATGCTGGAGCAACAACTGGTCAACAATTAATGTATGCCTTAGATGAACAAGTACGTAGCTATGAAGTGGATGGTTTAGTTACAAAATATGAAGGATGGGAATTCTTGTGCATTGTCAAAGATGATGACAATATGGCTAGAGGTATTGTGGCTCAAGATATGACATCTTCTGAAATAAAATCATTCGGTTCAGATGCAGTTATTATGGCTACTGGTGGTCCAGGTATCATATTTGGTAAAACAACTAACTCAATGATTAATACTGGTTCTGCTGCGTCAATCGTCTATCAACAAGGTGCGATTTATGCAAATGGTGAGTTTATTCAAATTCATCCAACAGCAATTCCTGGAGATGACAAACTACGATTGATGAGTGAATCAGCTCGTGGTGAAGGTGGCCGAATTTGGACATATAAAGATGGTAAACCATGGTACTTCTTAGAAGAAAAATATCCAGATTATGGTAACTTAGTACCTCGTGATATAGCTACACGTGAAATTTTTGATGTATGTGTAAATCAAAAATTAGGTATTAATGGTGAAAACATGGTCTACCTTGACCTTTCACATAAAGATCCGCATGAGTTGGATGTAAAATTGGGCGGAATCATTGAAATTTATGAAAAATTCACTGGTGACGATCCAAGAAAAGTACCGATGAAAATCTTCCCAGCGGTGCACTATTCAATGGGTGGACTTTATGTAGATTATGATCAAATGACAAATATCAAAGGTTTATTTGCAGCTGGTGAATGTGATTTCTCACAACATGGTGGTAACCGTTTAGGTGCTAATTCATTGTTATCTGCCATATACGGTGGAACAGTTGCAGGACCAAATGCGATTGAATATGTCGCTAATATTGAAAAATCATATACAGATTTAGACGATAGTATTTATGAAAAACGTGTTAAAGAAGAACAAGATAAATTCGATAATTTATTGAAAATGAACGGTACAGAAAATGCGTATAAACTTCATAGAGAACTTGGTGAAGTCATGACAGCAAACGTTACTGTTGTACGTGATAATAAAGCATTATTGGAAACAGACAAGAAAATCGTAGAATTGATGGAACGTTACCAAAATATTGATATTGAAGATACTCAAACTTGGAGTAACCAAGCGGTATTCTTTACGCGTCAGTTATGGAATATGTTAGTATTAGCACGTGTAATTACAATCGGTGCATATAACCGAAATGAGTCTCGTGGGGCACATTATAAACCTGAATTCCCTGAAAGAAACGACGAAGAATGGTTAAAAACGACTTTAGCATCATATCAAGGAAAAACAGAAGCGCCTAAATTTACATACGAACCAGTAGATGTAAGTTTAATCCCACCTCGTAAACGTGACTATTCAAGTAGTTCTAAAGGAGGTAAATAAAATGGCAGATACTAAAGAAGTAAATGAAACTCAAGCGCAAGATGAACAACAAAGCCAACAACAAAATCAAAATACAATTAAGCTCATCATTAAACGACAAGATGATGCAGAGTCTAATCCTTATGAAGAAGAATTTGAAATTCCTTACAAAGAGAATTTAAATGTTATTGCTTGTTTAATGGAAATTAGACGTAATCCAGTCAATAGTAAAGGTGAGAAAACAACACCTGTTATTTGGGATATGAACTGTTTAGAAGAGGTTTGTGGTGCTTGTTCTATGGTTATCAATGGTAAAGCAAGACAATCTTGTACAGCAATTGTTGATCAATTGGAACAACCAATAAAGTTAGAACCAATGAGTACATTCCCAGTTATTCGTGACTTACAAGTTGATCGTAGTAGAATGTTTGATAATTTGAAACGTATGAAAGCATGGGTACCGATTGACGGTACGTATGACCTTGGACCAGGTCCTCGTATGCCAGAGAAAAAACGTCAAACTGCATATGAATTATCTAAATGTATGACGTGTGGTGTATGTTTAGAAGTTTGTCCAAACGTTACAAGAAACAACGATTTTGTTGGTGCGCAAGCTATTTCACAAGTTAGATTGTTTAACTTACACCCAACAGGTTCAATGACTAAAGATGAACGTTTAAATGCATTGATGGGTGCAGGTGGATTACAAGAATGTGGTAACTCACAAAACTGTGTTAACGCATGTCCGAAAGGCATTCCTTTAACGACATCAATTGCTGCATTAAACCGTGAAACTTCTTTCCATATGTTCAAATCATTCTTTGGTTCAGACCACCAAGTAAACTAATATATAATGAAAATGCCAACAAAGTTTAAACTTTGTTGGCATTTTTTTATGAAATATTTTATAGATACAAATTTAATACAGTGATTAAGCTTTAAAAAAGTATATATACTATAATAAAATTTTTAATTTATTAGTGTATTAAAATATTGATATATAGATTATCTGATTATATAAAAATTTTCCATTAGTAATATTGTGAATTTTGTTAAATAGCGAAGAACTGATGTGACTCTATGAATCAATGATGCTAACCTATTGATAAGTATAACATTTGAATTGTCTGCTATTTTGTATTTTAGGTCTTGGAAAATGATTTTGAAAACGCAGCTATGCTACAATAAAAGACAAGTAAATATATAAGGATGAACAAGATATGGAGAAACCAATTGGAGTTATTGACTCTGGCGTTGGAGGTTTAACAGTTGCTAAAGAAATCATGCGCCAATTACCAAATGAAACCATTTATTATTTAGGAGATATAAAACGCTGTCCATATGGACCAAGAGAAGCTTCTGAGGTAAGACAATTTACTACAGAATTAGCTGAAAAACTCATGACGTTTGATATCAAGATGTTAGTGATTGCATGTAATACTGCAACGGCAGTGGCATTAAAACATTTACAAAACTTATTGGCAATACCTGTTATTGGCGTTATTGAACCAGGTGCTAGAACAGCGATTATGACAACAAAAAATCAAAATGTTTTAATATTAGGTACAGAAGGTACGATTAAATCAGAGGCATATCGACATCACATTAAACAAATAAATCCAAATGTAGAAGTATCTGGTGTGGCATGCCCAGGCTTTGTGCCTCTCGTAGAACAAATGAGATACAAGGATCCAACGATTACGAGTATCGTTATACATCAAACGTTAAAACAGTGGAGAAATAGCAAAGCAGATACAGTTATTTTAGGATGTACACATTATCCTTTACTTTATCAGCCGATTAATGATTATTTTCACGGAGAAAAAGTAGTTATTTCATCTGGACTAGAAACAGCCAGAGAAGTGAGTGCATTATTAACATTCAGTAATGAACACGCAGGTTATAAGAAACAGCCCGCACATAAATTTTTTGCGACAGGAGAAACAGAACATATCGAACGTATTATTGAAGAATGGTTAAATATGAAAGCAACAGTTGAAAAAATAGAAGTTTAAAGTGAGGCGTAAAAATGGAAGATATTGTTATTGCATCAAATAATAAAGGGAAAATAAATGATTTTAGAGTTATTTTCCCTGATTATAATGTTATAGGCATTTCAGAACTCATCGAAGATTTTGACGTTGAGGAAACAGGTGACACGTTTGAAGAAAATGCAAGACTAAAATCTGAAGCAGCTGCAGAAGCATTAAATAAGCGTGTTATTGCTGATGATAGTGGATTGGAAGTTTTTGCTTTAAATGGAGAGCCAGGTATATATTCAGCGCGTTATGCTGGAGAAACAAAAGATGATAATGCAAATATTGAAAAACTTCTAACTCAGTTAGGTGATGAAACAGACCGTAGTGCACAATTTGTTTGTGTTATTAGCATGAGCGCACCGGGTGAAGATACAGTACAATTTAAAGGAACTGTACAAGGAGAAATCACACTAAATAAAATTGGTGAACATGGCTTTGGATATGATCCTATCTTTTTTGTAGAAGACAAAAATAAAACAATGGCTCAGCTAACTGCAGAAGAAAAAGGACAAATTAGTCATAGAGGTAAAGCAATAGAACAGCTACAAGAATATCTAGAAGGTGATCAATAATGTCGAAATGGATTATAGTTAGTGACAATCATACTGAACAAGGTGTGCTATTTGATATTATAAATCAGCATGAGGATATAGATGCTGCCATTCACTTAGGTGACTCTGAATTCGCTTATGATGATAGTGAACTCAGTTACTTTTATAGAGTAAAAGGGAATACTGATTTTTATCCTGAGTTTCCAAATGAGCAAACAATCGATATAAATGATATTAAGGCATTTTTAACTCACGGTCATTTATATCAAGTGAATCGTACAAGAATGCCTTTAGCAGAACAAGCAAAAGCAGCAGACTGTAAATTTGCTTTTTATGGTCATACACATGTTGCTAAACATGAAACAATAAATGGTGTGCATGTCATAAATCCAGGTAGTATTTCACAGTCGAGAAGTAATATTGAAGAAACATATGCAGAATTGCTTATTGATGATACGAGATTAGAAGCAACTTTAAATTTCCGTAATCGAAATCATGAAATCATCAGTAGTGAAAATTTTGTAATCTAAATAGGTGGGGTGAATCTGCGTCTAGAAATGATTGAATCGTAGGTTCATCTTCGTATTACTGTAAAGCGTTGAATGTAAGAAACATTTTACATTTCAGTGTTGTAAAAATAGTGCTCACGTTAATGGATTGTACTATTTAAAGAATTTAAATAAATTAGCAATATTATGATAAAAAGTTTACAATAGTGAAAAATCATATTTATTTTTAAGGGATAGAGTATTGCTTTATCAGTGTAAATTAGATATAATTATTCTTGTGTTCAAAAGATAATGTCCTGGTAGCTCAGCTGGATAGAGCAATGGCCTTCTAAGCCATCGGTCGGGGGTTCGAATCCCTCCCAGGACGCTAATAACGTAAAATACATAATAAATTATGTGTTTACTGACTAGATCGCTAATATATTAGCGGTCTTTTTTTTTGTTTTTTTACATGCGCAGTGAACAACATATACTGTTAATTTATGGCTTAATAAAGTTAAACTGCTAATTGCAAAATAGGGTTACTTATGAAATTTGTTATTGAATCAAGTAAATTATACTCAAAATATATGAAAGTTTTGTCAGAAAGTAATGCTTTAGCTAGTAAATTTAAACACGGCTTTGATCATATAGTTATGGCATAACAATTATTATTATATATTGTTGTAATCATTTAAATTTATTAGTTGCTTAAATTGTATATAGACGATTAAGACAATAAATATGTTTTAGGCTAATGCTAAGTGGTATTGAATATATAACTATAAGGTAATATAATTTAATGATTATTTGCGTTTGCGCTACTTCAATTTGAAGTGGCGCTTTTTTGGTGTTTGTATCGAATCAATAAATGCATGTATAAACTGTCAAATAAAAATATTGAGAAATACCACAACAAATATAATCATCGTTAAAGCATTTGTTAATTTTATTTATATATAAATTTTATAAATAAATTCTATTTTGTAAATTGTATGACATGGAATTGCGTAAAATACAGTTGGGCATTCAAAACTGTAAACCAATGTATCTTTTGCTACAGTTTTTACTACTATTTAACGAAGTATGAAATAAATCACAAATTTATATGCAAATGTCTTATAGTTATAGATAACAAACGATACTTAATTAAATAACAAATTAACAGTATCGTTTAAAACATAAAAAAACAGTCATAAGCATTTATCTTATAATAAGGAGTGTTTATAATGGAAGGTTTATTTAATGCAATCAAAGATACAGTACAAGCTGGCATAGCAGGAGACGGTGCTAAATTAGGTACAAGTATCGTAAGTATCGTAGAAAACGGAGTAGGTTTAGCAAGTAAATTATTTGGATTCTAATATAAATATATAAATAATAAAGGAGAAATAAATTATGACTAAATTAGCAGAAGCAATTGCAAACACAGTTGAAGCAGCAAAATCAGGTAATGGTTCAGAATTAGGTACAAGTATTGTAGATATCGTTTCAAGTGGTGCAGGTTTACTAGGAAAACTTTTCGGATTTTAAAAAATAGCAGATTATTTATTCTAAATAATATAATGAGGAGTGTTTATAATGGAAGGTTTATTTAATGCAATTAAAGATACAGTACAAGCTGGCATAGCAGGAGACGGTGCTAAATTAGGCACTAGTATTGTAGATATCGTAGAAAATGGTGTAGGTTTAGCAAGTAAATTATTCGGATTTTAATTTGAATTTCTATGACGGACTGGCCAAGGTAATAACCTTGGCCTTTTTTGTTTGCTAATATTTGAAATATGGTATGATGAAATAAAATTCGACTATGTTTATACATTGACGATGACATAATTAATTGACTTTATTAAGTGAATTCATTAAGGGGTTAGAAAATACTATGAATAAAAGATGTTTACTTATCGATTTTGACGATACAATTGTAGATTTTCATGATGCTGAAGCATATGCATTTCATCAACTTACAAAAAAATATAATTTAGAGACAGATCAAAATGATTTAAATCAATTTATAACTGTAAATCAAGCACATTGGGAAGCGTTTCAACAAAATCAATTAACAAAAACTGAAGTGTTAAGTAAAAGGTTTGAAGTGTATTTTGATTTACATCAAATCAATGTGAATGGGCAAGAAGCGGATGTAATCTTTCGGGATGAACTCGCAAATGCCCCAATAAAGTATTTTATGAATACGGTGGAAACATTGAGTATGCTCAAAAACACTCACGATCTATATATTGTTACCAATGGAGTTTTGGAAACACAACAAAGACGTATAGCAAAAACAGAAATGGGAGATTGGTTTAAAGGTGTGTTTGTATCTGAACAAACTGGATATCAAAAACCTATGCCAGAATTTTTTGATTTTGTTTTTAATAAAATCGGTCATGACAAAAGAGCTCATGCAATGATTGTTGGCGATTCAATAACATCAGATATTTTAGGTGGAAAAAATGCGGCAATAAAAACATGTTGGTTTAATCCAAGAAATAAAATAAATGATACAGAAATTAATCCAGATTATACTATCGAATCGCTTGATCAATTGTTAGATATAGCAAAATAAAAGAAGCGTGAATTATAATCAGAAAAATTGATTGTAATTCACGCTTCATATTATGTTAATGATAATTTAAGAAATGAAAAAGTTTATTTTATTAAAAAACATATACAATATATTAAAAATGCGTGTATCATTTTTTAGTGGCATTGGACAGGAAAATCATGGTGTCCAAATAAGTATATCGTGACCGTCTTTATTTTGTTGTTCGATATCTTTAAATCCATGTTTAATGAAGAAATTTTTTGATTGATTACGAGCAATGACTTTAATTGGTTGACCTTGTTCCTTAGCAAAATCTAGCAGTGCTTCGCCGTAACCACGACCTTGGAAATCACGTAAAACTTCTAATTTCCATAAAATATTATAATCATCAAAATCTGAGAAGTATACTTCTTCAACTTCTCCTTTACGGTATAAAGCCATACGAGCACCTAACCTATCACCGACATATATGCCATAAAATGGTGAGTCCGAACTAGCATCTATCATTTCACCGCGTAATTCATCTACTAAATATAAATCTTCATTTCCGAAGTTCCTAAAATCTTCAAATAATTCATCTGTTTTGTAATTAATATCTAGTCGTTTAACATTACTCACTTTAGCTTCCCCCTTTGCTTTATTACTAACTATTATACCTTATTTTATTGGATATTTCACAAAAATGAATGCTTAAAACATTTTATGTAAAATCAATATTAATTTGTGCTTTGTTTTAATATATTTAAAGGTACTGATCGTATGTATAAGCATTGGATTACAATGTTGAAAGAGAGTAAGTATATTTTCTAATAAATTTATAAGCCGTAAAATTGTCAATGTTGAATATAAACTTTATAATAAATAGGAATAGAGTAACGTAAGGAGAATTACGAATGGATTGTATGACAACGAAACTTAATGAAAAAGATCAATTTATAGCGAATATTAAAAATAGTGATTCAACTTTAGCTAAGTATTATCATCTTGATGCAATGGATGAACAAAATTATAAAAAAAGACTACTTTCAGAAAATAACGGAAGAGAAGCGTCTCTAGCCAAAATCATTGAAGCATATATGGATGATTTAACATTAGATTATCAACAAAATAAAAATTTAAAAGCACTTAGTAAAGGTGCGAAAGTTGTAATCGGTGGTCAACAAGCTGGTTTGTTTGGTGGACCTTTATATACGTTTCATAAAATATTTTCGATTATTACATTAAGTGAAAAACTATCGAAAGATTACGATACACATGTTGTCCCTGTTTTTTGGATTGCAGGTGAAGATCATGATTTTGATGAAGTAAATCATACTTATGTTTTTAATGAACATACGGCAACGTTACAAAAAATAAAATATAGTACTATGACGCCTCCAGAATCTAGTGTTTCAAAGTATACGCCAGATAAAGAAGCGTTACATAAAGCATTAAATCAATTTTTCAAAGAATTAAAAGAAACTGAGTCTTCTCCAAAACTACTAAACATGTGTAGAAAGATTATCGATAACTATGATGGTTGGACTGATATGTTTAAAGCGTTATTACACGAAGTTTTCAAACATTACGGATTATTACTGATAGATGCAAATGATAAAGCATTGCGCCGTTTAGAAAAGCCAATGTTCAAGGACATTATTAAAAATCATAATTTAGTTGACGATGCCTTTAGGCAAACACAGGCTCAAACTATCACTGACGGTTTAGATCAAATGATACAGACAGAGACGAATGTACATTTGTTTATGGATGATGGTGGTGTAAGACAACTATTAACTTTTGAAAATGGACGTTTCTATTTAAATAAATCAGAGAAATCGTTTTCGGAACAAGAACTTCTTAATATGGTAGAAACAGACCCAGAAAAATTTTCTAATAATGTCGTTACGAGACCAGTAATGGAAGAATGGCTATTTAATACAGTAGCATTCATAGGCGGCCCTAGTGAAATTAAATATTGGACAGAATTAAGTGAAGTTTTTCGAACATTACAAGTAGATATGCCTATCGTTTTACCACGATTAAGGATTACGTATTTAAATACCAGAATAGAAAAATTAGTAGCACAATATCGATTGAATTGTAATAATATCATTGAAAAAGGAATTGAAGCAGATAAAACAAAGTTTATTAGATCTAAAGCTTCGCAATCTTTTATAGAACAGATTGAAGCTTTAAAAGAACAGCAAAATGATTTGTTTCAATCTCTTCAGGCAGAAGTTAAAGACAATCATGATAATAAGGTATTGTTGAACAAAAATAACGAAATTCACCAAAAGCAATTTGATTATTTAATAAAACGGTATTTATTGAATGTTGAAAGAGAAAATGACATTAGCATGAAACATTTTGAGCTCATAAGTCAAACACTCCATCCAATGGGTGGATTACAAGAAAGAATTTGGAATCCACTTCAAATTATGAATGATTTTGGGATAGATGTGTTTAGTCCCTCCACTTATCCACCACTTTCATACACATTTGATCATATATTGATAAAACCTTAGAGTATCAAGGGAAGCACCCGGTTCATTTAAAAGATGAATCGGGTGTTTTTTTCTATGTTTCAAGAAATTTTGGTGAAATTTGTATAATTAGTGGAGGATAGTGGTGAGATGTGGTAAATTATATATATAAGAAGGTGAGGTGATTATAAATGTTCATGGGTGAATACGAGCATCAATTGGATACTAAGGGACGTATGATTGTTCCGTCCAAATTTCGTTATGACCTAAATGAGCGTTTTATAATTACCCGTGGCCTTGATAAATGCTTATTTGGTTACACTTTAGAAGAATGGCAAGTAATTGAAGAGAAAATGAAAACCTTACCAATGACAAAAAAAGATGCGCGTAAATTCATGCGTATGTTCTTTTCAGGTGCTGTTGAAGTGGAATTAGATAAGCAAGGGCGTATAAATATTCCTCAAAATTTGAGGAAATATGCCAATTTGAGTAAGGAATGTACGGTAATAGGTGTCTCAAACCGTATTGAAATTTGGGATAGAGAAACTTGGAATGATTTTTATGATGAATCAGAAGATAGTTTTGAAGATATTGCCGAAGACTTAATTGACTTTGATTTTTAAATGGAGGCGTTAAATTGTTTCATCATGTCAGCGTTATGCTAAAAGAAACTATAGATTATTTAGATATTAAAGAAGATGGCATATATGTCGACTGTACATTAGGTGGAGCAGGCCATGCCCTCTATTTATTAAATCAAATTGGAGACGAAGGTAGACTTATTGCAATTGATCAAGATACAACAGCACTTGAAAATGCAAAAGAAGTATTGAAAGACCATATACATAAAGTTACCTTCGTCCATAGCAACTTTAGAAAATTAACTGAAATTTTAGATGATTTAAATATTGAAAAAGTAGATGGCATTTATTATGACTTGGGTGTGTCTAGCCCCCAATTAGACGTACCTGAAAGAGGTTTTAGTTATCATAATGATGCGAAATTAGATATGCGTATGGATCAAACCCAATCATTATCAGCGTATGAAGTAGTTAATGATTGGTCATTTGAAAAATTAGTGAGAATTTTTCATCGTTATGGCGAAGAAAAATTTTCGAAACAAATTGCTAGACGAATAGAACAAAATAGAGCACAAAAGCCAATTGAAACAACTTTAGAACTGGTGGATGTTATTAAAGAAGGAATACCTGCTAAGGCAAGACGAAAAGGCGGGCATCCTGCTAAAAGGATTTTCCAAGCAATTAGAATTGCAGTTAATGATGAATTGTCTGCATTTGAAAATTCATTAGAACAAGCAATCGAGCTTGTGAAAGTGAACGGAAGAATATCTGTGATTACGTTCCACTCGTTAGAAGATCGCCTTTGTAAACAAATGTTCCAAGAATATGAAAAAGGCCCCGAAGTGCCAAGAGGCTTACCAGTTATTCCAGAAGCTTATACACCAAAATTGAAAAGAGTTAATCGAAAACCAATTATTGCTACAGATGAAGATTTAGAAAAAAATAATCGAGCGCGTAGTGCCAAGTTACGTATAGCTGAAATACTAAAATAAGGAGTGATTTTTGAGTGGCAGTAGAGAAGATATACCAACCGTATAGTGGAGCAGAACAACAAATACCACAAACGCAACCGTCGCCTCATCCCCAGAGTCAACCCCAGACAGTTAAGCGTAAAGTAATTGTCAAGCTAACTAAGTTTGAAAAGATGTTATACATAGGACTTATAACAGTGATTGCTTTAATAAGTATTTATATGCTATCTTTAAAAATGGATGCGTATGAAACTCGAGAAAAAATTGCAGATTTAGATACAAAAATTGAAAAACAATCTAGTGAAAACAGCGCAATAAAATCTGAAATTAAAAAGAACTCCTCATATGAACGCATTTACGATAAGGCCAAAAAAGATGGAATGAGCCTTAAGAACGATAATGTAAAGGTAGTGCGTAATAATGGCGAAGCGAAGAATTAAATTAAAAAAACCGAAGTTTTCAATTAAAAAAAGTAAAATAGGGGCAGTCCTACTCATTCTTGGATTTGGACTGCTCTTTTTTACGTTGGTTTTAAGATACTCATATATTATGTTGACAGGACACTCTTCTGGTGAAGATTTAATTATGAAAGCGAACGAAAAATACTTAGTAAATAGTCAGCAGCAACCAGAACGAGGTAAGATTTATGACAGAAATGGCAAAGTGTTAGCGGAAGATGTGGAACGGTATAAAGTTGTGGCAGTTGTTGATAAAAAAGCAAGCGAAGGCAGCGATAAACCTAAGCATGTAAAAGACAAAAAAGAAACTGCAAAAAAACTTGCGACAGTGATTGATATGTCAGCAAAAGAAATTGAGAAAAAACTAGATAATAAAAAAGCCTTTCAAGTTGAATTTGGTCAAAAAGGCACAGATTTAACGTATCAAGAGAAAGAAAAAATTGAAAAAATGAAACTTCCTGGTGTGACGTTATATCCAGAAACTGAAAGATTTTATCCTAATGGAAACTTTGCATCTCACTTGATAGGTATAGCTCAAAAAGATCCAGATAGTGGAGAATTAAAAGGTGCTTTAGGTGTTGAAAAAATATTTGATAGCTATCTTTCAGGACAAAAAGGTGCTTTATCGTATATTCATGATATTTGGGGGTATATTGCACCAAACACCAAAAAAGAAAAAGTGCCTAAACGTGGAGATGACGTACATTTAACACTTGATTCAAATATACAGGTTTTCGTTGAAGAAGCGCTAGATGGCATGGTTGAACATTATAAGCCAAAAGATTTGTTTGCCGTAGTGATGGATGCGAAAACAGGAGAAATCTTGGCATTTAGTCAAAGACCAACTTTTAATCCAGAAACTGGTAAAGATTTTGGAAAAAAATGGGCAAATGATTTATATCAAAACACATATGAACCAGGGTCAACTTTTAAATCTTATGGTCTAGCGGCAGCAATTCAAGAAGGTAAATTTAAACCTGATAAAAAATATACTGCTGAACCTAGAGAAGTAATGGGCTCTAAAATATCTGACTGGAATAAAGTAGGTTGGGGAAAAATCTCAATGTCTACTGGTTTCACGTATTCTTCAAACACTTTAATGATGCACTTACAAGATTTAGTTGGCTCAGATAAGATGAAAGAATGGTATGAAAAATTTGGTTTTGGTAAATCTACTAAGAGTATGTTTGATGGTGAATCTACAGGCGGTATAGCTTGGGATAATGAAGCACAGCAAAAAACATCCTCATTTGGTCAATCTACAACCGTAACACCAGTCCAAATGTTAAGAGCGCAATCCGCTTTTAATAATGAAGGTAAAATGCTGCAACCATGGTTTGTAGATAGCGTGAGCAATCCTGTTACTGATGATACTTTTTATAAGGGTAAAAAAGAGTTTGCAGGAAAACCAATTACTAAAGACACTGCTAAGAAAGTGCGTACTGAATTAGACAAAGTTGTAAACAGTGAAGATAGTCATGCTAAAAACTATCAAATTGATGGTTATGACGTAGCAGGTAAAACAGGTACAGCACAAGTTGCTGACTCTGATAATGGTGGTTATGTTCAAGGGGAAAATCCATACTTTGTAAGTTTTATTGGTGATGCACCTAAAGATGATCCAGAAGTAATAGTGTATGCTGGTATGAGTTTAGCACAAAAAAATGACCAAGAAGCTTATGAAATGGGTGTAAGTAAAGCGTTTAAACCTATTATGGAAAACACATTGAAATACTTAAACGTAGGAGATAAAAATTCTAAAGATAAATCTGATGTGAAGTATAGTAAAGTGCCAGATGTTCAAGGTCAGGAAACGCAAAAAGCACAAGATAAGGTGAATGGTAAGTCTCTCGAACCAATTGTCATAGGAAGTGGAGATAAAGTTGTTAAACAATCAGTATCACCAGATAAAGAAGTGCTACCGAATAGTAAGGTATTATTACTGACAGATGGGGATATAACTATGCCAGACATGACAGGTTGGACAAAAGAAGAAGTGATTGCTTTTGAAACCTTGACGCAAACAAAAGTAACTACAAAAGGTAGTGGCTTCGTTTCTAATCAATCTGTTAGTAAAGGACAAAAAGTTGATAAAAAAGATAAAGTAGAAGTGACGTTATCTGCAGAAGCGGTTAATGGTGAGGCTTCGACGACATCATCCAAAGAAAAAGAATCGTCCAAAGATGATTCTAATAAAAAAGATGATAATAACTCAGATTCAAACAGTGACAAACAAAGTGAATAAAAATTTATTGTATTTCTGACGTCACTGGTAAAACATGTTAAAATGTATCATTTGAAAATTGATGCGAGGTAGTAATTTAAATGTTGAATACAAAATATAATTTTGAAATTTGAAACATACTTACTGCCTCGTTACATATGATTTATAAGTTGCACTTAGCATTAACGACATCAATCCAATTTAATATTAAAGGAGCATAATATGGTTTATTTACTAGCGATCATTGCACTACTAATAACATTTATATTAGTCCCTGTATTGATACCAACACTAAAGCGAATGAAATTTGGACAAAGTATAAGAGAAGAAGGCCCTCAAAGCCATATGAAAAAAACAGGTACACCGACGATGGGAGGATTAACTTTCCTACTTAGTATCATTGTCACATCAATATTAGCTATTATTTTTATGGATAATGCAAATCCGATTATATTGTTGTTGTTTGTGACGATTGGTTTTGGATTAATTGGTTTTATTGATGACTATATCATTGTTGTTAAAAAGAACAATCAAGGATTAACGAGTAAACAAAAATTCCTTGCTCAAATCGCTATTGCAGTTGTTTTCTTCATATTAAGCCAAGTGTTTAATCTAACAGACTTTTCAACGGGAATTCATATTCCATTTACAGGTTTAGAAGTACCATTATCAATTGCATATGTAATTTTCATTGTATTTTGGCAGGTTGGTTTTTCTAATGCGGTCAATTTAACAGATGGATTAGATGGACTTTCTACTGGACTTTCTATTATTGGATTTATTATGTATGCGCTTATGGCATATATACAAGGTGCAAATTCTATTGGTTTGTTTTGTATTATCATGATTTTCGCATTACTTGGATTCTTACCTTTTAATTTAAATCCCGCTAAGGTATTTATGGGAGATACAGGTAGTTTAGCTCTAGGCGGTATTTTTGCTACAATTTCAATTATGCTAAATCAAGAATTATCACTTATTTTTATCGGTTTTGTATTTGTAGCTGAAACATTATCAGTTATGATTCAAGTCACATCATATAAGCTTACAGGAAAAAGAGTTTTCAAAATGTCACCACTACATCACCACTTTGAGCTAGTAGGTTGGAATGAAAGAAAAGTTGTTACTGTATTTTGGACAGTTGGTATTATTTCAGGTCTTATTGGCTTATGGATTGGAGTGAATTAAATTGCTGAAATATACAGGTTTAGAAAATAAAAATGTATTAGTAATAGGATTAGCAAAAAGTGGGTATGAAGCTGCGAAATTGCTACAAAAACTTGGTGCAAATGTCGTTGTTAACGATGGCAAAGATTTAAGCCAAGATGCACATGCAATCGATTTAGAAAATATGGGTGTCAAAGTTGTTGGTGGAGCGCATCCATTTTCCTTACTTGATAATGAACCACTCATTTTTAAAAATCCAGGTATTCCATACACGGTTCCGTTAATTCAAGAAGCGGAACGTCGAGGATTACACATACTTACTGAAGTAGAACTAAGTTATTTAGTTTCCAAAGCGCCCATTATTGGCGTGACTGGAACAAATGGAAAAACAACGGTCACTTCTTTAATAGGTGATATGTTTAAAAAAAGTAGAATTACTGGTAAATTATCTGGCAATATAGGTTATGTAGCTTCAAAAGTGGCACAAGAAGTAGAAGAAGAGGATTACCTTATAACTGAACTTTCTTCATTTCAATTACTAGGTATCGACCAATATAAGCCGCATATATCGATTATTACAAATATTTATTCTGCACATTTGGATTATCATGAGAATTTAGAGAATTATCAAAATGCAAAAAAACAAATATATAAAAATCAAACTGAAGAGGATTATTTAATATGTAATTATCATCAACGTCACCTGATTGAATCAGAATCCTTAAAAGCAAAAGTGTATTACTTTTCTACACAACAAGAGGTTGATGGTATATACGTAAAAGATGGCTATATTACATTTAAAGGTTTCCGACTTATTCATAAAGATGACTTAGTATTACCTGGTGAACACAATTTAGAAAATATACTCGCAGCTGTGTTAGCGGCACTGTTAGCAGGGGTTTCAGTAAGAGCCATAATAGATAGTTTGACAACTTTTTCTGGTATAGAGCATAGACTTCAATATGTAGGATCAAACAAAACCAATAAATATTATAATGATTCTAAGGCTACCAATACTTTAGCGACACAGTTTGCTCTAAATTCATTTGAACAACCCATTATTTGGTTGTGTGGTGGTTTAGACAGAGGCAATGGATTTGATGAATTGATTCCATATATGAATAACGTCAGAGTGATGGTGACCTTTGGTGAGACGCAAGAAAAATTTGTGAAATTAGGCGAGAATCAAGGTAAATATGTAATAAAGGCCACAGATGTAGAAGATGCAGTCGATAAAGTACAATCAGTTATTGAGCCTAATGACGTTGTATTATTATCACCAGCTTGTGCAAGTTGGGATCAATACAATACATTTGAAGAGCGCGGAAATAAGTTTATTAAGAGCTTCCAAGCGCACTTACCTTCACTTTAAAGGTTGTGAAATAAATGTCAGATAAAGTTAGTGAATTTGATTCTGAATATTTAAAAGAGAAACGTGCAAAACGACGTAAAAAACAAAAACAAATCCAATACGCAATCTTCGGTATTTTGCTATTTATTATTTTACTGATTCTTATTTATATGTTCACGCCATTGAGTAAAATCAACTCGGTGACAATTGAAGGTAATGACAATGTATCTAAAGCTTCTATAAAAAAAGCGATAGATGTAAAAGATGACTCTAGAATGTATACCTATAGTACTTCATCAGCTGTTAATAATTTAAAAAAGAATAAATTAATAAAGCATGCAGAAGTAACAAAAGTATTGCCGAATAAGGTGAAGGTTAAAGTGACAGAAAGCCAAATCGTTGGTTTAGTTAAAAAGAAAGATCATTATGTACCGATTCTTGAAGATGGAACAGAATTAGAAAATTATGAAGAAAGTAATGTAACAGATGACGGTCCCGTCCTTGAAGGATTCAAAAAAGAGAAAAAAGAAAAAATAATACAAGAATTAGCAAAAATGCCTACAAAAGTGCGTAGCATGATCGCCGAAGTGCAATATGACCCGCAAGAAAATTTACAAAACCAAATCAAGTTATATACGACAGATGAGATTCAAATTGTGGGTAATTTGAATACTATTGCAAATAAAATGAAGTATTATCCACAAATGTCACAGTCGTTAGAACGTGATGAATCAGGAAGCTTAAAAAAATCAGGCTACATTGATTTGTCAGTTGGTGCTTCTTTTATTCCTTATAGTGGTGGAAGTACTACTAAATCAACAAGTGATCAAAATGTTGACAAAGGAAACACAGAAGAAGATAAGGCGAAAGACGAGTTACAAAGTGCCTTAAACAAGATAAATAAAGAATCAGACAAAAATAATTAAAAAATTTAGACAAATACATGTGTTTATAGTTCACAAGCGTCAAAACGTATTGTAAACTGTTAATAGTGTGAACATGAATAAGTTATTGTCAGGAGGTGCCTATCTATGGAAGAGCATTATTATGTAAGTATAGATATCGGTTCGTCAAGTGTTAAAGCGATAGTGGGCGAAAAATTTCACAATGGAATAAATGTGATAGGTACAGGACAGACCTACACAAGTGGTATAAAAAATGGTCTTATTGATGATTTCGACATCGCAAAACAAGCGGTTAAAGATACAATCAAAAAAGCCTCTATTGCATCAGGCGTCGATGTTAAGGAAGTATTTTTAAAACTTCCAATTATCGGAACTGAGGTATTTGATGAGTCAAATGAAATTGAATTTTATGAAGATACTGAACTAGATGGTACACACATTGAGCGTGTACTTGAAGGTATTCGTGAAAAAAATGATGTACCCGAAACAGAAATAATAAACGCTTTCCCAATTAAATTTGTTGTGGATGGCGATAATGAAGTGTCAGATCCTAAAGAACTCATTGCAAGACATAGTTTGAAAGTTGAAGCTGGTGTTATTGCGATTCAAAAATCAATTTTAATAAACATGATTAAATGTGTAGAATCTTGTGGTGTAGATGTATTGGATGTATACTCTGATGCATATAATTATGGCTCAGTACTTTCGGCAACTGAGAAAGAACTTGGCGCATGCATTATTGACATTGGTGAGGATATAACACAATTGGCATTTTACGAAAGAGGAGAGCTTGTAGATGCTGATGCTATAGAAATGGCTGGTAGAGATATAACGGAAGATATTGCAAAAGGTTTAAATACTTCTTATGAAACGGCTGAAAAAATCAAACATCAATATGGTCACGCTTTCTTTGATTCAGCGTCGGATCATGATGTGTTTACTATTGATCAAATAAATAGCGAAGAAGAAGCACAATTTACTCAAAAAGATTTGGCAGATGTGATAGAAGCACGTGTGGAAGATATATTCTTTAATGTGTTTGATGTATTACAAGAGTTAGGTCTTACAAAAGTAAATGGTGGTTTCGTTGTAACAGGTGGTTCGGCCAATTTACTAGGCGTTAAAGAATTGCTGCAAGACATGGTAAGTGAAAAAGTAAGAATTCATACACCATCCCAAATGGGCATAAGAAAACCAGAGTTTTCTTCAGCGATTTCAACGATTTCTAGTAGCATTACTTTCGACGAATTACTAGATTATGTTACAATAAATAATCATGACAGTGAAGAATTTGAAGAAGAAGTCATAGAATCAAATGATCGAGAAAATAGTACGAAGTCAAGCGGATTTGATTGGTTCAAAAAGAAATCAAACAAACAAGAAGAGCCACATACATCAACTTCTGATATAGAAGAACCAGAAGCGTCTGAGGCATACGAACATGAAGACAACATAGAACAAGAAGAAAGTAAACCTCAAGACAAAGAAGAAAGTAAGTTCAAGAAACTTATGAAATCTCTATTCGATTGATTGGCCACTAAAACTAGGAGGAAATTTAAATGTTAGAATTTGAACAAGGATTTAATCATTTAGCGACGTTAAAAGTCATCGGTGTAGGGGGCGGCGGAAATAACGCTGTTAACCGAATGATTGATCATGGTATGAATAATGTTGAATTTATTTCAATCAATACGGATGGACAAGCTTTAAACTTATCTAAAGCTGAGTCTAAAATCCAAATTGGTGAAAAATTAACACGTGGTTTAGGCGCTGGTGCAAACCCTGAAATTGGTAAAAAAGCTGCCGAAGAATCTCGTGAGCAAATTGAAGATGCAATCCAAGGTGCTGATATGGTATTCGTAACAGCAGGAATGGGCGGCGGTACTGGTACAGGTGCTGCTCCAGTTGTAGCAAAAATTGCAAAAGAAATGGGAGCGTTAACAGTTGGTGTTGTTACACGTCCATTCGGGTTTGAAGGCCGTAAGCGTCAAACACAAGCAGCTGCTGGTGTAGAATCAATGAAAGCTGCTGTTGATACATTAATCGTCATCCCTAACGACCGTTTATTAGATATTGTTGATAAGTCAACACCAATGATGGAAGCATTTAAAGAAGCAGACAATGTATTACGTCAAGGTGTTCAAGGTATTTCAGACTTAATCGCTGTTTCAGGTGAAGTTAACCTTGACTTTGCAGACGTTAAAACAATTATGTCTAACCAAGGTTCTGCATTAATGGGTATCGGTGTATCTTCTGGTGAAAACCGTGCTGTAGAAGCTGCTAAAAAAGCTATTTCTTCTCCATTATTAGAAACTTCTATTGTAGGTGCACAAGGTGTGCTAATGAACATTACTGGTGGAGAGTCATTATCATTATTTGAAGCACAAGAAGCAGCAGACATTGTTCAAGATGCAGCTGATGAAGATGTTAATATGATTTTCGGTACTGTGATTAACCCAGAATTACAAGATGAAATCGTAGTAACAGTCATTGCTACTGGATTTGAAGATAAACCTTCATCTCAAGGTCGCAAAGCTTCAAATACTGGATTTGGCAACAGTGCATCATCTGGAAGTACAACTGCAAAAGAAGATTCATTCTCTTCTAGTGCATCACAAACGACAGACAGTGCAAATGAAGGTAGAACACATACTACAAATGAAGATGATATTCCTAGCTTTATCAGAAATCGTGAAGAAAGACGTTCTAGAAGAACTAGACGTTAATCTCGAATGGACTTCTTCTTCTGTTAGTTTTTCATAATAATTAATAATAATTTAGACAATATAAAATATATAAATGTCATCAGGTCCAAAGATCTGATGACTTTTTTGAATTTAGAAGTTGGCATATCATTTGTTGTGAACTACATTATTATGTAGAAAAATATAGTTTTCAATTATTTAGAATCTCCCGAATATCTTTAGATAGTTTATAAATGTTGAATAGCTGGAGGTTTATAGCATGCAAGAGAAATTTATCAAAGATCGCCATATTTTAAAATATGACGATAATCAATTAAAGAATGTGAAATTGGGTATAACAACAAGAGAAGAAGGATACAGCCATTACCCGAAAGATGCATTTAATATGGCTAGATACATTAATGATGATCAAGATAATGTAACGAGACACCAAGCGTTACTTGCTTCTGTAATTCAGTTTCCGAGAAATCAATGGGTTTTCCCGATTCAAACACATGAAAATAAGGTAGTTGAAATTACAAACAAAGATAAAGGTACTAATATTGATAGTCTTTCTAATGCATTACATGGTATAGATGGTATGTATACATTTGAAAATGACATTTTATTAACTATGTGTTATGCAGATTGTGTACCAATTTATTTTTATAGCGAAAAACATCACTTTGTAGGCTTAGCTCATGCAGGTTGGCGTGGCACAGTAGGTCAAATTGTCAATCAAATGTTAAAATGTATACCATTTGATTGGAACGACTTAAGCGTTGTTATTGGACCAGCAACTGCAAATTCATATGAAATTAATGATGATATTAAAAGCAAGTTTGAGCAATTACCTATAGATGCTCATCAATATATCGAAACAAGAGGTGACAATCGTCATGGCATAGACCTAAAAAAGGCGAATGCTATGTTGTTAGAGTATGATGGTGTTCCGAAAAATAATATTTATATAACGAATTATGCGACATCGGAAGATTTAAATTTGTTCTTTTCATATAGAGTAGAGAAAGGCGATACAGGTCGTATGTTAGCTTATATTGGTCAATAACTAAGAGGTGTATAAAAATTGGATGTACAACAAAGTTTAGCGCAAATAAATGAACAATTGAAAATACATTGCGAAAAAGGTAATATTACAACAGTCCCGCACGTGATAGCAGTGACAAAATATGTTACAATAGAGCGAGCTAATGATGCTTATCAAGCAGGTATTAGACATTTTGGTGAGAATCGTTTAGAAGGTTTTCAACAAAAGAAAGCAGCTTTACCAGACGATGTAGTCATGCATTTTATCGGTTCTTTACAAACAAGAAAAGTTAAAGAGGTCATTAACGATATCGACTATTTTCACGCTTTAAATCGTCTGAAATTAGCAAAAGAGATTAATAAAAGAGCTGAACATAAAGTGAAATGTTTTGTTCAAGTCAACGTTTCTGGAGAAACGTCAAAACAAGGTATCGCTTTAGATGAGGTAGATACGTTTATTAAGGATTTAGAGCAATATGAAAACATAGAAATAATTGGTCTTATGACGATGGCACCTTATACGGATGATGAACCGTATATTAAAGATTTATTCAAATCATTAAGAGCAAAGAGAGCTGAAATTAAAGCGCTCAATTTAAATTATGCACCATGCACAGAATTGTCAATGGGAATGAGTAATGATTACCATTTAGCAGCCGAAGAAGGTGCATCATTTGTGAGAATTGGGACTAAACTTGTAGGAAAAGAGGAGTGAGCCCCGTGGCTTTAAAAGATTTATTTAGTGGTTTTTTCGTAGTTGAAGAGGAAGACGATGATTTACAAGCGCCACCTGAAGAAGAACAAGATAGACAACAAGCGCAGTCTCAAACAAATTATAATAATCAACAAAATGACAATACAGAAAGACAACGCATACAGTCCGTACCCAAAAAACAACCAACAAGATTACAACAATCAACCGGGGAAAGGAAGTATCAAATGAATAACAGTGCACCTAAAAATAATACTAGGAACGTTGTGAACATGAATAATCAAGATCAAAACAATTATGGTTTTACGCAAGAAAGTTCTAAAATGTGTTTATTTGAACCACGCGTCTTTTCAGATACTCAAGACATTGCGGACGAATTAAAAAATCGCAGAGCAACTTTAGTGAACTTACAACGTATTGATAAAGTATCTGCAAAAAGAATTATCGATTTTCTAAGTGGTACCGTTTATGCAATTGGTGGAGACATTCAACGTGTAGGTTCTGACATATTCTTATGTACGCCAGATAATGTTGAAGTTGCAGGAAGCATAACAGACCAAATCGAAAATATGGAATACCAAGGTGAATAGAGGTAAACATTCATGGATATAGGTTTATTAGCAAATATATTTCAATTTATTTTATTCTTGGTTCAAATTTATTACTTTGGGATGATTGTATATTTCTTTATGTCATGGCTTCCAGGCACACGTGAAAATAAATTCGGTCAATTTTTATCAAAATTGTATGAACCGTTTTTAGAACCATTCCGTAAAATTATTCCACCTATTGGCATGATTGATATTTCATCCATTGTCGCAATAATTGTACTTGTATTATTCCAAACTGGTTTAAAAAATATTTTTAATTTAATTTTAAATTATTTAGTGTAAGTTTTGTATTGAGGATAAATGATATTTGAATAAATTATAAAATAAATGTTAAGCACCTAACGTTAAAAACGAGAGGTGCTTTAACTTATATTTGGAGTGAAATCACATCGATATTTATCAACATTTTAGAAAAGAAGAACATGAATTAATCGATCAACTCATCGATAAGTGTTATCGTGCCAACGACCAGTTTGCACCTGTATTAACTTCCTTTTTAGATCCCAGAGGCCAATATATATTAAATGTTGTAGTTGGTAGTTTTCAAGATTTAGAAGTTACTTTTTATGGTGGGCCATATGCTGAGAGACAAAGAGCCATCATAGCACCAGATTACTTTCAACCTGAGGTGGAAGATTTTGAAATCATTCTTTTTGAAATCGATTATCCTCAAAAATTTGTCACACTTCAACACCAACATGTCTTGGGCACAATTATGTCATTGGGAATCGAAAGAGACCAATTAGGTGATATTGTTGTAGATAATCGCATACAATTTACTTTGACAAAGCAATTAGAATCATATATTATATTGGAATTAAATAAAATTAAAGGCGCGACAGTTAAACTAAATGCGCTACCAATAAAAGATATGATACAATCAGTAGAGAACTGGCACTCATCCGAAACAACCGTATCTGGTTTACGTTTAGATGTCGTTCTAAAAGAAATGATTCGTAAATCTCGTTTCATTAGCAAACAGTTAATCGAAAAGAAACGTGTTAAAGTTAATCATACGATTATTGATTCTGCAGATTTCCAACTGGATAAAGGAGACTTACTATCTATTCAAGGTTATGGCAGAGCAATGATTACTGATATTGGTGGAAAAACAAAAAAAGATAAAGTACGAATTTCCTACAAAACTTTATTTAAATAAGTTATACTTATAAAGTGTAGAACAACCGAATTTTAACGACTAAAATAAGCAATGATACCATATAAGATGAAATTTTATTTATGATATTTAATGAAATTACAAAATAGTGTATGATAGAAGGAGGATAATGACGCATGGCTTTTACACCAAGTGAAATAAAAAACAAATCCTTTACTCGTGTGAAAACGGGTTTTGAACCAACTGAAGTTGAAAGTTATCTAGAACAGCTCAGTAATGAAATTGAACGTTTAAAAGAAGATAAAGCACAACTAGAAAAAGTTGTCGAAGATAAAGAAACAAATATTCAATCTTATAAAGATGTGCATCAATCTGTGAGCGATGCATTAGTTCAAGCGAAACAAGCTGGAGAAGAGACGAAAGCAGCAGCCAATAAAGATGCAGAGGCAACAATTGCTAAAGCAAAAAGCGAAGCAGATCGTATTGTCAATGATGCAGTTGAAAAAGCTCGCCGCCTTTCTTTCCAAACAGAAGATATGAAACGCCAATCTAAAATATTTAGATCTCGTTTCCGTATGTTAGTAGAAGCACAGTTAGATTTACTTAAAAATGATGATTGGGATTATTTATTAAATTATGACCTTGATTCTGAACAAGTAACACAAGAGAATATTAATCATTTAAATGAAAATGAATTAACTGAAGAAGAAAAAGCGATGAAAGCAAAAGCTGAAGCAGATAGTACGGCAGAGGCGGATGCAGAAGCAACAGATAACAGCGGTTCAACAGATAATGAGAATAATAAACAATAAACAGCAGACGCGTAAGAAACAGTCGATATATTCAAGCGAGTTAGGGATAGTGTGAGCCTAATATATATTTGTTTCTTATATCACTGTAGTTTTAACTGAATAACATGCAATGAGAGAACTCTAAGTTGAGTTAATCAGGGTGGTAACGCGGTATATATCGTCCCTGTTAATTGAACTTAGAGTTCTTTTTATTGTTAAATACTAAACAAGTCAGAATATTGTAATAAGGAGTGTAGGAAATGGACTACAAAGATACGTTATTAATGCCGAAAACGAATTTTCCAATGCGTGGAGGATTACCGAATAAAGAGCCAAAAATCCAAGAAGAATGGGATGCTAATGATATTTATCAAAAAGCATTAGACAAAAATAAAGATAACGAACATTATATTTTACATGATGGTCCACCATATGCAAATGGTAACTTACATATGGGACATGCGTTAAATAAAATTTTGAAGGATTTTATTACGCGTTATAAAACAATGCAAGGTTTCTATACACCATATGTTCCTGGTTGGGATACACATGGGTTACCAATCGAACAAGCGCTTACTAAAAAAGGTGTTAAGCGTAAAGAATTATCAATTGCTGAATTTAGAAGAAAATGTGAAGCATTTGCGTTAGAACAAATAGAAAATCAAAAAAAAGATTTTAAACGCCTTGGTGTTAAAGGAGATTTTGCTGATCCATATATTACATTAAAACCGGAATATGAAGCTGCACAAATTCGTTTATTTGGTGAAATGGCTGATAAAGGTCTTATTTACAAAGGTAAAAAACCAGTTTATTGGTCACCATCTAGTGAATCATCGCTTGCTGAAGCAGAAATTGAATATCAAGATAAGCGTTCGCCATCTATTTATGTAGCATTTGATGTTAAAGATAGCAAAGGTATTGTTGATGAAGATGCAAAATTCGTTATTTGGACTACTACACCTTGGACATTACCATCGAATGTTGCGATCACAGTACACCCAGATTTAATTTATGGTCAATATAATGTGAATGGTGACAAATATATCATCGGTAAAGACTTAGTTGCTAATGTTGCTGAAGCATTAGGATGGAATGAAGATGCCATTGAATTAGAAAAAGAATTCAAAGGTAGTGACTTAGAGTATATCGAAACACAACATCCTTTTGTTGATCGTGTGTCACTCGTGATTAATGGATTACATGTGACAACAGATGCTGGTACAGGGTGTGTCCATACGGCACCTGGACATGGGGAAGACGACTTTGTAGTAGGTCAAAAATATAACTTGCCTGTTATTAGCCCTGTAGATGATAAAGGGGTATTTACAGAAGAAGCCGGTCAATTTGAAGGTATGTTCTACGATAAAGCGAACAAAGAAATTACAGATTTATTAAAAGAAAATGGTTCATTATTAAAATTAGAATTTATTACTCATAGTTACCCACATGATTGGCGTACTAAAAAACCTGTAATTTTCCGTGCAACACCACAATGGTTTGCCTCTATTGATAAAGTACGTCAAGATATTTTAGATGCAATCGAAGATACACACTTCAAGGTTGATTGGGGTAGAACTCGTATTTATAACATGGTAAGAGATCGTGGCGAATGGGTTATATCACGTCAACGTGTTTGGGGTGTACCATTACCAGTATTTTATGCGGAAAATGGCGATATTATTATGACTAAGGAAACTGTTAATCATGTTGCAGATTTATTCCAAGAACATGGTTCAAATGTATGGTTTGAGCGAGAAGCTGCAGAGTTACTACCTGAAGGGTTCACACATCCAAGCAGTCCAAATGGTGTGTTTACAAAAGAAACAGATATCATGGACGTTTGGTTCGATTCTGGATCATCACACCGTGGTGTATTAGAAGAACGTCCGGAACTATCATATCCTGCTGATTTATATCTAGAAGGTAGTGACCAGTACCGAGGTTGGTTTAACTCTTCAATTACAACTTCTGTTGCTACGAGAGGAATTTCACCATATAAAATGTTACTTTCACATGGATTTGTGATGGATGGTGAAGGTAAAAAGATGAGTAAATCATTAGGTAATGTCATTGTACCTGATCAAATCGTCAAACAAAAAGGTGCAGATATTGCGCGTCTTTGGGTAAGTAGTGTAGATTATTTATCAGATGTGCGTATTTCTGATGAAATTTTAAAACAAACTTCTGATGTATATCGTAAAATTAGAAATACCTTAAGATTTATGTTAGGTAATTTAAATGATTATAATCCTTCAACAGATGCAATTGCAGAATCTGAGCTATTAGAAGTAGATAAATATTTATTAAATAGATTACGTGAATTTACTGCTAATACGCTAGACAATTATGATAATTATGATTATTTAGATATATATCAAGAATTACAAAATTTCATTAACGTTGAATTAAGTAATTTCTATTTAGATTACGGTAAAGATATCTTGTACATTGAAGAGCAGAATGCACATAAACGTCGCAGTATGCAAACAGTGTTGTACCAAATTGTAGTAGACATGACAAAATTATTAGCGCCTATCCTAGCGCATACGTCTGAAGAAGTGTGGTCACATATCCCACATGTAGAGGAAGAAAGTGTTCATTTAACACGTATGCCTGAACGTGTAGCAGTTGATGCTGAATTCATGGAAAAATGGAATACATTTATGAAATTGCGTGACGATGTGAACCGTGCTTTAGAAGTTGCGCGTAATGAAAAAGTAATTGGTAAATCATTAGAAGCCAAAGTGGTAATCGGTAGCAATGATAACTTTGATGCGACTACATTTTTACAACAATTCTCTGACTTACAACAATTATTTATTACTTCACAAGCGGAGGTAGTTGATAAAGTTGAAAATGGAGAATCATATCAATATGGTGATATCCACATTGAACATGCTCACGGAGAAAAGTGTGAACGTTGTTGGAACTATAGTGAATCATTGGGTTCAGTAGGTGAATTAGATAACCTATGTCCACGTTGTCAAGCAGTAGTTAAAACACTTGTTTAAATATTGATAAATGTTAAAGTAAGAACATGGCAAATACGTTATTCATAAAATATTAAACGGTTTTGTTCTGATGTATTTAAATAGAATTATAAAAAGTGCGATATGTATTTTTACATTAAAACAAGTTATGACTAATATTTTTGAAAAACCTGAGACATCAGTACGATGTCCCAGGTTTTCTTTTCGCTAATATAAAAATGAAACGAGTTATTTCACGAATCCAAAAGTAAGATTAAAATGAGCATATTAAAATTTAAAATTAAATAAATCAGATATAATGGATGCAATAAGCAATTAGAAAGGTGTAAAATATGTTCCATAACGAAAGTGCCCATTTTGTAAATGGCATTATATTAAATGTAAGAGATAAAGATGAAATGAAAAAATTTTATGGAGATATTGTTGGATTAAATGTAGTAAATGAATCATATTCTACAATTCAATATGAGGTTGGTAATCTGAATCACTTCATGACACTTAATCAAATCAATATGGGAAGAGAACCTCTTGTTTCAGAAGCAGGTTTATTTCACTTAGCGATAAAATTACCATCTAAAACAGACTTAGCAGACTTGCTTGTGCAATTCAGTGAATATAAAATACCTATCAATGGTGGCGAACACGACATTTCAACTTCATTATATTTAGAAGATACGGAAGGAAACGGCTTGGAGTTTTATGTAGATAATCCCATTGATGAATGGTCTATTGAAAATGAAAAAGCAGTTTTAGAAACAAAACCATTAAATGTACCTAAATTACTAACTTATGTCTCAGATGAGAAGTGGCAAGGTATTCCTGATGAAAGTATTATTGGATATATAAATTTAAAAACAATTCGATTAAATAGAGTTAAGCAATATTATAAAAATTACTTTGGTTTGGTACCTTCTTCTTTAGAAACTGACAGTGCGGTTTATTTAGCTTCAAATGGTTATCACCAACATCTCGTAGTGAATAATTGGTTATCAAGTGTAAAACGTATAGAAAATCATAGAACTTATGGTTTAGCGTGTGTAGATTTTCATTTTCCAGAAACAACACATAAATTATTAGCTGGACCTGATGGTATTCAATTTAGGTTTAATTATTATTCCGTACTCTAGAATAATGTCTATTTTAATAACATTTTAAAAAATCAACTTATTATTTGAACTGTAACTTTTTTTATAAGTTTGATTAGGATATAATGAGAGTTGTTGTAAAAAGCGACCGCACGAAGAACAAATAGGAGGTACAGACATGAAACGTCAGTACTATATTGGTATTTCTATATTTATAACAATTGTTATACTTATATTAGATCAAATCACAAAATTTATAATAACTAAAACAATGCAAATTGGTGACTCATTTGAAGTAATCCCTAATTTTTTGAGTATCACTTCACATAGAAATAATGGTGCAGCATGGGGAATTTTAAGTGGAAAGATGGCTTTTTTCTATATTATAACTGTCATTATTCTGATCATACTCATTGTCTTTTTTATAAAAGAAGCGAAGCATAATTTGTTAATGCAAATTGCTATAAGTTTATTGTTTGCTGGTGCTTTAGGTAACTTTATTGATCGTGTATTAAATGGTGAAGTTGTAGACTTTGTTGATACTTATATATTTAGTTATAATTTTCCAATATTTAACGTAGCTGATTCTAGTTTAACTATAGGCGTCGTTTTAGTAATAATCGCATTATTAAGGGATATGAGGACAGAAGAATAGGAGAGATAGTGTATGGAATTTCATGAGTTTAATATAGACGACCCAGCTAATGTAGGACAACGAATAGATAAATTATTGCCTGAATTTAATACTGAATGGTCACGTACTCAAATGCAAGATTGGATTAAAGAAGGCCTGGTTAAAGTCAATGGTAAAGTGATAAAATCCAATTATAAAACTAAGTCAAATGATAAAATTATAGTAACTGAGAAAGAAATTGTTGAGGCAGATATTAAACCAGAAAATCTTAATCTGAATTTTTATTATGAAGACGATGATGTCGCAATTGTATATAAACCTAAAGGGATGGTAGTACATCCATCAGCAGGTCATTATACGGGTACATTAGTAAATGGACTAATGTATCAAATGAAAGACTTATCTGGTATAAACGGAGAGATACGTCCAGGAATTGTACATCGTATTGACAAAGACACTTCCGGGTTATTAATGATTGCAAAAAATGATGTTGCACATCGTAGTTTAGTAGAACAGTTGATAGATAAAACAGTAACGCGTAAATATATTGCATTGGTACATGGTAACATTCCACATGATTATGGTACTGTTGATGCACCTATTGGTAGAAATAAGAATGACCGCCAATCTATGGCTGTAGTTGATGATGGTAAAGACGCGATTACTCACTTTAATGTATTAGAACATTTTAATAAATATACGTTAATAGAATGTCAGTTAGAAACAGGCCGTACTCACCAAATTCGTGTGCATATGAAATACATTGGTTACCCATTAGTAGGAGATCCCAAATATGGTCAGAAAAAAACATTAGATATTGGTGGTCAAGCATTGCATGCTGCAGTAATCGGTTTTGAACATCCAGTTACACAAGCGTATATTGAAAAGACAGCACCTTTACCAGAGGAATTTGAGCAACTCTTAAATGATATTCGTAAATCTGATAATTAATAATGCTTTGCTAAGTTATATCGTGAATTTTAGATAATACCATGATATATAAATGGGATTGGAACAGAAATCTAATTTTATTAATTAGATTTCGTTATCTCACCCCAACAAGGATGACTAGAAGTGAAAAAATGATTTAAAGGCAAACGATCGCTTTTATAAAACGAATGATATTCTAATATAGACTTGCAACGATATGTTATTCATGATAATATAATGACAGTTTAATAAAGAACGAACGTCTTTAATTGAAAGTCCAGAGAGGCTTCGAAGACATGTAATGAAAATAGAATATACAAACAAAGTATTTAAGTTATAACAATAGCTAAAGCCATCGTAGTTTTTCGTAAAACGCGATAAAAGTCATAATCACAAGTACAAAAATGGTTATGATGGAGAAATCATCTAAGTTTTAGATATGTCTCTACATTTTGTTTGTAATATTTTATTACGCTACCTCATGTCTTCTGAAGATGTGAGGTTTTTTAATATCATTAAGATTAAGGTAGGTGCCCAAAATGTCAGAACGCGTAATTATGGATGAAGCAGCAATACAAAGAACCGTTACACGTATTGCACACGAAATCTTAGAATACAACAAAGGTACTGATGAATTAATTTTATTAGGCATTAAAACAAGAGGGGCATTTTTAGCACGACGTATCCAACAAAAAATTGAACAAATTGAGGAAATAACTGTCCCAACAGGTACGATTGATATTACACAATTTAGAGATGATTTAGAACAGACAATAGATCAAGTTGCAGAACAGACGTATGAAATTGATGTCAATATAACAAATCAAGTCGTGATTATTGTGGATGATGTTCTATATACTGGGCGTACAGTTAGAGCATCGCTTGATGCAGTACTTCAATATGCAAGACCTAGTAAAATAGGATTAGCAACGCTTATTGATCGTGGACATAGGGAGCTTCCAATACGCGCAGACTTTGTTGGTAAAAATATACCGACCGCTAGAGAAGAAGCTGTCTCGGTTTTTCTTAGTGAAATAGATAGTAGAAATGCAGTTGTAATTGAATAAATCAACACCTTTTAATTCAGTACGAGAGACTGAAAAAGGGAAGAGAATCATGTGGAAGTCAAAGGCAAGTTTCTAGGAAGCCACACTTCAAAATATAGTTATATTATAAAAACATATACTATAGATTCTCTCCATATCATCTGAACTTAATTTAAGCTAAGTATTCAAACAGCAATGCTCATGATTTAAGTCGTAATGTTGTTTGAACAAGCTGAATTTTGATTTGAGGATAGATACTTTTTAAGTCTCTTTACATGAAAACAATGTAAAGGGACTTTTTTTATGAGAGGAAGCGGAAAGTCATGGAAAATGAAACAATGTTTGAACGGACAGCTAAACCAGTATTAGATGTACGAGATAAACCTAAATTAGGACAATGGGCATTTCTAAGCACTCAACATTTATTTGCAATGTTTGGATCGACTGTCCTTGTACCATTTTTAACTGGATTACCGATATCATCTGCTTTACTAGCATCAGGGATAGGGACATTATTATATATATTAATTACACAAGCGAAAATACCCGCATATTTAGGTTCAAGTTTCGCATTTATCACACCAATCATAACTGGATTGAATTCACATAGCTTAGGTGACATGTTAGTAGCATTGTTTATGAGCGGAGTGATGTATGTGCTTATTGGATTAGCTATTAGGTTAAGTGGAACAGGGTGGCTTATGCACTTACTTCCCCCGGTTGTTGTTGGACCAGTTATTATGGTGATTGGTTTGAGTCTGGCACCTACCGCAGTCAATATGGCGATGTTTGAAAATTCAGGAGATATGAAAGGCTATAACTTAAGTTATTTAGTAGTAGCAATGATTACGCTGCTGGTGACGATTATAGTTCAAGGATACTTTAAAGGTTTCTTGTCCCTTATACCTGTATTAATCGGCATTATAACGGGGTACATTGTGTCAATATTTATGGGGCTTGTTAATTTTAAACCTGTAGCTGAAGCAAAATGGCTGCAACTTCCAGAAGTGTACCTACCATTTAAAGATTACACACCATCATTTCATCTAGGTTTAGTACTTGTCTTAATACCAATCGTTTTTGTGACAGTTAGTGAGCACATTGGACATCAAATGGTGATTAACAAAATCGTAGGAAGAAATTTCTTTAAAGATCCAGGATTAGACAAATCAATTATTGGTGACGGAGTGTCAACGATGTTTGCAAGTATTATAGGTGGCCCACCAAGTACAACATACGGAGAAAATATAGGTGTTTTAGCTATCACGAAAATTTATAGTATATATGTTATTGGAGGTGCTGCAGTCATCGCTATAATATTAGGTTTTGTAGGCAAATTCACAGCATTAGTTTCATCTATACCAACCCCAGTTATGGGAGGTGTATCGATATTACTTTTCGGAATTATTGCAGCAAGTGGTCTGCGAATGCTTGTAGAAAGTGAAGTTGATTTTGCAAGTAACCGAAATCTAGTCATCGCATCAGTCATATTAGTTATAGGTATTGGCAACCTAGTCTTCAATCTGAATGGTATAGGTATAAATTTAGAAATTGAAGGGATGGCATTAGCAGCATTGGCAGGTATTCTACTAAACTTAATTTTACCGCAAGAGATTGAGTCAAATAAATAAACGTCTATTTCAATACTAGGAGGCTGAAAAAATGGATAACTTACTATCAATGGAACATCTAACTACAAATGAGATTTATGAACTAATAGAAATTGCAAGTGGTATTAAAAATGGATCATTTAAACCACATAATTATGAAGACAAATTTGTAGCAAACTTATTTTTTGAAAATTCTACCCGTACGAAAAGTAGCTTTTTAGTAGCAGAGCAAAAATTAGGATTAAAACTGATTGATTTCGAAACGAGCACTTCTTCTGTTCAAAAAGGTGAGAGCTTATACGATACGTGTAAAACATTAGAACAAGTAGGTGCAGATGTTCTAGTAATTAGACATTCAGATACAACATACTATAATGATTTAAATTCACTTAAGTTACCGATTATTAATGCAGGTGATGGTAGTGGACAGCATCCAACACAAAGTTTATTAGACCTAATGACAATATACGAAGAGTATGAAACCTTTAAAGATTTAAATATATTAATATGTGGAGATATTAAAAACTCCCGTGTAGCGAGAAGTAACTTTCAAAGTTTAACCGCACTCGGTGCAAATGTGATGTTCTCAAGTCCAGAAGCGTGGAGAGATGACACTTTAGAAGCACCTTATGTTGATATAGATAAAGTCATAGAGGACATAGACATTGTCATGCTACTAAGAGTACAGCATGAAAGACATGGTGATGAAGAAATAATGAATTTTGAAAATCAAAATTATCATGAAAATTTTGGTTTGACAAAAGCGCGTTATAATCGATTGAAGTCATCTGCAATTGTTATGCATCCCGCGCCTGTCAATCGCGGTGTTGAAATAGATGATTGCTTAGTAGAAGCAGAAAAATCTCGCATCTTTAAACAGATGGAAAATGGTATGTATACACGTATGGCAGTAATTGAGTATATATTACAAACAAAGGAGGCAGCAATAAATGAAATTGCTAACTAATGCGAAAATCTTAGAAAATGGTGAACTTAAAACCACTTCAATTTTAATAGAAGGTAAAACCATAAAAAAAATTGCGTCAGACATAGAGGTTGATGCCGATGTTGAAATCATTGATTTAAAAGGACACTTTGTTGCTCCAGGTTTAGTTGATGTTCATGTACATTTGCGTGAACCAGGCGGTGAACATAAAGAAACAATTGCAACGGGAACACAAGCAGCTGCAAGAGGCGGTTTTACGACAGTTTGTCCAATGCCAAATACACGACCTGTACCTGACTCTGTTGAAAATTTAGAACGTTTAAACAAATTAATCGACGAAAATGCACACGTCAGAGTTTTACCATATAGTGCAATCACAGTTAGGCAAGCAGGTACTGAACATGTTGATTTTGAAGCTTTAGCCCAGTTAGGCACATTTGCTTTTACTGATGATGGCGTAGGTGTACAACAAGCAAATATGATGTATGAAGCTATGCAACAAGCAGCTAAAGTGAATAAAGCAGTCGTTGCTCATTGTGAGGATAATAGCTTGATATATGGCGGCGCTATGCATGAAGGGGAACGTAGTAAAGCATTAGGCATACCGGGGATACCTAATATTTGTGAAGCGGTACAAATTGCGAGAGATGTTTTGCTAGCTGAAGCAGCAGGTGCACATTACCATGTCTGTCACGTATCTACAAAAGAAAGTGTACGAGCTATAAGAGATGCTAAAAAGGCAGGAATTCATGTAACAGCAGAAGTGACACCGCATCATTTATTATTAACAGAAGATGATGTGCCTGGTGATGATGCAATTTATAAAATGAATCCACCTTTAAGAAGTAAAGCAGATCGAGCTGCACTAATCGAAGGATTATTAGATGGGACAATTGATTGTATTGCTACAGACCATGCGCCACATGCGAAAGAAGAAAAAGCACAACCAATGACAAAAGCGCCTTTCGGCATTGTTGGTAGTGAAACAGCATTTCCATTATTGTATACACACTTTGTAAAAAATGGTAACTGGTCATTGCAACAATTGGTTGACTATTTAACGATTAAACCATCTCAAATATTTGATTTACCATATGGAAGATTAGAAGAGGGCGGTTTAGCTGACCTTACTGCCATTAATTTAGAAGACGAGAAAGAGATTAGGGCAGAAGATTTTGCGTCAAAAGGGTCAAACACACCATTTATAGGTGAAAAAGTATACGGAACTCCAGTATTAACATTGGTAGAAGGTGAAGTTAAATTTAAGGAGGAAAAGTAATGTTGCAAAAACGCTATTTAGTTTTAGAAGATGGAACATATTATGAAGGTTATCCATTAGGATCGGACCATTTAACGAAAGGCGAAATAGTATTTAATACGGCTATGACTGGGTATCAAGAAACGATATCAGATCCATCTTATACAGGGCAAATTATTACGTTTACTTATCCATTAATAGGAAACTACGGAATTAATCGAGATGATTTTGAATCTTTGATACCAACATTGAATGGTGTTGTTGTCAAAGAAGCAAGCACATATCCGAGTCATTTTCGCATGCAAAAAACATTCCACGAAGTGTTAAAAGATTATGATATCCCAGGTATTTCAGGTGTGGATACACGTAGTATTACTCGAAAAATTAGAAACTATGGCGTTTTAAAAGCAGCTTTTACAGATGATAAGGCAGATATTCCACAATTAATAGAAGAGTTGAAAGTAATTGAATTACCTAGAGATGAAGTGAAAACAGTGTCTACCAAAACACCATATGTCTCTACGGGTTATGATTTAAGTGTTGTACTTGTAGATTTTGGTAAAAAACAAAATATTGTGAGAGAACTTAATTTACGTGGTTGTAATGTTACAGTTGTACCTTATGATTCGACAGCAGAAGAAATTATTAGAATGTCACCAGATGGAGTCATGTTGTCTAATGGACCTGGTGATCCAGAAGAAGTCAAAGTTGCAATTAATATGATTAATGGTATTTTAGGAAAAATTCCTTTCTTTGGTATCTGTTTAGGCCATCAATTATTTGCACTTTCACAAGGCGCTACATCGTTTAAAATGAAATTTGGACATAGAGGGGCAAACCATCCTGTGAAAGATTTAAAGAGTGGGAAAATAGCATTAACTAGCCAAAATCATGGTTATGCGATCGATAAAGATTCATTAGCCAGTACACCTTTAGAAATAACACATATAGCGATTAATGACGGTACAGTTGAAGGTTTAAGACACCAATCATTACCTGCGTTTTCAGTACAATATCATCCTGAAGCAAGTCCTGGACCTACAGATTCAAATTATTTGTTTGATGAATTTATTAAAATGATGCATGACTTTAAAGAAAAGGAGATTTTGACAAATGCCTAAACGTAACGATATTAAAACGATTTTAGTTATAGGATCTGGACCCATTATTATAGGCCAAGCTGCAGAATTTGATTATGCGGGGACACAAGCATGCTTAGCATTACGAGAAGAAGGTTATCGCGTTATATTAGTAAATTCAAATCCAGCTACAATCATGACAGATAATGAAATTGCTGACAAAGTCTACATTGAACCTTTAACGCATGACTTTATTGCACGTATTATTCGTAAAGAACAACCTGATGCGCTGTTACCAACATTAGGTGGTCAAACAGGGCTTAATATGGCGATTCAATTACATGATAGCGGTGTATTAGAAGCGAACAACGTACAATTACTAGGTACTAAATTGGCTTCTATTCAACAAGCGGAAGATAGAGAATTATTTAGAGACTTAATGAATGAGCTAGATGTTCCAGTTCCAGAAAGCGATATCGTCAATACTCTAGAACAGGCGTTTGAATTTAAAGAAGCGGTAGGGTACCCATTAATTGTGAGACCGGCTTTCACGATGGGCGGTACTGGTGGTGGTATTTGCCATAATGATGAAGAGTTTAAACAAGTAGTAACGAATGGCTTACATTACAGTCCGGCAACACAATGCTTAATTGAAAAATCAATCGCAGGTTTTAAAGAGATTGAATATGAAGTGATGCGAGATAAAAATGATAATGCCATCGTTGTATGTAACATGGAAAATATAGACCCAGTCGGCATACATACTGGCGATTCAATTGTAGTAGCACCTAGTCAAACTTTATCAGATGTTGAATATCAAATGTTACGTGATGTGTCGTTAAAAGTTATTCGTGCTTTAGGCATTGAAGGTGGTTGTAATGTACAACTGGCATTAGACCCACACTCAATGAAATATTATATAATTGAAGTGAACCCACGTGTGTCACGTTCATCAGCTTTAGCTTCTAAGGCTACAGGCTATCCGATTGCAAAATTAGCTGCAAAAATAGCGATAGGTTTATCATTAGATGAAATGTTGAATCCAATTACTAAAACCTCTTATGCTGCATTTGAACCGACGTTGGACTATGTTATTTCAAAAATCCCACGTTTTCCTTTCGATAAATTTGAAAAGGGTGAACGTGTGCTCGGTACACAAATGAAAGCAACTGGTGAGGTAATGGCGATTGGCCGAACATATGAAGAGTCTTTATTAAAAGCAATTCGCTCACTCGAATATGGCGTGCATCATTTGGGATTACCAAATGGTGAAACATACGATTTAGATTATATAAAAGCGCGTATACAAGACCAAGATGATGAGCGCTTATTCTTTATAGGAGAAGCGATAAGAAGAGGTACATCTTTAGAAGAAATACACGAAATGACTAAGATTGATTACTTCTTCTTAAATAAATTCTTGCACATCATTGATATAGAACATGACTTAAAAGTACACAAAGGAGATATAGATTATTTAAAATTTGCTAAGAGTTATGGGTTTAGTGATCGCGTTATTGCACATCGTTTTGATATGTCAGAATCAGAAGTTTATAACTTAAGAAAACAACATAATATTTCACCAGTATATAAAATGGTAGATACATGCGCAGCAGAATTTGAATCAGCTACACCATATTACTATGGCACGTATGAACAAGAAAATGAATCCATTATCACTGAAAAAGAAAAAATATTAGTCTTGGGATCAGGGCCAATAAGAATCGGTCAAGGTGTCGAATTTGATTATGCAACTGTGCATGCTGTGTGGGCTATTCAACAAGCTGGTTATGAAGCTATTATCGTCAATAATAACCCTGAAACAGTATCTACAGACTTTTCAATTTCAGACAAATTATATTTTGAGCCATTAACAGAAGAAGATGTCATGAATATTATAAATATTGAACAGCCAAAAGGTGTAGTAGTACAGTTTGGTGGTCAAACTGCGATTAATTTAGCAGATAAAATTGAAAAGTATGGGGTGAAAATTTTAGGAACGTCACTCGAAGATTTGAATCGTGCGGAAGATCGTAAAGAATTTGAGGCACTGTTACATAAAATTGATGTGCCTCAACCTAAAGGCAAGACAGCAACGTCAACTGATGAAGCGCTCAATAATGCACGTACAATCGGTTATCCTGTAGTAGTTAGACCTTCGTATGTATTAGGTGGACGTGCAATGGAAATCGTGTATAACGATGAAGAGTTAACCAATTATATGAATCAAGCAGTGAAAGCGAGTCCGGATCATCCAGTATTAGTTGATAGATATCTCACAGGTAAAGAAATTGAAGTCGATGCTATTTCTGATGGTGAAACGGTAATTATTCCAGGGATTATGGAACATATTGAACGCGCTGGTGTCCATTCAGGTGATTCGATTGCGGTATATCCTCCACAATCTTTGACACTAAATGAACTTAAAACATTAGAAGATTATACAATTCGCTTAGCGAAAGGGCTAAATATCATAGGTCTAATCAATATACAATTTGTCATTGCACATGATGGTGTTTATGTTTTAGAAGTGAATCCTCGTGCAAGTCGTACAGTTCCTTTCTTAAGTAAAATTACGCATATTCAAATGGCACAGTTGGCCATGCGCGCTATTGTAGGTGAGAAACTTAAGGATTTAGGTTATAACGAGGGCGTTCAACCATATAGTGAAGGTGTCTTTGTTAAAGCTCCGGTATTTAGCTTTAACAAATTGAAAAATGTAGATATTACCTTAGGACCTGAAATGAAATCAACTGGGGAAGTCATGGGGAAAGATTTAACCATGGAAAAAGCATTATATAAAGGTTTGACAGCAAGTGGTATGGAAGTAAAAGATTATGGTACGGTATTGATGACCGTAAGTGATAAAGACAAAGATGAAATTGTGAATATCGCGGCTCGCTTAAATGAAGTTGGCTATAAAATATTAGCTACTGAAGGTACTGCTAAAAAATTAGAAAATAACCATATCACTGCAGAAACTGTAGGTAAAATTGGTGGAGAAAACGATTTATTATCACGTATACAAACGAATGATGTTCAAATTGTGATCAATACGATGACAAAAGGAAAAGAAGTTGAACGTGATGGTTTTCAAATTAGACGTGCCTCTGTTGAAAATGGCGTACCATGTCTAACTTCATTAGATACTGCAGAAGCATTAACATCCGTTATAGAAAGCATGACTTTCACGATGAAAAATATGTAAAATATAATTAAAAAACTGAAATAATTTTTATGCTTTAATGCAAAGAAATGCTATTGGCAATAGACGGCTAGGATAAAAATATATTTATGAAATTTTTCTCTTAGTCGTCCTTGTCAGTATGAAAAAAATTCCAAAATATTATTGCTGTCATATGTCCATACACGCTTGGCAAATATAATAAAATAGCTATAGATGAGAGGCGATATATATGCAAAATAATCTACCTATCATTGCTTTAGATTTTGAATCAGCAGAAGCGGTTACACAATTTTTAAATCAATTTGATGAACCTTTATTTGTCAAAGTTGGAATGGAACTTTTTTATCAAACTGGGCCTTCATTAATCACTGATATTAAGAAACGTGGTCATAGCATATTCTTAGATTTAAAATTGCATGATATTCCTAACACTGTTGGTAAAGCAATGGAAGGCTTAAGCAAATTAGATGTCGATTTAGTAAATGTACACGCAGCTGGTGGTTCAGAAATGATGAAACGTGCTGTAGAAGGTATTAGAAAATATAACAGTAATATTAAAATTATTGCGGTTACACAATTAACGTCGACTACAGAAACAATGTTGCGTGATGAACAAAATATCCAAAGTACAATGGATGAAGCAGTGTTGAATTATGCTCGTCTAGCTCAATTATCAGGATTAGATGGCGTTGTATGTTCACCACTTGAAGCAAATTTAGTAAAACAGGAATTAGGTGAATCTTTCTTGAAAGTGACACCAGGCATCAGACCAGAAAACACTTCTTCAGATGATCAACAACGTATTACGACACCAGAAAAAGCAAGTGTTTTAGGCGCTACACACATTGTTGTAGGACGACCGATTACACAAAGTGAAAATCCGGTAACGAGTTATCAAAAAATTAAAGAAAGTTGGTTGAAATCACATGACTAAATCAATTGCACAAGCATTGTTAGATATAAAAGCTGTATCATTATCTCCCAATGATCCGTTTACTTGGAGTTCAGGTATTAAATCGCCAATATACTGTGATAATCGCATCACACTAGGTTTTCCTGATGTACGTACTCATATTAGAGATGGCCTGCAAGCATTGATTGAAACACATTTTAAAGATATTGAAGTTATATCAGGTACTGCAACAGCCGGGATTCCACATGCAGCATATGTCTCAGAAGTGATGAACTTACCGATGAATTACGTTAGATCAAAAAGCAAAAGTCATGGTAAACAGAATCAAATTGAAGGCGCATCAAGTGAAGGTAAAAATGTAGTAGTTATAGAAGATTTAATATCTACAGGTGGCTCTTCAATAACTGCAGTAGATGCACTAAAAGCTGCAGGTGCAAATGTATTAGGTGTAGTAGCAATCTTTACTTATGGTTTGAAAAAAGCAGATGACCAATTTGCACGAGCTGATATACCCTTCTATACATTAAGCAATTATAATGAACTAATTGAGGTTGCTAGAGAAAATGGAGAAATTTCTGAAAATGATATTACTACATTAGTTGATTGGAGAGATAACTTGTCATAAAATGTTAGATGGAGGGGATGTTATGACAAAAGACTCAAATGTAGCTTATAATCATTTTGCTCATTTAAATAAATTCCTCAAAAAATCAGAAGACTATAGAGCACAAACAACTTCAGAAGATGAAAATAAATGGTTGTTTAACGCTACAGAATCAAATATTTATAAAAAATCAAAATTAAATCTAAAGCAAAAAGGACATATTAAATAAACGATATATGTAAATATATTATGTGAATTTGAGACAACATTAAAAATTTATTTAATTAAATTGGTTAAAAAATGCTTAAAAGACTTTTATATATTGATAAAAGGTCTTTTAGGCATTTTTTAATATATAAATATATTTTGTTCATATTTAGTTCACAAAATAGGTTTTAAATACTGAGTATCATATAAAACTCCAAGATAGAAAGGAATGAATGAACTTGAATCAAAAAAAATTTGATATTGTTGCACTATTTTTACTCATTGGTGTGTTTATGGCAGCTTTAGACAACGGCATTATTAGTGCAGCGTTAACCACAATAAATCAATCTTTTGAAATTTCAGCACAAATGGGGTCATGGGGCATAACGATTTACACATTAGGTATGGCTGTAACTACACCTATAGCGGGTAAACTTGCTGATATGTATGGTCGTAAAAAAATATTTGTTATTGAAGTCATTTTATTTGGTTTAGGATCATTGTTAGTTGCTTTAAGTCCAAATTATACAATATTTATTATTGCACGATTAATTCAATCATTTGGTGGAGGCGGTTTATTTGTAATCGCTAGTTCACATATTATAGCTACTTACACCAAGGAAAAACAAGGTAGAATGCTTGGTGGGTTAGGTGCAATGAATGGTATTGCTTCGGTATTAGGGCCAAATATAGGAAGTTTATTAATTAACCTAAGTGGAACATGGCATTGGCTATTCCTAATCAATGTGCCAGTGGCAGTAATGATTGTTATTTTTATGATTCTTAAAATGCCAGAAACACAAGAAAAAGTTAAAACTAAAATTGATAAGTACGCCATCATTATATTTTCATTTTCAACGTTGCTGATGATGTTTGCGATTAATAATATACAAACGAATAACATTGCTAATAGTATACTTAGCTTTTCAGTGATTGGTTTATTTATATTGGCAATCATTGGTTATGGTATTTTGATTTTAGTAGAATATAAAAACGAAGCAACTGATATAGATGCATTCTTACCTTTCTATTTATTAAAAAAACCAGCTTTTTCAGTAGTATTGATTATGGGCGTTTTATCAGGGATGTTAATTGGTTCCATTATTTTCATTCCTTCCTTTGTTGAAAATGTATTGCATGTTAAAGCTGAGAACAGTGGCTATTGGATGACACCCTTAGCGTTAGCTTCAGGTATTGGCGCGTCAATGGGCGGGAAGATTGTTGATAAAAAAGGCCCGATATTTGCATTAGTGATTGCGAGTATCATTAGCATAATTGGGTATGGAGGGTTAGCCTTTTTAACTTATTCAAGTACGCCATTTTTAATATTTTCAATTATCGCAGGTTTAGGTTTTGGTTTTACTATTGGTGCACCAATGACTGTATTAGCAACTAGATCAGCACATTCAGATAAAAATAATAGTACTGTAATTGGAACATTATCCGTTTCTAGACAAGTCGGCATAACAATTGCACCGACTATGTTTACGACATTCATTCAATTCGGATATAGCCAAATGGGTAGTAAAATTAAAGAAAGTATAAATTCAGCCCATTTTGGTTTCAAAGATATACCCGTTTCGTTAATGAAAACGATGGAACATAATTCAGGCAATCTTACTAAAATATTAGAACAAGTGAATCAAATTTCTAATGATACATTAAGACATGCAATTACAAATGGCATTGAGGATGCTACACACCTTGCGTATATGCCTATATTTTTAACTGCAGTTATTGCAGCTTTTATTATTTTGCTACTTGTAACGCTCTTTAGTAAAGAATTTAAATAAAAAATTTGATAAACTGGTGAAATCGTAAAGAAAGATTAAAAAAAGATTAATTGTAGAAAGTAACGTAAAAAACAGCAACGCAGTATGGTAGACAAGGTTTTAATGTCTACTTTACTGCGTGTTTTGTTTAATATAATACAAAAATGATTGAAATGATTAATGTTATTAAAATGATTAAAAAGTATCGTTATAAAGTTATGATATAAAATGGATTAACGAATCATAATTTTAATGATGATAAAGCCAATGAGTATCACTAAAGCGGCAATCAGTAATGGAATAATGTAATAAAACATGAAATACCTCCAATTATATTTGTATTTATTTTAACTATAAATATTTAAAAGTAAAGTGATTTTATGGTTTTAAGCCGTCAAAGCTTTCAATATTACACACTTTACAAATTAATGTTGCAAACTACATGAAGTGGTATATTGAAATGGGTTGTGTTACATTTGCAATTATACTATGTAACTGTAACAAATGTTATATTTTCATTTATTTTGGTTTTAAATAGATTTGTGAGTATAAAAAACAAATTTGTAAAATTAAAATGAGGCATGATTTGAATACACTTTTTTAGCTTACCTTATTTAATTTTATATTATCAAATGTAAGGGGATATGATATGAAACGTATGAAGCAACTTTTAAAAAACCATACTAAAAATATTATTGTATGCTTAATTGGCGCATTTGTAAGTGCGATTGCTGTAAATTCATTTATATTAGAGTCTAATTTAGGTGATGGGGGTACTGTGGGTATGTCATTAGCATTAAAATATGCCTTTGGTTTTTCACCAGCGATATCCTCATTAATTATTAATACATTGGTCATTATTGTAGGCTGGCGTTTTTTAAGTACCAGAACAGCAGTATATACGTTTATTGCTAATACAGCGATTTCAATCTTTTTAGATTTAACTGAAAATTTTAAGACAGGTATTGATAATTTTGTAATAAATGCTTCGTTTGGTGGCGTTTTAGTAGGTGTAGGTATTGGATTAGTAATTGCTTCTGGTGGTGTGATAGGTGGGACATCAGTCATTGCTAAGATGCTAAATAAATACTTTGACATCAAAACATCGCAAGGCATTTTTGTTTTAGATGGATTAGTTGTCTTGTCTTTTTTATTTGTCTTACCTTTAGAAAACGTCTTATTTACTGTAATTATGATATTTATAACTGAACGTGCTACTGCATTCATTATAGAAGGGTTCCATCCTAAAAAAGCGGTGACTGTGATATCAAGTAGAAATGAGATTATAAGTGATGAAATCAATAGCTTTACAGGTAGAGGTTCAACACTTTTAAAGGGTAAAGGTGGTTATGGTAAACATGAAACAAGCATGTTGTATGTTGTAGTTCCACAATCACAAGTAACTAGAGTTAAAAAGCTTGTAAATGAGGTAGATGAAAATGCCTTTTTAGTCATTCATGATGTGAGAGATGTATTAGGTAATGGATTTATAAATTTATCTTAATGATAGATTGGCAAAGGAGCACTTCATGTGACGTGTTGTTAATTGCAAATTTTATTCGTTCGATTTTTTTAAGCATTTGTTTTATTCTAGAATTAAGATGTTTTAAGGAGGCAGTTAAATGGCAATTCCCAAAATAACGACATTTCTAATGTTCAATGGACAAGCAGAAGAAGCAATCAATTTATATGTAGATGCATTTGAAGATGCAGAAATATTAGCGATGGTCAAATATGAAGAAGATGATAAAGAACCCACTGGTGCCGTACAACATGCTATCTTTCGCTTAAAAGATCAAGTTTTTATGGCGATTGATAATATGAATGGTGTCGATGTAGACATGAATCCAGCAATGTCTTTATATGTCACTGTAGATAGTCCGTTAGAAATGGAAAGATTATTCAGTAAATTGAAAAGTGGTGGAGCAATTTTAATGCCTAAAACGGAAATGCCACCATTCAGAGAATTTACATGGATTGTAGATAGATTTGGCGTTAATTTTCAGCTTGCATTACCAGATAAAAAATAAATATTAAAAAGGCTAAGATAAAGTATCATGCACGTGTTACATGTGCTGCTTACTCATAATCTTAGCCTTGTTTTTTAGATTGAAGCATGTTACTAATGCTTTAAAGTATTTGGTGTTATCATGTCACCTTCATTTTTTGAATGTGATCGTAATCAGGTGTAGCATAGAGTGTTTTTTGGTGATCATATGTTACAAATCCTGGTTTTGCGCCAGAAGGTTTGTGAACGTGTCTAATTTCAGTGTAATCAACTGGTATTTGACCAGAATTACCAGCTTTTGAAAAATAACCGGCTAGCATAGCCGCTTCTTTAATAGTATTTTCACTTGGCGCATCATTTAAGATAACCACATGAGACCCTGGGATCTCTTTCGTATGAAACCAAAGATGCTGTTTGCTTGCTTTTTTATTCGTTAAATAATCATTTTGCTTATTATTTTTTCCTACAAGTATGGTATCTCCATCAGTTGAAACATACGATTGCAATTGAATGGTCGGTTTCTTTTTCTTATTTTTTTGCTTCCGCTGTTTCATATAACCTTGTTCAGCAAGCTCTTCTCTAATATCATCAATGTCATCCACAGATATGTGTGCGAGTTGTTGTTCTATATTTTCAAAATATGTGATGTTTTCTTTTGTTAAATCGATTTGTCGCGTTAATTCATGTGCACGTGTTTTCAATTTATTATATTTTTTATAATACATTTGAGCGTTTGTAGCTGGTGACTTTGTTGTATCTAAGGGAATGGTTACTTCCTGACCATCATAATAATTGGTAGTCGTCAGATACTTATCACCTTGTTTAATTCTATAAATATTTGCAGTGATTAATTCACCGTATAATTGCTGTATTTCTTTATCCTTAGTACCTTCTTGTTCGTCGATTAATTTACTGAGTTTATTTTGATATTTATGCAGTTGTTGCTGTACAAATTTGACTAAATCATTTGCACGTTGTTTAACGCGTTCTCTTTCTCCTCTAGCATCGTAATATCTATCTAATAAATCATGTAGAGAATCATATTCAACCATATCATCGTAAAATTGATTTAAGTGCATAAAATAGAAATCTTCTTTTCCTGTTTCATGATTCTTATGAAATACAGGAGTAGGTAATTCCATTGTCTCATTCATAACTGAATTAAATGCCTCTGGTAACGTGTCGGTCGTCATAAATTGTTTACGATTGACAATTTCATTCGTAATTAAAGGACTAAAGCCTTCAAATTGATTTAGCAGTTGCCTAGCGATTTTTCCACTATTGAAATCGATGAATTTTAAAACTTCTGTACCCGTAATACTATATGGATTTGTTTTATTTTGGGTAGGGGGCGCTTCATATTGAAACCCAGGCATAACTGTACGATATTGATTTGTATTTGGAGTTAAATGTTTAAAACCTTCAATAATCTTGCGTTGATCATCTACTAACATTAAATTACTGTGTTTACCCATTATTTCTAAAATAACTGTGCGGTATGTGGTATCACCGATTTCATCTTTACTGTGAATATCTATTTCTACACGTCTATCGTTTCCGATTTGTCTTATAGCTTTAATGAAACCACCCTCTAAATGTTTACGGAATACTCTTGCAAACATTGGTGGTTCAAATGGATTATCATATTTTTTATTCGTTAAATGCATTCTAGCAAAACTAGGATGAATCGAGAGTAGAAGTTGATGGTTTTTACGATTTTGACGTATTACCATGATGATTGTATCGTTTTCAGGTTGATTGATTTTATGAATCCTACCATCAACGAGAAATTGTAAAGATTCTACCATTTTTCGTGTAAATAAACCATCGTATGCCATTACTATCAGCCACCTTATTTTTAGTCATTCATCATATTGTAACATGGTGAAAAGATTTGGTCATGAGCAAAGTTTGTTTGAACGTATGCTATACAACCAAACGCTCATTATGGTATCATAGTTTAATAATAGAAGAATAGCTTAGAGAGGTAGTAAGGCATGGATAATGAGAAAGGTTTGTTGATTGTACTTTCTGGACCATCTGGTGTAGGAAAAGGTACAGTTAGAAAAAAAATATTTGATGACCCAACCACATCTTATAAATATTCTATCTCGATGACGACACGTAATATGCGTGAAGGTGAAGTCGATGGTGTAGATTATTTCTTCAAAACAAAGGCAGAGTTTGAAGCGTTAATTAAACAAGATCAATTTATAGAATATGCAGAATATGTGGGAAATTATTACGGTACACCAGTGCAATACGTAAAAGATACTATGGACCAAGGACATGATGTATTTTTAGAAATTGAAGTTGAAGGTGCCAAACAGGTTCGAAAGAAATTCCCTGATGCATTATTTATTTTTCTAGCTCCACCAAGTTTAGATCATTTACGTGAGCGCTTAGTAGGGCGTGGTACTGAGTCAGACGAAAAAATTCAAAGCAGAGTACTTGAAGCTCGTAAAGAAGTTGAAATGATGAATTTATACGATTATGTTGTCGTTAACGATGAAGTAGAATTAGCTAAGCAACGTATTCAATCCATTGTTGAAGCTGAGCATTTGAAAAGGGAAAGAATTGAAGCAAAATATAGAAAAATGATATTGGAGGCAAAAAAATAATGTTATATCCACCATTAAATGATTTAACATCTAAAATCACATCAAAATATTTAATCGCTACAACTGCAGCTAAACGTGCACGTGAGTTGGACGAGCATCCAAATAGTACACTATTAAACAAATATAATTCAGAAAAAGCAGTGGGAAAAGCTTTGGAAGAAATAGCTGGCGGCGAAGTTTATCCTGAAACTACAAAATAACACTTTCTAAGCGAATATTAAATCATATAATTTTATATTTTTGAAAAGTACACCAGGTTAATGATGTGCACTTCAAAAGTCAGACGCATGTGATGACTTTGAGGTTTCATAGCCAAGGTGTGCTTTTTTAATTTGGGTAATAATTTGTGTATAATAAGCAGTAATCATATTTATATTTAAAGCAATGAAGCTAAAATAAGATATTGCATAAAATAATTCATTGGCTGAGTAACATAAAATACATTGTGTAGTTATTTGTACGACCTTGATACAGAATTAAAACATTTGTTTATATTTAGATATATTTAAAATTTCAAAATATAAACTACAAAGTTAAACAATTAATAGAAAGATATTAACGATTTGGAGGAAAACTACGATGAAAAATATTTTACTTGCTGTCACTGGTGGTATCGCTGCGTATAAAGCAATAGATTTAACGAGTAAACTCACACAGGCTGATTATAACGTGAGAGTGATGTTAACAGATCATGCACAAGAGTTTGTAACTCCTTTAGCTTTTCAGGCTATTGGTAGAAATCCTGTTTATACGAGTACTTTTAGAGAACACAATCCAGAAGAAATTCAGCATGTTGCTTTAGGAGATTGGGCAGATGCGATTGTTGTAGCACCGGCAACTGCAAATACCATCGCTAAACTAGCAAATGGTATTGCTGATGACATGGTTACATCAACATTATTAGCTACAGAAACACCCAAATTTATCGCTCCTGCAATGAATGTACATATGTATGAGAACAAAAGAACGCAACATAACTTAGCAACATTAAGTTCGGACGGTTATTATTTCTTAGAACCTGGTGAAGGATTCCTAGCTTGTGGTTATGTAGCAAAAGGAAGAATGGAAGAGCCTTTACAAATTGTAGAAAGATTAAATCAGTATTTTAAAAACAACACGTCAGTGACAAAAAATAGTAGATTTAACGGTATACAAGCATTGGTGACAGCGGGGCCAACCATAGAAGAGCTAGACCCTGTTCGTTATTTATCCAACCGCTCATCAGGTAAAATGGGATATGCACTCGCAGAATCTTTAGCTCAAAGAGGGGCGACCGTGACACTTATATCTGGTCCAACTCATCTAACACCACCTAAGAATGTAGAAGTCATTCAAGTAGAAAGTGCACAACAGATGTTTGAAGCGGTTAAAACGCGATTCGATAAGATGGATATTGTCTTTAAATCTGCAGCGGTATCAGATTACGCTCCGACTGAATTATTAGAACATAAACTTAAAAAACGACAAGGTGATTTGACTGTTACTTTTAAACGCACACCCGATATTTTAAAATACTTGGGTGAGCATAAAGATAAACAATTTTTAGTTGGTTTTGCAGCAGAAACACAAAATATTGAATCATATGCTCAAAAAAAACTAAAAAGTAAAAACGCAGATGTCATCATAGCGAATAATGTTGGCGATCGTACCATTGGGTTTAGCTCTGATGATAATGCATATACTATGTACTATAAAAACGGTGAAACAATATCATTAGGGAAACATAAAAAAGTCATATTAGCGGAGCATATATTAGACAGTTTAGAAACAAGGTGGAAATAAAATGATAGCAAAAGTAATCGTAGATATACCATCTAAAAGTGTTGACTTTACGTTTGATTATTTAATTCCACAAAAATTTCAAGCGATGGTTGAAGTTGGTATGCGCGTGATTGTACCTTTTGGACCGAGAACGATTCAAGGTTATGTTATGGACATCACTCAGCAAACCGACACTAGTATGGACATATCAAAATTAAAAGCAATAAAAGAAATACAAGATATTAAACCTGAATTAACGAAAGAATTAATACAACTTGCAGATTGGTATCATACGTATTTTGTTACAAAACGAATTTCTATGTTAGAGGTTATGCTTCCAAGCGCAATCAAAGCCAAATATACTAAAGTATTTGCAGTTAAAGATACTGAAGCCATACCAGAAAAATTGTTGAAACGATTTGATTCGGAAGGACATTATGCATATAAAGTAGCACAAAAAAATGAAGACTTAACGCTCATTGCACCATTTTTAAAGCAAGGTGCAATTCTTGAAGATACGATTTTGTCTCAAAGTTTAAAGAAAAAGAAACAACGCGCAGTGCGCATTGTCGAAGGCTTTAATGATGATACAGTATTAGAATCTTTGGAAAAATCAAAAAAGCAATATGAATTATATGCTTATTTAATTGATGAAAATCATCACGTAGTTTTTTTAAAACAGTTGGAAGAAATGGGTTTTTCAAAATCTAGCATTGAGACGTTAGTCCGTAAAGGCTTTATTGAGAAATATGATACAACTGTAGAGCGAGATCCTTTTGCAACACGGGTATTTGAACAAGATCAAAAGCAACAACTTACGCAAGAACAACAAGAAGCATATGATGCGATACTTGAGACGATTAATAAAGGTGAACAACGTACATTTTTATTACATGGCGTAACGGGTTCTGGTAAGACGGAAGTTTACTTGCAAACTATAGAAAATGTACTCAATCAAGGTAAACAAGCGATGATGTTAGTGCCAGAAATTGCACTCACTCCTCAAATGGTATTAAGATTTAAACGAAGATTTGGAGACGAAGTAGCAGTTTTACACTCAGGATTATCTAAAGGGGAACGTTATGATGAATGGCAAAAAATTAGAGATGGAAAAGCGAGTGTGAGTGTAGGAGCTCGCTCAAGTGTATTTGCCCCTTTCAAAGATTTAGGTATGATCATTATTGATGAAGAACATGAGTCTTCCTATAAACAAGAGGATTATCCTAGATACCATGCTAGAGATATTGCACAATGGCGCAGTCAATATCATCATTGCCCTTTAGTATTAGGCAGTGCTACACCAAGTTTAGAGACATATGCACGTGCAACTAAAGGTGTTTATGAACTATTATCATTACCTCATAGAGTGAATCAGCAAGCTTTGCCAGACGTGAATATCGTAGATATGCGTGCTGAACTTGCTTCTGGCAATCGTTCTATGTTTTCAGAAGATTTGCGTAGTGCGATTCAAGAGCGTTTAGATAAAAAAGAACAAGTTGTTTTATTTTTAAATAGACGTGGATATGCGTCATTTATGTTGTGTCGAGATTGTGGCCATGTCCCCCAATGTCCTAACTGTGATATTTCTCTCACATATCATAAGTCTACGGATCAATTGAAATGCCATTATTGTGGTCATCAAGAAGTACCACCTAATAAGTGTCCCAACTGTGAAAGTGAACATATCAGACAGGTAGGCACAGGTACACAAAGAGTTGAAGAACTATTACAAGAAAATTTTCAGGAAGCAAAAATTATTCGTATGGATGTTGATACCACTTCTCGAAAAGGTGCACACGAACAATTATTAGATGACTTTGGTTCAGGTAAAGGGGATATTTTACTGGGGACACAGATGATAGCGAAAGGTTTGGACTTTCCAAATATTACTTTGGTTGGCGTATTAAATGCTGATACGATGTTAAACTTGCCTGACTTTAGAGCTAGTGAGCGTACATATCAATTGTTGACGCAAGTTTCAGGACGTGCAGGCCGTCATGAAAAAGAGGGACAGGTGATTATACAAACATATAATCCTGATCATTATGCTATTAAAGATGTTCAAGATAATGACTATCATTCCTTTTTCGAAAAAGAAATGAATTATAGAAAGTTAGGTAAATATCCACCATATTTCTTTTTAATTAATTTTACGATTGCGCATAATAATATGAAAAAAGTAATGGAAGCTTCTAAACATATACACAAAATATTGTTACAGCATTTATCAGATAAGGCATTAGTTCTAGGCCCTTCTCCAGCAGCTTTATCACGGATTAATAATGAATATCGCTTCCAAATATTAATAAAATATAAAAGCGAACCTTCATTGCACGAAGCATTAAAGTATTTAGATGATTTTTATCATGATCAGTATTTAAAAGACAAATTATCACTGAAGATAGACATCAATCCACAAATGATGATGTAGGTTGTTGTTGTAAATGGATTAATTGCAGTGTATAAAAGGGGAGTCTTAAAATCAGTATTTTATTGGTTTTAAGGCTCTCTTTTTATTGAATATTAAATATTAATGGTTGAATATGATTGGTAGATATAGTAAATTTATTTGCTCATATTTTTTTAAAGGAGTACTAGATATGGAGATGAGAATTGCAAATAAAAATGATATTGAAACAATTATAAAATTAAGAAAAGAACAATTACTTGATCAAGGCATGCATGGTACTGAAGATATTGATGATAATATGAGAGCATATTTTAAAGATGTTTTCGATAAAGGAAACATCTACCAAGTATTTATGATAGATAATCATCAAGTTGTAGCAACAGGAGCTGTTGTCTTCCAACAGATACCACCTGCATATGATAATCATTATGGTGTAGAAGGTTATATTACTAATGTTTATACAACTAAATTATATAGAGGATTAGGTTTGAGTAAACAAATTCTAGAAGAGCTTTTATTAAAGTGTAAAACAGAACAGGTGAATATCGTTAATTTAAAAGCTTCTACTCAAGCAGAGCCATTATATTCTAAAATTGGTTTTATAAAAAATGTATCATCCATGACCATTGAGTTAGCAAATAGTGAAGCGAAACAGTAATAGATATAAAGCTAATTATTATATCGTTTATTTAGTTTAACGTTTTGGATGTTTCTAAATAAACTAAATTTTAATATAAGGTATAAATTTAAGGTTTATTTTATTGAAGAAATAATAAAGTAATGTCTTGCTATAGTTAAAATAAATCTAAATATAAATATAAAATGAAAAAGTAGAAGTAAGAAGAATGTCATTCAGCTAGTATTTATTTCTTTTTACTTCTACTTTTTAATTAATTCATATTATAAAATATTAAAAAGAATATAAACTGATTAATAAAAAATGCTTTCGCATTATAAGTTATAATGATAACATAATATTAATTTATAAAAATTGGTATAGATGTATTATACGCAATTGCTAAACATTTTAATGATTAATATTTAGCGTGATAAATTATGCGATAAAGTTCTCTAGTCATTGATTAAAAGGGGGATATAAATGGAATATAATCAGTTTGAACAACCTATCGGTAAGTCATTAATCGATTTCTCTCAACCCAAAACACCAACGACTGATGTGTTAGAAGGGAAGTATTGTAGATTAGAAAAATTAGCTTCAAAACATATTAACCCTTTATTCACTCATTTTAAGGAGCAAGAAGATGCACCTAATTGGACGTATTTACCAGACGCGCAGCCTAAAAGTTATGATGATTTTGCAACCTATATAAAAAATAAAGTACAAACAAAGGATCCATATTTTTTTGCTATAATAGATCAATTTGATAATGATGTAGTAGGTATTTTATCATTACTTAGAATAAATGAACCAAATGCAACAATTGAAGTTGGTCATATTCATTATGCTAATAAAATGAAACGAACACGTATTGCTACAGAAACACACTACTTATTAGCAAAATATATCTTTGACACTTTGGGATATAGAAGGTATGAATGGAAATGTGATGCATTAAATGAGCCTTCTATAAAAGCAGCTAAACGACTTGGCTTTAAATATGAAGGTTTGTTTAAAAATCATACTATTTATAAACAAAGAAGTAGAGATACATACTGGCTCGCTATGTTAGATGATGAGTGGTCAGTATATAAAACTAAGTTTGAGAATTGGTTGAACGAATATAATTTTGATGAATCTGGCAATCAAATAAATAAGTTATCACTATGATATTACAACATTAACTGGATAATAAATATTTTGTAAACCGTAAGCTTGTATAGGGGGCTTACGGTTATATTTGTGATGACGGAATAAAATTAAAGTGAAAATATATGTGATTTCAGTTCGTGTATTTCATCAAAGCTTGGTGCAAATTTAACTAAAATAAGTTATAATGATATGATGAATTTTTATGAGGAGTAATTTGTATGACAATAAAGCAACTTGTTACAGCAGAAAATCCAATTTTGCAAAAGCACGTGCCGGATGTATCACGATTTGACGAAAACTTAGCTCAATTATTGCTCGATTTAGAAGACACAATGTATGAAGTTGAGGCTTCTGCCATATGTGCCCCGCAAATTGGCATTTTACAAAAGGTAGCTATTATAGATATGGAAATAGATGGATTGTTACAACTTATTAATCCAAAAATCATTCGAGAATCTGACCAAAAAGTAACTGAGTTAGAGGGCTCTATTTCATTACCTGACATTTATGGTGAAGTTGAAAGAAGTAAAATGATTGTTGTTAAAAGTAACGATAAAAATGGAAACGAAGTAGAAATGACTGCATATGATGATATTGCACGCATGATATTGCATATGATTGATCATTTTGAAGGTAAACTTTTTACAGAACGTGCAGATAAAATTTTGACTGAAGCAGAAGTGGAGGCGTATTTTGAAAATGAGTAAAATTATTTTTATGGGGACACCAGATTTTTCAACAAAAGTGTTAGAAATGTTAATTGCAGAACATAACGTGATCGCAGTCGTTACTCAACCTGATCGACCAGTTGGCAGAAAACGAAAATTAACACCACCACCAGTGAAACAAGTTGCAATAGAACATGCGATTCCTGTATATCAGCCTGAAAAACTGTCAAAATCTGAAGAATTAGAGATGTTGATTGATTTAAACGCGGATTTAATTGTTACTGCGGCATTTGGCCAATTATTACCACAACGTTTATTGGATTCACCAAAGTTAGGTGCTATCAATGTGCATGCATCATTATTACCTAAATATAGAGGTGGAGCCCCGATACATCAAGCGATTATAGATGGAGAAACACAAACTGGTATTTCTATCATGTATATGGCTAAGAAATTGGATGCTGGAAATATTATAGCTCAAAAAGCAATCGATATTGAACCACAAGATGACGTTGGTGTAATGCATGATAAATTAAGCTTTTTAGGTGCTGAATTATTAAAAGAAACGCTTCCTTCTATTATTAATGGTACGAATGAAAGTATTGTTCAAAATGAAGACGAAGCAACATTTGCATCTAACATTCGTCGAGAAGATGAAAAAATTGATTGGTCAGAACCTGCTGAAGTAGTTTATAACCATATTAGAGGTCTATCTCCATGGCCGGTTGCCTACACAATTATGGATGGAGAAAACTTAAAAGTCTATGCTTCACGCATTGAAAAAGATAAAGACGGTGAGCCAGGTACAATAATAGAGACAACTAAGAAAGCAATTATTGTGGCTACAGGTTCTAGTGATGCGATTGCATTAACAGAGATTCAAGTTGCTGGTAAAAAGAGAATGCCTACAGCTAATTACTTAAGTGGTGTACAATCAACACTCGTTGGGAAGGTATTAAAATGACAATTGAAACTAATGTAAGGTTATTAGCTTTTGAAACACTACAAGATATTATTAATGATAAAGCTTATAGTAATATTATTATTAATGAGGTATTAACAAACAATGAGTTAAATCGAGCTGATAAGAATTTATTAACCGAATTAGTATATGGTACGTTAAAAAGAAAATATATACTAGATTATTATTTGAAACCATTTGTACAAACTAAACTTAAAGGTTGGGTCAGACAGTTACTATGGATGAGTATCTATCAGTATATGTATTTGGATAAAGTTCCTGAACATGCGATTATTAATGAAGCTGTTAATATAGCAAAATATAAAGGCGGCCCACATAACGGTAATGTGGTTAATGGAATCTTGAGAACCCTTATGCGCAGTGAGTTACCAAATTTCAATGAAATTTCGGACGATAAGAAGCGAATTGCTATTCAGTATAGTTTGCCTAAATGGCTTGTTGATCACTGGGTGACACACTTTGGAATAGAAGAAACTGAAGCAATTGCACAATCATTTTTAACAAAAGTGACAACAACTGTAAGGGTTAATTTGACAAGAATTTCAGTTGAACATGTGATGCAACGTTTAGAAGAAGAAGGTTACACTGTAACGCAAGATAATGACATTACAATTTGTTTACATATTAGTGGTAAACCGATTATAGAGTCACGCGTATTTAAAGATGGTTTAGTATCTATCCAAGATAAAAGTTCTATGTTTGTAGCTGACGTGATGAATCTTCAAGATGGCGACCTTGTATTAGATGCTTGTAGTGCACCTGGCGGAAAAGCATGTCATATAGCAGAAAGGTTACATGGTACTGGACATGTAGATGCGACAGACATCCATGAACATAAAATTGATTTGATTGATTTTAACATTCGAAAATTACGATTATCTAACATTTCCGCTTTTAGTCACGATGCGACGGAAAATTATGATAAAGTGTATGATAAGATTTTAGTAGATGCACCTTGTAGTGGCTTAGGTGTACTTAGACATAAGCCAGAAATCAAATACGAACAAAGTCAGCAAAGTATTCAATCTTTAGTGAATATTCAACTAGAAATTTTAAATAATGTGAAACATCATTTACGTCCAGGAGGCACTTTAGTTTATTCAACTTGTACAATAGAACAGTTAGAAAATGAAAATGTAATATATACATTTTTAAAAGAAAATAAAGATTTTGAATTTGATTTATTTGAACATCCAATCAGTGGAGAAAAGGTAAAAACTTTACAAGTGTTACCTCAGCATTTTAATTCTGATGGCTTTTTCATTACTAGGATAAAAAGAAAGGACCAATAAATAATGATAACTGCAGAAAAGAAGAAAAAGAATAAATTTCTTCCCAATTTTGAAAAGCAATCTATATACTCTTTAAGATATGATGAAATGGAAAATTGGTTAAAGGAAAATGGGCAACAAAAATTCAGAGCGAAACAAATCTTTGAATGGTTATATGAAAAACGAGTAGACAGCATTGATGAAATGACAAATTTGTCTAAAGAGTTAAGAGCACTATTGAAAGATCATTTTGCAATGACAGTGATGACGACAGTAGTTAAACAAGAAAGCAAAGATGGTACAATCAAATTCTTATTTGAATTACAAGATGGGTACACAATCGAAACAGTATTAATGAGACATGAATATGGTAATTCCGTATGTGTTACTACTCAAGTGGGTTGCCGTATAGGTTGTACATTCTGTGCATCTACACTAGGTGGCTTAAAGCGTAATTTAGAAGCGGGAGAAATTGTATCTCAAGTGCTTACTGTCCAAAAAGCATTAGATGAAACCGAAGAACGTGTATCTCAAATCGTCATCATGGGTATTGGTGAGCCATTTGAAAACTATGATGAAATGATGGACTTTTTGAAGATTGTTAATCATGACAATGGTTTAAATATAGGTGCGCGTCATATTACTGTTTCTACTTCTGGTATTATACCTAGAATTTATGATTTTGCTGACGAAGATATTCAAATCAATTTTGCAGTAAGCTTACATGGGGCTAATGACGAAATTCGTTCTCGATTAATGCCTATTAACCGAGCGTATAATGTTGAAAAATTAATGGAAGCCATTAAATATTATCAAGAAACAACAAATAGACGTGTTACATTTGAATATGGTCTATTTGGAGGCGTCAACGACCAAGTTGAGCATGCGAGAGAGTTAGCACATTTAATTCAAAAATTAAACTGTCATGTAAATTTAATACCTGTGAACCATGTACCAGAAAGAAATTACGTCAAGACGCCTAAAGAAGATATCTTTAAATTTGAAAAAGAATTAAAGAGACTAGGTATTAATGCAACTATAAGAAGAGAACAAGGTGCTGATATAGATGCAGCATGTGGTCAATTAAGAGCTAAGGAACGAAAAGTAGAAACGAGGTAATAGTATGCTAAAAGCACAATTTTTTACTGACACAGGTCAATATCGTGATAAGAACGAAGATGCAGGTGGTGTGTTCTATAATAAAACAGAACAACAATTACTTGTACTCTGTGATGGTATGGGTGGACATTTAGCAGGAGAAGTAGCAAGTCAATTTGTAACAGATGAATTGCAACGTCGTTTTGAAGAAGAAAATTTAATTGAACCTAACCAAGCCGAGGATTGGCTGAGAACTACACTAAAAGCGATTAATCGTGAATTATATCAACTCTCTGTTGATAATACAGACTATTATGGCATGGGAACAACTTGTGTTTGTGCGTTAGTATTTGATGATTATGTAGTGGTCGCAAATATTGGTGATTCAAGAGGATATTTGGTTAATAGTAGAGAGATTGAACAAATTACAAACGATCATTCTTTCGTTAATCATTTAGTGATGATTGGTCAAATTAGTGCTGAAGAAGCATTCAATCATCCGCAAAAAAATATTATTACAAAAGTTATGGGTACGGATAAGGTAGTAACACCAGATATTTTTGTAAAAAGAACTAATTTTTATGATTTTCTATTACTTAACTCGGATGGATTAACAGATTTTGCGAGAAATCATATGATTCAAGAAGAATTAATGCAAAAAAATGATTTAGAAACACACGGCCGGAATCTTATTGAATTAGCAATATCTCAAGAAACGAATGATAATGTGAGTATTGTTTTAGCAGAAATTGAAGGAGATAAGGTATGATTGGAAAATTAATAAGCGAACGTTATAAAGTGATAAAAAAGCTTGGCGGCGGTGGCATGAGCACAGTATATTTGGCTGATGACACAATTTTAAATCGCAATGTAGCAATTAAAGCTATTAGGATACCTTCTGGTGAAAAAGAAGAAACAATTAAGCGTTTTGAACGTGAAGTCCACAATTTAACACAACTTTCACATAAAAATATCGTTAATGTTTTTGATGTCACTGAAAATGATGAAAATTTCTTTTTAGTGATGGAGTACATAGAAGGTCCCACTTTATCAGAATATATTCAACAACATCGACCTCTAGACATCAAAACCGTAATCAAATTTACTGAACAAATTATTGAAGGAATAAAGCATGCACATGATACAAAGATTGTTCATCGTGATGTAAAACCTCAAAATATTTTGGTGAATCGTGATCAAACACTAAAAATATTAGATTTTGGTATTGCAAAAGCATTAAGCGAAACGACGATGACCCAAACAAATCATGTTTTAGGGACGGTTCAATACCTTTCTCCTGAACAAGCGCGCGGTGATGTAACAGATAACGGCACTGATATATATTCTATTGGTGTTGTACTATATGAAATGTTAGTAGGACAACCTCCTTTTTCCGGTGAAACAGCAGTAAGCATCGCTATAAAACATATCCAAGATCCGATGCCTAATGTTTCTAACAAACGTTCTGAAGTACCACAATCATTGAGCAACGTCGTGCTTAAAGCGACTGAAAAAGATAAGAAAGATCGCTATCAATCGGTTCAGGAAATGCAAGATGACTTGTCTACTGTCCTGACAAAAGAGCGTGAAAATGAATCACCCTATCATTCTGTTGATGCTGACACTAAAACAGTGCCTATTGATAAAGCAGAGATTGCTAATCAGACTCGTGATGAAGATAAAGCAAAAAGCATGAATCAAACCATGCAAATTCCAATTGTTAATCAACAATATTTTCAATCAAATGAGGAACAATTATATACAATGCCTCCGAAAAAAAGATCAAAAAAGAAAAAGTTTTTCTATGGTTTAATCATTGTATTACTGTTGTTTGGATTATTTGGTTTTATGGCCATGGGAATGTTTGGTAATAAATATTTGGAAACACCTAATTTAATAGGTAAGACTGAAAAAGAAGCTGAAGGTATTTTAAAGGATAACAAACTAGAATTAGGCAAAACTACAAGAGCTTATAGTGATAAATATCCTGAGAATAAAATTATTAAAACATCACCTGGTAAAGGTGAACGTTTAGAACAACAAAGTAAAGTAGACATTGTATTATCAAAAGGACCTAAAACTGCAGAAATGCCAAATTTATATGGATTACCAAAAGCAGAGGCATTAAATAAATTAAAAAAATTAGGAATTGATGATGAAAAAGTAGATCAATCTTATACGAAACAAAATGTAGCTAAAGGCTTAATTGAAGCACAAAGTATATCGCCAGGTGATAGAGTGAAAATAAATGATAGTGACATTAAATTGACTGAATCATTAGGTGTTAAACAAGTTTATGTGGATGATTATGAGAAAAAATCATTCAAGACAGCTAAATCTGAACTAGAATCTAAAGGATTTAAAGTAGTTACTGTAGAAAAACGCTCTGATAAAACAGTTAAAAAGGACAATGTCATTAGTCAATCACCTAAAGACGAAGAAGTAGATGAAGGTTCTACCGTAGAATTCGTAGTATCTACAGGTAAACCGAAAGCATCAGAGAAAAAAGAAGATAAAGATTCTGAGGAGCAAGAAGATAAGTCATCTAAAGAAGATGATAAACCTCAAACTAAAACATATACAGAAACCTATCAAGTTCCCTATACGGGTGATGATGATGAAAGCCAAGAAGTGAAAGTATATGTGAGAGACAAGGATGACAAAGGATCATCAGCTGCACAAAGCTTCAAAATTAAAGATGATAAAACCGTTACTATTCCAATGACGATTGAAAAAGGAGAGACGGCGGGTTATACGATTCGAGTTGATGGCAAGATTGTAGCTGATAAAGATATTCCTTATGATTTTTAGCGCAACTTAACGAACAAAGTGAAGGGAGTTTAGTTGCGCTTATGCAGAAGCCAAAGGCTTCTGCGAACTGCTTATAAAAAATGACTATAACAGAGTATTATTGCTATCATTCCATGTAGTAATAATGCTCTGTTATTTATTTTTAACTGAAATAGTCTCAAATCGTATTTAAATTAAAAAGCCTTTGCTATAATATAGTATGTAAAGCTTTTAAAAGAGGGGTGCCTAAGTGAAAACAGGACGCATCATAAAATCATTAAGTGGTGTATATCGCGTAGATGTAAATGGCGAAATGTACGACACAAAACCACGTGGATTATTTAGAAAAAATAAATTTTCACCTATTGTTGGTGATGTTGTAGATTTTGAAGTTGAAAATATTACAGAAGGTTATATTCACCATGTTCACGAACGAAAAAATGAATTAAAAAGACCACCAGTTAGCAATGTTGATCACCTAGTATTAGTGATGAGTGCGGTAGAACCTGAATTTTCAACTCAGTTATTGGATAGATTTTTAGTCATAGCACACTCGTATCATATGAGACCTCGCATATTAGTAACTAAACGTGATATTACTTCACCTAGCATGGAAAACAAAATATTACAGACACTAAAAGTTTATGAAAATATGGGATATTATACACAATTTATAAGTGTTGAAGATCATATCGATGAAGTTTTCATGCAATGGGGAGAAGGACTAGTAGTATTAAGCGGTCAATCAGGTGTTGGGAAATCTACGTTATTAAATCGATATTTTCCTGAATTGAATATTGAAACACAACATATATCTAGAGCGTTAAATAGGGGTAGACATACTACAAGGCATGTAGAATTATTTGAACGAAAAAATGGCTTTATAGCTGACACACCTGGATTTAGCGCATTAGATTTTAATCATATTCAAAAAGATGAAGTGAAACATTATTTCATGGAAATCAATGAATATGGTGAACATTGTAAATTTAGAGATTGCAACCATATAAACGAACCCAAGTGTAATGTTAAGCATGAAATAGAAAAAGGGAATATAGCTCACTTTAGATATGAACATTATTTACAATTATTTAATGAAATTGCAAACAGAAAGGAAAGATATTAAGTGGCAAAATTATATCCATCATTATTATCAGCTGATTTTTTACAATTACAAAAGGAATTAAAAGCATTAGAAGATGCAGGTGTTGATGGTGTGCACTTTGATGTGATGGACGGTCAATTTGTTCCAAATATTTCAATTGGATTGCCTATATTAGAAGCCGTTAGAAAGGGTACTGATTTACCAATAGATGTGCATTTGATGATAGAAGAACCAGAAAAATATGTGGAGCTTTTTGCAGCACAGGGTGCAGACATGATTTCAGTACATGTGGAAGCAACACCGCATATTCATAGAGTAATACAACAAATTAAAAATACTAATGTAAAAGCTGGTGTAGTCATTAACCCAGGTACATCGGTGAATACGATTATGCCAGTGCTAAAAATGGTGGATTATGTACTTGTCATGACAGTTAATCCTGGATTTGGCGGTCAAACATTCATTCAAGATAGCATTAGTAAATTGGACGAACTAGTCAAGATAAAGAAAGCATTAAACTTATCATTTGAAATCGAAGTTGATGGTGGTATTAACGATGAAACAGTTGCAACTGTTATCGAACACGGTGCCACTATGTTGGTAGCTGGTTCATATTTCTTTAAACAAAAAGATTATAAACAAGTGACGCAAACATTGAAAGGTTGAAGTCAATGAAAGTCAATTTATTATGTGGTGCAAGAAATTTACCAGAAAATATTTTACAAAATAAGGCAAATGAGTCATGGATAGGGGTTGACCGAGGTGCATTAATATTGATTGAATCAGGTATTATGCCTCAATTTGCAGTCGGTGATTTTGATTCAATAACTAAAGAAGAAAGGGATTATTTGGCTGAAAAACTAGCAATTAATCCATATCATTCTGAAAAAGATGACACTGATTTAGCATTGGGTATCGATCAAGCAATCCATTCAGGCTACAGTGAAATATGTGTTTATGGAGCAACCGGTGGACGTTTAGACCATTTTATGGGTGCATTGCAAATTTTAGAGAAACCAGAATATACAAAAAAGAAAATTAACATTAAAATCATTGACCAACAAAATGAAATTTCATATTTATCTGCTAAAGATCATTGTGTTGAAAGAGATTTTAATTATCCATATATATCATTCATCCCAATTACATATCCTACAGTTATTTCATTAGCCAATTTTAAATATGAATTGAAGCAATCATCTTTACAGCTCGGTTCTACGCTGACAATATCTAATGAATTAATAAAACCACGAGGTACTGTTTCTATTTATTCAGGTAGCGTATTAATGATTAAAAGTAAAGATTGATAAATCGTAGCAAAATTAATTATAAACAAAAAAAGACCAATCCTCCACATAAGGATTGGTCTTTTTCGTGCATTATATTTATTAAACTCTAGTTACTTTACCAGATTTTAAAGCACGTGCAGAAACCCAAACTTTTTTAGGTTTTCCGTCTACAAGAATTCTAACTTTTTGAAGGTTAGCATTCCATCTTCTTTTAGAAGAATTTAAAGCGTGTGAACGATTGTTTCCAGTTGAAGCTTTGCGACCTGTTACGAAACATTGTTTGCCCATGAAAGTACCTCCTTTAATAAATATAAATACACATATCTACTACATACTTGAATAATGTACCACATAAAAAAAATAATGGCAATAAAATGAAAAAAATTTCTTTACATAGCTTCTACTTTTGTTACACTCATTTTATGATATAATTGTAAACTATGGATAATATTGTATTTTTTAATCTTAATATAAAGTTTTAAAGTATCAAAAATAAAGTGAGAACCATAAACTAGGAGGCCCAATAAAATGACATTAGAAATTACAAATGATTATGGTAGCATAGACATTTCAAACGAAGTAATAGCTTCAGTTGTGGGTAGTAAAGCGGTAGAATGTTATGGCATTGTAGGAATGGCTTCTAGACAACAAGTAAGAGATGGAATTGCTGAAATTTTAGGTTATGAAAATTATGCAAAAGGCATTGTTGTGAGAGAAGAAAATAGTGTGTTGGATGTTGATATGTATATCATTGTAAGTTACGGTACAAAGATATCAGAAGTTGCAAGCAATGTTCAATCAACTGTCAAATATACATTAGAACAAACATTAAAAGTTAAAGTAAATTCAATTAATATATTTGTACAAGGCGTACGAGTGGATAATGGCAAGAAAAACTAGGAGGACATAACGAGATGGTTAGTAAAATAAATGGTAAATTATTTGCCGAAATGATTATTCAAGGGGCACAAAATTTATCTAATCATTCAGATTTAGTAGATTCATTAAATGTATACCCGGTGCCAGATGGGGATACAGGGACAAATATGAACTTAACAATGACATCAGGCAGAGAAGCAGTAGAAGAGAATTTATCACAGCATATTGGCGAGTTAGGTAAAACATTTTCAAAAGGCTTATTAATGGGGGCACGTGGAAATTCTGGCGTTATCTTATCACAGCTTTTTAGAGGATTTAGCAAAAATTTAGAAAGTTTTAGCGAAATTAATGCACAGCAATTAGCAGAAAGTTTTAAAGCTGGTGTTAACACTGCATATAAAGCAATTATGAAACCCGTAGAAGGCACAATTTTAACTGTTGCTAGAGATGCTGCGGATGCAGGTATACAAAAGGCACAAGAAACAGAAGATTGCATTGAACTTGTGACATATATTATAGAACAAGCCCAAATTTCTTTAGAGAATACGCCCAATTTGTTACCTGTATTAAAAGAAGTTGGTGTAGTTGATAGTGGTGGTAAAGGATTAGTTATCGTTTATGAAGGTTTCCTAAAAGCTTTAAAAGGTGAAACTGTAACTGCAGAAACTCCAAAATTAGATACAGAAACTTTAGTGAATGAAGAACATGACTTCCACGGTGTGATTAATACTGAAGATATTGTTTATGGATATTGTACCGAAATGATGGTTCGTTTTGGGGTGAATAAAAAAGTATTCGATGAAGATACTTTTAGAGAAGAAATGAGTCAATTTGGGGATTCATTATTAGTTATTAATGATGATGAAATTGTAAAAGTTCATGTACATACAGAAAAACCTGGCGATGTTTTTAATTACGGACAACAATATGGTGAATTAATTAAATTAAAAGTTGAGAATATGCGAGAACAACATCGTGAAGTTGTAAAAAAAGAACAAAAAGGTACAAATACACAACAATCTAATCAAGAAACTTCAACAGTAGACACTGCTGTCATCGCTATTTCTATGGGAGAAGGCATATCAGAATTGTTTAAATCCATGGGTGCGACACATTTAATAAGTGGTGGCCAGACAATGAACCCGTCTACTGAAGATATTGTGAAAGTGATTGAACAATCCCAATGTAAACGTGCAATCATCTTGCCAAATAATAAAAATATTATGATGGCGAGTGAACAAGCTGCATCAATTGTAGATGCTGAAACTATTGTGATTCCTTCGAAATCTATACCACAAGGAATAGCTGCATTATTTAATTATGATGAATCAGACGAATTAATTGATAATAAAGCACGCATGATTGAATCATTAGAAGTGATAACTTCTGGCTCTGTTACTTACGCTGTTAGGGATACCAAAGTCGATGGTGTAGAAATAAAAAAAGATGCATTTATGGGATTAGTCGAGGATAAAATTGTCACAAGCAATGAAGATGAATTTGAGACTGTTAAACAGTTATTGTCTCAAATGATTACGGACGAAAGTGAAATAATCACTATGATTATCGGTGAAGATGCCAATAGTGATATAACATCTAATGTTGAATCCTGGATTGAAACAACGTATCCAGATATTGAAATAGATCAACATCAAGGTGATCAGCCTGTATATCAATATCTGTTTTCTGTGGAATAATGTTAGTTTGTTGATAACGACAAAAATTTCTATCAATATACGTAATTAGGTATGTGTCATATCTGGTTACGTATATTTATTTTGACGCAAAAAAATGGGTGAAGTTAATGTTTAAAGAAGTATATACTAAATAGATGTAAATATCGTAATAATATTCACGGTAAAGAATAATTATTTTCATTATGTTTATATGTGTATTCAATTCACAATAGTGTGCAATTTGTAATAATTTTGAATTAAAAGCAGTACAACTAAAATTAGTTTATAATGTTAACTTAAATTGTTATAATAATAAAGGTGCAAATAAAATGTAAGCGCAACACTTTAGAATGATTAAAAATAAGGGTGGGGTATCCATTATGAAATATAAAACAGTTTTCGATATAATTGGTCCAACAATGGTTGGTCCATCATCTTCACATACAGCAGGTGCAGTCAGAATTGGCTTAGTAGCTAAAGATTTATTTAATCAAATACCAAAACAAGTTGATATATATTTGTATGGGTCATTTATGGAAACATATAAGGGCCATGGTACAGATGTAGCACTTGTGGGTGGCTTATTAGGATATGATACAGACGACGATCGAATCCAAAAAAGTTTAGAGACTGCTGAAGAAATTGGCATGAAAGTGAATTTTATTGAAATGGCAGAAGAACGCTCTCACCCAAACACTGCAATTATTAATATGAGAGACGGAGAAAAAGAAATTTCTGTTGAAGGTGTGTCTATTGGTGGCGGTAAGATAGAAGTTGTTGCAATCAATGGTTTTAGTATTGCAATTAGTGGTAACTATCCAGCACTTTTAGTATTCCATAAAGATACATTTGGTACGATCGGCCGTGTAGCTAATATATTAGGTGATTCCAGTATTAATGTTGGCAGCATGCAAGTTTCAAGAAAAGAAAAAGGTGACCAAGCATTAATGACATGTGAATTAGATGATGCTATCAATGATGAAATAATAGAAAAAATAAAAAACGTCGATGGTGTAGTGACAGTCTCACTCATGGGCGACGCCTAATGGAGGGATATCAATGTTTAAAAGTGTAAAAGAACTCATTGAAAAATGTGAGACAGAAGATAAAAAAATATATGAAGTGATGCTTGAGCAAGAAATGGAAGTTACTGGTTTATCAGAAGAAGAAGTATATGCACATATGGATAAAAATTTACAAACTATGGAAAATGCATTAGATGAAGGCTTAGAAGGCGTAACTTCAACGACTGGTCTAACAGGTGGAGACGCTGTTTTAATAAAAGAATATTTAAAAACAGGTAAATCTTTATCTGGTGCAACATTATTAGATGCTGTGAGCAAAGCAGTAGCAACAAATGAAGTAAATGCAGCAATGGGTAAAATTTGTGCTACACCAACGGCTGGTTCAGCTGGAGTCGTTCCTGGGGTTCTGTTTGGTTTGAAACCACGATTAGAACCTACACGTAAAGATATGTTGAATTTCTTATTAACTTCAGGCGCATTTGGATTTGTTGTAGCAAATAATGCATCGATATCTGGTGCAGCAGGTGGTTGTCAGGCAGAAGTTGGATCGGCCGCAGCTATGGCTGCAGGTGCGACAGTTGAGCTTGCAGGTGGTACACCACAACAATCTTCGGAAGCTTTTGCAATTTGTTTGAAAAATATGCTAGGTTTAGTATGTGACCCTGTAGCTGGATTAGTAGAAGTACCTTGTGTAAAAAGAAATGCAGCTGGGGCATCTAATGCAATCGTCTCAGCCGATATGGCATTAGCAGGTGTAACTTCCAGAATCCCGACAGACGAAGTAATAGAAGCAATGTATAAAATAGGGCAAACGATGCCTTCAGCGTTGCGTGAAACTGGTCGTGGAGGTTTAGCAGGCACACCGACAGGACAGCGTTTAAAACAAGAAATATTTGGTGATTAAAATGTCAAAAGTCAATTTAATAGAAAGCCCATTTCCATTATCACAAATCAAGGGTTTAGGTCCTAAGCGGTTAGCGGTATTAAATGAATTGAACATTTATACAGTAGAAGATTTAATCTTATATTTACCAACGCGTTATGAAGACAATACTGTAGTTGACTTGAATGAAGCAGAGGATCAAGCGATGGTGACTGTTGTTGGGGAAGTATACTCAACACCCACTGTCGCTTTTTTTGGTAGGAATAAATCTAAGTTGACAGTTCATTTAATGGTTAACAATATTGCAGTAAAATGTGTATTTTTTAATCAACCCTACTTGAAAAAGAAACTAGAACTACACCAAACGGTTACGATTAAAGGAAAATGGAATAGAAATAAGCAAGAAATTATCGGAAATCGAATGTTTTTTAATCAACCAGCAATGGAAGATGTACAATTTGAACCCATTTATCGAATTAAAGAAGGGATAAAGCAAAAACCATTACGTGATATGATTAGGCAAGTTTTAGAACATGTTACGATTCATGAATGGATATCAGATTCATTGAGAGAAAAATATAAATTAGAAACACTAGAAGATACAATCAAAACATTACACCTTGCACCGGACAAAACTTCATTGCTCAAAGCGAGAAGAACTTACGCATTTATTGAATTATTTATGTTTGAACTTAGAATGCAATGGCTAAATAGGTTGGAAAAAATATCAGATGACGCAATCGAAATTGATTATGATATTCAATTAGTAAGAAATTTTATATCATGTTTACCATTTGAATTAACTGAGGCACAAAAGCAAAGTGTAAACGAGATATTTAGAGATTTAAAAGCGCCTATTCGCATGCATAGATTGTTACAAGGTGATGTTGGATCGGGAAAAACAGTCGTAGCTGCAATTTGTATGTATGCATTAAAAACAGCAGGTTATCAATCTGCTTTAATGGTACCTACGGAAATACTTGCAGAACAGCATGCTGAAAGTCTTGCAGAAATCTTTGGTGACAGAATGAACATTGCTTTACTTACAGGTTCAGTAAAAGGGAAAAAACGCAAAATTTTGTTGGAACAGCTCGAGCAAAATGAGATAGATTGTATTATTGGTACACATGCGCTTATTCAAGATGATGTTGTCTTTAATAATGTGGGCCTTGTAATTACAGATGAACAGCATCGTTTTGGTGTCAATCAACGACAATTGCTGAGAGAAAAAGGCGCGATGACAAACGTTTTGTTTATGACAGCGACACCTATTCCACGCACATTAGCAATTTCTGTTTTTGGAGAAATGGATGTATCCTCAATCAAACAGTTACCAAAGGGTAGGAAACCTATTATAACCTCTTGGTCTAAACATGAAGCATATGAAAGTGTATTACAACAAATGTCTGCTGAATTAAAAAAAGGTAGACAAGCATATGTGATTTGTCCATTGATAGAAAGTTCAGAGCATTTAGAAGATGTACAAAATGTAGTTGAATTGTTCGAATCTTTACAAGCCTATTATGGTAAAGGAAAAGTTGGACTACTTCATGGTAAATTAACCTCAGAAGAAAAAGATCAAGTGATGCAACAATTTAGTAATCATGAAATTGATATATTAGTGTCAACGACAGTGGTAGAAGTAGGAGTTAACGTCCCAAATGCAACATTTATGATGATATATGATGCGGATCGATTTGGATTATCGACTTTACATCAATTAAGAGGACGTGTTGGTAGAAGTGAACACCAAAGCTATTGTGTATTAATTGCTTCACCGAAAACTGAAACAGGGATAGAACGTATGAATGTAATGACACAAACAACAGATGGTTTTGAATTAAGTGAACGTGATTTAGAAATGAGAGGACCTGGTGATTTCTTTGGTGTGAAACAAAGTGGGTTACCTGACTTTTTAGTAGCGAATGTTGTTGAAGATTATAAAATGTTAGAAGTAGCGAGAGATGAGGCAGCAGAATTAATTCAATCCGGTGCATTTTTTGAAGATGAGTATCAAAGATTAAGAACATTTGTAGAAGATAATTTACTATATACTAGTTTTGATTAACAAAAACAGCAATTTAGCATGTCATTTGCTAAACTGCTGTTTTTTAATATTTAAGAGCCTACACCTACTTTAGTCCATGCTTGTGTTACAGATTGTGATTCGTTACTATTATGGCCATATAATTCATCTGCTGCTTGTTTTAAGGCAATTTTGGCATCAGAAAATTCAGCATTGGACGTCAAATATTGAGTTAATGCGAGATAGTATATTTGCTCAGCTTTTTCTTTACCAATTGATTGTATCGTTAGATATGCAGCTTTGTTTGGAATACCACTATTAATATGGACACCACCATTATCTTCAGCGCCAGTATAAAATTGATCCATATGTGCTGGTTGATCGTATTTTTCTGGATCTTTTAAGCTTCTTAAAGCGTCACCATCTTGATTGGGAGTATATACATCTTCACCCATCAGCCAGTTGTCAGGGTCAATAAAATACCCAAATACATCTGAGAAAGATTCGTTGAGTGCACCCGATTGATTTACATATTCTAAATTAGCAGTTCTTTCAGTTACCGCATGTGTTAATTCATGAGCAACAATATCTTTAGCGCCTGATAAGGGATTAAATGTTTGACCATCACCGTCACCGTAAACCATATATTGTCCGGTCCATGCTGCATTATTATAGTTCTTATCAAAATGGACAACTGAATTAATATCAGCAGCATTATCGTCGTAACTATTTCTATCATGTGTATTTAAATAATAATCATAAACTGCTTTTGCGTAATAGTGTGCATCGACGCCAGGACGTTGTTGTTTTTCATCAAAATATTTTGAATCATTTATGATAGGAGAAAATTGATCAGTGGTTCCATTGGCACTTTCAGTATTAATATGTGCATCTGTCGTTGTATCATTTAAAGTATATTGTCCATTGTTGCTAGATACATAAAGTGGTGATTTTTTATCACCATTCACTCCGATACCAGAGCCTTTTTCTAAAGCGTGTTCAATCACATTTTGTTTTTTTAATATTTCCCCAGTGCTAGCATCAACTTGTATTTGCCAATGTGCAGGCTTAGGAGATATGTAATTTAATTCTATATTATATATATATCTTTCTTTTTTACTATTAACATCTAGTTTGTTTTTAGACACTACTTTAAAGCCATCGATGTTTGTAACGTCATTGCTTTTTTTACCAATTGCTTTAAAGGCTAATTTTTCTGCTTGGGAAGAAGATAGTTTCACCGTATTATTAACGTCGATATGTTGTCTGTGTATATGACCATTGATAAGTGATACGTTTCCATCAGAGTTCACATGGACTTTAATTGTGCTATCATTAGCTAAAATATGATTGATTTTTGGTTTTAATTCATAATGTTTAACGCCAGTTGAATCAACACTACTATTGATTACTTTGTATTGTTTAAATGCATTTTTATTAATAGATTCTGTTTTAGTTTTATTTGTATTGAGCACAGATGTAGCGTTGTTTTGTAGGAAATGTTCTACATCTATTTTATTGGAAATTTTTGTTTCAGTTGAACTTTCTAAGTTTTCAGGAACGATACTATTGATTTCTTTTGCGTTACTCTGAGTGGAAAAAGCTGCAAAAAATGTTGCAGATAGCAATGCATTGGTCACTACTTTTTTCAATGTTTACAACCCCTTTGAATTGGAATGAATAATCTATGTATTTCTGAAAATATTTTAATAGTTAAGCGTTTTAAAAACGATAAATTTTATTTTTATATAATTTAACATATTATTATTAAAAGTTATATATTAACTTTAAAAACTTTTTTGCTTTGGTTATAAAAGTGTTCAGCTTTAACTCAATATAATGGAGAAAGTCTTATGTTTTTAGTTGAGCAATTGAAATAGAAAGTGTTATGATATGTTAGGAATGTTTAAGACTTGGTACTAAAATTAGGGAGTAGTAAACTATGAAGTTAAAAAAACAAGAACGTCGTGAAGCGATAAAAAAAGAAATAGAAAAAAATCCCTTTATTACTGATCTTGATTTAAGCAGTCTTTTTTCAGTCAGTATCCAAACAATAAGGTTGGATCGTACACACTTAAATATTCCTGAATTGAGAAAAAGAATAAAATCCGTTGCGAGAAAAAATCATGAAAGTATTCGATCTATTGATGGAAGTGAAATCATAGGTGATGTGATTAACGTTGAACCAGATCATCAAGCAACATCTCTGATTAATATTGATGAAGATTCAGTATTTACAAGAAATAAGATTGCCAGAGGTCATGTGTTGTTTGCACAGGCCAATTCATTATGTGTGGCACTTATACATAAACCAGTCGTTTTAACTAAAGAAAGTAATGTTTCATTTTTAAAACAAGTTAAATTAAACGATACAGTACGTGCTGAAGCACAAGCTGTCGAAATAACGAATAAATATTTTAAGATAAAAGTAAATTCGTATGTCAAAGATACTTTAGTATTTAGAGGTACATTCAAAATGTATTATACAAGTGAGGATGAACAAAATGGTTAAAATAGCTATCGACATGATGGGTGGCGATGACGCACCTGGCATCGTTTTAGAAGCTGTTGAAAAAGCGGTCAATGATTTTAAAGATTTAGAAATTATATTATTTGGAGACCAAAATAAATGTAATATTAATCACGAAAGAGTGGAAGTACGTCACTGTACAGAAGCGATAACGATGGAAGATGAACCTGTAAGAGCAATTAAACGGAAAAAAAATAGTTCGATGGTGCGCATGGCTGAAGCAGTAAAATCTGGTGAAGCGGATGGATGTGTATCAGCCGGTAATACAGGTGCATTAATGTCTGCAGGACTATTTATTGTTGGTAGGATTAAAGGTGTAGAAAGACCAGCATTAGTGCTTACTTTACCTACTGTATCAGGTAAAGGTTTTGTATTTATGGATGTCGGTGCAAATGCGGATGCTAAAGCAGAACACTTATTGCAATATGCACAATTAGGCAATATTTACGCACAAAAAATACGTAATATTGAACAACCTTCTGTAGCATTGCTTAATATAGGAACTGAAGCAGCTAAAGGAAATACATTAACTAAAAAAGCGTTTAATTTAATGGATGAACAACAAGAATTTCATTTTGCTGGTAATGTAGAAGCGAAAGTATTAATGGATGATGCTGCAGATGTCGTTGTCACAGATGGCTATACTGGTAACATGATCCTAAAAAATCTAGAAGGTGTAGCAAAATCTATAGGGAAAATGTTGAAATCTACACTTTTAAGTAGTTTAAAAAATAAATTAGCAGCGTTAGTCTTACGCAAAGATTTAAATGAGTTAACTACAAAAATGGACTATGCAGAATATGGTGGTTCAGTTTTACTAGGATTGAATGGTATCGTTGTAAAAGCACATGGTAGTTCTAATGCCAAGGCATTTTATTCAGCAATTCGTCAAGCTAAGGTTGCTGGAGAATTAAATATAGTAGATACAATGAGAGAAACGGTGGGGTCAAAAAATGGGTAAAACAGCGATTATTTTTCCTGGACAAGGGTCACAAAAAGTAGGCATGGCTAGTGATTTGTTTAATGAAAGTGATGCCGCAACATCAATTCTAAATGAAGCACAAGCACAATTGGATTTTGATATCTTAGAAACAATGTTTGAAGATGCCGAAGGTAAATTAGGCCAAACTGAAAATACACAACCAGCATTACTTACACATAGTACCGCTTTATTAATGGCATTAAAACAAATTGATGCAGATTATACAATGGGTCATAGCTTAGGTGAGTACGCGAGTCTAGTAGCGAGTGGCGTATTAAAGTTTGAGGACGCGGTAAAAATAGTTCGTAAACGTGGACAATTGATGGCAGCAGCTTTTCCTGATGGTGTTGGTAGCATGGCAGCTGTCCTAGGATTAAATTACAGTGAAGTTGATGACATTTGCAAACAACTTTCAACAGAAGACGAAGTCATAGAACCTGCTAATATCAATGCACCTGGACAAATTGTGGTTTCAGGGCATAAAACATTAATAGATCAACTTGTTGCTGAAGGAAAATCTTTGGGTGCTAAACGCGTCATGCCTTTAGCCGTTTCTGGTCCTTTCCATTCATCCATGATGCAAGTTATTGAATCGGACTTTGCAAATTATATCGAACAATTTGAATGGAACGACGCCAATTATCCAGTGGTACAAAATGTAAATGCTAAAGGTGAAACAGATGCTAAAGAAATTAAAGAGAATATGATTAAACAATTATATTCTCCGGTTCAATTTATAGATTCTGTGACATGGCTACTTGATCAAGGTGTCGACCATTTTATTGAAATTGGGCCAGGTAAAGTACTTTCAGGATTAATAAAAAAAATAAATAGAGATGTTAAGCTTACTTCAATTCAAACATTAGAAGACGTAAAAGGGTGGAATGAAAATGACTAAAAATGCATTAGTAACTGGAGCATCTAGAGGTATTGGTCGTAGTATAGCAATTCAGTTAGCTGAAGAAGGTTATAACGTAGCAGTAAACTATGCAGGTAATAGAGAAAAAGCAGAGGCTGTAGTAGAAGAAGTGAAAGCTAAAGGTGTAGAAAGCTTAGCAATTCAAGCTAATGTTGCCAATGGCGATGAAGTAAAAGCAATGATTAAAGAAGTAGTAAACCAATTTGGTACAGTCGATGTATTAGTCAATAATGCAGGTATTACTAGAGATAATTTATTGATGCGTATGAAAGAAAGTGAATGGGATGACGTTATCGACACTAATTTAAAAGGTGTATTTAACTGTATTCAAAAGGTTACACCACAAATGTTAAGACAAAAAAGTGGGTCAATCATCAATTTATCTAGTGTAGTTGGTGCAGTAGGAAATCCAGGCCAAGCTAATTATGTTGCAACAAAAGCAGGCGTTATTGGATTGACTAAATCTGCTGCGAAAGAATTAGCTTCAAGAAATATCACAGTTAATGCCGTTGCACCAGGATTTATTGTATCTGACATGACAGATGCATTATCAGATGATTTAAAAGATCAAATGTTGCAACAAATTCCATTAGCAAGATTTGGAGAAGACACTGATATTGCAAATACAGTAATATTTTTAGCTTCAGACAAAGCAAAATATATTACTGGTCAAACAATACATGTCAATGGTGGTATGTTTATGGAATAGTGTAACTGTACGGACATACCATTTTGAACATGACTTGATATGACTTATGGATGTATGTCATGCTCTAAGTATGTAATTCATTGAAATACTACTTGTATTTCAATCGATAAAATGGGAAAATATAAAAGTCTATCATAGGCTTTTAAAAGGAGGTGAATCGACGTGGAAAACTTCGACAAAGTAAAAGATATCATCGTTGACCGTTTAGGTGTTGACGCTGAAAAAGTAACTCAAGATGCATCTTTCAAAGATGATTTAGGCGCTGACTCACTTGATATTGCTGAATTAGTTATGGAATTAGAAGACGAATTTGGTACTGAAATTCCAGATGAAGAAGCTGAAAAAATCAACACTGTTGGTGATGCAGTTAACTTTATCAATAGTATGGAAAAATAATAAACAAATATCTGAGTCGTGGATTTTACGGCTCAGATTTTTTCTATTAAAAAGCAGTTAACTTTAGTAATCATATCAATAGTAATCGTTAAAGAGGGTTAATGTTCTATAAATGATAAAATGAATGTATGATTAGCAGTTTTCCCTTTAGTTTTATAATAAATTCACGTAAAATATAAAGGCATAAGTATATACAAAATTACTTTAAATTGAGGTGGAAAAGTATTGACGAATCATAAAAAAAAGGAAATGGTTAATGCATTCCAAGAAAAGTTTTCAAAAAAAATGCAAGAATTAAATTTGAATTTTAATAAAGTGAATTTATATCAACAAGCATTTTCACATTCGAGCTTTATCAATGATTTCAATATGGATAGATTAGATCATAATGAACGTTTAGAGTTTTTAGGAGATGCGGTATTAGAATTGACGGTTTCACGCTATTTGTTTGACAAATATCCAGAGTTACCAGAAGGTAATTTAACGAAAATGCGTGCGACAATTGTTTGTGAGCCTTCACTTGTAATATTCGCGAATAAAATTGCATTACACGAACTTATCTTGTTAGGTAAAGGAGAAGAAAAAACAGGTGGTAGAACAAGACCCTCACTTGTATCAGATGCATTTGAAGCTTTTGTAGGTGCACTGTATTTGGACCAAGGCCTAACCGCTGTTTGGAAATTTGCTGAAAATGTGATTTTTCCATTTGTGGAAGACGATAAACTGGATGGTGTCGTCGACTTTAAAACACAGTTTCAAGAATATGTGCATCAGCAAAACAAAGGTGACGTTACTTATCGTTTAATCAATGAAGAAGGTCCTGCACATCATCGTTTATTTACGTCGGAAGTGATTTTAGAAAACAAGCCGGTTGCGATAGGCAAAGGCAAAACGAAAAAAGAATCAGAGCAACAAGCAGCAGAAAGTGCTTATAAACTCTTGAAAAATAAAGAGGTTTAATGTCAGTTCCATCGTATATTGTGGTGTAGCTTACAGACGATTTAGCGCATGTTGGACGAAAATGTAAATAATTTAAGATGCGTTAATGAATGATATGAAAGCATTTCTAATAGATGAGTTAATAAAGCATGTAATCATTGCAAGTCGCTGTGACAAATTTATTGATGCACTAATCATATAGAAGCGAGAGCATGAACGTATTTGCATTACGTTGTTTTTATCTCGCATCTGAGAAACACTTTAAAGGAGAATAGCATGGTATATTTGAAATCTATTGATGCCTTTGGATTTAAATCATTTGCTGAACATACAAATGTACAGTTTGATGAAGGTGTCACGGCAATAGTAGGACCTAATGGTAGTGGTAAGAGTAATATTACAGATGCAATTAAGTGGGTTTTGGGTGAACAATCTGCTAAATCATTACGTGGCGCAAAAATGGAAGATATTATTTTTTCTGGTGCAGAACATAGAAAAGCTCAAAATTTTGCTGAAGTAAAATTAAAATTAGATAATAGTTCAGGTAAATTAAATGTTGATACAGAAGAACTCGTAGTCACACGTCGTTTATATAGAAGCGGGGAAAGTGAATATTATTTAAATAATGACCGATCACGACTTAAAGATATTATAGAACTATTTTTAGATTCAGGATTAGGAAAAGAAGCATTCAGTATAATATCTCAAGGTCGCGTAGATGAAATTCTTAATGCAAAGCCAATTGATAGAAGGCAAATATTGGAAGAATCTGCAGGTGTACTAAAATATAAAAAAAGAAAGGCAACTTCTGTGCAAAAATTAGATCAAACAGAAGATAACCTGACGCGTGTAGAAGATATCTTATTTGATTTAGAGGGTCGAGTCGAACCATTACGTGAAGAAGCTGCAATAGCAAAAGAATATAAACATCTGTCTAGTGAAATGGAAAAAAGTGATGTGTTGGTCACTGTTTATGATATTGGACAATATAATCAAAATATTTATGAACTAGACGAAAATCTCAATCGCTTAAAAAGTCAACAAGCTTCAAAAGATGCGGAAAAGGCACAGCATACACAATCATTAAATCAATATAAATCTGAACGGCAACAATTAGATGAAACGATAGAATCTTTAAATTTTAAACTTGTTAAAGCGACTGAAGAAGTTGAAAAATTTGCTGGACAATTGAATGTGTTGGAAGAACGTAAGAAGAATCAATCGCAAACCAATGCACGATTTGAAGAAGAACAAGAAAGCATAGAGACACAAGTGACAAATTTAAAGCAAGAGCAATCAGAAGTAAAAGAACAAATCAAACAGTTAAAAACGAAACAAAATGATCTAAATGAAGAGATACAACAATATGAATCACAACTTTATGTGTCCGATGAACAACATGATGAAAAGTTAGAATCAATAAAAGATGAATACTATCAACTCATGTCAGAACAATCAGATGTCAATAATGATATACGCTTTTTAGAGCATACAATTCAAGAAAATGAAACGAAGCAATCACGTTTAGATTCACGCTTGCTTGATGCCTATAAGGAATTAAAAAATATTCAAACTCAAATCACTGAAACAGAGAAACAAAGTTCAATCGCAAAAAAAGAGTTGAAAAAAGCAGAAAGTGATTTAGCATCTTATGAAAAAAAACTAACGCAACTTAAAAATCAACAAAATGAATACGAAGAGAAATTACATCAAGCATACAGATTTAATGAAAAATTAAAATCACGTATTGATAGTTTAGCAACACAACAAGAAGAATATAGTTATTTTTTCAATGGTGTAAAACACATATTGAAAATGAAAGATAATAAACTTTCTGGCATCCGTGGTGCAGTAGCAGAAGTTATCCAAGTACCTTCGAATTTAACGAAAGCGATTGAAACTGCATTAGGTGCTTCGCTACAACATATCATCGTGGATTCTGAAAAAGATGGTCGTCAAGCAATACAATATTTAAAACAAAATGGTCTAGGAAGAGCTACATTTTTACCATTAAACGTCATTCAACCTCGTAATATTGCCAGCGATATTTTGAAGATAGCTAATAATTCAATTGGTTTTGTGAACGTTGCTTCAAGTGCGATACAAGTTGAAAATGATTATAAACATGTGATTCAAAATTTATTAGGCAATACAATAATTGTAGACAACTTAAAAAATGCTAACGAATTAGCTAGAAAAATTCGGTATCGAACACGTATCGTAACGTTAGAGGGAGATATTGTAAATCCAGGAGGTTCTATGACTGGTGGTGGTGATCGTAAAACTAAGAGCATTTTATCTCAAAAAGATGAGCTCTCAACAATGCGTGCGCAATTAGTAGATTATCAGCAACAAACTGCTTCATTTGAAAAACAATTTCAAGCAATTAAAGAAGAAGCCGATGCGTTAAGTAATACTTATTTCGATACGAGTCAAAGTTATAATACGATAAAACAAAACGTACATAAATTTGACTTAGAATTAGATAGATTACGTAAACAAGAAACACATTTAAAAAATGAGCATGAAGAATTTGAATTTGAGAAAAATGATGGTTACCAAAGTGAAACAAGTAAGCAAACCTTAAATGAAAAAAAAGCGCAATTGGCAACAATCCAAACGCAATTGCAAAAATTAGAAGAAGATATTAATATCTATACAAAATTATCAAAAGAAGGTAAAGAGAGTACAACGTTAATACAACAAAAATTACATCAAAAACAATCTGATTTAGCAGTAGTTAAAGAAAGATTAAGTACTCAAAAGCAAACGGAAACAAGGTTAACGCATCAACTTAAACAATTAAAAGAGCAAAAACAAAAATTGAGTGAGCAAATTGAATTATTTAATTCGGATGAGATAACTGGTGAAAAAGCTTTCGAAACGATTCAAAATAATATTGAACAAAGTAAAAGTAATAAAGCGCAATTAACAGAAGACTTGGCTACTATTAAATCACAACGCCAAACTTTGAATGATACAATTGAGACAACAGAGCGTAAGTTGGAAGAAGCAAATCAAGATATTTTATCGATTGAAAATCGTTACCAAGATATTAAAGCAGAACAATCTCGTTTAGATGTGCTAATCAATCATGCGATAGACCATTTGAGCGAGCAGTATCATCTTACTTATGAACGGGCAAGTGAAATATATACACTAGAAGAGGATATTGACAGTTTACGAAAAAAAGTAAAATTAACCAAAATGTCTATAGAAGAATTAGGCCCCGTAAATTTAAATGCAATTGAACAATTTGAAGAAATCAACGAACGCTATACATTCTTGAATGAACAACGTGCTGATTTAAGAGCAGCCAAAGCGACGTTAGAACAATTAATAGAAGAAATGGATAATGAAGTGAAAGAACGATTTAAAGAGACTTTTCACGCTGTACAAGGTCATTTTTCTGAAGTATTTAAATCACTATTCGGTGGAGGACAAGCAGAGTTGCGCTTGACAGATGATGATTATTTATCAGCAGGGGTAGATATTATTGTTCAACCACCAGGTAAGAAACTGCAAAACCTATCACTATTAAGTGGTGGGGAACGTGCTTTGAGTGCAATTGCTTTGTTGTTCGCTATTTTAAAAGTGAGATCGGCACCATTTGTCATTTTAGATGAAGTAGAAGCAGCCTTAGATGAAGCCAATGTTATACGTTATGCACAATATTTAAAAGCATTATCAAACCAAACTCAGTTTATAGTCATTACACATCGTAAGGGTACAATGGAATTTTCTGATCGCTTATACGGTGTAACGATGCAAGAGTCAGGTGTATCAAAATTAGTAAGTGTCAATTTAAATACGATTGATGAAGTCATTAAGGAGGAACAAGTATGAGCTTTTTCAAACGACTAAAAGATAAATTCACAACGTCTGCAGAAAATCAAAAACCAGACGAATTAGAACAAGAACAACAATCTGAATTAGATGTAGATCAACCTCAATCATCCGAAGCGCCTAAGGAAAAAACAAAGCAGCCAAAAAAATTAAAAGAAGCTGATTTTGATGACGACGGTTTAATTTCAATTGAGGACTTTGAAGAAATTGAAGCGCAACAACTTGGTGCAAAATTTAGAGCTGGATTAGAAAAGTCGCGTGAAAATTTCCAAGAACAGTTAAACAATTTAATTGCACGTTATCGTAAAGTTGATGAAGATTTCTTTGAAGCACTGGAAGAAATGTTAATAACTGCAGATGTTGGTTTTAACACAGTGATGGAACTCGTAGAAGAATTACGTACCGAAGCACAACGTCGTAATATTTCAGAAACTGAAGATTTGCGAGAAGTTATCGTAGAAAAAATTGTAGAAATCTATCATCAAGACGATGAACACTCAGAAATTATGAACATTGAAAATGAAGGGTTAAATGTCATTTTAATGGTAGGTGTCAATGGTGTGGGCAAAACGACAACAATTGGTAAATTAGCACATCGCTACCAAGCTGAAGGTAAGAAAGTGATGCTAGCAGCTGGTGATACTTTTAGAGCTGGTGCTATTGAACAACTCAAAATTTGGGGAGAGCGTGTTGGCGTAGAAGTAATGAGTCAAAAAGAAGGTTCGGATCCTGCAGCAGTTATGTATGATGCCATTAATGCAGCTAAAAGTAAGGGTGTAGATATTTTAATATGTGATACTGCTGGCCGTTTACAAAACAAATCTAATTTGATGAATGAACTAGAAAAAGTAAAACGTGTGATAGGTAGAGCAGTACCTGAAGCGCCTCATGAAGTCCTACTTTGTTTAGATGCTACTACTGGACAAAATGCCTTGTCCCAAGCTAAATCATTCAAAGAGGTTACGAATGTGACTGGTATTGTATTAACTAAACTGGATGGTACTGCAAAAGGCGGTATCGTTTTAGCGATACGTAATGAATTAAAAATACCAGTTAAATATGTTGGTTTAGGTGAAAAATTAGATGATTTACAACCATTTAATCCAGAAAGCTATGTATATGGACTGTTTGCTGATATGATTGAACAAAATGTTGATGATTCAAATGCTGCGGATGATCATACAGATAGCACGGATGTACAGAATGAAGGTCATACAGATGACACAAAATGATTTAATTAAGACCATACGTATGAATTATTTATTTGATTTTTATCAATCATTATTAACGGAAAAACAACGTAACTATCTAGAACTATTTTATCTACAAGATTATTCTTTAAGTGAGATTGCAGATACGTTTGATGTGAGCCGCCAAGCAGTGTATGATAACATAAGAAGAACTGGTGATTTAGTAGAAGATTATGAAATGAAACTAGGCCTTTATCAAAATTTTGAAAAACGACAAAACATATATGAAGCGATCAAAAAGCATATTGATGAGCCAGAAATAATTGAACAGTATCTTCAAACGCTTGAAGATTTGGAATAATTGAGAGTATAAAGGAGGGTAATGATATGGCATTTGAAGGATTATCCGATCGTCTTCAAGGGACGATGCAAAAGATCCGTGGCAAAGGAAAAGTTACAGAAGCAGATATTAAATTAATGATGCGAGAAGTTCGACTAGCATTACTTGAAGCAGACGTTAACTTTAAAGTCGTAAAGGATTTTGTCAAAACCGTATCAGAACGAGCTTTAGGTTCAGATGTAATGAAGTCATTAACACCTGGACAACAAGTCATTAAGATAGTACAAGAAGAACTTACACAACTGATGGGTGGCGAAAATGCAACCATCAAGATGGCCAATAAACCGCCAACAGTTGTGATGATGGTTGGTTTACAAGGTGCAGGTAAAACTACAACTGCAGGTAAATTAGCATTACTCATGCGTAAAAAATACAACAAAAAACCATTATTAGTAGCAGCCGATATTTATAGACCAGCTGCGATTGACCAATTACAAACTGTTGGTAAGCAAATTGATATTCCTGTTTACAGTGAAGGGGATCAAGTAAAACCTCAACAAATTGTAGAAAATGCCATTAAACACGCAAAGGAAGAACATTTAGATTTTGTTATTATTGATACGGCAGGTCGTTTGCATGTTGATGAAGCATTAATGGAAGAATTAAGTGATGTAAAAGAAATTACTAAACCAGATGAGATTATGCTTGTTGTTGATGCGATGACTGGTCAAGACGCAGTAAATGTAGCGCAATCGTTTGATGAACAGCTAGAAGTTTCAGGTGTAACCTTGACTAAACTAGATGGTGATACACGTGGTGGTGCTGCTTTATCAATTAGATCAGTGACACAAAAGCCAATTAAATTTGTTGGTATGAGTGAAAAATTAGATGGTTTAGAACCATTTCATCCAGAACGTATGGCTTCTCGAATATTAGGTATGGGTGATGTGTTAAGTTTAATAGAAAAAGCACAACAAGATGTAGATGAAGATAAAGCGAAAGACTTAGAAAAGAAAATGCGTACGTCATCATTTACTTTGGAAGATTTCTTAGAACAATTAGATCAAGTTAAAAACCTTGGTCCATTAGATGACATTATGAAAATGATTCCTGGCATGAACAAAATGAAAGGGATGAATAATCTTAATATGGATGATAAACAAATTGACCATATTAAAGCAATTATTCAATCTATGACACCTAATGAACGAAATAATCCAGAAACATTAAATGTATCACGTAAAAAACGTATAGCTAAGGGTTCAGGACGTACTGTTCAAGAAGTTAACAGATTGATGAAACAATTTAATGAAATGAAGAAAATGATGAAGCAATTTTCTGGTGGCGGCAAAGGTAAAAAAGGTAAACGTAAGCAAATGGAGAATATGTTAAATAGTATGAATTTACCATTTTAACAATTTTGTCTATAAAATAGTTGTAAAAGTAGTGAGTAGAACATAAGGCATATTACAAAGTAAAGGACCAATCCGTATGAAAATGGATTGGTCCTTTTTATATGAATCATAAGTGATTTTGCTCGTGCATGCTTGCCTGGGGATATGGCTCGAGCCAGTAGTCTCTCGCTCATATCATAACCCTAGGCGTCAGCGCGTTACAAAATCATGGAAAATATTAAATGATGAAATTTTATGTGTAGGTGGGAAGTTATTTAATTTGATTTAGGTAAATTCATATTTTCCCTAAATGTCTTACCCTCATATTGTATTCTAAAAAGATTTCTTTTTTGTAATTCAGGAATGATGTAATCTACAAAATCTTCTAAGCTATTTGGTAAAGTTGGTGGCATTAAATTAAATCCATCAGCTACCCCTGCATTGAACCAACGTTCCATTTCGTCAACAATCTGTTCAGGCGTTCCGATGAGTGTCAAGTGTCCACCACCTGCACTGAGATAGCCTAACAATTGTCGTAAAGTTGGGTTTTTATCTTTTATAATTTCCAATACAGTTTGGTAACGACCTTTAGGGCCATTAAAAGATTCCAATGGTGGTAAAGGTGGGACCGGTTCATCCAAATCCCAATTATGACAATCTTGATGAATGAAAAATTCTAATTGATTTAATGCTGTTTCAGTTGCTAAATGTGTGTCTAGTTTTTGCTTTTTAGCATAAGCTTCTTCGTATGTTGGTGCGACATATGTGACTAGTCCTGGAAAGACTTTTAAACTGTTCTTTGATTTACCTGCTAATTCCAGTTGATGATTTAATCTTTTTCTAAATGTAGTAGCTTGTTGTATATTCCAAGCTACTGCATAAACGGCATCTGCGTATTTCGTAGCTAGTGCAATACCAGGGTCGGATGCACCAGCTTGCATAGCAACAGGTTTTCCTTGTAGGCTACTTGGTGTTGTTAAAGGTCCTTGTACTTTAAAGTGTTCTCCAGTATGACTAATGGCATGGATATGATTTGCATTGATTAGAATATCTTGTGTCTTGTCATGTACAAAATCTTCTAAGCTCCAAGATGTTAATAGTTGATTCATAACACATGCAAATTCATCTGCTTTTTTGTAGCGTTCGTGATGTGCGGGTAAACTAGACATGCTATGATTTGCAGCTTCTAAATCCGTCATAGATGTTACTAAATTCCAACCTGCACGTCCTTGGCTCATATGATCAAGACTCAATAATTGTCTTGCAGCAGTAAAAGGATTCGAAAATGTACTTGAGATAGTCGCAACAAGACCTATATGATGAGTTACTTGCGCAATTGCTGCTAAATTCATTAAAGGGTCAAACCAAAAAGCAGGCATATCATTATCCGTTTTTGCAGGGAAAGATTGATTATCAGCAAAAAATATAGCATCTAGCAAGCCTCGTTCTGATAGTCGAGCTAACGATTGATAATAATTGATATCACCGATTCGTTCAATACTAGAATCTTGCATACGCCATGCAGCTTGGTGATGGCCACAACCGTAAATTAATACACCTATATTGAGATGTTGATCGTGCGTCATAATTGATGCCCTCCATATTTTAGTTCATTGTTAAACCGCCATCTACGGTAATATTTTGACCAGTGATACCATTAGCTTGATCGCTAACTAGAAATGCCACCATATTTGCTACATCTTGTGGTGTTGTTACTTTATGTAATGGTGTAGTCTGTTCAATTAAATCAAATACTTCATCTGAAGTGGCAGCACTGGCGTCTGTAGTTTTTAATAAACCACCAGAAACGACATTAGCTTTGATGCCATATTGACCAAGTTCAGCAGCAATATTTCTTGTAAAACCGATTAAACTTGATTTAGCGGTAGTATATTCATGATAGGGAACGACAGGATTTTGGTATAAATTCGTTCCGATAGATATAATAGTACCTGATTTATGCTCAATAAATTGGTCGATAACACTTTGGGTTACATTAAAAGCGCCTTTTAGAGTGCCGTCAATTTGTTGTTGGTATTCTGACCAATTTAAGTCTTTAAATGATTTTTGGCGAGAAGGATCAAATTTAAACCCTATAAGCGCATTATTCACAACAGCATCTATTTTTCCAAAATGATTGGTGGCTTCTGCAATTAATTGATCTACTTGTGCTCTGTCTGTGACATCAGCACGAATCGCAATTGCATGTTCGTGACCAATTTCGTCTACAACCTTTTCTGCTAATGTCTTATTCTGAAAATAATTGATAATTACATGATGCCCTTGGCGACCTAAAGTTTTTGCAATGGATGCTCCTAATCCTCTACTGCTACCAGTTATAAGTATTGTTTTACTCATCATTTCACTCCTAGAATCATTTATTAAATAAAAAAATACACAACCTCCATAAGAGAAGCTGTGTACTAAAAATCTACAATCTATAGTTAATATGTTGATATAGCTTTGTTATTTTTGTAACACTTCCCTCCGCTAGTATGGACTAGATCAGGTTCAAAGGGTTTGAGTAAATCTCATCTCAGTTAAAAAACACCCCTAGTGCATTTAATATTTAATTTATTTTCAATTTATAGTGTTTAATAGTTAATGTCAAGTTTACGATGATATCGAAAATAATATTGGTACAATGAAGTGATTAAAAGTATAAAATGGTAAAGAAGAAACTCTTTACAAACTTCTAGATAACTGTTAATATTATTTCTTGTAGAAAATAAAAATTAGAACAATCAAAGGAGAGAATATAAATGGCAGTTAAATTACGTTTAACACGTTTAGGCTCAAAAAGAAATCCATTCTATCGTATCGTAGCAGCAGATGCTCGTGCGCCACGTGATGGTCGTAACATCGAACAAATCGGAACTTATAATCCAAATAATGTAAATGCTCCAGAAGTTAAAATTGACGAAGAGTTAGCATTAAAATGGTTGAAAAATGGTGCTAAACCAACAGATACTGTACACAACATCTTATCAAGAGAAGGTATCTTGAAAAAATTTGACGATCAAAAATAATCGTCATTATTAGCACATAAAAATTTTAAAAAAAGAGAGAGTCGTGGAAATCGTAGTCATTTAAAATGATTTCGACGACTCATCTCGGTATGGATGACTATGGTTGAATGTTAACCATTGTGCATGCCAATATAATCATAAAAGGCTGAGACAATTCGTTTGTCCCAGCCTTTTAAATTAGCATACCGGTAATCATTTATATAAAGCAACATCAACAATTTAGTAGACTTATACGAGTGAATACATTGATCAAGAATGACTTAAGATGATTTATACAATATTTTAGCTCATAACATATAGAGAAGGTTTAAAATAATACTAACAATTCATGATATAATTATTTTAGTCGAAAAATAAAAAATAACGAATTTCAATGATACATATACATTATCGGAGGAGCTTATATGAAAGTAGAAATAGGCAAAATTATCAATACACATGGTATAAAAGGCGAAATTAAAGTCCAATCTCACTCAGATTTTACAGATGTACGCTTTCAACCAGGTGAAACTGTGATGATAGAACGTCAAAACGAACCAACATTAGAATTGAAAATTGCGACATATCGTATGCATAAAGGGTTGCACATGTTGACCTTTGAAGGTATCAACAATATTAATGATATTGAGCACTTAAAAGGTGAAATCCTTTTACAAGATAGAGACCACGAAGAAATTGAATTAGGGGAGCATGAATACTATTACTCAGATATTATTGGCTGTACCGTATTCGATGATAATGAAACACCTATTGGAAGAGTGATAGAAATTTTTGAAACGGGTGCCAATGATGTTTGGGTTGTCAAAGGTGATAAAGAATATCTTATACCATATATAGAAGATGTTGTTAAACATATAGATATTGAAGGTAGACGAATTGATATTACGCCTATGGAAGGACTGTTGGAGTAATGAAGATAGATTATTTAACTTTGTTCCCTCAAATGTTTGACGGTGTATTAAATCAATCGATTTTAAAAAGAGCGCAAGATAAGGAAATGCTACAAATTAATACTGTCGATTTTAGAGATTTTGCTGAAAATAAGCATAATCAAGTAGATGATTATCCATTCGGTGGAGGGCAAGGTATGGTGCTTAAACCAGAACCTATATTTAATGCAATGAAAGACATTGACAAAACAGAAAATACACGCGTGATTTTAATGTGCCCACAAGGTCGACCATTTAATCAGGAAATTGCACAGGAACTCAGTCATTCAGAGCATTTAGTTTTTATTTGTGGGCATTATGAAGGATATGATGAACGCATTCGCCAGCATTTAGTTACGGATGAGATTTCTATGGGAGATTATGTTTTAACAGGTGGAGAATTACCTGCGATGGTAATGACCGATGCAATTGTAAGATTAATTCCAGGTGTTTTAGGTAATCAACAATCACATGAAGATGATTCTTTTCAGGATGGATTATTAGAATTTCCACAATATACTAGACCACGTTCATATCAAGATATGAACGTACCAGAGGTATTATTGTCAGGAAATCATGCACATATTGATCAATGGCGTCATGAGCAAAAACTGATACGTACATGGGAAAAGCGTCCAGATTTATTAGAAAATTATCCACTTACGGATAAAGACAAAGATATTTTAGAAAGATACAAAAAGCAATTGAAAAATGAATAACAGTGTGCTAACATAATTTAAGTGTGCGACACACGAAAATCACTATGATCCGCTGCTATATATTTGTCTAGGCAAGAACATAGGTTGAAGGAGAGAAAAAATAATGAGTAATCACAAATTAATCGAAGCAGTAACACAATCACAATTACGCACAGACTTACCTTCATTCCGTCCAGGTGACACTTTAAGAGTTCACGTACGTATTATTGAAGGTACTCGCGAACGTATCCAAGTATTCGAAGGTGTTGTAATCAAACGTCGTGGTGGAGGTATTTCAGAAACTTTCACAGTACGTAAGATTTCTTCAGGTGTAGGTGTGGAACGTACATTCCCATTACACACTCCAAAAATCGAAAAAATTGAAGTTAAACGTCGCGGTAAAGTACGTCGTGCTAAATTATATTACTTACGTGAATTACGTGGTAAAGCTGCTAGAATTAAAGAAATTCGTTAATCAGCATAAAAGTCATAAAAAAGAAGCGGTTCCGACTAGGAACTGCTTCTTTTTTATATTTTGTAATCAATTTGAAGATGATATTATTTTTTAATATAAATCCATTTTGTATAAACGAAACTTAAAATGATTCCAATAATACTTATTATTACTAATAACCATGTATGGGGCGGTGTATATTTAAGTGTAATTGTCTTTTGTCCTTGCTCTACAGGAATTACTGTCATGATACCATTACCTTTTTTAACTGGTAATGTTTTGCCTTTGTCTGTATAAGCTTTCATTCCATCTCTATAAGGCATTGGCAACACGAGGTAGCCTTCATCATTTTTATTTTTTTTAATTGTATAATGACGTGGATTTTGTGAAACTTTCACAGAATGTAGTTGTTTATGTGCTTTCTTTAATACATCGTAGTTTTCTCCATAAATTCCTTTAACATTAAAGCGATAATTACCTTTAGATAATTTTATATTCAAGTCTTGCACAGATTTTACTCGCATCGTTACTGGAGTGACGAAACGTCTGTATTTATAAGATAGGTTATTTCGATGTTGATTATATTCATTCACACCAACATTGTGAGCCTTGTCTGGCCCTAACAATTCAACATCCATCTCTACATAGAGATCTTCATACTGATTTGCAATAGATGCTGGTAACTGATAATGGACACCTCCACCATCCTTAGAAACGGTTAATTTATTTTTTTGTGTACGCTTTGCATTAATTAAATTGGTAGAAGTTTCTGATAGTAAGTTTTTATTTGGTGTGAACTGTTGATTTGTAGAATATTCATCTGCTTGATCAAAAACTACCCCCTGTAACATAGCTTGTTCTTTATCCATAGGCGAATTGAGATCTTTTTTATCGAATACTTTATTTGTAATGTGCGCACTTGGATAATTGGCTTTATTTGTTGAATGTATAAAGGATTCCTCATCAGAATGTTTGATTGTACTTTGCTTAGAAAAGTCATAGGGGATATTCTTGTCTTCTGGGCGACGTATACGATCATTGACATCCCAAAGTGCCATCAAATTTGCTCTATTTGAAAGTAGACGATAAGTGCTGTTTTTATCCGTATGCATATTGATTTGTAATGTTTTATCATAATACTTTAAAATGTCGCCATCGAAAATGCTTGAATATAATGCAATACCGTTAAAATGATATATCATTGGTGAATTCAAGCCGTATTGTGACATGTAATCAATTCTACTGAACGGATCGTCTTGATGCTGTTTAATTTTATCTATTTTATTCGCTAATGCAGGACTTTTATATTTTGAATCATGCATTGATGAAACTGTTGATTCGTATTTTTGAACATTATTGACATGGTCGTTATCTAAAATAATCGCTTGTTGAATAATGAATAATATGATTAGCACAATAGACGGCCATTTTAATTTGAATAGTGATTTTTTATAAAGCAATATGCCGATAAAAATCATAATTACGAGACAGATGCCCATCCATGTCATTTTCTGGTCTTTAACGATCATTTGCATGATTCCCATAATCATTAATACTGGAAGGGAAGCGAATATATACGACTTCAAAGATAATTCAGATAAATAATGAATGAACAATGCTATTAATCCAGCAGTAGTAAGTGCAAATATATAAACCCAACGGCGTTCAGGCGTTGAGAACCCATTAAACATACTATCGAAAAGAGGGGTTAGTGACCCTATAAGCATGATCCAAGTTGCAATCGCAAAAAGTTTATAATAATAATGTCGATATAGTTTAAAAGATAGTAAGGCAATGAGTGCGATGATAGTCACAGTGATATAAAATCCGTTTGTAAAAAAATGTTTTTGTCGTGCGAAATCTGTAATGACACCAAAATTAAAATTAGGATTACTTACTCTATCATTGTTTAAAAAAGAAGAAACGCCAGTATAAAAGCCCCAAATAGCAATTAAAGAACTTAATATAACAGCTGTAGGAATCATCCAAAGTTGTTGTTTCCTAGTAACAATATCTTTTGCATGAGGAAATACACATCTATAGATAAAGTAACTCAAAATTACAATGGCTTCGTAATAACTAAAATAAAAATTAGAAAATAATGTTAAAGCAATAGAAAAAATAAATAATCCTATTTTTCTTTCTTTGTAAAACCGTTCAATACCGAGCAAAGATAGGGGAAGAAAAATTAATAAATCTCCATAATATGACCAAGTAAAATTAAAATAAATAACGGTTGTTGAAGCTGCATATAACATTGAAGCCAAAAATACTATGTGTTTTTTGAGCTTGATATAATTAAAGAAATAGAACGCAACGATAAATGTAGCGATGCATTTGAAAAAAGCTACTATTAATTGATTGCTTGCCCAATACGTGATGTCGCTAGGGTTGCTATTAAATATTACTTCAGATAACCATACGAATAAAAAATTAATTAGTACAAAAGGTGAGGTTGCGTAGTAATAGGATAAATCTTTAACATAATCTCCACCTAAACCAAAAGAATGGTCATAAAAACTTTTGAATTGGCTAAGGTGTTCGTAAAGATACATTTGGAAAGGCATCATTTGCCTAAAACCATCACCATGACCACTAAATACAGTACCGTCAGTTAAATAGCGATAAATATACGGTGTGAACGTTAATAAAGCTACGCCGACGCCCATTAAAAGAATTGTTAAAAATCTTGTTAGTTTGTGGGACCAAATTCTATGAAACACGGTCATACCTCATCTCAGATAAACTCCTTTATTTAAGTTTAGATTTTTTCTTTAGACACCAAAAAATACTTATTAAGATACTTATAACTGAAATTATAATCATCGTAAACCAATATTTAGGGCGGTATTTAATGATAATTTCACTATCTTGTTTAGTGACTGGTACGCCAGTCATCATATAATTTACTTTTTTAGGTTTTACTTTTTTATGATCTACATAAGCCACCATACCGTCACGATATGGAATGTTAATCGTTGCGATTCCCTTTGTATGAGGTGCTAACTTCACTTTTACTCCATTTTTAATATCATTATAATAATGATTTTGTTTCTTATTATAGGCTTTTTTGAGTTTGCTATAATTTTCACCATGAAGACTTTGAATATCAAAATAATAACTACCTCTAGGGTTAATAGCTATGTTAATATTACCATCTTTGTCTGGTTGTGTCCTATATAGTTGGTTTTCAACACCAGTTTTATAGGTCGAATTGTTATACAACCGGTGGTTAGCATAATTATTTATATTAATTGTATAATTACTGTCGGGTTGACCACGTCGAACTTTTAAATTTAAATAAAAGTCTGAATAACGTTTTCTTATGTGATTTGGGACGTGAATTTTAATTTGACCTTGGTTTTTGGGCAGATTGATTTGTTGATTATTTTTTATTTTTATATTTTGGTAAGATATTTTGGTCGCATCGATAAGGTTTTGTGCGTTATCCGTGTAAGGTTTACCTGAATTTTTTATAACAACACCATCCAACATCGCATGTTCTCGATCGATAGGCGTTTTTAAAGTGTCAGAATTATAGATTTGATTAGTCACTTTTACAGAAGGCAAGTTTAAAGTATTCTCATAAATGTGGTATTGTCCCTCACTTTTTACATTTTTAAAATAACTAGGCACATTGTTTTCGTAATCTTTTAACATTAAATATTTCATTGAAAATAAACTGCCAATATTTTGTCGTCCATTAGTACTTTGGTATCTACTCACAGATTCAGATTGAAGGTTGATTTTCAAATCATCATAGTAATAGTCTAAAATGTTGTGATGAAAAATACTTGAATATAAACTTGAACCTTTAAAGAATTGATACATAGGTGTGTTATCTTGTTCATTAACACGCCAATCGATACGTTCGTCTTCCGTTTTTGAATGATTCATTTCAGAGACTAATTGTCTTTGTAACGGTGTGTTAAATAGACTTGCATTGACATAATAGCGATTTGCTCGTTCAACATGATCTTCAAAATAAATTTGATTGCGTATAAAAACGGCTACAACAAGTGTTGCTAATATCAATATGGCAGTATAATAAAAATAAATGAAACGTTTACGATAAGTTGGAGCTTTAAGACACAGTACCAGCAAGCCTATCAAACAAACAATAGGTGTAAACCAGAGCCATGAAACAAAATCATCATAAATCCACGCGCTCACAAAAACAAAACTTAAACTGATGATTGAAGAAAAAATATAGTTTTTAATTGTTAGCGTGCTAAAGTACTTTACATATAGCCCTATGAGCAATGCTGCGTTAAAAGCAATTAGATAATGCCATCTTTTTTGAGGAGCAGAAAAACCATTAAAGAGCTGATCGACAAATGGTAAATAATTAGCGCCTATAGTAAGTATCATAAAAATTGCAAATAACTTAAAATAAAAATGCTTGTATAGTTTAAATGATAACAGTGCTTGTATTACTAAAAATAAAATGACTATTAAGTAATTGTCATAAAATACATTCGTGTTTTGGTTGAAAGGTTCTAAAAAATCTACGTCTCCATTAAAAGGTATACGTCTGTTATTGGTATAAGCACGTAAACCGTGATAAAAAAAGAAAAGACTGCAACCAAATGCTAAAATTGCAGCAATGAAGATGGTATATATTGCTTTAAACCTAGGTACGATATCATGTCTATGTTTAAATATTAGTCTAACTGTAAAATAGATTAGACCTACGATGAGTTGATAATACGCAAAATAAAAGTTATTTATTAAGGAAACTGTGACTACGATGATAAACATGGCTTTTTTTTCTTTTTGTAAAAATAATTCAATAGACCATAAGAGTAGCGGTAATAATATAAAAATATCACTGAAAAATGGCCAATATACAGTAAATCTAAAATAGAGTGGTGATATGACAAAAAGATATGACGTTAGTACTGCGATGCTTTTATTTTGAGTAATATAGCGTACAAAACCAAAAGTTGCTAACATCGCTAATGTTGATTTAAAAATGGACAATACAATAGCATTTGTCATCCAAAACATAATGTCTTGCGTGTCCCAATCAATCGCTAACTTTATGAGAAAGATGAAAATTACATTAAGTATAAACAAAATATTGGTTGAAAAATAGTAACTTAGGTCAGTGAAAAAATCTCCACCTAATCCGAAATCAGTGGCGTAAAACCATTGACCTTGACTCCATTTATCATACAAATACATTTGCATCGGTATCATTTGTTCCATGCCATCATTGGGCCCCGTAAATAAAACACCCTCATTTATAAATCTATAGATAACATAGCCATGTCCAATGATTGCTAATATAAAGCATAATAATATGTAAAAAAGCATCCTTTTCATGAGTAGTCTCCTGTAATCGAATTATTTTTAATTCCATTGTAACGATTTTTTAGATTTATTGATAAAAATTACCATTATTTAATTTAAGAAAATTAATTTAAATATTATACTTATTTTGAAATTTAGTATTGGTAAGATACTCAGTTGGTTAGTTTCACTACAGTTCTAGACAATTTGGTAATTATTATAGGAAAATAGTGTGAATGAGTTTTTTAATAAAGTAAATACAAATTTTTATTTATAACTATTCATCCCTCATGTTATGATTTTAAGGTCAATGAATGGTATGAGTAAAACATATAATTTTGAAACATAAACGTATGAGAAAGGTGATGTACATGGTAATTCAATGGTATCCAGGGCATATGGCGAAAGCAAAACGCGAAGTTGCAGAACAATTAAAGAAAGTAGATGTTGTTTTTGAACTAGTAGATGCTCGTATTCCTTATAGTTCAAGAAACCCAATGATTGATGATGTTATACAGCAAAAACCGAGAGTAGTTATTTTGAATAAAAAAGACATGGCGAATTTAAAAGAATTAGAAAAATGGGAGTCTTATTTTAAAGAAAAAGGCTATTATCCTGTGGCGATTGATGCTAAACATGGAAAAGGACTAAAATTAGTAGAACAAGCAGCTATTAAAGCAACACAAGAAAAATTTGATCGTGAAAAGAAAAAAGGATTAAAACCACGTGCGATTCGTGCGATGATCGTCGGCATTCCTAATGTTGGGAAATCTACACTTATTAATAAGTTAGCCCACAAATCTATTGCTAAAACTGGAAATACACCTGGTGTTACAAAGCAACAACAATGGATCAAAGTTGGCAATTCGCTCCAATTATTAGATACACCAGGTATACTTTGGCCCAAATTTGAAGACCAACTTGTAGGAAAAAAACTAAGTATTACAGGTGCGATTAAAGATAGTATCGTTCATTTAGATGAAGTTGCCATTTACGGTCTTGAATTTTTAAAAACGCATGATTATGAAGGATTGAAAAATCATTATAAAATAGATGTACCGATAGAAGCAGAAAATATAGAATGGTTTGATGCTGTTGGACGTCGTAGAGGATTGTTGCGTAGTGGTAATGAAGTTGACTATGAAGCGGTCATTGAATTAATCATACATGAAATTAGAAATGCGAAAATAGGAACATATACGTTTGATGTTATTAAAGAAATGGAAGTGTAACGTGAATTTATGAAGCAAACAATCAAAGATATTAAAGACCACTTAGCCACCTTACACTCAGTTAATGAAATCCAGCTTCAACCATTTTATAAAGATGACCGTAAAGGTGTCCAAAAAGCCATAGCAACACGAATCAAGCAACTAGATAAGGAACAACAATTATTAAATCAATATCAAGCTATGACTTTTTATGAAAATCAAATATTAGCAAATGATGGAAATGCGATGATTTGTGGTATCGATGAAGTAGGCAGAGGCCCACTCGCTGGACCAGTTGTTGCATGTGCGGTGATATTAAATCATGATCATCACTATACAGGCCTCAATGATTCGAAGCAACTGACCGCCAAAAAAAGAAAAGTATTAGAGCGCCAATTATTAGATGAATTACATGCTTATGCATTCGGCTATGCCACAGTAGAAGAAATTGATGAAATCAACATTTATGAAGCGACAAAATTAGCTATGAAACGTGCGATCAACGGATTGTCAGTTCAGCCTACCCATTTACTCATTGATGCGATGACACTAGAAACAGATATCGATCAAACATCACTTGTGAAAGGTGATGCTAAAAGTGTATCAATTGCTGCAGCAAGTGTCCTAGCTAAAGAAAATAGGGACAGATATATGACGCAGCTTGCACAAAAGTTTCCGGAGTATGGGTTTGAAAAAAACGTTGGTTACGGAACTCAACAACATTTAGATGCAATTAAAAATCACGGCATTTTAAATGCCCACAGAAAAACATTTCAACCAATTAAATCGCTTTATAAATAATCTAAAAATTAAAAGAATTGAAATAAGTAGTTTAAATCAGTTTACAATAGCGCTTTCATTTCCTATAATTAAATATGAACTTAACCTAAGAAACAGGAGGATGGAGAATGAATATCCACGAGTATCAAGGTAAAGCAATATTTCGTTCAATGGGCGTTGCTGTCCCAGAAGGACGTGTAGCATTTACTGTTGAAGAAGCAGTTGAAAAGGCAAAAGAATTAGATTCAAATGTATATGTTGTAAAAGCGCAAATTCACGCCGGGGGTAGAGGTAATGCAGGCGGCGTTAAAATTGCAAAATCACTATCTGAAGTGGAAACATATGCGAAAGAATTATTAGGTAAAACATTAGTAACACATCAAACAGGGCCAGAAGGTAAAGAAATTAAGCGCCTTTACATAGAAGAAGGCTGCGACATTCAAAAAGAATATTATGTTGGATTTGTAATCGATCGTGCAACTGACAGAGTAACTTTGATGGCATCAGAAGAAGGCGGTACTGAAATCGAAAAGGTTGCTGCTGAGACACCTGAAAAAATCTTCAAAGAAACAATTGATCCAGTTGTTGGATTAGCGCCTTATCAAGCAAGAAGAATTGCTTTCAATATTAATATTCCTAAAGAATCAATTAATAAAGCAGCTAAATTTTTAGTATCACTTTATAATGTATTTATTGAAAAAGATTGTTCAATTGTTGAAATCAACCCACTTGTAACTACAGGTGATGGACAAGTACTTGCATTAGATGCAAAACTTAATTTTGATGATAATGCGTTATTTAAACATAAAGATATTCAAGAATTACGCGATTTAGAAGAAGAAGATCCAAAAGAAATCGAAGCTTCTAAATATGATTTATCATACATTGCATTAGATGGCGACATTGGTTGTATGGTAAATGGTGCTGGTCTTGCAATGGCGACAATGGATACAATTAATCACTTTGGTGGTAATCCAGCGAACTTCCTTGACGTAGGGGGCGGCGCAACGAAAGAAAAAGTTACTGAAGCGTTTAAAATCATATTAGGTGATGAAAACGTAAAAGGTATCTTTGTTAATATCTTTGGTGGTATTATGAAATGCGATATCATTGCTGAAGGTATTGTTGCTGCAGTTAAAGAAGTTGAATTAACTTTACCGTTAGTTGTACGTTTAGAAGGTACAAATGTTGAAAGAGGTAAAGAAATTCTGAATGAATCAGGATTAGCTATTGAACCAGCTGCAACAATGGCAGAAGGCGCACAAAAAATCGTAAAACTTGTAAAAGAAGCGTAAGGAAAGGATGGGAACGCTAAGATGAGCGTAATGATAGATAAAAATACAAAAGTAATTGTACAAGGTATCACAGGGTCTACTGCACTTTTCCATACAAAACAAATGCTTGAATATGGTACGCAAATTGTTGCAGGGGTAACTCCAGGTAAAGGTGGACAAGTAGTAGAAGGCGTACCAGTTTTCAATACTGTTGAAGAAGCTAAAGAAGAAACTGGTGCAACTGTTTCAGTAATCTATGTACCTGCTCCATTTGCAGCAGATGCTATTTTAGAATGTATTGAAGCTGAGTTAGATTTAGCTATATGTATCACGGAGCATATTCCAGTTATCGATATGGTTAAAGTAAAACGTTATTCAGAAGGCAAGAAAACACGTGTGATTGGACCAAACTGTCCAGGTGTTATTACTGCAGATGAATGTAAGATTGGTATCATGCCTGGTTATATACACAAAAAAGGCCATGTGGGCGTCGTTTCACGTTCAGGTACATTAACTTATGAAGCTGTACATCAGTTGACTGAAGAAGGCATTGGTCAAACTACTGCAGTAGGTATCGGAGGAGATCCAGTTAACGGTACTAACTTTATTGATGTATTAAAACAATTTAATGAAGATGATGAAACGAAAGCAGTTGTTATGATTGGTGAAATCGGTGGTACTGCTGAAGAAGAAGCTGCCGAATGGATTAAAGCTAACATGAATAAACCTGTTGTAGGTTTCGTTGGTGGACAAACAGCTCCTCCAGGAAAACGTATGGGTCATGCTGGCGCAATTGTTTCTGGCGGTAAAGGTACAGCAGAAGAGAAAATTAAAACACTAAACAGTTGTGGTGTGAAAACTGCTGATACACCATCAGAAATTGGCACAACATTAATTGATGCTGCAAAAGAAGCTGGTATCTATGAACAGTTACTTACTATTAAATAAAGCAATTTAATAATAGAATAGCTTAAAAATGAGCACAAACTCCTAAAATATGTTGGAGTTTGTGCTATTTTCAGTGTTTGAATTTTGTATGGTGTTGAAGTAGTGTGGGGTACGTATTTAAATTTCTTCTTAAAACTAGATTACAAATACAGTCTAAATGAATTTAATTTGTAAACAAACTTTATATTGTTTTACTTTATAATTATTTTATAAAGGAGTACGATATATGAACATAGATTATTTATTTTTAAAATTGCGTTTCTCAGGATTGTCCACACATCAAATACATCGATTGCTGAAATATAAGAATGATTTTATGTTTTACAATAAACACGAGCAGCAAGCAATATTACAACTATATTTATCAACAATTAAATCTAAAAAGAAAGATCAAATATATCAAGATTTTGTAAACAATCCCATTGATGCCATTCTTATTCAATTACATAAATGGAACATTAATTTTATTGGTATTAACCATCCATCATATCCGAAATTGCTTCGCGAAATACATGATCCTCCACTTATACTTTTTTATAAAGGAGATATCACGTTAACAACGCGTGATCAAACCCTTGCAATCGTTGGATCTAGACATGCTACTCGATATACAGGGGATGCATTGAAATTCCTTTTCCCTTCATTTAAAAAGAAAGATCTAACCATAGTCTCTGGATTAGCAGAAGGTGCAGACCAAGCAGCACATCAACATGCATTAGACAATCAAATGTCAGCGATTGCGGTGTTAGGATTTGGCCATCTTAATCATTATCCCAAATCAACGCAAAATATTAGAAATCAACTTGAGCGCACTGGCTTAGTCATAAGTGAATATTTACCATATCAAAAGCCGCTTAAACATCATTTTCCAGAAAGAAATAGATTAATTAGTGGTTTATCAAAAGGGGTTTTGATTACAGAATCTACAATTAAAAGTGGTACTTCTATTACGACTAATTGTGCATTAGAACAAAATAGAGAAGTATATGTTTTGCCAGGTTCGATGTTCAATGATATGACAATGGGGAACTTAATAAGTGCGCAAGAAGGGGCGAAAATTGTTATATCTGCGAAAGACATCATAGATGATTTTAACTAAAATTTAGATCAATGTATTTATTTGAACAATTGTTTTATAGTTGAAAAAGATGTGTATAAACAGTGTCTTTTCCTTTATTTAATTCTAAATACGCCTTTGATTAAATAAATTTAAAATTAAAAACATTGACAAAAACAAAATAGACCGTTTATCATTTATCTTTGTAATTAGAAATGCAAGGGGGTAACTACTTTGGCAGAAAATTTAGTCATAGTTGAATCGCCTGCAAAAGCTAAAACCATTGAAAAATATTTAGGTAAAAAATATAAAGTTATCGCATCTATGGGGCATGTTAGAGATTTGCCAAGAAGCCAAATGGGCGTAGATGTAGAAAATGACTATGAACCCAAATATATTACTATACGCGGTAAGGGCCCTGTTGTTAAGGAATTAAAAAAACATGCTAAGAAAGCAAAAAATATATTCTTAGCAAGTGACCCCGACCGTGAAGGTGAGGCAATTGCTTGGCATTTAGCGAATATATTGAATTTAGAAGACGCTACTGAAAATAGAGTAGTATTTAATGAAATAACCAAAGATGCAGTGAAACAAAGTTTTAAACATCCTAGAGGCATAGAAATGGAACTTGTGGATGCACAACAGGCTAGAAGAATTTTAGACCGTTTAGTTGGTTATAATATTTCTCCTGTTTTATGGAAGAAAGTTAAAAAAGGACTTTCTGCTGGTCGCGTTCAATCTGTCGCATTAAGATTAGTCATTGATCGTGAAAATGAAATTAGAAATTTCAAACCAGAAGAATATTGGAAAATAGAAGGAGAATTTAGATATAAAAAATCTAAATTTAGTGCTAAATTCTTACATTATAAAAACAAGCCATACAAATTAACTAATAAAAATGATGTTGAGACGATTACGTCACAGCTTGATGGGGATCAATTTGAAGTTACAAAGGTAACAAAAAAAGAAAAGACGCGTTATCCTGCCAATCCATTTACGACTTCAACACTTCAACAAGAAGCTGCAAGAAAATTGAATTTCAAAGCGCGTAAAACAATGATGCTTGCCCAACAATTATATGAAGGTATTGACTTGAAAAGACAAGGTACAGTTGGTTTAATCACTTATATGCGTACAGATTCTACTAGAATTTCTGAACAAGCTAAAAGTGAAGCCAAGGATTATATTAAAGACACTTATGGTAATGAATATACTTCGAATCGTAAATCTAAAGGTCAAGGAGATCAAGATGCACACGAAGCTATAAGACCATCAAGTACTTTACGTACACCTAGCGAAATGAAAAATTATTTAACTAGAGACCAACATAGACTGTATAAATTAATTTGGGAGCGTTTTGTAGCAAGTCAAATGGCACCTGCTATTTTAGATACAGTAGCATTAGATTTAACACAAAATGATTTGAAATTCAGAGCAAATGGGCAAACAATTAAATTCAAAGGTTTTATGACTTTATACGTTGAAACAAAAGATGATGGAGATGAAGGTAAAGAAAATAAATTACCTAATATCAATGAAGGTGAAATGGTTACAGCAACCAATATTGAACCTTCACAACATTTCACTCAACCTCCACCACGTTATACAGAAGCAAGATTGGTAAAAACTTTAGAAGAAATGAAAATTGGTCGTCCTTCAACTTATGCACCGACAATTGATACTATACAAAAAAGGAACTATGTTAAAAATGAAAGTAAACGGTTTGTTCCTACCGAATTAGGCGAAATTGTTCATGAACAAGTAAAAGAATATTTCCCAGAAATTATAGATGTAGATTTTACAGTTAATATGGAGACATTACTCGATAAAGTTGCAGAAGGTGAAATTGCTTGGAAAAAAGTTATTTCAGATTTTTATAATAGTTTTAAGCAAGATGTTGAACGTGCAGAGGAAGAAATGGAAAAAATAGAAATTAAAGATGAACCTGCAGGAGAAGATTGTGAAGTTTGCGGTGCACCAATGGTTATAAAAATGGGTCGATATGGTAAATTTATGGCATGTTCAAACTTCCCTGATTGTAGAAACACTAAAGCAATCGTCAAAACAATTGGTGTGACTTGCCCTAAATGTAAAGAGGGCGATGTCGTTGAACGTAAGTCTAAGAAAAATCGTATCTTCTATGGTTGTTCTAAATATCCCGAATGTGATTTTGTAACTTGGGATAAACCTATTGGACGTGATTGTCCAAAATGTGAACATTATTTAGTTGAGAAAAAACAAGGACGTAAAAGTCAGGTTGTTTGCTCAAATTGTGATTACAAAGAAGAAGAACAAAAATAACAAATATATAAATTGATTATTAGAAAAGGAAACTGTATTTTTTAATAATATTTAGCAACTTACGATTCATATTTATAATGTAGAGATATGTTATTTAGCTTATAAAATAGTGTCGTAGTTGCTATTTTTTTGTATAGGAGGATATATATATGACTCAAATTGTCAATGTTGTAGGGGCTGGCTTAGCTGGCTCAGAAGCCGCTTATCAATTAGCGCAAAGAGGCATTCATGTAAATTTAATTGAAATGAGGCCAGTTAAACAAACGCCGGCACATCATACAGATAAATTTGCTGAATTAGTTTGTTCCAATTCATTACGTGGCAATGCGCTTACGAATGCCGTGGGTGTATTGAAAGAAGAAATGCGTCGAATGGATTCATTGGTTATAACTGCAGCAGACAAAGCGCGTGTTCCTGCTGGTGGTGCGTTAGCTGTAGATAGACATGATTTTGCAGGGTATATTACTGAAACATTGAAAAACCATCCGAATGTAACTGTAATTAATGAAGAAATTAACACTATACCTGATGGATATACAATCATTGCTACTGGTCCATTAACAACAGATCAATTAGCTCAAGAAATTGTTGACGCAACAGGTAAAGATCAACTATATTTTTATGATGCTGCAGCACCGATTATTGAAAAAGATAGTATTGATATGAATAAAGTTTATTTAAAGTCACGTTATGATAAAGGTGAAGCTGCTTATTTAAATTGTCCGATGACGGAAAAAGAGTTTAACAGATTTTATGATGCTTTATTAGAAGCAGAGGTCGCACCAGTGAATGAATTTGAAAAAGAAAAATATTTCGAAGGTTGTATGCCATTTGAAGTAATGGCAGCACGTGGACGTAAAACGTTATTGTTTGGTCCGATGAAACCAGTTGGCTTAGAAGATCCCAAGACTGGCGAAATACCATATGCAGTTGTACAGTTACGTCAAGACGATGCTGCTGGTACTTTGTATAATTTAGTAGGGTTTCAAACACATCTAAAGTGGGGTGCACAAAAAGAAGTACTTAGATTGATACCAGGTTTAGAGAATGTTGAAATTGTTCGATATGGTGTCATGCATAGAAACACATTTATTAACTCCCCTGATGTACTCACTGAAACTTATGAATTAAAAGGAAGAGAATCTCTTCATTTTGCTGGTCAAATGACTGGTGTAGAAGGTTATGTAGAAAGTGCAGCAAGCGGTTTGATTGCTGGTATCAACGTAGCTCATAAAGTTGAAAATAAAGGAAGGGTTATTTTCCCTAGAGAAACGATGCTGGGTAGCATGGCTTATTATATTGCTCATGCGAAAAATGAAAAAAACTTCCAGCCGATGAATGCCAATTTTGGTTTGCTACCGGATTTAGATGAAAAAATTAAAGATAAAAAAATAAGATATGAACAACTTGCGCATAGAGCTTTGACATATTTGGACAACTTTAAAGAAACATTATAATGTTAATATAGTGAAATATTGATTCAGAAAATTAAAAAAAGTTTTTCTCAATTTAATAGTTATGTTTCGCAGTTCCCTCTATCGATATGCTACAATTTATATCGATGGAGGGGTTTTTATTGGAAGAAATCCAACAAGCTTATTTATACATGCTTAAAGTAGAACGACATTTTTCTGAACATACATTGAAATCATATCATGATGATTTAGAGCAATTTAATGATTTTTTAAATCAAGAGCATTTAAGCTTAGCTAATTTTGAATATAAAGATGCTAGAAATTACCTAAGTTTTTTATATTCAAAAAACTTGAAAAGAACATCGGTTTCTCGTAAAATTTCTACGCTGAGAAGTTTTTATGAGTATTGGATGGTACAAGACGAAAGTGTCATAAATCCATTTATACAATTAGTTCATCCGAAAAAAGAACAATATTTACCGCACTTTTTTTATGAAGAAGAAATGGAAGCATTATTTAAAACAGTAGATAAAGATTTAAAAAAAGGATTAAGAGATCGTGTTATTTTGGAGCTTTTATATGCTACTGGTATCAGGGTATCAGAGTTAGTAAATATCAAAGAGCAAGATTTGGATATGAATTTACCAGGTGTTAAAGTTTTAGGTAAGGGTGGTAAAGAAAGGTTTATCCCTTTCGGTGAATTTTGTAAACAAAGCATTGAACATTACTTAGAAGCATTTAGTCCTAAAAAAGGTACTGAACACGACTATTTGTTAGTTAACATGAACGGTGCGCCTATCACTGAGCGTGGCATTCGTTATGTGTTAAATGATGTAGTGAAACGAACTGCAGGTGTAACAGATATACATCCGCATAAATTAAGACATACATTTGCTACACATATGTTAAATCAGGGTGCTGACTTAAGAACAGTGCAATCATTACTAGGACATGTCAATTTATCGACGACAGGTCGTTATACACATGTTACGAATGATCAATTAAAAAAAGTATATTTAAATGCACATCCTCGTGCAAAAAAGGAGAATTAAAATATGAGTACATCTATTCATGCGACAACTATTTACGCAGTACAACATAATGGACATTCGGCAATGGCTGGTGACGGACAAGTAACACTTGGCGAACAAGTTATTATGAAAAAAACCGCTAGAAAAGTTCGACGCTTATATAATGATAAAGTGTTAGCTGGATTCGCAGGTAGTGTGGCAGATGCTTTTACACTATTTGAAAAGTTCGAGACAAAATTACAACAGTTTAGCGGTAATTTAGAAAGAGCCGCTGTTGAGTTAGCGCAAGAATGGAGAGGCGATAAACAGTTAAGACAGCTAGAAGCGATGCTTATTGTTATGGATAAAGATTCAATACTAGTCGTAAGTGGTACTGGAGAAGTGATTGCGCCAGATGATGATTTAATTGCAATTGGATCCGGTGGCAATTATGCCTTAAGTGCAGGTAGAGCATTAAAACGTCATGCTACTGATTTAAGTGCGCGTGAGATGGCATATGAAAGTTTAAAGGTTGCCTCTGATATTTGCGTGTTTACGAATGACCAAATCGTTGTGGAAGAACTTTAAAAAACTTATATTTTAAAATATGTTGTAATAACAAAAAGTAAAAATTTATGAAATAAATGTATAATAAATAATGGATTTTTGAAGAAAATAAAGTAACGGAGGTATTTCTCATATGGAGTCGAATGGTATTAAATTAACGCCAAAAGATATCGTTTCAAAACTTAACGAATATATAGTTGGTCAAGATGACGCTAAACGCAAGGTAGCAGTAGCATTAAGAAATAGATATAGACGAAGCCTACTTTCTGACGAAGAGAAACAAGAAATTGCACCGAAAAACATTTTAATGATTGGACCAACTGGCGTAGGGAAAACTGAAATTGCGCGACGCATGGCTAAAGTGGTTGGTGCGCCTTTTATTAAAGTAGAAGCTACGAAATTCACAGAAGTAGGTTACGTTGGGCGTGACGTTGAAAGTATGGTTAGAGACTTAGTTGATATTGCTGTTAGATTGGTAAAAGAGCAAAAGAAAGCGTTAGTTGAAGATGAAGCGCGAAGTAAAGCAAACGAAAAATTAGTTAAACTTTTAGTTCCAAGCATGAAGAAGAAAGCGAATAGCACTAACAGTAACAACCCTTTAGAATCTCTTTTTGGCGGAGCAATACCTAATTTTGGTCAAAATAATGAGGACGATGATGAAGAAACGCCAACTGAAGAAATCAAAACAAAGCGTTCTGAAATCAAACAACAATTATTAAATGGTTCACTTGAAGAAGAAAAAGTGAGATTAAAAGTTGAACAGGACCCAGGTGCTTTAGGTATGTTAGGTACAAATCAAAACCAACAAATGCAAGATATGATGAACCAACTAATGCCTAAGAAAAAAGTGGAAAGAGAAGTCCCTGTCAAAACTGCTCGAAATATTTTGACTGATGAATATGCGGATGAACTGATTGACCAAGAAACTGCCAATCAAGAGGCTATTGAGCTAGCCGAACAAATGGGAATTATTTTTATTGACGAAATAGATAAAGTGGCTACTAACAATCAAAATTCAGGTCAAGATGTTTCACGACAAGGTGTACAAAGAGATATTTTACCTATACTTGAAGGTAGCATGGTTCAAACTAAATATGGTACTGTTAATACTGAACATATGCTATTCATTGGTGCTGGTGCATTCCATGTTTCAAAACCAAGTGATTTAATACCTGAATTACAAGGTCGTTTCCCAATTCGTGTTGAATTAGAAAGCCTTTCTGTGGAAGACTTTGTAAGCATTTTAACTGAACCCAAATTATCATTGATTAAACAGTATGAAGCGCTACTCCAAACGGAACAAGTAACGGTGAATTTCACCGAAGAAGCGATTAAACGTTTGGCAGAGATTGCCTTTCAAGTTAACCAAGATACAGATAATATTGGTGCGCGTAGATTGCATACAATACTTGAAAAAATGTTAGAAGATTTATCGTTCGAAGCACCGAGCATGCCACATGCCGTTGTAGATATCACACCTCAATATGTTGATGATAAGTTGAAATCAATTTCAACAAATAAAGATTTAAGTGCATTTATTTTATAATATAAACAAAAAGGAGAAGTAATATGAGCTTATTATCAAAAACAAGAGAATTAAATACACTTTTGCAAAAGCACAAAGGAATCGCTGTAGACTTTAAAGACGTCGCACAAACGATAAGTAGTGTAACAGTGACAAATGTTTTCATTGTGTCAAGAAAAGGTAAAATTTTAGGATCAAGTTTAAATGAATTGTTAAAAAATGAACGTATTATTCAAATGCTAGAAAATAGACACATACCTGTGGAATATACAGATAAGTTAATGGATGTAAAAGAAACAGAATCCAATATTGGAATCGAAAGTGATCTTTCAGTTTTTCCACCTGAAAACGAAGATGTATTTAAAGATAGTAAGTCAACTATCTTTCCAATATTAGGTGGCGGAGAAAGACTAGGTACGTTAGTGCTAGGACGTGTACAAGACGACTTTTCTGAAAATGATCTTGTTTTAGGTGAGTATGCGGCTACAGTTATTGGTATGGAAATTCTGCGTGAAAAACATAATGAAGTTGAACAAGAAGCTAGAGATAAAGCTGCGATTAATATGGCAATCAATTCATTATCATACTCAGAAAGTGAAGCGATTGAACATATTTTTGAAGAATTAGGTGGTAAAGAAGGCTTGTTGATTGCTTCTAAAGTAGCTGACAGGGTTGGAATTACACGTTCTGTGATTGTTAATGCATTGCGTAAGTTAGAAAGCGCAGGAGTTATTGAATCACGTTCATTAGGTATGAAAGGTACGTTTATTAAAGTTAAAAAAGAAAAATTCTTAGATGAATTAGATAGAATAAAATAAAATGTAGAATCACTTTTAAATGTGATTGCTATATACGCTTTCATATCATTTAGTATATCCATGCGTTATGCGTTTATTTAGTGAATATGTAAAAAATAAATACAATATCATTTTATAATGGAAACTGCTTACTATATAAAGTGTTACAGTGATATTTGAATTGATAAAAATATGACTTGAATCTTCACAATTATAAATGAGAAATTATAAGCTGAACTATTGCTTTATATGTATGAATATGATATATTTATTCACGGCTATTAAGCCAATACGCACATAGAGAGCGGAAGTATAAAGGGTGCGATAAATTGTTATCGTGTTTATATGAGCTTTTTATGGAGGTAAAAAACCAATAGGAGGATTTTATTTATGGCAGTAATTTCAATGAAACAATTACTAGAAGCAGGTGTTCACTTCGGTCACCAAACACGCCGTTGGAACCCAAAAATGAAAAGATACATCTTCACTGAAAGAAACGGTATCTACATTATCGACTTACAAAAAACAGTGAAGAAAGTAGAAGAAGCTTACAACTTTATAAAACAAATTTCAGAAGATGGCGGAAAAGTTTTATTTGTTGGTACGAAAAAACAAGCACAAGAATCAGTGAAAGCTGAAGCTGAACGTGCTGGTCAATTCTACGTTAACCAAAGATGGTTAGGTGGTATTTTAACTAACTATAAAACAATTTCAAAACGTATCAAACGTATTTCTGAAATTGAAAAAATGGAAGAAGATGGCTTATTCGAAGTATTACCTAAAAAAGAAGTAGTAGAACTAAGAAAAGAATATGACCGTTTAATTAAATTCTTAGGCGGAATTCGTGATATGAAATCTATGCCTCAAGCATTATTTGTAGTTGACCCTCGTAAAGAGCGCAACGCAATTGCTGAAGCACGTAAATTACACATCCCAATCGTTGGTATTGTGGATACTAACTGTGATCCAGATGAGATCGATTATGTTATCCCTGCAAACGATGATGCTATCCGTGCCGTTAAGTTATTAACAGGTAAAATGGCAGATGCAATCTTAGAAGGTCAACAAGGTGTATCAAATGAAGAAGTAGCGGCTGAACAAAACATTGATTTAAATGAATCAAAAGAAGAAGCTACTGAAGCAGAAACAACTGAAGAAAACACTTCTGTTGAATCAAACTAAGAATAATGTAAAATGGGTGATAAGATATTTAAGCTTATCACCTTTTTTTAAAATAAATATATTAAAATTCATTAAATAATGGAGGAATATGAAATGGCAATTTCAGCTAAACTTGTAAAAGAATTACGTGAAAAAACTGGCGCTGGTATGATGGACTGTAAAAAAGCGTTGACAGAAACTGATGGTGATATTGATAAAGCTATTGATTACCTACGTGAAAAAGGTATTGCGAAAGCAGCTAAAAAAGCTGACCGTATCGCTGCAGAAGGACTAGTACATGTAGAAGAAAAAGGAAATGAAGCGGCAATCGTAGAAATTAATTCAGAAACTGACTTCGTAGCACGTAACGAAGGTTTCCAAGAATTAGTGAAAGAAATTGCTACACAAGTGTTAGAGAGTAAAGCTGATACTGTTGAAGCTTTATTAGAATCTGAATTAGCTGACGGTAAAACTGTAGACCAACGCATGAAAGAAGCAATCTCTACAATCGGAGAAAAATTAAGTATCCGTCGTTTTGCTGTTAGAACAAAATCAGATAATGATGCATTTGGTTCATATTTACACATGGGTGGACGTATCGGTGTATTAACAGTTGTTGAAGGTACTACTGATAGCGATGCTGCTAAAGATGTAGCTATGCATATTGCTGCGATTAACCCTAAATATGTTTCATCTGAACAAGTAAGTGAAGATGAAATTGCTCATGAAAAAGAAGTATTGAAACAACAAGCTTTAAACGAAGGCAAACCAGAAAAAATTGTTGAAAAAATGGTTGAAGGTCGTTTACGTAAATATTTACAAGAAATTTGTGCAGTTGACCAAAACTTTGTTAAAGATCCTGATCAAACAGTTGAAGCTTTCTTAAAATCAAAAGGTGGAAAACTAGTTGACTTCGTACGTTATGAAGTAGGCGAAGGTATGGAAAAACGTGAAGAAAACTTTGCTGACGAAGTAAAAGGACAAATGAAATAATATTTCATAGTTTGAACAAGAAAGAAGACACCTTTTTGTGCTCCGTATGAAAGACTTACTTTTATATTGGAAGTTCTACTGTGTCTTCTTTACTTGTATCAAATACATATTTTCACAATAGAGAGGATAAGACAATGGCTCAAACTTCTAAATATAAACGTGTCGTTTTAAAATTAAGTGGTGAAGCACTAGCAGGTGAAGATGGATTCGGGATAAATCCCATAATTATTAAAAGTGTTGCTCAACAAGTAGCTGAGGTAGCAAAAATGGATTGTGAAATTGCAGTGATTGTTGGCGGAGGTAATATCTGGAGAGGTAAAACCGGTAGTGATCTAGGTATGGATCGTGGTACAGCAGATTATATGGGCATGCTAGCTACTGTTATGAATGCTTTAGCACTACAAGACAGTTTGGAACAATTAGAGTGTGATACACGTGTATTAACTTCTATAGAGATGAAACAAGTTGCAGAACCTTATATTCGTCGTCGCGCAATTAGACACTTAGAGAAAAAGCGTGTTGTTATATTTGCTGCTGGCATAGGTAATCCATACTTCTCAACTGACACAACTGCAGCTTTACGTGCTGCTGAAGTTGAAGCAGATGTTATCTTAATGGGCAAAAATAATGTTGATGGTGTCTATTCTGCAGATCCTAAAAAAGATGAAAATGCGGTTAAATATGAACATTTAACACATATTCAAATGTTACAAGAAGGCTTACAAGTCATGGACTCAACAGCATCTTCTTTCTGTATGGATAACAATATCCCGTTGAATGTATTCTCTATCACAGAAGAAGGAAATATTAAACGCGCTGTTATGGGTGAAAAAATAGGAACATTAATTACAAAATAATTTAGAGGTGTATAAAATGAGTGACATAATTAATGACACGAAAACAAAGATGAAAAAATCAATTGATAGTCTTTCAAGAGAGTTAGCTAATATTAGTGCTGGTAGAGCAAATTCAAACCTTTTAAACGGTGTTACTGTTGATTATTATGGAGCACCAACACCTATTCAACAATTAGCGAGTATCAATGTACCAGAAGCTCGTCTTTTAGTCATTTCACCATACGACAAAACATCAGTGGCTAATATTGAAAAAGCAATTAATGCAGCAAACTTAGGCGTAAACCCATCTAGTGATGGTGAGGTCATTCGTATAAGTGTGCCTGCATTAACAGAAGAACGTCGTAAAGAGCTTGTAAAAGAAGTTAAAAAAATTGGTGAAGATTCTAAAGTTGCAGTTAGAAACGTACGCCGTGATTCGAATGACGAACTTAAAAAGCAAGAGAAAAACGGTGACATCACTGAAGATGACTTAAGAACTCAAACGAATGAAGTACAAAAAATAACTGACGATTCTATAAATGACATTGATAAATTATTAGAAGAAAAAGAACAAGATATTATGTCAGTATAAACATGGTAATTATGATATGTTTTTTGTGAGTAAATACTCAACATTAAGTTGTTTGGTATTGAAAATGAAGCATATTATAAATTTATCTGAACTGTATCAAATCAGACTTTGGTACAGTTTTTTTATTTGTTTATTCATTGCGCTTATCTAGTATGATAAAATGATAGATAATTGCATTTAGAAGCTAATTTAATAAGCAGAGATGATAACGCTCGGAGGAAATACCATGTTTAAAAAGCTAAACAAGAAAAAAAACCAGCCTAATGCATCCAACAATGAGTTGGATTTACATAATGTACCTAATCATATAGCAATTATTATGGATGGCAATGGACGCTGGGCTAAACAAAGAAAATTGCCTAGAATCAAAGGCCATTATCAAGGTATGCAAACGATTAAAAAAATAACTAAAGAAGCTAGTGATTTAGGTATTAAATATTTAACGTTGTATGCATTTTCAACTGAAAATTGGACAAGACCTAAAAATGAAGTCAATTATATCATGAACTTGCCGGTTAACTTTTTAAAAACCTTTTTACCTGAATTAATAGAAAATAATGTTAAAGTAGAAACGATTGGTTTTTTAAATGATTTACCAACTGCAACACTTGAAGCGATTAATAAGGCAAAAGAACAGACCAAAGCAAACACAGGATTAAAATTAATTTTTGCAATTAACTATGGTGGACGTGCTGAAATTGTCCATAGTGTAAAATCAATTTATGAAAAATTATCTTCAGAAGGCTTATCCAGTGATCATATTACAGAGCAATTGATTAACGAACATTTAATGACCCACGATTATCCTGATCCAGACCTTTTAATTAGAACCTCAGGTGAGCAACGAATTAGTAACTTTCTTATCTGGCAAGTATCTTACAGTGAATTTATATTCAATGAAAAATTTTGGCCAGATTTTGACAAAGAAGAATTAATAAACTGTATTAAAATTTATCAATCTCGTCAAAGACGTTTTGGGGGATTATAAATAGTTAGGAGAATAGTATGAAAGTTAGAACTTTAACAGCAATAATAGCACTTATTGTTTTTCTACCTGTATTGTTAAAGGGTGGCCTTGTACTAATGCTTTTTTCTTATTTATTAGCATTTATAGGTCTCAAAGAATTGTTGAATATGAATATGATAAAGTTCCTATCCATCCCAGGAATTATAAGTGCATTAGGAATATTAATTATTATGATACCGCAAGAAGCAGGTACATGGGTAAACGATTTACAATTAAAATCTTTAATAGCAATGAGTTTTATTTTACTCAGTTATACAGTACTTTCTAAAAATAGATTTAGTTTTATGGATGCTGCCTTTTGTTTAATGTCTATAGCTTATGTAGGGATAGGCTTCATGTATCTATATGAAACTAGATCAGAAGGATTACATTACATACTTTTAGCTTTCTTAATTGTGTGGTCTACAGATACTGGCGCGTATATTTTTGGTAGATTAATGGGTAAACATAAATTATGGCCTGTCATCAGTCCCAATAAAACAATTGAAGGGTTTATTGGCGGCATTATTTGTAGTTTGATAGTTCCGCTTGTAATGATGATGTTTATAGATTTTGATATTGCAATATGGTTACTACTGTTATGTACGGTTATTTTAAGTATGTTTGGTCAGTTAGGAGACTTAGTAGAGTCAGGCTTTAAACGTCATTTTGGTGTGAAGGATTCTGGACGCATTTTACCTGGTCACGGTGGTATATTAGATCGATTTGATAGTTTTATGTTTGTCTTACCATTATTAAACATATTCTTAATATAAGTGATTTTAAGGTAAACGAAGTGCCAATAAAATTGTATAATTGAACAATAAAAGGAGTTATGAATTTAAATGTCGATGAGAAATCAAATGAAACATTTAAGTTTTTAACTCCTTTTCATAAGTTTTTAAAATATGTTACAGAGAAATTAAGTGTTAAGTCATGATAATTTTTTCTACTGCATAAAGTTACGTGTATCAGCTAGTATTGTTATGTTATAATTTTATAATCAAAAGCATTAAAATAGCTTATATATTATAGCAATATAAAAAATAATGGAACAATCTTACGGAAAATATGAGGTGTATCAATTTGAGTTTTCTAGTGACAATTATTTCTTTTATAATCGTATTTGGTGTTCTTGTAACAGTTCATGAATACGGTCATATGTTTTTTGCAAAAAGAGCTGGCATTATGTGTCCAGAATTTGCAATTGGAATGGGGCCAAAAATTTTTAGTTTCAGAAAAAATGAAACTTTATATACCATTCGTTTATTGCCTGTTGGAGGATATGTAAGAATGGCAGGTGACGGGTTGGAGGAACCACCCGTTCAACCAGGTATGCATGTAAAGATAAAATTAAATGATAAAGATGAAATCACACATATCATTTTAGATGATCAACATAAGTTCCAACAAATTGAAGCAATGGAAGTTAAACAATGTGATTTTAAAGAAGATTTATACATTGAAGGTGTAACTGCATATGATCAGCAAAGACATCATTATCAAATTGCTGACAAAGCCTATTTTGTTGAGAATGGTAGTTTAATTCAAATAGCTCCCAAAAACCGACAATTCACACACAAAAAGCCTTATCAAAAATTCTTAACACTGTTTGCTGGCCCATTACTTAACTTTTTACTTACATTAGTATTATTTATTGGCTTAGCTTATTATCAAGGTACACCAACAAATACAGTTGATAAAGTGGCGCAAGATAGCCCAGCAGCACACGCAGGCTTAAAAACAGGTGATACTATCGTGAAAATTGCTGACAAATCTATCAATAGTAAATCTGATATAGATCAAGCAATATCACAGGTTAAAGACAAAAAGACACAAATTAAAGTAGAACGAGATGGTAAAACAGAAACCTTGCAAGTAAAACCAAAAAAATATGAACAAAAAGTAACTAAAACACATTCAGAAACTAAATATTTGTTAGGTTATACTGCTTCTACAGAACATACGGTATTTAAACCGATTACTGAAGGCGTAAAGCAAACAATTGTAGCTGGAAAACTGATATTTACCGCGATTTTAAGCATGATTGCGAGCATTTTCACCGGTCAATTTTCATTTGATATGTTAAATGGTCCAGTCGGTATCTATCATACAGTTGACTCTGTTGTTAAAACAGGTATTATTAATTTGATTTCTTGGACAGCTTTACTAAGCGTCAATTTAGGTTTAATGAATTTATTACCAGTCCCAGCACTTGATGGCGGACGAATCTTATTTGTAATATATGAAGCGATTTTCAGAAAACCATTAAACAAAAAAGCAGAAACGACAATTATTGCAATTGGTGCAGTATTTGTATTAATTGTAATGGTCTTAGTGACGTGGAATGACATTCAACGTTATTTCTTATAAAAGGAGAGCATGTAAATGAAACAATCTAAAGTATTTATACCAACGATGAAAGAGGTACCTGCAGCAGCTGAAGCTTTGAGTCATAGACTTTTGTTAAAAGCAGGATTAATCAAACAAAGTACGAGTGGTATTTATAGCTATTTACCGTTAGCTGCTAAAGTTTTGAATAACATTGAAAGTATTGTAAGACAAGAAATGGAACGTATCGACGCTGTGGAAATTTTAATGCCAGCGTTACAAAAAGCTGAACTATGGGAAGAATCCGGTCGTTGGAGTGCATATGGTCCAGAATTGATGCGTTTGAAAGACAGACATGGTCGTGAGTTTGCACTTGGACCAACACATGAAGAACTTATAACATCTGTAATCAGAGATGAACTTAAATCATATAAACAATTACCACTTACTTTATTCCAAATACAATCTAAATTTAGAGATGAAAAACGCCCGCGCTTTGGATTGTTACGTGGTCGTGAATTTATTATGAAAGATGCATATTCATTTCATGCTGATGAGACTTCATTAGATGAAACATACCAAGATATGTATCACGCATATGACCGCATATTTAAACGTGTCGGAATAAATGCGCGACCAGTAGTTGCAGATTCAGGTGCTATTGGTGGCAGTCATACACATGAATTTATGGCTTTAAGTGAAATTGGTGAAGACACAATAGTTTATAGTGAAAATAGTGATTATGCAGCTAATATTGAAAAAGCTGAGGTTGTATATCATCCCAATGAAAAGCATGATGAGGTAGCGTCATTAACCAAAATAGAAACACCTCAAGTACATACAGCACAAGCATTAGCAACATTTTTAGAAAAACCACTGGATGAAATCACAAAATCCATGGTATTTAATGTTGATGGTGAATTTATTATGGTACTTGTACGTGGTCACCATGAAATTAATGATGTGAAATTAAAAGCGTTCTTTGGTACGGATCACATCGAATTAGCTACAGAAGATGAAATTAAAAATTTATTAGGTGCATCTCCTGGTTCACTTGGTCCTATTTTCGATAAAAACATCAAAGTATATGCTGATAATTTTATAAAAGATTTAAATAATATTGTTGTAGGTGCTAATGAAGATGGTTACCATTTATTGAATGCAAACGTAGGGCGTGACTTTGAAATCGAAGCTTATGGAGACTTTAGATTTATTTTAGAAGGAGAGCCTTTAGCTGATGGATCAGGTGATGCTAAATTTGCCGAAGGAATTGAAGTTGGGCAAGTATTTAAACTTGGTACTAAATATTCTGAAGCAATGAATGCAACATTCCTGGATAATCAAGGTAAAGCTAAACCTTTATTAATGGGATGTTATGGTATAGGTATTTCTAGGACTTTAAGTGCGATTGTTGAGCAAAATAATGATGAAAATGGTATTATATGGCCTAAATCAGTAACGCCATTTGATTTACATTTAATTACAATCAATCCTAAAAAAGAAGAACAACGTGAATTGGCTGATCAATTATATAAACAATTAAAAGAAACATATGATGTACTTTATGATGACCGTAAAGAACGTGCAGGTGTTAAATTTAATGATGCCGATTTAATAGGATTACCAATTAGAGTAGTAGTTGGTAAAAATGCTGCTGAAGGTATCGTAGAAGTTAAACGACGTGATACAGGTGAAAGTGAAGATGTTCAAATTGATAACTTAAATAGTTATATTAATGATTTATACCTAAGTATATAAGTCAACAGTCAACTTTAACAAAATGATTGCTATCATATACGTTGCTAAAATTAAGATGTAAGTTAAAACATTAATACGCATATACTTTATATAAATGCATATCATTGCTAAAAGTATTAGATGAAACTTTTAGTTTAACCTGTACTTTAATGTTTGATCATCCTTAATTAGTGAGCGGGAAAGCGAAATCGAATGAATCATGTTTGATTTCATTCCCGCTCTTATTTATGATAAGAAACCATAATGTAAAAATAGTAAAGTTTAAGTATTAGAAATTAAAGGTTTTACGTTATAAGATAGATAATGTACAAAATACATACGCGACAGTTAAAGAAATTATATGAATTAGTAACGTAGTGTAATTAATAGTAAGGTGGTTATCGTCATGTCAATGACAAATCAAGAAAAATTCAAGATCTTAGCTGATCAAATTAAAATTGCAGATCATTTGGATCCAGAAATTTTAGCACAAAGTGAATTAACACGTGTAGATGTTAAAACAACGGATCGTACCTGGGTATTTCAGATAACATTTCCATATTTTTTACCAATTGAAGATTATCTGTTATTTATGAATGCAATTACTGAAGAATTTAAAACAATCGCTAAAGTCGATTGTAATTTTACAATCACAAATAAAGCGAATCAAGATGAATATGCATTGAAATACTTTAGTTATTGCATTGACCAAACAAAATTATCACCTAAAGTAAAAGGTCAGCTTAAGCAAAAGCGCTTAATTATGTCAGGGGATGTGCTCAAAGTCATGTGTCAGAATGATATAGAGCGAGATCATTTTGACAAAGCGTGCAATGGAAGTTTGATTAAAGCATTTCAACAATGTGGTTTTGCAATCAGCAGTATCATTTTTGAAACAGACCAAACATCTAATGGAGACGATTTGGCATCGTTAGAAGCACACATTCAACAAGAAGATGAGCAAAGTGCACGTGAAGCCACTGAAAAGTTAGAAAAGATGCGTGCTGAAAAAGCTAAACAACAAGATAATAATGAAAGTACTGTAGCTAAATGTCAAATTGGAAAACCAATTCAAATAGAAAATGTAAAACCAATTGAATCGATTATTGAAGAGGAATTTAAAGTTGCAGTTGAAGGTGTTATCTTTGATATTAATTTAAAAGAATTGAAAAGTGGACGCCATATTGTAGAACTAAAAGTTACAGATTATACAGACTCCTTAGTATTGAAAATGTTTACTAGAAAAAATAAAGATGATTTAGCTCATTTTAAAGCTCTCAGTGTCGGTAAATGGGTTCGAGCACAAGGCAGAATAGAAGAAGATACATTCGTACGTGATTTAGTCATGATGATGTCTGATATAGAAGAAATAAAAAAAGCAGTTAAACAAGATAAAGCAGACGAAAAACGCGTAGAATTTCACTTGCATTCGTCCATGAGTCAGATGGACGGCATTCCGAATATAAGTGCATATGTAGAACAAGCAGCTAAATGGGGCCACAAAGCTATTGCAATTACTGATCATAATGTGGTTCAAGCATTTCCAGATGCGCATGCTGCAGCAGAAAAAAATGATATTAAAATGATTTATGGCATGGAAGGCATGTTGGTCGATGATGGTGTGCCCATAGCGTATAAGCCTCAAGACATTGATTTAAAAACTGCAACATATGTTGTTTTTGACGTTGAAACAACAGGTCTATCTAATCAGTATGATAAAATTATCGAACTCGCAGCTGTAAAAGTACAAGAAGGAGAAATTATTGATAAGTTTGAACGTTTTAGTAATCCACACGAACGTTTATCTGAAACAATCAAGAATTTAACGCATATCACAGACGATATGCTCGTCAATGCACCTGAAATTGAAACTGTTTTAACCGAGTTTAAAGCGTGGGTCGGTGACGCGATATTTGTAGCACATAATGCATCATTTGATATGGGGTTCATTGATACCGGTTATGAAAAAACTGGCCTAGGCGCATCAACTAACGGTGTGATAGATACACTTGAACTTTCTAGAACCATCAACACTGAATATGGAAAACATGGTCTGAACTTTTTAGCTAAAAAATATGGTGTAGATTTAACACAACATCACAGAGCGATTTATGATACTGAAGCAACAGCTTATATTTTTATAAAGATGTTAAAACAATTAGAAGAAGCAGAAGTTTATAATCATCAAGATATTAATAAGTCTTTATCAAATGAAGACGCTTATAAACGTGCTCGCCCAAATCACGTAACACTTATTGTGCAAAATCAACAGGGCTTAAAGAACTTATTTAAAATAGTAAGCGCATCTTTAGTTAAATATTATTATAGAACACCTAGAATTCCACGTTCACTTTTAGATGAATATCGAGAAGGTATTCTTGTTGGTTCCGCATGTGATGAAGGTGAAGTATTTACTGCAGTAATGCAAAAAGACCAATCTCAAGTGGAAAGAATAGCAAAATACTATGATTTTATTGAAGTACAACCACCTGCATTATACCAAGATTTAATAGATAGAGAATTGGTGAGAGATAATGAAACATTACATGAAATTTATCAACGTCTCATCCAAGCTGGAGATGTGAATGATATACCTGTTATTGCAACAGGAAACGCGCATTATCTAAATGAACATGATGGTATTGCACGTAAAATTTTAATAGCATCACAGCCAGGTAACCCGTTAAATCGTAGTACTTTACCTGAGGCGCACTTTAGAACTACGGATGAAATGTTAGATGAATTACATTTCTTAGGTGAAGCAAAAGCACATGAATTAGTTGTGAAAAATACAAATGACTTAGCAGACCGTATCGAACGCGTAGTTCCGATAAAGGATGAATTGTATACGCCCCGCATGGAAGGTGCTAATGATGAAATACGAGATATGAGTTATGCTAACGCCAGAGCATTGTATGGTGAAGATTTACCACAAATTGTAATTGACCGATTAGAGAAAGAGCTTGAAAGTATCATTGGGAATGGTTTTTCTGTGATATATTTAATTTCACAAAGACTGGTTAAAAAATCATTAGATGACGGTTATCTAGTTGGATCACGTGGCTCTGTAGGTTCGAGTTTTGTAGCGACAATGACTGAAATTACAGAAGTTAACCCATTACCTCCACATTATATTTGTCCAGAATGTAAAGAAAGTGAGTTCTTTAACGATGGATCCGTTGGTTCTGGTTTTGATTTACCAGATAAAAAATGTGCCACATGTGGATGTGATTTAATTAAAGAAGGCCAGGATATTCCTTTTGAAACTTTCTTAGGTTTTAAAGGTGATAAGGTTCCTGATATCGACTTGAACTTTAGTGGTGAATATCAACCACAAGCTCATAATTATACAAAAGAATTATTTGGTGAAGATAAAGTCTTTCGTGCAGGTACAATTGGTACGGTGGCTGAAAAAACAGCTTTCGGTTTTGTGAAAGGATTTTTAAACGATCAAGGTATTCACAAAAGAGGCGCTGAAGTTGATAGACTCGTAAAAGGTTGTACTGGTGTAAAACGTACAACAGGACAACACCCTGGAGGCATCATCGTTGTACCAGATTATATGGATATCTATGATTTTACACCTGTTCAATTTCCGGCAGATGATCAATCATCGGCTTGGATGACGACTCATTTTGATTTCCATTCAATACATGATAACGTTTTGAAACTGGATATATTAGGACATGATGATCCGACGATGATTCGTATGCTGCAGGATTTATCAGGTATTGATCCTAAAACGATACCTGTTGATGATAAGGAAACTATGGGTATTTTTAGTTCGCCAGAACCTTTAGGTGTAACTTCAGAACAAATTTTATGTAAAACTGGAACATTTGGTGTGCCAGAATTCGGTACAGGATTTGTGCGCCAAATGTTAGAAGATACCAAGCCAACTACATTTTCAGAGTTAGTAAGAATATCTGGATTATCACATGGTACGGATGTTTGGCTAGGTAACGCACAAGATTTAATACGCTCAGGAACTTGTGATTTATCAAGTGTTATTTGTTGTCGTGATGATATTATGGTTTATTTAATGTATAACGGTTTAGAGCCTTCACTCGCCTTCAAGACAATGGAATTTGTACGTAAAGGTAAAGGGCTAACTGACGATATGGTTGAAGCAATGGTAGACAATGAAGTGCCAGATTGGTATTTAGATTCATGTAGAAAAATTAAATACATGTTCCCTAAAGCCCATGCGGCAGCATATGTATTGATGGCAGTACGTATTGCGTATTTCAAAGTTCATTATCCACTTTATTATTATGCAAGTTACTTTACGGTACGTGCATCTGATTTTGATTTAATTTCAATGATTAAGGATAAAGAAAGTATTCGAAATACAGTAAACGATATGTATTCTCGTTATATGGATTTAGCAAAAAAAGAAAAAGATACATTAACCGTATTAGAAATCATGAACGAAATGGCGCAACGCGGTTATCGTATGCAACCAATTAGTTTAGAGAAAAGTAAAGCATTTGATTTTATCATTGAAGGTGATAGTTTGATTCCGCCATTTATCGCTGTTCCTGGATTAGGTGAAAACGTTGCACAACGTATTGTTGAAGCACGCGAAGAAGGACCGTTTTTATCAAAAGAAGATTTAAATAAAAAAGCTGGGTTGTCACAAAAAGTCATCGAGTATTTAGATGAACTTGGTTCATTACCTAACTTGCCAGATAAAGCACAATTATCAATATTTGATATGTAATCGAGCAATATATTGGTAGGCATGGAATAAAAAATGTTAAATGTATAAAATTTTGATATTAGTTATTGTCATACTATATGAAAATATATAGTTGTTTGTATAGGAAATAAACATATGGTATAATAATGTTGCTTAAAAAATTAGACTCAGGCAGGAAGAGTGGGCGTTATACCCGCTCTTTTCTATTTGCCAAAAAAGGAGGTCAGTATGAGTAAAGTAACTGAGCAAGTTGAATCAATTATTCAACCCGTCCTTAACGACTTAAATTTTGAATTAGTTGAAGTCGAATACACAAAAGAAGGAAAAGATTACTTCTTAAGAGTATCCATTGATAAAGAAGGTGGCGTCGATTTAAACGATTGTGCCTTAGCTTCTGAAAAGATTAGTGAAATTATGGATGAAGAAGATCCTATTCAAGAAATGTATTATTTAGATGTAGCTTCTCCAGGTGCTGAAAGACCTATAAAAAAAGAAAAAGATTTCCAAAATGCTGTTACAAAACCAATATACGTTTCTTTATATGCGCCAATTGAAGGTGGAAAAGAATGGTTAGGTATCTTAAAAGAAGTAACAAGTGAAACGATTATTATGGAAGTAAAAGAAAAGTCAAAGAAGAAACAAGTTGAAATTCCAAGAAATAAAATCGCTAAAGCACGTCATGCTGTAATGCTTTAATGTGATGAGGAGGATGATAAGTCGTGTCAAGTAATGAATTATTATTAGCAACTGAATATTTAGAAAAAGAAAAAAAGATTCCAAGAGAAGTATTAATTGATGCAATTGAAGCAGCGCTAATTACTGCATATAAAAAGAACTATGACAGTGCAAGAAGTGTACGCGTTGAGTTAAACATGGATGAAGGTACATTTCATGTAATTGCTCGTAAACAAGTCGTAGAAGAAGTAATGGATAATAGAGAAGAAATCGACTTAAGTACAGCGCTAGTTAAAAACCCAGCATATGAAGTTGGTGATATATACGAAGAAGATGTAACACCAAGTGACTTTGGGCGTGTAGGTGCACAAGCTGCGAAACAAGCAGTAATGCAGCGTTTACGTGATGCTGAACGTGAAATATTATATGATGAATTTATCGATAAAGAAGATGATATTGTTAATGGTCTTATTGATAGAGTAGATCACCGCTATGTTTATGTTAATTTAGGACGTACAGAAGCTGTATTATCTGAGGCTGAAAGAAGCCCTAATGATAGTTATATTCCTAATGAAAGAATTAGAGTGTATGTCAATAAAGTAGAGCAAACGACAAAAGGACCGCAAATTTACGTTTCTCGTAGCCATCCAGGATTACTCAAACGTTTATTTGAACAAGAAGTACCAGAGATTTTTGACGGTACAGTCATTGTAAAATCTGTGGCACGTGAAGCAGGAGACCGCTCTAAAATCAGTGTTCATTCAGATAACCCAGATATCGATGCAGTAGGTGCATGTGTGGGTGCTAAAGGTTCTCGTGTTGAAGCGGTTGTAGAAGAATTAGGTGGCGAAAAAATTGACATTGTTCAATGGAATGAAGATCCGAAGGTCTTTGTTAAAAATGCTTTAAGTCCATCTCAAGTACTACAAGTGATTGTTGATGAAGCAAACCAATCAACTATTGTAGTTGTGCCTGATTATCAATTATCATTAGCGATTGGTAAGCGTGGACAAAACGCACGTTTAGCTGCGAAATTAACTGGTTGGAAAATTGATATTAAATCAGAAAGTGATGCTAGAGCTGAAGGTGTTTATCCGACAGACGAAGCACTAGAAATAGAAGAAGATGAAAATATTGAACAGGATACAAACATTGATTTGGAAGATGTGAATATTGAAACGCATGACTTAAAAACGGATGATGAAACAGATAGCATAGATGAAGATGACGCTGAAAAATAATTTGGAGTGAGCTTTTATGAAAAAGAAAAAAATTCCAATGCGTAAATGTATACTTTCAAATGAAATGCATCCAAAAAAAGATATGATTCGAGTTGTTATTAATAAAGAAGGCGAAATTTTTGCTGATGCTACAGGAAAACAACAAGGTCGTGGTGCATATGTATCAAAAGATGTTAAATTAGTAGAAGATGCACAAAAACAAGGTGTATTAGAAAAATACTTTAAAGTTGATGCAGAAACTCTAGATCCTGTATATAAGGAAATTATACGTCTTATTTATCGCGAAGAGATACCTAAATGACTATAGAGAAAATCGTAAATTTTTTAGGTTTAGCAATGCGTGCTGGAAAAGTAAAAACAGGTGAATCGGTCATTTTAAATGACATTAAGAAAAATAGGTTAAAGCTCGTAATTATTGCAACTGATGCTTCTGAAAATACAAAGACAAAGTTTCAGAGCAAGTGTGAAAGTTACCATATATCATTTCGCATATTTGGAACAAGAGCTGAATTAGGACAAGCTTTAGGTAAAGCAGAACGAGTTAACATTGGAATCACTGATCAAGGCTTTGCTAAAAAGTTAGTGTCAATGATAGATGAATATCGTAAGGAGTGACTATATGAGTAAAATAAGAATTTACGAATACGCCAAAGATTTAAAATTAAAAAGTAAAGATATTATAGATGAGTTAAAGAAAATGGACGTTGAGGTAACGAGCCATATGCAAACGTTAGAAGATGACCAAATCAAGGCATTAGATAAGGTTTATAAACCAGAGAAATCGAATGCATCAGAAAATAAACAACAAGGTCAAAATCAACAAAAACCATCAAATAACAAGTCTAATGCTAATAAAAAAGATAATAATCAAAACAACAAAAATAACCACAAAAATAACAACAAAAATAAGAAAAACAGCAAAAACAACAAAAATAAACAAACTAAACAAGAAGAACCAAAAGAAATACCTTCACACATCACTTATCAAGAAGGTATCACAGTTGGAGAACTTGCTGAAAAAATCAATGTTGATTCTTCAGAAATAATTAAAAAGTTATTCTTATTAGGCATCATGGCTAACATTAATCAAGCATTAGATGATGAAACTTTAGAATTAATTGCTGATGATTATGGTGTTGAAGTTGAAAAAGAAGTTGTTGTTGATGAAGAAGATTTATCAATTTACTTTGATGATGAATCTGAAGATGAAGATGCAGTAGAAAGACCAGCAGTTGTTACTATTATGGGACACGTTGATCATGGTAAAACAACGTTATTGGATTCTATCCGTCACACACAAGTAACAGCAGGTGAAGCTGGTGGTATTACACAACATATCGGTGCTTATCAAATTGAAAATGATGGCAAAAAAATCACTTTCCTTGATACACCAGGACATGCTGCATTCACAACAATGCGTGCACGTGGTGCGCAAGTAACTGATATTACAATTTTAGTTGTAGCAGCAGATGATGGTGTAATGCCTCAAACGATAGAAGCAATCAACCATGCCAAAGAAGCGAACGTACCAACGATTGTAGCAGTCAATAAAGTTGATAAACCAACTGCTAACCCTGATCGAGTAATGCAAGAATTGACAGAATACGGTTTAATTCCAGAAGACTGGGGTGGCGATACAATTTTCGTACCGCTTTCTGCTTTAAGTGGCGATGGTATAGAAGATTTAATAGAAATGATTGTGCTTACATCTGAAATTCAAGAACTAAAAGCAAATCCTGCTAAAAAAGCAGTAGGTACAGTGATAGAAGCAGAATTAGATAAGTCACGTGGTCCATCTGCATCACTTCTAGTGCAAAATGGTACACTGCATGTTGGAGATGCTTTGGTTGTTGGTAATACGTATGGTAGAATTCGTGCGATGGTTAATGATTTAGGACAAAGAATTAAATCTGCAGAACCGTCTACGCCTGTTGAAATCACAGGTATTCATGATGTACCACAAGCTGGGGATCGTTTTGTTGTGTTTAAAGATGAGAAACAAGCAAGACGTATTGGTGAAGCACGTCATGAAGCTAATGTTTTACAACAACGTCAAGAAAGTAAGAGCGTTTCACTAGATAATTTATTTGAACAAATGAAACAAGGTGAAATGAAAGATTTAAATGTCATCATTAAAGGTGATGTTCAAGGTTCTGTCGAAGCACTTGCAGCTTCACTAATGAAAATTGAAGTAGAAGGCGTTAATGTTCGCATAATTCATACTGCAGTAGGTGCGATTAATGAATCTGATGTAACTTTAGCGAATGCGTCAAATGGTATCATCATCGGCTTTAACGTAAGACCGGATACTGGTGCCAAACGTGCAGCCGAAACAGAAGGTGTAGATATGAGATTACACCGTGTTATTTATAGTGTTATTGAAGAAATAGAAGCTGCAATGAAAGGCTTACTAGATCCAGAATATGAAGAACAAGTGATTGGCCAAGCAGAAGTGCGCCAAACATTTAAAGTTTCAAAAGTGGGTACAATAGCTGGTAGTTATGTCACAGATGGTAAGATTACGAGAAATGCGGGTGTCCGTGTTATCAGAGATGGTATCGTCCAATTTGAAGGTGAACTGGACACATTAAAACGTTATAAAGACGATGCAAAAGAAGTAGCTCAAGGCTATGAATGTGGTATTACGATTGAAAAATATAACGACCTAAAAGAAGGCGACATAATAGAAGCTTTCGAAATGGTTGAAATTAAAAGATAAAGACAGTTATCTTAAGAAAATACAAAAATTTTAAACCGTAGGCTAATTTATCATGTTAGCTTACGGTTTTTTTATTTTAAATATGTTATCTTTTGGGTAAGAGAAGGTGTGGCTTTGAAGCATTTGAAAAAATTGTTTATTTTTATAATTTAATATAATGTTTTGTTTTAAGTGCATAGTTACTTGTAAAATTAGCCATTTATTAAGCATTGTAAACCAGTTAAAAAATTTTTAGTAAAATTGCTTGTTATTTTAATATGGACACTAACTGTCTATGTACTTAATTAAACTTAGCATAAATAGGAGGTTATAAGTGATGAGTGAATATTTAAAAGAAATAAATGAATTTTGGCAAGAATACTTGGATCAATATAACTCTATTTATGACTTAGAAACTTTAAATGAAATAAGAGAAAGACATGACATGACTGCTTTTCTACACCCTCAAGATTTAGCATATTTAAAAAGAAATTTTGGTGAAGATTTTAGTAACATACCAAGATTTAAAAAGTTGATTGATTTTGCAAATGGAAAAGTAAAAATCAATAAGCATAGACAACGAATTGTCCAAAATGAAGCAGAATTAAGTCCAGCCATAGCAAGGCCGTATTTTGGAAATCCTGAAAGAGCAGATATTGTAATATTGAAAAAAAAGGCGGAAAATGATTTTATAATTAATGATCCTACCTTACCAGATGATATGGTGGTACATTATCGTAATAGAATATTGCAAGACATACAAGGTAAATTAGATTTAAACGGTCATAAGGTATTTATTCCTTATATAGATCATCATTGTTGGTTTAAGAAATATATATATAGTAACGGATCCATTTTGAAGCAATTCAATATTAATCCCAATAGAGTGATGGTTATGAATTTCTTTCCATATCAAACTGGTCATACAGCAGGTATACCAAAAGATTTTTTAACATTTAACCATTATCTACCGTCACAAGTTATGAATTTTGAACTCTTACTAAAAATTATAAATGATGATAAGCGTCGAATTTATATTGTTAGTGAAGAAGAACTCTTTATTTCAATCTTTAAAAATTTTACTAATAGTGATTTACATCAATATCTTGTTGACAATTTGTTTGTGCTTTCATCTAAACAGAATAGACATATTACAGCATGTAATGTATTGAGTTATAAAGAGCATATTAGACGTTTAAAAAAGAAAGAGTCATTGAATAAAATAGATTATTATAAGTGGAATCAGCAACAAAAGAAAGAGCGAGAGCTAGGGAATTCAGATTTTATAAGAAAGCTTAAAGCTATTCAATATAAAGAAGCATTACCGCGTTAGTAAAATTGAACTGACTAAAAAGGTAACTTTCATTTCAAATGATATGAAAGTTACCTTTAATATGTAGTTAAATATGATAATGCTTGAATAATGATTTGATTTGATTTTTAAAATCTTCTACATAATGATCTGGTTTTAATAAAATGATTTCTTGTGGATATTCATATGCTAAATTTAGGCATTCGTTTTTTGAGATTATGAGTTCTGCTTCAATAAATGCTTCATTATTTTGTGAATTTAGTACTATAAATTGCCGTTGAATTTGTTCCCATATGGAAGGGCGAAATTTCATAATGACTGTTGGAACTTGCAGAAAGATATTTTCATCAAATGCTTCATCATATTGCTCGATATCATGTATTGAGTTTAAATCTTGTGTAAAAATTTCGTGTTGATATATATAAGTAATCCAATATTTATTTTTGAAATATCTTGTGTATACCGGTACGACTTTATACGTTTGATTGTCAACATCATTTAGCAATATAATCTGTTTGTTTTGTATAGCAAGTTGAATTTTATAAATAAGTGTTGATTCTGTTAATTCGTGATTGATTGTAAATTGATTAAGTAATGTATTAGATAAAAATTTTTCAGCTAGATTCGAATTACTGTTTAGCCCTCTAATTAAATTGTAGGTATCGATATGAATGTGAGGTGTGAAATTTTTCATCCTAAATAGCAAGTTAAGTAACCGATTATTTTTAAATTTATAGCGATCTATACTAATGCGATGTCGGCCTATATTATTTTCATAAACAATCCTTGCATTTAGCCCTTCCCATTCATGGTCTTCATATAAAAAGTTATTTATATCACTAAAATCTCGTTGTATGGACCTTACATTAACGTTTAATTGTTGTGCAAGTTCTTCTTTGCTTAATTTTTTTCCGTTAAATAGACGAGTGAAAATATAAAGTAGTCTTTCTGATTTATCCAAGTATACACGCTCCTTATCATTTCAATAGAAAAATTCATTTTTTATTAGTTTGAATTATAGCATGATACTTTCTATAATGTGTAAAACATTATAAAATAAATTAAAAACTTAAATGATATTAAAGTAGTGATTTTTTATAAAATTAAACTTAGTTTTTCATAAATGATCATTGTATTTAAAAAACAAAAATGTAATAAAGTTTCATTTTATAACACTTTGGAAATATAATTGTGCCTAACTGTTATGAAATCATGTTTAATTGTTTCAGAGCTATTACCTTTTTGAGTTATAATGAATTTGTAATTAAATTTTTAAACGTAAAAAAGAAGGAAGTTTGTTTGACGTTGTGAAATGAACTGTCATATAATCTTTAAGTAAGATAAATATACATGTATGAATGATATTTGTGAGGTGAAATATAATATGAATATGAGAGCTGAACGTGTTGGCGAACAAATGAAACAAGAAATTATGGATATTGTTAATAATAAAGTCAAGGACCCTAGAATTGGTTTCCTAACAATAACAGAAGTTCAATTGACGAATGATTTATCTATTGCAACAATTTATTTAACTGTACTTGGAAATGATAAACAAATTGATGATACGTTTAAAGGTTTAGAGAAAGCGAAAGGTTTTATAAAATCTGAAATTGGTTCAAGAATGCGCTTAAGAATTGTTCCAGATTTAAAATTTGAATACGATGAATCGATAGACTACGGTAATAAAATTGAAAAGATGATTCAAGATTTACACAAAAATGATTAACTTTAAAAGCTGAAACAAATACCCATTGAGATATTTGTTTCAGCTTTTTTATAACCATTTATTTATTGAGACGTGTTAATATAAATAAGGAATGATATTAAAAGGACGATTGAAGGTGACATTAAAATGTATAACGGTATTTTACCTGTTTATAAAGAACGTGGTTTAACAAGCCATGATGTTGTATTTAAATTAAGGAAGATTTTAAAAACAAAAAAGGTTGGACACACTGGTACATTAGATCCTGAAGTATCAGGTGTATTACCCATATGTATAGGTTCAGCAACAAAGGTAAGCGATTATATTATGGAAATGGGAAAGACTTATTTTGCAACTGTATATTTAGGGTTTAGTACAACTACAGAAGATCAGACAGGTGAAATTTTAGAAAAAAAGCACATTGAGGAAAATACACTTATAGAGGCGCAGATTGATAGCGCAATAGCACGTTTTGAAGGTGTCATTACGCAAATTCCTCCAATGTATTCATCAGTAAAGGTGAATGGTAAAAAGCTTTATGAATATGCAAGAAAAAATGAAACAGTCGAAAGGCCTTCAAGAGAAGTTGAGATTTACGATATTAAACGAGCGTCTGATTTAAGATTTGAAAATCGAGGTTGTCAATTTGATATCAGAGTAAAGTGTGGTAAGGGTACTTATATTAGAACGTTGGCAACAGATATAGGAAAGATGCTTGATATACCAGCACATATGTCAAAGTTAACAAGAATACAAAGTGGTGGGTTTGATATTGAAGATAGCCTTTCAATCGAACATGTACAATCACTACATGAGCACGAAACATTACAAGAAAATCTTTTTCCGATAGAATATGGTTTGAGAGGTTTGGAAAAAGTCAATATTTCAAACGAAAATCAGAAAAATAAAATATTGAATGGTCAAAAATTTAGTAAGAATGAATTTGATCAGTCTATTAACACGTTGGTTGTGATGTTTGACACAAAAGAAAATAAGGCATTAGCAATTTACACACCACATCCTGATAAACCTTATGAAATAAAACCAAAGAAGGTATTTAACTAAAGGAGAAATAACCATGAAAGTAATTGAAGTAACTCATCCGATTCAAGAAAATCAGTATATATCAGAAGATGTAGCAATGGCTTTTGGTTTTTTTGATGGCATGCATAAGGGCCATGCAGAGGTATTTGATACTTTAGAAAAAAAGGCAGAGGCATCGAATTTAAAAAAAGCTGTAATGACATTTGATCCACATCCTTCTGTTGTGTTAAACCCCGAACTTAAACGTACAGATTACTTAACACCGATTCAAGATAAAATAGAAATATTAGAATCATACGGTATTGATTATTGTATCGTTATTAACTTTTCATCTAAATTCGCCAATGTAAGTGCCGAAGAATTTATAAGAGAATATATCATTAATAATCATGTAAAAGAAGTGGTTGCAGGATTTGACTTCACTTTCGGCAAATTTGGAAAAGGAAACATGATGATTTTAGATGAAATGACGGAATTTAATACGACTATCGTGAGTAAACAAGAGCTCGAATCGGAAAAAATTTCTACAACAGATATTAGAAAATCACTCAAAACAGGAGACTTACAAAAAGCCAACGATGAACTTGGATATCGATATCGAATTAAAGGTATGGTTGTACAAGGCGAAAAACGTGGGAGAACAATTGGCTTTCCCACTGCGAATGTAGAGCCCAGTGGAGATTACGTTTTGCCTAAAAATGGCGTTTATGCCGTGAGTATGAAAATAGGTGCAGATGATAAAGTTTATCGTGGAGCTGCCAATGTTGGCGTCAAACCCACATTTCATGATCCGTCTAAAGCGCAAGTTGTAATAGAAGTTAACCTGTTTGACTTTCATGAAAACATATATGGTGAGCGTGTTATCGTTTATTGGCATCATTATTTAAGACCAGAAGTTAAATTTGATGGTATAGATCCTTTGGTTGAACAAATGAATAAAGATAAAGAAAAAGCGAAATATTTACTTTCTGTTGATTTTGGTGACGAAATATCATATAATATTTAAGTCTGATGTGTTAAACACACATACTAGGCACCTTTATCTTGGCAGTTCGAGACTCCGACGTTTTGCTCGGATAAAGGCGCATAAAAATAAAAAGGAGGAAATTGACTATGGCAATTTCACAAGAACGTAAAAATGAATTAATTAAAGAATATCGCACACACGAAGCGGACACTGGTTCTCCAGAAGTACAAATCGCTGTGTTAACTGCAGAAATCACTGCATTAAACACTCACTTACGTGAACACACGAAAGATCACCATTCACGTCGTGGATTATTAAAAATGGTAGGTCGTCGTAGACACCTATTAAACTACTTACGTAGCAAAGATATTCAACGTTACCGTGAATTAATTAAATCATTAGGTATCCGTCGTTAATCTTTAGACGTATATTTATCGGGAAAGAACCTTTGGGGTCTTTCCCTTTTTTATAATTTTTGCATTTATAATTATACATTAAACTATATACTAATATAAATCTTTATTAATAAATGATATGATAGGATTAATAGATAAATGAGAGGAGATTCGTAATGTCTCAAGAAAAAAAAGTTTTCAAAACCGAGTGGGCAAATAGATCTTTAACGATTGAAACGGGACAATTAGCCAAACAAGCAAACGGTGCAGTACTTGTTAGATATGGTGATACAGTCGTTTTATCTACTGCAGTAGCATCAAAAGAACCACGAGATGGTGACTTTTTCCCATTAATGGTTAACTATGAAGAAAAAATGTATGCTGCAGGTAAAATACCTGGTGGCTTTAAAAAACGCGAAGGACGTCCAAGTGATGAAGCCACGTTAACTGCACGTTTAATTGATAGACCCATTCGACCACTGTTCCCTAAAGGTTACAGATATGACGTTCAAATTATGAATACAGTATTGAGTGCTGATCCAGATTGTTCTCCTGAAATGGCAGCAATGATAGGTTCGTCAATGGCATTAAGTGTTTCTGACATACCTTTTCAAGGTCCAATAGCAGGTGTAAACGTTGGTTATATAGATGGTGAATATGTGATTAACCCTACTGTTGCACAAAAAGAAGTATCTAGACTCGATTTAGAAGTAGCTGGTCATAAAGATGCGGTGAATATGGTAGAAGCTGGTGCAAGTGAAATTACAGAAAATGAAATGCTTGAAGCGATTTTCTTTGGACATCAAGAAATTCAACGTCTAGTTAGCTTCCAAGAAGAAATTATCGACCATATTCAACCAGAGAAAAAAGCATTTATTCCTGTTGAAAAAGATGAATCACTCGTTGCTAATGTAAAATCATTAACTGAATCATATGGTTTGAAAGAGGCCGTATTAACATTTGACAAGCAACAAAGAGATATTAATTTAGATGAACTTAAAGAAAAGGTTGCATCAGAATTTGTTGATGAAAATGATGACGAAAATGAAGCATTAATCAAAGAGGTCTACAGTATATTAGATGACTTGGTTAAAGAAGAAGTTAGACGTCTCATTGCAGAAGAAAAAATTAGACCAGATGGTCGTAAAACAGATGAAATTCGTCCATTAGAATCTGAAGTAGGTATTTTACCAAGAGCACATGGTTCAGGTTTATTCACAAGAGGACAAACTCAAGCACTTTCAGTATTAACATTAGGGTCAATGAGTGAATACCAAATCTTAGATGGTCTTGGTGAAGAAGAACAAAAACGTTTTATGCATCACTATAATTTCCCAAATTATTCAGTTGGTGAAACTGGTCCAGTTCGTTCACCTGGTCGACGTGAAATTGGACATGGTGCGTTGGGAGAACGTGCGCTTAGCCACATCATTCCAGACGTTAAAGATTTCCCGTATACTGTGAGAATAGTGAGTGAAGTATTAGAATCAAACGGTTCATCATCACAAGCTTCTATTTGCGGGTCCACATTAGCGTTGATGGACGCAGGTGTTCCAATCAAAGCCCCAGTTGCGGGTATTGCCATGGGATTAGTGACACGTGACGATAGTTATACGATTTTAACAGATATACAGGGCATGGAAGATGCGCTTGGAGACATGGACTTTAAAGTAGCAGGTACATCGGAAGGTATTACAGCTATACAAATGGATATCAAAATTGATGGTTTAACTAAAGAAATTATTAAAGAAGCGCTTGAACAGGCTCGAGAAGGTCGTTTAGCCATATTAGATCATATGTTAAAAACAATTGATACGCCACGTAGTGAACTTAGTGCTTTTGCACCTAAGGTTGTTACGATGTCTATTAAACCTGAAAAAATTAGAGATGTCATTGGCCCTGGTGGTAAAAAAATCAATGAAATCATTGATGAAACGGGTGTTAAATTAGATATTGAACAAGATGGAACGATATTTATTGGTGCAGTAGATAAAGATGCGATTGAAAAAGCACGTAGTATCATAGACGAAATCACACGAGAAGCGGTAGTTGGAGAGGTATACAATGGTACAGTTAAACGTATTGAAAAATATGGTGCCTTTGTTGAATTATTCCCAGGTAAAGACGCACTTGTACACATTTCGCAAATTGCTAATGAGCGCATTGATAAAGTAGAAGATGTGTTGAAAGTAGGAGACACATTTAAAATTAAAGTTACAGAAATTGATAAACAAGGTAGAGTAAATGCTTCGCATAAAGCATTACTATCTAATCATTCTAAATAATGTTTATTGCTAGAGACTGGTAAAATGATGAGAACTGCTTACAATAGAATTACTTTAATTCTATTGTAGAAAAGTTCAAGTCAGTTCACTGGTTTCTTTTTTTAATGTTTGAGCTAGTCTAATAAAAAATATTAAGTCAAAAGTTAAATACATATTTGAAAATGCACATTAAAAAGTGCGATTAATACGACATTACGCTCCTGAGAAAAATTTTTACATAAATACAAATCCTCCAATGATATATTTTAAAACAACTAAAGAACTACTTTAATAGTGTACATAAGGCCTATTTTCACTTATAATAAACTATGAGTTTATATATGGACGGGTAATTTAAATAGGAGGTAACATTTTGAGTTTAATTAAGAAAAAAAATAAAAATATTCGTATTATCCCTCTCGGAGGCGTTGGGGAAATTGCGAAAAATATGTATATCGTTGAAGTAGACGATGAAATGTTTATGTTAGATGCGGGACTGATGTTTCCAGAAGATGAAATGTTAGGTGTAGATATTGTTATTCCTGATATTCAATATGTGATAGAAAATAAAGAGAGATTAAAAGGTATATTCCTAACGCACGGGCATGAGCATGCGATAGGAGCTGTAACTTATGTGCTTGAACAAGTTGATGCACCTGTTTATGGATCGAAATTAACAATTGCATTAATCAAGGAAAATATGAAGGCGCGCAATGTTAATAAGAAAGTTAGATATTATACTGTTAATAATGAATCAATTATGCGCTTTAAGGGTGTTAATGTCACATTCTTTAATACTACTCATAGTATTCCAGATAGTTTAGGTGTTTGTATACACACTTCATATGGTGCGATTGTTTACACTGGAGAATTCAAATTCGATCAAAGTTTACAAGGTCATTATGCACCAGATTTGAAAAAGATGACTGAGATTGGACAAGATGGTGTGTTTGCGTTAATCAGTGATTCTACTGAAGCAGAAAAACCAGGTTATAATACACCTGAAAACGTGATAGAATCTCATATGTATGATGCATTTACAAAGGTGAAAGGTAGATTAATCGTTTCATGTTATGCATCTAATTTTATTCGCATTCAACAAGTTTTAAACATTGCACAAAGGTTAAATAGAAAAGTATCTTTCCTAGGTCGTTCGTTAGAAAGTTCGTTTAATATCGCTAGAAAGCTTGGCTATTTTGATATTTCTAAGGATCTACTAATACCAATTAATGAAGTGGAAAATTATCCCAAAAACGAAGTGATTATCATTGCTACTGGTATGCAAGGAGAACCTGTTGAAGCTTTAAGTCAAATGGCTCAAAAGAAACATAAAATCATGAATATTGAAGAAGGAGATTCCGTCTTCTTAGCAATTACTGCATCTGCTAATATGGAAGTGATTGTTGGAAATACGTTAAATGAACTCGTTCGAGCAGGCGCAGAAATCATTCCAAACAGTAAAAAAATTCATACATCAAGTCATGGTTGTATGGAAGAGTTAAAAATGATGATTAATATCATGAAACCTGAGTATTTCATCCCAGTAAATGGTGAATTTAAAATGCAAATTGCCCATGCCAAGTTAGCTAATGAGGCAGGCGTCCAACCAGAAAAAATATTCTTAGTGGAAAAAGGCGATGTAGTAAACTACGATGGCGAAGAAATGATTTTAAATGAGAAAGTTAATTCTGGCAATGTGCTCATTGATGGTATAGGTGTAGGTGATGTTGGTAACATCGTATTACGTGACCGTCATTTACTTGCTGAAGATGGTATTTTTATCGCAGTCGTAACGCTAGATCCTAAGAATCGTAGAATTGCTGCTGGTCCAGAAATTCAATCACGTGGTTTTGTTTACGTAAGGGAAAGTGAGGCTTTATTAAATGAAGCTGAAGAAAAAGTACGTGAAATCGTTGAATTAGGTTTACAAGAAAAACGTATTGAATGGTCAGAAATCAAGCAAAATATGCGTGATCAAGTAAGCAAACTACTTTTTGAAAATACAAAACGCCGTCCGATGATTATTCCGGTAATTTCTGAAATTTAATAATTTCTATTCTAAAATAAAGAGGTTAAGACAGACGCTTTGGTAAAGTTATTTAAAAGTACATTGTATATATGTTATATCTAAACAAATTATATACAACCTTTAAATATACTGGAGCGAATAATGTCTTACCTCTTTTATGTTATTATAAGTATGTAATAAAATGATTTTATAGTATTTAAAAGCATATTTATTATGTGTATTTTCACTTGTAATTAAAATACACATTTATGGTTCATATACATATTGAAAAAACAGAGTTGAAAAGAAGGTGTGAATGTTGGCACAAACAAGAAAGCGCTCAACAACAAAGAAAAAAACATCGAATACGAAAAAGAAAACCGCAAATAATAAAAAAAAGAAAAGTGATAGTCCTTTAAGATATATTATTGCGATAGTGATTTTTATTGCTATCATCCTTGGTGTTTTTCAATTGGGTATTATAGGCACCATGATAGATAGTTTCTTCAATTACTTATTTGGTACAAGTAGGTATTTAACTTATATATTAATCTTGATTAGTACTGTATTCATTACTTATTATAAAGCGTTACCAAAGACAAGACGTACCACTGGCGCATTTGTTTTACAAATTGCATTGTTACTTGTGACTCAAATAGTATACTATTTCATGCATAGAGCACAATCGCTCAGAGAGCCTGTGCTATCATATGTTTATAAATCTTATGAACATACGACATTTCCAAATTTTGGTGGAGGCTTATTTGGACATTACTTATTGGCATTATTAATACCTCTTATTTCAATTGTCGGAGTTATTATTGTAACGATATTATTAATCGCTTCTAGTTTTATCTTATTGACAAAACAAAGACATAGAGATGTATCTAAAGTTGCTTTTGAAAAAATGAAAATAAAAAGTCAGGATGCTTCTGCAAATCTTAAAGAGCGTCGTAAAGAAAATAAAATTAAGAAAGATGCTAAAGCACGTATAAAAGCAGAAAGAAAAGCTGAAAAAGCAGCTGAGCAATCACAATCTCAAAATAACGTTAAAGATGTCACTGATTTACCTGAGATTAGCAGCAACACGACTGAGCAACAATCAATTCCGATTTATGGTCATAACGATTATAAAGATGAAGATAATCAACAAGCACAACCTCAAAATAAAAGGTCTAAACGTGTTTTTGATCAAAATAATCAAAGTGCGGCGCAGCAAATGAATCAAGAAGATAATGGAATTACAGAGCAACCTTTAAACGAATTAGAAGAAAGTGAAGCATATGATGAAGATGCAGCTTCAAATTCTATATCTGAGGCAGGAGAAGTAGAAAACGAAGCCTATAAAATACCGCCATTAACGTTATTGAAACAGCCAGCTAAACAGAAATCAACTTCTAAAGCTGAAGTGCAGAAAAAAGGGCAGTTGTTAGAAAACACTTTAAAAAACTTTGGTGTAGATGCTAAAGTCACTCAAATTAAAATAGGTCCAGCAGTGACACAATATGAAATACAACCCGCTCAAGGTGTTAAAGTAAGTAAGATTGTTAATCTTCATAATGATATTGCGTTAGCATTAGCAGCTAAGGACATACGTATCGAAGCACCAATACCTGGCCGATCTGCTGTTGGTATAGAAGTACCAAATGATAAGATTTCACTTGTTTCTTTAAAAGAAGTGTTAGATGAAAAATTTCCAGCTTCGAATAAATTAGAAGTAGGACTAGGTAGAGATATTTCAGGTGACCCAATCACAGTAGAACTTAACAAAATGCCTCATTTACTTGTAGCAGGTTCTACAGGAAGCGGGAAATCTGTTTGTATCAATGGTATTATTACAAGTATCCTATTAAATGCAAAGCCACATGAAGTTAAACTTATGTTAATTGATCCGAAAATGGTAGAATTAAACGTATACAATGGCATCCCTCATTTGCTCATACCTGTTGTAACCAATCCTCATAAAGCATCACAAGCTTTGGAAAAAGTAGTTGCAGAAATGGAAAGAAGGTATGACTTGTTTCAACATTCTTCTACTAGAAATATTGAAGGTTATAATGAAGCGATTAGAAAACAAAATGAAGCGTTAGATGAAAAGCAATCAGAATTACCATACATTGTCGTGATTGTAGATGAGTTAGCAGATTTAATGATGGTTGCTGGTAAAGAAGTAGAAAACGCAATTCAAAGAATTACACAAATGGCACGTGCTGCTGGTATTCACTTAATAATCGCAACACAACGTCCATCCGTTGATGTAATTACTGGTTTAATCAAAAATAATATTCCGTCTAGAATTGCCTTTGCTGTGAGTTCACAAACTGATTCTAGAACAATCATTGATAGTGGCGGAGCAGATAAATTACTTGGTAAAGGTGATATGCTTTATGTAGCTAATGGTGGATCAACTAGAACAAGAGTTCAAGGTGCATTTTTAAGTGACCAAGAGGTTCAAGACATCGTAAATTATGTCGTAGAGCAACAAAAAGCGAATTATGTAAAAGAAATGGAACCTGATGCTCCAGTTGAAAAATCAGAAATGAAGAGTGAAGATGCCTTATATGATGAAGCGTATTTATTTGTAATTGAACAACAAAAGGCAAGTACATCGTTATTGCAAAGACAATTTAGAATTGGTTACAACCGTGCTTCTAGATTGATGGATGATTTAGAACGTAATCAAGTGATTGGACCACAAAAAGGTAGTAAACCTAGACAAATACTTGTGGATTTAGATAGTGATGAGGTGTAAATATGGAATTAACTTCTGTTTATAAAGTAAAAGAATGGCTGATTCAAGAGATAAGTACGAGAGGATTGAAACCGGGAGATGCTTTACCTAGTAATCTTGCGGTTGCTAGAAAATTAAATGTTAAAACAGATGATGTATACGATGCAGTTGATGAACTAATTACTGAGCAAGTGCTATCTAATAATTTAGAAGAAGGTGCAAGTGTTAAAAAGCTGCACCCATTCTTCTATCCATTAGATGAGTTGGTTAGTATTAGTAAAATGATAGAAGATCAAGGGTATCATGCGAGTACAGAATTTATAAATTTAGACGAAAAACCTGCGACCTCTTTAGATGCTAAAAGATTAAATCTTCCTGAAAAGGCGTTGGTGACAATTATTGAACGTGTGAGAATGGCTGACCGCATGCCAGTTGTTTATTGTTTGGATAAGCTACCAGCTGAAGATTTAACATGTGCAGAGTATCAAAATAGTGATGAATCTTTGTTAAATGCTTTGGAATATTATGCTTCGAAAAAAGTGGCATATGCAGAAACTGAGATTGAAGCTATTGGTTATGAACCACATATTTCGGATGTTTTAGATGCTTCGCCGCATGAAGGACTTATGTTATTGAAATTAATTCATTATGATAAAAATGATCAACCAATACTTTATTCTTTTAATTATTTCAAAAGTAGTTTAGTAAAATTTAAAACGGTTAGAAATAGTATATAATAACAAAATTATGAAAGTGAGGTTTGACAATTTGAAAATTAATGAACAACAAAATAATTTGCATATTAATGTGTTACCAACAACAAAGTTCAAAACGACCACAATTACTTTAAAATTTATGGCACCATTAGATAGTGAAACCATGACAGCTCGATCAATTCTCAGTAAGTTACTCGTGCGTGCTACAAAAAAATGGCCAACAGACAAGGCGTTTAACCGTCATCTTTCAGAATTGTATGGCGCGTATGTTAATAGCTTTGTCTCAAAATTTAAAGACAAACATGTCATCACAATATCATTGGAATTAGTGAATGAACGCTATCTTACTGATCAAACCCCATTATTTGAAAAAGGTTTAGATTTGTTGAGAGAAATGATTTGGAATCCTTTAGTTGTTAATGATCGTTTTGACGAAAACTTCGTTTCACAGGAAAAAGCTTTATTAACTAAAAAATTAGAAGCAATGGTTGATAATAAATCTCAAATATCTTTTTTAAATTTATTGAAATATATGTTTGGTGAACAACCATATCGTCACCTAGCTTCAGGACAAGTAGATTACATAGCAGATATTTCACCTGAAAATTTATATCATACATATCAATCTATGCTACACAACGACTATTGTGCTGTTTATGTCGTGGGTAATGTAGATGAACAAGAAGTAAAATCTCAAATCAAAACTTATTTTGATATAAAACCATTCCAATTCAAACAATCTCATGCGACGCCAGTGCCACAAGCAGATAAAGTGCCACAAGAAATTATTGAAACAGATGAAGTGGATCAAGCTAAATTAAATATTGGATTTAAATTGCCTGTACAATTTGGAGATAAACAATATTTTGCCAGTGTTGTTTTTAATACTATGTTTGGCGGAGATCCATCTTCCGTTTTGTTTAACGAAGTACGAGAAAAACAAAGTTTAGCATATTCAATTCATTCCCAAATAGATGCAAAAAATGGTTTTATGTTTGTTCTTAGTGGTGTTTCATCTGACAAATATGAAGTAGCGAAAGATACAATTATTGCGGAATTTGAAAAGTTCCAGCAAGGTCAATTTAGCGAAGAAAAATTAGAACTTGCTAAAAAGATTATTATTTCACAGCGTCAAGAGTCATATGACCGTCCTAAACGTATCATAGAGATATTAAATAATAATATTCTATTAGAACATGATATATCAGAGGAAGCGTACATTAAACACATTCAAGATGTGGATCATGCTGAAATCATAGATTTAGCAAAAAATATAGAACTCAATACAATCTATGTTTTAACGAAAGGGGGTAATTATTAATGCAAAGCACATACTATAAGCAAATAGATGAAAATGTATTTGAAGCTGAGTTAAACAATGGATTGAAATTATTTGTTATACCTAAAACTGGCTTTCAGAAAACATTTGTTACATATACAACTCAATTTGGTTCCTTAGACCGTAAATTTAAACCACATGGCAGTGAAGATTTTGTTACTGTACCAGATGGTGTAGCGCACTTTTTAGAACATAAACTATTTGAAAATGAGGAAGAAGACTTGTTTACTGCATTTGCAGAAGATAATGCACAAGTAAATGCCTTTACTAGTTTTGACCGAACAAGTTATTTGTTTAGTGCAACAGATAATATTGAAAGCAATATAAAACGCTTGTTAACCATGGTTGAAACACCATACTTTACCGAAGCATCTGTAGATAAAGAAAAAGGTATTATTGCTGAAGAAATAAAAATGTATCAAGAGCAACCTGGATATAAATTAATGTTTAATACATTAAGAGCTATGTATGAATCACATCCAATTCGTGTAGATATAGCTGGTAGTGTAGAAAGTATTTATGAAATAACTAAAGAAGATTTATACCTATGCTATGAAACATTCTATCATCCTTCTAATATGGTTTTATTTGTTGTTGGAGATGTAGATGTAGACCATATTTACAATGTTGTTGCTGACCATGAAAATCAAAGAGATAAAACGAATCAACCTCGAATAGTTAGGGATTCTTTAAAAGAACAGGATAGTGTAAAAGAAAAAGTAGTAACTGAAAAGATGAAATTGCAATCACCTCGAATTATGCTTGGCTTTAAAAATATGCCATTAACTGATGTGCCAGATAGATTATTGGTAAAAAAAGATTTAGAAATGACTTTGTTTTTTGAATTACTATTTGGTGAAGAAACTGACTTTTATCAAACGTTACTTAATGAAGAGTTGATAGATGAAACATTTGGGTATCAATTTGTATTAGAGCCTACATATAGTTTTTCCATGATTACCAGTGCGACTCAACAACCAGATAAGTTAAAAAAATTATTGTTGGATGAACTCGAAGCAAAACAGGGCAATTTAACTGATACAGAAGCATTTAATTTATTGAAAAAGCAATTTATTGGTGAGTTTATATCTGGTTTGAATTCGCCTGAATATATTGCGAACCAATATACAAAACTTTATTTTGAAGGTGTAAGTTTATTTGATCTATTAGATATTGTTGAAAGTATTACGTTGGAAAGCGTAAATGAAACGGCACAATCGAGTTTGAATTTATCCCAAATTGTAGATAGTCGTTTGGAGATGAAATAAACAATGAAAGCTTTAGTTATAGGTGGCTCAGGGTCAATTGGTTCTGCAATCGTTAATCGCTTATTATCTGATGGGTATGAAGTCATCGTTCATTATAATAATACAGATATCAATAAATTAAAGTTTCAGTTCAACCATAGTTCAGTGCAATTGGTACAATGTGATTTGCGCAACGTAGATGATTTTAACCAATATTTTCATTTTATAAAAAATTTAGATTGTCTTATTTATGCGAGTGGCACTGCATTGTATGGTCAGTTGCAAGATATGACGGATGCAATGATTGATGAGCATTATCAAATTCACGTGCGCCAATTCATTAGAATGTGTAGATATTTTGTAGATCAGTTACGACAAAGTCAAAATGGGCGGATTATAGTTATTTCATCAATATGGGGAGAAACAGGTGCGAGTATGGAAACAGTCTACTCGGCGATGAAGTCAGCTCAAATTGGCTTCGTAAAAGCACTGAGTCAAGAATTATCATTGACTTCAGTCACTGTGAACGCGATCGCACCTGGTTTTGTAAGTGGTAATATGTTAAAAGCTTGGGGAGAAAATGATCTTGAAACTTTATCTCAAGATTTACCACAACAAAGATTTATTGAACCAGAAGAAGTTGCCCATACTTGTAGTTATCTTTGTAATCCATTAGCCAAAAGTGTCACTGGTACAATACAAAAAGTGAATGGTGCTTGGTATTTATAATTTTTGATATAATAGAAAAAATAAACCACCTGTGAATCATTCAATGATATAATATCAATATCATTCATTACATTACTTTTTAAATTATTTATGTGGTACTATGCTTTTTTCATTAAATAAATAACTGAAAATGTGATAGATTTTAGTCAAAGCGCATTGTTGCAATTTATAAACTAAGGGGTGTATATGCCATGACAGTTGCTACAAAAAAAGAATGGTATTTAGAATATGAAATTACAATGAACAGGGCTGGATTATTAGGTGACGTTTCCAGTTTATTAGGTATGATGGGTATTAGTATTGTTACAATAAATGGCATTGACGAAGGCAGAAGAGGTCTATTAATTAAATCAGATAACCTTGAAAAAGTTAGTAGATTTGAAAATATCGTTAGTGAAATTGATGACATCTCTATTACTAAATTGCGTAAACCAGAATTACGAGATCGATTGGCTGTACGACATGGTAGATACATAGAACAAGATGCTGCTGATAAAAAAACATTTCGTTTTGAAAGAGAAGATTTAGGTTTATTAGTAGATTTTATGGCCGAATTATTTAAAGAAAAAGGGCATAAATTAATCGGTATTAGAGGTATGCCTAGAGTAGGTAAAACTGAATCGATTGTTGCTGGTAGTGTCTGTGCCCATAAGCGTTGGCTATTTATTAGTTCTACGCTAATTAAACAAACTGTTCGTAGTTCGCTCATCAAAGGTGAGTATGATTCTGATCATGTCTATATTATTGATGGTGCGGTTACAGCCAGAGAATCTAACCAAAAACATCAAGAATTAGTGAAAGAAGTTATGAGCTTACCAGCGATTAAAGTTGTAGAACATCCAGATTTATTTGTGGAAACTAGTGATTATGAGATGAGTGACTTTGATTATATCATTGAGCTAAGAGAAAATAAAAATCAAGAAATCCATTATGAAGAAATGAAAAAACATACCGTAAAAAGTAAAAATAATCTTGATTTCGGTGACGATGTTTTCGGTGGTGGTTTTGGATTTTTTGAATAGTAAAAGATAATGGATGAGGAGGACTAACATCGTGAGTTTAGTTGGTCAAACTTTAAAAGGACGTCGCGAAAGATTAGGTATGACATTAACAGAATTAGAAAACCGAACAGAAATCAAACGCCAAGCTTTAACACTCATTGAAAATAATGATTTTGAGTCCCTTAAAAATGCAGATTATGTAGAAGGTTTTATTCGCAAATATGCAAAGGCTGTAAATATTGATGCTGAACAGCTTATTCATGCACATAGAGATGAAATTCCTAATCATGATAACAATTTGAAAGAAACGATTGATGCTTTTTCTTCAGATCATCAACCTACTTATCGTAGTAAAAACAAAGAACCTCTGCAGTTAGCAGTAGTAATAAGTCTAGTGATTATTATCACTGCCATACTGTGGATATTAGCGGTATTATTTTTATAAAAAATGTTATTGTAGTTTTGTTGTAAGTTATATATATAGAAATGAGGATTTGAAATGAATATTCCGAATTGGATAACTGTCTTTAGAGTTATATTAATTCCAGTATTTCTATTATTCGCTTTAGTAGATTTTGGTTTTGGTAATGTAACTTTTATTGGTGGATATGAAATTAGAATTGAATTATTGATTAGTGGTATTATCTTTATTGTTGCTTCGTTAAGTGACTTTGCAGATGGTTACTTAGCAAGAAAATGGCAGCTTGTTACAAATATGGGTAAATTTTTAGACCCATTAGCAGATAAATTACTCGTTTCAAGTGCTTTGATTGCTCTTGTTGAAATTGGGTTAACAAACTCATGGGTTGCGATTATTATTATTGCACGTGAATTTGCGGTTACAGGGTTACGTTTATTACAAATCGAACAAGGTTTTGTAAGCGCAGCAGGCCAATTAGGTAAAATTAAAACGGCGGTTACGATGATTGCGTTAGTATGGATTTTACTAGGCGACCCATTAGCTACATGGATTGGTTTTCCAATAGGTCAGGTGCTATTATACATAGGGGTATTCTTTACGATTCTATCTGGTATTGAATACTTTTATAAAGGTAGAGATGTATTTAAGGCTAAATAATATGAGTTTGGTTCTGGCAAACATGAATTCAACTGGAAAGTGTTTTTAAGCACCTTTCCAGTTTTTTTGTTAAAATAGTATATCTTGATACAGAATCGTTATTAATTAAGACAGAATAATCTTCAAACGAAATTTTAGTTTTTAAATAGAATTGGATTTATAATATAAATAATAAGTTTAACAAATTAAATAGCGAAATTTTTCTTTCGGACAAGGAGGGGAAAGTGTGAATATATCAATTATAGCAGTTGGATCTGAATTATTGCTGGGTCAAATTGCAAATACCAATGGTCAATATCTATCAAAATTATTTAATGATATAGGACATAGTGTTGTAGAACACACTGTAGTAGGAGATAATCCTAATAGACTTGAAAGAGCAATACATTCATCATTGGAACAATATGATGCTGTTATTCTTACTGGTGGATTAGGACCTACTAAAGATGATTTAACAAAGCATACGGTAGCTCAAATATTAGATCGCAATTTAGTAACGGATGAAAAGTCATTGATGTATATTGAGCATTATTTTAAAGATCAAAATGTTGAAATGACTCCGAACAATAAACAACAAGCACTAGTCATTGAAGGTGCAACAGTTTTAGAAAATAAAGTAGGTATGGCACCAGGTATGCTGATTGAATATAACGATAAACACATCGCTCTATTGCCTGGTCCACCTAAAGAAATGCAACCGATGGCAAAAGATGGCTTATTACCATATTTTTTAACTGGAGAAGGTATTATTTTTTCAGAATTATTGCGTTTTGCAGGGATAGGTGAATCTAAAGTTGAAACTATTTTAATTGATTTGATAGATAATCAAACAAATCCTACTATTGCACCATTAGCTGGTACGCATGAAGTTAATATAAGACTGACGGCGAATGGTAACTCTAAACAAGAGTGTGAAGCACTAATAGCACCAGTAAAAAAAGAAATCCTGTCACGTATAGGTAAATATTATTACGGGTCAGATGATAATTCCATAGAATCATCCTTTTTAGCACATATGAAACAATCATTTGCAATCTATGATGGTGTAACAGATGGCGAATTATATTCTAGAATGAAAGATCATGATTATTCAAATAAGCTATTTGGTATGTTACCCCATCACCAACAGTTTATAAATTCTAAAGAGGATATGGAGCATCAATTACTAATTTCATGCCGTATCGTCAAAGATTTGTATAATGCTGAAATTGGTATTTCATTATTACATGAAAATGGTACAGTATACTTAGGTATTTTAGAAAACGAATACCTAACCATTAAATCATTTAAAATGACGAAGAATAGAAATTTAATAAAAAAAAGATCACAAAACTATTCATTGATTAGATTATTAAACTACTTTAGAGAAAAAAATTAATAATTCAAAACAAACAATGATTAGTACGTACGTTCCCTTTTTGTGAAGAATTGTTCTATTAGTAGCGAACAAATATTCGCAAAATGCTTGCAGAATACTTTAAATCAATGTATAGTATGGTTAAGATATTTTTCAGAGATAAATCTCATTTAGGAGGTCCAGTGTTTTGGATAATGATCGTCAAAAAGCTTTAGATACAGTAATTAAAAATATGGAAAAATCATTTGGTAAAGGTGCAGTAATGAAACTTGGTGATAATGAAGCACGTAAAGTTTCTAGTGTATCAAGTGGTTCGGTAACACTAGATAACGCATTAGGAGTTGGTGGTTACCCTAAAGGTAGAATCATAGAAATATATGGGCCAGAAAGTTCTGGTAAAACAACAGTTGCATTACATGCCATAGCCGAGGTACAAAAAAATGGTGGTATCGCTGCATTTATTGATGCTGAACATGCTTTAGACCCTGTTTATGCAGAAGCATTAGGTGTTGATATTCAAAACTTATACTTATCTCAACCAGATCATGGTGAGCAAGGTTTAGAAATCGCTGAAGCATTTGTTAGAAGTGGTGCGGTTGATATCGTCGTTGTCGACTCAGTAGCTGCGTTAACACCGAAGGCTGAAATTGAAGGCGAAATGGGCGATACACATGTCGGTTTACAAGCACGTTTAATGTCACAAGCATTACGTAAATTGTCTGGTGCTATTTCTAAATCAAATACAACTGCTGTATTTATAAACCAAATTCGTGAAAAAGTTGGCGTTATGTTTGGTAATCCTGAAACGACACCAGGTGGACGTGCATTAAAATTCTATAGTTCTGTACGTTTAGAAGTTCGTCGTGCTGAACAGTTGAAACAAGGTCAAGAAATTGTTGGTAACAGAACAAAAATCAAAGTGGTAAAAAACAAAGTAGCACCTCCATTTAGAGTGGCTGAAGTTGATATGATGTACGGAAAAGGTATCTCTAAAGAAGGAGAGCTCATAGACCTTGGTGTAGAAAATGAAATCGTTAATAAATCGGGTGCTTGGTATTCATATAATGGTGAGCGTATGGGTCAAGGTAAAGAAAACGTTAAATTATATTTAAAAGAAAATCCAAAAGTTAAACAAGAAATCGATCAGAAATTGCGAGAAAAACTTGGTATTTTTGATGGTGACGTAGATGAAAAAGAGGAAGAAGATGCACCAGCTACACTTTTTGATGAAAAAGATGAGTAACTTATAATTTAAATTAAAATATAATAGTTTTCCTTATAAAATAAGTATGTATTTATAAATACATACTTATTTTTTTGTGATTGCATATAGGTTCAAAATTATTAAATAAAAATTTTTTATGATGAAAAAACAACAAGAAATAAGCAATAGCAGTAACTGTAACTATTTTAATGTAAAAGAAGCTATTCAAATATTTAATTAATGTAGTTGCACACCTTGACACTTCTTAGTTTGAAACCGTACAATTACATTGTATGATTCTTATATAACTTCATATAATCATATTGAATTTGATATACAGAGCAAAATCCTAGAAAAAGGGGGTGTTTGTGTGAATTTATTAAACCTCCTACTCATTTTGCTAGGTATTATTCTCGGAGTTGTTGTAGGGTATATTATTGCCCGAAATATATTGCATCAAAAGCAATTACAAGCAAGACAAACTGCAGAAGATATTATCGAACATGGTAATAAAGAAGCAGAGAATATTAAGAAGGAAAAGCTCCTTGAAGCTAAAGAAGAGAATCAAATCTTAAAAGAGCAAAGTGAAAATGAACTTCGTGAAAGACGCGGTGATCTTCAAAGGCAAGAAGCACGACTTCTTCAAAAAGAAGAAAACTTAGAGCGAAAATCTGATCTTTTAGATAAAAAGGATGAGATTTTAGAGCAAAAAGAGTCTAAACTTGAAGAACGACAACAACAAGTAGATGCAAAAGAGAGTAGTGTTCAGTCATTAATAAATAAGCATGAACAAGAATTAGAACGCATCTCTGGTCTCACTCAAGAAGAAGCTGCTAACGAACAACTTCAAAGAGTCGAGGAAGAATTGTCACATGATATTGCAATACTTGTTAAGGAAAAAGAGAAAGAAGCAAAAGAAGCAGTCGATAAAAATGCAAAAGAATTATTAGCAACTACTGTACAACGGTTAGCTGCAGAGCATACTTCAGAATCTACAGTATCAGTTGTTAATTTACCAAATGACGAAATGAAAGGTCGAATTATTGGTAGAGAAGGTAGAAATATAAGAACGTTAGAAACGTTAACTGGTATTGATTTAATTATAGATGATACACCAGAAGCAGTTATTCTATCAGGTTTTGACCCAATTAGACGCGAAATTGCAAGAACTGCATTAGTAAATCTTGTTTCAGATGGACGTATCCATCCTGGAAGAATTGAAGATATGGTTGAAAAAGCTCGAAAAGAAGTTGACGATATTATAAGAGATGCTGGTGAACAAGCAACATTTGAAATTAATGTGCATAATATGCATCCAGATTTAGTTAAAATTCTAGGTCGTTTACAATATCGTACTAGCTATGGTCAAAATGTGTTAAAACATTCTATAGAGGTTGCCCATTTAAGCGGCATGTTAGCGGCTGAATTAGGAGAAGATGTTACATTAGCCAAACGTGCTGGACTACTTCATGATGTTGGTAAAGCTATCGACCATGAAGTTGAAGGCAGTCACGTTGAAATTGGTGTAGAATTAGCTAAAAAATACGCTGAAAGTGAAACAGTATTAAATGCTATACATTCACATCACGGTGATGTAGAACCAACTTCTATTATTTCTATATTAGTTGCAGCAGCAGATGCACTATCAGCTGCAAGACCAGGTGCTCGTAAAGAGACCCTAGAAAATTATATTAGAAGGTTAGAAAGACTAGAAACACTCTCAGAAAGTTATGATGGTGTTGAAAAAGCATTTGCAATCCAAGCTGGTAGAGAAATTCGAGTTATCGTATCACCAGAAACTATCGACGACTTAAAGTCACACCGCTTAGCAAGAGATATTAAGAGTCAGATTGAAGATGAACTTCAATATCCTGGCCATATAAAAGTGACAGTTGTTCGTGAGACTAGAGCAATTGAATACGCAAAATAATAAATAAGAACTTAATTAAGTTACGGAATAACTGCTAGTAGAGATGTAAAATTTTACTAGCGGTTATTTTTAGTTTGTAAAACCGATATTATTAAGAAGTATAGTTAAAGTAAAAATACATTGTGGTTAACTTCACCCTTTTTCGATTTAACATATTTCACTCGTAACAGCTGACACTTGGATTGGATAGAATGATTTATTTGTGAGAGCTATTGCAAGATCGGATTATGTAAACCATATTACAGCACAATCACACTCGTACATGCTTTAATTCAAAAGACTAGGTTAGAAATCTGGAAAAAAACAAAGGAGTCTAGGATGAACAATAATGTTCCCCAGACTCCTTTGTTTTGAAACTAAACACTATACTTCAGTCTCTTTTATTACTGTGAATTACGTTAAGTTATTTTAATTCTAAATCTACTTTACTTAATTCTTTAATTACTTCGGCAGTGTCATAACAATTCGTGGAGATATTGGCATATCTTTCAGCAAGTCTATAAGCATTGATATATAACTCCAAGCTATCTTTAGCAATCTCCTCCGGATTGTCACTATTTGAAGGGTTTGCAGAAACAACTAAATCAGCAAAATGTTGTGGATCAATATTAATTGACATATCTTACATACAACTCCTATTTTTTTGAAATGATACATAACTATAATATAAATATTACCACCAATCATAAATTTAAAACAAAGTAATGTTTATGAATATTTATTAAAGAGCCTTTTCATCATCGCTAATTTCAATTAAACTAACAGTAAGAGAGGATGACACGTAAATGAGAATTTTATTTATTGGGGATATTGTTGGTAAAATAGGTAGAGAAGCTATTTCAAACTATTTGCCCAAGTTGAAACAAACTTATAAACCTACGGTTACAATCGTAAATGCAGAAAATGCAGCACATGGTAAAGGTTTGACTGAAAAAATATACAAATCTTTATTAAGAGAAGGCGTTGATTTTATGACAATGGGTAATCATACATATGGTCAACGACAAATTTATGATTTTATAGAAAATGCCAATCGTATGGTTCGCCCGGCCAATTTTCCGGATGAAGCACCTGGTGTTGGTATGCGCTACATTCAAATTAACGAAATCAAATTGGCTATCATTAATTTACAGGGACGAGCATTTATGCAAGATATTGATGATCCATTTAAAAAAGCTGATGCGTTAGTAACTGAAGCAAAAAAAGAAACAGATTATATCTTTGTTGACTTTCATGCTGAGACGACTTCAGAAAAAAATGCAATGGGATGGTATTTAGATAATAGAGTTAGTGCTGTTGTCGGCACGCATACACATATCCAAACTTCAGATGAAAGAATATTACCTGGAGGCACAGGATATATAACAGATGTAGGTATGACAGGATACTATGATGGTATTCTTGGTATTAATCGTGAAGAGGTGATTACGCGTTTTATCACAAGCTTACCACAAAGACATGTTGTTCCTGATGAAGGTCGTAGTGTATTATCAGGTGTGATTATAGATTTAAACAAAGATGGTAAAACAAAACGTATCGAACGTATCCTTATCAATGATGACCATCCTTTTAAATAATCGTCCATTAGTATGAATTTTAAAATAAACCGCTCTTTTCATAGTAAAAGCGTGGTTTGTTTTGGTATGATGAAATATGAATTATTATAACCACTAGGAGGCTAGATGATATGAAATCTCAAGTATCATGGAAAGTGGGCGGACAACAAGGGGAAGGTATCGAATCAACAGGTGAAATCTTTGCCACTGCTATGAACCGTAAAGGATACTACTTATATGGGTATCGTCATTTTTCAAGTAGAATCAAAGGCGGTCATACAAATAATAAAATTAGAGTATCAACATCACCAGTACATGCAATTAGTGATGATTTAGATATATTAATCGCATTTGATCAAGAAACAATTGAAGTGAACCACCATGAGATGCGTAAAGACAGTGTGATTATTGCTGATAGTAAAGCTAAACCAGAAAAACCTGAACATTGTGACGCACAATTGGTTGCGCTACCTTTTACTGCCACTGCGAAAGAATTAGGCACTACTTTAATGAAAAATATGGTCGCGGTTGGAGCGACATGTGCAGTAATGAACTTAGACATTTCAGATTTTGAGACACTTATCACCAATATGTTTACTAAAAAAGGTGATAAAGTTGTAGAAATGAATATTGAAGCATTGAATGAAGGTTACCGTTTAATGAACGAACAATTAAGTCATATTGATGGTGATTTTGTTTTAGAAAAAACAGAAGACACACCACATCTATATATGATTGGTAACGATGCGATAGGTCTAGGTGCGTTGTCAGCTGGTTCTCGATTTATGGCAGCTTATCCTATTACACCAGCATCTGAAATCATGGAATATATGATTGAAAATTTACCCAAAGTTGGGGGTACTGTTGTACAAACTGAAGATGAAATCGCTGCGGCAAATATGGCAATAGGCTCTAACTATGCTGGTGTACGTGCATTTACAGCGAGCGCTGGTCCTGGTCTTTCACTCATGATGGAAGCAATTGGCCTTTCTGGTATGACGGAAACGCCATTTGTTGTAATCAATACACAACGCGGCGGTCCGTCCACTGGATTGCCTACCAAGCAAGAACAATCAGACCTTATGCAAATGATCTACGGTACGCATGGAGATATACCTAAAATAGTTGTAGCACCAACAGATGCTGAAGATGCATTTTACCTTACGATAGAAGCTTTCAATCTTGCTGAAATGTATCAATGCCCGGTCATTATTTTAAGTGATTTACAATTGTCATTAGGTAAACAAACTGTAGAATCATTAGATTATAATAAAATTGAAATAAACCGAGGAGAAACGATTCAATCAGATATAGAAAGAGATGAAGATGATAAAACATACTTCAAACGATATGCGTTGACTGAAAGTGGGGTCTCTCCAAGACCAATCCCTGGAGTTAAAGGGGGCATCCACCATGTCACAGGTGTGGAACATAATGAAGAAGGTAAGACAAGTGAAGCAGCTGATAACAGACAACAGCAAATGGATAAACGGATGCGAAAAACAGAACATCTATTGATCAATCAACCTGTAGAAAATAATGCAGTCCATGATGAAGCAGACATACTTTATTTAGGTTTCATCTCTACTAAAGGTGCGATTCAAGAAGGTAAAGAAAGGTTAGAGCAACAAGGATTGAAGGTTAATCATTTACAAATCAGACAACTACATCCTTTCCCAAGCAAAACGATACAAGAAGCGGTTGATAAAGCTTCAAAAGTTGTCGTTGTGGAACATAACTATCAAGGACAACTTTCTAATATATTAAAAATGAATGTGAACGTTGGAGATAAATTAATTAATCAAACGAAATATGATGGTACGCCATTCTTACCAAATGAAATAGAAGCCAAAGGATTAGAAATTGCCAAAAATTTAAAGGAGTTGGTATAAGTGGCAACATTTAAAGATTTTAGAAATAATGTGAAGCCCAATTGGTGCCCAGGTTGTGGAGATTTCTCTGTTCAAGCAGCTATTCAAAAAGCAGCTGCAAATGTTGGGCTAGAACCTGAAGAAGTTGCAATTATAACAGGTATCGGGTGTTCAGGCCGCTTATCAGGTTATGTTAATTCATACGGTGTACATGGGATCCATGGTCGTTCATTACCATTAGCACAAGGCGTGAAAATGGCTAATAAAGACTTGACCGTAATTGCCTCTGGTGGTGATGGTGATGGGTATGCGATTGGTATGGGACATACGATCCATGCGTTGCGTAGAAATATGAACATGACATATATAGTGATGGATAACCAAATCTATGGTTTAACTAAAGGACAAACATCACCTTCATCAGCACAAGGGTTTGTGACTAAATCTACGCCTAAAGGTAATATTGAAAAAAATGTTGCGCCATTAGAACTTGCGTTGTCTTCAGGTGCTACATTTGTTGCACAAGGTTTTTCTAGTGATATTAAAGGATTAACTAAAATGTTGGAAGATGCAATTAACCATGACGGTTTTTCATTTGTTAACGTATTCTCTCCATGTGTAACATATAATAAAGTCAACACTTATGATTGGTTTAAAGAAAATCTTACAAGTATTGATGAAATTGAAGATTTTGATGCGACCGACAAACAAAAAGCTACTCAAAAGGTTTTAGAGTATAATTCATTACTTAAAGGCATTGTATATCAAGACACGGAAACACCTTCTTATGAATCTCAAATTGAAGAAATAGAAGGTACAGCATTAGCCAAAAAAGATATTCACCTTGATGAACAACAATTTAAAGACTTAACAAAGCAGTTTGTATAAGCGTTTATCTACTTAAATAAGAATCAATAGCGTAAAATAACTAGCTGATCACAAAAGATGATTTTCATAGAAAAAATCATTGTTTTATATTTGTGAATCAGCTAGTTTTATATTTATATACGAAAAATGGAAGGTTAGAGAGATATGGTTGATTACTTTGAAACAATGACGGAATTATTAACTTACACAAATGAAGATAAAGATTGGGAAATTCAAACGTGTGAAAGAGATTCACCAGTACTTATTACTGCTGTCCATGGCGGTGCTATAGAAAGAGGAACTACTGAAGTTGCACAACATTTAAGTGAAACAGGTAATTATAGTTTTTATAGTTTTAAAGGTGTAAGAAAAAATAAAAACAATGAACTTCATGTAACTTCAATTCATTTTGATGAGCCAAAATTACAAAAGATTGTGACTGAACATGCTCAAGTTATATCTATACATGGTTGCATGGGTAAGAAAAATGAAGTGTATATCGGTGGTAGAGATAAAGCACTAATTACGCAGATAAAACAAACGTTAAATGAAACAGGAATCGTTACAAAGGATGCACCTTCTCATATTTCTGGTAAACAACAGGATAACTTTGTGAATTGTGGTCAAAAAGGTATGGGGGTACAGTTAGAATTGACTGTTAACTTTAGGAAGCATTGTTTTGTTAATAAAAAATTTAATTTAAATGACCGAGAAAATCGTTCGAACTGGTCAACCTATTTAGAAGCGTTTTCAAAAGCAATGATTAAAGCAATCAATAATCAGCAATAGTTAACTGTAAAAATTGAGTTAATAAATTATCAAAAACTTAACAGTGATTTAAAATAATGGACGCTAAAATGTGGTATACAAAAAGTGTACATATAAAATAGAGGGGGATAATCAATGGCTGATCGATTTAAATCTATGACGGAATTAATGCAGCTAACGGAGGAAAATACGGATTGGATTATTAATTCAATTGACCGAAATAGCAATGTTATCATAACTGCAATTCATGGCGGAGCAATAGAACCTGCTACTACCGAATTGGCGGAATTAACAGCTGAAAAAGGTGGTTTTGACTACTTTACGTTTAAAGCAATTAGAACAAAAGGTAATGCAGAATTACATGTGACGTCCAGACATTATGATGAACCTAAATTAATGAAAATGATTGCAAATAATCAATATGCCATCGCGATACATGGCTGTAAAGGTGAAGATGAAATTGTTTATATGGGTGGTAAGGATGAGCAATTAATGGATGAGATGACGGCAGAATTTGAAAAATTAGGGATAATTGTCAGACAAGCCCCGTCACATATGTCTGGTGCGCATGATGACAATATTGTAAATTGCTGTAAAACTGAGAAAGGTGTCCAACTCGAGTTAACCTCAGGAATAAGAAAGAAATTGTTTGAAAATGAACGTTATAATAAAAAAAGTAGAGAGAACAGTAGTAACTGGGCTCAGTTTATGTATGATTTTGCAGATGCAATTATTAATGCTACTAAAAATTTAGTGTAATATTGAAAAAGAAAAACAAATAAGTTATTATAGATTTATTATATCTATAATAGGAAGATGATAAATTTATGAAATTTTCAAAGGCGACTGATTATGCTTTACATGCACTGTTATTTATGATTAATAATCAAGGTGATCAAAAAAAGATTCCTGTACAAGACTTAGCATCAGTTTTAGGTGTTTCTACAACTTATTTATCAAAAGTAATGACACGTTTAGTTAAGCGTAATATCATTTCTGCTAGTAGTGGTGCTAAAGGCGGATATCAATTAAAGAATGGATGGGATTCAGTATCTATCTATGAAGTCATTGTTACGATAGATGGGGAGCAAAGTTTATTAGAAGACACTTTTAATCATGATGAAGGCTGTCCTATCAAAGCTATAATGGAAGATGCTGAAACAACTTTGGTAACAACTTTGAAGCAAAAGAAACTATCGAGTCTGCTAAAACCTGTAGTTAAATAATTTTATAGTATAGAAATAGCAAAGCATAAACTATTTCTATACACTTTTTTAAAACTATTATAGATATTAAAAGTCTTTAATAGACGTGTAATTAAAAGGAGTGGAATGATGGAATATGAAGTAATTGTCATAGGCGGTGGCCCAGCAGGTATGAGCGCTGCATTGAATTTTGGTAGAGGAATGATGCATACATTAGTCATCGATGAAGATAAACCACGAAATAAAGTTACTCAATTATCACATGGTTATTTAACGCAAGATGGTATTTCGCCACAAAAATTTAAACAACAAGCTATAGAAGATGTCTCCAAATACAAAGATGTATCCATAGTGAATGCAAGGGTCGTAGATATTATACAAATTGAATCCGGATTTAAAGTATCAACAGCATCAAAATCCTATACAGCCAAGCAAATACTTGTTGCTACAGGTGTTAGAGAACATTTACCTAAAATAAATAATATTGAATCCTTTTACGGTAAAACGGTATTTTATTGTCCTTGGTGTGATGGCTTTGAAATGAAACATACTCAATTAGGCGTATTTTACTCTGATAAAGATGTAATACACATTGTTAAATTATTGAGAAATTTTTCGAAAAAAATCACTGTATTTACTAATGGTATTGAAACGTTAGAACCAGAGGCAATTAAATTTTTAGAACAACATCATATTGAGGTCTGTTCAACAACAATCAAAAAACTATTAGGAGAGCAGGGACAATTAAAAGGAGTCGAATTAGAAGATGGTAGTGTCATAAAAATAGAAGGTGCATTTACACAAATGGGGTGGGATACCGAATTCAATTTTCTAAATAATATATTGTTAGAACGTGATGAACAGGGCAAAATCAAATCATCACCATATGGAGAAACAAATATTAATGGATTATATGTAACTGGAGAGACTAAGGACAATTTTCCTAGCCAATTAATCGATGCGGCTTCAAATGGTGGTAACGTTGCTAAAAATATGATGATGTCACTTATAAACGAAACCTATCAATAAATAAACAAAGCTTTCGATTTCTATACCTTAAGTTAATGTTTTGGTAAACTGAAGGTAAGTAAAATTTAAGGGGTTGAACAAGTATGAATGATACTTTAATGAGTGTACAAATTATTCCTAAAACTGCTAATGGTGAAGATGTTATACCTTACGTAGATGAAGCAATTCAAGTGATCGATGATTCTGGTTTGGAATATCGCGTTGGACCTTTAGAAACAACTGTACAAGGTGAGATGAATGAATGTTTAATATTAATCCAAAAGCTTAATGAGCGAATGGTAGAACTAGAAATACCAAGTACTATCAGTCAAGTGAAATTTTATCATGTTCCAGAAGGTATAACGATTGAAACATTAACTGGAAAATATGATGAAATCTAAGTAGTTTTCTTGTAAGGTATTGCATTATGATAGTGTAAAATTGAAATTAAAGTCATAACTATAAGGTACATCGTTTATTTAATAAATGTTATTAAATGATACGTAAGTGCCTTATTTTTGTATCATTATTTTATTAAAAATGTTTGTTATTGGACAAAGTATATTTAATCAAGATGGTTTTTATTGTAAAATGTACTTTTGAAATCAACATTCATTATTGTAGATGACTTTTGCACTTTATTGCTAAATTTAATATAATGAAATAATGATTATAGATAAAGTTATAGAACTTTGAACGACTCGATTGTAAAACAGCGAGATAAGATCTATTTTAATGCGTTTGTTCATAGTTTTTATGATATAGAAAGGGTTTTGTTAGCGTGAATGAAGAACAAAGAAAGCAAACTTCTATAGATGTTTTGGCCGAGCGCGATAAGAAGACAAAAGATTATAGTAAGTATTTTGAGCATGTATACCAACCACCAAGTTTAAAAGAAGCACGTAAACGTGGTAAAGAAGAAGTACATTATAACCGTGATTTTCAAATCGATGAAAAATATCGTGGTATGGGTAAAGGTAAAACATTTTTAATAAAAACATATGGTTGCCAAATGAATGCACATGATACAGAAGTAATGGCAGGTATTTTAAGTGCTTTAGGTTATCAGCCAACAGAAGAAATCGATGAAGCGGATGTTATTTTAATTAACACTTGTGCAATTCGTGAAAATGCAGAGAATAAAGTGTTTAGCGAGATTGGCAATTTAAAACACTTGAAAAAAGAAAAACCTGAAACAGTTATTGGTGTTTGCGGTTGTATGTCTCAAGAAGAATCAGTCGTGAATAAAATATTAAAATCATATCAAAATGTGGATATGATTTTTGGTACGCATAATATACACAGACTGCCTGAAATACTCGAAGAAGCTTATCTCTCAAAAGCAATGGTGGTAGAAGTTTGGTCTAAAGAAGGCGATGTAATTGAAAATTTACCTAAAGTCAGAAAAGGTAATATAAAAGCATGGGTTAATATCATGTATGGCTGTGACAAATTCTGTACATACTGTATTGTGCCATTTACACGAGGTAAAGAGCGTAGTAGAAGACCACAAGATATTATAGACGAAGTTAGAGATTTAGCTCGTCAAGGATATCAAGAAGTTACACTATTAGGTCAAAATGTTAATTCATACGGTAAGGATATTGATGGATTAGAATATGGACTTGGCGACTTGCTAGAAGATATTTCGAAAATAGATATTCCTAGAGTACGTTTCACTACGAGTCACCCATGGGATTTCACCGATCGTATGATAGAAGTGATTGCTAACGGTGGAAACATCGTTCCACATGTGCATTTGCCCGTACAATCAGGAAATAATGCTGTTCTTAAAATTATGGGACGTAAATATACGAGAGAAAGCTATCTCGATTTAGTCAATCGTATTAAGTCAAAAATACCTGATGTTGCTTTAACAACAGATATTATCGTAGGCTATCCAAATGAAACTGCAGAACAATTTGAAGAAACATTGACTTTATATGATGAAGTAGCATTTGAACATGCATATACGTATATTTATTCTCAAAGAGATGGCACGCCAGCAGCTAAAATGAAAGATAATGTACCATTAGAGGAAAAAAAGGCAAGATTACAACAGTTAAATAAAAAAGTAGCCTATTATTCTGAACAAGCTATGGCACAATATGAAGGCCAAACAGTACAAGTTCTTTGTGAAGGTGCTAGTAAGAAAGATGATACTGTACTTGCAGGTTATACGAATAAAAATAAACTAGTTAATTTTAAAGCACCTAAAGAAATGATTGGAAAGATTGTTGATGTAAAAGTTGATGAAGCTAAACAGTTTTCATTGAATGGTACGTTTTTAGGCGTTAGTGAAAAAGCAGTGGTGACACAATAATGTATGAAAAAGATGAAATATTGGCAGAGGCAGATAAACTCAGTCAACGTATTCAATCATTAGACACTGTTAAAGAATATCAAGCGATTGAACAGCAAATTCATCAAAATAAAAATATTGAAACACGTATGAAAGACTTGAAAAAAACGCAGAAACAGTCTGTTAATTTACAAAATTATGGTAAACAGCAGGCACTGCGTCAGTCTGAAGATAAAATTCAAGATATCGAGCAAAACCTCAATATTATACCTATTGTTGAAGAATTTAGAGAATCACAAGCACAGGCAAATGACTTATTGCAAATGATGATTAGTACGATGTCAAACCGTTTAAATGAAATTCAACAAGATAAAGATTAATGCATAATCCATATGTAGAAAGGAAATGAGCAATATGAAAACAAGAAAATTAACACTGACTGCGATATTGATTGCAATAAATGTAGTGTTAAGTAGCATTGTTGTTATACCACTTGGGCCTATCAAAGCGGCGCCTATACAACATTTAATCAATGTGATATGTGCGGTATTTGTGGGGCCTTGGTTTGGTCTGGCACAAGCGTTTATTTCTTCGCTGTTAAGAATGGTGTTTGGTACCGGTAGTTTCTTTGCATTTCCTGGAAGTATGGTAGGTGTATTATTAGCAAGTGGTTTTTACTTTTATCGCAAGCATATTTTTATGGCAGCAATCGGTGAAGTTATAGGTACAGGCATCATTGGTAGTATTATGTGTATACCATTAGCCTGGGTATTAGGTTTTGCTAACTTTGCTGTCAAGCCTTTAATGATAGCTTTTATTGCTTCAAGTGTGATTGGTGCAATGATTAGTTATGTTATTTTAATGGTTATGAAAAGAAAAGGCATCTTAAAACGATTCTTATAAATATGAAAAGGTTAAGTTTCATTGCTTTTAACATATCAATGATTTAATTATAATGTGGATTTGTAATTAATTAATTGTATGTGCAAATGAAGCTTAATCTTTTTTATTTTATAAATATCATTCATCAAGTAGTTAAACGACAACATTTTACATCAATCCTAATTTGTAAGCATAAGCGTAAAAACTAAAGTTATGTTAAAATTTAAGAGTTAAATGGACAATAAAAATATCGAAATATGGTTTAAAAGTACGAAATAATATAAGAATAGAAACTAGTTATAAAGTAAAAATAGCAATCAGTTAAACAAGTGAGCAACCATCTGATTTAATGATATAACATACATAAATAATAGTTTATTTAATGTATTGTAAATAACAGTAAGAAACTAATAGAAGGATTGTGAAAGATTAAATGACTAACCAAACGCCAATGATGCAACAGTATTTAAAAATAAAATCACAATATCAAGATTGTTTATTATTTTTTAGATTAGGCGACTTTTATGAAATGTTTTTTGAAGATGCGAAAGAAGCTTCTAGAGTTCTAGAGATTACATTAACAAAGCGTGATGCTAAAAAAGAAAATCCTATTCCTATGTGTGGGGTACCTTACCACTCAGCAGATGGCTATATTGAAACATTAATTAATAATGGATATAAAGTAGCTATTTGTGAGCAAATGGAAGATCCTAGACAGACAAAAGGAATGGTGAAACGTGAAGTTGTTAGAATCGTTACGCCAGGTACGGTTATGGATCAAGGTGGCGTAGATGAAAAACAAAATAATTATATTTTGAGCTTTGTACAAATAAATGACTGTTATGCATTAAGTTATTGTGATGTATCTACGGGAGAACTAAAAGTAACTTCCTTTAACGATCAAGCTACATTAATAAATGAAATAACAACCATTAATCCAAATGAAATCGTGGTAAATGAGCATATTGATGAAGAACTAAAACGTCAAATAAGTTTAACAACTGAAACGATTACAGTATTGAATGAAATATCAGATGCACATTATGCAGTAAATACTAGTAATGAACAATCTTTATACAATGCGACTCAGTTATTACTTGATTATATTTTTCATACGCAAAAACGAGATCTATCTCATATAGAAACTGTTGTTAAATATGAAGCAGTAGATTTTATGAAAATGGACTTTTATGCAAAAAGAAATTTAGAATTGACAGAAAGTATTCGTCTGAAAAGTAAAAAAGGGACATTGCTATGGTTGATGGATGAAACTAAGACCCCTATGGGTGCAAGAAGATTAAAACAATGGATTGATAGACCGTTAATCCACAAAAATCAAATTGAATCACGTCTAGATACAGTTGAGCAATTTATAGACTTTTTTATAGAGAGAGATACATTGAGAGAACATCTTAATCAAGTATATGATATCGAGCGCTTAGTTGGTCGAGTGAGTTATGGTAATGTAAATGCTAGAGATCTAATTCAACTCAAACATTCAATTTCTGAAATACCCAATATTAAGCAATTATTAGATCGTTTAGATACAGAAACTACTGAGCAATTTAAAGCTCTTGAACCTTTAGATGAACTGTTAGCATTATTAGAAAATAGTTTGAAAGAAGAACCGCCAATATCTGTTAAAGAAGGTGGATTATTCAAAAAAGGATTTAATCAGGAGCTAGATGAATATTTAGAAGCATCGAAGAATGGTAAATCTTGGTTGGCTGAACTTCAGACTAAGGAGCGTCAACGCACTGGTATTAAATCACTGAAGATTAGCTTTAACAAAGTGTTTGGATACTTTATTGAAATTACAAGAGCCAACTTGCAAGGTTTTGACCCTTCTGCATATGGTTATCATCGTAAACAAACCTTATCAAATGCAGAACGGTTTATTACGGATGAATTAAAAGAAAAAGAAGACATTATATTAGGCGCTGAAGATAAAGCGATTGAATTAGAATATCAATTATTCGTTGAATTACGTGAACAAATAAAGACATATACAGAACGCTTACAAAAACAAGCAAAAGTTATTTCTGAATTAGATTGTTTGCAAAGTTTTGCCGAGATAGCACAAAAATATAATTATGCAAGACCTGCATTTAGCGAAGACAAAACACTTAAATTAACAAATTCGAGACATCCTGTTGTAGAACGCGTTATGGATCACAACGACTATGTGCCAAATGATTGTAATTTAGATCAAGATACGTTTATCTATTTAATCACTGGACCTAATATGTCTGGGAAATCTACTTATATGAGACAAGTTGCAATCATAAGCATTATGGCACAAATGGGTGCTTATGTGCCGTGTGAAACAGCTGTATTACCAGTTTTTGATCAAATATTTACAAGAATTGGAGCTGCAGATGATTTAGTTTCTGGTAAAAGTACATTTATGATTGAGATGTTGGAAGCACAAAAAGCACTCGCTAACGCTACAGAAAATAGTTTAATTATTTTTGATGAAATAGGTAGGGGAACCTCTACTTATGATGGATTAGCATTGGCACAAGCAATGATTGAATTCGTGGCACATACTTCTCATGCTAAGACATTATTCTCTACACATTATCACGAGTTAACAACATTAGATCAGTCGTTGCCTTCGTTGAAAAATGTTCATGTTGCAGCAAATGAATACAAAGGTGAGCTTATCTTCTTACACAAAGTTAAAGACGGGGCTGTCGATGATAGTTATGGTATCCAAGTTGCGAAGTTAGCACATTTACCAGAAGCAGTTATATCACGTGCACAAGTGATTCTAGATGCATTTGAACAAAATAATAATCATGGACAAGCGACAAATGAACAAATGAACGTTATTAAATCGGGCGTGGAAGCACCGCCGATAGAAAAATCATTTGTATCTGAAAACGAGCACAGCTATAACGATGACACGCAAGCACAAAGTAGCCACCAATTTGAACAAGCAGCTTTTGATTTGTTTGATTATCCTGCGGAACAAAGTGAAGTAGAGACTGAAATTAAGCAATTAAATTTATCGAATATGACACCGATAGAAGCTCTAGTAAAACTTAGTGAATTACAAAAACAGTTAAAATAGAGGTGAGGTCATTCAATGGGTAAAATAAAAGAATTACAGACATCTTTAGCAAATAAAATAGCAGCCGGTGAAGTAGTAGAAAGACCTGGATCGGTTGTGAAAGAATTATTGGAAAATGCAATTGATGCTCAAGCGACAGAAATAAACATAGAGGTTGAACAATCAGGAGTCGCTTCTATACGTGTGGTTGACAATGGTACTGGTATAGAAATCGATGATTTAGACTTAGTATTCCATCGCCATGCAACAAGTAAATTAGATGCAGATGATGATTTGTTCCATATTCGCACATTAGGATTTCGCGGTGAGGCTTTAGCTAGTATTTCTTCAGTTTCTAAGGTGACATTGAAAACATGTACAGATAATCAAGAAGGCCAAGAAATTTATGTGGAAAATGGGGAAGTTTTAAATCGAAAACCAGCTAAAGCAAAAAGAGGCACAGATATTTTGGTAGAGTCATTGTTTTATAATACGCCAGCACGTTTAAAATATATTAAAAGTCTCTATACAGAACTTGGAAAGATTACAGATATCGTGAACCGTATGGCTATGAGTCATCCTGATATTCGTATTTCACTAGTTTCTGATGGTAAAACAATATTAAAAACAAATGGATCAGGTAGAACAAATGAAGTCATGGCAGAAATTTATGGTATGAAAATTGCAAAAGATCTAGTTCATGTAACGGGTGATACAAGTGATTATCATTTAGATGCTTATTTTGCAAAGCCAGAACATTCTAGAAGTAATAAGCATTATATTTCTATCTTTATTAATGGCAGATATATTAAAAACTTCTTATTAAATAAAGCAATTTTAGAGGGCTATCATACTTTATTAATGGTCGGTCGTTATCCAATATGCTATATCAACATTGAAATGGATCCGATATTGGTAGATGTTAATGTGCACCCAACTAAACTAGAGGTAAGGTTATCAAAAGAAGACCAGCTTTTTGAATTAATTGTGACAAAAATTCGTGAAGCATTTAAAGATCGTATTTTAATTCCTCAAAATGATATGGATAAAATGACGAAGAAAAACAAGGTATTAGACCAATTTGAGCAACAGAAAATGGACTTCGAAAAACGGCAACAACAAAATAACCTTGAGCAAAATGTTGAGCAATCAAGTGAACCAAACGTGAATAATGCAAATAACGCAAGTGCAGACAATTCAACATCCTATATAAATCAACCGGATAATGAACGAAGCGGCATTCAAGAGTCACAAAATGATTATGATGATTATAAGAAAATACAAAATGATTTGCTTTATGATTTAGAAACGACAAGTAGTGATTCTACTGATAACGAAGTATCAACCGCGGATAACATTTTACAAGACAATGGTGAAGAAGATATTAAAGGGCGCGTGAGTGCTTCGCCAACACGTAGAATACCTTATATGGAAATTGTTGGACAAGTGCATGGCACTTACATCATCGCTCAAAATGAAAATGGTATGTTTATGATTGATCAACACGCAGCTCAAGAAAGAATAAAGTATGAATATTTCAGAGAAAAAATTGGTGATGTTGTAAATGAAAGTCAAAATTTATTGATTCCATTAACTTTCCATTTTTCAAAAGATGAATTAATGATAATTAATCAATATAAAGATGAATTAGATAAAGTAGGCGTGCATTTAGAACCATTTGGTGGACATGATTACATTGTAGATAGCTATCCAGTATGGTTTCCTAAAGAAGAAGCTGAAGAAATCATCAAGGATATGATCGAATATGTATTAGAACATAAAAAAGTTGACGTGAGAAAAATTCGTGAAGAAGCTGCGATTATGATGAGCTGTAAAAAATCAATCAAGGCTAACCACTATCTAAAAAATAACGAGATGGCAGATTTAGTTAATCAATTGAGAGACACTGAAGACCCATTTACCTGTCCACACGGTAGACCCATTATTATTAATTTCTCAAATTATGAATTAGAACGCCTATTTAAACGTATTGTCTAAGGAGGAATTCATGTTGAAACCGCATATTTTGCCTGCAGTTCGCTCAATGAAAGATTTAGAAAAATTAACGATGACCGATTACAAGGCATGTGTCATGTTAGATGCGCATATCGGACATGTTAAAAGTATTATGGGTCTATTAAACAAGAATAAGATTGAAACATACATGCATATCGATTTAATCAAAGGTATGAGCCATGATGAATTTGCTTGTGAATATATCATTCAAAATTATCATCCTAAAGGCATCGTTTCAACTAAGACAAAAGTAATTAATAAAGCAAAATCATTAAATACTACAACCGTGTTCAGAGTGTTTGTATTAGATAGTCATGCACTATCTAGAAGTATCGAATTGATTAAGCGTGTAGAACCAGATTTTGTGGAAGTTTTACCTGGTATTGCTACTAAAGCAATACGTATCATTAACGAAGAAACAAATACTGCAGTAATTGCAGGTGGGCTCATAAATAGCAAAGAAGAAGTAGATGTTGCAGTTTCAAATGGTGCAAAATATATTACAACTAGTGACCGATCACTATGGTAATCGAATCATGTATTGTCACTAAAATGATAAAAATTTAACTATTTCCATATTATTGGTTCATTTATTTGTAATCAATCGTTGTGAACGAGTATAAGGGGATGACGACAATGATAAAACCAAAGCAATTGAAAGTAGGAGACACAGTAGCAATTGTGTCTCTTTCTTCTGGTTTAGCAGGTGAAAGTAATATGTTATGGCGAACTCGACAAGGCATTCAACGTTTGGAAAATGAATTTGGCTTAAAAGTCAAAGTAATGCCAAATGCCTTAAAAGGTGTAGCGTTTATTCACAATCATCCAGAATGTAGAGCTAAAGATTTAAATGAAGCAGTAAAAGATCAAGAAGTTAAAGCTATTATTAGTTGTATTGGCGGAGAAGATGCGATACGTATTTTACCTTATGTAGATTTCCAAGCAATTGCAAACAACCCTAAAATATTCAGTGGTTATTCAGATACAACAACAGTACATTTGATGTTTTATAAAATGGGAATAGTTAGTTTTTATGGTCAGGCATTACTTACTGACTTTGCAGAAAATATAGCAATGGATACATATACAGTAGAGAATATTAACAAGTGTTGGTTTAATACAAATAAAATAGGAAAAATAGAACCAGCATTTTATATGAGACCATATGGATTAAAATGGAATAAACAAAACAAATATACATGTAGAGCTAAAATAGAACAAAAAGGATACGAAATATTAAATGGAAATAAAAAAGTGAGCGGACACCTTTTAGGTGGAAATCTAGAAACTTTTGTTGATTTAATGCATACATCAATATTTCCTGAAATTGAAGCATTTAATGGTGCAATATTATTTTTAGAAACCTCAGAAGACACACCTACACCTGATATGTTTGCTAAATATTTAGAGGAATTGCTGAAGCAAGGGATTTTAAATCACCTGAATGGTATGATTTTTGGTAAGCCATTTAATAATGTATATTATGAAAATTATAAAAGAGAGATATTAAAAATAATTAAAAAAAGCAATAATCCTAAAATGGTAGTTTTTTATAATTTATCATTTGGTCATAACGAGCCCAAACATGCGATTCCTTATGGGTTAACGGCACAAATTGACCCATTGACTAGTCAATTTAGTATTGATGAAAATAGTGTGATATCAACTTGAGTTGTGACAACTTTTTTACAAAGTATTTGACAACGCTTACAACAACGGTGTAAGATGTACACAAGTTAATATTTAGAACAGAAATGGGAGATTTCTACAGTAATTAAACCGGTGGTTCACAACTGGATATAATTGTAGGGGTCTCCCTGTCTTATTTTAGGAGGAGTCTTTATGAGTGAATATTTTGCTGAATTTTTGGGAACAGCAATACTTATACTATTTGGAGGAGGCGTTGTTGCGAACGTCAACTTAAAAAGAAGTAATGGGAATGGCGCAGATTGGATTGTTATTGCTACAGGTTGGGGATTAGCAGTTACTATGGGAGTGTACGCGGTAGGTAATATTTCAGGTGCACATTTAAATCCTGCAGTTACTTTAGCATTTGCCATGGATGGTGCCATTAGTTGGGCTATGGTGCCAGGCTATATTATCTGTCAAATTCTAGGTGGTATCGTTGGTGGTGCATTAGTTTGGTTAATGTATTTAGCACAATGGAAAGCCACAGAAGACCAAGGCACAAAATTAGCTGTATTTTCTACAGCACCTGCCATTAAAAACTATTTTGCAAACTTCATGAGTGAAATTATTGGTACAGGTATTTTAACAATGGGGCTTTTATTCATTGGTATGAACAAAATTGCTGATGGTTTAAATCCATTAATTGTCGGTAGTTTAATCGTTGCAATTGGATTAAGTCTAGGTGGGCCAACAGGTTATGCAATTAACCCAGCTCGTGATTTAGGTCCACGTATTGCACATGCGATTTTACCAATCGCAGGTAAAGGTGATTCTAATTGGTCATATGCAATTGTACCTGTGTTAGGGCCTGTAACTGGTGGTATGATTGGTGCAGTGATTTACAGATTATTTTACAAAGGTGCATTTGATACAATGTCGGTAGTTGCTATCGTATTATTAATTATCACACTTGTTTTAGGCGTAACGTTAAATAAAGCGAAAAATGCTAAAGGTATAGAAACTATATATTAATTACGTTTAATTTAAGTGTATTTACGTTAAAATATAACTAGATATTATTGTCATTGTATTAATATAAAATTATTAGTTGAGTGAACTAATAAAAATTGGGTACAGAGAAATATATATATCAATGTGAATTACATATGTAATTCGTATTACGAACATTTGAAGAGGGAGCTAATCATTATGGAAAAATATATTTTGTCAATCGACCAAGGCACTACGAGTTCGAGAGCAATTCTATTTGATCAAGATGGAAAAATTAAAGGAGTTGCACAGCGTGAATTCAAACAATATTTTCCAAAATCAGGCTGGGTAGAACATGATGCCAATGAAATTTGGACGTCCGTTTTAGCTGTTATGGCGGAAGTTTTAAATGAAGAAAACATCGGTGCAGATCAAATAGCTGGTATTGGTATTACAAACCAACGTGAAACTACGGTAGTATGGGATAAGAAAACATCAAGACCAGTGTATCATGCGATTGTTTGGCAATCTCGTCAAACTCAAGGCATCTGTCAAGAATTAAAAGAACAAGGTTTAGAAGATAAATTTAGAGAAAAAACAGGTCTTTTACTAGATCCATATTTTGCTGGAACAAAAGTTAAATGGATTCTAGATAATGTGGAAGGTGCTAGAGAGAAAGCTGATAATGGAGATTTATTATTCGGTACTATTGATTCTTGGCTAGTGTGGAAATTATCTGGTGGTAAAGCTCATATTACAGATTATACGAATGCAAGCCGTACGTTGATTTATAATATCCATGATTTAGAATGGGACCAAGAATTATTGGATATATTAGAAATTCCAAATACTATGTTACCTGAGGTTAAAGAATCTAGTGAAGTTTATGCAAATACCATTGATTATCATTTCTTCGGACAAGAAATTCCAATTGCTGGTATTGCAGGTGACCAACAGGCAGCATTATTTGGTCAAGCATGCTTTGAACGTGGAGATGTAAAAAACACTTACGGTACAGGTGGCTTTATGCTGATGAACACTGGTGAAGAAGCTGTAGCATCTGAAAGTGGATTATTAACAACAATTGCCTATGGACTAGACGGAAAAGTTAATTATGCACTTGAAGGTTCTATCTTTGTTTCAGGATCAGCTATTCAATGGTTGAGAGATGGATTGAGAATGATTAATTCTGCACCACAATCAGAAAATTACGCGGAACGTGTAGAATCTACGGAAGGTGTTTATGTTGTGCCAGCATTCGTAGGTTTAGGAACACCATATTGGGATGCTGATGCACGTGGAGCAATCTTTGGTTTAACGCGTGGTACTGAAAAAGAACACTTTATTCGTGCTACATTAGAATCATTGTGTTATCAAACACGTGATGTGCTTGAAGCAATGGAAAAAGATTCTGATATTACAGTAAATAACCTACGTGTCGACGGTGGTGCTGTTAAAAATAACTTTATTATGCAATTCCAATCAGACCTATTAAACGTGAGTGTGGAACGTCCAGAAATTAACGAAACAACAGCTTTAGGTGCCGCTTATTTAGCTGGTTTAGCTGTAGGTTTCTGGGATAGTAAAGATGAAATTGCTAACCGTTGGAAACTTGAAAAAGAATTTAATCCAGATATGGAAGAAAAAGAAAGAAATAAATTATACAAAGGCTGGAAAAAAGCTGTAGAGGCCACTCAAGTCTTTAAGTTAGACGAAGAATAAAAGAATTAGACTTATCTAAGTTTCTTATGCTATAATAAGGGTAAGTTAATATTATCGAGATGAGAATTGAGAGACACTGTTCGTACAATTATATATGTATGGGATAGGTCTCTCTTTTTTTATTACTACTAGGAGGCGCTAGATTTTATGAGTTTATCAACTTTGAAAAGAGAACAGATTAAGCAAGATTTAAAAAATGATACTTTTGATGTTGTCATTATCGGTGGAGGTATTACTGGTGCAGGTATTGCATTAGATGCAACACAAAGAGGTATGAAAGTCGCGTTAGTAGAAATGCAAGACTTTGCACAAGGTACAAGTTCACGTTCAACAAAATTAGTGCATGGTGGTTTGCGTTACTTGAAACAATTGCAAGTTGGCGTTGTAGCAGAAACTGGACGTGAACGTGCAATTGTATATGAAAATGGGCCTCACGTAACGACACCTGAACGTATGCTATTGCCAATGCATAAAGGTGGCTCTATGGGTAAATTTACTACATCTATTGGCTTAGCAATGTATGATAGACTAGCAGGCGTTAAAAAATCAGAACGTAAAACAATGTTAAATGCTAAAGAAACGTTAGCGAAAGAGCCACTTGTTAAAAAATCAGGATTAAAAGGTGGCGGATCTTATGTTGAATATCGTACAGATGATGCGCGTTTAACAATTGAAGTCATGAAACGTGCAGCTGAAAAAGGTGCCACAGTAATCAATCATACGAAATCAGTACATTTCACATATGATTCAAATGAAAAGGTCAACGGTATTCATGCAGAAGACCAAATTTCTGGTGAGACTTATCCAATTAAGGCTAAAAAAGTAATCAATGCAAGTGGCCCATGGGTAGATGAAGTACGTAGTGGTGATTATGCACGTAATAACAAACAATTACGTTTAACAAAAGGTGTTCATATTGTTATTGATCAATCAAAATTCCCATTAGGACAAGCAGTATACTTTGATACTGAAAAAGATGGACGTATGATTTTTGCGATTCCTCGTGAAGGTAAAGCATACGTAGGTACAACAGATACATTTTACGATAACGATAAAACATCACCATTAGCTACACAAGAAGACAGAGATTACTTAATTGATGCGATCAACTATATGTTCCCAGATGTAAATGTAGCTGATGAAGATATTGAGTCATCATGGGCTGGCGTAAGACCATTAATTTTAGAAGAAGGTAAAGACCCATCAGAAATATCTCGTAAAGATGAAGTTTGGGAAGGTAAATCAGGCCTACTTACAATTGCTGGTGGTAAATTAACTGGTTATCGTCATATGGCATTAGAAATTGTAGACCTTTTATCTAAACGCTTAAAATCAGAATACGGTTTGAAATTTGATAAATGTGCTACAAAACACTTACCAATTTCTGGTGGAGATGTTGGTGGTAGTGCAAACTTTGATCAATTTATTGATAAAAAAGTTGAAGATGCTAAAGCTTATCAAATAGATGATGCGACAGCACGTCATTTTGCAACGAAATATGGTTCAAATGTAGAAGAATTATTCAAAATTGCTCAAACAGCACAATATCAAGAATTTGGTTTACCATTAGATATTTATACAGAATTGATTTATTCTATTCAAAACGAAATGGTTCATCGTCCAACAGATTTCTTTATTCGTCGTACTGGTAAACTTTATTTCAAAATAGATGACGTTCTCAATTATAAAGAGCAAGTTATTGATGTAATGACTGAATTACTAGGTTACACAGATATTCAAAAAGACTTGTTTACAAAAGAACTTCAAACTGCAATTGATGAAGCACAAACAGGTAATAATCAACCTGCAGTTAAAGAATAAATTAAATATTGTCCGAATCTAACATTTGATCTTTATCCAATAATGAGTTAGTAGATTTAAATTTTGAACAATAGTTCTTTCCCTTCAAAGTAGACATTAAAAAATGTAGACTTTGGAGGGGTTTTTATATTTTTAATGAGGTTTTGCATTTAATTTTATCAATAATAGCGCTGTAACAAGTGATAAGCCGAATAGCATTGTATTTGAAAACAGTGTATTTTGAAGGTATATTGTATAATGTATGATGAATGAAATGAAACGTGATTTGGGGGTAAAACATGAGTGGAAATGAGTTTAAAATCACTGTTGCAGATGGAACGACTTTAGAAGTGAAATTGAATAAGGCGAAAAAAGACACGATTGGTGTTATACACTTACTTCATGGCATGGCAGAACATATGGATCGATATGATGCACTTATTGATTCATTAAACCAACAAGGATATGATGTACTACGACACAACCATAGAGGGCATGGTAAAGATATAGCATCATATGAACGTGGTCACATTGATAGTATGGAGCAAGTGGCAGATGATACTTTTGAAATTGCACAGACGTTGTATTCAGATACTGTGCATACGCCATATATTATATTGGGGCATTCAATGGGTTCTATTATTGCTAGAATTTTCACCCAAAAATATCCAGATGTTGCACAAGGCATGATTCTATCAGGAACAATGCAATACCCTAAGTTTTTAGGGAAATGCGTACAAATAATTTTAAAACTTATCACTTTAATAACTGGTAAAAGACGTCGTTTGAAATGGTTAAACCAAATAATGTATAAAACTTTCAATAAAAATATAGAAAACAACAAATCGAAAAATGATTGGTTATCCAGCGATGACCAAGAAGTTGAAAAATTTGAAAAAGACCCTTTTACTGGATTTTTAGTCTCAAATCAACTGATTTTTGAAACAGTAAAGTATATGTTACAGACAAGCAAATTAAAAAACATAAAAAAAATGAAGTCAGATCTTCCTATTTTACTAATTTCTGGAAAAGATGATGCGATAGGCAATTATGGAAAAGGGATTAGACATTTAGGAAAACTATATAAAAAGGGTAAAATTCATCATATTACAGTACATTTATACAAAAATAAAAGACATGAAGTATTATTTGAAAAAGATGCTACGACTACGTGGCAACATATGTATGATTGGATAGAAAGACAAATTTTAAAAAAATATAACAGAGTAGATAAAGCATAAAGAGAGTTGATATAAGTGCAGAGCGATAAACCTTTTATAATTGCATTAGTTGGTCCAACAGCTGTTGGTAAAACAGAATTAAGCATCGAATTGGCTAAAAGATTTAATGGTGAAATTATTAGCGGAGATTCTATGCAAGTCTATAAACATATGGATATTGGAACAGCAAAAATAAATAGAGAAGAGATGGCGGATATTCCACATCATATGATAGATATTCTTGAACCTGATGAAACATTTTCTGCGTATGATTTTAAAAATAGAGCGCAAAATTTAATAGATGAAATTACGGCTAGAGGTCGTATGCCTATCATCGTAGGCGGTACAGGTTTGTATATCCAATCATTAATTTATAATTATGCTTTCGAAGATGAAACGATATCTGAAGCACAACAAATTAAAGTAGACCATACGCTAAATGAATTAGATTCATTATCAAATGAAGTATTGCATGATTATTTAGCTTCGATAGATAAAGATTCAGCTGATACTATTCACCCAAATAATCGTAAAAGGGTACGTAGAGCGATTGAATATTATTTAAAAACAAAAAAACTTTTAAGTTCACGCAAGAAAAATCAACAATATACAGAAAATTATGATACATTATTAATAGGGATAGAAATGTCACGCGAAACTTTATATCAAAGAATTAATAAACGTGTAGATATAATGTTGGAACGCGGATTACTAAATGAAGTGAAACAACTCGTTGAAGATGGTTTTGAGACTTGTCAAAGTATGCAAGCTATCGGATATAAAGAGATGTTACCTGTAATTAAAAATGAGGCTAGTCTAGCCGAAGCAACAAATAAATTGAAAAAGCATTCTAGAAATTATGCTAAAAGACAAATGACTTGGTTCAAAAACAAGCTCGACGTAGTATGGTTAGATAGAGAGATAATGTCACTTTCATTGATGTTAGATGAAGTTTCAGTCCAAATAAAGAAAAGGAGAACATAACATGAATACAACAGAAAACATCCAAGATAAATTCCTAGGACAATTTAAGGCTGATCAAACGAAAGTTATCGTATTTTTAGTGAATGGTTTTCAAATGAAAGGTATTATCGAAGATTATGATGACAATTTGGTTTGTTTATTAACACAAGGAAAGCAACATCTTATTTATAAACATGCTATCAGTACATTCACACTTGATGATGCAGTAGAAGAAGTATAACATTAAAAAAACAATTTATTTTTGCATACTTTTAAAGAAGAAAGCTACACTCAAGTGTAGCTTTCTTCTTTAAATCAGTAATTTATTTATAATAACGCTTCAATATCAGCTTCAATTTGGCTCGGTTTTTTCTGTGGCGCATATCGATTAGTTACATTACCTTCTCTATCGATTAAAAATTTGGTGAAGTTCCATTTGATTTTTTCATTGAAAAATCCATTTTGTTGTTCTGTCAGAAATTGATATAAAGGGTGTTGATTTTCGCCTTTGACATCAATTTTTTCGTGCATTGGGAAAGAAACGCCATAGTTAATTTTACAGTTTTGAGTAGCTTCTTCACCCGTACCTGGTTCTTGACCTCCGAATTGGTTACATGGAAAACCTAGCACAACAAATCCTTGATCTTTATAGTTGTCGTATAAGTGTTGTAGTCCTTCAAATTGTGGTGTGAAGCCACACTCACTTGCAGTATTGACAATTAGTAATACTTTATTTTTATATTCTTCTAACTTGTAAGTTTCGCCATTTGGTTTTTGAACTTCTATATCGTATATAGTCATATCATGTCACCTCTTATTATTAATTTAACATAATTTGAGAAGATAGTCTTTATATAAACACTATGATAAAATAGCAAAGAAAACTTTGAAAGAGGTGCATGTTATGAGCCAACAAACACATACGACTAAAAAAGAATTAGAGACAGCGATTTTAGTTGGCGTACAAGCTCAAACCGATGAAGTGTTTGATTTTGAATCAACAATGGAAGAATTAGCTTCATTGTCTGAAACATGCCAATTAAATGTACAAGCTGAATTTACCCAGAACAGACAACATTTTGATAATAAATATTACGTTGGAAAAGGTAAATTAGAGGACATAAAAGCTTATATAGAAATGAATGATATAGATGTACTTGTTGCTAATGATGAATTGACTACAGCCCAGTCAAAAACATTAAATGGTAATCTGAACGTTAAAATTATCGACAGAACACAACTGATTTTAGAGATATTTGCACTTCGAGCAAGAAGTAAAGAAGGTAAGCTTCAGGTAGAATTAGCGCAATTAGATTATTTATTACCTAGACTTCAAGGTCATGGGCGTAGTTTATCAAGATTAGGTGGTGGCATCGGAACGAGAGGTCCAGGTGAAACTAAGTTAGAAATGGATCGTCGTCATATTAGAACACGTATGAATGAAATCAAACATCAATTAGAAACGGTGGTTGAACATCGAGAGCGATATCGCAACAAACGTGAACAAAATAATGTGTTTCAAGTAGCACTTATTGGATATACAAACGCTGGTAAATCATCTTGGTTTAATGCATTGGCGAATGAAGCTACTTATGAGAAAAACTTGCTTTTTGCTACGCTAGATCCTAAAACAAGACAAATTCAAATCAATGATGGATTTAACCTAATCATATCTGATACGGTTGGTTTTATTCAAAAACTACCAACTACACTCATTGCTGCGTTTAAATCCACTTTAGAAGAGGCGAAAGGCGCAGATTTACTATTACATGTTGTGGATGCTAGTCATCCTGAATATCGAGTTCAGTATGATACAGTAAACCAAATCATAGGTGACTTAGATATGGGGCATATTCCTCAAGCTATTATTTTTAATAAAAAAGATTTACACGAAGGAACTATGCCAACAACTCATTTACCATCAGTTTTTGTTTCAAGTAAAAATGAAGAAGATGAAGACAAAGTGAAACAATTACTTATAGAGCAAGTTAAATCAGCTTTAACTTTTTATGAAGAAAATGTCTCAAGTGCTGATGCTGATAGATTATATTTCTTGAAACAACATACACTCGTCACAGAAATCATATTTAATGAGAAAGATGCAACATATACTGTAAAAGGGTTTAAAAAAGAATAGGAAGAAGAATTACGATGAAAAATATGAAACAATTAATAGCAGATACAGAAGCGAAACTAGAACCTTATTTTAAAAATATAGAAGAGATTGCTTATATCAATCAAGAAAAAGTGTTGGACGCGTTCCACGCTGTTAAAGTATCCGAAAGTGACTTACTTGGCACAACGGGTTATGGATATGATGATATAGGTCGAGATCATTTAGAAGCTGTATATGCACATGCATTTAAGGCGGAAGACGCATTAGTGCGCCCTCAGATTATTTCTGGTACGCATGCGATTACAATTGCTTTACAAAGTACTTTGAAATATGGGGATGAATTAATGTATATTACAGGTGATCCTTACGATACATTATTAGAAGTGATAGGTATTAATGGTAATGGTATAGAAAGTTTAAAAGAACACGGAGTAATATATAATAAAGTAGACTTAAAGCACGGTGAAATCGATATTGATAAGGTATTAACTAAAATATCACCACAAACTAAGGTCATCGCTATTCAGCGTTCGAAAGGTTATGATCAACGACCATCCATAGATTTAACAAAAATAGAAAGTGCAATTCAACAAATAAAAGCGCAATATCCTGAAATCATAATATTTGTAGATAATTGCTATGGTGAATTTGTAGAAGAACGAGAACCTATAGAGTGCGGCGCTGATTTAATGGCTGGTTCCTTAATTAAAAACCCTGGTGGAGGGCTAGCTAAAATCGGTGGTTATATCGTTGGAAATGAAACATTGGTGGAAAGATGTGGATACCGTTTAACTGCGCCAGGAATTGGTAAAGAAGCTGGTGCCTCACTATATTCGTTACAAGAAATGTATCAAGGATTTTTCTTAGCGCCTCATGTTGTGAGCCAAAGTTTGAAAGGTGCATTATTTACGAGTTTGTTACTAGAACAAATGAATATGCACACCTCACCAAGATTTGATGTGCCTAGAACGGATTTAATTCAAACGGTCACTTTTGATACGAAGGAACAGATGATTCAATTTTGCCAAAGTATTCAAGCAGCTTCACCGATTAACGCACATTTTAGTCCTGAACCATCTTATATGCCGGGTTATGAAGATGATGTCATTATGGCTGCGGGTACGTTTGTTCAAGGTTCTTCAATTGAATTATCAGCAGATGGTCCTATAAGACCACCGTATGAGGCTTATGTTCAAGGTGGCTTAACGTATGAACACGTTAAATTAGCTGTAACAAGAGCTGTTGAAAAAATATTTTAATAAATTTAAAGAGAGGCCACATTGTATTTATAGCTAGGTCAAATAGCAAATTAAAATGCATATGTGGCTATTTCTAATTATAGAAAAAATTTCGGAAAATTCTGCGATTAAATGTAGGAAGTGCATTATAAAGTTAATTAAATCAATGGTTTGAAGTATATGTTAGAAAACCTGACATATTTTTGAATTGCTTTAAGAATTATGCTAAATTAAATACAAGTTCAAAAATAGAGGTGATTGGATTGGAGTCAAAAGATACGATACGACGAAGCATGCCGGTCTTCTCTATGAGTGTTGTTACGAAATTAAGTGAACTAACTGCTAGACAAGTTCGCTATTATGAGACACATGAACTGATTAAACCACATAGGTCAGAAGGAAATAAACGACTTTTTTCGTTAAACGATTTGGAACGCCTTTTAGAGATAAAAAGATTGATAGAAAAAGGCTTTAATTTAAAAGGTATTAAACAGATTTTAAATGACGAACAAGATCACCTTTCTGATGATGAACAAGAAACGAGAAAACAAATGATTGTTGATGCTACACAGAAACCACAACGAGAAGCGATTCCGATAAATCGTGGTGACTTATCTCGATTTATCAAATAAAATTAATGGGGGACATTTATAATGGCAAAACGTACATTTACCAAGGAAGACATACACAAGTTCGCTAAGGAAGAAAATGTCAGATACCTACGTTTGCAATTCACTGATATTTTAGGTGTTATTAAAAACGTGGAAGTACCAGTAAGCCAATTAGAAAAAGTTTTAGACAATGAAATGATGTTTGATGGATCTTCAATCGAAGGCTTCGTCCGTATTGAAGAATCAGATATGTATTTATGTCCAGATTTAGATACATGGGTTATTTTCCCATGGACAGCAGGTCAAGGCAAAGTGGCTCGTCTTATCTGCGATGTTTATAAAACAGACGGCACACCGTTTGAAGGTGACCCACGTGCAAACTTGAAACGTGTATTAAAAAACATGCAAGATTTAGGGTTTAGTGAACTTAATTTAGGACCAGAACCTGAATTCTTCTTGTTTAAATTAGATGAAAAAGGTGAACCAACATTAGAATTAAATGATAATGGTGGTTACTTCGACCTTGCGCCTACAGATTTAGGTGAAAATTGTCGTCGTGATATTGTTTTAGAATTAGAGGACATGGGCTTTGATATTGAAGCAAGTCACCATGAAGTGGCACCAGGACAACATGAAATTGATTTTAAATATGCAGATGCTATCACTGCGTGTGATAATATCCAAACATTTAAATTAGTTGTTAAAACAATTGCACGTCAACACAATCTTCATGCAACATTTATGCCTAAACCATTATTTGGTGTGAATGGAAGCGGCATGCACTTCAATATGTCACTCTTCAAGGGTAAAGAAAATGCCTTTTACGATCCTGAAGGCGATATGGAAATGACTAAAGATGCATATCATTTTATCGCAGGTATTCTAAAAAATGCACGAGGTTTAACTGGTGTATGTAATCCATTGGTTAATTCTTATAAACGTTTAGTTCCAGGTTATGAAGCACCATGCTATATTGCTTGGAGTGGTAAAAACCGTTCGCCATTAATTCGTGTACCAACTTCACGTGGTTTATCAACACGTGTAGAAGTTCGTTCAGTAGATCCAGCAGCCAATCCTTACTTAGCATTAGCGGCTATTTTACAAGCGGGCTTAGATGGTATTGAAAATAAATTAGAAGTACCTGAGCCAGTAAATCAAAATATATATGAAATGAATCGTGAAGAACGTGAAGCCGTTGGTATTCAAGACTTACCATCAACATTATATACTGCTATTAAAGCAATGAAAGATAATGATTCTATTAAAGAGGCTTTGGGTAATCACATTTATAATCAATTTATAAATTCAAAATCTATTGAATGGGATTATTATAGAACTCAAGTTTCTGAATGGGAAAGAGAGCAATATTTAAAACAATACTAGGTGCTAAGCAAAAGGGGCAAACACTAGGTATACAAGCAATCCGAGTCACTTACTCATAAGTGATTTGGATTGCTTTTTTAAGCACCTATTTGTATTAATTAAAGCTTTTTGGGTGGAAATTGGGGACGATAAGCATTGTTTGAACTATTAAAGAATAAAAAAACTATGTAAAATATGTATGAAGTGATATAATTTTTGAAAATAAGATTAGGGGTTTTGAAAAAACATATCATATTTATAGTTTTTTAAGTAAAAATAACTTTTAATCTTATTAAAATGATTAAAAATAATTAAAAGGGGTTGTAGTTACATGCAAGAAGTAAAACTAAGTACATTAAAAGCGAGTTCCTTAAAAGAATTAGAAAGTAGCATAAATGCATATTTAAAAGATGAAGAAGTAGCGGATTATCAATTACTCAATTCAACCGTTCGTGAAGTGGAAGAGCGTGCTTTCTCAGCAAATGAAGAAGAGTTTCATGCTATATTAACATTTATAAAAGAAGTAGAGTAAATACAAGCGTTATAATTTATAATGCAAGTAAGGTTCAGTGAATTGAAAACTATACTAATTGAGGTTGAGACGAACATCATGTCTCAACCTTTTTCTGATGACAAATGGCTTGTGAGTGAGGGGATTAAGGTATGAAATATTTAAAAGTACAGATGATAAGAGAAAATTTAGAAAGTATTCCACAGTATGAATTGCCTGTTGGATATAAAATTCGAAATTTTAAAATAGGAGAAGAAGTAAAATGGGCAAATTTAGAAATGAAAGTAAATGAATTTGATACTACAGATCAAGCATTGACACATTTTAACACTGAATTCGGACAAAATATGCATGAAATGGAACAAAGATGTTTGTTTCTTGAAAATCCTAAAGGTGAAGTCATAGGTACTACAACAGCATGGTATGGAAATTTAACAAGAGATAGTAAAATTTGCGGACGCATTCATTGGGTGGCGATACTCCCAGAGTATCAAGGTAAGCAATTGTCTAAACCTTTATTATCTGAAGCAATGAATCGCCTATCTCAATATCATAACCAAGCGTTTTTAACTTCTCAAACCACTAGTTATCAAGCGGTTAATATGTATCTAAATTATGGGTTTAGACCAATCCTTTCAAATGAAAAAGATTACGAAGCATGGACGTTATTAGAAAAAACATTAAACCGAGCGATTTTATAAATATAACTTCTAAAGCAAAACTTATTTTTTACTATATATAAAAATAACAATATTATGTTAACTTAAATAAAAAACTGCCGATTTAAACACTCGGCAGAAGGTACTATTTTTTCTTGTTTTTAGTTACAATCACTTGAATGAGAAAGACAATAAATCCAATAAAAAGGCCTAAAAATATTGCTACAACTGCAGATACAAGAGGTGGGAATTGATATTGGTACTGTAATATTAATCCCACTATGATTGCTATAACAATCGCAATAACTGTAATCATGTTCTCCTTAAATATACTCAAGTTGTTCACTCCTATCATCTTAGTATTATAGCACGATTTGTTAAGTGAGTTAAAATAAAGAACTATTATAGTTTCATTTGTTGTAAAAGCGTAATTTTTCTTTGGAATGAGCATCTTGACGTAAACTTTAATTTTCTATATGATAATTTGGTATATTCAAAAAAAGTGGGTGCAACAATGAAATCAACAAAGAAAATTACGACATTAATTATAAGTATAGTTGTACTAGGTGTACTGGCATTTCAGTTTATTAATGGTACTGGTCCTTTTTCATCTAATGATTCCAATAACAATCATACTGGACCAAAACAAACTGAGAAAGTACATGTAGCGCGTGTGGTTGATGGAGACACACTAGTAGCAAACAATAGTCAGCATGAACAAATTAAAGTAAGGTTGATAGGTGTAGACACGCCAGAGACTGTTAAACCAAATACACCTGTACAACCATATGGTAAGGAAGCATCTGATTTTTCAAAAGAACATTTAACCGATAAAGATGTCTTTTTAGAATATGATAAAGAAAAAGAAGATCGTTATGGGCGCACATTAGCATATGTATGGTTAGATAAAGAAACCATGTTCAATGAATTGTTAGTGAAAAAAGGATTGGCAAGAGAAAAATATTTTTCACCAAATGGAAAATATAGAGACTTATTCGAAAAAGCAGAACAGATGGCTAAAAGCAATAAAGAAAATATTTGGAGTTAAAAATTTCAAATGGCTTAAACGCAAATGAGGCTGGTACATAAATAACCATACTCAAAAAAGAGAGCTACCCTAATGGATTAGCTCTCTTTTATATTTAAATCTTTATGATTTTAACCGTGCTTGTTTGTCTGTGTTCAACTTTACTTAATCTAAGTTTGTATTCTTTCATTTAAATCACTTTCAGATATGATGTCACGTAACAAAATCTCTATTGCAGCTTTTTAAATACCTTTTAATTAGTGAAAATGTGCAAGCAATTCATTGTATTGTGCCTCAGTTAATGATTCTTGAGCATTTACAATCGTCTCACCAATGACTTCTTTTAGTGAAGATTTGGATGAAACTGTTTCTACAAAATCTTGTCTTTCTGTAGGTCCATCAATTAAATTGACGCTGCCATCTGTAAAATAAACTAAACCAATATTTTGAATTCTGTGGTTTAATTGGTCTGCAATTCTATCTTCCAATGCTTTGGCATTTTTTGAAGACTGTTCATATGGATCATAGTTATAAAAGTCATAAATAATAGAATTATTTCTAATTCTTTCAACAAATGTGTATGTTGTTGGTCGTGTTGATTGAAATTGACTGTGGAATTGGTTTGCAATATAACGTCCAACCGTTTGATTTACTGTATCGCTTCCATTATTTTGTGTGTCATTTGTTGGGTCAACCGTGAAATGATAAAATGTTTTTTGCTTCCAGTTTTTCACATTGATATTAAATAATCCTTTTTCAGTAATGACGATGTAATCGAAAGCTCTAGCATATTCAAACAAAGGATGTTTCACTGCTAAATTTCCAGTTGTGATAATATCAAAAAATGAAATTGAACCTTCACTTCGATATTGATTTAATATGTCGTTTAAATCCTGTTTTGCTTTTCTTAATCCATGATGATGTGTATCATTATTTACATCTTTTTCAAGCATTTGATTTTTTAAATATGTGTTTTCACGCGTGATGATACTAATTTTATTTATTAACTGATCTTTTGCGTATGATTCAGTCTCAAGCTTATGATTCATCACTCTTCTTTCAATAATAATAACTAATAATAGTATTACAATAATTATTGCTAAAATAATCGGGAAAAACATTGGTATCATCCTAATCTAAATATTTTTAATAAACTATATTTTACTCTTTTATTTATATTAGTACAAATACAACTAACTAATAAGTTCAATATTAGTATAATCATATTTTTTAATTATAAGCAATTCCTACTTAATATATAATAGAGCGATTTGATTTATTATAGAAATTAATGAATTAAAAAACATATATGCCTATTAAATAAGTGCTAAATCGGGTAATACATATATTATCAATGAAACTAAGTATTGAAAAGTCTGTTTGGAGGACATTGAATTGACGACTATGAAAAAATATATCAACTACATAATAGAAAATATAAATAATGAAGATGTTATTGCATTCGATAATCATCCAGTTAATTATCAAATTCTTGACGAATTATATGATGCTAATCTTAAAATTTCAGTGATTACTTTTTCAACAGATATCATTAAATATGTCGCAAGATACACTGATTTTAATATCATAATGCCGAATGGAAAAGTAGACAATGCACTACATATTATTACTGGTTCGGAAGTGATCCAAACATTTGCGAGATACCGCATTCGTTACTATTTTGCAACTGCACCTTACATGGTAGATAAGGCGCTGTATCAAACATTGCCAGAAATTGCTAAAATTCAGTTGGCTTTATACCATAGTTCAGAAGCATTATTTATTGTTAACAGACCGAGCATTTTGAACCTACAAAATCGACAAGACTATAGCTATATTGGCAAGTTTTAAATAAAAATGTGTTTAAGTTCACATTTTTGTGCTTTTCACATTGAAAAATACGGCAACAAATAATATAATGATTATTAATGGAAACGCTTACTTTTGATAGGAGGTACAGATTTGGCAGTTAGTAATAATAAAAATATTAAAGAAGTTGTAAAAAATTTAACTGAAAATGTACCTGAACTGTTTAAATATAATGGTGAAGTCGCAAAACAACTCTTTCTTCATGATGAGTTTAATTTAGACGATAAGGTTGATATTAGTGTCGAAAGAAAATATCTAGGTGAAGTTTTAAAGTTTATACCTAAAGATAATACGATTGTGTTACATGACGGTACAAATACTACTACTGATTTTTCAAAGTTAAAATTTGTAGATGTTACTCACGCAAATATTTATATAAATGATGAGTTAATCATGACAATCATCGTTTATGACGTAGAAAATGATGAATGGATGTTTAGATGGAATCACAATATTCGATTACCTGAAAAGCATATTTATTTTCATTCTATCAAATGGGATGTAGATTATATTAAACCTGAAATTGTGTTAATGTATGAATTATTAGATCCGATTGATTATCATCAATTACCGAATTATAGAAGCGTAATTGATTCATTAAGTTATTATCAATTTGTTATTTTACGCTTAGTAGTCGGAGATGAACGTATTAACCAAGCACTTATATCTGAAAAAAAAGCAATTTAAAAACCCTTCAAATCATTCAATAGTATTCATTAACTTTCAAATGAGACTATACGATTTGAAGGATTTTTTTATAGACATAAAGTTTTGAATTATTATTTAAATATTCAAACAATTTTTAGTGTAACAATATTCATAAGTCGCATTGACAGCTTTCTCGGCATCTGTCACATCGATACCAAACATCATAGAAATTTCTGAGGCGCCTTGGTTCATCATTTTTAAGTTGATATTTGATTCTGCAAGTGCATGCGTAATTGTGCTAGCTGTGCCAACAATTCTATGCATGCCTTCACCAACTACCATTAAAATTGCCAAATCATGTTCAATGCTTAACTCATCTACATCACAATTTTTACGTATATCATTAAGTACTTGTTCCTCTTTGTTTTGTATCTCTTTAGAGCGCATGATGATACTAATGTTATCTATACCTGATGGCATATGATCAAATGAAATATTATAGTCTTCTAGTACAGCTAATATTTTACGTGTAAAACCAACTTGTCTATTCATAAGGTATTTTTTAATATTTAATACTGTGAAATCTTTGTCACAGCTAATACCACTTACAACACTATTTGAATCAATTTCTCTATCATGTCTAATATAGGTGCCTATATCATTAGGTCTATTTGTATTTTTTATAACGACAGGAATTCTATCTTTGTGTAATGGTTGTAACGCTTCATCATGGAATACACCAAAACCAGCATAAGACAACTCACGCATTTCACGATAGGTAATTTCATTTATGACTTCAGGGTTTTTAACAATAGAAGGGTTGGCTCTAAAAATGCCTGAAACATCTGTAAAGTTTTCATATAAATCCGCTCTCACACCTCTTGCTACTATGGCTCCTGTTATATCTGAACCACCACGAGGAAATGTGACCACGTAATTTTGTCTTGAAATACCAAAAAATCCAGGAATGATTAACTTTTCTTCAAATGACCGTAATTTATACAGTGCTTCATATGATTGATTTAAGATTTGCGCATTTTGAGGTAAATCTGTAACGGTAATACCAGCTTCTCCAGGTGAAATGTAGCGCGTTGGAATGCCTTGGCTGTTATTATATTCTGCAATAATTTGAGCATTAAAATCCTCGCCACATGAAAGTAGAGCATCAAGTAGTCTTGATGGTTTTTTCCTCAATGTTGCTATGTAATTTTCTAAAGTCTCATCAATTGTTTTTAAAAGTGTGTCGCTCATGTTGAGTTCATTAATAATATCCTTGTAGCGTTGAATAATTTCCTCTTTTTTAGAAGTGTAGTCCAATCGTTCTATTACTTTTTCGTAAAGTCGAATTAATAAATCAGTGGTTTTTACATCATCTTTATCGCGCTTTCCTGGAGCTGAAACAACTACAATTTTACGAGCTTCATCTGAATTAACAATATCTAATACTTTTTTAATTTGCTCTGCATTGGAAACAGAGCTTCCTCCGAATTTAGTTACTTTCATAATGTTATACAACCTTTCTAAAAAATCAGAAAATTTAGTTTAGTTTTTATCACAGGAGTGATAATATATATATACGTTTTAAATATACGTAGACTTTACAAAAATAATGAATGAATTTATACTATACCATATTCAAGTATTTTTCAACTGTACAATTGTATTTTTTAGATAAACAAACGGAGGAATGAAAACATGAAAGAATTAAATGTAGCACTACTTGGTTTAGGAACAGTAGGTTCTGGTGTAGTAAAAATAATAGAAGAAAATAGAGAACAAATTAGAGAAACGATGAATAAAGATATTAATATTAGACATATATTAGTACGTGACAAGTCTAGAAAACGGCCTATTAACACATCAAAATATAACTTAACAGAAGATATAGAAGATATATTTAATGATGACTCAATAGATATCATCGTCGAAGTGCTCGGAGGCGTTGAACCTACAGTAGAATGGTTAAAACGCGCATTGAGTGAGCAAAAACATGTGATTACAGCAAATAAAGATTTGTTGGCTGAAAACTTACGAGAGTTAGAACATTTAGCGCAAGAAAATGACGTTGCTTTAAAATATGAAGCTAGTGTTGCAGGCGGTATTCCTATTGTAAATGCGATAAACAATGGTTTAAATGCTAATAATATAAGTAAGTTTATGGGGATTTTAAATGGTACATCTAACTTTATTTTAAGTAAGATGACTCAAGAAGAGACATCATTTGAAGAAGCTTTGGCAGAAGCACAACGTTTAGGGTTTGCAGAAGCGGATCCAACTGATGATGTTGAAGGTGTTGATGCAGCACGAAAAGTCGTCATTACCTCGTATTTATCGTTTAACCAAGTAATTAATTTAGATGAAGTTGATAGATATGGCATTAGCGATGTTACGCTACCAGATATTAAAGTAGCTGATAAACTTGGCTATAAGATAAAATTGATAGGTAAAGGTACATATGAAAATGCTCAGGTCAATGCATCTGTTGCACCAACTTTGATTGATAAAAGCCATCAGTTAGCGTCTGTTGAAGATGAATTTAACGCGATTTATGTTATTGGTGATGCTGTTGGAGAAACAATGTTTTATGGTAAAGGTGCGGGTAGTTTAGCAACAGGAAGTGCTGTTGTCAGTGATTTATTAAATGTAACATTTAATTTTGATACTAATTTACATACGTTACCCCCGCATTTTGAATTAAAAACTGAAGAAACCAAAGAAATGATGAATGAAGAAGAAGATACGATTGTTATTAAAGGTAAGGAAAGTTATTATGTTGTAGTCCAAACAGATGGGGAAGATGTAAAACAAGTTGAAACCTTGTTAAAAGGCGAATTACCTGTTCATAAATCATTAGTAGTGGCTGAACGTGATGCACATACTGCAGGTGTGGTTATTATAGGTATTGATGAATCACCGATAGCAACGATTCAAGAATCAGGCTATGTAGTACAGAAAATATATCCAGTTGAAGGAGTTTAATGTTTATGAAAAATTGGCAAGGACTTGTAGAAGAATTTAAAGCATATTTACCAGTGACAGCTAATACACCAAAAGTAAGTTTAAATGAAGGTCATACGCCTTTGATATATTGCGAGAATATGTCTGAAATGCTTGGTATTGAATTACATGTTAAGTATGAAGGTGCAAATCCAACAGGTTCATTCAAAGATAGAGGCATGGTAATGGCTATGGCAAAAGCTAAAGAAGAAGGCAAGAAAATTGTGATTTGTGCTTCAACTGGCAATACGTCAGCCTCTGCAGCAGCGTATGCTGCGAGAGCAGGCTTAAAAGCGATTGTTGTTATTCCAGAAGGGAAAATAGCTTTAGGTAAATTGTCACAAGCAGTTATGTACGGTGCAGAAATTGTTTCTATAGAAGGCAATTTTGATGAAGCGCTTGAAATTGTACAAGAAGTGGCTAAAAATGGTGAAATCGCGCTTGTGAACTCTGTTAATCCTTATCGTATTGAAGGTCAAAAAACAAGCGCTTTTGAAGTAATTCAACAGCTGAATGGTCAAGCACCAGATATATTATCGATTCCGGTTGGAAATGCTGGTAATATTTCAGCATATTGGAAAGGATTTAAAGAGTATCATGACGTAAATGATACACAACTTCCTCATTTATACGGGTTCCAAGCCGAAGGTGCATCACCAATCGTTCAAAATAAAGTAGTGAAGAATCCAGATACGGTAGCTACTGCAATTAGAATTGGTAACCCAGCAAGTTGGGATAAAGCTAATCATGCCCTAAAAGAATCACAAGGCCTCATTGATAGTGTATCAGACGAAGAAATTTTAGAAGCATACCAATTGATGGCTCAAAAAGAAGGTATATTTAGTGAACCTGCAAGTAATGCCTCTATTGCTGGTTTGATTAAGTTGCATCGTGCTGGTAAGTTACCTAAGGGTAAACGCGTAGTGTCAGTATTGACTGGTAATGGCTTAAAAGATCCAGATACAGCTATTTCATTATTAGATAACCCAATTAAGCCACTACCAAATGATAGAGAAAGCATTTTAGAATATATTAAAGGAGCACTTTAGTATGAGTGTACACTTACATTTAAAAATACCGGCATCTACTGCTAATTTAGGTGTCGGGTTTGATTCTATTGGAATGGCATTAAATAAATTTTTGTATCTTGATGTGCGTATCAATAATAGCAATAGATGGTCATTTAAACATATAGGCCCTAATGTTGAATCATTACCAACAGATGAAACACACTATATTTATCAAATTGCACAGCAAGTAGCCAATAAATATGATGTGACTTTACCGCCCCTATCTATTGAAATGAGAAGTGAAATCCCGTTAGCAAGAGGCTTAGGTTCCTCTGCTTCTGCACTCGTAGGTGGATTATACATAGCGAATTATTTTGGTGATATAGAGCTTTCTAAATATGAATTATTGCAGTTGGCAACTGAATTTGAAGGACATCCTGATAATGTGGCACCCACGATTTATGGTGGGCTTGTCTTAGGATATTATGATCCTGAAACAAAAGTGACGGATGTATCATATATTGACCCGCCAAAAGCTGATATTATCATTACAATACCATCAAATGAATTGAGTACAACGCTTTCAAGGAATGTCTTGCCGGAAACATTCTCGCATAAAAACGCTGTTAGAAATAGTGCAATCAGTAATACGATGATTAGTGCTTTAATACAACAGAATTATGAATTGGCAGGCAAAATGATGGAACAAGACGGTTTTCATGAACCATATCGCCAACATTTAATCCCAGAATTCCAAACGATTAAACAGATTGCAAAACAATATAAGTCTTATGCTACTGTTATTAGTGGTGCAGGACCAACTGTATTAACCCTGATTGCACCTGAACGAAGCGGCGAACTAGTAAGAGAATTGAAACGTGAATTTACGAATTGTCGATCAGAACTCGTTACAGTCAATATCACAGGTGTTGAATCTGAAGTAGTATATTAGTTTGATTGATTTGTTATAATATAGTTTTGTAGATGTTGAAAGGAGATTATAAGATGGGATATAAATTAATAGTGATGGATATGGATGATACATTAATGACTTCGGATAACGAAGTTAGCGCTGAAACAGCCAAGTATTTAATGAATATCCAAGCGCAAGGTTATAAAGTTGTACTTGCTTCAGGTCGACCAACAGATGGTATGATGCCTACAGCAAAACATTTGAAATTAGACCAATATAAAAGTTATGTCATAAGTTATAATGGTGGAAAAACGGTTAACGTTTCTGATGAAAAAGTGGAAGTGAGTCGCACTGTATCAAAATCTGATTTTGATAGTATTGTTGATTTTTGTAGAGCACATAGCTTGTTTGTTTTAACTTATCAAGATGGTTATATCGTCTATGAGGGTGAGCATGAATATATGAACATTGAATCAGAACTCACAGGCCTGCCAATGAAACAGGTAGATGATTTAAAAGCATATATTCAACAAGATGTACCTAAAGTTATGGGCATTGATTATGTTCCAAATATTACAAGTATTAGAAATAATTTAGATGGTCATTTTAATGAAAACATCGATGTTACTACAAGTAAACCTTTTTTCTTAGAATTTATGGCTCAGGGCGTATCAAAAGGCAATGCGATTACCGAGTTGTGTCAAAAATTAGATATAAACTTATCTCAAGTTATTGGTTTTGGTGATAGTTCGAATGATATATCGATGTTAAAAGTAGTTGGTAAAGCTGTTGCTATGGGTAATGCAAATGATGATGTCAAAGCTGTTGCTGATGAAGTTACTTTAACAAATGATAATGATGGTATCCCACATACTCTGAAATCTTTACTCAATTAAAATGTTGTATTATGTCATTGATTGATAATCTTATTCAAAAACCTCATTCTGAATATAGATGAGAGTGGGGCACAAATCTAAAAATAGCACTCAGATGAATTAAATTATATCATCTGAGTGCTTCATTTATTTAATACTTCCTATTATTGACTCGCCTTTTGAATGATAGCTTTAACCTGTAGTCTTCAGCTTGTCCTGTTTCCTCAAGCGTTTCGCTAAAATACGTCACATTTGTCCAAGAATTTTATATCTCAGACTCATCTTAAGTAAGTACTTATTTTGCAGTATGTGTCCATTCATTTTTACCTCGATGTCTTTTAACATGCGCATAGACATTATCTGCTGCATAATTTAAATTGGTATAAACCGTAATTGAAAACGCTGATTGATTGTCTTCAAATGCTTCTTCTGAAAATAGTTCTTTAAGATGGCTAAAAAGACTTTCCATTTGTGAGTGATCTAAACTTGGGTACTCTCTTAATGTGCGTTTGATTAGTTGATCATGTCTTTCTTCAAGTGATTGTACAACAATAACGAAACGTTCATCAGTTTCTAAAATATCGTCAAATAGGTTTGTTTGTCCAATCATAATTTCCACCTCTAAGTCATTAAATTATTAACTTCATTATACCCTAATTTTGACTATCTGAAAATATGATATGTTTTTAATTATTATAAAATCTCATGATAAAGGTTTATTTTAGAATAGGTAGGTAATAAATAACTGTAAGGTTTTTAATATTAAAAAAGCACTGCAAAAAGTATCTTAAAATACTTTTACAGTGCAGTTCATTAATTATAATCATGTTCTTTTAAATCAATGTCTTCGAGTTTAACAATTTTAGTTTGTCGCAATAATTTATGGACAAAATATATGATGGCTAAAATGATCATTGGCGATAGGTTTCTAATTAAGACACTAATGTCGCCTGCTAAAATTGCACCAATTGAATTTCCTATGAATAAGAATAATAACGCAATGATAACTATGATTGGCCCTAATGGATAAAAGGGAGCTTTATAAGGTAGTACTTCATTAGGGTTCTTGTTTTGTTTTTTTATCGCAGACCGCAGTCGGATTTGTGCTACGATACTAGAAGCCCAAACAACGATGACTAAAGAACCAATAATATTTAATAATGAAAAGACGATATCTGATTTAAACTGAGCAATTATAATTATTAATAAAACGATCATAAAAGTTACGAACAATGATACTAAAGGTAACTTTGTAGTTTTATTTAATTTACTCAAAAATCTAGGTGCTTGTTTATCTTCAGCCATTGAGAACAACATTCTACTTGTAGTATAAATACCTGAATTTGCAGCAGATAATAATGAAGTTAAAATAACAGCATTAATAACAGATGCAGCAAATGCAATACCTACACGATCAAAAACGATTGTAAAAGGACTCTGTGAGACAGATTCACTTTTGTTTAATAACAATGGATCTGTGTAAGGAATGATTGCTGAAATAACGGCGATTGATAAAACATAGAACAATAATATTCTCCAAAATACTTGTTTAATTGCTTTTGGCATGGATTGACTTGGATTTGAAGATTCTCCAGCTGTTACGGCTACGACTTCAGTACCGCCGACAGAGAATCCAGCGACAAGTAAAACACCCAGGAAGCCAGAGATACCTCCTACAAAAGGAGCTTCTCCTGTTACGTAGTTACCTAAACCATATGTCTTTCCACCTAAGATACCAATAATCGTTAATACACCAATAACGATGAAAATAATTATTGTTGCAACTTTGATAAGAGATAACCAAAACTCTGTTTCACCAAAAGCTTTTACAGAGAAAATATTAAGTAAGAAAAGTATAGCAAGGAAGATAATACTCCAAGTAACTGGGCTGAAAAATTGGAAGAAATCCCAATAATAAATTACACTTGAAGAAATAATAATATCAACACTTGTAACTAATAGCCAAATTGCCCAATATAGCCACCCCATGGTGAAACCTAGGGAGCTATCAACAAAACGGGTTGAATAAGAACTAAAAGAACCAGATACAGGGTAAAAGGTAGCAAGTTCACCAATTGAAGACATTAAGAAATATAACATTACACCAATAATCAAGTAAGCTAATATTGCACCACCTGGTCCAGCTTGTGATATTACACTTCCAGTAGCTACAAACAAGCCTGTGCCAATTGCACCGCCAATTGCTATCATAGAAATGTGTCTTGAATTTAGACCACGATTCATATTGTTTTGTGCCATAATACAGTCTCCTATAGTCTATTGAATTTTAAATATATTCTTCATTTTAATGGTTTTATGATTTAAGAGCAATGCTTTTTATGACTTTAAAGCCATAAAATGTTCAAATATTTTGAAAATTGTTATTTTATACATGTATTGTGAGTTGCTTTTACAAATGTTATAGATTAAAATAAGTACTAGGTAATAATTATTATTAATAAGAAAAAGCGGGGGAAATATTATGAGTAACAAGAAAAAATTGACGAGCTTATTTGGCGCACCAGTTTCAGATAGAGAAAATAGTATGACAGCAGGCCCTAGAGGTCCATTATTAATGCAAGATTGGTACTTTTTAGAGCAAATGGCTCATTTTGATAGAGAAGTTATACCTGAAAGACGTATGCATGCAAAAGGTTCAGGTGCATTTGGTACATTTACAGTTACAAATGATATTACACAATATACATCAGCAAGCATTTTTTCTGAAGTTGGTAAACAGACGGAAATGTTTGCACGTTTTTCAACTGTAGCAGGTGAAAGAGGTGCGGCTGATGCTGAACGTGATATCCGTGGATTTGCGTTGAAATTTTATACAGATGAAGGAAACTGGGATTTAGTAGGAAACAACACACCAGTATTCTTCTTTAGAGATCCAAAATTATTTGCAAGTCTAAACCACGCTGTAAAACGTGACCCAAGAACAAATATGAGAAGCGCACAAAACAACTGGGATTTCTGGACATCATTGCCTGAAGCATTGCACCAAGTCACAATCTTAATGTCAGACCGTGGTATTCCTAAAGGCTTTAGACATATGCACGGCTTTGGTTCACACACGTACTCAATGTATAACGACAAAGGTGAACGTGTATGGGTAAAATTCCATCACAGAACACAACAAGGTATTGAAAACTTACAACCTGATGAAGCTGCTAATATCATTGCTCATGATAGAGAATCATCACAACGTGATTTATTTGAAGCAATTGAGAATAAAGATTATCCAAAATGGAAATTATATATACAAGTAATGACAGAAGAACAAGCTAGAAATCATAAAGATAATCCATTTGATTTAACTAAAGTTTGGTATAAAGGCGATTACCCACTTATTGAAGTTGGGGAATGGGAACTTAACCGTAATCCAGATAACTATTTCCAAGATGTTGAACAGGCTGCTTTTGCACCAACAAATATTGTACCTGGTATAGATTTCTCTCCAGACAGAATGTTACAAGGTAGATTATTCTCATACGGTGATGCGCAACGTTATAGATTAGGTGTGAACCATTGGCAAATCCCAGTTAACCAACCTAAAGGTGTAGGCATTGAAAATATTTGCCCATTCAGTCGTGATGGTCAAATGAGAATTCTTGATAATAATCAAGGTGGCGGTACACACTACTATCCAAATAGTGATGGCTCATTTGAAGATCAACCTGAATTTAAAAAACCTGGGCTTAAAGTTGAAGGAGAAGCTTATGAATATGATTTCAGAGAAGACGATGATAACTACTTCGAACAACCAGGTCGTTTATTCAGATTACAATCAAAAGAACAACAAGAACGTATTTTTGAAAATACAGCCAATGAAATGCAAGGTACTACTTTAGAGGTACAACATCGTCATATTCGTCACTGCTATAAAGCGGATAGCGAGTATGGTAAAGGTGTTGCGAAAGCACTAGGCATTGACATTAATGATGTAGACCTAGAAATTGCAGATTAATAAGTGTATTTTGTTATACATGCATAACCATGTTCTATTCGCGTATAGAATGATATGAAAACAGTTCATTTATTCTAAATATTTGAGTTATCTGTAATGCGTATATGATATTAAACGGATGATTTTTTACTTTATATTGTAAAAAATCATCCATTTTTATATTTCGTGCTGAAGTATTAAGTATGGTTTAGTTTTTAAGTTGTTCCATTTATAAAAATAGCTTACAAAGTTGGAGAATTGTAAGCTATTAAAGAATTGTTTAATTAACGCTAACAACATAATGTTCGACTGAATGATACCTAATTTTATAACACAGTTATTAAAAATCTTTACCGTGTTTTTATACCTAAGAAGTTTTGTGAATAGAAATGCATTTTCCCACAATTATTACACAATAAAGTTATCATAGGTGTTGGATCATTTCCTAAAGAAGCTGTTAACAATGGTAGAAAATAATGTCCATCTAATATTTCAATATTTGGATGTTCACAGTTACATACGCTTTTATCTTTTGTTTTCTCCGTTATTGAATTGATTATGTGCTTTTTTTGATTATCAGTAATATGACGATTTTCCATATAAAACGCCTCCATATTTTTTAATATACGATTTCATTATAAGGCTTGGGGACCATGATTAATAGACACTTAACTTATTTAAAAGTGTTAATTAAACACTTTATTGTTAAATAACTATTAAAATTGGTGAATAAATTATAATTTGTAATAAGCGATAGTAATTTTATGTATTTAAAGTTTTTAAATCACCATTTTTTCAATGAATGTTGAAACTAATAAAATGACTATATAATAAAAAACGTCAATTCTATTGTAATGAAATAGAATTGACGTTTACGCTAAGTCTGAGATGTTTTACCCCAGACAATTAGCTTGAAGTGTCGTATTAAAAAGATAATGAAAGCACAGAATTATTTTGTTTCACGATGTAAAGTGTATTTATTTAATCGTGGACAGAACTTTTTAAGTTCAATTCGTTCTGGATTATTACGCTTGTTTTTAGTGCTAATATAATTACGATCACCACATTCAGTACAAGCTAATGTTATATTTACGCGCAAAGTTAACACCTCTTTCTTAACAGGAATCATTACGTTTTAAAATATTACCATATTCTATTATTAATTTCAATAAGATTTAATTTTGAAAAGTGTATAGTTAATTATATTTTAAATTGATAATTATTATTTGGATTTTAATCATTTAATTATTTTAGTTTGATAAATGAATAGAATGTGTTATTATACAAAACGTAATTATTACGATTTAAAAGGAGAGAATATTATGGCTAAAAAATCCAAAATTGCTAAGGAACAAAAGAGAGAACGCTTAGTAGCACAATATTACGAATTGAGAAAAGCATTGAAAGAGCAAGGAGATTATGAAGCATTACGCAAATTACCTAGAGATGCTTCACCGACAAGACTGACACGCAGATGCAAAGTAACTGGCCGTCCAAGAGGGGTGCTCAGAAAGTTTGAAATGTCACGTATTGCATTTAGAGAACATGCGCATAAAGGTCAAATACCAGGCGTAAAAAAATCAAGTTGGTAATTTCAGACTTTAGTTCATTTACATTTAAGGTAAAAGCATGTATATTAACTATTGGTAAAGATAAATTAAATGTCATTGTTCGGAAATAACTATCGTATGTATAAGTATTTTCAGTTATAGTTATGAATTTCATTTGAAAATCTTACCTTTAAATACTATTTTATTAATAAATGTTAGGGGTTTATTTAATTATGAAGATATTTGATTACGAAGATATACAGCTTATTCCAAATAAATGTATTGTAAATAGTCGTTCAGAATGTGATACTACTGTGAAATTTGGACCAAAATCATTTAAATTGCCAGTGGTACCTGCAAACATGGAAACAGTAATGAATGAGACGTTAGCAGAATGGTTCGCTGAAAATGATTACTTCTATATTATGCATAGATTTGATGAAGAAGCGCGTATACCATTTGTTAAGAAAATGCATGATAAAGGATTATTTGCTTCAATCTCAGTTGGTATCAAAGAGCGTGAATTTGATTTTGTTGAAAAATTAGCACATGATAATGTGATTCCTGAATATATAACAATTGATATCGCTCATGGTCATTCAGATGCTGTCATTAATATGATTAAACATATTAAAAAGCACATACCTGAAGCATTTGTTATCGCTGGTAACGTTGGTACTCCGGAAGGCGTACGTGAACTGGAAAATGCTGGTGCAGACGCAACTAAGGTTGGTATTGGACCAGGTCGTGTTTGTATTACAAAAATTAAAACAGGTTTTGGCACAGGTGGTTGGCAATTAGCCGCGTTGAACCATTGTAGTAAAGCTGCACGAAAACCAATAATAGCTGACGGAGGAATCAGAACTCACGGTGATATTGCTAAATCAATTCGTTTTGGTGCATCAATGGTTATGGTAGGATCACTGTTTGCTGCACATGAAGAATCACCTGGTGAAACCGTTGAATTAGATGGAAAAATGTATAAAGAATATTTTGGTAGTGCGTCAGAATTCCAAAAAGGTGAACACAAAAATGTTGAAGGCAAAAAAATGTTTGTTGAGCATAAAGGTTTATTGAAAGACACATTAATTGAAATGCAACAAGATTTACAAAGTTCTATTTCATATGCAGGTGGCAATGATTTAAATTCATTGACTAAAGTGGATTATGTTATAGTAAGAAACTCAATCTTTAATGGAGATAGAGACTAATAAACTAGTGGGTGTAAAAAATTAAACGATTTTTATTATATGTAATTGTATTTCTTTGTATTGTTTTAATTACTCCAATCAAAGCATTTACACCTTTAGAAAATTTACAGCAACAATTTAAAGCAAAAGTAGATAGTTGGTCTTCTTCTGAACAGTCACAAACTGAAAATGCTTTAAAAGTACCTGATGAGCAAGAATTTGCTTTGAATAACATTCAAATGAATATGTCAAAGGATGAAGTTGAAACAAAACTAGGTAAGGCAAAACGTGTTACTTCAAATGAATATGGTACGCAATGGTATACTTACTATTCGGAGAATTATAAGCGTTTTATTATGGTAAGTTATATTAAAGGTAAAGTGAACGGACTATACAGTAATCAAAATGTTATTTCTTCAAAATCTAAAATCAAATACAACACTCCTAAAGATATAGTTAGAGAACGATTAGGTGATCCGATAACTGCAAAACGCAAAGGTCATTTAAGTATAGACGTTCGCGATAATGAATTTGACAATTTTAAAAAAGACAACATTTACACAACTGCTTTTTATGACAAACATAATGACAATAATCTTACTGCGCTACTATTAGTAAGTGAAAAAATGGAGAATAGACTTCAAAATCAATATGCAACACCATCGCGTAATTTAGCAAAAGGTTTTGAACTGCAAAACCTTGATTTGGTCAATGCTGAAAGAGTACAACATGGGTTAAATACGTTAGATTATTCGACGGCTATCTCTGATACAGCACGTAAACACAGCACTGATATGGCTGAGAATAATTATTTTGACCATAATAATCAATCTGGTGATTCACCATTTGATAGATTAGAACAAGATGGCCATGATTTTAATGCAGCTGGCGAGAATTTAGCTTATGGTCAACCAAGTAGTATATATGCTCATCAAGGATTGATGAACTCTTTAGGCCATAGAAAAAATATCCTTAAAGATGAATTTAGTACGTTAGGTGTCGGAGTTGATTTTAATGAACACAAACAACCTTATTGGACTGAAAATTATACGGGATAGTGTTTATACATTGTTGAAAAGGGTATCTGTATTCTGTGAGGATGAGGTATTATGACAACAAATAAAAAAGATCAAACAGAAGATATACTAGAAAAAGTAAAAGATGTTTTAGAAAAAAATGACAATAAATAAGAGGCTACGCTTAGAGCGTAGCCTCTTATTTATTGAGAGTGTCTTTATCTATAAAATTAAATTTCTCTAAATAGGCCGACAACTTTACCCAACACAGCAACTTGATCTAAATAGATTGGCGACATTGTACTGTTTTCCGGCTGTAAACGGTAACGTGTTTTTTCTTTGTAAAAACGTTTGACTGTAGCTTCATTCTCTTCTGTCATGGCTACAATAATATCACCATTTTCAGCAATCGTTTGGCTTCTTACGATAACTTTATCGCCATCCAATATTCCAGCTTCAATCATGCTATCACCAACAACATTTAAGATGAAAATATCACTGTTATGTGTAGATGTAAAGTGCTCAGGTAACGGAAAATACTCTTCAACATTTTCGACAGCAGTGATAGGTATACCTGCTGTTACTTTACCGATGACTGGCACGTGGATTGTGGATTCCATGTTTACAGTTTCACCTAATTGTTCGGTAACGATTTCGATTGCACGTGGTTTAGTTGGATCTCTTTTTATATAACCCTTTTCTTCTAATCTAGAAAGATGTCCGTGCACAGTTGAACTTGATGCTAAACCAACAGCTTCACCAATCTCTCGAACACTTGGCGGATAACCCTTTGAATGAACAGTCTGCTTAATATATTCAAAAATTTCATTTTGTCGCTTAGTTAATTCTCTCATAATAGGCACTCCCTACATTAATTTATTTTTATTATAGCATGTATTATTAACGTTTACAAACGTTTGTTCGTTTTTATATTGACAGAGAACAGATGTTCTGATAAAGTATAGCTACAAACAAACGTTCTTAGGAGTGACTTATATGCTTAAACTATATATATATCAAATCAAACCTTATATTGCAGTATTGTTAGCTACAATGGTTTTATGTACTGTATTCATATTGACTGCTTATTATAATACGGAATCAGAACAGACGTACGAAATGACAGATCATCAAATGACAAATGTTTCTACAAAAGACGAACAGTATCAAATGAACTCAGATGAAAAAAGCGAACGGACACTTAATCAATTTTTAGCTAAAGCCAAATAAAATATTAAGCCACTTTTATTGTGAAAGTGAATTTGCTTAGGAAAATGATAAAATAAGCGTAACTATTTAGTTTCGCTTATTTTTTTGTTATATTTTCTATATTATGAATTACGGAGGTTTATTATGGCGAAAAATGATGCCGTAGATATTAAGCGTATAAATGAGTTAGCAAAAAAGAAAAAGGAACAAGGGTTAACTGAATCTGAATCAAAAGAGCAATCGAAATTAAGGAAGGCATATTTAGATTCTTTCCGAAAAAGCTTTAAAAAACAAATTGAAAGTACAAGAGTCATTGATCCCGAGGGCAATGATGTAACACCTGAAAAGGTGAAAAAAATATTAGATTCTAAAGATAAAAAAGATAATAACTAAATCAATTTTTTGTTAAATAAATACTAAATAAGGTATAATAGTACTGAAACTTGCTATAAGAAAGGAAGTCATTTAGATGAATAAAGAAAAAGATCAATTAGCAATAGATACGATAAGAGCTTTAAGTATCGATGCTGTTGAGCAAGCAAACTCAGGTCACCCTGGATTACCAATGGGAGCTGCTCCAATGGCATATACATTATGGACACGCCACTTAAATTTCAACCCCCAATCAAAAGATTTCTTTGATAGAGATCGTTTTGTATTATCTGCAGGGCATGGTTCTGCGTTGCTTTATAGTTTATTACATGTTTCAGGTAGTTTAGAATTGGATGAATTAAAACAATTTAGACAATGGGGTTCAAAAACTCCAGGTCATCCAGAGTTTAGACATACAGATGGTGTTGAAGTAACAACTGGACCATTAGGACAAGGTTTTGCTATGTCTGTAGGTATGGCAATGGCTGAAAAACATCTTGCTGGTAAGTTTAATAAAGAAGACGCTAACGTAGTAGACCACCATACTTATGTGATAGCTTCTGATGGGGATTTAATGGAAGGTATTTCGCATGAAGCTGCATCATTAGCTGGTCATAACCAATTAGATAAGCTTATCGTGTTATATGATTCAAATGACATTTCTTTAGACGGTGATTTAAACAAAGCATTTTCTGAAGATGTTAAAACACGCTTTGAGTCATATGGTTGGGAACATATTTTAGTTAAAGATGGTAATGATATAGATGCTATCGATAATGCTATTAAAGAAGCTAAAGCTTCTGATGTACCAACAATTATCGAAGTAAAAACAATCATAGGTTACGGCGCACCAAACAAACAAGCTTCTCATGGTGTACACGGAGCTCCATTAGGTGAAGAAGAAAGAAAATTAGCATTAGAAAACTATGGTTTGGATCCTGAAAAACGCTTTAACGTACCTGATGAAGTATATGAAATTTTCCAACAAACAATGTTGAAACGTGCTAATGAAAAAGAAGAAAGCTGGAATAAACTTGTTGAAACATACAGTGAAAAATATCCAGAATTAGCTGAAACATTTAAGTTAGCAATCAGTGGTAAATTACCAACGAACTACTCAGATGAATTGCCAGAATTTGAAGCAGGACATAGTGGAGCTTCACGTGCAGATTCTGGTGAAGTCATTCAAGCACTTAGTAAAACAGTGCCTTCATTCTTTGGTGGCTCAGCTGACTTAGCAGGATCAAATAAATCAAACGTTAAAGATGCGGTTGATTTTGATAAAGATACACCTGAAGGCAAAAATATCTGGTTTGGTGTACGTGAATTTGCAATGGGGGCTGCAGTGAATGGTATGGCAGCTCATGGTGGTTTACACCCATATGGAGCAACTTTCTTCGTCTTTAGTGACTATTTAAAACCAGCACTTCGTTTATCAGCAATCATGGGATTAAATTCAACGTTTATTTTTACACATGATTCAATTGCTGTTGGTGAAGATGGTCCTACACATGAACCTATCGAACAATTAGCTGGTTTACGTGCAATTCCAAACATGAATGTTATTCGTCCAGCAGACGGTAATGAAACACGTGTAGCTTGGGAAGTAGCGATGGAATCAGAAAGTACGCCTACATCTTTAGTACTAACGCGTCAAAACCTAACAACAATGGATTTACCTAAAGAAACTGTTGAAGAAGGTGTACGTAAAGGTGCTTATGTGGTGTTTGAATCAGATAAAGATCCAGAGTTCTTATTATTAGCTACAGGTTCAGAAGTTAATTTAGCTATTGAAGCTGCTAAAGATTTAGAAGGACAAGGTAAAGGTGTACGTGTTGTATCAATGCCTAACTGGCATGCATTTGATCAACAATCAGATGAATATAAAGCATCAATATTACCATCTTCAATTACAAAACGTATAGCTATAGAAATGGCATCATCATTAGGTTGGCATAAATATGTAGGTACTGAAGGTAAAGTTATTGGTATTGATGGATTTGGTGCAAGTGCGCCTGGTGATTTAGTAGTTGAAAAATATGGTTTCACTAAAGAAAACGTCCTAAATCAAATTCAATCGTTCTAATCATTTGTATAAAAGATAGCTAATATTTTGGTATGAGAGCATTTGTTCTCATGCCAATTTTTATTTATAAATAAAAATTGGATTATATTTACAAACTGAAATTATAATTGATATAATACATAAGGTTGGAAATATAAATGAATTGAGTCACTCTTGAAAAGGAGTGCTTATTTTAGTAAAATGCATTAGGATAGGAAAGTGGGTGAAACAATGGCAACTTGGTTAGCAATTTTATTAATCGTGTTAGCACTTATTCTAGGACTAGTCGGTGGATTTTTCCTTGCGAGAAAATATATGATGGATTATTTGAAAAAGAACCCGCCAATTAATGAAGAAATGCTACGAATGATGATGATGCAGATGGGTCAAAAACCATCTCAAAAGAAAATAAATCAAATGATGACAATGATGAATAAAAATCAAGACGACGCATTCAAGAAGAAGAAATAACGTCTTGTGAAGGCTGATGATTACTACCTACTAGTAAATCGTCAGCTTTTTTGGTTTGAACAAATACCTATTATATTTAAAAAATGAGAATATAATCTAGGTTCGGTCATATAAATGTGATGGTGCTTAATTTTGCTATTTGCAAACCATACTATAATGATTCGAAATTTTATAGATGGATTAAGTTTTTTAAATGGGCATTAAAATAATTAAAGTGAAAGTGAATGTAATTTATTTTTTAAATATTCAGTAAATATTTGATTGTAAAATCATATTTGTTATAATTTGTATATATAAGGGAGGTATTAATAAGTGAAGAGTGCTTATGACATGGAAGACAAAGAAGTTTTAGATCGACTAGCAAATATGCATATTAACTTTTCTACTGATGAAGCTTTCAAAGAATATCACAATGCGATGCAAATGCATGATATGAATTATCTTAGATATACTTTAGAAAATGCATTGTCAGCTTGTGATACAACACGCGCTATTTAAATAGCAATGAATAAGATAAGTCTGAAACAAGGCTTATTTTATTTTGAGTAATTTTCTATCAATACCTCTCGACGTTGGCATTAATCATTTGATATATACATAATTGAATTTTGAAATCTACAAATAAGGCTAAATAACATGTTATACAGATTAAATGAAACATATTAAAATTACTGAATGTTAAATAGTAAAATGATATACTATTTTAGGTGGAGATTTAGCCAGTAACATAAAGAAGGTGTAAGCATGTTATATTTAGTTTTTTCTATAGTTGTAGCTTTTTTAATGGGTATTGGGGTAATCGTTGTAAGAATGAAGGCGCAACAATATCCAGTGAATGAAAAGAAAATTATTTTACCGCCGTTTTTTATGGCAACAGGTGCATTAATGTATGTTGTTCCTTATTTCAGGTTAACAGGTATGGAAATAATAGAATGCATTATATTAGGCGTGCTTTTCTCAACGATATTGATTTGGACGTCTCGTTTTGAGACATACGGTAGTGAAATATATATGAAGCGATCTAAAGCTTTTCCTATTATCTTAATTTCGCTATTGTTGATTAGAACGATTATAAAAATATTTATTAGTAATAAAATAGATCCAGGTGAAATTGCTGGCATGTTTTTCTTACTAGCATTTTGTATGATTGTACCTTGGAGATTGGCTATGTTATATCAATATAAAAAAGTTAAGAAAACATTAATTAAATAAGCGAAATATGTAATAATACTAGTGTAATTGAATATGCTTGATACAAAAGGCTACTAAATTTCCTTAAAAATCACGGAATTTAAGTAGCCTGTTTTATATTTTGAGAAATTACTTGAGTATTAAGTTGGAGTATTATATCATAAAATCGAACGGATGTTCTATTAGGAGTGATAGAATGAAAATTATACATACAGCTGATTGGCATTTAGGTAGGATTTTGAATGGAAAATCTTTACTGGAAGACCAATCACATATATTAAACCAATTTATAGATAAAATGAACGACGAAAAACCAGACGTAATCGTAATAGCAGGTGATTTATACGATACAAGTTATCCGAACAAAGCAGCAATTCAGTTATTAGAAAATACAATTAATACGTTAAATTTAGAAATGAACATTCCTTTAGTGATTATAAGTGGAAATCACGACAGTAAAGAACGGTTAAATTATGGCTCAAAGTGGTTTGAAAAATCTCAACTTTATATTAGAACCTCATTAGAAGATATGTGTTATCCTATTTCGATTGGAAATATTGATTTTTATACATTACCATTTTCTACTGTGAATGAAACAAGTTATTTTTTTAATGATAAAACGATTGAAACGCATCAACAAGCCGTGAATAAATCAATAGAATTTATAACGCAGAATATAAATGAAAATAAAGTGAATATGCTGGTAGGACATCTCACAGTCCAAGGTGGTATTCGCAGCGAATCTGAAAGAGCATTGACAATTGGCACTGTTGAATCAGTTGCAGAAAATTCATTCCAACAATTTGATGCAGTATTGTTAGGGCATTTACATCATCCATTTAGTATAAATTCGGATGTTATTCATTATAGTGGTTCTTTATTACAATATTCTTTTTCAGAAGCTACACAACCTAAAGGTTATAGGGTAATTGAAGTGATAGATCATAAATTAAAAAATGAATTTAAACCATTAACACCTTTAAGACAATTAGAAGTCATTGAAGGGGACTACGAAGATGCTATCCAAGAAAAATTAGACATAAAAGATAAAAACAATTATTTACATTTTAAACTAAAACACATGTCACATGTTAGTGATCCAATGATGCATTTGAAACAAATTTATCCAAACACGTTGTCACTTACCAATAGTTCGTTTGAATTTAATACCTCGTTACATCATGAAAATATAGAAATACAAAAATTAGATGATAAAACAATCATTAATAAATTTTTTGAAAATATGACGGATGAAACATTAACGAGCGTTCAAAATAATAAAATTGGTAAAGTATTAAATCATTTACTTGAAGGAGATCAGACTAAATGAGACCTTTAACTTTAAAATTAACTAATTTCGGCCCTTTTTTAGATGAAACAATTGATTTTCAACAAGTAAACAATGATCAATTGTTTTTAATTAGCGGAAAAACGGGATCAGGGAAAACGATGATATTTGATGCTATTGTGTTCGCTTTATTTGGTGAAGCATCGACAAAAGATAGAAACGAAGGGGATTTACGTAGTCACTTTGCAGATGCTAAATTACCAATGGTCGTTGAGTTCGAGTTTAAATTGAGAGATAGTATTTATAAAATTAATCGACAAGGTGCATTTGTAAAAGAAGGCAATAAAAATAAAACACTTGGACAACTTTCGATTTATCAACTTGAAGATACATATGAATTACGTGAAAGTAAAGTGAATGCTGGAAATCAATTTATTAGATCGTTACTTGGAGTTAATTCGGAACAGTTTAGACAATTATTTATCCTTCCTCAGGGTGAATTTAAACGTTTCTTATTATCTAAAAGTATAGAAAAACAAGAAATACTAAGAACATTGTTTAATAGTCAAAGATTTGAAGAAATACAAAAATTGTTAAATGATGATGTTAAAGAGGTAAGGGCGAATATTGAAAAGCGATATCATACACTTGAAACGGATTGGATGGATTTGGATACTTTTGATGATAGTGTGTTAAAAGAATATAAAGAAGTTAGTTCAAGACAAACTGATAAAATTAAAGCATTAATACCACAATTCAAAAGTATAGGCGAATCTATTCAAAATGATTTATTAGCAGCTGAAAAAAGAAGTATTGAAAAATTTGAGCAAGCTGAAAATTTATTAAATCGTAATTTAAAACTTCAAGATGCTATGACAAGTCTTGAACAAAATAAGCAAAAGCAAGAAGATTTGTTATCCAATGAAAATCATATAAAAAATCAAATAAAACTATTAAATGAGATCAATGAGGTAAGACCACTTTCTAATTTACTTGATTCAAAAGAGAAACTTTTAAAAAAGCACGAAGAGATAAAAAAAGATAAAACAGAAACAAAAGCAGTCATTTCAAATTTACAAAGACAATTAGAAGACTACGAGCAACAATTTGAAAAACATCAGAAACTATCTGAAACAATAGAGAAATCGAAATCATTTATAGAAAATTCTAAAATATTTTACAATAAATTTGATAAGTATAAAGATATATATCAACAAAGAGAAAATTTAAATTACACATATGTCGAGTTAAAATCAACGTATGAGCAACAAAAACAACTACTTAATCAATATATTGAAAAATTAAATGACAGAGAACCAGATTATAAAAGAAATGAACAACTTAATGAAAAAATACATCAGTTGGATTATGAAATTAAGGTTAACAAACAAAATGAGTTGAATAAAAACGAATATCAAGACTTGCAAAAGCGACAAACTAACATAACAAACCAAACTGAATATATTCAATCTGAAATGCGTACATTAGACGCTAAATATGAAGCAATCGATAAAACTAATATAGATTTAAATAATAAACAAGATATGATATCTAAGTTACAATCAGTGCTAGCTATAGGTGATACTTGCCCGCTTTGTGGCAATGAAATTCATGAAATTGAACATCATATAGATTTTGATGAACTTACCAAAAGACATAGTCAGCTTGATCATATAGAACAACAACGTCTAAAATTAAAAGAGCAAAAAATTAAATATGATAGTGAATGGCATCACATTTCAGAACAGTTACATAGATTTAACTTAGATGATTTAGAAAAAACAAATTATACTGAGCTGGAATTAACTAAAGATAACTTATTAAAAGAAAAAAGATTGCTAGAAGAGGAAAATGAAGTAATTAGAAACCTTCAAGAGAAAATTTTTAATCTAAGGCAGAAAGCACATGAGTTAGAATTGGATTTAAAAACGCAACAATTCAAATTAGATGAAAATACATTGATGATAAATGATTTTGAAAATACAACACAATATACAGACGTGGATAAATTTATTACTGCTTATGACAATTCATTAGTGAAAGTCAATGATTATCAAAAGCAATATGAATGGTTAGTACAGCAACTTCAAGAATCTAAAAACGCATTGTCACTAGAAATGAATAACAAAGCACATCTTGACAATACTGAAGAGAGTTTGCAAAAGGATATTAAAGAAGCGGACCATAAAATCAACAATGAAATGAATAGAATTGGCTTTACATCATTAAAAGATGTAGAACACACGATTAATGAAATTCCTAATAAAACGAAAATAGAAGCAGAAATCAACAAATTTAATCAAGAGAAACAACAATTTGAGATTATCATCAAACAGCTGGAAACAGAAATTAATGACCAAGAATTATGTGATATTAATCAATTAAAAAAAGATTATGAGCAGGAAAAAATACAACTAGATCATGCCAAAGCGATGTTAAGTAAACATAATTATAAACTTGAGTTTAACAACAATAAAATTGATAATATTTATGCTATTATAAATCATTTAGAAAAAGAACTACAAGAACAACAAGAAGTTTTTCAATTAGCAGAAGTTTTATCTGGGAAAAATGAACAAAAATTAACTTTAGAAAATTTTGTTTTAATTTATTATTTAGAACGTATACTTGCGCATGCGAACCAACGCTTATCATTGATGACAGGTGAAAGGTATCAATTAGTTAGAAGGGAACAAACTTCAAAAGGGTATAGTGGCTTAGAAATAGATGTATTTGATTCGCACTCTAATAAGAAAAGACATATTACTTCGTTATCAGGAGGAGAAACCTTCCAGGCATCCTTAGCGCTGGCTTTAGGTCTGAGTGAAGTAGTACAACAGGAATCTGGTGGCATTGCATTAGATTCGATGTTTATAGACGAAGGATTTGGTACTTTAGATCAGGAGACCCTAGAAACTGCTTTGGATACACTACTTAGTTTAAAATCTTCTGGAAGAATGGTTGGAATTATTTCTCATGTTAGTGAATTAAAGCAACGTATTCCACTTATTTTAGAAGTGCAGACAGAACAATACCAAAGTAAAACAAAGTTTATAAAACAATAAAAGCATAAAAGCAGTGAATTACTTTATGAACAGTAATTCACTGTTTTTAATCTTAAAGAAATGGGTATATAAGGGCATTGAAGATGGTTATTTAAATAATTTCATTTTAAAATAAACTTAATGAAAGTTTATACATGGATGATATGTTGATTTAGGTTATAAGTTTAGTTTAATCATCTATTAATAATATGCAAAGGCCTTGTTTTTTATTGAGAATAGCTTAGACAAATAGCGCTAAATTTAAAACTAGGGGTGAAGTATTTGTAACAAAGAGTCTTATTATAAAAAGGAAATAGCAACAAGTTAGCTCGTCTTATGAATTAAAGGTAGAATGTCCAAATAACAAAATAATCCCGTAAATGAATGTCGAAAATTCATTTACGGGATTATAGTTTAAGGAATTTTATCCTAATTTCTTACAAAAATACGAGCGTACTAAATAATATTTCGTGTTAACGTTTATTGTTTGTCACGTAATAAATCACGAATTTCTGTTAATAGTACTGTGTTTTCTTCAATTTCTTCTTCTTCTTGTTTAATCAATGTATTTGCAATTTTAACAAATATAAATAGTGCGAATGCAATAATAATAAAGTCAATAATCGATTGTACAAACATACCATATTTGATACCCATGAAGGACCAACTTTTGGCAAAATCAACGGTACCGAAGATTAAACCGATTAATGGCATGATAATATATGATACCAAAGCTGTTACAATTTTGTTGAAAGCTGCACCCATAACTACAGCTACTGCTAAATCTAAGACATTCCCTTTCAATGCAAAATCTTTAAATTCTTGTAGCATATTATTAACCTCTCTTAATTAAATATATTTAATATAAATGTTATTATACAATATTTATTAAATTATGAAAATACTTTTTAAAAGTGAATTTGATATTAACATAGATGTTTGTTATTCTTATGAATGGTTAAACTAAAAAATAGAAATAAATTTATTTTTGCAAATTTCTATTTAGATTTAAAAATTTAATATGAATATGAAAGGGAGTAATTAATTGTGAATTCTTCTGAAAATCAACCAAACGGTAAGAAGATATCCCCAGTATTTATTTATAGTGCGATTATTGTTGGTATCGTTGTTTTAATCGGGGCAATTGTTCCAGAACAATTTGACAATGTTACTAACACAATTAAGCTATGGATTACAGATAAATTGGGTTGGTATTACTTAATTCTTACAACGTTTATTGTTTTCTTCTGTATTTTCCTAATTTTTAGTCCTATTGGAAAATTAAAGCTCGGTAAACCAAATGATAAACCAGAGTTTAATACGATATCTTGGTTTGCGATGCTATTCAGTGCTGGTATGGGGATAGGACTTGTGTTCTACGGTGCTGCTGAACCTATGGCAGATTTTGCTGCACCGCCAAATGCGGAACCTAAAACTACTGCAGCATATACTGAAGCATTACGTTCTACGTTTTTCCATTGGGGATTCCATGCGTGGTCTATTTATGGTGTGGTTGCATTAGCACTTGCTTACGCTCAGTTTAGAAAAGGAGAACCAGGACTTATCTCAAGAACGTTACGCCCTATCTTAGGCAATAAAGTAGAAGGTCCAATTGGAACGATTATTGACGTGTTAGCAGTATTTGCAACAGTTGTCGGTGTTGCTGTTTCGTTAGGTATGGGTGCACTACAAATCAATGGTGGTTTGAATTACCTATTTGGTGTACCAAATACTATTTGGGTACAAGCAATCATTATTGTGATCGTTACGATTCTATTTATTATGAGTGCATGGTCAGGTTTAAGTAGAGGTATCCAATACTTAAGTAATTTAAATATTAGCTTGGGTGCGGTCTTAATGATTGCAGTTTTAATTATTGGACCAACTGTGTTGATATTAAATATGATGACAAGTTCAACAGGTAGTTTATTAAATTCATTCCTATTTAATACTTTTGATACAGCAGCTCAAAACCCACAAAAACGTGAATGGATGTCTAGCTGGACACTTTACTATTGGGGCTGGTGGTTAAGTTGGAGTCCATTCGTAGGTATCTTTATAGCACGTGTTTCTAAAGGTCGTTCAGTACGTGAATTTATTGCTGGTGTACTTTTAGTACCTGCTTTAGTAAGTTTTGTATGGTTCAGCGTATTTGGTGTATTAGGTATTGAAACTGGTAAGAAAAATCCAGAACTATTTAATATGACTGCTGAAACACAACTATTTGGTGTGTTTAATGAAATACCATTTGGAATTATATTGTCGTTGATAGCACTAGTACTCATTGCATCATTCTTTATTACATCTGCCGACTCTGCAACATTTGTATTAGGTATGCAAACGACATTTGGTTCATTAGAACCTTCAAATGTTGTTAAAGTGACTTGGGGTATTGCTCAGTCATTAATTGCTTTCGTATTACTATTTGCAGGTGGAGGAAATGGTGCAGATGCGTTGAATGCAATTCAAAGTGCTGCGATAATTAGTGCGTTACCATTCTCCTTTGTAGTTATAATGATGATGATTTCTTTCTACAAGGATGCAAATAAGGAACGTAAATTCTTAGGCTTAACTTTAACGCCTAACAAACACAGATTACAAGATTATGTACAATATCAACAAGAAGATTTTGAAGATGATATAATTAATAGAAGAGCGCCGTTAAGAGACGCTGAAAAATCTGAAAAATAGTCTTAAAAACTGAGGGCCAACATAGGCTCTCAGTTTTTTGTTTAGATACTAATTGCTCTAAATTAATGATAATGATTCTCAATTAATAATAATAACTTATTACACGATACACTCGCGATAAGTTTTGCTTATACATACTGATTGTAAATTCAAATCTAAATTATAGAGGTTTATAATGGTAGGTAGTTGTTTTAAGTTACATATAATTATACAATTTAATTAACGGCATATAATTACTAAAATTTTCAAGGGGGATTTATATGGCTTCTAATTTAAAAGAGCAAGCGAAAAAGTCATTCGAGCTAAATGGGAAATCATACACATACTATGATTTAAAAACTTTAGAAGAACAAGGTTTAACAAAGATATCCAAATTACCATATTCGATTAGAGTTTTACTAGAATCTGAATTGAGACAAGAAGATGGATTTGTTATTTCTGAAGAGCACATCAAAGCATTGTCAGAATTCAATAAAGGTACAGAAGGTGAAGTACCTTTCAAACCATCTCGTGTTATTTTACAAGATTTCACTGGTGTACCTGCAGTTGTTGACCTAGCGTCATTACGTAAAGCTATGAATGATGTTGGGGGAGACTTAAACAAAATCAACCCTGAAGTGCCAGTAGATTTAGTTATCGATCACTCAGTTCAAGTAGATAGCTATGCGAATCCAGACGCACTAGAAAGAAATATGAAATTAGAATTTGAAAGAAACTATGAACGTTATCAATTCTTAAATTGGGCTACTAAAGCATTTGATAACTATAGTGCAGTTCCACCAGCAACTGGTATTGTACACCAAGTTAACTTAGAGTACTTAGCAAACGTTGTTCACGCACGTGAAGTAGACGGAGAAACAGTTGCTTTTCCAGATACTTTAGTAGGTACTGACTCACATACAACTATGATTAATGGTCTAGGTGTATTAGGTTGGGGTGTAGGTGGTATTGAAGCCGAAGCTGGTATGCTTGGTCAACCTTCATACTTCCCAATTCCTGAAGTGATTGGTGTTAGATTATCCAATGCGTTACCTCAAGGTGCTACTGCAACGGATTTAGCATTACGTGTAACACAAGAATTACGTAAAAAAGGCGTTGTTGGTAAATTTGTTGAGTTCTTTGGTCCAGGTGTAGAACATCTACCATTAGCAGATAGAGCTACAATTGCAAATATGGCGCCTGAATATGGTGCAACTTGTGGCTTCTTCCCTGTAGATGAAGAATCTTTAAAATATTTACGTTTAACTGGTCGTTCAGACGAACAAATTGAATTAGTTAAAACATATTTAGAAGAAAACAATATGTTCTTTACTGCTGATAAAGATGAACCAGATTATACAGACGTTGTTGAATTAGACTTAGCTACAGTTGAAGCTTCACTTTCAGGTCCGAAACGTCCACAAGATTTAATCTTCTTAAGTGATATGAAAGAAGAATTTGAAAAATCTGTTACTGCACCAGCTGGTAACCAAGGTCATGGTTTTGATGAGAGTGAATTTGATAAAACAGCAACAATTGAATTTAAAGATGGATCTAAAACACAAATGACTACAGGTGACCTTGCTATTGCAGCAATTACATCTTGTACAAATACGTCAAATCCATATGTTATGTTAGGTGCCGGTTTGGTAGCTAAGAATGCAGTAGAAAAAGGCTTGAAAGTACCTGAATATGTTAAAACATCGTTAGCGCCAGGTTCTAAAGTTGTTACTGGTTATTTAAGAGATTCTGGTCTGCAAGAATATTTAGATGACTTAGGATTTAATTTAGTAGGTTATGGTTGTACGACATGTATCGGTAACTCAGGCCCATTATTAGAAGAAATCGAAAAAGCGATTGCTGAAGAAGATTTACTTGTGACTTCTGTTTTATCAGGTAACCGTAACTTTGAAGGACGTATTCATCCATTAGTAAAAGCGAACTATTTAGCATCACCTCAATTAGTAGTTGCATACGCACTTGCAGGTACAGTCGATATTGATTTACAAAATGAACCTTTAGGTAAAGGTAAAAATGGAGAAGATATCTACTTGAAAGATATTTGGCCAACAATTAAAGAAGTCGCAGATACTGTAGACAGTGTTGTTACTCCTGAATTGTTTAAAGAAGAATATGAAACTGTTTATAATAATAATGAAATGTGGAATGAAATCGATGTAACAGACCAACCGTTATATGATTTCGATCCAGAGTCAACTTATATTCAAAATCCATCATTCTTCCAAAACTTATCTAAAGAACCTGATGATATTAAATCATTAAATAATTTACGTATTATGGGTAAATTTGGAGATTCAGTTACGACTGACCATATTTCTCCAGCAGGTGCTATCGGTAAAGATACACCAGCAGGTAAATATTTATTAGATCATGACGTACCTATTCGTCAATTTAACTCTTATGGTTCTCGTCGTGGTAACCATGAGGTAATGGTTCGTGGTACTTTTGCTAATATTCGTATTAAAAACCAATTAGCGCCAGGTACAGAAGGTGGTTTCACAACTTATTGGCCTACTGGTGAACAAATGCCTATATATGATGCAGCGATGAAATATAAAGAAGATGGCACTGGTTTAGTAGTATTAGCTGGTAATGATTACGGAATGGGCTCTTCTCGTGACTGGGCAGCTAAAGGTACAAATTTACTAGGTGTTAAAACTGTAATCGCTCAGAGTTATGAACGTATTCACCGTTCTAACTTAGTTATGATGGGTGTGTTACCTTTACAGTTTAAAGATGGCGAATCTGCTGATAGTTTAGGCTTAGATGGTACAGAAACGATTTCAGTAGATATCGATGAAAGTGTAAAACCACATGATTTAGTAAAAGTAACTGCTGAAAAAGAGAATGGAGAAGTTATTGACTTCGAAGCAGTTGCACGTTTCGACTCACATGTAGAAATTGATTACTATCGTAATGGCGGTATTTTACAATTAGTATTAAGAAATAAACTAGCAAATTAACTGTTCATTATGAATATAGTTAAGGCTGAGACAATATTTTGTGTCTCAGCCTTTATTTTAATTTGCGAACGTTGAATAGATTTTTTAAACGTTAGCGTTTTATCTTTAGCTCGGTGAGTCTATAATCAACGAATTTTAAAATGTGATTTCTGCCTTGCATTCTTTTTTATGTTAATATTTATATATAAGTACTACGAACAATTGAAAAGAGGACGTTTATAATGATTTATAGTATTACAGAAATTCCTTCACGTTATGCAGAAACAGATCAAATGGGTGTGATTTATCACGGTAATTATCCAACATGGTTTGAGGTTGCACGTACAGATTATATATCAAAATTAGGTTTTAGCTATAAAGCTATGGAAGAATCTGGTATTATTTCACCGGTTACAGATTTAGATATTAAGTATATAAAAACAATACAGTATCCTGAAACTGTGAAAATTAAGACATGGGTTGAAAAATATACGCGTTTAAGATCAATTTATCGTTATGAAGTATATAACGAAGTAGGTGATTTAGCGACTACTGGTTCAACTGTTTTGACTTGTATTAGAAAGGATAACTTTAAGCCTATTAGATTGGATAGATATTTTCCTGAATGGCATGCAATGTATGCCGATGTAGATAAAAGAAATCAAGCAGGAGAAACATTTGAAGTGAAAAATGGCATACTTTAATATAATAGTTGTAGTTAAATGTATAAATGCATAATTAAGTGTATGCGTATGTATTTATATACAATGATTGATTTGCAATGTGTTTTTGAAATGTACACAAGATTATCAAAATGATAAATAAAAAGAGCCTGGAATGGAACCAGGCTCTTTTTAAGTATATATTTATATATGAATGATCAATTATGTTATGTGAATTGAGTTCTAATATTATTTAGCAGAATATGAAATTTCATCGACACTATCATTGACGTCTATGAATAAATCATGGTCTTCAAAATACCATAAGTCTTTTTCTGCAATTACTACATCTAAGCCGTCAAAATGATTTTCGTAACCAATTTCTACATCATCTTTTTGATCAACACTGAATGCAGGGCTAAATCCTTGTTTTAATTGGAATTCTCCACCATAGCGAACGAAAAATTGTAAGACTTTGTTATCTTCAGGTAAATCAAGTTCATCTTTAAACCAAGATACAGCGTTATCTGAAAGTTTTATATCCATAATAAAAGTCCCCTCTCATTTCACAAGTTTAAAACTTGTGACCATTGGTTACTAATTTTTAAATTAGTACTATATCTATTACCCAAATTTGAGTAACAATAAAAGTAGTATAACATAATTAAGTATAATTTTCTTTAAATTCAAATTGTTCAATATGTTTTAGGGTGAGGGCAAAGAATTTTTAAAAATGTTGTGAATTAGTGTGACATAATTAAGAGTAATATAATATTCTGAAGTGTATATTGTTGTTTTAATGAATAAAAAAATAGTGAAACAGAAGTCTGTGTTAAAGATTTCTGTTTCACTATGTTGGGAAACTAGCTAATAAACAAGTTTTTGTGTTGTCGTTTTCTATTAGCCAAATATTCGTTTCTACTTTTCAATAGTTGAGACATAAGAATATCTCAGACTGAGCAATGTTTGCTATTTTTTTATTGACTGCTAATGACTTTTGTAATAGTTACATCCATTTAATTTTTGGCTCTTCGCCTTTAAAAATCCTCACGATATTTGTTCGATGTCTAAATATTAATAAGACGCCTACACCGAAACTCACGACTAATAAGATATAATCACGAATTAACAGCGCACCGATAACACAACAGATTGATGCTATGATACTCGAAAGTGATACATACTTTGTTAAATAAAGTATGCCAAAGAAAATCGCTGCTAAAATGAGTAATAGTAGAGGATTGATTCCAAGTATCACACCTGCACTTGTGGCAACTGCTTTTCCACCTTTAAATCCAAGGTAAATTGGATACACATGACCTAGAATTGCAAATGCACCTACGATGAGTCCATTTGTGAAAAATGTACTAATAGCACCATCTGCATGTACTGGTAACCAAAGTGGTAAGAATACAACAATAAATCCTTTAAATATATCTAAAAATGTAACTAGGAATCCTGCAGGTTTACCTAACACTCTAAAACTATTTGTTGCTCCTGTATTCCCACTACCAAATTGTCTAATATCTTTTTTGAAAAATAATTTACCTATTACATAGCCACTTGGGAAAGCACCAATGAGATAACTTAAAATTAACATGATTATTATCATCACCATACATAATCCACATCCTTTAATGACATTAAAATTATTTTACCACATATGACCACGGTTAGACGAACAAAAATTTATAACTGTAGTAAAACACGGTTCAAATATAATTTGATACTTGCAATTTATCAAGATTTATATAAGAATAACTAATGTATAGTTTTAAAAACGAACGTACGTTTGTAGGAGGGCGAAACGATTGGCAATGAACAAACAAAATAATTATTCGGATGATTCCATTCAGGTTTTGGAAGGGCTAGAAGCCGTTAGAAAAAGACCTGGTATGTATATTGGTTCTACCGATAAAAGAGGATTACATCATTTAGTGTATGAAGTTGTCGATAATTCCGTCGATGAAGTATTAAACGGCTTTGGTAATGAAATAGCAGTTACAATAAATAAAGATGAAAGTATTACTATAGAAGATGATGGACGTGGGATGCCGACTGGTATTCATACATCGGGCAAACCAACTGTTCAAGTAATATTTACAGTACTTCATGCAGGCGGTAAATTTGGACAAGGTGGATATAAAACTTCAGGAGGTTTACATGGTGTAGGTGCATCAGTCGTAAACGCATTAAGTGAATGGTTAGAAGTAGAAATTTACAGAGATGGCGCTATTTATAAACAACGATTCAGTCAAGGTGGTATACCAGCTACAGGCCTAGAAAAACTAGGGAAAACTAAAAAAACAGGTACTAAAGTTACCTTTAAACCAGATGCTGAAATTTTCAAATCAGCAACCTCTTTTAACTATGACGTGCTAAGCGAACGTTTACAAGAATCAGCATTTTTGCTTAAAAATCTTAGAATTACGCTTAAGGATTTAAGATCTGGTAAAGAAAGAGAAGATGTATTCCATTATGAAGATGGCATTAAAGAATTTGTAAGTTATGTAAATGAAGGTAAAGAAGTGTTACATGATGTAGCAAATTTTGTTGGAACTGCTAATGGAATAGAAGTAGAGGTCGCATTTCAATATAATGATCAATATTCGGAGAGTATCTTAAGTTTTGTCAATAATGTACGTACTAAAGATGGCGGTACGCATGAAGTTGGCTTTAAAACAGCCATGACGAGAGTATTTAATGACTATGCTAGACGTATTAATGAATTGAAAGAAAAAGATAAGAATCTAGATGGTAATGATATACGTGAAGGTTTGACAGCGATTATTTCTATTCGTATTCCAGAAGAATTATTACAATTTGAAGGACAAACTAAGTCTAAGTTAGGCACGCCTGAAGCGAGAAGTGCAGTAGATTCTGTTGTATCTGAAAAATTACCTTATTATTTAGAAGAAAAAGGACAATTGTCAAAAGCACTCGTTAAAAAAGCATTAAAAGCCCAGCAAGCAAGAGAGGCAGCACGTAAAGCAAGAGAAGATGCACGATCTGGTAAGAAAAATAAACGAAAAGATACGTTGTTATCAGGAAAATTAACACCTGCACAAAGTAAGAATACAGAGAAAAAAGAACTGTATTTAGTTGAGGGTGATTCAGCTGGCGGTTCTGCAAAATTGGGACGTGACCGCAAATATCAAGCGATTTTACCATTAAGAGGTAAAGTTATAAACACTGAAAAAGCACGTTTAGAAGATATTTTTAAAAATGAAGAGATTAACACGATTATCCACACAATAGGTGCAGGTGTAGGTAATGAATTTAAATTAGAAGATAGCAATTATAACCGCGTCATTATAATGACAGATGCTGATACTGATGGTGCGCACATTCAAGTGCTTTTACTAACATTTTTCTTTAAATATATGAAACCTTTAGTAGAAGCAGGAAGAGTATTTATAGCCTTACCGCCATTATACAAACTGGAAAAAGGTAAAGGTGCTTCTAAGAAAATAGAATATGCATGGACAGATGAAGAATTAGAAAAATTACAAAAAAAATTAGGTAAAGGATTTAGTTTACAGCGCTATAAAGGTTTAGGTGAAATGAACGCTGATCAATTATGGGAAACAACGATGAACCCAGATACAAGAACGTTGATTCGAGTACAAGTTGATGATGAGTTACGTTCATCGAAACGCGTAACAACTTTAATGGGAGACAAAGTAGCTCCTAGACGTGAGTGGATTGAAAACCACGTTGAATTTGGTCTTCAAGAAGATCAAAGTATTCTGGATAATAATGAAATTCAAATACTAGAACAGGATTATTCTGATGAGGAGGAAATGAATTGAGTGAAATAATTCAAGATTTGTCGCTGGAAGATGTTATTGGCGACCGATTTGGTAGATATAGTAAATACATCATTCAAGAGCGTGCATTACCAGATGTTCGTGATGGGCTTAAACCTGTTCAAAGACGTATTTTATACGCTATGTATGCTAGTGGTAATACATTTGATAAAAATTTCCGTAAAAGTGCAAAAACAGTCGGTGATGTCATCGGACAATATCATCCGCATGGTGATTCATCTGTATATGATGCGATGGTTCGATTAAGTCAGGACTGGAAATTGCGACATGTTTTGATAGAAATGCAAGGTAATAATGGTAGTATCGATAACGATCCAGCAGCAGCTATGCGTTATACAGAAGCGAAATTAAGCAGAATTTCAGAAGAGCTATTAAGAGATATTAATAAAGAAACAGTGCCATTTATGCCTAACTACGATGATACGACAATGGAACCTATGGTTTTACCAGCTAGACTGCCACATTTGTTAATTAATGGAAGTACAGGCATATCTTCAGGTTATGCTACGGATATACCACCGCATAATCTCGCTGAAGTTATTCAAGCAACATTGAAGTATATAGATAACCCAAATATCACAGTAAGCCAGTTGATGAAGTATATCAAAGGTCCCGATTTTCCTACTGGTGGTATTATTCAAGGAATAGACGGTATTAAGAAAGCGTATGAAACCGGAAAAGGTAAAATTGTTGTGCGCTCTAAAGTTGATATTGAAGAATTAAGAAATGGTAGAAAAGAACTCATCGTTACTGAATTACCTTATGAAGTTAATAAGAGTGCACTTGTTAAAAAGATGGATGAACTGCGAGCAGATAAAAAAGTAGATGGTATTGTAGAAGTACGTGATGAAACTGACCGTACAGGGTTACGTATTGCCATCGAATTAAAGAAAGATGTTAATAGCGAAGCGGTTGCTAATTATTTATATAAAAATACAGACTTACAAGTGGCATATAATTTTAATATGGTAGCAATAAGTGATGGTCGACCGCTTCTTATGGGTATTCGTCAATTTATAGACAGTTATCTCAATCATCAAATTGATGTAGTTACAAAGCGTACACGTTTTGAATTGGATAATGCAGAGAGTAGAATGCATATAGTAGAAGGTCTCATGAAGGCTTTGTCAATTTTAGATGAAGTTATTAAGCTCATTAGAAATTCAAAAAATAAAAAAGATGCTAAAGATAATTTAGTTTCTGAGTTTGATTTTACAGAAGCACAAGCTGAGGCGATAGTTACGTTGCAGTTATATCGTCTGACAAATACAGATATTGTACAACTACAAGAAGAACATGATGAATTAAAAGCTAAAATTGCACATTTAAAAAATATATTAGATAATCATGATGCTTTGTTAAATGTTATCAAGGAAGAATTGAGCGAAATTAAAAATAAATATAAACAACAACGTTTATCTTCTATAGAAGCTGAAATCAGTGAAATTAAGATTGATAAAGAAGTTATGGTGCCAAGTGAAAATGTGATTATGAGTATTACGAAACATGGTTACATTAAACGAACATCGTTACGTAGCTTTAATGCAAGTGGTGTAGAAGAGCTAGGTGTGAAAGATGGCGATGCAATGCTCAAATACCAAGAAGTCAATACATTAGACACAGCATTAGTATTTACGAATAAAGGCAGACATCTTTATATTCCAGTTCATAAACTTTCAGAGATTAAGTGGAAAGATTTAGGACAGCATGTATCACAGATTGTACCCATTGATGAAGGCGAGCATGTTATCGATGTTTACTGTGAAAATGATTTTAGACCAGACGCATTTTATATTTTAGCTACGCGCAATGGCATGATTAAGAAAAGCAATGTCTCTATGTTTAAAACATCAAGATATAACAAACCACTTGTTTCTATGAAACTAAAAGATAATGATGAAGTGATAAATGTAATGAGATTAGATGAACCTCAAGCGATTACCGTGCTAACACACAAAGGTATGTCATTAACTTACAGTAGTGAAGAGTTATCAGATACAGGACTTAGAGCCGCTGGTGTTAAATCGATTAATCTTAAAAGTGAAGACTTTGTTGTCTTAACCCAAATCGTTAATGAAAAAAATACGATCTTGATGGCAACACAACGAGGTTCATTAAAACGCATAGGATTCAATATTTTACAAAATGCCAAACGTGCACAACGTGGTATTACTTTATTAAAAGAGCTTAAAAAATCACCGCATCGCATCGTAGCAGCTAACGTTGTGCAGCCAGATCATACGATTTATACAATATATTCAAAACAACATGAAGAAAGTGGCAATATTAAAGATATTCATTTATCAGAACAATATACTAATGGCAGCTTTGTAGTAGATGTTAAAGAGTTTGGCGACGTTGTTAGTATGATTGTTAAATAACTTTAATTTTAAAATTTTGTTAGTAAATACAACAATATAATGATAAAATACCTATAAGGTGTAACAAAAATGAAGCAAGAGATTTATAGTAATGTGAAAAAGTTTAGTGCAAGGCGTAATGTTTTATACTGAACTGATTCATTCATTTTCATGTCTACATAAGCATTGAATTTTGTTTATAAACATGAATGCGACTATAAATCTCTTGATTTTACTATGAAAATTAAATTGTATAGATGAGAGGGATTAAATTGAGCAATTTTGATAGTTTGATTCCGGATTGGTTCAAAGCATTTGTTCAAGTCGGGAATGATTTAATCTGGTCACAATACTTAATTGGACTATTAATCACAGCAGGTATATTTTTTACTATTGGATCTAAGTTCGTACAATTAAGATGGATACCGGAAATGTTTCGAGCAATTGGAGAAAAACCTGAAACATTAGAAAATGGTAAAAAAGGTATTTCACCATTCCAAGCATTCGCGATTAGTGCAGGTTCTCGTGTTGGTACAGGTAATATAGCCGGTGTTGCGACAGCAATTGTATTAGGCGGTCCTGGTGCAGTATTCTGGATGTGGATTATTGCTTTTATCGGAGCAGCCAGTGCATTTATTGAAGCAACGCTTGCACAAGTGTACAAGGTACCCGATGAAGAAGGTGGCTATCGTGGAGGACCAGCTTATTACATAACTAAGGGACTCAATCAAAAATGGTTAGGCATTGTGTTTGCGGTGCTAATCACAGTGACATTTGCATTTGTTTTTAATACAGTACAATCAAACACGATAGCTGAATCATTAAAAACGCAATATAATGTAAGTCCTATTATAACGGGCGTAATCTTAGCTATTATTACTGCTATTATTATATTTGGTGGGGTAAGAAGTATTGCAACATTATCTTCGATTATTGTGCCTGTGATGGCAATTATATATATAGGATTAGTTGCTGTAATATTAATATTTAACTATAATCAAATCATACCGATGATTGCAACTATAATTAAAAATGCATTTGGATTTGAACAAGCAACAGGAGGTGCGATTGGAGCAGCCGTTCTGCAAGGTATAAAACGTGGCTTGTTCTCAAACGAAGCTGGTATGGGTTCTGCGCCAAATGCTGCTGCTACTGCTGCAGCGCCACATCCAGTTAAACAAGGTTTAATCCAATCATTGGGCGTATTTTTTGATACGATGCTAGTATGTACGGCAACGGCGATCATGATTTTATTATATACAGGATTAGAATTTGGAGAGAATGCAGCACAAGGCGTTGCAGTTACACAATCTGCCTTAAATGAACACTTAGGTAGCGCAGGTGGTATTTTCTTAACGATTGCTATCACTTTATTTGCATTTTCTTCGGTTATTGGTAATTACTACTATGGTCAATCGAACATGGAATTTTTATGGGAAAATAAAACAGTATTATTTATTTTCAGATGTTTAGTTGTTGTACTTGTCTTCGTCGGTGCTGTTGTGAAAACTGAAACGGTATGGAGTACAGCAGATGTGTTTATGGGTCTAATGGCCATCGTCAACTTAGTTGCTATTATTGGTTTATCTAACATTGCTTTTGCAGTTATGAATGATTACCAACGTCAACGTAAAGCTGGCAAAAAACCTGTATTTAAACCTGAAGAGTTAGAAATTAACTTGTTTGGTATTGAGAGTTGGGGAATGAAGAAGAAGTAATTGTATTTAAACATTAATGCAAAGATTTGAATTTTCTTCAACATCATTATCATAGTTTCTTTAATAATAATTCATATATAAGCAGTAATATAAAATGGATGATAAACATTTGATTTTATATTACTGCTTTTTAATATACATTTTTATATTTTAGTATAATATACTTATATCGTATTAATACATATTGTTCGTTGCTATTATTATGGATGTTTAGTTAATTTTTAATAAAACATGGCAAAATATATGTTTGGTAAATGGTCATTGTGTTATGATTAACATTAGTTATTTTAAATATTGAACGTTATGTATTGTATTACAAAGGTGCATTATTTTTTGGCTATGCGCTAAATAAGCAATATATTTTGAAAAATAAGGTTTGGTGATGTTATGTCAAATGAAGATAATTTAAAAAAAGAAACGACATCTAAGAAAAATAGATTAAAACTAAGTTTCCCTGAAACACGCTTTATGAAATTTTTAGGTGGCAAAGATTTAGTTTTTGCTTTGCTCATATTAATATTTATTGGCTGTGCTATTTTTATATTCGATCAAGTTTCTTATATTTTTAAACCATTTATAATTGTTTTTAATACAATTGTAGCACCGATTATTGTATCGATTATATTATATTATCTATTTAACCCATTAGTTAATTTGATGGAACGGTATAATATTTCAAGACTTTGGGGTGTAATCATATTATTCTTAGTCATTATTGGTGTTATTGCGCTAGCAATTAATTTATTAATACCTGTAATTGGTGCTCAGTTTAAAAGTTTTGGAAATAACTTCCCGTACTATGTAGATAAGGTTAATAAATTTATAGATAGTGTAACGAAATACTCTTTAATTTCTAATTTTTATGGTCAAATTCAAGATCAATTAGATTCATTGGCGAAAAAATTACCTTCAATGGTGTCTGATTACTTTAATGGTTTTGGTTCTAAAGTTAAAAATTTTGCTGAAGCATTAGTGAATGTTGGCGTGGTAATTGCTACAACACCATTTGTTTTATTCTTTATGTTAAAAGATGGGCACCGTTTCAAAGAGTTTTCAACAAACTTAATGCCCCCTAAATTTAGAAAAGACTTTCATGATTTATTAGATAAAATGAGTCTACAAGTTGGTTCTTATATCCAAGGACAAATTATTGTATCGTTCTGTATTGGTATATTATTATTTATCGGATATAGTATCATCGGTTTAGACTACAGTTTAATTTTAGCTTCGATCGCTGCAGTTACTAGTGTTGTTCCATATATTGGTCCAACGATTGCGATATCACCAGCAATTATTATTGCTTTAATTACTTCACCAATTATGTTGTTGAAGTTAGTGATAGTTTGGACGGCTGTTCAATTTATTGAAGGGCATTTTATTTCTCCAAATATCATGGGTAAAACATTGAAAATTCACCCACTTACAATTATATTCATCTTATTAAGTGCAGGTAATTTATTAGGTGTTGTCGGTGTCATTTTAGGTATTCCTGCTTATGCAATATTGAAAGTACTAGTTTCGCATTTATATACAATGTACAAACGTCGTTATAACAAATATTATGGTGATGATGCAGGAGAATATGAAATTACTTCTGATGAAGAAATTCGTAAAAGTTAAATTATAAATAATGTACGACAGAGGCTGGGACAAATTAATTGTCTCAGCCTCTTATCATAACTGAAGTGGAATGACACGTTGTTAAGTGAAATGATATATTAAGATACTTTTTATTGTTGTGCGTATAAAATGAAAGTATGTGTATATTTTTTTGTAACTGAGTGTGTGGTCTAACAATATTGTAATATTTAACTCGTATAAAAATTATTTATAAAAAATAAAAATTGTGCTATATTTTAAATGTTATATGAATATAGAAAAGTGATGTGAACACATGTCAAAGAAGCTAGGAAATAAATTATTAACGATAATAAAAGTTTTATTTGCAATTTCATTATTTATATTTGTTGTTTTTACTTTATATAAAGAACTAGCAAATATAAATTTAAAAGAAACGATTCATTCTATAAAAGATATTAATAGTGTATGGTTGGTTGTGCTTTTTTTGAGTGGTGGTCTAGCCATACTGGTATTATCAATGTATGATGTGATTTTAGCTAAAGTTTTACACTTGAAGATATCTTTAGTTAAAACCGTACGTATAGGATATATTGTAAATGCTTTGAACGCAGTATTGGGCTTTGGAGGATTCATAGGAGCGAGCGTAAGATTTTTATTATATAAAGATACTACAGAAGATAAAAAGGCATTACTGCATACTATTTCTATTGTTTTAATCTCCATGTTGACGGGTTTAAGTATGCTTTCTATTTTAGTAGTATTTCATGTGTTTGATGTTAGACATGTATTTAGTCCGTTCCCTTGGGTTAGATGGTTAATGTATGTTGTTGCGTTGTTTTTGCCTATTTTTATTTTTATTACAATTTGGAAACCAGTAAATAAAGAAAGTAAATTGACTGGAATTTATTGCACCATTGTTTCTAGTATTGAATGGATGATTGCTGCTGCAGTATTATATATGGCATTATTAATTGTTGGTATACAGGTGCATTTCTCTGTATTTATGGGAATATTTATCATTGGTGCATTATCAGGGTTAATCAGTTTTATTCCTGGAGGATTTGGTACATTTGATTTGGTACTATTACTAGGATTGAAAAGTTTAAATATTCCAGAAGAAAAAATTGTTTTAGCTTTATTGCTCTACAGGTTTGCTTATTACTTATTTCCTGTTTTAATTGCCCTTATTCTCTCAACGTTTGAATTTAGAAATACGGCAAAACGTTATTTGGATGATTCTAAAATTATGATACCTGTGAAAGATATGTCATCACTTTTAGCATCTTATCAAAAAGATATCTTAACTAGGATACCAGCATTTTCCATTGCATTGTTACTTTTATTTACGAGTGCTTTATTTTTCTTTAATAACATTACAATAATTTATGATGGGTTATATAGTAATAACCATGCGTTTTATTATATTATCGCTTCTATTCATACATGTGCATGTCTATTACTATTATTAAATGTGATAGGTGTATATCATTTATCTAGGAGAGCACTTTTGTTTGCAATTTGTTCAATCATTATCATATTTAGTGTCACTGTTTATACTTATCCTTCTTTGGTACTTTTAGGTTGGTTAATTACTATGTTTGTAATGCTCGCTGTATTTTATAGAAGTGCACGTGTCATAAAGCGTCCGTTTAGATATACGAAACTATTGTCTAGTGTAATTATTGGGGCTCTTGTGTTATTCATTAATCATGTGTTTATAAAAAATACATTTTACACTTTAGATATTTATCATATAGAAGTAGATACGTCTCTTTTAAGATATTATTTTTGGTTCACGATTATTACAGTAGCAATTATAGTCAGTATTGTTGTGTGGTGGTTTGAAGCAAGATTCAAATCTGCAGGCAGTGGTCAAAAACTAGAACAATGTGAAACGATTATTCAGAAATTTGGGGGAAATCATTTAAGTCATCTCATATACAGTGGTGATAAGAAGTTTTTCTTTAATGAACAACAAGACGCATTTGTGATGTATCGTTATAAGGGGAATGCATATATTGTTTTAGGTGACCCCATTGGAAATAGTGCTTCGTTCCATGAGTTGCTCGAAAGATTTTATAATGAAGCTCAATATTTAGGTTACGACATTATTTTCTATCAAGTCACTGATAAATATATGTCAATTTATCATGATTTTGGAAATCAGTTTTTTAAATTAGGCGAAGAAGCCATTATTGATTTATCAACTTTCACTACTTCAGGTAAAAAGAAGCGTGGTTTACGTGCTACTTTAAATAAGTTAGATGATTTGGGGTGTACTTTTGAGATATTAGAACCTCCTTTTTCAAAAAACGTTTTTGATGAATTAAAACAAATAAGCGATGATTGGTTATCAGGCTCTACAGAAATGCAATTTTCAGTAGGACATTTTAGTGAACATTATATATCGAAGGCGCCGATCGGAGTTATTAAAGATAAAGAGAATGCTATAATTGGTTTTTGTACATTTATGCCTGTTAATGATAATTCAACTGTGTCTATTGATTTAATACGTTGGAAATCGGATACCTCCTTACCTCTGATGGATAGTTTATATCTTCATATGCTGTTATGGGCTAAGGCAAATGAGTATCAATACTTTAATATGGGCATGGCTACACTGTCCAATGTGGGTAAAGTACCTTTTTCTTTTTATAGAGAAAGACTTGCAGGTAGAGTATTTGAGCATTTCAATGGATTATATAGATTTCAAGGATTAAGACGTTATAAAGAAAAGTTTAATCCCAATTGGCAGCCAAGGTTCTTAGTGTATCGTAAAGATAACTCATTATGGGTAAGTATGACAAAAGTCATGCGTGTAATTAGAAAGAAATAATAAAACAAAACAACCAACAATCCCGTTAATGATTGTTGGTTGTTTTTTGGAGTTATAGTTTTTAATGGTTTTTGTAGTTAACGCCGGAGAAGTTATTAACTACTTTTTAATAAACTAACGATATACTTTCTAAATATCATTTTGACTCTAACTATATTTATGAATTTCTAGTTACCCTTTGTTCAAGGTGTATTTATAATATATCATCATTAGAAAACGCTTTCAACATCATGATATCATCTTATTTGAATGAAAATTAACATTTTATATAGTTGGTTTCTTTTTGAAATATAATTGTTCTTTTACACTGTAGTAACATTAGCTTTTTGAATTATTTTCATTTGTTATATTATTAATATACATTTAAAATTTCAATATAATGTAGTAATATGTAAATATTAATGTTTGCAGAGTGAACAATGGGGTGGGGAAATGAAAAAAGTTATAATTAGTTTGGTAATCGTGATGCTTTTAGTTGCGTTAACACTCTCAATTAAATCGTTATATGATAACATACATACAAATTACAAAGGTTCAAATCAATCTGCTCAAAACGAAAAATTTAAACAGGAGAAAAAGACCAAATATAAATTGCCTAAGATCAATGTTTTGTCACAACAATTCAGTGAAAATTTTATGAATAGTGATGTAAGAAATCATTATATGCACATTTCTAAAGGCATGGACAAACACAAAGTTGAAACATACTTTGGTGATAGTGAAAAAACAATACAAATTGCTAATATGAAAGCACATAAATATGGTGACATGGCATTTTTATTCAAAAATAATAAAGTTCAACGAATTTTTGTTGTACCTGATAATGTTACTATTGAATCATTTTCGCAAGTACATGGTTATAGAGTACACAATAATCACAATGGTACGATGATATACGATGATAATCCATCCAATCATTTCTCTGTTAAAGTATATTTTGATTCAAATAAAAAGGTGAAGGCAATAGAGAATATAGATCAAGTGTCTACTATAAAATAAATTTATAATGTGAGAAAATAAAAATTTTATTATCAGCATAAAGGGCTTATCCGAACTACTGGATGGGTCTTTTTTATTTGAATTTTACGATATGACAGAAATATATTTTAAAACATAATGAGGTAAGCGCTAAATAAAAATTTGTATAAGTACGAATTTAATATAACTGATTTCAACTGTTTATATAATTATTTAATAGAAAAGTTAACGCCAATTTTTTGATCATAAAATAAAAAATTATTTATACTGCTGATTTGATTACTATAAATTATCGTTTTCGTGTTATATAAATAAATTAAAAAAATATAGGATATTAAATATTACAATAATTAAATTTTCAAATAAACTATCAAAATGTAAATGATTATGATAATATGAAAACGGTTACAAAAATAGAGGTGATTTTTATAGTTACAATTAAAGAAGTAGCTAAGTTAGCTGGTTGTTCAGTAGCAACGGTATCTAGAGTGATAAATAATAATGGATATGTCAAAGCTCAAACAAAAATACAAATTGAACGTGCGATTCATGAGCTTAACTATCAACCTAATGAAGCAGCACGTACATTATATAAACGTAAGTCAAAAATGATTGGCTTATTATTACCAGATATCAGTAATCCTTTTTTTACACTTATAGCAAGAGGTGTTGAAGATATAGCGCTTGCGCACGGTTTTCAAGTTTTAATTGGAAATAGTGACAACGATGTTGATAAGGCGAAAGAGTATTTATTCACTTTCAATGCTTATAATTGTGTAGGTGTTATTGCAACAGCATTTGCTGATGATCAAATTGAAAAGTTATTAGTGTCACAAGGTATTCATTATGTATTTGTAGATCGTGTTGAAAATGAAGGTAATGGTATTTCTATGAATCATTTTGAAGGCGGACAATTACAAGCTCGACTTGTGTTAGAAGGTAAAGCAAAAAATATTTTGATCCTCCATTTAGATTTGAATATACGGGCATTTAAATTAAGGACAGATGGTATTAAACAAGAATTGAATAACTATAATGTGAGCTATTATGATTGCTCAGCAGAAACATTAAATAATAAAAGTGCATTTATTTCATTAATTAAAGATTTACAGATTGATAGTATTATATGCAGCAATGATGTACTGGCAATTGAAACGATGGGCCTTATTCAACAATTTCAATTGAAAGTTCCCGAGGATATTCAAATTGTGGGCTATGATAATATACCTTTTTCTGCAATGACGTTTCCTCAAATTGCAACTATTGATCAGTCCGCATATTTTTTAGGGCAGCAAGCGGTATCAATTTTATTAAAGTTAAATAAAAATTCTATAATTGAACAACAAGATAATAGGTTAAAGTTATCAATTAAACGCAGAAATAGTATTAGATTTAAGTAGTAATGTGTAACGGGTTACATAAAATAAGATTTAACGAGAGGGGATTTAAATGTATAAAACTGGTATTTTAAATAGCGAAATTTCTAAAGTGCTTAGTGATTTAGGTCATACAGATACAATTATCATAGCTGATTGTGGACTGCCGGTACCAGATGGTGTTAAAAAAATAGATTTAGCATTAACTTTTGGACATCCATCATTTGAAGAAGTATTTAATGTAGTTAAAGAACATATGGCAATTGAACAGCTTACTATTGCAAATGAAATGATAAAACAAAATAGTGAGTTATATGTGAAATTATTAGCTGAAAATATTGATATGGTCACGGAATCTCATGAAACTTTAAAAATGTATAGTAAGGAAGCTAAAGCAATTATAAGAACAGGTGAAGCGACACCTTACGCTAATGTAATTTTATCTAGTGGTGTTTTATTTTAAGGGGTGAAAAATATGATAACAATGAATCAAATATATAAGTCATTTGGGCAAAACGATGTTTTAAGAGGTGTTGATTTTGAAATCAATGATGCAGAAGTACATGCGTTAATGGGTGAAAATGGAGCTGGTAAGAGTACGCTTATGAAAATATTAACTGGCGTATATAATGCGGATAGTGGTAATGTTTTAGAAAATGGTCAGCCGATACACTTTAAAAATACAATAGATGCTGAACAAAATGGTGTGTCGTTTATTCAGCAAGAGTTAAATATTTGGCCTAATCTTACAGTACTTGAAAATTTGTTTTTAGGAAAAGAAGAAACAAAATTTTTTGGCATTGTTGATAATAAAAAAATGAAACAACGTGCTTTGTCCATTTTTAAAAAGCTAAATATTGAAATCGATTTAAATCGTATGGCAGGCACTTTATCTGTTGGTATGCAACAGATGCTTGAAATCAGTAAAGCATTAATGGAAAAATCAAAAATCATTATCATGGACGAACCTACTGCAGCCTTAACAAATAATGAAATAGATACATTATTTGAACAAATTAAAAATTTAAAAAAAGATGGCGTTTCTTTTGTATATATTTCTCATAGAATGGAAGAAATTTTTACAATTTCAGATCGTATTACAGTTATGAGAGATGGTCGTTCGATTTTAACTAAGGAAACACAAAATACGACACATGCTGAAATAGTAAAATCTATGATTGGTAGAGATTTAGATAATCAATACCCTGTTAGACAATATCATCAAGAAGATGTTGTGCTTACTGTTGAAAATTTAGATTCAGATGAACATCATTTAAAGGATATACATTTTGATTTACATAAAGGAGAAATACTTGGCTTTAGTGGTTTGATGGGTGCGGGTCGTTCAGAAATTATGAGAGTACTCTTTGGATTAGATAAAGGGAATAAAACGGTAAAACTAAATAATCAACAATTACAAATTCAAAACCCTAATCAATCTATTTCACAAGGTTTAGCTTTTATTACAGAAAATAGAAAAGAAGAAGGGTTAGTTTTACAAGATTCAATTTTAGAAAATATTACTTTACCAGCTTTAAAAAGCTTTTCAAGCTCTGGATTTTTAACACAACATGCTATGGAACAATATTCAGAACAGATGATTCAGCGTTTAAATATTAAAGGCAAAATAGGAGATATATGTGGCACTTTATCTGGTGGTAATCAACAAAAAGTTGTTTTGGCTAAATGGATTGCGACTGCACCACATGTATTAATATTAGATGAACCAACACGTGGCATCGATGTAGGTGCTAAACGAGAAATATATCAATTGATGCATGAATTAACGGACCGAGGTATGTCTATTATTATGATTTCATCAGAATTACCAGAAATTATAGGCATGAGTGATAGAGTCGCTGTTGTACATGAAGGTTCCATTGCAGGCATATTAGAAGATTCAGCTATCACGGAAGCGCGTATTATGACTTTAGCTACAGGAGGAAAATTAAATGAAGCAGTCTAAATTATCATTTTCTTATTCGTATTTAGAAAAAATTATACCTTTTATTGGTTTAATATTATTAGTTGTTATTATCAGTGTATTAAATAGCGCTTTTTTAGAGCCTTCTAATTTATTTAATTTATTAAGACAGGTTTCAATTAATGGTTTAATTGCATTTGGCATGACTTTCGTAATATTAACTGGAGGTATTGATTTATCAGTAGGATCGACACTTGCCTTATCTAGTGCATTTGTTGCGATTTTAATGGTTTCTGGTATGGATTCTATTGTAGCTTTATTTATAGGTTGCATATTTGGGGCGGTATTGGGTGCTATAAATGGCTTGCTCATCACGATAGGTAAAATGGCGCCTTTCATTGCGACATTAGCTACAATGACCGTATTTAGAGGGCTAACACTTGTTATTACAGATGGAAATCCTATTACAAATTTAAATGGTAGTTATGCATTTCAATTATTTGGTAGAGGCTACTTTTTAGGTATTCCAGTACCAGCTGTCACGATGTTTATTACATTTATCATATTATATATCCTACTGCATAAAACTGTATTTGGTAGACAGACTTATGCTATGGGTGGTAATGAAAAAGCGGCATTTATTTCAGGGATTAAGGTCAATAAAATTAAAATAATGATTTATAGTTTAGCCGGCTTAATGTCAGCTATGGCAGGATCAATTTTAACTTCACGTTTAAATTCGGCACAACCAACTGCAGGGATGTCCTATGAATTAGATGCTATTGCAGCAGTAGTTCTTGGCGGTACTTCGCTTACAGGTGGTAAAGGACGTATAGTTGGGACGTTGATTGGTGTGTTAATTATTGGTGTTTTAAACAATGGCTTAAATTTATTAGGTGTATCTTCATTTTACCAACAAGTGGTTAAAGGTGTCGTGATTATCATTGCAGTACTTATAGATAGAAAAAACAAATAACAGGGGGTGTTGGTATTGAAAAAGCTTTTTATAACTGTAACAGCTATATTATTATTTTTAACAGGTTGTTCACTAGAATCACCTATAGAAAAAAATGACAATGGTAAAGTAGATAAGAAAAAATCTGATGTTGTTATTGGTGTGAGTATTTCTACATTAAATAACCCTTTCTTTGTGAAAATTAAAGATGGTATTGAAAAAGAAGCGAAGAAACAAGGCGTCAAAGTTAAGTTTGCAGATGCTCAAGATGATGCAGCGAAACAAGCTAATGATATTGATGACTTAATTCAACAAAAAGTAGATTACTTGATTGTAAACCCGACAGATTCTGATGCGATATCAGGTAGTATTCAAATCGCAAATGATGAGGCAATACCAGTCATTACATTAGATAGAGATGTAGCTAAAGGGGATGTTGCTTCATTTATAGCATCGGATAATATCAAAGGCGGTGAGATGGGAGGGAAACTCATTGTTGATGAATTAGGTAAAGATGCGAAAGTAGCTGAACTTGAAGGTGTCCCAGGTGCCAGTGCTACACGTGAACGTGGTAAAGGTTTCCATAACGTCGCAGATCAATCACTTGATGTAGTTTCCAAACAAAGTGCTAAGTTTAATAGAACAGAAGGTCTAAATGTGACACAAAATATTATTCAAGCTCATCCTGAAATACAAGCTATTTTTGCTCAAAATGATGAAATGGCATTAGGTGCTGTAGAAGCGATAGGAAATAAAGACATTAAAGTCGTTGGTTTCGATGGTAATGAAGATGCGATTAAATCTGTTGAAAAAGGTAAGTTATTTGCTACAGTGGCGCAACAACCTAATTTGATGGGTGAAGAAAGTGTTAAAACGATAATGGATTTATATAATGGTAAAAAGGTTGAGAAAAAGAATAAAATTCCTTTAGAAATGAAGCGGCAGTAATTTATGTTAAAGTGCGAGTAATAAATAAAAACCGGATGCAAAAGCACCGGTTTTTTTGTTTACTTATATTTTTGACGTTCTTGTTGTTCTTGAGCATATCGTTCGGGATTTTTCTTATAAAAATCTTGGTGTTCTGCTTCAGCCTCATAAAATGTAGAAGCGGGTAATATTTTTGTAGCAATAGCTTTTTCTTTGTCTATGGTTTGTTTTAATTGTGCTACATAATCTTCAGCTACTGCTTTTTGGTCTTCGTTTGTATAAAAAATTGCTGTTTTATATTGTGATCCTCTATCTTGGAATTGTCCTCCTTCATCAGTTGGATCTATTACAGAAAAGAATATTTCTAATAATTTATTGTATGAAAATAGAGCGACATCATACTCTATTTCAACTGTTTCATAATGCCCGGTGTCACCCGTCTTAACTTCTTCATACGACGGATTATCTTTATGACCTCCCATGTAACCAGAAGTCACTTTCTCAATCCCTTCAAATGTGTCGAAAGGCTTGACCATACACCAAAAGCAACCTCCAGCGAAGTATGCTTTATTTATATTCATGTTTAACATCCTTTCCATATTAGACCTTAGTACCATATATTAAGATATTACTTGATTTTTATTCAGTTTTTATATAACTTTAATATATGTTAATTATAGTACATAGCAGTGCAATTTTGAAGATATAAGGTTGATTACATATGAATGAACATAAACACAGAAGTAAAGAAAGCACAAACACAGAAGAACAACCGACGATGCGTAGGACAAAAAAGAAAAAATTAAAAAAATTTCCAATTATAATTTTAATTATTGTAATTATTTTAGCCATTATTGTTGGCTATTCTGTGCATGGTTATAAATCAGGTATTGAATACGCAAAAGATCAGGGCAAAACGCTCAAGCAACACAAATTTAACGGTGCTAAAAAAAATGATGGAAAAATCACAATTATGGTTTTAGGTGCAGATAAAGAGCAAGGTGGTATTTCTAGAACCGACTCGATTATGATTGCACAGTATGATTATATTCATAAAAAAATGAAGATGATGTCTGTCATGCGAGATATTTATGCGGATATACCGGGAAATGGTCAACATAAAATTAATTCTGCTTATTCTATCGGTGGACCTGAACTATTGCGACAAACATTAAAGAAAAATTTAGGTATAGACCCTGAGTATTATGCAATTCTTGATTTTACTGGTTTTGAAAAAATGATTGATGAATTGGAACCTAATGGTGTTCCAATTGATGTTGAAAAAGATATGTCTAAAAATATAGGTGTGTCACTGAAGAAAGGTCATCATCGATTAAATGGTAAAGAATTATTAGGGTATGCTAGATTTAGACATGATGAAGAAGGCGATTTCGGTCGTGTAAGACGTCAGCAACAAGTCATGCAATCACTTAAACAAGAATTAGCGAGTTTGGATACGCTACCTAAATTACCTCGAGTTGCGGGTATTTTGAGAGGTTATTTAAATACAAATATGCCTGATTCTGCACTCATTCAAACTGGTTTGAATTTTGGAATACGTGGTGATAAAAAGGTAGATTCTATTACTTTACCTATACAAAACACTTATCAAGATATCCAATCACCAATGGATGGTAGTGCGTTAGAAATCGATAAAGCCAAAAATAAAAAGGAAGTACAGAAATTTTTGAATGAATAACGAGTTTAGTGAATTCATTTAAATGAGAATGGAATACAAATTTCACGCTATAAGGACTAATCCGTATGCCAATGGATTAGTCCTTATTTATTTTGAATGTTGCGATTTTGATTGTGCAGTTTGCCTAGGAATATGATTCTTGCCTATAGTCTCTTTCGCATATCAGTTTCCTCGGGTGTCAGCAAATTACCCAATTGCTTTAAGTGATGTAGTTGAAACAGTTTTATATGCCTACACATGATACGTTTCTCTAAGCATACCATTCATGTATAGTTAGATTTGGCAAAAGTAAAAAAACATCAATATCTATATGATGCAATAGATATTGATGTTTATGTTCTATATTTTTGATATGTAAATTATTATTGATCTGATTTTCTAATTCCTGCAACGCCATAATGAGAAGTTTTCATTTCTTCTATTACAACTTGTATAGCTTCTTTGTTTGCGCCTGTTGTTTTCTCTACTGCATTAGTAACTTCTGTGACTAAATTTTTTAGTTGTTCATCAGAGCGACCTTCTAACAATTTTACATTTACTATTGGCATTTAAATCCCACCTTAATCTATTTTTATATATTATAGCATGAAAATTCACAAAATTATAAAAATAACAATAAGAACAAACGTTCTTATTTAAGTTGAAATAGAACATTTGTTCTTGTATAATATAAGTGATTAGGGGAGGAATGTCATATGTATGAATTTTATGATTACAATCTGCTAGAGGAAAGAGATATATTGTGTATTGATCAGAAAAGTTTTTTTGCAAGTGTTTCTTGTATACAAAAAGGGCTAGATCCAATGAAAGAAAAGTTAGCAGTTGTTGCAGATACTAAGAGACAGGGATCAGTTGTATTAGCTGCTACGGGTCCACTAAAAGCTATAGGTATTAAAACAGGATCGAGATTATTCGAAATTCCTCATAGAAATGATATATATATTATCAATCCAAGCATGAGAAAATATTTGGAAGTTTCAGTAGCAATCTCTAAAATTGCTTTACGCTATGTCGCTCCGGAAGACTTACATCAATATAGCATTGATGAGTTCTTTATGGATGTAACAAATAGTTATCACAGATTTAGTAGTACAATTCAATCTTTTTGCAAAAAGCTACAATATGAAATTCTAGAAGAAACTGGTATACATTGTTCAATAGGAATTGGTTCAAATATGTTATTGAGTAAAGTTGCAATGGATATAGAAGCAAAACATACTAATAGTTTCATTGCTGAATGGAGATATCAAGATGTGCCACACAAACTTTGGCCTATTTCACCATTGAGTAAATTTTGGGGAATTAGTAAAAAAACAGAAGCAAAAATGAATAAACGCGGTATTTTTACTATAGGAGATCTAGCGCATTATCCATATCAATATTTAAAAAGGGATTTTGGTACAGTAGGTGTGGATTTACACTTACATGCGAATGGTATTGATCAAAGTAGAATAAGAGACAAGTATAGTGTAGTTAATCCCTCGATTTGTAAAAGTCAAATATTGATGCGTGATTATCGTTATGAGGAAGCTAAAGTAGTGATGCAGGAGTTAATTGAGGATGTAGCGAGTCGTGTTAGAGCAAGAAATAAATTAGCTAAGACGATACATTTTTCATTTGGTTATAGTGATCATGGAGGGGTGCATAAGCAATACACATTAGAGGATCCAACTAATTTAGAAGGTACGATTTTCAAGGTGGTAGAATCTTTAGCTGACAAATTATGTGATTCAACAATGCTATATAGAACAGTGAGTATTTCACTCACACAGTTTATAGATGAGCGAAATACACAATTGAATTTATTTATAGATGAATACGAAAGAAAAAGAAATGAAAAATTGGCCAAAACGATTGACGCGTTACATCAAAAATTTGGTAAGGGTATCGTATCTAAAGCAATCTCTTATACAGACGCAGGTACAAAACATGGGCGTTTAGGGCTTATGGCCGGCCATAAAATGTGAAAAGGAATAATGATAAACTAAAGATTTAAAGTAGTTATAAATTAACTTCATTATCAATATGTGGAACGGGTATCATTTTAAATAAGCTTATATGGGGCGGCCCGTTCCAAAAATAATTATTAAATCAAATTGAGTGAGCGCTTAACGACACAATTTAAATCATATATCTATAACATCATTAACGAATTGTCTTGTCTATACTACGTAAGGATAAAATAAACACACACCCACTAAACTGTAAATATAATATCAACATAAGAAGCAATGTATAAAATAATAGGGTGCACATGCTTACTATGAATTATTTGAAAAAACATGATGTCTAGATAATAATAAAGCATAAATCGTATCTAGGTGCGGTGTCGTTAATTTATACTTTCGCGCTTGTCGATATAGAAAACCTTGTATTCCATCGATTTCTAATGGAGTATTTGCAAGTACATCATAATACATGCTTGTTCCCATATCATCTGGATAACCTTGATAAATTGTCATTATTTCATCAATAACATCCTCAGAAAAATTAATGCCAGAGTGTTTAGCTATTATATAACCCTCTTTTAATAGCGATACACATAGCGAATAAATATGAGGTTGTTTGAGTATAGAAGCAGGCTGTATTCCAAGCGCAGTAACTGTATTGATTGCTAGATTAACTAATAGTTTATACCAGATTTCCACTTCAATGTTTTTATGTAACACAAGTGAAAGTCCACTTGAAGCTAATGTTTTTTTCAATGACTCTGTGTTATCATCTTGTTGTAAGTGAAGTATCTCATCTCTAAAGTGAATCACGTGTTGATCAGTCTTTTGACCACTAATATAAGTTACAGCTTGATACATATTTTGGAAAGGGAGCTTAAAGTGTTGTCCATATCCGTTTTGAGCTAATATAACAATAGTAGTATCTTGAGTTAAATGGTTAATTTGTTTATATAATCCATCTAAGTGTGGGATTTTAACAGCGATGAATATAATATCTAATGGTTCGGTAATGTCCGATGCTGTAACAACATTAAGTGTCATATTTACATTTTTCGAAGGATCTTGATAGGTAATGCACGCATTACGTCTACCAATTAAATAGACTTTATGTTCTGTTGTTAAAAGTTGAACTGTGATACAACTACCGACAGCGCCAGGACCAATAATACCTATCTTTTTCATTTATAGTTGACCTCCGTTTATTTAGAAAATAAAATTATAATAGATATGCTTATGATAGTAATAAATAATAAAGTGTTAATCAACTAAAAATGTAAAATTAATTTTTTGAACAGGAGTATAAAACAAATGATAAAAACTATGATGAATGGAAAAATACATCGTGCACGTGTAACAGAAGCTAATCTTAATTATGTAGGAAGTATCACGATAGATCGCAATATTTTAGATGCGGTAGATATATTACCAAATGAGAAAGTTGCAATTGTGAATAATAACAATGGAGAAAGATTAGAAACCTATGTGATTGAAGGAGAACGTAATAGTGGAAAAATATGCCTAAATGGTGCAGCTGCTAGGCTTGTTCAAGTAAATGATATTATTATTATCATGTCTTATGTACAAGTTACAGCAGAAGAAGCATTAAATCATAGTCCAAAAGTTGCACTTATGAATGAAGATAATGAAATTATAGAGATGATACAAGAAGAAGAAGGGAAATTGATAAATTAAATATGTAGCACAGCGTATGATATATTGGATAGTTTTAATTCAAATGAAATCGACAAAAGAACTAAATGATATGAGCCTAGCGCAAGTTTTCTAATAAAACTTGCGCTAGGCTCATATTTGGTCATATACTAAAACGTTTTTATTTTGACATTGAACTAATTAATATTTAACAGCTTCTAAATAAGTAACTGACTTAAATGTTTTTTCAAGTTTTGCATTTGTGCAAAGAAAAATTAAATTAAGCAATTACTTAACACAATCACAATGAAGTTATTAAATTATAAAGATAAGATAAAGTCTATTCAATATAAGTATCAAAGTCGCTTAATGCTTCAGCGCCTTTTTTTCGGTCTTCAGGATTTTTAAAGCTAATTCTTAATGCACCATAAATATCTTCACGAACTTCTAATATTCTTAAGTTGCTTATAGAAATATTATGTAAACTTAAGATGTGTGTTACTTGGCTGATCATACCTGGTTTGTCAGGAATATCTACATAAAGATCATACTCTATAGACAGTGCTCCTTGTGATTTAAGTGGCAATTCATCTCTATATACTTTTGCGTCATTATAAAAATCATATAACGCCTCCGGTTTATTTTCTTCAACGAGCGTGATGACATCTTCCATTTGTGATTTCCATTCCTTTAATATATCAACGATGGTATTTTTATTTTCAATGGTAATATCACGCCACATAATTGGACTGCCACTTGCAATTCTTGTAATATCTCTAAAACCTCCAGCAGCAAGTGTCTTAACAAGTGAAGAGTGAGACGCATGGTTTGCATTTAAATGCACGAGACTCGATGCAATGATATGAGGGACATGACTAACAATGCCTGTTACAAAATCATGTTCTTTTGGATTGGTAGCAATAAATTTAGCATTTGTTGTACTAAGTAATAAACGTATTTCATCAAAAGCTTTATCATTTGCAGGTTCATCGTGAACTAAAACATAAAAAGCATTTTCAAATAAATGTTTCTTTGCATTGAGCACACCGGACTTATGGCTACCTGCCATTGGGTGACCACCAATTAAGTGGATATTGTGATTTAAAAGATATTGCTCATATTGCAAAATTGTCAATTTAGTACTGCCAGTATCAGTAACGATGACATTAGGCTTCGTTTGATAGTTTGGTAGTGCTTGTAAATATTTGATTGTTTGTTGCACAGGCGTGGCATAAATAATAATATCTGCATTTTCTACACAGGCTTTATAATCACTAGATTGATAATCAATAATTCCAATAGATAAAGCCTTTTCTAGTTGAGAGCGATCTGCATCATATGCAGTAATTTCAATGTCATTGTGATAATATCTTAAATTACTGGCCAGACTACCACCAATTAAGCCTAAACCTACAAAAAGTATTTGTTTCATTTTGCTGACCACCTCTATCAAAATTTTCAGAATAGTAACATTGTATAGTAGGTGAAGTTAATTCGCAATACGTGTTTCAATTTCTATTTCATAAACAGAATTAACATATAAGGACACGATTTTAAAACACTTTTGATTCGAAATGATTTAACTAAAACAAAGGCTATATATTTAAAAAGGTTAGTCACTAAGTAACTTTAAATAAACTGAAGAAATTTAAAATAAGAGTTGACAAAATTAAATGATACTTGTATTATTCTAGTTAATTCATTTTGCAACGATAGTTGCCGTTTGAAAGATAAAGTAACGTATATGATTTGTAGCAAGTAGAAAGCTAATGGCAGATGAAAATTAGCACAACATATATTGTGAATTGGGCTTTTAAACGTGAGGATAATATAATAGCATTTAAAGTGAGCAATGAAATTGTTAACTAAGGTGGCACCACGGTAACGCGTCCTTACAGCATGCGTTAGTGTGGTGTTTTTTTATAAAAAAACAAAATGTAGTAAGTTGTGAATGGTAGCAAGCAGAAAGTTAGTGGTAGATGAAAACTAACACCTACACATACTGAAATTGGGTTTTGTTGGATTAAAATTGCATAATTAAATGAGTGAGTAGATGAAACTGATAATGTCTACTAATTTAGGTGGTACCGCGCATCAGCGTCCTTAATTAATATTTAAGGATGCTGATTTTTTTATGAGGAGGAATAAAAATGAAAGTACAATATCAAAGGATAAATGCTGAAGTAACACCAGAAGCATTGGCAAGATTGAAAAAACGAAAAATAGTATTGGAAAGTACAGAACAATCTAAAGTAAAAGGACGCTATTCAATTGTAATATTTGATGTGTACGGCGCCGTGACTTTAGATAATGAAAATATGGTCATTCAATACAATGATAGGCAAAATGAAATAGAAAACGAAGCACCATATGAAAAGTTGAAAGCTTTTATAGATCAATATAAAGCAGAAATAGAAGATGAAGATTTAGCACAATTACCGTTTGTATCGGGATTTGTTGGATCGTGTAGTTTTGACTTAGTAAGACATGAATTTCCTGTATTAAAGCAAATCGATTTAGCTGACCATAAACAACACGATGCTAAATTTTACATGGTAGAGGATGTATATGTATTTGATCATTACAAAGAGCATCTATATGTTATATCCACAAACTTGTTTTCAAATGAAAGTGAAGCACAATTAGCACGCCGTGTCAAACGTCATGTTGATGAGTTACAAGACGTAAATATATATCCTGCACCTATAAAAAATGACACAAAAGCAAAAGCAATTGAGTCAAATATTGCTCCTGATCAATTTAAAAAAACTGTTAGCGAAATGAAATCGCTGATACAACAAGGAGATATGTTTCAAGTTGTACCTTCAATTATATATAAGTACAAACATGATTTTGGAATGAATTTACAACAATTATCTTATCAGCTTTATCAAAATTTAAAGAGACAAAACCCAAGTCCTTATATGTATTATTTGAATTTTGATGAACCAATTATTGTAGGTAGTTCGCCTGAAAGTTTTGTCAAAGTGAAAGGACAAAATGTAGTAACAAACCCAATAGCTGGAACAATAAAACGGGGCGCGACTGACAAAGAAGATCTTGAAAATGAAAAACAGTTAATCAGCGATGAAAAAGAGATAAGCGAACATAGCATGCTTGTTGATTTAGGTAGAAATGATATTCATAGAGTAAGTGAAATTGCTAGTTCTAAAATTGAAAAATTAATGTCAATAGAACGCTATGAACATGTGATGCATATTGTGAGTGAGGTAACAGGAAAGCTGAAATCAAATTATTCACCGATGACTGTAATCGCAAGTTTATTACCAACGGGTACTGTGTCTGGCGCACCTAAATTAAGAGCGATACAAAGAATATATGAAGCACAACCTCAAAAAAGAGGTGTATACAGTGGTGGTATAGGATATATCAACTGTAATCATGACCTAGATTTTGCCTTAGCGATTCGTACAATGATGATTGATGAAACGTATATCAATGTAGAAGCAGGATGTGGTGTCGTCTATGATTCAATACCTGAAAAAGAATTAGAAGAAACAAAATTAAAAGCCAAAAGTTTATTGGAGGTTACACCATGATATTAGTAGTGGATAATTACGATTCTTTTACGTATAACTTAGTCGATATTGTAGGAAAGACTTCTGATGTAATTATTAAATATCCAGACGATGCAGATATATTTGATTTAGAAATAGATGGTTTGGTTATATCACCTGGCCCTGGACATCCGCTAGATACTAACCATTTACTCAATATTATTGAACATTATAAATATAAACCGATATTAGGTGTATGTCTGGGATCACAAGCATTGACATGTTACCACGGCGGAGATGTTATCCAGAGTAAAAAAATATGTCACGGAAAAAAAGATACAATGCAGATTGTAAGTGAGTCTAAACTATACCGGAATATTACAGAATATTCTGAAATAATGAGGTACCACTCATTGATTAGTGACCCAAAAACATTACCAGATACACTAAAAATAACTGCTCAAACAAAAGATAGTATTCAATCATTTGAACATATTAATTATTTACATTTTGGTATTCAATATCACCCAGAATCTTTTGCGACAGAATATGGGGAAGCAATCATAAGTAACTTTTTAAATATAGTAGAGGAGGCCAATTATATTGAGTCTACAAAATCATATAAAACAGTATAAACCACTTGATCAAGCACAAATGAATGAATTTATAGAATTATTGATCACGGATCAATTAGAAATCGATACTAAAAGAGAACTGTTAGAAGCCTTTTCAGAGAGAGAACCGAGTCAAGCAGAATTAACATATATGTCGAAAAGTTTAATAGGATCTATGTACCCTGAACAACCAACTTATCCTAATAGTATGTGCGTTTGTGGGACTGGTGGAGATAAATCTAATAGCTTTAATATTTCAACAACAGTATCTTTTGTATTGGCTAGTGCAGGTGTTCCAGTGATTAAACATGGTAATAGAAGTGTTACGTCAGCTTCAGGGAGTACCGATTTATTAAATGCAATGTGTATTCCAACGCGAAATGTTGAGGAAACAGCAACGCATTTAAAAGCACAAGGGCTTGTTTTTTTAAATGCGACTGAAACATATCCAATTATGAAACATATCCAACCGTTAAGGAAAGCCATTAGTAATCCAACTATTTTTAACGTTACTGGACCACTCATTAATCCGTTCAAATTAGATTATCAAGTGATGGGTGTCTATGAATCTTCACAGTTAAATAAAATTGCTCAAACATTAGCTGATTTAGGTAGAAAGAGAGCAATCGTCTTACATGGGGCCAATGGTATGGATGAAGCTACATTATCCGGGGAAAACACACTATATGAAGTAACGAAAGATAAATATATTAAATCTTATACTATTAATGCGACAGATGTAGGATTAGATTATGCCCCAAATGCAGATTTAATAGGAGGAACTCCCCAGGAAAATTTAGAAATCACAAAACAAATATTAAATGGTAAAGATCAAAGCGCGAAAAGAGATGTGGTGCTATTGAACGCAGGCATTGCCTTATATGTTTCTGAAAAAGCTACCACCATTCAAGAAGGTGTTCATAAAGCAAAGATGCTGATTAAAAATGGAGATGCGCTCAAACAATACAACAAAATGGGAGGCAAAACGTATGACTATATTGGATGAAATCGTAGCTTATAAAAAGGAATTGTTACAAAGCGGTTATTATACAAAAAAATTATCTGACCTTAAGCAAATAGACATCACGCATAAACAAACGTTTGAATCACAGTTATCACAAGCTGATCAATTATCAGTAATTGCTGAGATAAAATCAAAAAGTCCGACATTATCTGAACTTCCAGGAAGAGATTTAACACAACAGGTTAGGGCGTATGAAGCATTTGGTGCTAATGCAGTTTCAATTTTAACAGACGAACATTATTTTGGCGGAAGTTACGAACGATTACAAACATTGACACAGGTCACAGATTTACCAGTATTGTGTAAAGATTTTGTAGTTGATCCTATTCAAATTGATGTTGCCAAAAAAGCAGGAGCGTCTATCATTTTACTCATTGTAAATGTATTAACCGACAAGCAGTTGAAAGAATTATATGATTACGCGACTTCAAAAAATTTAGAAGTTTTAGTAGAAGTTCATGATAAAGAAGAGTTGGCACGTGCTTACAAGTTGAATCCCAAAATTATTGGTGTAAACAATAGAGATTTAAAACGATTTGTAACAGATGTTTTGCATACCAATGAAATTTTAGAAAATAAAAAAGCAGGTTATTATTATATTTCTGAGAGTGGCATACGTAATCAACAAGATGTATTAAACATTGTAAACGCAGGTATTGATGGTTTGCTTATTGGTGAATCTTTAATGAAATGTGATGATTTAAGTCAGTTTTTACCAAGTCTTAAGTTAGATAAGGTGAAAGGATGAAATTGAAATTTTGTGGTTTTAAAACACTTGAAGATGTAAATAAGGCAAAAGATTTAAATATTGATGCAATAGGTTTTATTCATTATCCCAATAGTAAACGTTATGTGGAAATTGATAAGATACAGGCATTTGCAAATTTAATACCAAAAGATAAAGACAAAGTAGTAATTGTAGTAAATCCAGATCATCAAACAATCAGTCATCTCATAGATAATACAAATATTACTACCATTCAATTACATGGAACAGAAAAATTAGAAACTATTCATTTTATACGTCAGAAAAAAAGTAATATAAAAATTATTAAAGCTTTGCCTGCAAAAAATGCAAATACATTAGCAAAAGACATTCGATATTATAAAGATTTTGTAGACCAATTTATAATTGATACACCTTCAATTGCTTACGGTGGTACTGGCCAATCCTATGATTGGGAAATCTTAAAAGATATAAAAGATGTAGATTTTTTAATAGCTGGCGGAATGAATTATAAAAATATTCAAAGTATAAATAAACTTAATTTAAATCACAATGGTTATGATATTGCAAGTGGTATCGAAACAAATAGTATAAAAGATAGCAATAAAATGCAAGCAATCATAGAACTTGTAAAAGGAGTTAATTAAATATGGTTAAAAACATACAGACAGAAGCAGATGAATTTGGATTTTTTGGTGATTTTGGTGGTCAATATGTCCCTGAAACGTTAATGCCAGCAATTCAAGAACTTAAACAAGCTTATGGAGAAGCTAAAATAGATCCTGAGTTTCAGAATGAACTGAATAATTATTTAAAAGATTATGTAGGAAGAGAGACACCGTTAACATATGCAGCATCATATACAAAAGCGCTAGGTGGCGCAAAAATATATTTAAAAAGAGAAGATTTAAATCATACCGGTGCTCACAAAATTAATAACGCCTTGGGTCAAGCACTTTTAGCTAAAAGAATGGGCAAAAATAAATTAGTTGCAGAAACAGGTGCAGGACAACATGGTGTTGCTAGTGCGACAGCAGCGGCATTGTTTGATATGGAGCTCGTAGTGTTTATGGGTGAAGAAGATATCAAAAGACAGGAATTAAATGTATTTAGAATGGAATTACTTGGTGCAAAAGTAGAACCCGTAACGGAAGGTCAGGGTACGTTATCTGATGCAGTTAATAAGGCGCTACAATATTGGGTAAGTCATGTAGACGATACACATTATTTATTAGGGTCTGCTTTAGGTCCAGATCCATTTCCAACTATCGTGAGGGATTTCCAAAAAGTTATAGGTAATGAAATCAAAGATCAAATCAAAGTTAAGGAAGGACGTTTACCAGATGCGATGGTTGCATGCGTAGGTGGAGGTTCAAATGCAATTGGTACATTTTACCCATTTATTCAAGATGATGTGGCGCTATATGGTGTTGAAGCAGCAGGTGAGGGCATTGACAGTGACAAACATGCACTCGCAATAAATAAAGGAAAAGAAGGTATTTTACATGGTACGAAAATGTATTTAATACAAGATGAAAATGGACAGATAGAATTAGCACATTCCATTTCAGCTGGGTTAGATTATCCGGGTGTAGGACCGGAACATTCATATTATCATGATATTGGTAGAGTTAAATATGCAACTGCTAGCGATAAACAAGCTATGGATGCCTTAGTGAAATTCACTCAGGCAGAAGGTATTATACCTGCGATAGAAAGTGCACACGCACTAAGTTTTGTAGAAGCGTTAGCACCATCTATGGATAAAGATCAAATCATTGTTGTTACTGTGTCAGGGCGCGGTGATAAAGATATGGAAACAATTAGAAATTACATGAGACAAGGTGGCGAAAGTAATGCATAAATTATTTATTCCCTATATCATGGGGAACAAAAATTTTATTGAAAACATGAAAATATTAGGTGAATCAGGCGCGGATATTATTGAAATAGGGGTGCCATTTTCAGATCCAGTAGCTGATGGACCAGTGATTATGGAAGCCGGTAATAAAGCCATACAACAAGGTGTGAATATCACATATATTTTTAATGAACTGACTGCACATCGTGATGCTATAAACAGTCAATACGTACTTATGACGTATATCAATATCATTAATCATTATGGAGAAGACGCTTTTTTTGACGCATGTGAGAAAGCTGGTGTATATGGCTTAATAATACCTGATTTGCCACATGAACTTGTCCAACAATTAAAAAATAGACATCCTCACCGTAAAGTTAATATTATTTCATTAGTTGCTATGACAACATCTGATGAACGCATCAATCAAATTGCTGAAAATGCGGAAGGGTTTATCTACACAGTTACAATGAATGCGACAACAGGAGAAAATGGAAAGTTCCATCCAGAGCTGAAACGAAAAATTGAAAAAATTAAAAACAAAGCGCATGTACCTGTAGTGGCAGGTTTTGGTATCCGAACTAAAGCTCATGTTAATGATATTAGCGAAGTAGCTGATGGTGTAGTCATCGGTAGTGAAATTGTTAAACGGTTTGAACAAGATCAAAATGCATCAACAATCGCATATCTAAAATCTATTAGAACAGCGTTAGATGATGTATAAATTAACGGTTGATGTGTAAAGTTTATTTTAGGTGGGTATTGTTTGAAATAGATAGTCAATATCGAAACACAGAATTGAATTCTAACTGAGTTCAAGCAGATAAAAACCTAAATAAATGAAGAGGTGACAATCGTGAATAAAAAAGTTTTATTCATTATAACAAGTAGAGCACAATATGAAGACGGTACACCAACAGGATTATGGTTAGAGGAAGCAAGTGAACCGCATCATATTTTAACGGAAGCAGGTATCGACGTAGATATCGTTTCAATTGAAGGTGGAGAAATTCCTTTAGATCCAAATTCAACTCAAAATGATGAATTAACGAAATACGCACAATTTGTAGAAAAAATTAGTGATGTGCCAAATATAGATCATATTAATGTTTCAGAATATGATGCAGTATACCTACCAGGAGGTCACGGTACAGTATTTGATTTCGCGCATAATCAAAAATTAGCGAATATATTGTCTGATTTTAAAGATGAAGGCAAATTTATCAGTTCTGTATGTCATGGTCCAAGTGCATTTGTCGGTGCAAAAGACAAAAATGGTAAATATCTTGTAGAAGGTGTTACTTTAACATCCTTTACAGATAATGAAGAGCGTACGATGGGACTAGAAAATAAAGTACCATTTTTAACGCAAACAGAATTAGAGCAACAAGGCGCTAAATTTGTTCCAAAAGATAACTTCACAGAACATGTTGAAACAGATAACCAATTCATCACTGGCCAAAATCCTCAATCTAGTGTAGCAATCGGTAAAGCACTAAAAGATGCCTTAAAATAGCTAGTCTTTAAAAACCAGGTGATTTTAGATAACCTAAGCTGCTAACAAGTATAAAACTTGTTAGTAGTTTTTATTTTTTCATAATTTAATTAAGATTTGTGTTTAAATAGTTATTCTTTGTTAGAATAAAAGTAATGCTATAATAAAACAACACATAAATTATAAGTAAATTGTAGCATTTAGTAATTCTAACTAGGGTATCGATTTAGTTTTATAATTGAATATTGTATAATAATTAAGATTAAAGTTTAAACTCGAAATAAAGTACTATAGACAAATAGGAGTATATAAAATGAAATTTACGAATTTAACTGCAAAAGAGTTTGGTGCATTTGTTGACCATATGCCCAACAGTCATTTTACACAAATGGTAGGGAATTATGAGTTAAAAATTGCAGAAGGTACAGAAACGCATTTGGTAGGCGTGAAAAATAATGAAAATGAAGTTATAGCAGCCTGCTTATTAACTGCTGTACCGGTTATGAAAATATTCAAATATTTTTATACAAATCGTGGACCGGTGATTGATTTCGAAAATAAAGAACTTGTCCATTATTTTTTCAATGAATTAGCTAAATATGTGAAAAAACATAATGCATTGTATTTAAGAGTAGATCCATACCTTGCATATCAATATCGAAATCATGATGGAGATGTATTAGAAAATGCTGGTCATGATTGGATTTTCGATAAAATGAAGCAACTTGGATATAAACATCAAGGGTTTTTAACTGGTTTTGATCCAATTATTCAAATAAGATTCCACTCTGTTTTAGATTTAAAAGATAAGACAGCAAAAGATGTCCTAAATGATATGGATAGTTTGCGTAAACGTAATACAAAAAAAGTTCAAAAAAATGGTGTGAAAGTCAGATTCTTAGGCGAAGATGAATTACCAATTTTCCGTTCGTTTATGGAAGATACTTCAGAATCGAAAGATTTTGATGATAGAGAAGACAGCTTCTATTACAATAGACTGAAGTATTATAAGAATCGTGTATTAGTGCCATTAGCCTATATGGATTTTGAAGCATACATCGATGAACTCAAGTCAGAGCGTGAAGTGTTAAGTAAAGATATTAACAAAGCGCTTAAAGATATAGAAAAACGTCCAGAAAATAAAAAAGCATATAATAAAAAAGAAAATTTAGAAAAACAACTTATTGCAAATCAACAAAAGATTGATGAAGCTAAATCATTACAAGAACAACACGGTAATGAATTACCAATTTCAGCAGCATTCTTTATCGTCAATCCATACGAAGTAGTGTATTATGCGGGAGGAACATCTAACGAGTTTAGACATTTTGCAGGAAGCTATGCAATACAATGGAAAATGATTAATTATGCAATCGATAATAATATCGATAGATATAACTTCTATGGCATTAGTGGTGATTTTTCGGAAGAAGCAGAAGATGCAGGTGTTGTGAAGTTTAAAAAAGGATTCAACGCTGATGTAGTTGAATATGTTGGTGATTTTATAAAACCAATCAATAAGCCAATGTACAAAATTTATACAATGTTAAAGGGATTAAAAGATAAAAAGTAATACGTATTATATTTAGAAAGGAACTAGCTATAATGAAATTTACAGAGTTAACTGTCAAAGAATTTGACAATTTTGTACAAAATCCAGCATTAGAGAGTCATTACTTTCAAGTAAAAGAAAATATAGCTACTAGAGAAGAAGATGGTTTTCAAGTTGTTTTATTAGGCTTAAAAGATGATGATAATCAAGTTATCGCAGCTAGTCTTTTCTCTAAAATCCCAACTATGGGAAGCTATGTTTATTATTCAAACCGTGGTCCAGTCATGGATTATAAAGATTTAGGTTTAGTTGATTTCTATTTACGTGAATTAGATACTTATCTTCAAAAACAAAATTGCTTATATGTAAAAATGGACCCTTATTGGATATACCAAATTTATGATAAAGATATTCATCCAATGGCTGATCATCAAGAAAATGATGCGCTTGTTAATTTATTTAAATCTCATGGATATACGCATCATGGGTTTACAACAGAATATGATACATCAAGTCAGGTTAGATGGATGGGTGTGCTTAATTTAGATGGTAAAACACCTGCGTCATTAAAAAAACAGTTTGATAGTCAAAGAAAACGAAATATAAATAAAGCTATTAATTTCGGCGTGAGAGTAAGATTTTTAGAAAGAGAAGAATTTGATATCTTTTTATCACTTTATCGTGAAACTGAAAAACGTGCTGGTTTTGTATCCAAAACGGATGAATATTTCTATAATTTCATAGATAATTATGGGGATAAAGCTTTGATTCCTCTAGCTTATATTGATTTAGATGAATATGTTACGCATACACAAGAAAGTATTAATGAAAAAGAAGCACGTAGAGATCAAATGATGCAAAATGAGAATAAATCTGACAAGCAATTGAAAAAAATTGCTGAAATCGATAAACAAATTGAACATGATAAAAAAGAATTATTACATGCGAGTGAATTAAGACAGACAGATGGCTCAATCTTAAATCTTGCAGCAGGCGTATATTTTGCTAATGCATATGAAGTGAATTACTTCTCAGGTGGGTCATCTGAGAAATACAATCAATATATGGGGCCATATATGATGCATTGGTTTATGATTAATTATTGTTTTGATCACGGATATGGTCGTTATAATTTCTATGGCTTATCTGGTGACTTCACTGAAAATAGTGAAGACTATGGTGTTTACCGATTTAAGCGTGGTTTCGGTGTACAAATCGAAGAATTAATTGGTGATTTTTATAAACCAATCAAAAAAACAAAATATAAGTTATTCAATACGCTTAACAATATTAGGAAAAAAATTAAAAAATAAAAAATAAAAAAGAAAGCATACTGGTATATAAGCCCTAAGCCAGTATGCTTTCTTATGTTCAAAAAAGGTAGCGACATAATGTATTCGCCGAACCTCATTTTATTTTGGCAATAGATGACTGAACTGAAGCTCTGATAAACCCTAATAATTTTTCAATTCTAGTCATTTTTGCCGCGGCTGAAAATTAGATTTCTGCCAACTCCTTTTATGTGGATAATCATGCGATGTCTATTCTGGTTGTTTCCACATTTTTAGTATATAACTCACTCATAAGAAGCGCAATATTATTTTATTCTATAATTGAAATAGTAAATTCTTATATTATATTATTAATTTATTATAATCTTAAAATGTGCTTACTATACATTTACATTTTAAATACGTTTTTAAAAGAATAAATTAACGTAAGGCGTCTATGAGATAAGTTATTCCAATAATAAAGAAAACTGCGCTCATAAATATAGCGATAATAACAGCAGCGAACAATGGATTAAATAATAATATTACACCCAATATAATTTCTATAATATTTAATAAGATAGATACCATATGAAATCGTTTGTTTGAACCTTCTGCGGGTGTAATTGTAAACATATTTAAAACGGCATTAATAATAAACCATATAGCAAATAAGTAAACAATAAATGTCGTACTTGTTACTACATTAAATAATATAAGCATGCCGATGATGATGTTGATAATACCTAAGACAATCAGCAAATTTGAACCCTTTTGCGTAGCTTGTTTCATAATGCGTCTCACAAAAATTTCAATGAAACCGTTAATAACGAATAAAATACCTATTAGCCAAGTAATAGCAAATAAATTTTCTTCAGGAAAACTAATGATAAAAACACCTATAATCAAGAAGAAAACACCAATTAATAAACTGGACCATCTAATTCCCGTTTTTTGTTGCATGTTTTACACTCCAATCTCAATAACATTTACCCGTAATGAAAGAATTCAACACTTTGGTAAATCATAATAATGTTATGTTAACAAAAACGAATAGCAAAGTAATCTGTTTTGTTTGATTTAATCAATATTTAGGTCCAATGTATAAGATATAGGGTTTTAAAATAAATATTCATTTTACGTTAGGGAGTGTTTGATTAATGGGTATTTCGATTCAAAAATCAATTTATAAAAAGATACTAAAAAATTTAGCTACTGATCCGTTTAGTGTAACGTTTTGGGATGGTTCAGTGGTAAATTATAACGATGGAGTTGCTAAATTCCATTTAATTTTTAACAAACCGTTAAATAAAAAACTTCTAAAAACAAATCCCATGATTGCATTAGCTGAAGGCTATATGGATAAAGATATTGAAGTCGATGGGGATTTAGAATATATTATGGAATCCATTTTTTCACAACAAAGAAGTTTTATAAATAAACCTAAGCAAAAGCATGTGCATTCTCGAAAAAAATATAAAAATACTAAAAAAAATGCTAAAGAAAATGCTTCATTTCATTATGACTTAGGCAATGATTTTTATCGCTTATGGTTAGATAAAACGATGAATTATTCATGTGCATATTTTAAAACGAAAGCAGATTCGTTATATACCGCTCAAGTTAACAAGATTAACCATATATTAAAAAAGTTAAATTTACAGTCTGGCCAGAGTTTATTGGATATTGGATCTGGATGGGGACATCTTATTATTGAAGCTGCAAAACAATATAATGTTCAAACATTAGGTATTACATTAAGTGAAGAACAATATATCAAAACAAAAGAACGCATAAAAGCTGAAGGTTTGATTGGCCAGGTGGATGTTAAGTTAATGGATTATAGAGAACTTATTAATGAAAAAAGAACTTTTGATCGAATTGTAAGTGTAGGCATGTTAGAACATGTTGGGCATGATCATATTCCTATATTCATGGAAAATACACATAAGTTATTGAACGATGGCGGTGTTGCATTGTTACATTGTATTACTGGACTTGTTGAAGTAGAAGGTAACGACTTTCTCACTAAATATATTTTCCCCGGAGGTGCAATTCCTTCAATAAGAGCATTAATTGACAATATGTCACAAAATAACTTGAAAATTGTAGATGTAGAAAGCTTAAGAAGACATTACACTTTAACTTTACGTAACTGGGCAGAAAATTTTGAAGCAAATATAAATAAAGTACGCGAACAATTTGATGAGCGATTTATAAGAATGTGGCGTTTGTATTTAAATGCATGTGCGGCAAACTTCACATGTGGTGTTTCCGATTTGCACCAATTTTTAATCACAAAAGGTGTTAATAATGAACTTCCAATGACAAGAGATTATTTATACTGTGATAATTAATACAAAAATTTTGATAAATGGTGTTGAAACTTAATTTTCTGTTTTAACACCATTTATATTTATATAGTACTTAAAGTAATCGGAATTTATAGTTTACTTTATTTATGTTATGTAAACTATAAATATTACAGGTTTAATTAAAAACCATACAGTTAAAGAATATTGCGAGTAATGTTTGATAGCATTCTCGCTTATATTTTTAAAACTTATAATTATTTTAATAAAGCTATATCATTTTGAAGCGCTGAGAAGTCGATTTTTGAACGTTGAACTTCGTTTTTGTGTATCAATGTAGATATGATTGCAAATGAGCGAACAAAAATTTGTTTATAAATATGTTTATAAATATGTTATCGGTATTTAGATCTCTACAGTAAGATTATAAAAATTATATATTGAGCATTGCTGTTGAAAAATTAAGAGCAAATGAATGAAACTAAATACATATAATGATGATGACTAACATAGACATATTGAAATTGAAATTGTTGTTAATGTATGTTTTCAATTCATTTTAAACGTATAGATTTTGATGATTTATCAAAGCTGGATTAAGTAATACTTGGACTTTAATAAAGTAAGTGATAAATATCTTTTAAATAAGACGAAAATCGGCATACATATTTCAGTTAGCATTTTAGTTTACATAATATATATTATAGGAAGTTATGTATATTTTGATATAGGGCACCTATTTTGCATTAATTTATATTTTAGTTTCTGTTTAAATTAGATTATGAGTTATATTAATACTGTATTCATGACTGTAAATATCAAACGACCATGTGTCTTTATAGCCAGTAAGTTAGATTGTATGTTAAATATTTGCTGTAAATCTATAATTTATTATTGTTGATTTTGACGTAGTTATTTAACGTAATTAACAGATAATGTCATATAAAATATATGCCTTTATTAAATCAAATCGTAATTTTTTTGATTTAATAAAGGCAATATTATTATTGATTGTTCTTTACATAAACTTCAATTGAGTCTTTAATGAATTGAGCGGTGCCGGTTCCAAATTTATCAATATTTACTTTGAATCGTTCGTCTTCGACATACAAGTGACCTAAACGTTCAAAGATATCTAGTGTGTAATCAAAATTTATGTTTGAATTTAAATAATCATACCATTTTTGCACATTTGATTGGACTTCAACAGATTCTGGCGATTGACTTTTTAAATTGGCAAAAGTTGAAAAGATATCATTCATTTCTTTAGTTTTTACATCTTTTTCTTTATCTGACCATGAGTTGATATGCTCGTTCGCTTTCGTAACGGTAGTATCGCCCCACTTTTTACGTGCTTCTTCATCATAGCTTTTGGGTAAATTGTCAAAATTAAAACCCTTGAATTTTTCTTCATTTGTCATAGTTATTTCTCCCCTCATATAGCGTAACGTTTGATCGATTGTTTGAATCATTTGATCGGTTCGATTTTTTCGATCTATAAGCAATTGTTTGTGCATTTTTAAGGCTTCTTGTCTATCAAAGGATGGACTAGCAATGATTGATTTAATTTTTTTAAGAGGAAAATCTAGCTCTCTAAAAAATAATATTTGTTGTAGTTTATCTAAGTCTGCTTCTGAATATAGCCGATACCCCGATTTAGACAGTTTGGTAGGATTTAATAAATGAATTTCATCATAATAATGTAACGTACGCACACTGATACCTACTAAATCTGCAATCTGTTTAACTGTCATTTGCATTTAATTTACCTCCTTATATAATAACTATAATCTTTAACGGAACGTTAGGGTCAATAATAACTTTTTACATAATTTATAGCAGTATAAAAAAAGTCCCTGAGACAAAATATGTCTGGGACTTTTAACCATATTAATTGACGCAATTATTATGGGATTAATTTTCTATGTTACATTTAAATAATTATTTTCTTCTTTTAAACTCATGTGCTTCGTCTTCAGGTGAGATACCACGTTTTCGCATTTCTTTAAGCGCCTTTTTTTCTCGACGTTTACGTCTAAAGTCACGTGTGAAATACCAAATTAAAAAGCTCATGATTAAACTTAGTACCGCCATAAATGCAGCAAAACCTAATAATGGCTCGTAAGTAATATTTTCGAAATTAGGTATTAAGAATGCAGCAATAGCTAAAATTACAAATGTTAAAATAGCTGATGTAAACCATTTATTTAAAACAAGTGTACAGAATAATGTAACTATTATAACAGCTACCACTGTAATCCATAAAAAATTGGGTAAATCAAAAATAGTCATTTATAGCGCTCCTTATAAAAATCGACATATTTGTCATTATAACAATATTATTATACTAAACGAAATTATATATCATATCCATCTTGAATCGTATAATAATATATTAAAATATTGCTTCAATCACGTCAATTAACATTTGTTTTGTTCAAGTAGAAAGTTTGTTTTCTGATGCGAATTTAGCATATAAACGCACAATTGTATCTTACAAGGTGATTTCATGTATAATTAAAATTGAATTTATTATACATAACTAGGAGTGATTAAATGGCGGATACTTTACCACTTAGAAATGAAGTTTCTGATGAAATAACTTGGGACATTTCAGCTCTGTTTTCTTCCGATGAAGCATTTTATCAAACTTTAGAAAAAACAACAGCTGCTGCTAAAACATTTAATGAAAACTATGTTCATCAATTGGATAATCCTACTATAATTGAAAAGGCATTGGCTATATATTCTGATATCCTGATTGAATTAGATAAAATGGCAAATTATGCAGAGTTGAGATTAAGTGTTGATACAACAAATGAACAAGCACAAACATTAAGTGCTAAATTTTCAAATACGTTTGGGAAAATTGCGAGTGAATTATCATTTGTTGAGTCAGAAATATTGGCACTTTCAGATGAAACGTTCAAGCGTTTTATCTCAACATCTAAATACCCACATTTTTTGGAAAAATTAAAGACACGCAAACCTTATCAACTTAGTCCTGAAGTTGAAAAAACATTAGCAAGTTTATCATCAGTGTTTGAACGCCCTTTTGAATTATATGGTATCACGAAGATGTTAGATATAGAGTTTGACTCATTTGAATATAAAGGCAAAACATACTCTTTAGATTATGCTACTTTTGAAAATGAATATGAAGATCATCCAGAAGAAGCATTTAGAAGAATTAGTTTCAAAAAATTTAGCGATGCATTAAATAAGTATCAACATACAACTGCTGCGACATATAATATGCAAGTACAACAAGAAAAAATTGAAGCAGACTTACGCGGTTATGATTCTGTAATAGATTACCTATTACAAGATCAAGAAATTAATCGAGATATGTTTGATCGCCAAATTGATGTTATTATGAGTGATTTAGCACCTATTATGCAAAAATATGCAAAATTGATTAAACGTGTTCATGGCTTAGAAGTCATGCATTTTGAAGATTTAAAAATATCTATAGATCCTAATTACGAACCCGATATCTCTATTGAGGATTCTAAAAAGTATATTTATGGTGCATTAAATGTTTTAGGTAAAGATTATTTAAATATGGTTGAAACGGCCTATCAAGATAGATGGATAGATTTTGCTCAAAATAAAGGTAAAGATACTGGTGCGTATTGTGCAAGTCCATATGCTACACATTCATATATATTTATTTCTTGGACTGGAAAAATGACTGAAACCTTTGTTTTAGCACATGAATTAGGTCATGCTGGTCATTTTACCTTAGCACAAAGTCATCAAAATTATTTAGAATCAGAACCGTCCATGTATTTTGTAGAAGCACCATCGACAATGAATGAGATGCTAATGGCAAATTATTTATTCAAAAACAGTAGTGATGCTCAATTTAAGCGCTGGGTAATTGGTTCTATCGTTTCTAGAACTTATTATCACAATATGGTAACGCACTTACTAGAAGCAGCGTATCAACGCGAGGTATATAAAAAAGTTGATGATGGTGAATCATTGACTGCACCGTTATTGAATCGAATTATGTTGGATGTTTATTCTCAATTTTTTGGAGAAAGTGTTAAATTCACAAAAGGTGCAGAACTTACATGGATGAGACAACCACATTATTATATGGGATTATATTCGTATACGTATTCTGCTGGTTTAACAATTGGTACGGTAATGTCACAACGTATTCAACAAGAGGGACAACCTGCTGTGAATGATTGGTTAACTACATTGAAAGCAGGAGGTAGCCAATCACCTGCTGAATTAGCTCAATTAGCTGGTATTGATATTAGCACAGATCAACCACTAAAAGCGACAATTGCATATATAGGTAACTTGGTAGATGAGTTAGAACAACTTACAGATGAAATCGAGGCTGAAGATCAATAACTATAATATAAACAAAGATCTATCTTAAATATAAAGCACGATGCCGATAAAATAAGCAAATCCGGATTTCCAACTGGATGTAGCTAATATTCGACATCGTGCTATTTGTATTTAATCATATGATTCGTAACGTTCACCTGTGACAAAGTAAAAAATGCTTTCTGCAACATTGCTAATGTGGTCACCAATACGTTCTAAATGTCTAGCTGCTAGATGTGCTTGTCCTGCAACAAAAGGGTCGTTATCTATTAAATAAGTTGTGTTAACGATATTTTTATATAAATCATCTATATCTTCGTCACGTTCGATAATTTCCTTAATTAAAGTGACATCATCTCTTTTTACTGCATCATCTAAATCTTTTAACATTAATAATGCGAGTTTACCCATAGTATTCAATCTTGTAAGCACGTATTCATCGGTGATTTTAGCGCGTAATCTAATTTCGGCAATATTTGCGGCATTATCACCTATTCTTTCGAAATCAGAAGCGATTTTTAGTGCAGCCATCATTAATCTTAAATCAGTAGCAATAGGCTGTTGTTTAGTGATTAACATAATCACTTTTTCATTTATTTCTGTTTCTAAGGCATTAATATCCTTATCGTTCGCAATTGTTTGCCGCGCATAATTTCTATCCTCTTCACTTAACGATCTTAATGCATATTCAATATTATAATATACGTGAAGGCCAAGTCGACGTAAATCTTTCATTAATTCGTCTAATTGGCCTTCATATTTTTCTCTAATAACCATATCTTAACCGAAGCGACCAGAGATATAATCTTCTGTTTGTTTGTCTGAAGGATTAGAGAAGATTTTATCAGTGTCGTCGTATTCATTTACATAGCCGTTAAGGAAAAATGCTGTTTTATCAGAAACACGCGCAGCTTGTTGCATATTATGTGTAACAATAATAATTGAATATTTTTCTTTTAACTCTTGTACGAGTTCTTCTACTTTCAATGTTGAAATTGGATCCAACGCAGATGTTGGTTCATCCATTAAAATAACATCTGGTTCAATTGCTAATGTACGTGCGATACAAACACGTTGTTGTTGACCACCTGATAAGCTGTATGCATTTGTATCTAAGCGGTCTTTTAACTCATCCCATATTGCAGCGCCACGTAAAGACTTTTCGACAATTTCGTCAAGAATCTTTTTATTTTTAATACCATGTATTTTAGGTCCGTAAGTGATGTTATCATATATGGATTTTGGGAATGGGTTAGGTTGTTGGAAAACCATTCCAACATTTGTTCTTAATTTTTCAACAGAATATTTTTCATCAAAAATATTCTGATCACGGTAAATGATTTTACCTGCTGTTTTAACAGATGGCACAAGTTCTACCATTCTATTTAATGTTTTAATATAAGTAGATTTACCACAACCTGATGGTCCTATGATTGCAGTGACGTTATTTTCTAAAATATCTAGATTGATGTTTTTTAAAGCATGATTATCGCCATACCATAAATCTAAATTTTTTGTAGAATAGACTATTTTTTTCTCACTATCAGGAATTTTATTGTCATTTTTATTTGTTTCTCTATCAATCGATGCAATTGGTGCAGAATCTTGATTTGTATGTTCTGCGATTTTTGATTTTTCTTCTTTAATTGTATCTTTAGTCATAATTAAAACTCCTTTTGCGATTATGTTATAAACTATAAAGTTATAATTTTCCCCAAAATAACCGCTTAATTAAATTTGATTTTGAAATAACATTAATATTTTTTACTGTATTTGTTTCTTAAGAATATTGCGATTGCGTTCATTAGCAGTAAAATCACTAGCAAGACAATGATACCGGCCGACGCAACATTTTGGAATTCATCTTGTGGTAGTTTTGCCCAATTGTAAATCGACATTGGCAACGCTTGGAATTGGTCGAAAACACTTGATGGTAAACTTAATAATACGGTTGGTATACCAATGAGTATGAGTGGTGCAGTTTCACCTAATGCACGAGATAATGCTAGAATGAAGCCTGTTAATATACCAGGAATCGCTGCTGGTAATACAACACGGCGAATCGTTTGCCATTTGTTTCCGCCTAAGCCATATGAAGCTTCTCTAACAGAGCTTGGCACCGATCTGATGGCTTCTTGGCTTGCATCGATAATGACTGGTAAGATAAGTAACGACATAGTTAAAGCCGCAGCAAGTACAGAGTTACTTAAAGCAAGCGCTTCTATACCCATACCTCTTACAAAAATAGTGAGGCCAAGTAAACCAAAAACGACTGAAGGCACACCAGCTAAGTTTGAAATACTAACTTTAATAAAACTTGTTAATGCATTATCTTTAGCATATTCTTCTAAATAAATTGCTGTACCTACACCCAATATAATTGAAATTGGAATAATAGTAATCATTAACCAAATTGTACCGATTAAACCGCCTTTCACACCGGCCATTGAAGGCGTAGAAGATGAGAAATTGGTGAAGAACGACGGTGTTAAATGCCCTGCACCTTTAATGAGTGTATCTATAATTAAAGCAGCTAAAAAAAGTAAGGCTACTAAAGTACATGTGAAAAATGCCCATTTATTGAATTTATTTGTTGCTAACCTACTGGAAAGTTTTTTCTCAACTTTTTGTTGATTAACAAGCGCTTTAGTATTTGTCTCTGCCATATTAATACTCCTCTCTAAAGCGTTTCGTAATCCATTGTGAAATTAAATTCATCACAAGTGTGAATAAGAATAGTGTGAAACCAACAGCATAGATACTGTAATAGATATCAGAGCCAAATGTCGCATCTCCTGTTGCAACTTGTACAATATATCCAGTCATCGTTTGGATAGATCCGGTTAAATCTAATGAAGAACTTGGAGTACTACCTGCTGCAAGTGATACAATCATCGTTTCCCCGATTGCACGTGAGACAGCTAATACGATAGATGCCATAATACCTGAAGTAGCAGCTGGTAATATCACTTTTGTGGCAACTTCAAATTTTGTTGCGCCTAAACCAAGTGCACCTTCACGCATTTTATTTGGCACAGATGACATCGCGTCTTCACTCATGCTCGAAATTAGTGGAATAATCATAACGCCTACGACAATACCTGGACTAATTGAATTGAAACTACCTAATTCAGGAAATATTGCACGGAGTACAGGGGTAACAAATGTTAAAGCGAAAAAGCCGAAAACAATTGTTGGTATCCCAGATAATATTTCTAAAATCGGTTTTATTATTTTTCTCACTCTTGTAGAAGCATATTCACTTAAATATAAAGCAGCGCCTAATCCTAAAGGAACAGCAACAATTGTTGCAATAACTGTTATTTTAAGCGTACCTAAGATCAATGCCCAAATGCCATATTGTGGTGTTGATGAGAATGGATTCCAATCTTTGGAGAATAAAAACTCAGTAATTGGAACACGTGTAAAAAATGTAATGGTCTCTGTTAATAATGTAACGATTATCCCTACTGTTGCTAAAATTGAGCAAATTGCAATGATTCCCAGAATGATCGGTACAATTTTATCGCTAATACCTTTTTTCTTAGCATTGTTTTTAGCAATCATTTCACTAACAGAAGTATTCTGATTAGCCATGTAAATACCCTTCTTTCTTATAGACTCCCAATATTTAAAATAAAAGTCGGGATTGTTCATCATCTAGTGTTGAGCAACATAGCGATTTTCACTATATTGTTAAACGCTAGATAAATTGAACTTGGAAGTAGATAGATAACTTAATCATGCTATTTGTCTATCTACTTCCTGAATCCCAACTTTAAAATTGCTATTATGTTTATTTATCTTCTTTTTTGCTGTCTTTTTTGTCGCTATCTTTACCAATGATGTCTTTTAATTTGCTTTGTTGTTCAGTGTAATCTTTTTCAGGTAAGGCAACAAATCCTGCGTCTTCAGCTGATTTTCCTTTATCCTTCATGACAAATTTCATGAAGTCTTGGAATCCTTCATTATCTTTTAATTTTTTCTCGTTAGTGTAGATATAAAGTGGTCTACTTAATGCGTAAGAACCATCTTGAATTGTTTTCTTAGTTGGTTCAGTTAATTGACCATTTTCATCTTTGATTTTAACTTCTTTTAGCTTGTCTTTATTTTGTTTATAGAAGTTATAACCAAAATAGCCGACACTATCTTTATTTTTCTCTACTGACTGAACAATTGTATTTGTATCAGCATTTTTCTCTGCTTTAATATCTTTTTTGTCCATAATTTCTTCAGAGAAGAAATCGTAAGTACCGTGAGATTGGTCAGGAGAAAATGCTTTGATTTCTTTGTCTGGCCATTTTGAATTAACGTCTTTCCATGTTTTTGCTTTGCCTGAGTAGATTTCATTTAATTGTTCTTTAGTAAGTTCATCTACAAAGTCGTTATCTTTATTTACAGTAATTGTCACACCATCTTGAGCAACTTTAAACTCATCATATTTAATACCTTTATCATCTAATTTTTTCTTTTCTTCGTCTTTTATAGGTCTAGATGCATTTGAGAAATCAGTGCTGCCTGAAATGAATTTTTCAAAACCGCCACCAGTTCCAGCTGTACCATTAGATACAGTTACATCTGAATTATCTTTTGCGAATTTTTCATTTAATTTTTCAATGATTGGACCTACAGTAGATGAACCATCACCTTTAACTTCTCCACTTCCTTTACCAGAATCGCTATTTCCACCGCCACAAGCTCCTAATAAAAGTGAAGCGCCGATTACAGTAGTACCAAATAATTGCCATTTTTTCATTGAAACATCCTCCTAATAAGTGAATAACCCAAAAGTTATATGTATTTCTTACAGTTCCTATACTACACACCTTTTATTAAATACAAATATAGATAATGTAAATCTTTTGTTAAGTATTTATTGACCTCATTTACAAAATTCACAATAAGAGATTCTATGTATGTTATGATTTTTGAAATGTTGATATGACGGTATTTGTAAAAATATAAATATTACAAAACACGTTTGTTTTGTAATATAAAAACAAAAAAATCCTGTACTACACAACGATTTATGTAGTACAGGATAAATTTAATTTATAAGTATCTAAACACTATTTTATATAGTAGAAACTAATCTTCGACTCTACTCCAACCTTTATTAGTTAATGCAATTTTACCAGTTTCAATAGTTATAATTTTGTTTTTATATAAATGGCCAATTGCGCGCTTAAATGCACCCTTACTCATATTGAATACTTCTTTAATCGCTTCAGGACTTGATTTATCCCAAAATGGAAGCTCACCATCATATTCTACGAGTAAATTAAAAATATGTTGACCATCTTCGTCAAGTCTTTCATGTGCAAATGGTAAAAATGAACCGTTAAGCTCCCCTTTTTCATTATGTCCGATGATACGAACTTCTAGTTTTTCACCTAAACGAGGTTCAGATTTACGTTCAGATTCATGTACGAATATTTTATGGCCATCTTTGGATAGCATAAAGCTTCCGACTCTTAAAACTCTGTATGGTCTTGCTTCAATAACTTTATTTTGTAATGTATCATCGTGTACTGGCGTGTACATTGAATCAACAATTGTCTCAGTTGCTAATCGAGCATACATATTATTCTCACTATCAATACGCAAAGTAACTAATAATTCATCACCTTGTGTCGGCCATACATCTTTGACTTTTGGTAAATCTATCCATGGAATTAAAACTTCTCTTGGAAGACCTACATCGACATGTGCACCATCTCGGTCGGTTTTTAATACTTTCACAAAATCATATTTGCTAGTAGTAATGTCTGGCATGTTTTGTGTCGCAAACAATGCACCTGATCTATTAGGATAAATGAAGAAACTATATTCCTCGCCTATCGTTAACTCGTCTTCTTCATTAACTTCTGATTGATTGAGTTTAACTTCTTCTCCGTTTGGTCCTTGTAACTTGTAAGTAGATCCTTCTAATCCAACGACTTCAAGAAATTCAATGGAACCTACAATATTTTTCTCTTCTTGGGCCATACTGTTCTCCTTCGTACTTAAATTTATTCTTAACTATTATAACATGCTATAAAGAAACAAGCATCACCTCATTGTGAATGGTCGAAACTCCTTCTTAAGTGTGTTATAATTTGTCCGGTAGATTAACGTAAAGGAGCAAATGCATGTTACAAGTTACTGATGTAAGTTTACGGTTTGGTGATCGTAAATTATTCGAGGATGTAAATATTAAATTTACAGAAGGAAATTGTTATGGTTTGATTGGAGCCAACGGTGCTGGAAAATCAACATTTTTAAAGATTTTATCTGGTGAGTTGGATGCACAATCAGGTCATGTATCTATGGGAAAAGACGAACGTTTAGCAATCTTAAAACAGGATCACTTTGCTTATGAAGATGAACGTGTAATAGATGTTGTGATTAAAGGTCATGAACGTTTATATGAAGTAATGAAAGAAAAAGATGAGATTTATATGAAACCAGATTTCAGTGATGAAGATGGAATCAGGGCTGCAGAATTAGAAGGCGAATTTGCTGAAATGGACGGTTGGAATGCCGAAGCAGATGCAGGTTCTTTATTATCTGGATTGGGTATATCTGCTGATTTACAAGATAAAAAAATGGCTGAATTAGAAAATAATCAAAAAGTAAAAGTATTATTAGCTCAAAGTTTATTCGGCAAGCCCGATGTACTCCTACTTGATGAACCGACCAACGGTTTAGATATACCTGCGATAAGCTGGTTAGAAGATTTCTTAATTAACTTTGAAAATACAGTAATTGTGGTATCACATGACCGACACTTTTTAAATAATGTATGTACACATATTGCAGACTTAGATTATGGAAAAATAAAAGTTTATGTTGGTAACTATGATTTCTGGTATCAATCAAGTCAATTAGCAATGAAAATGGCACAAGAGCAAAATAAGAAAAAAGAAGAAAAAATTAAAGAGTTGCAAGATTTCGTTGCTCGTTTCTCTGCAAATGCATCTAAATCTAAACAAGCAACAAGTCGTAAAAAACAACTAGAAAAAATTGAATTAGACGATATTCAACCTTCTTCACGCCGTTATCCATACGTAAAATTCACGCCAGAACGTGAAATTGGTAATGACTTGCTATTTGTGGAAAATGTATCAAAAACGATTGATGGTAATAAGGTGTTAGACAATATTTCATTCACAATGAACCCTAATGATAAAGCGGTTTTAATTGGAGATAGTGAAATTGCGAAAACTACTTTACTTAAAATACTTGCAGGTGAAATGGATCCAGACGAAGGATCAGTAAAATGGGGTGTCACAACTTCTCGCAGTTACTTCCCTAAAGATAACTCTGACTACTTTGAAGGTGTAGATATGAATTTAGTTGATTGGTTACGTCAATATGCACCTGAAGATGAACAAACTGAAACATTCTTAAGAGGTTTCTTAGGTCGTATGTTATTTAGTGGCGAAGAAGTTAAGAAAAAAGCTAGTGTTTTATCTGGTGGAGAGAAAGTACGCTGTATGTTAAGTAAAATGATGTTATCTAGCGCAAATGTTCTATTGCTAGATGAACCAACAAACCACTTAGACTTAGAAAGTATTACTGCAGTAAACGATGGTTTGAAAAATTTCAAAGGTTCTATGATTTTCACATCTTATGACTTTGAATTTATCAATACAATTGCAAACCGAGTAATTGACTTAAACCCTACTGGTGGTTTATCAAAAGAAATATCTTATGAAGCTTATTTACAAGAAACTGGTGTATTAAGTAAATAACCCTTTAAAAATACAAAGCGATATATAAAGTATCATATTGAATTGATGATACGTATTGTATATTTCAAAAATTCAGATTGTAAATCGCGTTATTAAAAATAAATGCAAAATATTATCAATGATTGAAATCATACGTTAAAAGCTGAGATATTAACATATCTTAGCTTTTTTATTTATAGTAACTTCCTCCCTACGAGTCTAAATATTAGGCATAAATGGTTAAGCATAATATAATCAAATACATATTTCGTTATGGAGGTATGCAAATGAAACAGTTAAATATGTTAGATGGACAAGTAATTCCTCAAATTGGTTTTGGTACATATAAGTTAAATGGCGCGCATGGCACACATGCGATTGTGAATGCCTTAGAACAAGGTTATCGTTTGTTAGATACTGCCTATAATTATGAGAATGAAGGTACTGTAGGTAAAGCAATCGAGATGAGTGGAGTTTCACGTGAACAAATTATGATTACTTCAAAATTACCTGGTCGTTATCAAACTTACGACGATGCACTGACTGCAATTCAGGAATCAATTTATCGTCTAGGTGTAGATTATCTTGATTTATATTTAATTCACTGGCCTAATCCCAAACAAGGAAAGTATGTTGAAGCTTGGCGAGCAATGATTGCAGCACAAAAAGCTGGCTTAATAAAATCAATTGGTGTATGTAACTTTTTACCAGAACATATCGATACACTACAACAAGAAACTGGCGTTTTGCCAGTTGTGAACCAAATTGAGTTACATCCATACTTCAATCAAGAAGCATTGGTTCAGTACAATACTTCTAAAGGAATTGTTACTCAAGCTTGGAGTCCATTAGGTCGTGCTTCTAGTGTTATCAATGATGAAAACCTTGTGGAAATTGCCACAAAACATAATAAAACTATTCCTCAAGTTATATTAAAATGGCATGTTCAAAATGGTGTTGTACCTATTCCGAAATCTACGACAGTATCAAGACAATTACAAAATATTGATATTTTTGATTTTTCCCTTGATAATAATGACATTGAGAAAATCAACGCATTAACACGTGTAGATGGTAGACGTAAAGACCAAGATCCAGCCATATATGAAGAATTTTAAAGAAAAAGCTCATAAATTTTAAAAGTTTAATATTTTAGTTCTTTTTAAAAGTATATAAATTACACTTAATTAGCAAAACGTTTATAAAAACGTTTAATTTTTCAGTAAATTTAAAAAACTTTGTAAAAGCGGTTTACAGTACATATAAGCATATGTATAATATGATTCATAAACAAAAATTAAATAAGTTTTGATGAGGCGCATCAATCATTAGTAAATTTTAGAAGAACCTGTCTGCTAGCAGCTAATTTTGAAAGGGTGAGATGCCGAAACAGTTATAATAGCAGCTTATAACAAGTTGGACTTTATGGTTAAGAGCTAAGAGTCTGTCATTATTTTAAAATAATGGAGTGCATCACTTGTATATAAATTATAGAACAGGTTCGCATTCCGGACTTGTTCTTTTTTATATCACTGTGATTCTCCCCTATCAAATGAGGAGGATATGGAATTGGAAAGAAGTGTTTTGAAATTTGGAGGTTCTTCAGTAAGTGATTTTACTAAAATTAAAAATATAGCAGGCATGTTAAAAACAAGAGTTGAGGAAGGTGAGCAACTTATCGTTGTTGTAAGTGCAATGGGTAAAACAACAGATGAGCTGATGGCTAATGTTTCAACACTTACTACGACACCAAAAGATCAAGAATTGGCCCTGTTATTAACAACTGGTGAACAACAGACCGTTTCCTATTTATCGATGGTATTAAATGACATCGGTATAAATGCAAAAGCGATGACTGGATATCAAGCAGGAATCAAAACGGTTGGTCATCATTTAAAAAGTAAAATTGCTGAAATCGACCCAAGTACATTTGAACAAGCTTTTGAAAGTAACGATGTACTAGTGGTAGCAGGATTTCAAGGGGTAAATGATGAATTAGAAGTAACTACCTTAGGTCGTGGTGGCTCAGATACCACTGCTGTAGCTTTAGCTGCAAGTAACCAAACGACTTGTGAGATATACACTGATGTAGATGGTGTATATGCGACTGACCCACGGGTTTACAAAGATGCGAAACGTCTGTCGTATGTTTCGTATGAAGAAATGATGGAAATGAGCGCTTTAGGTGCAGGCGTACTTGAAACGAGAAGCGTTGAATTAGCGAAAAATTATAACATCCCCTTGTATTTAGGAAGAACTTTATCAAATGTGAAAGGAACATGGATTATGTCACAAGCAGAATTATTAGAAAAAAAAGCAGTTACTGGTGTTGCATTAGATAAACATATGCAACATGTTACAATTAGTTATCCCCTACCGGATAATAGATTACTGACAGATTTATTCAACCATTTAGAAGAAGGATCAGTCAATGTCGATATGATTTCTCAAATCGTTAATTTGGAAGGGTTACAAATGTCTTTCACGATAAAAGATACAGATGCTGTTCAAATAACAAACATCTTAGATGACTTAAAAGAAAGGTTTAATGCTTTAGACTTCAAGATAAATGAGGGATACGTTAAACTTTCATTAATTGGTTCTGGTATGAGAGATATGTCTGGTGTTGCTTCAAAAGCATTTATAACATTGATTGAAAATGATATAGCATTTTATCAAACCACTACATCCGAAATAAGTATTTCATGTGTAATAGATTCTGAAAATGGTGAACGCGCAGTTCATGCCTTGTATCAAACTTTTGATATCTGAATTTTCTAAATATAATTAATTTTAGCAAACTTATTAAAATGAAAATGGAGTGTATAATATATGACAAAATTAGCAATAGCAGGCGCAACTGGTTTAGTTGGAAGAAAAATGTTAGAAACAGTAGATTGTAAAAACATATCATTTGATGAATTAGTATTGTTTTCTTCAGCACGTTCAGCAGGAGAAAAAATTGAATTTCAAGGCAAAACATATACGGTTAAAGAATTAACTGAAGAAGCTGCAAGTGAACATTATGACTATGTTTTAATGAGTGCCGGTGGAAGTACCAGCGCCCATTTCTCCCCTATTTTTGAACAAGCTGGTGCCATTGTTATTGATAATTCTAGTCAATGGAGAATGGCAGATGACATTGATTTAATTGTACCTGAAGTTAATGAACCTGTATTAAAAAGAAAAATCATCGCTAATCCAAATTGCTCTACTATTCAATCGGTTGTACCTTTAAAAGTATTGCAAGAAGCATTTGGATTAGAACGTGTAGCTTATACAACATATCAAGCTGTTTCAGGGTCTGGTGTAAAAGGCAGACAAGATTTATCTGAAGGTGCGAATGGTAAAGCACCTGAAGCATATCCACATCCTATTTATAATAATGTTTTACCACATATCGATAGTTTTTTAGAAAATGGGTATACAAAAGAAGAACAAAAAATGATTGATGAGACAAGAAAAATTTTAAAAGATGAAGATTTGAAAGTAACAGCAACTTGTGTGCGTGTGCCTGTTCAAGATAGTCACAGTGTGCATATGAGCGTTACGCTTGAAAGCGAAAGTTCAGTACAAGCAATTCAGCAGCTTTTTGACAATGACGGACGTGTCGTACTGATTGATAATCCAGAACAAAATGAATATCCACTAGCGATAAATGCAACTGGTAAGGATGAAATATTTGTTGGTAGAATTCGTCGAGATGATTCGTTAGATAATACTTTCCATGTTTGGTGTACTTCAGATAACTTACTAAAAGGTGCAGCTTTAAATGCAGTACAAGTTTTAGAACAAGTAATGAGTTTGAAAGGAGTAAGATAAAATGGGATATATTTTTGAAGGTGTAGGTGTTGCTTTGACAACACCTTTCACACACAACGAAGTTGATTTAAATGCCCTTAGAAGACATGTAAAATATTTATTAGAAAATAATGCGAAATGTATCGTGGTTAATGGTACAACAGCCGAAAACCCTACATTAACTGATGAAGAAAAAGATCAAGTATTAGAGACGGTTGTTAATTATGTAGATGGCAAAGTACCAGTGATTGCTGGCACAGGTACGAATAATACTCAAAAATCTATTCAAGCTTCAGTACGTGCGAGAGAAATTGGCGCAGATGGTATTATGTTAATCACGCCTTACTACAATAAAACAAATCAACGTGGATTGATTGAACACTTTACAACGATAGCTAATGCAGTAAAATTACCTGTCATTTTGTATAATGTACCTTCACGTACGAATATGACTATTAATCCAGAAACGGTTGAAACATTAAGTGATAATGAATATATTGTAGCGATAAAAGATGCTACTAATGATTTTGAATATATGGATGAATTGAAAAAACGTTTAGATTTAAATCATTTTGCTTTGTATAGCGGTAATGATGATAATGTGGTAGATTATTTTGAAAAAGGTGGTAACGGTGTCATTTCTGTCGCTGCAAATGTAATTCCTAATGCATTCCAGTCATTATTCGATGCAAAACAAAGTGGAAAAGATATCAATTCACAATTTCAACCTATACAAACGCTATTAGATGCATTAGCTGTTGATGTTAACCCTATTCCTATCAAAGCATTAACAGCCGTTGAAGGGTTTGGTAATTATGAAGTACGCCTTCCACTAGTGAAACTGCAAGATGCAGAACGTCAAACGTTAGAAGAAGCATACGAACAATTTAAAGCAGGTGACAATACATGAACATTGTTTTAATAGGCTATGGTGCCATGAATCAACGTGTAGCAAGATTAGCTGAAGCAAAAGGACATCAAATTGAAGGTGTGATTGTACCTAATTCATCTAAATCATACCCTTATCCAACGTTCCAACGTATTTCAGACGTTAAAGATGCCGATGTTGCAATTGATTTTTCAAATCCAGAGTTATTGTTGCCTTTATTAGATGATGAATTTAATTTGCCATTAGTTATCGCAACAACTGGAGAAAAAGAAAAAATTATTGCAAAATTAAAAGAATTAAGTAGTAAAATGCCAGTATTTTTCAGTGCAAATATGAGTTATGGAGTTCATGCTTTAACTAAAATTTTGGAAGCTGCGGTTCCCCTACTTCAAGATTTTGACATTGAACTAACTGAAGCACATCATAATAAAAAAGTGGACGCACCTAGTGGTACATTAGTAAAGCTTTATGATGTCATTGAGTCATTACGTGAAAAAACAACGCCAGTATACGACAGACATGAGTTAGATGAAAAACGTACACAAGATGAAATTGGTATCCATTCAATTCGTGGTGGTACGATTGTTGGTGAACATGATGTGTTATTTGCAGGTACTGATGAAACAATAGAAATCACCCATCGTGCTCAATCAAAAGATATTTTTGCCAATGGAGCGATTGGTGCAGCAGAAAAATTAATTAATAAATCAAATGATTTTTATACATTTGATAATTTATAACTTTTAAGGAGCGAAAAAATTATGGTACAACATTTAACGGCAGAAGAAATTATTCAATATATAAGTGATGCGAAGAAATCTACACCTCTTAAAGTTTATGTGAATGGTAAGTTCGATAAAGTAATATTTCCTGATAACTTTAAAGTATTTGGCGGACCTGACTCTAAAGTAATCTTTTGTGAAGCGGATGATTGGAAACAATTTTATGAAAAAAATCAATCAGCGATTGATGAATTAGAAGTTGAGATGGATCGTCGTAATTCAGCAATTCCATTAAAAGATTTAACCAATACGAATGCACGTATAGAACCTGGTGCATTTATTCGTGAACAAGCTACGATTGAAGATGGTGCAGTGATTATGATGGGTGCTACGATCAATATTGGTGCTGTAGTCGGCGAAGGAACGATGGTTGACATGAACGCAACACTTGGTGGTCGTGCTACTACAGGTAAAAACGTTCACGTTGGAGCTGGTGCAGTATTAGCTGGCGTAATTGAACCGCCTAGTGCATCACCTGTGATCATTGAAGATGACGTACTCATTGGTGCAAATGCTGTAATACTTGAAGGTGTTCGCGTTGGCGAAGGCTCTATTGTTGCAGCTGGTGCAATCGTTACGCAAGATGTCCCTGCCGGCTCTGTGGTTGCTGGAACACCAGCAAAAGTAATTAAGCAAACAAGTGAAGTTGAAGATTCAAAAAGAGAAATCGTTTCAGCACTAAGAAAATTAAACGATTAATACTGAATTAAGAAGATAGATCATAAAAACTGAATTTTTAATATTTGTAGGAGGTTTTAGACGATATAACATTTTATTACTAATGTATTCATTTATTATTAATGTATATATTAATTTGTAACTATAAAATCGTCTAACCTCCTTTTTATACATAAATAAGCATTTTTTATATTAATACATATTAAAATAACTAAAAGGATTTGATTTTAATGAATGAGATAGAATTTGTTACAACGCATAGACGTCATTTGCATCAACATCCAGAATTAAGCCTCCATGAATTTGAAACCACTAAATATATTGCTGCATTTTTAGATGAACTTGGTGTCCAATACGATCGTCCATTGGAAACAGGTTTGATTGCTTATCTACCAGGTAATGGTAATCATACGATTGCTTATCGCGCAGACATAGATGCTTTGCCTATCTATGAAGAAAATGATGTCTCTTATCGAAGTGAAACAGATCATGTCATGCACGCATGTGGACATGATGGGCATACAACTGCATTAATGTTATTTGTTAAACGTTGTAAGTCTATGGCTGATCAAGGCACATTGCCTCAAAATATTGTATTTATCTTTCAACCAGCTGAAGAAACAGGAGGTGGCGCAAACCGTTTAATCCGTGCAGGCGCTTTTGATAAATACCCTATCGAAGCTATATTTGGTATCCACGTGATGCCTTTTGAAGATGAAGGTCGAGTTGTAATTCGTGATGAAGAAATTACAGCAAGTGCTACAGAGTATCGTTTTTATTTAACTGGTCTATCAAGTCATGTTGCAGATAAAGAACAAGGACATTCTGCTGGAGAAGCGCTGCAGCATGTTTTAAGTCAAGTGGGTCAGATACAACAATTCCATTTAAATGGCTTAAAGAGAAATATTGTACATATGGGTCATTTTGAAGCCGGAGAAGCCATAAACACAGTACCAAGCAATGGCTATTTAGAAGGCACTATTAGAACTTATGATGTCCATGATTTGGAAACTGTGAAACTGCAAATGCACAAAATTGCTGAAAGTGTAAAATTGTTATTTGACGTTGATTGTGAAGTGAAATTTGAAGAAGGCTATCCACCAACATATAATTCACCTGAATTACGTAAACATATTGAAAATGGTCTCAACATTGCTAACTTAAAAATAGTTGATAAACCTACACCTTACTTATTTGGCGAGGATTTCAGCTTTTATAGTCAACTTGCACCTAGTTATTTTATTTTTGTCGGTGTACGAGACGAGACAAAAGGTTTTGTCACAGGTTTGCATACTGCCCTTTTAAATTTTAATGAACATATGTTGATTAAAATTGCAGATTATTATGAAGCGATTTTAAAATCCTATAGTGAGGTGGAATCACAATGACCGCAGTTTGGTTTGTTGACACTCAACGATTTTACAATAATGTGCTTAAAGTAATCCAAAACAATCAAATTATGGCAGTAGTTAAAAATAATGCCTATCATTATGGTTTGGAGTTTGCAGTACAGCAATTTTTAGAAGCTGGTATTAATACTTTTAGTACGACATCCCTAAGAGAAGCAGTTCGCATAAGACAATTAGCCCCTAATGCAACGATTTTCTTAATGAATGCAGTATATGAATTTGATAAAGTGCGAGATTATCAAATTCAAATGACCCTACCCTCGTTAAATTTCTATTATGAACATATTGAAGATTTACAAGGTATTCAAGTTCATTTAGAATTTGAAAATTTACTGCATCGCTCAGGTTTGAAGAGTATAGATGAAATAAAAGAAGTGTTGCACCATCATATGAAAGATGAAAGTAAAGATAAAATGCGTATTACAGGTTTATGGACTCACTTTGGATATGCAGATGAATTTGATGTATCAGAATATCATAAAGAGCGTAAAGCTTGGTTAGAGATTGTTGACGCATTATTAGACGAAGGTTATCACTTTGAAATGATACATGCACAAAACAGTGCAAGTTATTATAGGGAAAACGGTGTGTTTGATAACCATACACATGCGCGCGTTGGCATTGCGCTTTACGGTTCTAGACCTTATCAAACGATTGATGTAAATGAGATTGAACAATCACTGACCGTTAAAGGTAATGTTATCCAAGTTCGTGAAGTAAATGAGGGTGATTATTGTGGCTATAGTTTTGCATTCGAAGCTACGCATAATCACACAAAATTAGCAGTAGTTGATATTGGCTATGGAGATGGTATTCTTAAATCAAGAGCAAAACATGAGGCACTTATCAACGGCAAGCGTTACCCTATTCGTGCGTTGATGATGAGCCATATGTTTGTTGAAGTTGATAACAACGTGCATGCACAAGATGAAGTAATATTATATAATAATGATATTCGTGTTGACGAGTTTACATTTAAAGGTGTTGGCGCGAATTCTGAACAATTAAGTGCAATGAATCACGACTCACTAATAAAGGAGTATAGATAAATTATGGTAGTAGAATATAATGATCGTGGCGAGTTAACAATGGGAGGTACAAGTCTTAAAACAATAGCTCAAAGTTTCGGAACCCCTACTATTGTTTACGATGAACATCAAATCAGATCACAAATGCAACGATTTCACACTGCTTTTCAGAAAAGTGGATTAAACTATAACATTTCATATGCTTCTAAAGCATTTACTTGTCTACAAATGGTGAAATTAGTACAAGAAGAAGGTCTTGAACTTGATGTAGTATCTGAAGGAGAATTGTATACAGCATTGGAAGCCGGTTTTGACCCACAGCATATACATTTTCATGGTAACAACAAGACAAAGCATGAGTTACAGTATGCTTTAGAAAGCAAAGTTGGCTATATCGTTATTGATGCATTAGAAGAAATAGAACTCATAGATAAATATGCGAGTGAAACGGTAAATGTCGTATTACGTTTAAACCCTGGTGTTGAAGCCCATACACATGAATTTATTCAAACTGGTCAGGAAGATAGTAAATTTGGTTTGTCAATTAAACATGGATTGGCAAATCAAGCAGTTGAAAAAGTAAAAAACACGAAACATTTAAATTTAAAAGGTGTTCACTTTCATGTAGGATCGCAAATTGAAGGCACAGAAGCGATGATTGAAACAGCAAAAATAGTAATTCAATGGTTAAAAGAAAATGCTATAGAGGTTGAACTGATTAACTTAGGCGGTGGTTTCAGTATTAGATATGTTGAAGGTGATGTAAGTTTCCCTATCGAAACTGGAATTTCAGAAATTACTGATGCGATAAAAGAAATTTCAACTGAATTTAACTACCCTCTTCCAGAAATTGGAATAGAACCTGGTAGATCTATAGTTGGAGAAGCCGGTGTAACATTATATGAAGTTGGTACAATTAAAGAGATTCCCAATGTTAACAAATATGTATCAGTTGATGGTGGGATGAGTGATCATATTCGTACTGCATTATATGATGCTCAGTATGAAGCATTATTAGTTAATAGAAATGAACCAAAAGATGAAACTGTAACAATAGCTGGAAAACTTTGTGAGTCTGGAGATATTATAATTAAAGATGCTAAGTTACCTAGTACCGTTAAACGCGGTGATTATCTAGCTGTTTTATCAACAGGTGCTTATCATTATTCCATGGCATCTAATTACAACCAAATGCAAAAACCGTCAGTATTCTTTCTAAAAGATAGTAAAGCTAGAGAAGTTATAAAAAGACAATCATTGCGACAATTAATCATAAATGATACAAAATAACTTGTTAATAATATAAAGAATCAATCATAATTAAAGCTCTTTTTAAAGTACTCGATTAACGAGTATTCACTTTAAAAAGAGCTTTTTAAATTACATTTTAAAAATTTATATATTAAAAAAGAACCTTTAACAAGGTTCTTTTTATAGTCAATATTGCAATCTATATTATAGTTTTACAACGTTTGCAGCTTGAGGACCGCGGTCGCCTTCAACTACTTCAAATTCAACTGATTGACCTTCTTCTAATGATTTGTAACCTTCTTGGTTAATCGCTGAGAAGTGTACGAATACATCGTTTTCTCCTTCTACTTCGATAAAACCAAATCCTTTTTCAGCGTTAAACCATTTTACTGTACCTTGTTTCATAAATGTGAAACCTCCAAGACTAATATTCATTCAATATGCATTATTCGCATATTACAAAAAATACAATTTCACAGTGTAAATCTGTCTTACAATATTCTTTGCAATATGGAATAAAACAATTGCTTGACTCATATTATAAGCCATAATAGCTGAAAATGCAATGCAATTGTGAAAAAACAATTTCTTAAACAATCGGTAATTTATAATAAACTTCATTATTATTTAAAACAATATAACTATAAAAAATCTGTAAATCTTCATCACAATCTTCACAAAATCCTAATTCACAATTATTATAAAATGCATGAATATTGTATTTACCAACCAGAAAATTGTCATAGTGCTTTTTACTATTTTCAATGATAGATTGATAGTAATTTAGCATCTTTTCATAGTTTTCAAAATGATATTGTTCCACGATATGATCAGTCCAGTCACTAAATAACCACCAGCCTTCGTAATCAGCCCGAATTTTTGCAACTGTCCACATGTAAATTACACCCTTTCACTTTCAACTTCATACTTGCTCTTATCAAATAAATCATTGTAATGATCATCATTATATTAATCATGATTTATTACGTTTATTTTGAATTATTTGTATATAATTTTATATATTGTCTATATGTTATGTAACGTATTTTAAAAAATTTATTCATCCATACGCAAAAGATATTGCTAAATAGCTATGTGTAATATTTTAACTGTATCATATATAAAATCAAGTTATCTGTTTCATACTTTTGACGGATAGACACTTGTTATTCAGACAAAAATATTAGTTTTGTATGATAAAATTTCGTATAATGATAATAAGAGGTGATTATATGCAATGCAAACATATTAAAGTATTTGGTATAGTACAAGGCGTTGGTTTTCGCTATTATACTGAGAAGATAGCAAAAAAATATAATGTTGTAGGTACTGTTCAAAATATATCTGATTATGTAGAGATTTATGCTCAAGGAGATGAATCATCACTAACATCATTTATTAATGCTATCACTGAAGGTGCTTCACCTGCTTCTCAAGTTGAAGATTATGAAATTGAAGAGATAGAAACGAATGAATCATGGGAAAATTTTAGTACAATATAAAGGAAGATGAAGTTTGAGATATAATATTTCGCGAATTTATGGGACCATTATTGCTTTTCCAATAGCTGTTATCGCGTGGATTTCTAGTGTATTTGCATTAGAGTTAAATTTTATTTTTGATTTTCTTATTTCTGCAGTAGCGTTTATAGCATTCTACTTCCCTACTCAGCGTTTAACTTCTAGAAAATATTTAAATGAGATTGGTTTAACACGAAGAGATTATCATTTTGTAAATAGTCAATTAAATAATGCACAAGACAAGATAAGAAGAATTTTAAAAACTTTTGTTAACGTAAGATCAATCAAAGATTTTAGACAAGTAAACGAAATATATAGAATATCTCGAGCAATATACTATGCAGTAAAGCAACAACCCAGAATGTTTTTTAAAGTAGAAAGTTTTTTCTACTCTCATATTGATAATGCATTAAATCTCATTGAATCTTATACGAGATTAGCAAAATCACCAAAAAAATCAGAAGAAGAAAAGCAAAAGTTAGCACAAACTCGCATCACTTTAGATGAAGTTAAACGAACTTTAGTAGCAGATTTAAAGAGAATTAATGAAGAAGATTATAGCCAATTAGATATAGAAATGGAATTAAATAAAATTGAACAAAAAAGACAAAAGTAACTTATATAAAGAAGTGGAGTGAAATTAAATGGTAAGAGAACAAGACTTTTTAAATTCGCACCCATTGGATAAATATATTGATGAACAATCAGCAAATGAATCAGAAATTATTAACAGCACAAAACAATATACTAAAGAAGATGAACAGAAGATTGATGAATTAACTAAACAAATAAAACCAATGGATAATGATAGCTTATTAAATTATGGTACTTCTGCACAATCTGATATGTCTCAATTTTCACATCGTATTCTTAATGAGGTGAAAACCACAGATGTTGGTCCTGTTGGGGAATCTTTAAATGGATTGATGAGCAAACTTAAATCTGTAAACCCAGATGAGTTAAACCCAGAAAATCAATCAAAATTAAAACGTATTTTTAGAAGAACAAAAGCTTCAGTTAATGAAATTTTTTCAAAAATGCAATCTGTAGGATCTCAAATTGATCGCATTTCAATTGAACTAGATAAACATAAAAATAATTTAAATAAAGATATTGAAATGCTAGATGAATTGTATCATTTAAATAAAACGTATTTTGATGAATTAACACTGTATATAGAAGCAGCTAAAAGAAAGCAACAAGTGATACAACAAGAAGATATGCCGAAATTAAATGCTCAAGCTGAATCCACAGGTAATCAAATGGATGTACAAGCTGTATCAGATATGGAACAATTTATAGATAGATTAGATAAACGCATTTATGATTTACAACTATCCAGACAAATTGCTATACAAACTGCGCCACAAATTAGAATGATTCAAAATGTGAATCATGCATTAGCAGAAAAAATTCAAAGTTCAATTTTAACGAGCATTCCTTTATGGAAAAACCAAATGTCTATTGCACTGACTTTAATGAGACAACGTAATGCAGTTTCTGCACAGAAAGCAGTAACAGATACTACAAATAATTTGTTACTCAAGAATTCAGAACTTTTAAAGCAAAATGCTGTTGCTACAGCTACTGAAAATGAACGTGGTGTTGTCGATATTGAAACCTTAAAAACAACACAGCAAGATATCATAGACACAATTGAACAGACCCTCCAAATCCAAGAACAGGGTCGAAATAAACGTAAACAAGCAGAAACTGAATTAAACCAATTAGAAACAGAAATGAAAAATCAATTATTAGGTATGAAACAGCAAAAATAAAATGGATAAAAAATAATTTATAAGATATTAAGCCCGCAAATGAATGTTTTTAATGATTCATTTACGGGTCTCTTTTTTTATTGTATATTTTGTCTTGGTTGTTATATCATGAGCTTGTTACTATCCATCAGTTACGTACTCCTTTCACCTAGAACAAGTAATCTTAATATACAAAAACGTCAATTTCTATTGAAATTGACGTTTTTTCGTAAATGAGGGATGTTTATACCCTACGAGTTATTTGATTTTATTATTCTTTTTCATAAACGATAGTTTTCTGTTTCTTAAATAACGGTGCTACAATATAACCAATAATTGTAGTGATCACTGCTATTGGGAACCATTCTAATGAATAATCTTTCAGTGGTAAGTTATCAATAAGACTTAACTTGAACCAACCTTGTGTGTGAATCACACTAAGGATTGAAATAATAGAAACTACTGCTACAGGAATTTGCTGTGCAATTGGTTTTGTTGGAATAAAACGTGCTAGTAATATTAAAAGTACCGAAGTAATCGCTACTGGATATACAATACTTAAAACAGGAACTGACATTGTAATCACTGAGTTTAATCCTTGATTTGCTAAAATAAAACTCACTAACGTGAAGATGATAACGTAAGTTTTATATGAAATTCTTGGGAATATTCTATTAAAATACTCTGAAACAGATACGATCAATCCACAAGCAGTTGTTAAACAAGCAAGAGCTACGATGATACCTAACAAGTACTTTCCAAAAGCACCGAATCCAGCGCTTGCCATTGTCGTTAGTAAATATGTACCAATATTTTGATCGTTAGCAATTAAACTGGCAACTTTCTCTTGCGGGACAGCCATATGGTTACCAATAAATCCTAAGGAAATATAAATAAACATAAGTGCCACTGCAGCAATAATTCCAGCTAATAGTGTTTGTCTGAAAATTTTGTTGGCGTGCGTGATACCAGTTGCTTTTACCGCGTTAACCACAATCATTGAAAAAGCAATGGCAGCAATCGCATCCATTGTCAAATAACCATTCGTAAATCCTTGTGAAAAACCTGCAAAATTAGAAGTAAAAGCTTCAGCTGCCTGACTATGTGTATTACCACCATAATCAACAAACCCTTTGATAATCATCGCTAAAATAGTAATTAATAATAATGGTGTTAACAATGACCCAATGCGATCTACCATTTTATTTGGATTAATACATAAATATAAAACTACTAAAAAGTAAATGATTGTAAATATAAACAATGCTAAGCTACTATTTGTATGGGCAATTGGCGTAATTGTCATTTCAAATGACGTAGATGCAGTACGTGGTATTGCAAAAAGAGGTCCAATTGTTAAATATATGACAATTAAGAATATCACAGAAAATTTTGGTGAAATTTTATTTAAAGAACCAATATAACCTTGTTTATCTAAAGCACCAACGATTACCCCTAATAAGGGCAATCCTATACCAGTTAAAGCAAATGCTAATATGGAAGGCCAAAAGAATTGGCCGCTATCTAAACCTAAATTTGGTGGAAATATAAGATTGCCGGCTCCGAAAAACATAGCAAACAGCGTGAATCCTATAATCCATGTATTTTTATTCATAAATCGTTCTCCTTCTTGCCTATAAAATAATATTTACTATTCTATCACGATTTATAAGAATGCGTCTATATAAATTTCTGAATATTTCAATTTATGTGTGATTTTATAAATAAATTACGTACTAAAAAGATTTTAATAATAATTTTTTAAGTAATGGTGCAAGATGGCTTGGTAGATTTTCTACACCTTCTACGAAAATTGCATAGTTGCCATAAATGTTATGAATTGTTTCTTCAATATCTTCTGTAATTGGGTCTTGACTTAAAAATACATTAAAAACTTCAATACCCAATTTACGAGCTGTTTCCACAGCTTCATAAGTATCTAGAATACCATCTTGACTATAATTATAAGCTGATGGCTCACCGTCAGAGAACACAATTAGAAAACGTTGATTATGCGCTCTACGCATTAAGCGTTCGCTGCCAATTCTTATCGCAACACCGTCTCTATTATCATCTTGTGGTTGTAAAGCCATGATTCTAGGTCCTTCTCGTTTTATAGTTGATTGATCATAAGCAATAATTTCATCAATGATATTAGGTTGCTTTGTATCATCAGCATCAAAGGCATCTTCATTAAATGCTAGTATCTCATGTTTTACGTTTAAAGATTTTAACGTTTCATGAAATAAAACGACTCCTTTAATTGTTTCAGACATTTTATCTTGCATACTTGCTGAAGCATCAACTAATAAAGTGAAGGTTGCATCAAATGATTGACTTAAATCTTGTTTTTTATAAAATAATTTATATTGATCATCAATAAACCAATTTAATAGATTTTTTTGTAATCGTCCTTTTGTTAGATTTCGACGCTCATCTTGGTATTCTCTATCTATTGTTTTTTTGATAATTTGTATCAAGTCTTTTGTTTCAAATTGGACTTCTTTTTCAACACCATGATATGCATTATGATATTCAGGTAGTATTTCAGGTATGTTCCATTTAACGTCTACGTTTGCGTTTATCCCTTTTAATGCAAAAGCAGAATGATTGCCTACTGACCCACCTTCTTCACTTTCTACTTGATTCGTAGATCCTTTACCTTTTTTAGTTTGCATATCTGTCATATCATCACCGCTGTCGCCTTCTCTAGCAGTGTCATTATCACCAACAACCTCACTATTTTCACCTTCATGTAGTTCCATTTCTAAATATGCTCCACCTTGTGAAGCACTATCTTGATGATTAGATTCTATATCTTCACTAACACTTTCTTCGTCATGGTCATTGTTTGAAGATTTATCAGTATTACTTGCATCCGTTCGTTTTATATATTCAAATTTGAGTTCGTGAATGGCTTCATATACTTTTTTAGGTAAATGATAATATTCATTTAACATATCTTCATTTAAGATATCATCAATTTGGAACATAATCCGTTCAGCTAAGTACATATTATCCTCGGACGAATCATTATAGAAAAAATTAGGCAAATATTGATACATATTTGTCAGAATATCATCAATTTGTGGACCAATTTGGGGTATGTCGTAAAAGTTCTCATTTAAAATCGATGATTCCAAATATAAAAAGAGTAAATCTGTAAACGTCTTTTTGGTTTTATATACATTGATTTGAGTACTAGTATAACTTAATCTAATTTCATTGCGCATGTGAATAGCATCTTTAGTAGACGGCCGTTGTTTAACTATTTCGTTTAATACTCTTTTATCTTCTAATAATTTAAAAAGTTGTTGGAAAAATTTTGGATGCTTAAACGTATTATTATGAATAACTTCGTTGACAACTGTTTCATCCATCAATTTGTAGCCGTAAGCAGCAAGCATGACATCAGTCTTGAGCCCCGTTGTTTCAATGTCATTTCTTCTATGCGACCAAAAAGCACTCGTTATTAACATATTATTGATTGGATCGTAATATGGGAATTTTTGAATTTTAACTTGTGTTTGTTCATTTTTTAGTAATAATCGAGCCAAATCTTGCAACATCATTACTTGCTTTGCATCTAGCTGTTCGTCATTAAATAATATAAAACGATCGCTCATAAATATCCCTCACTAAAAGTTTAATTCTACTGCATTTAATATGGCTTGCTGTTCACGTTCGTCTTCTAGTTTATCGATAATTGTACGTTTAATGGCACGCTCTATAGGCATCACGGTAGCCAAATCACTTAAATCAATTAAAGCACGTATACTCGCTGCTTCTTCAGAAATTTGGCCTTGTTTGGTCATTGTTCGTAAATCTTCATTAAAATTAATGATTTTTTGTATTGTTTTATCATCTGATAATTGGCTTTGATTTTTAATTACATCACTTAAAATATCGCCATCAATATAATCTACTTGAATAACGACAAACCGGTTTTTAAGTGCTTCGTTCATTGGCAATGTACCAATATATCCTTCGTTTATTGCAGCGATTACATTAAATCCAGGGGCAGCATTGATAATTTCACCAGTGAACGGATTTGTTAATTTTCTACGGTAATCTAATACGCCATTTAAAATGGGTAAAGTTTCTGGTTTTGCCATGTTGATTTCGTCGATATAAAGTATATGGCCTTCTTTCATTGCTTTGATAACTGGTCCATCAATAAATACAATCTCTTGTGTGCCATTTTCATTTGTCTGTATCGTTTTAAAACCTAATAAACTTTCAGCGTCTAAATCTACTGAACAATTGACCTGGTGCATTGGACGATCTATTGTTTCGCTCAAAGTCTCAGCTAGCTTTGTTTTTCCAGAGCCCGTTGGTCCTTTTAATAAAATATTTTTATTCAATGCCATCATTGATGTTGCATCATCAAACACAGTTTCATCTTTGTTAATATATTGCGAATTCGTCATTGTTCCTTGCTCCTTTAAAAATAAAATAATTTATAAAATTCATATCATTAAAAATAGACTGGGGCTTGGATAATGTTTGAAATTATATAGCCCTAGTCTTATTAATTTAAGTTATATTTAATATTACACGTTTTCTATTTCACATGTTTCATATTGTAAATTATACCTCTTTAAAATAGGTTTTAAAGTAGCCACCGACAAGTCCAGAGTTGTCGATGATTTGATAATATTCTTCAGTTTCATTTATTACATCATATTGTTGTCCTACAGTTAACATGTCAGACACTGTGAATTTTTGTGCATCTGTATGTGTAACTTCTACTTTTTTAATGGGTGTATGATCTTTCCAAGTTTCATGTAGCATAGCTAAAAATCCTCTCTTTTTTTATTATGAAGTTTCTAAGGTTAAAATGAATGTAATACCACTTTTTTCAGTGATTCTTAGTGATCTTTCGCCTTCTTGATCTAATGTTTGATAAGGGATTCCAATGGATTCAAGTTCTTCAATAGTCTTTTGGAATTGTGATTTAGATTCTATTCCAAATTCAATTTGTTCTAATATACCATGTTCCGGCATTAAAATTTCTTCGTCTGATGCGTAAACATGCAGCTCGCCGCCTAAACCACCATCACCAATACGAAAAACTTGTATTTTAAAATTAGCATGGTCGTTAGGAGTATATTCTGCAAAATGTTCTAGGCCAAACACCCTAGTTAAAATAGATTGTGTAAGTACTATATCGTTAACTTTTAAGATAACAGGACCTAGGCCTTGAATTTGATGCAGCGGGTTTACATTACTTTCGAAGGTTGGTATACCGAGTGGTGTACCAGAATTATGTTCATTGGAATAAATATTAAATGTCTGCCCATTTTGATCTTGGAAATTGAAATATTTATGACCGTTTAAATCAGTAGGCGCACCGAAAGCAATTTGATGCTGTTCTAAAATTGATTGATATTCTTCAAGTCCTTCATCACTTGGAACTCTTAAACCGATATTTTCAATATGGTTGTTATTGTTAATATAGTTTGGTACTTCTACAAAATGTATACGTGTACCTGAATTTAATTCAGCATCACCAAAACGTAAAGCTTGTCCTTTATCTGCCACATTTAATCCAAGTATGCTGGAGAATAACTCTTTGGTTTTACTTAAATCATTTGTCCCTGTAGTTACACTTCTAAGACCATTCATTATATTAACCCCTCTATTCATATTCTTTCAATACATTATAACTTATTTTACATGTTATTTGTATGATGAAGTATCTGATTGTGATTGTATTTACAAAATTGTAAATTTTAAACATTGGAGGATTAGCAGAAATGTATTAATATAGGTATATAATAGGAATAATTATTTTATATGTATGAAAAAATTTATTTTAGTTATTTAAGGAGGTTATATATATGTTTGGTACATGGATTTTATTTGGTGTCACAGTACTGATTGCAGTTTATTCAGGTATTACTTTCTTTTCCAATATAAATAATAAAGCAAAACAGCAAAAAGCAAGCAAAGAAAGTATTAAGAAAAATAATATTTATGGCATTGTTTTTCTAGTGTTTTTAATTTTAGCGATTATTGAGCTTTTTGTATTTATTGCTTAAAATAACGCGCTTTAAATTAGCCAAAGATTTTAATATTATTGGTGAAATAATATAAATGTCAATTTCTATTGAAAAATTATAGAAATTGACATTTTGTTAATTTTAATGCAAATAAGATAAAGCCCACTTCCCATTTAAAGTTGTTTATGCAAAAATAAGATATTTTTGCTTCTATGTTTAGTCTATTTTTTGATAAATCATTTGCACTACACCACTTTTATAAACATGTGTATTACACAATGAGATGTTGACCCGATTTTGATTGTGTTCAAAAAGAGGTTTTCCAGATCCTAAAATGACTGGGTGGATTGAAAGTCTATATTCGTCAATAAGGTTAAGATTTATAAAAGTTGTGATAATATTTGAGCCGCCATAGAGCCAAATGTCTTTGTTGCTATGTTTTTTGATTTTCAAAACCTTGCTACTGATATCATCACCGTTAATAAACTTTGTATGCGCTTTATCATTATAATTTTGGTTAGTAAACACAAATTTCTGCTTGCTATGAATTTGGTCCCACATCATTTTATCTCCAAATTGATCATCCTTTAAATTTGGCATAAATTCTCCCCATAAATCATAACTTTTCCTACCATATATAATAGTATCAATTTGTTCTAGAAAATGATTAAAGTTCATTTCTTCGTCCATGATGCACCAATCAACTTCTCCATTCGGCCCTTCTATATATCCATCCAATGTAATCGCTAAATCTAAAATAATTTTATTTGTGGTCATCATGATTACTCCTTATTTTGGTTATTATCATTATAGTTTATAAAATTACTATTTACAATAAAGCTAAGAATAATAAAAATGGACAGAAATCGATATAAAAAGGATTTCTGCCCAGTTCATTAATTAACTTGAATGAGTTTACTTTTAATCGCTATGATTATGTTCCACAATAAATTAAAATACCAAAATTTCATTTGTTTGCTAAATACTCGTAAAATGAATTGTCTCATTTGTTTGTGAAGATTTTTGTATTGCATCTATGATTGCTATTGATGGTAATGCATCTTTAACGTGTATATAGTTTTTAGTGTGATTATAAATGGAATCGTAGAATTGATTTATGAGTGTCCCATGACTTGGTCCATAATATGATTTTGTACCTGGCAATTTTTTATCTTCAATAATATGAATTTTGTATCCTTCTTTATTAACACGTGTAAGTATATTATCTTTAATTGTGAATTTTTCATTTTCAAAAATGACTTGAAGTTCGATACTTGAATTGCCAAAATTAGCGTTAGTGGCAAAAAACATTCCATTCGCCCCATTTTTAAATTTGATATGTGCAGAAGCGGTATCTTCGACTTCAATATGATAATCTAACAATTGTGATACATTGCCTTTAATTGTATCAACAGGGCCGCAAAGTAATTGCATTAAATCCAAGGTGTGTATGGCTTGGTTGATTAATACACCACCTCCAGCAGTATCTAATTTTCCACGCCATGGTTTATCAGTATAATATGATTCAGGTCTGAACCAAGTAACGATACCTTTTATACCAATGATTTCACCAAACTTTTTGCTTTGTACTATCTGTTTTAAAGTTTGAAATGTTTCATTAAACCTATTTTGAAAGCAAACACATATTTTAGTATCTGGATATTTTTGCTCTAATTGAATTAATTTTAATCCTTCTTTAGCATTAATTGATAGAGGTTTTTCTTGCAAAACATGTATACCTCTTTCTACACAGGCAGTTGTCGCAGATACATGTAAATGATGAGGCAAACAAATATGTACACAATCTAGATCCACTTCTTTTAACATATTTTCAAAATTTGTAAAAAATTGAGCATTGGGTACTTTAGTTTGCATGGCGTTATCTATATCACATGCAGCTACTAATGCTACATTGGAATTTGCCTCTATCGTATTGAGATGTATTGCTGAAATATCACCTAGTCCTATAATTCCAATTTTCAACATATTACCAGCTCCGATTTTCAACATTTTTAATGTGCTTCGTTTTGAATTTGTTGCTTTAATGCATCTTTAAATTCTGAGGGATTTACTGGAACTGTTACTTCTTTACCTGTCCAACTAGATAAATAGATTGCATTTACTAAATTCACGCCATTTATGCCGTCATTTCCAGGCGCAATTAAAGGTGTCCCGTCAATGATATTAGCAGCAAAATTTTCTAATACATTTATATGTTGCTCACCCCATACACTTTCAAATTCAAATGTTTGCTGATCATAAATATTTTCTAATCCGTTGCCTTTAAAGATTTTAGCTGCTTCTTCCCAAGACATATTTCGATTCATTTGTGTTTCTGATTCTTTTAAACGTGTCAATGTGATTGTCTTACTATCTTCAACTAATATTTTGCCATTATCACCTGTGATTTCTAAACGATCAGTACCGATAATATCGTGGGTACATGTAATGAATACACCTGTCGCACCATTGCCATAATCTAGAATGGTTGTTACATCATCATCAACCGCTAAATCACGCTGAGAGCCATATTTAATATTTGAAAACACAGATTTTGGCATCCCACATAGCCACTGTAATAGATCTATTTGGTGTGGCGCTTGGTTTACTAAAACACCGCCGCCTTCTTCTGACCATGTAGCTCTCCATGAACTTTGATCATAGTATGCTTGAGGACGCCACCAAGTCGTGATGATCCAATTCGTACGACGAATATTTCCAATTACACCGTCATCAATAAGAGATTTTACTTTTTGATAAAGTGGATTTGTGCGTTGATTAAAGAATATCGCAAATGTTAAATGTGGTTTGGATGCTGCTAATTCACTTATTTCTTTCACTTTTTCAGCATAAATATCAGCCGGCTTTTCAAGTAAAGCGTGAATATCCCGTTTTAAGGCTTCTTTACCTATATCAGTATGCAGATAATGAGGAACGGTTGTAACAATTGCATCAACATCCCCACTTTCTAGCATAGCGATATAGTCATTATAAAATGGTACATTAGGATAATGATTTTTTACTTCATTTTTCTTTTCAGTATTGATGTCGCAAATCGCTCCAATTTCAATTTGTGGAATTTTACCAGCTTTAATAAATTCAGCATACGTACTACCTTGAGCGCCCAAACCAATAATGCCTAAACGAATTTTTTTCATTGTGTATTCTCCTTATTGTTTATATTCGATAATATTTTCAAAAGTGCTTCATATTGCATTTTATATCCTTCTGCACCATCTTTTGCAGCAGAATTTTGAATTGTTTCAGTTGAATGTTCTAATTCTAAGTCTTTAATAGCATCAAAAACGACAAGATGCGGTTCAAGTGTTAAGAATCCTTGATAACCTGATTCAAAAAATTGTACTAAGATACTTTCAATCTGACCATCACCTGTACCACATAGCACATTAACATTATCTTTGTATACTGCATCTTTAATATGGATATACGCTATGTCATCTGAAAGTAAGTCGTAACAGTCCTGTGTATCTTCTCCACATTGGACAAAGTTCGCAAAATCAAATATCGCCTTGAAATTTGGAGAGTTTACTTCATCAAGAATAAGTTTACATCGACGAGCAATATCACCAAAAATATCTTTTTCATTTTCATGTAACAGTACAATATTGTATTGCTCAGCTATTTTTGCAAATTCCTTTAATTTTGAAATCACTACATTTTTATAATCATCAAAATTGTCTTTTTTAGGAATATAAAAACTAAATATTCTAATATACTGACAATTGAGCAATTGACTTATTTCACATAATGATTTGAGCATTACTAATTGTCTTTCAAACGCTGCTTCATCATCTATATAAATTTTGCCAATTGGTGAACCTATAGATGATACTCCGATATTCCATTGCTTTAAGCGAGGAATTACATCTTTCTTAATCATTTCTACTGAGTAATCACCAATATTTTTATCATCGATTCCACGTAAGGAAATATAGCTCATGCCTAGCTCATTTACCGTTTTTAACTGTGTTTGAAAATCTGAAGCGATTTCATCAGAAAATCCAGAGATCTCAATATTTTTAAACATCGTATCTACATCCTTATCATTTTGATAGCGCTTACTTAATTAAATGTAAATAAGCACAGAATATTTATTTTAGAGTAAACATTAAAACCAAGATTTATAACCCAGATCATATAAGTGGTCCCGGCTAATTGTTAAACAATTATATGGATCTTCGCCGTATAGCTCGTCTTGTTCAACGAAGAAATATTCACTGCCACTTTCACGTCCAATTTCAATAATATCCTTAAGCGGTAAAGTGCCTTTTCCTAATTCAGCAAATTGAGTAATCATATGTAACATATAATATAATTTTTCATGTCCTTCGCCAGGGTATTGTGACATATCTATTTCACCTACTCGATAGTCTTTTAAATGTATAGCACGAATACGATTTGCATATTTTGGAATGACATCTATTGGATTAAGTCCTGCTCTCCAAATCCAATGGATATCTAGTTCGAAACCTAAATGATTTGTATGATCTCTCATTAAATCAAGCATAAATTGTCCATTGTATTGAACAAATTCTAAATTATGGGCATGATAGTATAAATCAATGCCTTCTTCTTTAAGTCTTTTGGCATAAGTTTCACAAATTTCAGCAAATTGTAAGGTGCTTTCTTTGGATCCCATATAGTTAATTGGTAACATTCCTATTCTCAAAATAGAACAGTTCACAGCTTTACAATCAGCTACAATTTTATCGAAATCATCTTCTAATGTATCTCCAGGATATTTTTGTTTAGCAGATATATGTTCTACACCACAGGACATTGCTGCAATATTCATTCCAAAATCATTAATCGCTTGTTGCATTGCTTCAATATTCTGTGGGTTCATGTCGATTTGAGAAATTTCGACCGCATTATAACCTAAATCACTGACTTTCTTCAGTACGTTATATAATCCTTCTTCTTGTACTTTTTGTTTGAGCATCATCATTTGAACGCCAATTTGAGTTGATGTCATATTCATTCTTCCTTTCAAAAATATTTATATTTTAGTGTTATAATATAATTATAATTTGAGGGAAAAATAACAACATTGTAAATCATGGAAAAAAGTATGTTTTTTGAGCAGGAGGGATATTTTCATGAAAGATAGAGAAACATTTACCCAACAATTTGATACAATTTCATTACCCTTTGATGGTCAATACGCCGCATGGCATAAAATAAGTGACGGTCATTTTGGAAATGAATTACATTATCATGATCATTATGAAATATTTTTTTCATTATCTGGAAATTTGCTTTATACCATAGAAGGACAATCTTTTAATTTAGAGGTTGGCTCAATGCTCATTATTCCACCATACGAATTCCATCGTTTGGATGAACAAAAGGATGGTCACGCAGAGCGTATCGGCTTACGATTTGATGCTGAAATAATAAATGAACTTTCTGTAGAAAATTGTGATCTAAGCGTGTGTTTTGATAAATATTCATCTAAATTTAAATATCTATTGCAGTTATCGGAATATCAAAAAAGAGAATTATATTATTTGTTACAAGGTTTAATTAATGAACAAGATAATCAAGCTTTTGGTAAAGATTTAGCTGCTAAATCTTTACTGACACAGTTTTTAATCATACTTAATAGAGTAGCAATAGAAAATGAAGGTATCGTTGATTATAGTGATGACCCATCTAGTCACTTAGTTAGACAGGTATTAGACTATATGGAATTACATTACAGTCAGGAAATATCATTAGAGCAACTTGAAAATAAATTTTTTGTAAGTCGACATAAAATCACGCAACAATTTACAAAACTAGTTGGCTATCCACCATATCGTTATTTATTAAATCTGCGTTTGCAAAATGCTCAAAGGTTATTAAAAAATGGAGAAAATCCACAACAAGTAGCAACTCATTGTGGTTTTAGTGATTATTCGAATTTTTACAGAAGATTTAAAACCTCATATGGTTGTAGTCCGCGCGAATTTTCACAACAATATGATAATCATTAAATAACAATTATTTCATAACTAGTGTATTAAAATATTTATAGCAACATAAACTAATAGACCAGCCATGACAAAATTAAATATACGTTCATGTGTTGATATAAATGATTTAAATAAAGAACCTAAAACACCCCAACTCAAAGTACCTAAAAAACCGATAATAGCCAGTAAGATAATAAAGGGTAATTGTTTTTGCCAATCCGTAGAAAAAGGTGTGATAAAAGTAGAAATTACTGTTAAAGCATAAATAATTCCTTTAGGATTAATGAATTGTAGCATTACACCAGATTTTAAACCACTGAGCTTGTGACTAAAAGTTTGCTTTGTCCCATAAATAGAACTCATAGAAATCTTTAAAGCTAAATAAAGTAAATATATAAATGCAAATATTTTCATCAAAAATTCAATTTTAGGAAAAGCGGCATGCAAAGTTGTATTAAATATACTGGATATTAGTAACAACAAAAGAAAACCAAATCCAACACCAATTGAAAATCGTAAGCTGCTTTTAAAATTTAAATTTTGAGAAAAAAACAAAGCCATTATATTATTAGGACCGGGTGTAAAGCTTGCAACAACAGCATATATAAGCATAGATATTATTAACATTTTAATCTCCCCCACGTATCAAAACATTATAACGTCCAAATTTACGTTATAATGTTTGGTCTTTAAAGTATATGGTTTATACGTTATATTGTAAATAGAGGTGCTTAAATTGATGAGAGAAATTAACGACATTATAGCTGAAAATTTAAAATTATATAGAAAACAAAGTGGTTATTCCTTGGAACAATTATCTGATGTCACAGGTGTAAGTAAAACAATGTTGGGACAAATAGAACGTAAGATATCCATTCCATCTATCACAACATTATGGAAGATAGCAAATGGTTTAAAAGTATCATTCACAGAATTAACACAAGAAAATAGCAATATTATACAGAAAGTTAGTTTGAATGAAATACAACCCTTAATTTCAGAAGATAATAAATATAAAGCATATCCTCTATTTAAGTTTGATATTGAAAAGAAGTTTGAAAGCTATATGGTTGTTATTGGAGTTGAAGGGCAAATGGACGGGTCGCCCCATGGATCAAATACAATGGAATATATCACAGTCTATGAAGGTACCTTAACACTTATATTAGATGGAGAAACCTTTGTTATTCATAAAAATGAAGCTATTAAATTCAATGGAAATATATTTCACCAATATTTAAACCAACATGATGAACCTGTGTATTTACATATGACTATTCATTATTAATATGTAATAATATCAATAGATTGAAATGAATATTTTTACAGCTTTTCATGTTTGATGATATGGATATGCTTAATTAGATAAATTCAGGGAGGACAATATTTTGGTCAATCCTCAAATGAAAGATTTAAAACCACTTGAAATAATATTATTAATAATAGCTACAATGTTATTTGTTTTTCATATTTTCATAAGTTTTAATATCATTCATGTATCTGTTCTACTATCCACCTTAAGTCTAACTCTATCTATTTTCATTTTAAGTTATGTATTTTTTAAGCAAAATTTTAAAGTTACAGGCTACATCTGCTTAGCTTGTGCTTTATTATTAGTAATAATATCTTTCATATAATACAAAAGCACTTAAATAATTTAGGTGCTTTTTATTTTATATTCAAATCATTACAATGACTTTCAACAGTAAAATAATACTAGAGCGTGCATTTGAATGTTATCAAAAATGAAATAAGCACATAAAAATACAACGACGCTGAACGCCGTTGTATTAAGGTTAGTAAACTATTTTGTGTTGTGGATTAAGATTCTAATAGTAAATCTTCTGGATTTTCAATTAATTCTTTAATAGTTTTTAAGAAACCTACTGCTTCTTTACCATCGATGATTCTATGATCATAACTTAATGCAATGTACATCATCGGACGGTTTTCAATTGTGTCTGCGTCGATAGCAATCGGACGTGTAATAATAGAATGCATACCTAGAATCGCAGCTTGGCTACCATTAATAATTGGTGTAGACATCATTGAACCAAAGATACCACCATTGGTAATAGTAAATGAGCCATTTACCATATCATCTAAACCTAATTTTTTATCACGCGCTTTGATAGCTAAATTAGCTATTTCATCTTCAATTTCGGCAAAGTTTTTCTTATCACAATCTCTTACAAATGGTACGAGTAATCCGTCATCTGTAGATACGGCAACCCCGATGTCATAGTATTGTTTTGTAATCATGTCTTCACCATCAATTTCAGCGTTTACTTCAGGGTACTTTTTCAATGCTGCTACTGATGCTTTTGTAAAGAATGACATGAAACCTAGTTTTGTACCATCATGATCTTTAATGAATTGTTCTTTTTTACGTTTACGTAAGTTCATCACATTTGTCATATCAACTTCATTAAATGTTGTTAGCATTGCTGTATTATTAGATACTTCTAATAACTTTTTGGAAGCTGTTTTCTTACGACGAGACATTTTTTCTCTGATAACTGGTTTTGTTGGGTTTTGTGGAGCTGCTTGTTTTTTAGGTTCTTCTTTTGATGATGATTGTGCAGCTTGTTCATTCTTATTATTTTGTGATTGATCAACATGTTCTTTTCTAACAACATCATTTGATTGCGTTGCTACTTCGGATAAGTCAATGCCTTTTTCACGTGCATATTTACGTGCAGATGGTGTCGCATTAACACGTTGTCCTTTATTTTGTGAATCGTCAGCAGTACTTTCATTATCATTTTGAGCTTCTGATTTTGGTTGCTCTGATTTTTCGTTACTCTCAGCTGCTTGTGATTCAGAATTATCTTGTTTAGGTGCTTCTGAATTATTATTGCCACTTCCTTCGCCTACAACAGCGATAGATTGGCCAACTTCTACCGTATCACCTTCATTTGCAAGTAATTCTTGCAATACACCAGCTTCTTCAGAAACTACTTCGACGTTTACTTTATCTGTTTCTAATTCAAGGATAGCTTCACCTTTATCTACACTATCACCGACTTGTTTTAACCATTCTGCAATGGTACCTTCTGTAATGGATTCTGCTAATTCTGGAACTTTTACCTCTGGCATGCTTAACTTCCCCCTAGTTAAATTTTGTGCTTTGTTCGATTATCATATTTTGAACAAGTTTGTGTATTTCTCCATCACCTTCAGCAGGAGCTGAACGTTGAATACGGCCATGATAGCTTAAATCGTATTTATCTGTAGTTAATTCTTTCAGATATGGATAAACAAATGACCAAGCGCCTTGGTTCTTAGGTTCTTCTTGTACCCAAGCTACATTTTCTAAATGAGGTAATTCATTTAGTAATGTTTCAATTTCTTCAGCTGGGAATGGATATAATCTTTCCACGGCAACTAGTAAAATTGAATTATTTGGATTTTTTGCTAAATATTCTTTTAAATCAATAAACATTTTACCTGACGCTAGAATTACTTTTTTAACAGCTTCTTTATCATGTTCTTCTGGTAAAATTGGTTCGAATTTTCCAGATGTAAATTTATCAATTGGGTCAGCAACTGTTTTATTACGTAAGAGACTCTTAGGAGACATTACTACTAGTGGTCTCATTGATTGTGTACCTAAGCTAGCAGCTTGAGCTCTCAGTAAATGGAAGTAGTTACTTGAGCTTGATAAGTTTACTACTGTACTGTTATTTTCCCCAGCTAATTGTAAGAATCTTTCTAAACGTGCAGATGAATGTTCAGGCCCTTGACCTTCAAATGAATGAGGTAAGAATAGTGTTAAACCTGAACGTTCACCCCATTTAGCTCTAGCACTAAATAAGAAGTTATCGAATATCATTTGAGCCATATTAGAAAAGTCTCCATATTGGGCTTCCCAAATTGTCATACAATCTTTATTTTGCACATTATAACCATATTCAAAACCAACAACCGCTGCTTCTGATAGTGGCGAGTTACGCACTTCAAAAGTTGCTTTTTGTCCTGGAACATTGTGAAGTGGGATATATTCTTCACCTGAATCAGGGTCATGGAGTACGGCGTGACGGTGACTGAATGTACCACGTTCACTATCTTGTCCAGTTAAGCGAATAGGCGTACCTTTTTGAGTGATTGTTGCGAATGCTAATTGTTCTGCTTGAGCCCAATCAACTAATCCATCTTCGCTCTCAAAAGGCTCTCTTCTTTTCTCTAAGACTTTATTTAATTTTTTAAGAACATTAAAGTTAGATGGATATGATAGCATTGCATCATTAATTTCTTTAAGTTGTTCATAACTTACATCCACATCGACACTTTGGAGTGGTTCGGCAAGACTATCTGGTTTTTGCATATCTGGATTATCCATCTTGTCGTTTTTATCTATTTCATCATGAGCGGCACGGAGTTCTTTTTGAACTTCATCAAAGATTTGATTCATTTGATCTTCAGAAATAATATTATCTTGAACTAATTGATGACCATAAAGTACATCAACAGGGTCATGTTTTCGAATATTATGGTATGGTAACGGATTGGTAATGGATGGTTCATCCATCTCATTGTGCCCATATCTACGATAACCAACCAAATCAATGACAACATCTTTATGGAATTCTTTTCTAAACGCCATAGCAATTTCAATTGCTTCAATAGTTGCTTCAACATTATCTGCATTAACATGCATGATAGGTACATCGTAGCCTTTTGCAACATCAGATGAATACGTTGTAGAACGACCATCTTCTGGCTCAGTTGTAAAGCCAATTCTATTATTAGTGATAATATGGAGTGTACCACCTGTTGAATAGCCGTCTAAATTTTCTAAATTCATAGCTTCGAAGTTAATACCTTGTCCTGGGTAAGCAGCATCACCATGAATCAATATCGGCATAGATTTATGGAAATCAGTATGAACTTTTCCAGGTTTGTCGGTATCATCTTGATTTGCACGTGTTTTACCTAATACAACCGGCGCAACGATTTCAAGATGACTTGGATTATTCGCAAGGGAAATGCGCTGCTCACTGCCATAAGAATTTGTAGTTTTTACACCACCGAGATGGTATTTTACATCTCCTGACCAACCTGAAGTTAATTCTAAACTACCATCTTTTGGTAGGAATTTCATTGGATCAGTGTGCATGAATTCAGAAATCATCATTTGATATGGTTTTTCTAACACATGTGTAAGTACATTTAATCTACCACGGTGGGCCATACCTATTTGTATATTTTGAATGCCTTCGTCACTAGCAAGTCTTAATGTTTGTTGTAACATTGGCACTAGTGTGTCTACACCTTCTATTGAGAAACGTTTTGCGCCCACAAAGTTTTTGTGTAAATATTTTTCGAAGCCTTCTACATGTGCTAAGTTTTTAAATAATTCAATCTTTTGATTATCGTTTAATGTTGCTTTGTATGGTGTTTCTATTCTACGTTTTAACCATACACGTTCCCTATTGTTATTGATATGTGTATATTCAAATGCAATAGGTCCTTTATAACGTTTTTCCATACGAACAATAGCTTCATAAGCATTATCGTAAATATCTTTAAAGTGTTCAGATACAATACCTGCTGAAATTGACTCTAGTGTTTCTTTATCCAAATTAAAATCTTCAATATTTAATTTTGGAACATTTTCTCTTTCAGGTTTGTTAACTGGATAAATATCTGCCAATAAATGCCCATATTGACGTATGTTATCTATGAGACGCATAACACGTTTAATCGTGCTATCAGCTTTAGTCGTATTTTGTTGACCATCAGCTGTATTTGTTGTGATGTTTGCTTCACCGTTTTTGATTGTACTAAATAGGACTTGTAAATCTTCAGGGACTGAAGCTGGATCATTCAAATATAAATCATATAGATCTAAAATGTATCCAAGATTTGCCCCGAAATTTACAGGTGCCTGGGTAACCTGACTTTCGTTGCTCATATTACACCCTCCACAAAATAGTTAAAACGCTTACAAATCAATAATAGCATTAAATAAACGCAAATTAAAGTATCAATAACTAGTTATATGAAAAAAGCAGAACCTGATTTTATTTGGCTCTGCTAATTGTATTTTCATTTTATAGCGTAACATATTTTTACTTGAATGAGTAACCTGTTAATAATCAAAATGTGATTTTAAATGTCGTGTATTTTCCTACTTCACTTTCTACATGAATTGTCCCATGATTTAATTCAATGATTTTTTTAGCTATCGACAAACCTAAACCATTGCCGCCTAACTTTCTGGAACGGGATTTATCAACTCTATAGAATCTGTCAAAAATAAAATCTATATCCTCTTTTGGAATACCTACACCATGGTCAGTGATTTCAATTGATATTTGTTTGTTCCTTAGATTTGTTTGAATTTGAATATATTTATTAACTTGATCATATTTTATGGCGTTATCAATGAAGATAATTAGTACTTGTTCAAATTGATAACGGTCTATTTTTATATTAAGCGGTTTTTGATAAGGTACAAATTCAAAAACATAATCTTGATGAAGTTGTTTTAGTGATTTAATTCTGGATGTAATCTCTTGATTAATTTCTACACTTTCGGTTTCATTTTCTTTACTATTGTTGTTATCTTTTGTTAACAATAATAATTCTTCAACTAATTTTGTAATTCTAGTCATTTCTTCTAAGGATATGTCGAGTGACTCTTCAAGAATTGCTGCATCTTTTTTGCCCCACCGCTGTATCAAATTTAAGTGACCCTGAATAATTTGTAATGGAGTTCGTAGCTCATGTGAAGCATCTTCAACAAATTGACGCTGTTGGTTAAACGATTCTTCTAATTGGAACATCATTTCATTAAAAGTGACAATTAAATTATCTGTTTCTTCATAATTAGTAACTAAGTCCACTTTTTCTTGGAAACCATCACGACGAATTTGCTGCATTTTATTAGACATTAAGATTAATGGTTTTGTAATTTGTGCAGAGAAGAAATAACTTACCATCGCAGTTATAAAAGTAGCAATCACTCCAAATATGAGTGCAATAAAATACAATGAATTGACGAGTGCATTATAATTCTCTAAAGAATGAATGATTACGCTATATCCTTTAAAATGGTGTGTATTAATCCGGTTTGTAATAATTAAATAATCGTTGTTATGGTATTTTTTTATTAAAGCCGTATCAATTTCTTTAGGTTTGAAATTAGGTGAATAAACGATATCGTTGTCATTTGAAGTCTCTATTTGTTTTTCACCATTTTTATTATAAAGAATCACTTTTTGAAAATTACCTAACGAAGCATTTAAGTCTAATGGTGTAATATCGTTTAATTGTTTAGATTCGAAAAGTTGAATGATATCCGATGAACTTCTTTCAGCTTCGCTTAGTTCGTTGTGACGTAATGCGTTACTTAGAAAGAATATGATAATTAAACTAAATATAAATATGGTTGAAAATGTAATCGTTGTTGTGATAATCATCCACTTGGTTTTTAATTTACGCTGTTTCATTTTCTAACCACATATCCCACGCCACGTACAGTTTCTATGATTTTATCTTTATTATATGGTTTAAGCTTATTTCTTAAATAGCGGATGTATACATCAACAACGTTAGTTTCAACTTCTGAATCATAACCCCACACATCTGCGATAATTTGTTCTCGCTGTAATACATGATTACGATTTTCAGCTAATAAGGTCAATAAATCATATTCTGTTTTCGTCAAATCTAAAGAATTACCATCTACAGTTACTTTAAAGCCATCTCTATCTATAATAATGCCTTGCATGTCGATGATGTTCTTTTGTGGCTGTCTACGTAACATTGCTCTTATTCTTGCTAATAATTCTTCAATATCAAAGGGTTTTACTATATAATCATCTGCCCCATAATCTAATCCAGCTACTTTATCGTAAGTGTCACTTTTTGCTGTGATAATAATTATAGGAGTGGATTTATTTTGTCTGACTTGTCTACAAATTTCTAAACCATTAATATTAGGTAGCATCAAATCTAACAAAATCAAATCGTAATCATTTGTTAAAGCTTTTTCCAACCCAGGTTTGCCATCATATTCAATATCTACTGCATAGTTTTCGTGCTCTAATTCTAACTCGATGAAACGTGCAAGATTTTGTTCATCTTCAACAATTAAAATTTTTGTCATTGCTTACACCTCAAAATATATAATATATGAAATAACAGTTTATAGAAAGTAACAGGGTATTAAAAATAAAATAAGATATTGAATATAAATAAGTATAACGATGTTGAAATAAAAAATAAGAAAATATTCGAAATCTAATTGACAATTATTCTCAGTATTGTATAATGTAATTGAAAATGATTATCAATACTACATAGACATTCCCCCCACACATATTTGTTTTAGTAGAATTGATCATTTTCGCAAATATCCCCTTTTATATGCCCGTAAAAGACTAACGTTGTAAATCAACGTATATATAGAAACCGGTTTGCATTATGAAATCGGTTTTTATAATAATTTTTGACACAATTAAATTAAGTTTGAGATATAAGTATCTCAGATGAATTTAAAAAATGGCAATTTCTATTTTATATAGAAATTGCCATTTATTCTATTTCGTTATTATTTAAATTTTTAATTTGTGTCTTAATATTAGTGTTGATAATACGACACAAAAAGCACCACCAATGATACCGGCAATGATATCAGTTGGATAATGAACACCAAGATATACTCTTGATGATGAAATTAAAATAATAAATAGTGCTGAAAGACCTATCATAATTCCTTTTGTTTTACCTTTCAAGACACGATTAGCAATGTAAATGGTACTGCCAAAGAAAGCGGCTGACCCCATTGCGTGTCCACTTGGAAAACTAAAACCAGAGATATCTATGAGACGTAATAGTGTAGGTCGTTCTCTGTCAAATACGTTTTTTAATAATGGGTTTAAAGTACTTGATAAACTCATTGCTATTGCAAAGAAAAGTGCCTCTATATTTAATTTTTTAAGCATTAAATAGGCGATAAGTAATAATGATAAACAAACCATTGCCCATACTTCCCCGATTTTAGTTACTCCTAAGAAAAATGTAGTAGTTATAAAACTTTCAGAAGAATATATGAATTCATAAACTTCATTGTCTATCCATTTCCCTAATCTTGATTCATGGAAGGATGCAATAATGCCAAAAATTAATGTAAAAATAATGAGTAGACTTATTCTTTTCCAACGACTCATTGCGTATCCTCCCTATTATTAGTTATTTGCATCTTTAATAATTTTATGAAATAAATCTTGGCGTGTAAAACTTTCTTTGTATGTTTGCATCTGAGTTATAATAGATTCACGGTGAGTTTCGATATCTTTTAACTGATCGATGAGTTTATCCTCGGTTAAAGTGTCTTCAGGAATTGTTCTTCCAAAACCTTTAGATTCAAAATTTTTCGCATTGTCAATTTGATCTCCTCTAGATTGGTCAAGGCCTAATGGAATTAAGAGCATTGGAATTCTTAATGCCAAGAATTCATATATAGCGTTTGAGCCAGCACGACTAATAACTGTGTCTGTTATCGCTAATAAATCAGTTAAATCGTCTTTAACAAATTCAAACTGAACGTATCCTTCTTTATTTGTCAAGGATTGATCCAGCAATCCTTTACCAGTTAAATGAATCACTTGATAATTATTTAATAATGCGTCTAAATTATCTCTAATAATATCATTTAACTTTTTACTTCCAAGGCTACCACCCATGATTAATAAAACCTTTTTATTATCTTTAAATTCTGTTAATTGATAGCCTCTATTTTTATCACCACTTTTTAAATCTTCCCGCACTGTAGCACCTACAAAATCCGCTTTTTCACTCGGCAGGTATTGTAATGTATCTTCAAAGGTTGTATAAATCTTTTTAGCAAACTTTAAAGCAATTTTATTTGCTAGTCCGGGTGTTAAATCAGATTCATGTATAATAGTTGGAATTTTTAGGGATTTAGCAGCGATAACTACAGGCACAGATACAAAACCACCTTTTGAGAATAATAGGTCAGGTTTTTCTTTTTTTAATATGCGTCTTGAATCGAAGATACCTTTTAATACTTTAAAAATATCTTTAATATTTTCAAAAGAGATGTATCGTCTTAATTTACCGCTTGAAATTTTATGATATGGGATTTCTGGTAATTGGGATTCAATCATTTCTCGTTCCATACCATTTTTGGAGCCGATATAAAATGCTTCATGTCCTTCTTCTAAAGCTGTTGGAATCAAACTTAGATTAACAGAAACATGTCCAACAGTACCGCCACCAGTAAATGCGATTTTTGTCATATTATTACCTCTATTCTTCTAATTTTTTATAATAGGCATAGAATGGTTCTCCTTTATCGAAAGGAGGATAATCAATATTTACTTCACCTAATTTGATAAAGCCAAATTTTTGGAATAATCCTTGAGCACGTTTATTCAATGCAAAAGTGTCAGTTAACATTACATGTACATTATCTCGTAAAGCAAGGTTAACAGCAAAATCAAATAATTTTGTAGCAGCACCTTTATATTCTGATGAGGCTGCCAATCTATGAATAACGTATGCATTTTTTCTATCAATTGGCCATGCCAGTTCATCATACCACTCAGATTGTTGCTGGTCGACAACTATAAAGGCAAAAATTGTATCTTTTTCTTCTAAAACAAACAATGAATCTTTACTAATATCTTCTTTGAAATGTGATTTTAATGGATATTGTTCATCCCATTGGTTGTTGTTTTCTTGTTGCATTATTGACTTTGCTTCTTCTACAATCGTTAAAATAGTTGGTAAATCTTCTACGGTACCTAATCTTATCATGCGAGGTTCACCTCTTTATTTTAATTTGTTTAATAGGGTTTGTAATACAGTATCTTCTTTATTTGCTTTATTAACTAAAGCTTGTGTGAATTTATCATTGGTTTGTTTGTTGAATTTTCCATTAACTGTTAAATTATTATCTTTTTGGAATGATTTAATAGCATCTTCTAATTCCTTATCAAAGCGTTTAGATTTATTATTAGACTGATAGTTTAATGCAGATAGACCCACTTTAATTGTTTTAACATGTTTGTCTTCATCACCCAACTGGTATGTCTGTGTATTAGGTATGACGCTTAAAGATTGATATTCAGGTTCATTAATTTTTGTATCAGGTTTAATGCCTTTCCCATGAATATAACGAGATTTTGGAGTCAACCATTTCATATTCGTAAATTTTAATAGTGAACCATCATCAAATTCATGTGTGGTTTGTACTATGCCTTTACCAAAAGTTTTTGAACCGTAAATTTTAGCTTTATTATAATCCATCATAGCACCAGTGAATACTTCTGACGCACTGGCCGAACCTTTATTCACTAAAATTGAAACATCCATATCCTTAGCTTCTTTGCTTGCATCGTTTGATGTTTTTATTTGTTCTTTTTGATCGCCTTTTTCAAGTTGAACTGCGGTTTTTCCTTTATCCACGAAAATATTTACCATTTTCACAGCTTCATCAAGCAATCCACCGGGATTATTACGTAAATCGAGAACAATTTTTCTAATTCCATCTTTATGAGCTTTAATAATTAAAGATTTTAATTCACCAGAAGTACTACTTTGAAATTTATTTATTGTAAACACACCAGTATTTCCATGTTTTTCATATTCAACACTTTTAACATGTATTTTATCCCTTTTAATAGTGATGTCGTGTTCTTGGTTCGCTCTTTCAATTGTTAATGTAACTTTTGAACCTTGTTTTCCACGCACTTTTTTGACTATAGCTTCAAGTGGTTGACCTTTAATAGATTTACCATTCACCTTAGTCACTACATCTTTAGGTTGAATGCCAGCTTTTTCTGCAGGAGAGTTTTTCATAGGGCTTGTAATTTGAATTTTATCTCCCTTTTTTTGCATTTCTGCACCAATACCCACAAAATCACCTGAGACATCCTCGTTAAACGATTTAGATTCTTTTTTAGTCATATATTCCGAATATGGATCATCTAAATCTTTTACCATTCCCTTAATTGCAGATTCCGATATTTTTTCTGAATCTGTATTTTTATAATATTCCTTATTTAAAATACTATAGACATCTTCAACCTTTTTCATTTCTGTTCTTTGTTTTCCATCTAACCCACTTGTCCAGTTCATGACTGCTATGGTTGCAAAAACTGTTAAAACTGCTGTTATAAGCACAATACTTATGATTGTTAAAATGAAATTTTTACGTTTAAAGCTCATATTTTTAGTGGAATATTTGTTATTAGCATCGTTATTTTTAGTTTCTTCGTGGTTTTCATTTTGCATGTCTGATCTTTCCGACATTTTATCACTTCCTAAATATATGTATAATTCAAATCGAAATTTTATTGATTTGAAAATAAAAGTAGCTGGGATTGAATCATTAAAGATTAATCCCAGCTCTCTATGATACTTTATTATTTTAATATACTTTACTATATTCTCTCAAATATAAACTAAGACTAAAATTTTAACCATTCAGTATATTCATCATATAAACTATCAAAAACAGACATTGAAACGGTATAACTTCCTTGCATTTCAATGTAATCTGATAGAGCATGAAAATCTTTTTCCTGTCGTGGAAAAGACAAATCATCAAAAATTTCTTCAGCTAATTCGCCTTTTTCGTCTTTTCGACCACGTGCTGTTAATGCAAATTGATAAAATGAATGATCTTTCATTAGTTCATTGTCACATCAATAATTTTAGTTTCACCTTTAGTTACTGATGTTATATCGTCGGCAATTGCCACAGATGACGTGTTATCTGAGTTTGTAACAATTATTGGAGAAATAACTGATTTAGCATTTTCTTTTATATAATCTAAATCAAAACGTAATAATGGGTCTCCCACACTAACAGTATCGCCACTTTCGACTAATACTTCGAAACCTTCTCCGTCAAGTTGTACTGTATCTAAACCAATATGAACAAGTAGTTCAAGTTCATTATCAGCTTGTAAACCAATTGCATGTTTTGTTGGGAAGATATTATCTACTTTACCATTGATTGGAGAAACAACTTCACCATCAGTTGGATTTACTCCAAATCCTTCTCCCATCATTTTTTGCGCAAATACTGGATCTGGGATATCTTCTATTTTCACATATTCTCCAGTAATAGGTGCATATACACTCGTTTCTTTGTCGACTTCTTTACCTTTACCAAATAATTTTTTAAACATGTCTTGTTCGCTCCTTATTTTTCAAAATGTGGTATTAAATCTCCGTAACCTAATTCTTCCAGTTTTTCAAATGGTATAAATTGCACGGCAGCTGAGTTAATACAATATCTTAAACCGCCACTTTCAGTTGGACCATCATTGAAAACATGTCCTAAATGGCTGTTCGCATCTTCAGAGCGTACTTCTGTGCGCACCATACCAAATGTTTTGTCAACGAGCTCTATGATTTCATCATCATCTAAAGCTTTTGAGAAACTAGGCCAACCACAGTCTGATTCAAATTTTTCTTCTGAGGTAAATAAAGGTTTACCAGAAATTTTATCAACATAAACCCCTTTTTCAAAATGATTCCAATATTCATTTTGGAAAGGAGGCTCTGTTCCATCTTCTTGAGTTACCAAGTATTCCATTTCTGTTAAATCATTTTTATTTTTCTTAATCATATTGTTTCCCCCAATGTTTTTCTATAAAACTTTTTCTGCCAGAACCACGTTGATATTGCTCATAATGCAATGGATTCTTTTTATAGTAATCTTGATGATAGGATTCAGCAGGATAAAAGTTTTTGTATGGTTTTATGGGTGTAATTACGGGTTTATTAAATATTGCCTGCTCATTTAACTCTTGAATTTTTGCTTCTGCAGCTTTTTTTTGTGCTTCATTATGATAAAAAATAGCTGGTTGATAATGTTCGCCTCTATCAAAAAATTGACCGCCATTATCAGTTGGATCAAATGTTTTAAAATAAACATCTAAAATGTTCTCGAAGGAAGTAATTTCAGAGTTATATGTGATTTGTACTGCTTCTACATGGCCGGTTTGTCCATGACTAACATCTTCATAAGAAGGGTTTTCAACATGTCCACCACTATAGCCAGAAACAACATTTTCAATGCCCGGATAAGAGGTGAACGGTTTTACCAAACACCAGAAACAACCCCCAGCTAATGTCGCATATGCCATGGTATACCTCCTTTTTTATTATCTTGTCATTAAGTTATCATTATTTTCAGTGATAAGCTATTAAATTGTTTTGAAAATTTAACAAATGAAAGAATAATTAAAACGAACCTTAATTTATTATAAATTAGTTTATGATTTTAAAACAACTAGACCTATTGCGCCTTCTCCAGTGTGTGTTGATATTATAGGTGTTGTAACATTTGTATCATATTCAGTGATATTAAATTCTTCGGTAAAATGCTTTTTAATTTTATCCACAAATTCTAAAATATTAGCGTGTGCGATACCGATAGATTTAATTTTTTTATCTCCTAAAAACGTACTGATTTCTTTTTTTAGAAATTGAATACTACCATTTTGAGTACGAGAATTATGAATGAGTTCAATTTTACCATCGTCAAGCGTCCCAATTGGCTTAATTTTCATCATATTACCAATTAATCCTTTCGTTTTACTGATTCTACCACCTTTGATTAATTGATTTAATTGGCCAATAACAACATATAATTTTATATTACTTTGTAAGTCAGTTATTTTTGAAACAATTTCTTCTGATGAAAAACCTTGGTTATTCCAATCTACAACATGTTGGACTTGATATCCTAATCCAAATGAAATAGATTTTGAATCTATGACAGTTACCGTACTATCTGTCATTTGACTTGCTTGAAGTGCGGTTTGATAAGTACCGCTAAGCCCTGATGTCATGTGGATACTAATGATTTCAGAACCATCTTTGCCTAATTCATCATATAACTCAATAAAATTACCGATAGCTGGTTGACTCGTTTTTACATCAGCATTTTCTTCTAATTTTTTTATATATGCTTCAGAGGAAATGTCGACTTGATCTACATACGACTTACCATCAATAGTTAAATTAAGTGGGATGACATGTATATCATTATCTTTTAAATAAGCATGAGATAAATCTGATGTTGAATCAGTTACAATTTTCATTTTCATTATTCTTTCCTCCTATGTTGTATCTTTACGAACTAAATGTAGAAATGTATGTGGAATCGTATTTTTTTCATCTAATGTTCCCGGAATAGAAGATTCTACTTCCCATTCTTCAAATGTATAAGGTGGAAAGAATGTATCTCCATTATATTTATCTTCAATTACTGTAATATACATATCATCGACTTTATCAATCATTTCTTCAAATAATGTTTGTCCACCAAAAATGAACACATGGCCTGGCAAATTATATATTTCGTCAATTGAATGGATAACATCTACACCGTCATGTGCGAATGATTTATTTCTTGTTAATACTACGTTTTTTCTATTAGGAAGCGGCTTTCCTATAGAATCAAATGTTGCACGGCCCATAACAAGTGTATTGCCAGTGGATAGTTTTTTTACATGCTTTAAATCATTTGGTAAATGCCATGGTAGTTGATTATTTACCCCAATAACACGTTGCTGATCGTGAGCAACAAGTATAGAAAGTGTCATAATTTCCCTCCTAATAGTAATATAATATTATCAGTAAATATATTAAATCATTATTAATACTAATCATTTTTTAAAATTTTATACAGCTATTGGTGCTTTAATTGCTGGATGTGATTCATAATTTACTATTTCTAAATCTTCATAGTTAATGTCGAAAATAGAGTTATCTGAATTTATTTTAAGTTGTGGTGGCGCATAGCTTGTACGAGACAACTGTGTTTCAATAGCTTCCATATGATTTGTATAAATATGAGCATCGCCGAATGTGTGTATAAATTCACCCACCTCTAAACCACATTCTTTAGCAATTAAATGTGTCAGCAAACTGTAACTAGCAATGTTAAATGGTACACCTAAAAAGATATCTGCACTTCTTTGGTATAATTGGCAACTTAATTTCCCATCTTGGACATAAAACTGAAACATTGTGTGACAAGGTGGTAATGCCATAGTATCGATTTCAGTTGGATTCCAAGCTGAGACAATATGGCGTCTTGAATTCGGATGATGTTTAATTTGTTCGATAACAGTTTTTAACTGATCAAAATGATTGCCATTTTTATCTTCCCAATCACGCCATTGTTTGCCATAAACATTTCCTAAATCACCATATTTTTTAGCAAAAGACGCATCATTTAAAATTAGCTCTTTAAATTTACGCATTTCCGCTTTATATTTTTTATTAAATGCCTCATCGGTTTGGGCTCTATGACCAAAGTTTGTCATGTCTGGACCTTTATAATCAACTGAGTTAATATAATTTTCAAACGCCCATTCATTCCATATATTATTATTATATTGGAGTAAATATTTAATATTTGTATCGCCTTTGATAAACCATAGTAATTCAGTTGCAATCAATTTAAATGATACTTTTTTGGTAGTTAGCAATGGGAATCCTTTTGACAAATCAAACCTTAATTGATGTCCGAATTTTGAAATAGTACCTGTATTTGTACGGTCTTCTTTTTGCTTTCCTATTTCTAATATTTCGTTACAAAGATCATGATAGGATTGATCAAATGTATTTAGCATGACGAACACACTCCTTTCAACAGTAAAGTTATTTATAGTTAATCATATTTTAAAATACCAATAATTTAAAGAAATAACCACTAGTAAAGTGAAAATATGAGTGGAATTTGAGAATAAAATATGTATTCAGTTTATGCCTTAATAATATTGGCTGGTTGTTCTAATGATTATGATAAATAATTAGAAGTATTATAAACTTTTTAAATAGTTATAATCAATAAAAGGATGACCTAGAAACTACTCAAAAAACAGTAAAAATATGCTCATTAAATTAATGCATGATAAGTATTAAGGATGTTGTACTTGTTATTAAAGCAATTTAAGGCTGAGACACTTATTTATATCTCAGCCTTGGTCTTATTGATTAATCACAATAATCATCAAATATGTCTTTAATATCCATACAAATATCTTGTATATCTCTACCTTCTATATGTTCTCTTGGCATAAAATGTTTTAATTCTTTTCCTTTAAACAATGCATACGATGGACTGGACGGTACTTGTTGAATAAAAGCGCGCATTTCTTCGGTTGCTTCTTTATCTTGACCGGCAAAAACAGTCACTTTATTTGTTGGTTTTTTTTCATTTTGTTCTGCAACAGTAACTGCAGCAGGTCTTGCCAATCCAGCAGCACAACCACAAGTTGAATTAATCACAACAAAAGTTGTTTCATCTTCAGATACATTATTCATAAAGTTATCAACATCAACAGCAGTTTCTAAACTGTTAAAGTCGTGATTTGTGAGTTCGCTGCGCATTTGTGTTGCGAGTTCATTCATATATGCTTCATAAGCATTCATTTATAACACTCCTATTTCATTTAATGATAGTTTCTTTAGCTATTATTTCGATTTGCAATTTGCTTCCAAACGGAACCTAATGCCTCATCGCCATTTTCAATTCTTGTTATAGCCATTTCGATTTGCAGCTTCACTTCATAGGCTGAATCGTCAGCATGTTCACGAAGTGAATTTAACTGCTCTGGCCCACCTTCATCAAAAATAAACATTGCTGCTCTCCATCTGACTATTTTATGTGGATCGTCTAATGCTTTTTCCATTTCTGGTAATGCTTGTTTGAAACCTAAATCGCTTAAACAATCACCAGCAGTTCTTCTTACTGCAGGGCTTTTATCGTTTAAGCCTTTATAGAGGTATGGGAGTACGATTTCATCTTCAATCATTCCAAGGAGTATAATTGCTTCACGTCTTAATGGTGTTTTCTGTTCATCACTCACGACCTCACCGAGCAACGGTAAATCTTCAATTGTAGGTGTTGGGAATGATTTTAGCATTCTTAATCGTTCTTTCCAACTTTCAGTTGCTTGATATGCTTCCAATGTTACATGTCGGTATTTAGTTTCAGGAATTGTAACGTTGGATGCTAAAGCTTCTTCAACTCGTTTTTGCAATTGATCTTTAGGATAGATTGCCGTTATTTCTTCAACGACGTCTTCCATTACCTCTGAGAGTTCGCCATAGCGTATTCCAAAATCTTCCCATTTACGTTGGAACACAACATTATCATCATCTTTCTGTGCAGCTAACATGCTATCAACATATATTTCAGGTAATTGTTTACGTTGTTCTTCTGAACTTGTCGTTAGTTTAATTTGATAAGGAATACCTTTGAATGTCAAAACCTCTGCTTTTACTTCACCAAAATGTTCATCTGGTTGTGCTTCGGAAGTTATTTCTTGTTCATCATTGAGTGTTGCTGTTACTTTTGGTAAAACATCTTCCCAATCAAATTTTGGTTTTTTATCTACAGCCAAAAAATCCATTACATGAAATATAGATTTAACACCATCAATTGCTAAAACATCATTGATAAAATCAGGTTGCCCTTCTGCGACTGATGAATAAGTATTAGACTGGTTATCTTCTCTTTTTTCACTTAGTACAATTTTCATTGTATTTGGACTTGGTGTAGGTTCAACACGTACTATTTCCATTAAGGCACCCTCCTTATGTTTATATTTCTTCTAGAGCTTTTGTGATGTTTGGTAAAAGTGTATCCCAATCTACTTCTGAATTTTTATCTACAGAAATAAAATTCATTGCTTGAAATATAGATTTAACACCTTCTACATCTAGTACTGCATTGATGAAGTCAGGTTGTCCCTCTTTAACTTTTGTATATGTGTTAGGTTTGTTATCCCCACTATCTATGTTTAAATCAATTTTCATCGTATTTGGATTTGGTGTCGTAGCTATATTTATTATTTCCATAATCGTATGCTCCTTTTTATTGTAATTCATTGCCAATTTGCTTAATTTGTTTTCCGACAGAACATTCATTAATACAAAAATGATGTGCTTGTGTTTTGCCGTTTGTCTTTTTTATATGACGTTTCAATAAACACGCTTTACAATATGTGTTCATTAATTGGTCTATGGCATCAATTGCCTCTTTTTCAGAATAGGTTAGAATACGTTTCACGCTCCTGTACTTCTAAAAATGAATTATAAGTACCCAACTAGTTAATTTATTATAAGATTTGAGACTTGTTGATATTATATCATTTGTAACAACGATTGTTTAATCATTAATATGAAATATAACATTAGTATAAATATTTAAAAAATCAGTTGAAGTTTGAACTTGCTTTTTTAATATTTTCTAGTAAAATAATGTAGTTGTTTATTTTGCGGTTTCTAAACACCCGCATTATCAAAATTTAGGAGGAATAAAATTGTTTAATGAAATATTTGGCGTTATTACTTTTTTAGTAACATTCATATTATTAGTTACTATGTATCGTTTGTTTGGTAAACATGGTTTGATTGCATGGATTGCTATTGGCACCATTATAGCTAATATCCAAGTTATTAAAACAATCGATATTTTTACTATTTCAGCAACCCTGGGAAATGTTATGTTTGCATCTATCTATTTAGCAACTGATATTTTAAATGATATTTACGGACGCAAAATAGCTAAACGTGCAGTTTGGTTAGGTTTTTGTTCGACATTGGTGATGATTATCGTGATGCAATTTTCGCTTCATTTCACGCCTTCGCCGGTAGACAATACACAAAAAGCATTAGAATCTATTTTTAATATTGTTCCAAGGATTGCTTTAGGTTCGGTTATAGCATACATTATTGGACAACATTTAGATGTTTTACTTTTCTCATTAATCAAAAAAGTGTTTAGTTCAGATAGAACATTTATTATAAGAGCTTATGGTAGTACTATTTTAAGTAATATCGTGGATACTGCGTTATTTGTCATCATTGCTTTTTTAGGTGCAATGCCAAATAAAGCGGTATTTGAAATCTTTATTACAACATATTTATTAAAAATTGTTTCTACTATCTTTAATGTTCCTTTTGGTTATTGGGCAAAATCAATGTACCGAAAAGGCAAAATACAAAAATTAGATGAAGGTTATTAATGACATGTTTTAATATAACTGAGGAAAAGCCCGTAAATGATTAACAGATAAGTTCATTTACGGGCTTATTTATTTCTGGTGATTTAATATAATTATAATATTTCAATTATCTTTTCTTTTAAGAACTTGAATGTGTGATACCCTTCAGTTTCTAAAAAGTGGCCGTTATGATTTATATAATGTGTATTGACATTTAATTGTTTTGATAATCTATCTGTCGCGTCTATATTCACTACTGGATCATTTAAAGCACCAATTGTAATAATGTGTTGCGCGCATAATTTATCGAGTTTTATACGTGTGTTATCTATATATTGATTTAATTCGGGTATGTTCGATAACTTTTCGTTAAAACCTGAAACTAGAAAAAGGCCTTTTATTTTTGAATGAGGCTTAACAGAAGTTAAATAATGTAATATTGATATGACTCCCAAACTATGTGCAACGATAATAGTTTCTGAATTCAATTTACTTTGAATAATATCATCTATTGCTTGACACCATGAATCAAGTTCAGGATGATCAGAATTTGGTAAGTGTATAATTTCAACATTATAACCATATGCCTCTATTTGTGAGGCTAACCATTGAAACCAATGGCTTTTTGTACTAGCTTGATAGCCATGTATAATAAACATATTTTTCAATTAGATCATCCTTTATTAAATTAATGTTGTGCTTTTTTAACGACGGTAATAGCTTACGTTATATTGATGTATTTTTCCAAGAAAAATGCATCTACATGATTATACTTATTTATGTTCTTTTGATAATATAAAATTAACTTATTAAATTTGAAGGTGAATTTATGGCGAAAATATATTTTGATGCTGCTACAGCAGGCAATCCTGGTCAAAGCGCATGTTCTATCGTTATCATTACTGAGCAAGAACGATTGCATTATGACTGTGATTTAGGAATCTTAGACAATCATAGTGCAGAATGGGCAGCTTTCGTATTTGCATTGGAATGTGCAAAACACCACGGGATTACTACAGCACTCGTATACACTGATTCGAAATTAATAGAAGATAGTATGAACAAAGGACAAGTAAAAAATAAGCAGTTTATAAATTACTTGCTCAAAATAAAATCATTAGAGTCATATTTTGATTTATTGTTTGTTAAATGGGTTCCAAGGAATCAAAATAAAGAAGCAAATCATCATGCCAAAAATGCCTTATATAAAATTACTAAAACAAGAGCAAAAAAGCGTTAAATCAAAACAGTATCTTAACAATTCAAAGTCAGTAGGATATTTGAAAACTTATTATGACGAAAATCAGAAATAGTCCCTTTCTATAGTGAGAAACTTTTAATAGATGATTCTAAACACATTTTTTGAATTTAAACCTTTATTTTAAAATATATGAGTGTGACTACAGGATAGAAGGATATCATTTTTATCTCGTTAAACATGTACGATGAAAAGGATTAGACAATAATTATAAAGGACTCGTACGTATTTATTTGAATACGTATGAGCCCTTTATTTTTTATTTAACTAAAATGTGTAGCTAAGTATTTTCCTGATACATAGAGTTCATGTTCTTTACAAATATTTAGTATTTCAGCTAATTCCGTCCCAAACTTCATGTCGTTTAATAAATCAGAAGTATTAATAGGTACTTCTGTATGAATTTTAGCTAGTGATTTAGAAAGTTTCAAATTGTATAAATTATCTTCTATTTTATGTCTTTGACCAGGTGTCAATTCGTTTAAAGCGTCAATCACTGCTTCAACAGAACCATGATTTTGAATAAGTTTTATAGCAGTTTTTTCACCAATCCCTTTAACACCAGGATAACCATCAGCACTATCTCCCATAAATGCTTTAACATCTATTAATTGTAGCGGATTTAATCCATATTCATTTTGAAATCTGTCTAATGTATAGCGGTTGTATAAGTTAAATCCTTTTTTAGTTAACCAAATTTCAACATTAGGATTAATACATTGTAGAATATCTTTGTCACCAGTGATTACAAAAATTTGATTTTGTTGTGAATATTGATGTGCCAAAGTGCCTATTACATCATCTGCTTCATAATTTTGGACACCAATATTTACAAATCCAAATTGGTTTGATATTTCTTTAACATAATCAAATTGTGGTATCAATTCTTCTGGTGGTGCGGGTCGATTTTGTTTATATCCGTCAAACATTTCATTTCGAAATGTAGATTTACCCATATCCCAACACACAGCCACATGTGAAGGTTGTATTTCGTTTATCGCAGTAAATACATGACGAACAAACCCTTGAACACCGTTTGTAGGAATACCTGATGAATTTCTCATGAATTGTTTGTGTAGGCTAGTTGCGTAAAAATGACGAAACAGTAGAGCCATACCGTCTATTAATAATATCTTTTTGGACATCGTAAGTACCTCTTTCTAAATTAACAACTGAGCTTTTAATTCGCTATTTGTTTCTTGGAGTTGTTTTATTAAAGAATGATCCATTTCAAATGCTAAGAGTTGTTTAATTTGTGTGTGTATATCTTTTTCATACTGATTGAATTTTATTTCTGCATCATTATTCAAATTATTCACGATTTCAATTAATGCTTTTCTTAATTCAGCTATACAAGGTTTAAGTTGTACGAGCGTGTTTTGAGTTATTGTGGTTTGAACTTCATTTTGCATTTTTGGCTGCAAGATGTTCTTTTTCGTTAATGATTTAGGCAAAGCGGAAAGCATTTGACTTAAATCAATTTTTAAATAAGGATCGTCTAGTTCTATATTACTCTTATTAAATTCAGGTTCAATGAAAATGTGTAATTGCTCTAATTTTTGTTTTAAAGGAGCAATTTCTTCATGTATTTGTTGAATGAAATACTTTTTAACACGTTCCACTAGTAAGGATTGTTCTAAATACAATCTTTGATGAATTTGATCTAAGTATTGCTTTGTGGAATGACGTTTTGCTTCGTTAAAGTTGTTGCTCTGTGTCATTTGCCCATTATAAATTGATTTAACTTCATCTAACAACTGAATTTTCAAACGTTCATTGAGGTGATAAATTTGATCTTCAACTTCATTTGAAGCACGCTGCACGGCAATTTGTAATATATTATTATTCAGTAATATTTGATTATGATACTGCTCGAGTTTGTTTTTACGTTGCTTAATTTTAGATTGATTATGCTGTGCGTCTTCTATCATTTGGTCAAATGCTTCTGAAATATTGGTTAATTGTTTCGTCATTTGTTGTTGCAATATATCTTTAGACTCAACTTGAGTAAAATAGTTTATACTATTTTTTAGTTTATCAATTCCTAAGTCTCCTGTTTTTAAAGCTTCTCGACTCGAAACTGCAAAAATGTCCGAATTCATATTTACTTGGTTAAGTGCATCACTTACATAGTTTATGACTGCATTTAAGTCTTCTTCAGTTTCAGCTAAATCAGTTGCATTTATGACCATTTTAAATGCTTGATTTTCACTTAATTGGTTCATTTCTTTCATATGTTCTATAAAGCGTTTGTCATTATCTGTGAATGAATGATTAAAATAACTTACATAAAGTATTAAATCTGAAGAAGTTAAAATCTTTTCTGTTTCATTTGTATGACGTTGATTATTGGAATGTAACCCAAGTGAATCTACGATAACTTTATCTTTCAACCAATCGATAGGTAATTTCAAATGAACTGTATTTACAAAGGTTGCATATTCGTCTTCTGCACTCCATTTTTTTATTTCATCCCGTGCAATGGTATGTGTTAAACCTTGTTCTAGCATTTCTTGATACATCGCATAATGTTTCTCAATCGCATTGATAAATGCTAATTTGTTTTTTTCTAAAGATGCTGTTAGTTTTTTTGTGTTTTGATTTAAAAATGCCTCAATTGAATCAAAAGTTTTATTTTCCAATTCAAATAATTGGTTTAACTCTTCTAAGATTTGCTCAGGTGATTTAAGTGTAATTTGACTTTCTTCACCGTATGTCAGTTCTGTCATTGCTGCTGTTGTAGGATTTGGTGAACTAACAAGATATGCATCGCCTAGTAGTGCGTTGATTAAACTACTTTTTCCAGCACTGAACGTCCCGAAAACACCTATTTTAATGATTTTATGATCTAGGCGTTTCAGTGTATCGTTGATATCTTGTTTTGTTTGTTCGAATAATGGAATATCTTTTATCAAGTTTAATGAATTTTTTATATCTTGAATTGTAGTATCCGTTGTTTTTGTTTTAGTGGTATTAGAACGATTCTGTTTTTGAACTTCTGAATGCTCTGGTTTAGCTTGATATGTGATTTCTTCTCTATCTATTAATTTATCTAGTGAATCATCAATATGAATGTAGTAGTGTCTATAATTTTGTGTTTCAAGTGATTCTCTTAGATTACGCAACTCCATAAATTTAACATAATCATTGTAATCTTCTACTTCTTCTGTGCCAATGTCGTTTGCTTGAGAATGGCTGATTGCTTTCTCAAATAATGGTTCAGTTTCTTTAATAATAAATTGTTTAATAGATTTCATTAAGTCATCTGAAAATGTTAAAACATATTGATTACTAATAGATATTTGCATTTGATACAAATCATCTATGAGATTTGGAGGCATTTGATAGTGTTGGTTTAAAATCGCATCATTTACTTCGGATGAGTTAATAAATCGCGTTAAAAATGACATATCTTCTCTCAAAGGTTGGCGTATTTCTTGATTTACTTTTTCTTGTAATTGCTCAAGTAATTCTTGAAGTCTAATTTGTTGCGTTTCTAATGTTTTTTTCTTTTTATTGAATATGCCGCCTACTTTAAAGTCTTTAGTTTTGCTCTCTAAATAAGTTCTTATTTTTTCTCTAGTATCGTGCGTCATAACATATGCATTGTCGAGAATCGCTTTACGCTTTTGTTTTAAGAAATCATACAATTGATCAGGGTTATTAAGTAACTTCGCTTCTTCACTTACTTGTTGATGTTGTTGAAAGTTTAAATATGCTTGGTCAAAGTCTTCTTCAAATATATCTAGCTCATTTAGAATCGTTTGAATTTCATGTTGTATAAAAGATAGTTGTTCGTCTGTAATAAAATTCACAGTACGCTCCACATAATCCGCCATTGATTCTCTATGTTGATCTTTATCGATGAGATAATCTGAAAGTGCTTGAATTTGGTTGTGTTCATGTTCAAATTTAGAAACATAAAATATTTGATCTAATTTGATTTCCCATTCAGCAATTGATTTTTCAACGCGTTGTTTAAATGTGTCGAATGGAATTTCCGATTCATGATGTTTATCTATTTGGTTGATAACAAAAACGACCGGAACACCAGCATAGTTCAGCTGTTTCATAAATTGAAAATTCATTGCAGATTGAACATGGTTATAGTCTACTGTGTAAAATAAAACATTACTTGTATACATAAATTCTTCAGTACTAGATTGGTGTGTTGATACATTTGAATCAACGCCTGGTGTATCTTGAAGTGTGAACCCTTTATTAAATTTATCAGAAGGAAATTTAATTTCTACAGATTCAACGTCAATATTTTCACGATTCATTTGTTTAACTTCATCGTAGTTTGTTAATAAAGTATATTTTTGGTTGTTCAAATTAGCTATAATACCTGGTTCATCTGATACAGAGACAATTGCTGTGTTACTGGTTGTGGGCACTGGTGAACTTGGTAGTATGCTTTCTTCTAGTAGCATATTGATAAGTGTGGATTTGCCTGCTGAAAAATGGCCGACAAAAGTAGCAGTATACTGTTCTAAAAATATTTTTTTAATGACTTGATTTATAATATGAATCAATCTATGATTGTTTGATTTTTCAACCTCTTTTTTTAATTTATATAGTATATCGAGTTGCTTCGTTTTAGACATGTTATGTATCCCCTTTATTACTTATATGTAATTAATTTCTATTGTATAACAAATTAATGTGCGTCTAAAGTAAGTTAGCAAAATTAAATTGTATTTAGCAATGTTTTATAAGTAGAAATGTAAAAAGTATTTTCCACTTATTGAATGTGACTTAATTTAAAATTAAAAATACCACCTTAACTGGTGGTATTCGCAATCATTAATAAATTAGTCGATTTTACAATTTTATTTTTATTTCCATCTTGGTTTATTAAAATCAGTATTAGGTTTGTTAATACCAATGTTTTCTTTTAAATACAGTTCAGGGTTTTTGGCAATTTGGACTGCAACAGCAGCAACACTTTTTCTGGAAACTTCTGTTCCCTTAAATAATTCATTTTTATGAGTAATCTCATAATCAATTTCGTTAATATCTGATAACCATGCAGGTCTTAAAATAGTATAATCGAGGTTTGAACTTTCAATGATATCAGCTGCTTGTTTATAAATAGGTAAGTGATTATGGATTTGTTTATTTACCCATTCACCAAATTTACCTGGTACCTCATTGTAAATACCAAGAGCCGCTACAAATATTAAACGATCAACGTGATTTTGTTCCATAGCTTTAACAATAGTACTTGCTTCTTTATCTAATTCACCAGAAAGGCTAGCAAATACAATATCTACATCTTCCATTGCACTGTTAACATCCTCGAAGTTTGTAGCATCTCCTTCACGTACACGGATGCGATCTGATGCATAATCAGGTAATCTGTTAGCGTCTCTTAAAAATAATCTCAGCGTATATGAGGTGTTTTCTAAAAAAGAATTAATAGCTGCTTTAGAAATAGCTCCATTTGCCCCTAATATTAATACTCTCGTCATATAATCACTCCATTATAATATATGATTAAAAATAATAGTGTATATAATAAATTTTCGATTGGTTCACTTTTTATCTAATTTTACAATACTACAAATGCATAATTTATACTAATGATATATTTGCGACATTGAATATAATAAAATGACCGATTTGATATGTAAACATGTTTTGAACAATTTCAAAACATAATAAAAATCGTAAAGATAACTTATATAAAGTTACCTTTACGGAATTGAAAATATCGTTTAGTGAATAACAGGGTTATTATTCTTTTTAATTTTTACATATTGTGAAATACTATAAATTACAATGCCAACCCAAATAAAAATAAATGTAATAAATTGATCGATGCTAAAAGGTTCTTTGAATAAGAAAATACCTAATACAAACATAATTGTCGGTCCGATATATTGTATAAAACCAGTCAGTGATAGCGGAATTCTACGGGCGCCAGCTGAGAATAGTATAAGTGGAATTGCCGTTACAGCTCCTGAGAAGATTAACCAGAAAGATGAGGTATTATAGCCAAACGTTAAACTACCTTGTTGCCATATGTACCATAGGTATATAATGCCTGCTGGTGCAGTAACAATGCATTCTATTGTAATACTACTGATTGCATCAATCGGTACGATTTTTTTAATCAATCCGTAAATACCAAATGAACATGCTAGTAGTAACGAAATACTAGGGAATACACCGACTCTTATAGTCATATACAAAACACCGATAACTGCAAATCCAATGGCAATCCATTCTAATTTATTAAATCGCTCTTTAAGAAAAATTAACGCTAATAGAATACTTACGAGTGGATTAATGTAGTAGCCTAAACTGGATTGCAATACGTGGCCATTCGTAACAGCCCATATAAAAGTGCCCCAATTAATTGTTATTACATAACCAGCAGCTATGATAGCAATGAGTTGTATAGGATTTGCTATGAGCTGTTGTAAATCACGTTTAAATGGTGCTGTATTGTTAGTGACGACTACCACTATTAACATAAATATCATTGAAAGTATAATTCTAAAAGCTAATATTTCAAAAGCACCAATATCTTCTATTAAATCCCAATATATAGGTAAAATCCCCCATAAAATATATGCACCAAAAGCAAAAAATATGCCTTTTTTAAACTCGTTATTCATTTGTCACACCTCTTTCTGATTGCTCATGCAGTCTATTTTTTAGGTTTTTTACTCCCCCAGTACTGATAGTAAGTACACTCTATATAACCATTAAATAACTTTCGTCTTTTGGTTGCTTTTTGATTAACTAAAAATTCAAATTCATTGTTACTTGTTAAAATATAAGTTGATAAGTAAGGATGCTCCTGCATTAATTGGCCGATATAACGATACATTTCTTCCACTTCTGCTCTATCGCCAATGCGTTCACCATAAGGTGGATTGCCAATCAATGCAACTGGTTCTGCCGACTCAATTGATAAAGTGTTAACATCTTGAACTTTAAAGTTAATAATGTCTGATAAGCCAACCTCTTCAGCATTTCTACGTGCTATTTCTATCATTTCTGGGTCAATATCTGATGCATATATCTTTAAAGGTCTATCATAATTAGCTTGTTGATCAGCTTCATCTCTCAATTCATCGTATAATCTATCAGGCATAATATCCCATGTTTCTGAAACGAAATCTCGATTAAAACCGGGTGCAATATTTTGAGCAATTAAACATGCCTCAATCGCAATCGTTCCAGAACCACAAAATGGATCAATCAATGGTGTATCACCTGTCCAATTTGCTAATTTAATTAAACTAGCAGCAAGTGTTTCCTTTATAGGTGCTTCACCTTGAGCTAGTCTATAACCACGTTTGTTAAGTCCTGATCCAGAAGTATCTATTGTCAGTAGTGCTTTATCCTTTAATAGAGATACTTCCACTGGATATTTAGCTCCCGATTCATCTAGCCACCCTTTTTCTTTATAAGCAGATTTTAAACGCTCTACTATTGCTTTTTTAACGATTGCTTGGCAATCTGGCACACTATACAAAGTAGATTTTACACTACGACCTTGTACTGGAAAGTTTCCTTCTTTTTCGATGATTGTTTCCCAAGGGAGTTCTTTCGTCTTTTCAAATAATTCATCAAATGTTGTTGCATTAAATTGTCCAACAACAATCTTTATTCTATCAGCAGTTCTTAACCATAAATTACATTTAACTATTGCTGCTTCATCACCTTCGAAAAAGATTTTGCCGTTTTCTACTGTTGTTGTATAACCAAGTTCTTGAATTTCCTTAGAAACAACTGCTTCTAACCCCATTGGGCACACAGCTAATAATTGATACATTGTTTTGCTCCTTTTTTAAGTGGATTTAATTTTATTTTATCAAAAGTTATTTTAAATAGATATGACCTTACTTCTGTTCTGGATTATATTATGGCTTTATGTTAATTTTAAACATTAAAAAAGCTCTCCTAATTGGGAGAGCTTGGGGTCTAGTAATGATGTTTCTATAAGCCATGTTTTGTACCTTTGTACTGCCAACGTGTACTAGTTACACTCGTACGCTGGTGGTAACCATCTGTCTACATACTTTTAAAGTATGCCTTATTTATACGTTGAATTCCGTTAAATAAGTGCTCCTACCTAATTTGGATTGCTCACTCGAGGGGTTTACCGCGTTCCACCTTTTATATTTCTATAAAAGCTACGTCACTGTGGCACTTTCAAACTATTTTAACCGTATCTAAAGACTTAGGTTATTTCGTTGCCGTCAACTTAATGCCTTGACTTATTGTTTCATCAAGCACGAACACTACAATCATCTCAGATTGTGTGAGCATGGACTTTCCTCTATATCGCTATAGCGATTACCCAAAACACCATCTTTAAGAGTATATCACTTTTCAAAGATCAGAACAAATAAAAATAAGATAAGTTTTGAGAAAAACAAAACTTATCTTTATGTACGCAATTATAACTACTTGGACATCGCATTTGTTATGATTGCTTGTTTTATTATTTACCAAAAACTGCTTTTTCTAAGTTTGAAATTCTTTTTAGTATATCGACGTTGTTATTATTAGTAGTATTGCTTGCAGCATTCCCATTTGCTGAAAAGTTTTTGTTTTCTTGTGGTCTTGAAGTAGCCACACGCAATCTCAATTCTTCTAGTTCTTTTTTTAGTTTATTGTTTTCTTCGGAAAGTTTAACAACTTCATTATCTAAATCTGCCATCTTTTGATAATCTGCTATGATGTCGTCTAAGAAAGCATCCACTTCTTCCCTTCTATAACCACGTGTCATAGTTTTTTCAAAATCTTTTTCATAAATATCTTTAGCTGATAGTTTTAATGAAACATCTGACATATTTTTTCCACCTCATTCGAAACTTTGTTCTTGAGACCACTGTAAATCGTTGATAAATTCTGTTAATTCATCAAACGAAACAACGTCACAAGTATAATTTGTTTTTTCCATAAAATCAACTAACATTTGCTTAAAGTATTTTGGACTAGCTTCTTGTTCTTCATCATATATTAGTAATGTTTGATCTGTATGGTCGAGCATAAATTGATCTGTTTGTTTAAATTGGTGTGGTCCCACATATGATGTATGAAATACACTATCTACAAAATCAGCATGCTGTACAATGTGATTATATTTTGCTTGATTCTGTTCATTCCATCTATCTGTGTGGCCATAAAATGGTGTAACGACACCAAGTTTAAGATCAGGATACGTTTCTTTTAAATCAATTACTACTTCAGCAGTCCATAATTCTATACCCATCTGTCCTTGTATTAATACCCATTCAAGTCCTTCTTCAATCAATGATTTTAATTTATGTGCTATAAATTTTTTTAAATATGAAACTTCAGGTGCGTCATCTTTAAAGATATTAAGTTCAAATGACTTGTAGCCAGTCACATAAATTGTCTTTATCATAATTTAGCATCACTTCTTTGTATATAACTTAAATCATATTGTACTGCCTTGACTTTTTCAGTAAATAATTTCCGGTTAGTCCTTTTAAAATGACATTCAACGGACAGTGATTCAATATTTGAAATAAGTAAATCAAATTTTTTCTTATTCATATAGGATAATCTTAGTATTTTAGGTTCGAAGGTGCTAAACGTTTCTAACAGATTATCTATGTAACTCGTAAATGGAACAACATCTTTGTAAAAGTCATAATCTATATCTTTCGATTTGACTGTTTCGTATCTATTTTGCATCTTTTGTACATCATTTAAGAGTTGGGTAATTAATTGTTGCATGAAGTTTCCTCCTACATATTAAATTTACCATAAATGAATTTGATAGTCATTTGAGAAACAACGAACTTACATTTATGTCATATTATAGGCTTATTTATAGGGAAATATTGTTTAATTGAGAAAAGCACGTTAAAATAAATATTGATGTATGTACAGATACATTGCTTTATATTTCATAGTTTGGAAAAAATAACTGTTTTCATGTATAATGGAAAAAGTTTTTGAAACCAAATTAAAGTGGTGAAAAACAATGAATTATCCAAATGGGAAACCATTTTACGGAAATAAGTCTCAAGTCGGACGAACTTATAAGGATGATAAGAGTAAAATAAATTATGGTGGCAGAGGTATGTCACTTGAGAGCGATATTGAATTATCTAATACGCACTATTTGAAACTTGGGCAAGCTGTTATACATAAAAAGCCCACCCCTGTTCAAATAGTTAATGTTCATTATCCTATGAGAAGTAAGGCGGTAATTAATGAGGCTTATTTCCGAACGCCTTCGACTACTGATTACAATGGTATTTATAAAGGGCACTATTTAGATTTTGAAGCGAAAGAAACTAAAAATAAAACTTCATTTCCATTGAATAATATGCATGAGCACCAAGTGATACACATGGATGCTTGTTATGATCAAGGAGGTATTGTTTTTTTATTAATTCGCTTTAAATTATTAGATGAAGTTTATTTATTGCCTTATTGCAAATTTAAATATTATTGGCATCGGTACAAAAAAGAAATTAAAAAGTCGATTACGGTTGAAGAAATTAGAAAAAATGGTTACTATATTCCTTATCAGTATCAACCAAGATTGAATTACCTCAAAGCAGTTGATAAGTTGATATTAGATGAAAGTGAGGACCGCGTATGACGGAGAAAAAAAGGACTTCTGATTCAAAAAAGAATGATAAGTCCGGAGAAAAAAAGAATAGGAATATAAAAAGAACGATTATTAAGATAATCGGATTTCTCATCATAGCCTTCATTGTTCTAGCATTAATTGGTATTTTGTTATTTGCATATTATGCTTGGAAAGCACCAGCATTTACAGAATCAAAATTACAAGATCCAATTCCTGCTAAAATATATGATAAAGATGGCGATTTGATTAAAACGATTGATAATGGGCAAAGACGTGAACATGTTGATTTAGATGAAGTACCTAAAAACATGAAAGCAGCTGTCTTGGCTACAGAAGATAATCGTTTCTATGACCATGGTGCACTTGACTATAAACGTTTGTTTGGTGCAGTGGCTAAAAACTTTACGGGAGGATTTGGTTCACAAGGTGCATCGACATTGACGCAACAGGTAGTTAAACGTTCATTCTTAACGGATCAAAAATCAATTGCCCGTAAAGCACAAGAAGCTTACCTATCATATAGACTTGAACAAGAATATAGTAAAGATGAAATATTTGAGATGTATTTAAATAAAATTTACTATTCTGACAGTGTTTATGGTGTGAAGGCTGCAGCTAAATATTATTTTGATAAAGATTTAAAAGATTTAAATTTAGCTGAATCGGCTTATCTTGCTGGTTTACCACAAGTTCCGAATACTTATAATATTTATGATCATCCAAAAGAAGCAGAATCACGTAAAGATACTGTTTTATACTTAATGGAATATCATAATCGTATTACTAAGAAGCAAAAAGAAGAAGCACAAAATACATCATTAGAAGATAATCTAGTAAAACGTGATTCGGAAGAACGTCAAGTTAGTGATAAAAGTTCAAATCCTGAATACGATTCTTATGTTAACTTCGTAAAATCTGAATTAATGAATAATAAAGCATTCAAAGGTAAAGATTTAGGAGAAGTTCTTAACAGTGGTGTTAAAATCTACACAAATATGGACAAAGACGTACAACAAACGCTTCAAGATCGTGTAGATAATGGTGGTTACTATAAAAACGAAGACCAACAAGTTGGTGCTTCTATCGTAGACAGTGAATCTGGCGGATTAGTGGCAATATCAGGTGGTAGAAACTATAAAGATATTGTTGATAGAAACTTAGCTACAGATGCACACCCTACTGGTTCATCATTAAAACCATTCTTAGCTTATGGCCCTGCTATAGAAAATATGAATTGGGCTACGAACCACGCAATTCAGGATGAAGAAGCATATCAAGTTGATGGTGTTACATTTAGAAACTATGATACTAAAGGTCACGGCGAGGTTAAATTGTATGACGCTTTACGTCAAAGTTTCAACATTCCAGCATTAAAAGCATGGCAATCTTCAAAAGAGAACGCTGGAAATGACGCACCAAAAGATTTCGCAAATAAAGTAGGTTTGGAATATGAAGGAGATATTGGACCTTCTGAAGTATTAGGTGGTTCATCATCAGAATTCTCTCCTACTCAATTAGCATCTGCTTTTGCATCAATTGCAAATGGTGGCGAATATAATAATGCGCATTCTATTAAAAAAGTAGAAAAAGAAGATGGGGAAACAATTAATTACGATCACACAAGTAAGAAAGCAATGAAAGATTCCACTTCTTATATGCTTGCAGAAGTACTTAAAGGTACATTTGAAGCATATGGTTCTGCATATGGCCACGGTATATCTGGTGTAAATGTTGCAGCCAAAACTGGTACAGGTACTTATGGTGATCAAACTTATCAACAATATGGTTTACCTGACGATGCTGCAAAAGATGTATGGATGAATGGTTTCACGCCAAAATACAGCATGTCTGTGTGGATGGGCTTCAAAGAAGTTAAACAAGGCGGCGTAAATTCATTTGTTGGTCATGACGAACAAGAATATCCGCAATATTTATTCGAGGATGTAATGAGTAATATCTCACCAAGAGACGGCAAGGACTTTAGTAAACCTGACTCAGTAAATGGTGATAGTAAAGACAGCCTATCTGTTGCAGGACATCCTGATGACAACACAACAAGTAATAAGCCTCGAGGACAAGGTGGAAGCAGCAGCAGTAGTAGTAATAATAATAGCGGTGGTAGCAATAATAACAACAACAATAACAATAATGCATCATCAGCTAGCTCGAACAGTAATAATGCAAATAATTCTACTGGTTTATCAAGAGCACAATAGTGTCCAAATAAATTTTTGAACAAGTAACTAAGTGCTTAATAAACACTTGATTATCATTATTCTTTACTAACAAATAAACGCCAATTTCTATTGAAATATTATAGAAATTGGCGTTTTCTTTATTTTATAGAGTTTTCGTAACTAATTGAAGATTGATGGCTTTGTATGAGTGAGCAACTGACTATCAAGTATTGAGCTTTCGCTCATGCATAAGTCCCATTAACCCAACAAGTTGGGAAGTGGTTTTAAGGATTACCTGAGCTTCTGCTCATGCATAAGTCCCACTAACCCAACAAGTTGGGAAGTGGGACTTTAAGGATTACCTTTGTTTTTTCTACGTATTTGATAGGATGCATTCATTTTTATTAATTCTGATTTGACTGTCTTCATTTGACTGTAACCCATAAAATGGTATTTACGGGCAAGCATATATTGATAACGCTCTTTAAAATTCATTGGTACAACTGGATAATCGTTTAATTGTTCAAAATCAATCGTATGAATGTGATTGATTTGTTTAAAAAAAGACTCAATCATATCAAAGTATTTATCAATTAATACCTTGGCTTCAGAAGAATTTAATTTCTTCTGTTTAGAAAATAAATCTATTTGTTCTTCTAATTGTTTAAACGCTTCTTTTGAAATCAATTGTGTCACACTTCTTTCAAACTGGCTTTATATCTTTTTTGCCCTTCTCTACATTCATTAAATAAGGGGCATATATCACATTTAGGGCTACGTGCTAAACAGTGATAGCGTCCGAAGAAAATAAGTTGATGATGTGTTTTATTCCAACGTTCTCTAGGTACGACTTTACACAATTTATCTTCTACTTGTCTAACATTATCTTTCCACCTACAAATGCCTAAACGTTTAGCTACACGTTCTACATGAGTATCTACTGCAAGTGAAGGCTCATTAAAAGCAACACTCATCACTACGTTTGCTGTTTTACGCCCCACTCCAGCTAGACTTTCAAGTTCGGCATGTGTTTGCGGAATCACCCCGTCGAATTTATTTAGTAATGACGCACATAATTTTTGAATGTTTTTAGCTTTATTTCTGTATAAACCAATGGTACGCAGATCATTTTCTAATTCTGATATATCTACATTTAGATAGTCTTCAGGTGTTTTGTATTTTTTGAAAAGCTCTCTAGTGAGTTTATTTACAGAAACATCTGTAGTTTGTGCTGATAATAGTACTGCAATTGTTAGTTCAAATGGGTTATCATGTACGAGTTCACATTCAGCGTTTGGGAACATATTAGCAATGACATCGATCATTTCTAAAGCTTTTTTATTACTTATCATCTTGATTCTCCTCATTTAGCCAATCAAATTTAGGCACTTTTTTAACAGTATGTTTCATTTTAGGTTGGTTAAACTGTTGACTTATTTTTTTGGAATCCTCAATGGTTTTTACATTATTTTTTTTCCAATTTAATAAAATTCGATCAATGTATTTAAAACTCATTTTGTTCTGACTTTGCGCTTCATCTAATGCTGCTTGAATCACACTTAAGTCGTGTTTATCTATGTCTAACCATTGGTTTAATGTTTCGATTTCATACGGTGATAATGGTCTACCAAAAGCTTGCTCAATCTGTTGGAAAAGTTTATTGAATTCAAGTTCAACTTGTTTTTGGTTACTATTATTATTAACGTGTTGCATAATATCATTTAGTTTATGATAGAACTGATCGAGATTCATATATTCAGTGAATTTACCTTCTTCGTCTTTGTTAACATTTAACTCTAATAAATCACGTTGAATAAGATTTTGTATAATAGCAGTAATTTCTCTAGAATCTAGTGATGTGCCTTTTTGTAAAGATTCAATGGATGGTTGTTTATTGGTCGTTTCCGACGCGTAAATTAATTTTATTAAGATAACTAATTCACGCTCATTGATACCTAATTCATTATAATAATCTAGTAATTCTTTACGAATTACAACAGGTCTAGTTTTAAGCATATCTATATTCAAAAGCACCCCTCCTTATCATGTGTAAATATTATAAAAAAGTCCAGCCGTAAAATAGACTGGACGTAGTTTAGGTAGTTTCTTGTATTGATAATATTATGGATATAGTCGATTTAATAAACGAGGGAATGGTGCAGTTTCACGAACATGCTCTACACCTGATAGCCATGCGACTGTTCTTTCTAGACCTAAACCGAATCCACTGTGAGGTACACTACCATAGCGACGTAAATCTAAATAGTAACTATAACTTTCAGGGTCTAATTCAAATTCATCGATACGTTGTTCTAATAATGCAAGGTCATTGATACGTTCAGAACCACCGATTATTTCTCCATATCCTTCGGGTGCTATTAAATCTGCACACAACACTGTATCCTCATTATCTGGATTTGGTTGCATATAGAAAGGTTTGATTTTTGTTGGATAATTTGTAATAAATACAGGTAAATCGTAATGATTTGCAATTGCAGTTTCATGAGGCGCACCAAAGTCTTCTCCCCATTCGATATCATCAAAACCTTGTTCTTTCAAGAATTCAACTGCATCATCATATGTGATACGTGGGAAAGGCGTGGTAACTTTTTCAAGCTTTTCAGTGTCACGTTCTAAAATATTTAATTCTAATTTGCAATTTTCTAGTACTGATTTAACAACATGTGTCACATATTGTTCTTGAATTTCTAGGCTTTCGTTATGATCGCAAAACGCTTTTTCAGCCTCTATCATCCAAAATTCAATTAAATGACGGCGTGTTTTAGATTTTTCTGCACGGAATGTAGGTCCAAATGAAAATACTTTACCATGAGCCATTGCAGCTGCTTCTAAATAGAGTTGACCACTTTGAGATAAAAAAGCATCTTGATCAAAATATTTAGTATGGAATAGTTCACTTGTACCTTCTGGTGCACTAGCTGTTAAAATAGGTGGATCTATTTTGGTAAACCCAGTATTATTAAAGAATTCATATGTTGCACGAATAATTTCGTTTCTTATTTTCATAACTGCATGTTGTTTTTTTGAACGTAACCAAAGGTGACGATGATCCATTAAGAATTCTGTACCATGGTTTTTCGGTGTGATTGGGTAATCATGAGCTTCTGCAATGATTTCAATAGATTTCACTTGCATTTCATAACCTAAATCAGAACGATTATCTTCTGAAATAACGCCAGTAATATATAATGAAGTTTCTTGCGTAATATCTTTAGCTAACTGAAAAGTATCTTCATCTACATCAGCTTTTACTACGACACCTTGCATAAAGCCAGTACCATCTCTTAACTGCAAGAATGCAATTTTACCACTTGAACGTTTATTCGTTAACCAAGCACCTATCGTTACTTCTTGGTTAATGTAATGTTTTGCTTCTTTTATCGTTGTTTTCATAACCAAACTCCTAATATTTTTGTAGTCTTCTTTTATTAATCCTTATACATTTTAACAAAATCAAGGTACAACTTCTAGTTGCGCGAGTTACTTTTATGATGTATTGTCTCTTTTTTTATTTTTTTAAGTAAGCTTGAAAATTGTTTTATATCGCCTTTCTTTTGACGATAACTTTCTAATGATTGTTCAAAGAATTGTTTGTAATTACTTTTAATTAAACGATCATCAAATGATACGATGATACCTTTATCTTGCTCATTTCTAATAAGTCTGCCTAGTCCCTGCCTGAAACGAGTAACAGCATCAGGTAAAACGAAATCTTTAAATGTGGAAGTGAATTCAGATTCCATTAACCAATATTTCGTATTGTTATGATTCATAAAAGGTAATTTTGTAATCATTACACACTTGATACCATTTGATTGGAAATCAAAACCTTCAAAGAATATGCTAGTCCCTAATAGGATGGCTTTAGAAAAACTATTAAATTGCTGTACAATTTTATAGTTTTGATTTTGTTGTTGTGTGAGTATTACGTAATCCTCAAACTCAGGTAATTCATTCAAGAGTTCTTGTACCATATGCATCATCTTATAACTAGTGAATAGAATTAAACATTTTGATTCAATAACTGTTGTATATTCTATAACATAGTTGACAATAGAGCTCACATAGTCATCAATATTTTTATAATTATATGAAGCGACATCATTTGGTATAAATACAGTTGTCTGGTTTGAAGATACTGTTGCAGTATCAAGCTCATAAGTATTAAATATGATGTCCTTATTAAACCATTGCTTGAAATTTTCAAATGAGTGATTAAAAGTTAAGGTACCTGAAATAAATGTAAGTGCATTAAATTTATCTAACACTTGTTTTGTTAATATTTCTTTCACATCATAATCTTTTACATTTAATTTGATTGTAGATTTTTGGTTAATGTTTTTAATGGATAAATAACTAGTATGATTATTTTTTAAACTAGTTTCAATTGCTCTAAACTTATCATTAATATAAAGTAATTGTTTTCTTACTGTTTTAATTGTTTTATGGCTCATGCCGTTAAAGAATTCTAAGGTCATATTTAATTTATGAATGATGGCATGCAAATCATTTAAAATAGGTGTTACATCGAAATGATATACAAAATGAACTTTATGCACTTCATCATCATGTATTTCTGATTGTTGGATGCTATTAAACATCGTACTAAACAATTGTTCGTTTAAATCATGTATTTCATTGATATTTGTTTTAAGGCCAAAAACATCGATTGGTGGTATATCTAATTTTTCAAGTATACGTTGTTGTTCTAAATGGTCGATAGCGGCAAGTAGTTTATCGTTTTCAGTTTTACCAATTAGGCCTAATTGGTATTTGACATCAGAATAGCTTAATTCATTCGTAACTTGGTTTAATGCGTAATCAGGTAACCTATGGGCTTCGTCAATGATACAATCATCAAATAATTGATAAATTGTATTGTCATGTGAAGCATGTATTAAATGAGCGTGATTTGTTATACCAATTTGTATATTTTTTGCGTTGCGCTTAATAAAATTAAAATAATTAATGTCATTACGCACTGGAACATAAGTTTCTAACTTTTGTTCATAATACATTTTTTGTCCGCCTTTTAAATCTAACTCTTGTATATCTCCAGTATGTGTTTCTGTAATCCAGATCAATAATTGCATTTTCAAAATGCTAACTTCGTAATTATTAGATTCATCTTTTAAGATTTGACTGATTAATCCTAACGAAATATAATCTCGTTTACTTTTGATTAAAGATGCATTTATTTTAAAATTCAATGCTGATTTTAATGCAGGTATATCTTTTACCAACAACTGATTTTGTAATAATTTTGTATTTGTAGAAATCATTACATGTTTTCCTGTTTGTATGTTATACATTAGTGAAGCTAATAAATATGAAAATGATTTACCACTCCCTAACGGCGCTTCAATCATAGCTTTCTCGCTATGCATCAACTGTTCTAATATAATTTCAGCTAAATATAATTGTTGGGGTCTATATGTTAAATTTAATTTTTCAGTAATGTCTGTATAAAGATCTTTTAAAGTTCCGTCAAAGTTTACTGTGGGCGCTTTAAAATCTCTTTGCTTTTTATAAATAATCTGTTCAAATTGTTCGAAATCTTCACTTAGTTGTTCATGGTTATGGTTTCGAGCCATTTCAAAAAGAATATCATGTAAATCATATTTTAAATTTTTACTTAAATAATAAAGTTGTTTTAAAGTATCTAAATGTAGTGCTTCGAATTTATTGAAAGCAAGTATCATAAGTTGTGCAGTCGTTGCAGCATCTTCATCCGCACGGTGGGCATTATTTAACGTAATACCATGTGCTTCTGCTAATTCACTTAATTGATAACTTTTATCTGTTGGGAAAGCAACTTTAAACAATTCTAATGTATCTAATACTTTTTTGGGTCTATATCTGATATTACATTTTTTAAATGATTTTTTTATGAAATTTAAATCAAAAGTTACATTATGTGCGACAAAGATACAGCCTTCAAGTTGTTTGTATATATCGTCAGCAATTTCATGGAAATATGGTGATTGCTTTAGCATTTCATCTTCAATTGAGGTTAATGCTTGAATAAAAGGAGGAATTTCTAAATCTGTTTTTACCATAGAGTGATAGGTGCCAATTATTTTATTATCGCGGACGAAAGTAATACCAATTTGAATAATTTCATCGTAGTCTAATTGGTTGCCTGTTGTTTCTAAATCAACAACAGCGTAGCAAGGCTGTGTCATTTTCATTCCTCCTTTTCTTATAAATTTATAGTTCTATATCTGCACTCATGAGTTTGTGTTGTGTCTGTTGCTCATCAATGACAATTAGATAACCATGCTCATCAATATCTATAGCTTCACCTTGAAATTGTTGACCATTTTCAGTGAATTTTAAAGTTCTATTCCAAATATTTGAAGCTTCAATGTATTCATGTCGTATCGTGGAAAACGGCTGGCTTAAAAATTGATGGTAACGTTTTTCAATCTGATTTATTAATTGCTCTAATAAATGATAACGATGTATTTTTTGGTTAGCATGTATTCTCAAGCTCGTGGCCTTTGATTGCAACTCACCATGAAAATCTTCAGGCAAGTGATTCATATTTATGCCAATACCGCATATCACCGCTTCTATACCATCACTATTAGCTACCATTTCAGTCAAAAATCCACAAGCTTTTTTTCCATCAATATAGATATCGTTTGGCCATTTAATCGTTACTTTCTCATTACTAAATTGTTGCATTGTATCTCTGATACCTAATGCTATAAACAAGTTAAACTTTGTTATCATTTCAAATGGGACATTTGGACGTAACACAAGAGACATCCATAATCCTTTGCCACGTGATGAATCCCATGGTCTATTGAAGCGCCCTTTTCCTTTCGTTTGCTCATCACTTAAAATTAAAAAGGTGTTTGAGTTTCCAACTAATTTTTGTTTGGCGAGTAACTGTGTGGAATCAACTTGCGCTTTGACCTCTACATGATCAAACATTTTTTGTTCATCGATTAAAGGTTCTACAATCCCACTATACCATTTATCAGGTAGTTCAATTAAGCGATGTCCTTTATGGTTAATTGATTCAATTTCACACCCTTCTTGCTTAAGTTGATCAATTACTTTTTTGACTGCTGTTCGAGAAATTGAAAGATGTTCTGCAATAAACTGTCCAGAAATATATTCTGACTGGTTTGTATATAAGATTTGAATAACATCTTTACTGTATTTCGACATGTGACTTCACCCACCTAATGATTTCTGGTTTAATATTTTGAACATCTCTATTGATAATAGCAATCTCAATATCTCTCAATAGTGTTTTTAGCCAAGGACCGCTTTGCTTATTAACTGCCTCAAGGATATCTTTACCATTAATATCAATATCCTTTCTTGAGTGAATAGGTAACTTTTTAGATTCTTCTTTTACAGATTGTATATTTATAATAAGCGGTGAAAAAGAAGGTAAATGGTTTTTAATATGTAAATCAATGAAATTTAATATTAATAGTATATCTTGTTCACCATAATCATAAAGAAGTATTTTAAAGTCTGATTTAGATTTAATATTGGGTAATTGATTAAGTAGCCGTTCTAATTTACCTATATACTTTTTTTCATTATTACTAATTTTTAAATCATTAAGCGCACCATTTACTAAAGGTTGTTGTGCTTTCAATAAAGCTACAAATAAAGTGAACGGAATGGCTTCATCTAAAATAAAATCATTTAGTTTATAATGTTTGAAAAAAGGAATGTAATTAAATGCATTCAAGTACTGTAAGTTTTCAAAACTATGGGCTACATACTTACCAGAAGTGAGTTTTTTTAGTTCAACCACAATTCGTTCAATTGATAAATATTTAATATCATGGATATGTGATTTCATACCATAAAAAGTTTCATTTTCTAATGCAAATCCTAATTGTGCTTGAAAACGTAGACCTCGAATAATCCTTAACGCGTCTTCATTAAAACGTTCATGCGCATTGCCTACGGTTCTAATTATGTGATTTTCAATATCTTGTTGACCATTGAAGTAGTCGTGAATATGAAAATCGGCGTCCATAGCTATTGCATTCATTGTGAAATCACGTCTTTTAACATCTTCATATAATTCACGCACAAAAAAGACTTCGTTAGGTCTTCGATGATCATCATAATCACCTTCTGCACGAAATGTTGTTACTTCATAGTGTTCATCATTATAGACAACATTGACTGTGCCATGTTCTCTACCTATAGGAATTGTCTTTTCGAAAATAGCTTCTACTTCTTCAGGCGTCGCACTCGTAGTAATATCAATATCGTGTATTGTTTTATGCATTAGATAATCTCTCACAGAACCCCCAACAAAAAATGCTTGGTAATGGTTAGATTGTAAAGTTTTTAATATTGGTTTTGCTTGTTCGAATAATGTTTTAGTCATGATTACCCTCTAACATTTTTTTATAATAATATTCATATTGGTCTGCAATTAAATCTGAAGAAAAACGTTCAGCAACATCATCCAACATTTGCTGCTGCATTTTTTTATAAAGTTCATCATCTGTCAACAATTGTAACGCATACGTACTGGCTGTATCACTATCACCAATATTTACTATAAAACCTGTTTCGTTATGTTTAATTACTTCTTTGATACCTCCAGCAGTAGATCCAATTGGAAGTACACCTGATTTCATTGCTTCTAACAATGTGAGACCAAAGCTTTCCTTCTCACTTAATAATAATACTAAATCTGATATTTGATAAAATTCACTCACCCAATTTTGTTTACCTAAAAATAACACAGCATCTTCAATGTCTAATTCACGTGCTTTTGCTTTCATATCCATTAATTGAGGTCCATCACCTAATAAAATAAGTTTTGATGGCAATTTTTGGTGTATCTTTGCGAAAGTTTCAATGACTGTATCAATTCGTTTGACAGCTCTAAAATTAGAAACGTGAATAATCACTTTTTCTTCAGGTTCTATCCCGTAACAAGCTTTTAATTTGATATCAGATTCAGTTGGCATTGAATGTTTTGTAGGGAATTCATTTTCTCTAACGAAATTATAAATTGGAATGATTGTTTTATCTGTTTCAATAATATCAGTCGTTTGTTCTGCAAGTGATTTACTGACGCTTGTCACTACATCGCTACCTTCTATACCAAATTTAATCGCATTTTTTAATGAGTGATCATATCCCAATACTGTAATATCAGTGCCATGTAGGGTAGTCATTATTTTAATGTCTTTACCAGACATGTGTTTTGCTAAGATACCGCAAACAGCATGCGGTACGGCATAATGCATATGTAATAAATCTAGGTCATATTCATTGATTACTTCAGCAATCTTGGTACTTAAGGTAATATCGTAAGGTGCATATTGGAATACAGCATATTGATTCACTTCAACTTGATGAAATGTAATATTAGGTAAAGGTTTTCTAATTCTAAAAGGTATATTCGATGTTATAAAATGGATATCATGTCCTCTTTCTGCTAATTTGATTCCCAATTCAGTGGCGATAATTCCAGAACCACCCATAGAAGGGTAACATGTAATTCCTATTTTCATAGGTGGCACATCCTTTCTTAAACAATATCAATCTATTTTCTTTCAAAACGATTTTTATCTCGTGTATTAAACTTATCCATTGTTTCGTTAAAACTTTCAGTCATATCTATATCTAAGGAATTAGCTATACATAGTAACACGAATAAATTATCTCCAAGTTCTGCCTTTACCGTGTTTGCAGCTTCACTATCTTTTTTCTTTTTTTCTCCATAAAAATGATTGATTTCTCTTGATAACTCTCCTACTTCTTCTGATAACCTTGCGAGATTTGCTAGAGGTGAAAAGTAGCCAGTTTTAAATTGATTTATATAGTCATCTACTTCGATTTGCATGTCTTTCATCGATTTCATGATAAACGCCTCTCATTCTATCAGTTTCTTTTATAGTATAGACTAATTCTATGATTCATGCATTATTCCTGCAACCTTTATACACTATTCAATATGAATTAAGTAGTTAAATTAAATGATAATGTGATATGCTGAGGTATAACAATAATAGATGTAAAGAAAGTCACCATTTTAAATCTATATTTAAAAAATAATAATTGTATATATAAAAAAAGAGATTGGGCAAAATGATTGCCTCAACCTCTTATCCTAATTTTATCAACCTAAGCGTTGTGAAACAGTGAAATAAATTTAAATAATTTATATTTCTGTCTCATTTGCATGGATAAATTATTCACTTGATCTAGCGATTAAAATGAAACGTGCAAGTTCTGCTAATGCTACAGCAGTGGATGCAACGTAAGTCATTGCAGCAGCTGATAATACTTTTTTTGCATGGCGATATTCTTTTTCATTAACAATATCTAAGCTTTTAATTTGTTTCATTGCTCTACTACTAGCATCAAATTCGACTGGCAAGGTAACAATTGAGAACAATACTGCGAATGACATTAATGCAATTCCTATCCAAAGTGCAGTTGAACCCAATGTACTCTGTAAACTCGTTAAAACAATACCAGCAAACACTGCCATGTAACCTAAAGAACTACCAATATTTGCTAAAGGTACTAATGAAGTTCTAAATCTTAAGAAGAAATATCCTTGGGCATGCTGTATAGCATGTCCTACTTCATGGGCTGCAATTGCTGTACCAGCAACTGAAGGTCTATTGAAGTTTGCTGGTGATAAGACAAGAACTTTTTTACTAGGATCATAGTGATCTGTTAGAAATCCTTTACCTTCGACAACATCTACATCATAAATTCCATTTGAATGGAGTATTTCAAGCGCTACTTCACGCCCTGTTTTCCCACTAGTTGATCTCACTTGAGAATACTTTTCATAGTTAGATTTAACCTTGTGTTGTGCCCATAGAGGCAGAACCATTAAAATAACAAAGTATATAATCATATAAATAAAAGACAAAAATCCTCACTCCTTTATAAACATTTTACTGTGGACGTTAATAATGGTCAAATATTTTATCTTTTTTAAATAGAGTTAAACTTAAATATAAAACTAAAGGTATAACGCTTAACCAGAATGCTAAGTATGCAATTGCTTCAATGTGACTTGCAATAAAATCATAAAAAGGATATTGCATAAATACATAATCGATAATGTCATTATGAAACACCCATATCATCGCTACGAAAAAGGCAGAAATCGTCACTTTAAATCTTGGATAAAAAATAAAACCTTCAATTGCCATAATGCCGTGAGAAAGTATCAACATACAACCTGTAATTGTAATCATATCGTATTGAATAAAAAGAATGATATTCATAATTACAGCCCATACTCCATACTTGATTAATGTGACAAAAGCGAGTGCTTCGATGATTGGTAAGTTCTTGTTAACAATCAAACCTAGAATAGCAATACATAAAAATAATGATGCAGTTGGGCTATCAGGTACAAATGGTATAAATTGCCAAGGTGTAGCACTCATTTGTGAACCGTACCAAATATACCCGTAAACTGTGCCTAATAAATTACATATTAATAAGAAATACAGCATACCTTTATTAAAAATGATAAGTTGCCATAGTGAGTAAATGTTCATATAGTCAATCCTTCGATAATGTATTAAGATTCCTCAACTTAAATGTATTTAGGATTTGAGATAATTGATAAAATAAAGCTCTATCCTGAAGTTGCAGACTTAAGTCAATATTGTCTTGTAAATATTTGATAATAGATGATTCACTTTGTTTTGATAATGGCAAACCATATATATCTTGAATATATACGTCATAATATGGAGAGTGAAGTAATTGTGTTAACAATAAATCGTCTAATTTCGTATCTCTAGAATCTTCGTTATTTAAATATAATTTGATATCAAAAAAGATATTTTGATTTGCGATATAGTCAAATATTTTTTCATTATTAATATATTGTTGATCCTCTACTATAAGTTTTATGGCGATGTTGTCTGTATTCACAGTTGCAATTTCTAAAGTGTTATGACTGGGAATTTGCTCATCTACAAAGTATATTTTTTGTAAAAGTTCAGGTGAGGATTTTATCAAATTTAATACCCATACACTAATTCGAGATTTAAAACGATACTGAAATAATACGTATTCTATAAAACTTGCTTTTAATTGTTGTAAGGTATCAGTCAATATACTCACCTTCTTTACTTTTTAGAATGATTGCAATCTTTCAGCTTCATCATGCCAAGTTTCGTTCGATGGGTCTATTTCTAGCAATTGCTTTAAGATTTGTTGTGCTTGTTCTATATAACCTATTTCAACTAAATAGAAATAATAATCACTTAAAAATGCTGATTGCGTTCTCATGGTTGGATAGGCTAATTCAAAGAAATGTTGTGCTTCTTTATCTCGCTCTTCTTGACCTAAAGCATGTGCTACATGCCACATAAATACGGGATCTAAATCTTCTTCATCTACATATTGTAATAAGCTAATAATTGAATCGTAATCTTCTTCTTGTCTAAAGAAATCACTCAAGATTAAAAGTGGTTCTTGATAAGCATTATCTACGTCTAAGGCTTGTAGTAACAATTGTACACCTTCATTAGCATCTCCGTGTTCTATTTGAATACTACCTGTTGATACCATTAATTCTTTATAAAATTGACTCAAGCGCAACCCTTCTTTACCAATTTCAATGGCATCTGCATGATTATGCTCGTTTTCATATAATTGTTGTAGATAAAAGTAGCCCTGTAGGAAGTCTGGATCTTTTGATAATAGTGTTTGCACTAATTTGATAGCTTCCTGTGTTAAGTCGTTTTTTTCATAAGCAATGGCCTTTTTGAAGTATATTTCTGAATCCATTTCATCTTCGCTGATTTCATTGAACATTGTGATGGCATCACTATAATTTCCACTTTGTAAGCTACAATCAGCTAAACGTGAGAATAAATTAACATTATTGATTTGATATTCTCCCGTTTCTAATACCGTTTCATATTCTGAAGAAGCACGTAAATATTGACCATCAAAATAAAGTAATTCTGCCAATGCGAAATGTATGATTGGGTCGTTTGGTTCAATATCAATAGCTTCTACTAATTTATCTATAGCCACTTCAAGCATATTTAATTGTTGGTATAAATCTGCTTCTAGCATCAAACGTTCTGTAGATAGTTCAACAGTGCTTAAATATTCTAATGCTTCATCTGTTTGATCTTCCGCAATCAGTCCTTCAATGAAATAAATTAACAGTTCACTTTCATCTGGGTATTTATGATAAAGTGTACGAAATACTTCAAGACCTTGTGGCATTAGTCCAAAGTTATATAATGTTTCACCGAGTATAAAGAGCGCATCATCTTTTGGAGAACTTAGCGCGTCATTTACCCGTGTATCTAAGTTATCTAGTTTTTGTAAGTTGATATCATCTATAAGTTTATAGATATCTTCCATACTTTATCCCTCTTTTTCTAATTGATTAAATTTAGCTAAGAAACCTGGGAAGGAAACATTGACTGCATCAAATTGATCAATCGTTAATGTATCACTAGTTAGTAAAGAAGTTACAGCAAGCATCATACCAATGCGGTGATCAGTAAAGCTATCCACTGTGGCAGTTTGTTCCAATCTTGATGGATGGATAATCATGCCGTCACTTGTTGGTTGTAAGGTGAAACCTAATAAATTCAACATGTTTGCCGTAGTGTCAATACGATTGGTTTCTTTGACCTTTAATTCTTCCGCCTCTTTTATAATACTTGTTCCATTTGCTTGAGTACAAAGTAAGGCGATAACTGGTAATTCATCAATCGCTCTTGGTACCAATTCACCTTCAATATGGATAGGTTTCATATTTGGTGTATATTGTACGCGTATTGAAGCGGTAGGTTCTGAACCATTAGTTTGATTGAATAAAGTTATATTGCCATCCATTTGTGTCACGATATCTATGATACCTGAACGTGTTGGATTTATGCCAACATTGTGAATTGTAATATCACTTCCTGGAGTTATCAACCCTGCAACAATGAAATATGCAGCTGAGGAAATGTCCCCAGGTACATGAAAATCAGTGGCAGTAATATGTTCAATACTATTTTCAGGTAATTGAATCATTTTATCATTGTAAGTAATCGGAATTTGATAATGTTCAAACATTGTTTCTGTATGATTGCGCGTTATACCTATTTCAGAAATCGTTGTTTTTTCGTTTGCAAACAAGCTTGCAAATAATATTGCACTTTTAACTTGAGCACTTGCGACTTCCATTTGGTATGATATGCCTTTAATTTGAGCAGGTTTGATGATTAAAGGCGTAAAGTTATGATTCACACCTGAAATATCTGCATTCATTAACGTTAGAGGTTTCATAATTCGATCCATCGGTCTTTTACCAATAGAAGCATCACCAGAAAGGACTGCTTCAATGCCTAGTCCGCATAATAATCCAGCAACTAAACGTGTCGTCGTTCCAGAATTGCCAGTATAGAGTACTTGATGTGGTGTTTGGAAAAATTTATATCCAGGTGAGTTTATTTCAATTTTATCTTCTAAAATTTCTATTTCGACACCAAGTAGACGGAAAATTTCTACTGTACGAATACAATCTTCACCAAGTAAGGGTTTATATATCGTTGACCTACCTGATGCTAATGAGCTTAAAATAATCGCTCTATGTGTCATTGACTTATCTCCTGGAACTTCTATTTCTCCAATCAGAGGACCATTTATATCAATTGTTTTACTATTAACCAATTATGCCACCTACTTTTTAAAATATGTTTGTAATGTCGTGAAACTCTCTACTAAAGTGGATTTATCGACATGTTTAACCACAGGATTTCCTATACCTTCTAATAAAACCATCTGTACGCCTTGTTGGTCATTCTTCTTATCTCTTAACATTAATTCATAAAGTGAATCGAATTTGAAGGTATTGATGATATTTAATGGATAATCTAGAGAACTTAAATAATTGACGTAATGTAAAATATCAAATTTTTGATTTAAAATATGGTTCGATACGATGAATTGAAAAAGAATGCCAATCATCACGGCATGACCGTGTGGTATTTTAAATGTGTATTCAACGGCATGACCAAAAGTATGTCCTAAATTTAAAAATTTACGAACGTTTGATTCTTTTTCATCTTTTACAATAATATTTAACTTTGTCTCTATGCCTTTATAAATATAATATTCCATTTCATCTAAAGACGCTAACGTTGTCTTATCATAAAAATGTGATTCAATATTACGTACTGCATCGGCATCAGTTAACAATGCATGTTTATATACTTCAGCGTAACCACTCAATATTTCTGTATAAGGAAGCGTTGAGAGAAAATTCAAATCATAGATAACCGCAGTTGGTCTATAAAATGCACCAATTAAATTTTTACCGTGTTTTGAATTGATTCCCACTTTACCACCAACACTAGAATCATGTGCTAATATCGTCGTAGGTACTTGGATAAAATCAACGCCTCTCAATAGGGTAGCAGCTAAAAATCCAGCGAAATCACCGGTAGCGCCACCACCTATTGCAATGATGCAAGTATTTCTAGTCAAATTTTTGCTCAATAATGTTTCTATAGTCTCTGCATAATAATCTAGAGATTTTGTAGACTCACCTGACGGTACAGCCAACATGTGAGCATCGTATTCAGATGTAATAAATTCTAATGTATCATCCCATTTTTGAGCAATTGTATTATCTACGACTAGTACAATATCTTTGTAATTTTCAATGTAATGACGTAAATGTTTTAGCGCGTTATGTTCTATGATAATAGGATAATTATTAGTCTCATACGTAGTTTGTAATTTCATCGATATCACCTGGCTAATCTTATAATTTAGTATTCAATATTCAACAAGCGGCGTTCTTCAATTTGTGATTTTAATTGCTCGATATGATTACATTGGAATTCTTCTAATAATGCTTTTGCAAGTTCAAAAGCAACGACATTTTCTACTACAACACTTGCAGCTGGAACGGCACAACTATCAGAGCGTTCAACAGAAGCTTTAAAAGATTCTTTAGTATTAATATCTACTGAATTTAGCGGTTTATATAATGTTGGAATTGGTTTCATAACACCATTGACAACAATAGGCATTCCGTTAGACATACCACCTTCAAAACCACCTAAATGATTTGATCCTCTGTAATAACCATTGTTTGTATCATAAAGTATTTCATCTTGTATTTCACTGCCAGGTTTTTCGGCTGCTTTAAATCCTTCTCCAAAACTGACGCCTTTAAAAGCATTAATACTTACAACCCCTTGAGCAATTCTACCATCTAATTTACGGTCATAATGTACATAACTGCCGATACCAATTGGTACTCCTTCAATAATAGTTTGTACAACACCGCCAATAGTATCTCCTGCCTTTTTGGCGTCATCAATTTTATCTCTCATTTGTTGAGCAATATCATCATTAATCACACGGACATCATTTTTATCAATATTAGATTTGATTGTTTCAAGGTCATAAGCTAAATCATCTTTAATACCACCAATTTCCATAACTCTACTATAAAAATGAATATCGAGTTGCTTTAGTAATATTTTCGATACAGCACCTACAGCCACTCGCGCAGCAGTTTCTCTAGCAGAAGAACGCTCTAATACATTTCTTAAGTCTCGATGATTATATTTCATACCGCCGATTAAATCGGCATGACCTGGACGTGGTTTTGTAATTACGCGCTTCATGTTTTCTTGATCTTCATCGCTAATAGGATCAGCGCCCATGATTTTTCTCCAATGTTTAAAATCATCATTTGTGACAATAAGCGTGATTGGACTACCAAGCGTATATCCGTTACGTACCCCAGATACAATTTCAACACTATCTTTTTCAATTTGCATGCGTCTACCTCTACCGTATCCACCTTGACGTTTAAACATTTCTTCATTTATATCGGCAGCATGAATTTCTAAATTTGCTGGCACACCTTCAATAATTACTGTTAGTTGCGGACCATGTGATTCTCCTGAAGTTAAATATCTCATTATTTACCCACTCCGTTCTTTAGTACTTTAAATGATTATATGTTCCTTATCTTATCACATTCAATTGTTCAAATTAACAGAAAAATTTCAAATAACTAAACTTTATAAGATTTCCTTACATACAACTATAACATCTGTCTAAAATTCAGTAATAACTTAAGATATTAAACGACTTCACTTTAGAATGCAATTGCAACTTTTATACAAAAAAACACCTTCGCATAAATTCATTTTATTATGAATACAACGAAAGTGTTTTGATTTTACGGATACGACCATGAATCGCATTTTTACTATTATTTTTTATCTTTATTGTTGAGCGTATTAAATAATTAAGTTAATAACGCATATCATCTTACAAGTAATGGTGTATCGATTCAACGATGATTATTCGTATAACCATGCTTCGCGTGATTCTGTAAAATCACTTAATTCTTCTGCATTAAACCAAAGATTGATTTCTTTATTAGCAGATTCAACTGAATCTGAACCATGAATAATGTTTCTGCCTACAGTTAAACCAAAGTCTCCTCTGATTGTACCAGGTGTAGCTTCTGATGGATTTGTTGATCCAATAATGTGACGCGCAATATGTACTGCATCTTCACCTTCTACAACCATTGCAAATACAGGTGCAGAAGTAATAAAGTCGATTAAATTGCCATAGAATGGTTTATCCGTATGTTCAGCATAATGTTCTTCTGCAAGCGATTTAGGTACTGTCATTAGTTTAGCACCTACAAGTTTTAGTCCTTTACGTTCAATACGTGAAACGATTTCACCTATCAAATTACGTTGAACCGCGTCCGGTTTAATCATTAAAAATGTTCTTTCCATTGTGTGTTTATCCCCCTGTTAGTGATGTAAGTTTTATAAAAATACAAAACAAAATATTATAATGTCTTGAAGCACATTATAATATTAACAGTTAATTTAAGCGCTTTCAATGCTTTTCACACAATTATACGTTTCTTTTCCCTACTTTTTTAATAATTTTTTTAAATATTGGTTTAGCATCATCTTTTTCTAATTGATCAATAAGATGAAGCGCTTTATCTAAATATCTATCGCTAATTGCTTGTGATTGTTTTATGACATCAGAATGTTTAACGGTTTGTATACATTTATCAAATAAGGATTGATCACTGTTTGGGCCAAGTTGTTCTATTTGTGATTTAAACTCAGGATTTTTACGCATTTCTAACAATACTGGTAACGTTAAATGGCCGTTCATTAAATCACTGCCCACTGGTTTTCCTAATTTCTTTTCAGTACTAGTAAAATCTAGAATATCGTCAACGATTTGAAAACTCATACCAATATAATGACCAATCATTTTCAAATTACGAACCGTTTTGGCATCAGCATGTGAAGCAATTGCTCCAACTTCTGTTGATAATTGTATAAGCAATGCAGTTTTACGTTTGATTCTCCTTAAATAATTAGTAATTGTTTGATGTGCATTGAATTGATCTTGAAACTGGTACAATTCACCCATGCATACTTCGACAATTGCACTAGATATCACTTTATGTACTCGGTTATCCTCAATATTTGAAATATGTTCTAAACCGACAGCTAATAGAAAATTACCTGTGAGAATTGCAGTGTCTTGATCCCATTTTTTGGCAATCGTTAAACTACCGCGACGTTTATCACTTTTATCAATAACATCATCATGTACTAAAGTAGCCATATGGATTAATTCGAGTGCTACAGCAACACGATAGACATCTTCATTAATTTCTTCGCCAAATTGACTACTTAATATTACAAAGGCAGGTCTTACACGTTTTCCGCCTGATGAAAATAAATGATAAGAAGCATCTTCTAAGATTTGATCCTTACTTATTAATGCTTCTTCCAATCGCTGTTCAATTATTTTAATTTCATTGTTCATATTTAACTTTGACACAGTCATCACCTTTGGTTGTTTCATTTTTATTTATAGCCTAGGTGCATCGCTGCAACGCCACCAGTGAAGCTACGTACCTTAATATTACTAAATCCTGCTTGTGAAAATAAACGCTTTAATTTTTCTTTGTCTGGAAAATCAAAAGTGGATTGTTGTAACCATTCATATTCATCTTTCGATTTCGCAAATATTTTACCAAATATAGGCATTACAAATTTAAAGTATAATTTATAACATTGTTTAAATATTGGAGCAGTTGGTTGACTTGTTTCTAAGCAAACAACCATCCCACCAGGTTTTAAAACTCGATTTAGTTCTTTAAGCGTTGCAAGGTAATCAGGTACATTACGTAAACCAAAGCCAATTGTGACATAATCAAATTCATTATCCTCGAATGGTAAATGCATTGCATCACCATGAATGAGTTGGATATTTTGCATGTCCGCTGTTTTCTTTTTACCTACTTCAAGCATGTTTTCACTAAAATCTACACCTAATACTTCACCAGAAGGACCGACTGCTTTGCTTAAAGAAATGGTCCAGTCTGCCGTTCCGCAACAAACATCTAATGCTTTGCTACCATCTTTAACATTCATTTCTTTCATAACGCGTTTTCTCCATGTCTTGTGTTGTTCAAAGCTGATGATGTTGTTTAGGCGATCATATTTTCCAGAAATATTTTGAAAAACGTTATGTACTTGTTCTTTTTTTGCTTTATTATCTGCCATCATTGATTACCTCTTTTTTAATTAATTTCTAATTTAATTTCTTCTAAAAATGTATTTAGTTCATCTTTCGAATATTTTTTTAAATACGAAGGATGATTTTCTAATAAGTTTGTTAATAATTTTTGATTGATATCTGTTGTTTCTATGTTTGGTACGTATCGATTGATAGTAATAAGTGGAAATTTATTTTCGATTTTTAAAATAAAATGACCGATTTCTTCTTTGGGAATCACTCCGTTATGGATGGAGGATTTCATTTCATTAATTTCAACAATCGCTGAACTAATTTGCTTTTGAAAAATTGGATCATGTAACTTCGCTAATAATGTATAAAAGTGAGCGCTTAGTAAATCACCAATCAAAATGGCTTTCTTAGAGGATAAATTTTTGGAAACCTCATCTAAATGACGCATCGCAGTATCTATAGTGAGGCAAGCTAATTTAGCATCTTCAGGTATATCATAAGAATCAAGGATTTTTGCTAATACTTCATTTATATAAATAGCGTCATAATGATGTATACCTTTCAAGCGTTGGGTAATTTGTTTTTCAAAAATACTTAATGTCGTTTCCATGTTCACACCTCACGTTATTATCAATATACATATTAACATTATATAGGGAAAATTAAAATCAACGGTTTTCAAAGTGATAAATATATACGTTTTATGTATTTTGTGAATAGTAAAAATTATAAAAATAAATGAATTATGTTTGTTTATTATCTTTATAAAAACTAAATTGATGTTTGATCACTTTAAAAATCTCTTAATATCATATCATCATATCGAATGATATCATATTAAGAGACTTAGTTTACAATCTATTTTTATTTGTATTTAAAAGTTTTTACCAAAAGAAAAAAAGCCCCTGTAACAAGGGCTTCACTTTTAAGTAAAGAATTATTTAACTGCATCTTTTAAAGCTTTACCAGCTTTGAATGCTGGAACTTTGCTTGCAGGGATATCAATTTCTTTACCAGTTTGTGGATTACGTCCTTTACGAGCAGCACGTTCACGTACTTCGAAATTACCGAATCCAATTAATTGTACTTTTTCACCTTTAGAAAGTGATGTTTGAATTGATTCGAATACTGCATCTACAGCTAGACCAGCTTCTTTTTTAGTTAAATCAGCTTGTTCTGCAACAGCATTGATTAAATCTGTTTTGTTCATTATGAATTCACCTCCCCTAGGGTTTATAATGATAACTTAATATCATTATGGTATGACTTTAACACAACGAATACTGCAACTGCAATGATTTATGTGTAAAAAACGTTGAATTAATAGGATTTTAATATCAAATTGTTATATATTTGCAAAAAAGTGTAATAGTTCTATCTTATTCGGCCTTTTTGCCCCGTCCCATTAAGTCTTTGACGCTTTCATCAACAGGTTGATTTTCAAACAAAACTCTATATAATGCAGTTGTAATTGGCATATCAATATGATGTTCTTTAGCTAAATTATAAACTGATTTTGTAGTATATACACCTTCAACCACCATATTCATTTCTTCTAATGCTTTTTCTAGTGATTTACCTTCACCTAATTTATACCCTAATGTATAATTTCTAGAATGAGTAGACGTGCACGTTACAATTAAATCGCCAATACCACCTAAACCTAAAAATGTCAGTGGATCTGCGCCTAATTTTTCACCAAGTCGACTTATTTCAGCTAAACCTCTAGTCATTAATGCCGCTTTGGCATTGTCTCCGAAGCCCATGCCTGAAATTACACCGCTTGCAACAGCTATAATATTTTTTAATGCGCCACCCAATTCTACGCCTACTAAATCGTCATTCGTATAAACTCTTAAATAATCATTCATAAATAAATCTTGAGCTAGTTTACTCACTTCTGGTGATTTAGAAGAAGCAGCCACTGTAGTTGGTTGTTTGATAACAACCTCTTCAGCATGGCTTGGACCTGATAGTACACCAATACCTGCATTATGTTCAGAGCTAATTGAGTCTTCTAACATTTCAGAGACGCGTTTATAAGTATCGTTTTCTATTCCTTTAGCAACATGGATAAAAGTTTTTTTCGATGTTAAGTGTGAATCAATTTCACTTGCAACTTCCCTCATCGCTTTTGTAGGTAAAGCCATGAGATATACATCTGAATGCGCTATTGCTTTATGAATATCTGTTGTTGCGTTAATTGATAATTCAAGTTGTGCATTTTTAAGATATTTAGTGTTTGTATGAAATTCATTTATTTCATTAACAGTCTTTTCATTTTTTCCCCACATTAATACTTGATGCCCGTTTTCAGCTAAGACATTTGCTAATGCCGTACCGAAACTCCCAGTACCAAAGACAGCTATATTAGACATGTAACCCCTCCATTTATTAATTTCTTCTTCTAGTTATGATGTGTACAGGTGTACCTTCAAATCCAAAGGCAGCTCTGATTTGATTTTCAAGATAACGTTTATAAGAAAAATGCATTAATTCTACGTCATTTACAAACACAACAAATGTTGGAGGTTCTATTGCAACTTGTGTAGCATAAAATACGTTTAATCGACGACCTTTATCTGTTGGTGTAGGATTCATAGAAATTGCATCTGTAATTACTTCATTTAATGTTGAACTTTGAACACGTTTTTTATGGTTTTCACTCGCTTCCAAAATATACGGGAATAGCGTAGATAATCTTTTTTGTTCTTTTGCTGAAACAAAAGCGATTTGTGCGTAATCTAAAAATTGAAATTCTTTGCGTACTTCGTCCTTGAATTTCTTCATAGTATTTGTTTCTTTATCTACAGCATCCCATTTATTGACAACGATAACAATCGCTTTTCCTTCTTCGTGCGCATAGCCAGCAACACGCTTGTCTTGTTCTATGATACCTTGTTCAGCATCGATAACTACTAAAACAACGTTTGATCGCTCTATCGCTTTAAGTGCACGTAAAACTGAGTACTTTTCTGTATTTTCATATACTTTACCCTTTTTACGCATACCAGCAGTATCTATGAGCACATAATCTTGATCGTCATAGCTATATTCAGTATCAACAGCGTCTCGAGTTGTTCCAGCAACATTGGATACTATGACTCGATTTTCACCTAAAATCGCGTTAACTAAGCTCGACTTACCTACGTTAGGGCGACCAATAATTGATAAACGAATTGTATCCTCGTCATATGGATCGGGCTCTTCTTCTTTGAAATTTTTAACTACTTCATCTAATAAATCACCTAATCCTAAACCATGTGAACCAGAAATTGGATATGGATCTCCAAAACCTAGTGAATAAAAATCATAAATTTCATTTCGCATTTCAGGATTATCAACTTTATTCACTGCCAATACAACGGGCTTTTTAGATTTGTATAGCATTTGAGCTACCATTTCATCACTTTGTGTTAAACCTTCTCTAACATTTACCATAAAAATAATGACATCAGCTTCATCTATGGCAATTTCTGCTTGCGCTCTAATCTGTGTTTGGAATGGTGCATCACCTATTTCAATACCTCCAGTATCAATGATATTGAAATCATGAGTTAACCATTCGCCTGATGAATAAATTCTGTCACGAGTCACACCTGGTGTATCTTCAACAATTGAGACACGTTCACCTACGACTCTGTTAAAAATTGTAGACTTTCCAACATTGGGTCTTCCTACAATAGCAACTATAGGTTTAGTCATAACTAACTTCCTCTCTTTTTTAATCTCTATAATTCTATCATACGGGGTAAGTATTTCAAAAGAAATTATTAATGAATCAATTTAAATGACTTTCATGAAATACAATTAATTTATTGATTGATATGTATACTAAAAAAATAAATCTTGCCCTAACGTAAAAATAGGACAAGATTTATTTTTAGTCTTATGATAATTATTAAAACTTAATATCTTTAAGTTTATCTCCGAAAACATCACCTAGTGTTGGATTGTCTTCGTCTTCATTATTATCTAAATATGATTGTGTTGTTTCACTATCACTTTCAGCAACATTTTCGTCAGGTAATGTTGCTTTAATAGAAAGTGAAATACGTTCATTGTCAATATCGACACTGAGTATTTTAACACTGACAACTTGTCCTGGTTCTAATACTTCACCAGGTGTACCGATGTGAGAATGACTGATTTCTGAAATATGAACTAAACCTTGCACACCAGGTTTGATTTCAACAAAGGCACCAAAGCTTGTAAGTCTGACAACTTTACCTTCGATTTCTTCACCTTCATTGACTTCTCCTCTTAACGATTCAAACGGGCTTGGTAATGTATCTTTAATTGATAATGAAATACGTTCAGAATCTTTATCAACAGATTTTACTTTCACTTTGACTTGATCACCAATTGAAACAACATCTTCTGGTGATTTAACATGCTCATGTGATAGTTCGGAAACATGTACAAGTCCATCTACACCACCAATATCGATAAACGCACCAAAGTTTGTTAAGCGTGCAACTTTACCTTCTATGACATCGCCTTCATTAAGATTATTGAGTAAGTCATCTTTTTTCTCAGCATTTTCTAATGCTTCTACAGCTTTACGACTAAGAATGACGCGATTATTTGCTGGATCTAGTTCTTCAACTTTTAATTTTAGAACTTGTCCTTCAAAATGAGAGAAATCTTCGATGAAATCAGTTGAAATTAATGAAGCTGGTACAAATCCTCTTTGACCAACATCTACTACTAAACCACCTTTTACAACTTCAGTGACTTTAGCCTCGATGATTTCATCATTATCTAATTTTTCTTGTAAAAATTCATATGATTTTTCAGTTTCTAATTGACGTTTTGATAAGATATAAGCACCTGTCTCATTTTCTTCGTCATATTCCACTTTTGTGACATATGCACCGATTTCGTCACCAACTTTAACAGCATCACTAGGATTATCAATATGATGTGTTGAAAGTTGACTTATAGGGATAATACCGTTAAATTTACCTCCATTAACATGTACAATTACTTGTTTATCTTCAATTTCTTGAATTTCACCAGTAACTCTATCCCCTTCTTTAATTTCGTTAATCATTGATTCATTGAATTCTTCAGTCATCTTGTCTGCCTCCTTATTACACTACATATTTATAACATCTTATAATTTGACAGAATTGTCAAGGAATTCCACTTTATAGTGAATACTCTCATTCTATACATTTAAAAATATTAATTGATACTTAACATGTAGATAATAGTTTTAATATCAATAGCAATTTACATTGACTTATATGTAGTACAGGTTTTAAAAACCTACTACGATAATATACCCTGATTTTGATATTTTATAACTTTTTTACACAATTTTAACAAAAGGACTACAAAAAAAATCAATAGATAATATGATTTTATGAATTTAGATATCTTCTACTAATGTCAAAATTTTATCAGTAACTTCTTCGATACTCATACCGGTAGTATCAATAGTTATTGCATCTTCTGCTTTTTTCAAAGGAGATATTTCTCTATTCATATCATAATGATCGCGTTCGGCTATTTCTTTTTTTAATTGTTCTACTGTTGATTGTATATCTCTTAGCTCGTTATCTTTTTGACGACGTAAAGCACGTTCTTCAACAGAGGCAATCATATATATTTTTAAATCAGCATCTGGCAACACAACCGTACCAATGTCTCTACCATCCATTACAATGCCTTTTTGCTGTGCCAACTCTTGTTGCTTTTCAACGGCAAATGAGCGCACTGATTCTTTTGAAGATACATAAGAAACATGATTTGTCACATCATTTTCTCTTAAATAATCTGTCACATCTTGATTGTCTAAAATGACTCTTTGTCCTTTTTCTTCGTCATAAGTTAATGAAAGTTCAGTTGATTCGACAAGTTCAGAAAAATTTTCTGTTTTATTTAATTGTAAATATTTATAGGTTATAGCACGATACATTGCACCAGTATCTACATACACCATAGATAACTTGGCTGCCACAAGTTTTGCTATTGTACTCTTACCTGCAGCTGCAGGTCCATCAAGTGCGATATTTATTGGTTTCATTTTAGTAACCCTTCCTTGTTGTTTTATAAATAATATTTTATCATAAATATGTATTTTATAAATAGGAGGAATGCACACATGAAAAAACTTCTTGTCATACATACTGGCGGCACGATTAGCATGTCACAAGATGAATCGAACAAAGTTGTTACAAATAAAGACAATCCAATTTCTAATCATCAAAATATTATTAATCAATATGCTGATGTAACTGAAATAACACCTTTTAATGTACCATCTCCACACATGAATATTGCGTATGTGGAAACTTTAAAACAAATTATAAATCAATCTGAGGATCAAGATGATTATGATGGTTATGTGATTACACATGGTACTGATACACTAGAGGAAACAGCTTATTTATTAGATTTAACAATAGACACCTCGAAACCAATTGTAATCACTGGTGCGATGCGTTCTTCCAATGAAATTGGTGCAGATGGTTTATATAATTTTTTATCAGCAATTAGAGTTGCAATTAGTGATGAATCATTAAATATGGGTGTTATGGTCGTTTTTAACGATGAGATTCATACAGCTAGAAATGTAACGAAAACGCACACTTCTAATACGAATACATTTCAAAGTCCGAATCATGGTCCCTTAGGTGTGATAACAAAACAAAGTGTACAGTTTCATCATAAACCATTTGGGCATTTAGTATTGACTGATATCAATCAATCTTTAAATATCCCACTCGTGAAAGCGTATATGGGAATGAATAGCGATGTTTTGGCTTTTTACAGTAAAAAGCAAGTTGATGGGATTATAATAGAAGCGCTAGGTCAAGGCAATTTGCCACCTACATGTTTAGAAGGGTTGAATCAATGTTTAAATAACAATATTCCAGTTATACTTGTATCTAGATCGTTTAATGGTATTGTCGGTCCTATTTATACTTATGAAGGTGGCGGTGCAACATTAGAACAAAAAGGAGTTATTTTCTCTAATGGATTAAATGGACAAAAAGCGAGACTGAAATTATTAATCGGCTTAAGTAATCATTTAACTAAAGCACAATTAAAAAAGTATTTTGAAGCTCAATTATAAAAAAAGAGTTGTGATAAGTAACGTTTTATTTAAGAATATTGAAAGTATTCTCAAATAATAATCACTTATCCAGCTCTTTTTTATATTATGACTCTAAAGGCGTTTGCTTTTTAGATAAAATATTTTGAGTGATAATGCCACCATGATACTTACCATTTTCAATAAAAATCGTATTTGCATCATTACCTGCAGCAATCACGCCGGCGATATAACAATTTTCTACATTTGTTTCGTAAGTTTCTTTGTTATGAACTGGTGCTGTCCCATATTCATTTTCATTGATTTCAATTCCAATTGATTCTAAGAAATTATAGTCCGGATGATAACCAATCATTGCAAAAATGTAATCGTTAGGAATCTCAATTACTTCTCCATCTTGCTCATAAATAACACTATCTTCAGTAATTTTTGTGACTTCAGCGTTAAAGGCCATGTTTATTTTTTCGTGTTTCACTAATGACTCAAAGTTAGGTAAAATCCATGGTTTAACTGCTTTTGGATAGTCAGAACCACGATAGATAACTGTGACATGTGCACCTGCCTTTTCTAATTCCAATGCTGCATCAACTGCTGAGTTTTTTCCACCAATGATGACAACATTTTGATCGAAATAAGGGTGTGCTTCTTTAAAATAATGTTTTACTTTTGGTAATTCTGCACCTTCTACTTCTAAAGTATTATGTTGACCATAATAACCAGTAGCTACGGTTAGAAATCGACACTGATAAACATCTTTCGTAGTAGTGAGTGTAAAACGATTATTAATTTTTTTAACAGTAAGGACTTCTTCGAAAGCATTGATACGCAGTTGATGATGTTTAACAACTTCTCTATAATACACTAATGCTTGATTACGACGTGGTTTGCTTTCTTCGACAATAAATGGAATGTCGCCAATACTTAATTTATCACTTGAAGAAAAGAATGTTTGATGTGTTGGATAGTTATAAATAGCGTCCACAACATTTCCTTTTTCAATTACTAAAGTATCAATCCCTTTTTTCTTTTGTTCAATAGCGGCACTTAACCCACATGGTCCACCGCCGATGATTATACTTTCTACTGTTTGCATAGTATTTGTCCTCCTTTAACCACCCATTTATTATACCAGTAGTTTTAAAAAAACCAAGTGATAGATTTTGAAAATTTGTTTACAAAAATGACTAATTCATATAAAAGCTCCCTACAAAGTTTACTTTTTTAAATGTCTACTTTGTAGGGAGCATATCATGTTATGGATTAGTCCTTTTTTAGGAACAGGCTCGATAATCAAGCTTCATTTTATTTGTTAAAGATGAATGTTTTATTGAGGAATAACTAATTGTTGTCCGTTATGAATATCATTACCTTGTAATCCATTTGCTTTTCTGATTTTTTCTACATTTTCAGGAGATCCGCTTCCATAGTATTGGATGGCTATTCTGTAAAGATTTTGACCATTTACAGTATGTGTTTGTTGTCCTGAATTGTTGTTTGAAGCTTGGTTGTTTTGTTGATTGTTTTGGCTGTTAGTTGCTTGACCTTGGTTTGCTGAATCATTACCTTGATTCGTAGCTTGATTATTTTGTTGTGATTGATCATTTTGACTGTTCTGTGCATTTTGATCACTTTGGTTATTTTGATCAGATTCAGTAGCTTGATTTTGATCGCTAGTAGCTGCATCGTCAGAATTAGAATCGCTTTGATTTGAATTATCATTACTATCTGATTCAGCGTTATCGTCATTATTTGTATTTGCTTTATCACTATCATCGTCTTTGTTTTTGTCTGAATCTTTCTTGCTGTCCTTGTCTGAATCTGAGTCAGATTTTTTATCTTTGTTGTCCGCTACCTTTTTATCGTCGTTATTACTACTATCATCATTGTTGCCAGTTAATGCCATACCAGCAAAAATTCCGATTGCTGCTAAAATTAAAATTGCTGCTACGATTGGTAATATTTTTCCAAATAAGCCGCCTTTTTTCTTGTTATTGTTGTTATCATCATTAGGGTCGTTGTTGTGATCGCCGTTACCATTATTTCCACCGGAGCCATTTCCATTCGAATGCGCAGCACTTGCTCCAGCGGCACCTGCACCAGCTGCGGCTGCTCCGCCAGCTACGGCAGCGCCTTTTTTCTTGTTGTCTTTTGAATCATTACTTTTTTCAGAATTAGCTTCTTCAGTATGTTGATTTTTATTATTAGCACCTACGCCTGTAGCAGCATCACTTTTTTCGTTATCGTCTGAGGATGCATTGTTATCTTTAGCATGATCAGAATCATCTTTCTTGTCATGGTGTTTTTTTGCGGCATATGCACCTGCACCAGTTGCGGCTGCTCCGCCAGCTACGGCAGCGCCTTTTTTCTTATCATTTTTATCTTCAGATTGGTTATCTTCAGAAATGTCGTGATCTTTTTCACTTCTATTTTGATTAATATTGTTATTTTCTGAAGGGTCTTGATTTTTATTGGTTTCATCCCCAACCGTCTTGGATGATGAATGTGTTTCCTGTTGTTGCTTACTGTCTTGTTGACTTGATGTATCATTTTTCTCATCAACAGTTGATTCATTTCCTTCATTTTGATGTGTTGCAGTATCTCTTCTACGTTGTCTTCTTTGGGCATTTCTTGGAGGGAATTGTTCGTCTTGTTTATCAGAAACTTCCTCTTTTACATTGTCAACGGAATCGTTAACAGAATCCTTTACATCATCTCGATGTTCTTTTGGATCAATAGATTGACGATTTTTCTCAAAATCATCTTTGAAATTATTATTAGACAAATTCATCATCCTTCCATCATTTAATTTTAGTATATACTGTTTTACCCTAAAAGCCAGTATATATGTATTAATTTTATATGAAAAACAAATAAAAATTTAGCGTATATCTAGTATTATAGCTTGATTGAAAAAGTGAAGTAAAGTATTTATCTTTTATTTGAATATATTTCGTAATTTTTCTTTAAAATCCATTTTTCTTTTTTCTTTTTTTCTATTAATAATATTAATTGGTTTTAATTCTGTGTCATTATCACAGCACTGTGTTGGTTTTGTTGATAGATTTTCACCGAAAAACTCTACCATATATGACCTACGACATTGGTCTAAATTTTTATAACCTAACATTCGATAATAACCGCGTTGTTTTCTTTCAAATGCTGTTTTGAAAATAGTACGCAATTGTTCAATTTTAAAATTACTACTTAGAACCTCTAATATTTCATTTTTTTCAGGTGGTAAAAACATACCTAATTCAAATGTGTTCACATCTTCTTCAGTAATTATATCTGCAAACAATAACGTTTCTAATAGATAACTATCATCTGGTTGGTAAAGACTGATGGCTTGGCTAGAGTAGCCATCACGTCCTGCACGACCAATTTCTTGCATATAACTTGATGGACTTGTGGCTAGATGAAAATGTATGATGGTTCGTATATCTTTTTTATTTATCCCCATTCCAAAAGCACTTGTTGCAACAATAATTGGTATTTCATTATTTATAAATTGATGCTGTACAGTATGTCTTTCCTGATAGGTTAAGTCACCATGGTATATCCCAGTTAAAAAACCATATTGATAAATTGCCTTTGCTAAAGTTAGGCACATTTTTTTTGATGAAACATAGATAATAGTTGGACCTGATTGTTCTAACGTTGGAAGTAACCATTTTAACTTTTCATGATCATTTTCGAAATTTATGTGTGACAATGTAATATTTTCTCTATTCGTCGTTGTTTTCACAACAGTAAATGTTTTATTTAGCATGTGATTTAAATCATATGTTAAATAAGGTGGTGCTGTGGCAGTCAAAGCAAGTATATTGGCTTTAGGAAAATAATTGATGATTTTCCCTACAAGTGCATAGTGTGGTCTGAAATCATAACCCCATTCAGATAAGCAGTGGGCTTCATCTAAAACGATTAAACCTAAATCTAGATGTTGTATAAGTTTAAAATTATGTGGTTGCAACAAAAATTCGGGACTTAAAAATATAAAACGACTATGCTTTAAGTATTGTAAATTTTGTTTTTTTTCATTTTCATCTAATCCGGAATGGATGCATGAAACGTAATGCTCGCCTTGTAGTTTTAATTGCATAACTTGATCATCCATTAAGGATATTAACGGTGAGATGATAAGGGTGGGCTTTTGTTTGATATAGGTTGGTAATTGATAACATAAACTTTTTCCACTACCAGTCGGCAATATACCCAAAGTATTTTCATCATTTAATACATGCTCTATAATTTCCTGTTGTCCAGGCTTAAATGAATCAAAACCAAACCATTTTTTTAATTCATGATGTAACATTTAAATCACCTCTTTCAACACCGATGATTAATAGTTTAATTTCAAAGTAATTTAATTTTGGAAATTTCTCTTTGTAATTTCTTAATCTTTCGCTGCGATTTTCTACATAGTAACTTAGAAACTGCGAATATGAATTATCATTTATAAATACATCGTATTGTGAAAGATACCCTTTTATAAATAATTCTAGAATATGATCTTCAATTGTGTTTGATTTTACATTTTGTGTCTTAGCTAATTCGTTAAAGCTGAGACCTTTTTTAATACCTATGTAAGTTTCCTCTGTTTTAAAAAGCAACGTTGGTAAAATAATTAATTGATTTAAAATAGGATATTTAATCGCATTTTCCAATTCAAACATCATGATTACTAATTCATTCATTTCTAGTTCGAACAATTGTTGTTGCGAAATATTTTCTATTAAGCTGACTTGTTGTCTTGTATACATACTTTCTTTATAACCTTGTAAATAATAGTGCAAATACGTTTTACTATTTTTTTCAGAAATTGAAGAGAAAAGAAGATTTAATTCTTTATTTAATTTGCAAGATATATTCTTATTTTTAGCACTGTTATATACTTTTTTAACTCTATGTTGAATTGTATTGTTGTGTGTAATAGGCACAAAATGTAATGAATCATGTGAAATATTCGAAATTGTTTGGGTTAATAATTGAAGTGCCTTAAAGGTGTTTAATAAACTATCATATGTATACCTTGGATGTGTACGAATTAATCGCGTACCATCAACATCCTGTTGTCCATTTTGAATATATCCAACAAATGATGGATATTTTAAGTTTGGTAAGCTATGATACAATGATAATAGTTGTTGACTACAGGCGTCAAAAAAGGTTTGATGGGATTTTTTGCCTGTGATAATATTATATATGCTTTTTTCTGTTTTGTATTTATGTGCTTGCATTCGTGTAAAGCGAATTAAATTATACATGTGTGCTCCCTCATTTTATAAAACAAAAACATTTGATAAAATTTTAAACAGTAACTACAATACTAATTGTGTTATTAGTGTAGCATGTTTGTTAAAGGAGGCGAAGAGTTTGGCTAAATATACAATTGTTGATATGGATACATGCATTGCATGTGGTGCTTGCGGTGCTGCTGCTCCTGATATATATGATTACGACGATGAAGGTATCGCATACGTTATACTAGATGATAACCAAGGTACTGCGGAAGTACCAGAAGAATTATATGAAGACATGGAAGATGCTTTAGAAGGTTGTCCTACAGATTCTATTAAAATTGAAGAGGAATCTTTTGACGGAGACCCTCTAAAATTTGAATAATAAAATTAATCAAATAGATATTCATTTTTGCATGAAATGAATTTATAAAAGCTCAGTATATTCATTGTTTTAATGAAAAATCTGAGCTCTTATTTTATGAAAAATAATCATTTATTAATTGTAGTATGAAAATAAAGCAAGTTGAGATATAGCATGTAAATCTCACAATCAAAATAAATGACTAATCCATATGAAATAGCTTGGTCATTTTAAATTTTAAAATTCGACAAATTCGACCAGGTTGTTCACTCGTCTGGAGATATGACTCGATTCTATAATCTTGTGCTTATATCATTCCATTAAGTGTTAACAAGTTAAAAAACTATTTTAAAAGATGCGTTTAAGTACAAAAATAATGATAAGCAACTTCACTTTCAACTTTAGCAAAAGTTTTCAATAATAAAAGAAAATAAATTGTCTCAGCTTCTTTTATTATTGCGTGTCCATTTTTTCATATTCGTTGTATAAGCTAATTAATTAAAAATTATCTAAGTAAAATCTTTTTTAAACGTTTGAATAATAACATAAATATTAAAGAAATTATTATACCTTTTACTATATTAAAAGGTATAACACCTGAAACTATCACAATTTTTATATTTTCAACTACATTTGATAAATTCATAATCATCCCATAAAGTGGTAATAAAACAAAATAATTTAAAATACTTAGAACAATCGTCATAACAATCGTCGCTATCGTAAATCCAATGATTTGTGTTTTGACTGTATGATTATTTTTAATTATATAAAAGGCACTTAAAATAAAACTAGCGCCAGCTAAGAAATTAGCAATTGGTCCAACTGGATCCCCTATATTAAATAAGAAATTAAGTAAATTTTTTATAAATAATATAATAATACCAGCTACTGGTCCTAAACTAAAAGTTGCTAATAGAGCTGGAATATCACTAAAGTCTAATGTTAAATACGGTGGTAAAAATGGGATTGGAAATTTGATAAACATCAAAATAAATGACACCGCACTTAACATACTTATCGTAATAAGTCGCTTGGTTTGTTGTTGCATATTCAATTATCTCCTTCCATTCATCTTACTTAGAAAAGGAGGATTTAATTGCACAACAAAAACCCTCCATCTTCTCCCATCCAGACTATACTGTCGGCTCTAGAATTACACTAGATCAGCCATTTATCTTTTTAATAGATAAATGGGTCGCAGGCTTCAATTACTGCCGGTTGGGAATTACACCCTACCCCGAAGATGAATTTCTTAAATTTTATAAATATATCATAGCCTATTACTCAGATAAAAACAATAGACCTGCTTATGCTAAGTAAATTACATAATTTATGAAAAAGACGAGATTGAAAATCAATAGTAATGTATTGACTCTCAATCTCGTCATTTATAGAACACACATGCTTGATTTACATTAAGATTATAAATTAAATTACATTTCACTCTCTATGATTACTTTAATAGTCATGTATCTTCATATTCTTCTGTTGGTTTTGGTAATTTAATTATAAATGTTGTGCCTTTGCCAAGCTCACTTTTGACGTCTATCGTACCTCCATGTTCATCAATAATCATACGACAGATAAACAGACCTAACCCAGTACCTTGTTTACCTCGTTTACGAGCAGTGTCGACTTTATAGAAACGATCAAATACTTGTTGTAAATGTTCTGGAGCAATACCAGATCCTGTGTCTGAAATGTATAAAATATTTTCATTTTCTGACTCTCCATAACTAATCGATATTAAATCACCAGGTTCTGTATATCTAGTAGCATTATCTATAAGATTAGTTAAAACCTGTTCAATTCTATCGGTGTCGAAATACCATAATTGATTGTGTGTATTTGGATTTAAATTCATCGTTAACTTTAAGTCATTTGCTTGTTTCTGGTATTTTTGTTGCATTCTATTAAGCAATGGATCAATTGGCTGTTTCACTTTCTCTACAGTTAGCCCTTCAGCATCCATACGTGCAACATTGAGCAACTCATTTACTAATCGATTTAAACGTTTTGTTTCATCAAGGACAATAGACAATGATTCATGTATTTCGTCTGGCTCTGTTACAATACCATCCACTATCGACTCTGTATATCCTTGTAGCAAAGAAATAGGTGTACGCAATTCATGTGATACATTAGCAATAAAATCTTTTTTCATTTGATCAATATTATGTTCATTGGTCATGTCACGAATAATAGCTACAATACCACTTCTGCCATCAGGCTGAATTTGTTCAATATAACTTGTAATAATGACAAAATAGCGTGTGCTAATTTCATATTCTTCGAATTGTGTTTTTTTGGATTTAAATGTTAATTCATTTTGACGATCAAGCTTGTCTAAATCGTGTGCATCCAATATTTTCAAAATATTTTGTGCCATCTTGTTTGATATAATTATTTCTTGTTTATCATTAAAACCTAGAACACCTTCAACCATAGAGTTTATTAAACTATCTCTGATATTTTTTGATGAGGATAATGCGTCGATGTGTTGTTGTATTTCCGAACTCATCGTGTTAAAAGCACGTGATAACTCACCAATTTCATCTCGAGAATTAACAGGAACTACTTGTGTATAGTCTCCTTTAGAAACTTTTAATGCTTGAGTCCTTAAATTTCTTAGTGGTTTTGTAATTCGAGATGATAAGAAAAAGGCAAACACAGTAGTAATAGATAAAAAGATTATAGCAATAATTAAAATAATGACTGTAATCACATTATTGGTATCTTCTATCGTTTTCAAATCTTGATAGATAAAAACACCACTATATTTACTATTATGTGCACTCGATTCTAAATTTTTTGATGGATAACCTATTAAAACATAAGTTTTTTGCTGTTTATTTATATCTATTGTCACGTGCTCAGATATCTGCTTTCCTTTATCGAACACTTTTTCGTAGTTTTTATTACTTTTTATTTCTTTGAACATCTTTTCTTTTGTCTCATCATTATTGACGCTATCCATGTGTTTATGATTCATGATAATAAGCCCCACTGGACCCTCGATAAGAGACTTACTATGCTTTATGGCAGTCGTTTTATCTTCTGAATGCTCAACTAAATGACTGATTCTTTTAGCATCTTCAAGTAATGAATCTTCTGTTTCTTGCGTAAAGTAAGATTGTATAAACGTTATAAGTGCTGCACTTAATAAAATTAAAACTGTCGTTACTATAAAAATTATAGTTAACCACAGTTTTACTACTACATTATTGAGGCGGTTCATTTTCAGATTTAACCTCGAATTTATAGCCAACGCCCCAAACTGTTTGAATCATTTGGGCAGCTTCATCAGAAACGCGATTTAATTTCTCTCTTAAACGTTTTACATGTGTATCAACAGTACGCAAATCTCCATAAAATTCATAATGCCATACTTCTTTTAATAGTTGCTCACGATCAAAGACTTTATTTGGCGTTTTTGCTAAAAAGATTAAAAGTTCATATTCTTTTGGCGTTAAGTTTACTTGGTTGCCATCAGCTAGCACGCGATGAGCATCATTATCAATCACAAGATGTTCAAATTCTATTAAATCTCGTGCATGTGGTTCACTTTGTTCTGTATGTGCAACTTGAGTTCGTCTTAATAGCGCTTTGACACGTAAGACCACTTCACGTGGTGAAAATGGTTTTACAATATAATCATCTGCACCGGATTCGAAACCTTCTACGCGGTTTGTCTCTTCTCCTTTAGCAGTTAACATAATAATTGGTGTTTCTTTCTGTTCTCTGAGTCTAGCTGCTACAGTAATGCCATCCATTTCTGGCAACATTAAATCTAACAAGATACATGCATAATCATGTTCCATTGCCATTTTGTATGCTTCTTGTCCATCTCTAGCTTCATGAGTTTCAAAAGATTCTCTTTCTAAGTACAATTTTAATAATCGTCTGATTCTATCTTCATCATCAACGATAAGTATTTCGTTTGACATAGGTTCGTACCCTCCCACACTGCTAACTTCAATTTCAACCATATTATATCATAGGTTGAGCTATAAAAGTGTTTATGAATGAAAAGTTTGTGAAAAAATTATCAATATCAGGATTTTGTTAAAGGAATGTCATAATTATTGTCCGTGTTCTGCAATTTGACGTAATATTTTTACTTCATGCGGTGTAAGTACTCGGCCTTCGCCAGCATTGAGTCCTTTCAAATTTAACGGTCCAAATTCTATGCGTTGTAATTTTGATACTTGATGCCCAAAATATTCAAACATGCGTCTAACTTGTCTATTGCGACCTTCAGTTATTGTAATTTCTACAAGTGTCGTATTTTTATCTTTATCTTGGTTTTTAACTTTAACTGTCGCAGGTTGCGTTTGCCCATCTTCTAAATTAATGCCTTGTTCTAATGCTTTAACTTCTTCACGCATGAGATACCCTTTTAATTTAACAACATATTTCTTTTTGATTTTATAACGTGGATGTGTCATTAAGTTAGTGAATTCACCATCATTGGTAAGTAAAAGTAGCCCTGATGTATCATAATCTAAGCGTCCTACAGGGTATATTCTTGTCTTAATTTGTTTGAAATAATCAGTAACGACCTTTCTACCTTTGTCATCAGAAACGCTAGTGATAACTTGTGAAGGTTTATAGAAAAGAATATATAGTTTGTCTTCTTGTTCTAATTTAATGCCTTCAACTTCTACTGTATCCGTTGGTTTTACTTTAGTACCTAATTCTGTTTTGATTTCACCGTTTACTTTCACTTTACCTTCTGTAATTAATGTTTCCGCTTTACGTCTTGAAGTATAGCCACTATTTGCGATACGTTTTTGTAATCTTTCTGTTTCTTTATTCATTTTTTTCTCCTTTTTGATTTACTAAATTACTGAAGAAGGCTTCTATTTCCTCATCTTCTTCATCCGTAGTTGGTAAATCATCTAATTGTTCAATACCAAATACATTTAAGAATAGTTCTGTTGTATATAATTGTTGGCTTCTAGAATCTTCCTCATCTTTGGCTTCAATTAAACCTCGTGCTATCAAGGTTTTGACGGCTCCGTCCGAATTTATACCTCTAATCAATTCAATATCACTACGAGATAATGGCTGATTGTATGCGATTATCGATAAAGCTTCCATAGCTGCTTGTGATAATTTCATTTTTGATTTTTGTTCAATTAACTTCTCAATAAATTCTGACGCATCTTTTTTGGTGGTTAAGACATAATTTTTACCATAATGTTGGATCTCTAAGCCACAAGCGTCATATTCATTGATTAATGTATGAAAACGATGTTGGTCAATGTCTAAAATTTCTAGTATTTGCTTTTCTTCAAGTCCTTCATCACCTGCAGTATAAAGTAATGCTTCTAGGATTCCTTTATCGTTCAATGCCATAATTAACTCCTCTTAAAATATTAATATCGTCAAAACTTTTTTGTTGTTCAATATTTACTATTCCAGATTTCGACATTTCTAGTATGGCGAGGAAATGAGTGACTACCATTTCCAGTGGTTCAGTAAAATTAAATAAACTAAAAAAGTTGAATGATTCATGTTTTTGCAAACGTTGAGTTACTTGTGTAGTAGCTTCTTGTATTGTGAACGTTTCTTTTCGAATATCAACGGTTTTGGGTGTTTGGTATTCCACACGATTTTTCACTTTTTGATAAGCAATGATGAGTTCTGTTAAATCAATCGTATTATTAGGGTCCCAAGTTTCATTTGACTCTAAATGTGTTAAATCCGTTGGGTGTTTAGAATAATACTTCTCTCTTTCTGCTCTTTTTTCGTTTAATAGCACTGTATATTCTTTATAGTTTTGATATTCAATTAATCGCTCAACCAAATTTTCACGTGGGTCATCTTCTAAATCGTCAACTTCATCTGAATGAGGCAAAAGCATTTTGCTTTTTATCATTAGTAATTCTGATGCCATAACTAAATATTCACTTGCCACATTAATTTCTAATTGACTCATCGCATGAATATATTGCATATACTGTTCTGTTAAAGATTTCATTGGTATATCATAAATATCAATTTCAAATTTTTGAATAAGATGCAATAATAAATCTAAAGGACCATTAAAGGCATCGAGTTTTACTTCATACATTTTATCTACCTCATATTAGCAAGTTAAGTGCGTAATTCACTAAAATATTATAGCATGTTTAATACAAACATTTAAAATCGGAGCGATAAACATGTTAAAAATTGCACTTCAAGATTTTTATTTCCAATTCCATACAAAGCAACATTACTTTCTTTGTCACGATATTTTAGAAGACGCTTGGAAAACAAACCCAAATTACAATAAAGGAGATGCTGTTGTAAGTCTTATATTGACTGCAACTGGCGCTTATCATTACCGTAGACATAATTATGTAGGTGCCTATAAATCGTTTGGTAAGGCATTAAAAGTAATAGAAAAGTACGACTCAGCAATTAATATTGGACTCGATATAGAAGCGTATAAAGCGCTATTAGTCGAATTAATTAATGCTACAAAGAAGGAGAAATCTTTCGAGCCTATTCATCTCCCATTAACTGCGACAATGGAGCAAGTTATATTACAACAATACCCGCATTATGCGATGACATATTATAAAATTGAAGATGATTATATCATTGACCACCATTTAAAAAGAGATAGAACTGAAGTCGAAGCAGCAAGAAAACGCGCTCTACAAGCTCGAAACAAATGAATATAAGCATTAATCTTATATGAATATATTTATTTAAATAATGTAACTACAATAAAAAACACAGTCTAGTTATTCAATAGAATAAACCAGGCTGTGTTTATGCTCTTGGATGAAATTCATTATACATTTTACGAATTTGTGATTTTGAAACATGTGTATACAATTGTGTTGTAGATATGTCAGAATGGCCGAGCATTTCTTGTACTGCACGTAAATCTGCTCCATTTTCGAGTAAATGTGTGGCAAATGAATGTCTTAATGTATGTGGTGTTAAAGTTTTTAGTATATTTGCTTTGATACCATTTTGTTTAATCATCTTCCATATGGCTTGTCTTGATAAAGGTTTACCGTGCATATTTAAAAAGAGTGTGTCAGTTACCGTGTTTTTTAATAATTGTGGTCTTACTGTTTCCAAATAAGTATTTAAGTATTCAATCACTGTATCTCCTAATGGCACAATTCTTTCTTTATTTCCCTTACCAAAAACACGTATAAAGCCCATAATTAAATTAACATCTTCTAACTCTATTTGAATCAGTTCTGACACACGCATGCCAGTGGCATAAAGTAATTCTAACATCGTGCGATCTCTATATCCGTTATTTTTGGATAAATCAGGGGTTTCTAATAGTCTAAGTACTTCATCTATTTCTAAAACATCTGGTAATTTACGATCATATTTCGGCGTTTCTATTAATACTGTTGGATCTTTTGCTGCATATTTTTCTCTTAATGCAAACTGATGAAAACTGCGGATAGTGGAAATGAAGCGTGCTAACGATTTTGAAGATGCACCTTCATCATGTAAGTGACCCAAACATTCTTGAATAAGTTGTCTATCTACAAAATCAATATGACTAATTTTGTGTAATGTTAAAAATTCATCATATTTTTTTAAATCTCTTCGATATGCACCAATTGTATTTACACTTAATCCTTTTTCTAATTGTATAAATTTCAAATATTCATCTATAATATTTTTCACTGTACTACCTCTGTTTCTGAAATAGTATTTTTTAAATTATTTTCCTTTTGCTTGGCACGATGCACAAATACCATGGAATGTTAAACGATGGTCTAATATTTTAAATTCAAATTCATTTTCTACTCTTTCCTCTACGCGAGGTAATAAGTCTTCTTCGATTTCTTCTACTTTACCACATTCCATACACACAAGATGGTGGTGAAAATGTTTTGCTCCTTCTTTTCTTAAATCGAATCGTGCAACACCATCACCAAAGTTTATTTTATCCACTACCTTTAATTCTGCTAGCAATTCTAAAGTACGATAGACAGTTGCAAGTCCTATTTCAGGTGCTTTGTCTTTAACTTTTAAATAAACATCTTCAGCACTTAAATGATCTTTTTCATTTTCAATTAAAACTCTCAATGTTGCCTCACGTTGTGGCGTCAATTTATAAGATGATTGCTGTAATTGTTGCTTCACGCGATTTAATCGTTCTTCCACGGAAGCCTCACTCCCCTACTAATAATTATAATCATTTTAATTTAGTTATGATATATATATTTAAAATACCAATAATTGATAAAATTCGCAAGTATTCTCGCCTCTTATTTATAATGATTATAATTAAGTAGTAAATGTTGTAAAGCAATAATGGTTTTTGCATCTTCCAATTCTTTATTATCTAATAATGTTTTAATTTCATTTATATCAAAATATGCTATTTCTAAAAATTCATCTTCATCTAAATGCATTTCACCTTTTGTTAAATTTTTTGCCATATAAATTGATATTTTTTCGTTTGAGAAACCAGGTGAACCATACATTTCAGTAATATGTTCTAATTCATCTGCAATATAACCAGTTTCTTCCTCAAGTTCACGCTTAGCTGCGGATATACGTTCTTCGTCTTTTTCTAATTTACCTGCTGGTATTTCTAATAGTGGTTTTTCGCAAGCTTTACGAAATTGTTTCACTAATATCACTTTATTATCAGGTGTAATTGGACAAACAGCGACAGCACCGTTGTGGTATATTAATTCACGTTTAGAAGTTTGTCCATCGGGTAGTTCAACATCGTGGACTTCTAAATCTATGATTGCTCCTTTATAAATAGAAGCGCTATGCAATGTCTTTTCAAATAGGTTCATAAATAATCACTGTCCTTTTAATTGGTTTAAGATATTGTTAAGATGTACTCATTAGTTAGTTAGTTATTATGGGAATAGCGAATGAACACATATTGAGTTTGATTTTTGTTTTGTATAGAATAGTTAATATTGAAAAAATCCAACTTACTTTATTACGTCTACGCCCTATTATCCAAGTGTATCGAAAGGAGATAAAACATGCAAAAAAATGTTTTGAAAAGCGGTATAGAAATTTCAGAGTTAGGTTTAGGCTGTATGAGTCTTGGGACAAATAAAAAGCAAGCAGAGCCTATCATAGAACGTGCAATTGAACATGGTATCACTTATTTTGATACAGCTGATATGTATGACAAAGGTGTAAATGAGACAATCGTTGGTGAGACTTTAAAGAAATACCAAAATAGAGATGATATAATCATTGGCACAAAAGTAGGAAATCGTTTAACGGAAGATGGGTCTACAACATGGGATCCTTCTAAATCTTATATTAAAGAAGCAGTGAAAGGCTCATTGAAAAGACTTGGTTTAGATCATTTAGATTTATATCAGCTACATGGTGGTACAATTGATGATCCTATAGATGAAACGATTAGCGCTTTCGATGAATTAAAGAAAGAAGGTATTATCCGTGCTTACGGTATCTCCTCAATAAGACCTAACGTAATCGATTACTATTTAAAACATAGCGATATCGAAACGCTAATGTCTCAATTTAATTTAATTGATAACAGACCGGAACAACTTTTAGATGATGTACATGCTAAAAAAGTTAAAGTATTAGCTCGCGGTCCAGTGTTTAAAGGATTATTAACTGCTAAAAGTAATAATGTGTTAGATTCAAAATTCAGTGAAGGTATTTTTGACTATACTTATCAAGAACTCGGCGAAACAATTGCATCCATAAAAGAAATAGAAAGTAATTTAACTGCACTTACGTTTAATTATTTAACGTCTCATGATGCTTTAGGTTCCATCATTGTTGGTGCAAGTAGTACAGATCAACTTGATGAAAATGTAAAAAATTATCAACGTTCAAAAGACATAAGTTTAGAAGCTTTAAAAGCAGCACAAGAGCGCGTGAAAAATTTAGAGTATACCCAACATTTAAAATAAATCTCTTTTACTTGTTTCCAATATGTATGTATGCGAAAAATTGAAAATCATAAAGTTTTAATTGTATAAACGAGATTGTTTCTAAGACCGAAAGCTAAAAAATAAATAACTTCAATCAAAGCCAAAACGTCAATTTCTATTGTGATTTTATAGAAATTGACGTTTTTATATTAAAAGCTTAATTATCCGTAACAACATTATTGCTATCTTCTATTTTAATGCTATTGTCAAAATGACAATTTCTCATTTTTGAAGTAGCGTTACCTTTTGTTTTTAAATAATGAAGTGAGGTTTTTTTCTATAAAGCGTGGCATTAATTGATAAATTTTTAGTAAATTATGCATCCATCTAGGTTGATTAATTTCTAATTTTTGCCTAATTATACCTTCGATAATTTGGTTTGCTAGTTTTTCGGGATCAAGCATTATATCTCTGTATTTTTTAGCAAATTTCATTGATGGATCTGCTTTTTCATGGAATGGCGTCGCTATTGGCCCTGTATTAACTGTCATAATATGATAATTTGGTTTTTCAATGCGTAGTGCATTTAATAATTGATTGAAAGCCGCTTTACTTGCACCATAATGTGCAGCATAACCTTGGCTTATAAAGGCAGCTTGACTACCTATACCAACGATAATTGGATTTTTAGAGAAAGCCGGTTGTACAACTTTCATTAATAGATTAAAATGCAATACATTCAACTTATATGTTTCAAACATTTCAACAGATGTATGGTCTTCAATGGATTTAAAATACCCAAGACCAGAACAATAGATGAGTCCATCAATCGTTTGATGTTGAAAGTAATTTTTTAAATCCATGATTTCCTGTTGTGATTGTAAATCACATTTAATGATATTAAGATGTTCTGTGTTATATTGTGTTTTAAATTGTTTTAATTTCTCTGGATTTCGTGCAATTACCGTAACATGTACTTTTTTAGTTAATAATGTTTTTAATATGGCTTTTCCTAATCCACTTGTACCACCTGTTAATATAAAATGTTTACCTATCATAGTAAATTCTCCTAGCTTTAAATTCATAGTTTAAGTATATGAGTGTAAATGATATTTTACTATAGATCTTTAAAAATTCTTAGCCATAATTTAAAACTATGTTAGTATGGAAACATAAAAAGCAAAGAGGAAGTGAAGTCTTCACATGAAACTAGTATTTTATGGTGCCGGAAATATGGCGCATGCAATTTTTACAGGTATCGTTAGTTCAAAAGTGATTGATTCTAAAAATATTTATTTAACGAATCGTTCGAATGAAGTTGCATTAAAAGAATATGCTGACGAGTTAGGTGTGAACTATAGCTATGATGATGCGGCATTGTTAGAAGATGCAGATTATGTATTCTTAGGAACGAAACCATATGATTTTGATGAGCTAGCAGACCGTATCAAACCATATATTGCAGAAAAGAATAAATTCATTTCTATTATGGCTGGTTTACCGATTAGCTATATTCGTGAAAAATTGGCTTCTAATAATCCAATTGCGCGTATCATGCCAAACACAAATGCACATGTCGGACATTCAGTTACTGGCATTAGCTTTTCCAATAATTTTGGCGCTAAATCAAAAGAAGAAGTTGATAGTTTAATAAATGCATTTGGTTCTGCAATAGAAGTTTCAGAAGATAATTTACATCAAGTAACAGCGATTACTGGAAGCGGTCCAGCATTTTTATACCATGTCTTTGAGCAATATGTTACAGCAGGTACACGTTTAGGTTTAGAAAAATCACAAGTAGAAGAATCGATTCGGAATTTAATTATAGGAACGAGTAAAATGATAGAACGTTCAGAATTGAGTATGGAGCAGTTAAGAAAAAATATCACTTCTAAAGGTGGTACAACACAAGCAGGACTTAATGCACTTGCAGATCATGATATAGAGGCTATATTCGAAGATTGTTTACGTTCTGCAGTTAATAGAAGTATTGAATTATCCAACCAAGACAATGATTAATATCTTTTAAAAAAATTAAATTATTATAGATAAGTGGGACAGTAATCTAAATTGTAAAATACTTCCAAAGTTTATTATTAAGACTCGTTTTGGAATACATCAATTTTTAGATAACTGCCCCACTTTTCATTTTTAAAATTGCCAAGCATCAAAGTCATTAACAAAATTAAATGGTGGTGTATCACTTAAAAGTTTAAGTGATTTACTAATTTCACATACTTCTTCTTTAGTATAACGATTACTGATATGTGTGATTAAACTGTAGTCGACATTGGCTTCTCTTATCAATTCAAAAACATCATCAATATGACTATGGTGATAACTATTAGCCAATGATTTATCTCCTTCTATATATGTACTTTCATGTACCATGATATTTGCATCACGTGCAATTAATAATTCGTTTTTACAAGGCATAGTGTCTCCAAATATTGCTACTACTGGACCTTTAACTGCGTCGTCTTTAAAGTCCTTGGAGTTGTATATTTCACCTTTATATTCAAATGTTTCATTGTTTTTTACATCTTGATATTTAGGGCCGGGTTCTAATCCGATGCTTCTAAGTGCTTCAACATTTATTTTACCAGATTTATATGGTGCTTCCACTCTATATCCAAATGAAGGAATACCATGATTTAACATATGTGCTTCAACATTAAATCCATTGTGTTGATAGGACAATTGTTCCTCAATCTCAATATAGGTAATAGGATAATTTAATTTTGATTCTGATAAAGTTAAAGTTGTTTCTATATATGATTTAATACCTTTGGGACCAATAATCGTAAGCGGTTTACCCTCACCTCCTTGGAAAGATCGGCTTGTTAGCAAGCCAGGTAAGCCAAATATATGATCTCCGTGCATATGCGTGATAAAAATGTGATCAACTTTACCTAATTTAATTGAATGATGTAAAATTTGATGCTGTGTGCCCTCACCAACATCAAAAAGCCATATGCTGTTAGAGTATGGTTCCAAATTTAATGCAATCGCTTGCGTATTTCTTTCTTTAGTTGGCAGACCAGCACTTGTCCCAAAAAACGTAATTTCCATGCATATGCCTCCTCTTCTTGTTCATATTTTATCATATAAAAGTATTAAAAATATAATAAAATATGATATTACAAGCAAAATTGTGGGAAGATACTGGTATATTGGTCTATAATAAATACAGATTTAATAAAGAATTGAGGTTTTGATCTTGAATACTAGAAATAAAGATATCCCATGCTTAATTACTATTTTTGGAGCAACTGGTGATCTTAGTCACAGAAAATTATTTCCATCATTATTCCATTTATACCAACAAGAAAATTTGAATGAGCACATTGCAATCGTTGGAATTGGTAGAAGAGATTTAACAAACGATGATTTCCGTAGTCAAGTGAAGTCGTCAATTCAAGAACACGTTAAAGATACTAAACACTTAGATAAATTTATGGAACACGTATTTTATCATAAACACGATGTAAGTGATGAAGCGAGTTATCAATCACTATTAGAATTCAGTAATAAATTAGATCATGATTTCCAATTGCAAGGTAATAGACTCTTTTATTTAGCTATGGCTCCAAATTTCTTTGGTGTTATATCTGACTATTTAAAATCTTCTGGATTAACAGATACAACAGGTTTTAAACGCCTAGTAATTGAAAAACCATTCGGCTCAGATTTAGAATCTGCTGAAAAATTAAATGAACAATTACGTCGTTCATTTAAAGAAGAAGAAATATACCGTATCGATCATTATCTAGGCAAAGATATGGTTCAAAATATTGAGGTATTACGTTTTGCCAACGCAATGTTCGAACCATTGTGGAATAACAAATACATTTCTAACATTCAAGTTACTTCATCGGAAGTGCTTGGTGTTGAAGACAGAGGTGGCTACTACGAATCTAGCGGCGCATTAAAAGATATGGTTCAAAACCATATGTTACAAATGGTTGCCTTACTCGCAATGGAAGCACCTATTAGTTTAAATAGTGAAGATATCAGAGCAGAAAAAGTTAAAGCTTTAAAATCTTTACGTAAATTAGAACCAGAAGAAGTTCGGCAAAATTTTGTTCGTGGTCAATATGATGAAGGTGTCATTGAAGGTCAGCAAGTAAAACGTTATAGAGATGAAGATCGTGTAGCAGAAAATTCTACCACACCAACTTTTGTTTCAGGTAAACTAACGATTGATAATTTTAGATGGGCTGGTGTACCGTTCTATATAAGAACTGGTAAACGAATGAAAAGTAAAACGATCCAAGTAGTTGTCGAATTCAAAGAAGTTCCAATGAACCTATACTATAAAACAGATAAAAAATTAGATTCCAACCTCCTAGTTATTAACATACAACCAAATGAGGGTGTCTCCTTACACTTAAATGCTAAAAAGAATGTACAAGGCATTGAAACTGAGCCAGTACAACTATCGTACGCAATGAGCGCGCAAGATAAAATGAATACGGTTGATGCTTATGAAAATTTATTATTTGACTGTTTAAATGGAGATGCAACTAACTTTACACATTGGGAAGAATTAAAATCAACTTGGAAATTCGTTGATGCAATTCAAGAAGAATGGAACCAAAATGAACCTGAATTCCCTAATTATACAGCTGGAACAAATGGTCCATTAGCAAGTGATTTACTATTAAGTAGAGATGGTTTCCACTGGTGGGACGATATTCATTAGTTAACATGTAACTAATTAAAAATAAGGCAATGATACAAGTTTCTATTTATGCTTGTGTTGTTGCTTTTTTATTATACCCTATTTGTGTTATGATTTAGACTATTGATTAAACTATGAATATACAATTTTAGATTGTTTACATTTTACCCTATTTAATATTTTTGAGATGTAAGTCATATAAAAATGATGTAAAATAGAACTAATCAACAATGATTCATAACATAGTGTATAGAAAAGTAGCGAGGTACATATTTAATTGTATTTAGTTATAATTTAGGAGTGAAAGTTTTGGACGTTATCAAGCAAATCCAACAGGCAATTGTATATATTGAAGATCATTTGCTAGAACCTTTACATTTGCAAGCACTTAGTGATTACGTTGGTCTTTCACCATTTCATATTGATCAATCATTTAAAATGATTGTAGGTCAATCGCCAACAGAATATGCAAGGTCAAGAAGATTGACTTTAGCTGCTCAAGACATTTTAAGTGGTTCAGCTCGCTTGGTAGATGTTGCAAAAAAGTATAGCTATAAAGATGCTAATGATTTTGCTAATGATTTTAGTGATTTTCATGGTGTTTCTCCTATTCAAGTCAATACAAAACGAGACGATTTAAAAATGCAACCACGACTTTATATTAAACTTACTACTACAGAACGTGCGCCTTATACGTATCGTTTAGAAGATACACAAGGCTTATCTTTAGTGGGTTATGCTAAATTTTTGAATTCAGACGAGATTGACAACCCATTTAAAGTGCCTGATTTTTTAGAAGATTTATTAATTGACAATAAAGTTAAGGAATTACAACGATATAATGATACGAGTCCACATGAGTTATTTGTGGTTAATTGTCCACTTGATTATGGTATGGAAATTTTTGTTGGCGTGCCAAGTGAAAGATACCCTGCTCATCTTGAAAGTCGTTACTTACCTGAAAGACAATATGCTAAATTTAATTTGCAAGGTGAGATGGATTATGTCGTCAATGAAGCTTGGTATTATATTGAGACTAGCCTGCAAATGACATTACCCTATGAACATAATAGTTTGTACGTTGAAGTTTATCCATTTGATATTTCATTCGATGATCCATTCACTAAAGTTCAATTATGGATGCCTGTTGATCAAGAGCAATATGACATACTTGAATAACAATACACAAAAATGCTTAAATAACAAAAAGCGAGTAAGCAAACTTATTATTAATTGAGTTGCTTACTCGCTATTTTTGCGTTTGTAATACTATTTAATGTGGTAAATCGAAGATGTTTTATAATTTAATTACAAATGCTTCGTATGGTTGGATATTTTCAAAATCAATAGTATTGTTTTTATAGTTGTGTAGTAAGATATTTTCTTCTATCACGTTCATATCAAAGTATAATTTAGCTTCTTGATTTGTTAAATTACCAACAATTAGTACACTTTGACCATCTAATTCTCGTGTATATGCAAATACTTGACTATTTTCTGAATCAACCAGATTAAACGTTCCATATGTAAAAATATCTTGAGATTTTTTTAATTTTATTAAAGCTTTATAGAAATTTAATATTGAATTTGGGTCTTGTTGTTGTTGTGCAACATTAATCGTTTTATAGTTTGGATTTACAGGGAACCAAGGCGTTACGTCTGAAAATCCTGCAAAGTTAGAACTATTCCATTGCATAGGCGTTCGTGAATTATCTCTATTTTCTTTTTTATGTTTATCTAAAAGTTTGGATACGTCGCCACCCTGCTGTTTGACAATTTGGTATTCATTGACTACTGCAACATCATTAAAAGTTTTAATATCATCAAATGGATAATTGGTCATACCAATTTCTTGCCCTTGATAGATAAAGGGTGTACCTTTTTGTAAAAAATAAACGACTGCATGACTTGTAGCAGATTCAAACCAATAATGCGAATCATCTCCCCAAGTTGATACACGTCTTGGCTGATCATGATTTTCAATAAATAATGCATTCCAACCAACATTTTCAAGTTTTTTTTGCCATTCATTTAACACATTTTTATAGGCGTTGACATCAAATTTAACATCACCTGAATTCCATAAACTTAAATGTTCGAATTGAAAAATCATATTGAACTTACCAGTTGACTCACCTACCCATGGTTCAGCATTATCTGGACTGACGCCGTTTGCTTCCCCTACAGTCATAATATCATAATGATTTAAAGATTTATCTTTCATTTCTTGTAACCAAGTTTGTATGCCAGGTTGATTCATATCCACTTCAAATGCTGGCGCATAATCTTTTCCTTCTGGTAGTTTTAAGTCACCAGCTTCAAATGTTTTTTTAATATGTGTTATTGCATCTACTCTAAAACCATCTATACCTTTATTAAACCACCAATTCATCATTTCAAAAATAGCATTTCTTACTTCTTTATTTTCCCAGTTTAAATCTGGTTGTTTTTTACTGAATAAATGAAAATAATATTGACCTGTATGTTCATCAAATTCCCATGTAGATCCATTAAATATACTTTCCCAATTATTTGGCTCTGAACCATCTGGTTTCGGATCTCTCCAGATATACCAGTCACGTTTAGGATTATCTTTACTTGATTTTGATTCTATAAACCACTGATGTTCATCTGACGTATGGTTTACGACTAAATCTAATATTAATTTCATATCTCTTTGATGTACTTCATATAGTAATTGATCAAAATCTTCCATAGTACCAAACTCATCCATAATATCTTTATAGTCGCTAATGTCATAACCATTATCATCATTTGGAGATTTATACATTGGGCTAAGCCAAATAACATCGATGCCTAAATCATCTAAGTAATCTAATTTTTCTATCACACCTTTTAAATCTCCGATACCATCGTTATTTGTATCATTAAAGCTTCTTGGATAAACCTGGTAAGCGATTGCTTCTTTCCACCATTCCCTGTTCATATAAATCCCCCTTCAAAGGTATTGAATTTGTTAAATCCGTTCATTATTAATATTTGAAGTGTTACCTATGAGTTGTATTGTCATAAAATATTTGCATGACAAGCAGTAGCGAATATTTCATTGTTATAGGTTAATACAATATTAAATATAAAAGAATTAATTACATATATTAATAGGTTAATTAATGTATGTATAAAAGTCAAAAGTTTAGCGTAATCGCTTCCAAATGAAACAGGTATGATATAAAAAAGATATTTAGTTTATACATATAGATTTCATTTTTAAAAATCAGCTAAACAATAACTTTATTTTTAAATTCGATTGAATAAGTAATTTTATTTATAGAAAAAAACACTTCCGTATAAATTCATTTTATATTATGAATTTAGCGAAAGTGTTTATATTATAATTATGAACTTCACTATTTGAGGCCAATCCATCGTTAATTTTAATGACAATTAACACTCTTTAGCTAGAATTACTTATGTTTTTGGTAATTTTTCAGTTCCATCTGAGATAATTATATCAGAACATGAATGTTATAAAACATCTAAATTATTCATCAATCCACTGTGTATGGAAAATACCAGAACGGTCTTTACGCTCATATGTGTGTGCACCAAAATAATCGCGTTGTGCTTGGATTAAGTTAGCTGGTAAATTTTCTGAACGATAACTGTCATAATAGTTAATACTTGCAGAAAAACCAGGTGTTGGTACGCCATTTTGTACGCCTGTTGCTACAACGTCACGTAAAGCATCTTGATAATTTGTAACGATGTCTTTGAAATAAGGATCTAATAGTAAGTTTTGTAATTCACTATCATTATCATACGCTTCTTTAATTTTTTGTAAGAATTGCGCACGGATTATACAACCTTCACGCCAGATCATAGCAAGCTCACCTAATTGAAGATTCCATGCATGGTCTTCACTAGCTTTTCTCATTTGAGCAAAACCTTGCGCGTAAGAACAGATTTTACTCATATAAAGTGCTTTGCGGATTTTTTCAAGGAATGCTTCTTTATCACCCTCAAATTTAGCACTAGGTCCATTTAATTGTTTAGAAGCATTTACACGTTCTTCTTTAATTGAAGAAATAAAACGAGCAAATACAGATTCAGTGATTATTGTTAAAGGTATTCCTAGTTCTAAAGCATTGATAGATGTCCATTTACCAGTACCTTTTTGGCCGGCTGTATCTAGTATTTGTTCAACTAATGGTCCATTTGTTTCATCATCTAATTTATTGAAAATATCACCAGTTATTTCTATTAAATAACTTGATAATTCCCCAGCATTCCAATCCTTAAATGTTTGAGCGATATCTTCATGTGACATACCTAGTAAGTCTTTCATCATTGCATAACTTTCTGCAATTAACTGCATGTCAGCATATTCTATACCATTATGGACCATTTTAACGTAATGTCCGGCACCATTTGGTCCGATATAGGCTACACATGGTGCGCCGTCTTTTGCTTTTGCTGATATAGCTTCTAATATATGACTCACTTTATTAAAAGCTGCTTCTTGTCCACCAGGCATAAGTGAAGGTCCTGTTAATGCACCAACTTCACCACCAGATACACCCATACCAATGAAGTTAACACCACTTTCAGCGAGTGCTTTGTTTCGTCTAATTGTATCTTGATAATTAGTATTTCCACCATCAATTAAAATGTCATCATCGTCTAATAATGGTAAAAGCGTATCAATTGTTGCATCTGTAGCTGTTCCTGCTTTTACCATTAGTAGTATTTTACGGGGTTTTTCTAAGGAATTTACAAATTCTTCCATTGAATATGTTGGATGTATGTTTTTTCCTTCAGATTCTTTTACCATTTCATCTGTTTTTTCTGAAGAACGGTTAAAAACTGATACGCTGTATCCACGTGATTCAATATTCCAAGCAAGGTTTTTACCCATTACGGCTAAACCTACTACACCTATTTGTTGTGTCATTTAACTAACCTCTCTTATTAAAGTTTTCTAGTATATTGTATCACAAAGGTATCTTTATATTCACTTAATCAGTTTATAGATTGTTTAATAAGCACGTCGTTAATACTTAAAAGTTGACTAGCTAACTGATTTAAAGATTCAATTGAAATTCTTTCTTCTGTAGTGTGAATGTTTTCATAACCTACACCTAAAATGACTGTAGGTATTCCAAGTTGATTTATTATATTACCATCTGATCCACCACCAGCAATGACAGTATTTGCTTCTAAACCTAAAGCTAAAGCGCTAGATTTTGCTATAGAAGTTACCGCTGCATCATCAGAAATTTTAAATCCTGGATAACTTTTGATGATTTCTACTTCGGCATGACAATGATACCTTTTTGCTGTTGCTTCAAAAATAGATTTCATATGATTGACTTGTCTGACGATACTTTCTTCTGAATGTGAACGTGCTTCTGCATTTAATGTTACTTTTTCTGCCACAATATTGGTAGCAGAACCACCTTCAAAACGACCAATATTTGCAGTGGTATAGTCATCTATTCGACCTAAGTTCATTTCACTAATTGCCTTTGCAGCTACATTGATTGCGCTTATACCATAGTTAGGTGTGCTGGCGTGCGCTGTTTTTCCAAATATAGTCGCATTCAGTTTCATTTGAGTTGGCGCACCAACTACTGTTGTGCCAACTGGAACACTTGCATCAATTGCAAAACCATAACTCGCATCTAGTAAAGTTTTATCTATTGCTTTCGCCCCCTCTAAGCCAATTTCTTCACCAACAGTCAAAATAAATTGAATTTGACCATGAGGCAAATGTTGTTCATTAATAACATGGATAAATTCTATAATAGCTGCTAAGCCAGCCTTATCATCTGCACCTAAAATCGTAGTTCCATCTGAGTATATGTACCCATCATCTTTTACAGTTGGTGTGATTTTTTGACCTGGTACAACTGTATCCATATGACTTGTGAAATATATTTTTTCAAGATGTTCATAATTGGGCGTTGCCTTTAAGGTGCAAATTAAATTATTCGCACCTAAAGTATCATTTTCAATACTGGCTTTATCTTCATAGATATCTATATTTTGCTGTTCCATTATTTTTTTAAGATGGTATTGGATATCCTGTTCATTGCCACTTTCAGAATCAATTTGAACGAGTTCTAAAAATGTCTCTAATAGACGTTGTTTATTTATCATATAAATCCCCTTTTCTATAATCGCAATTTATTTTAGTTTACATAAGTTTAAAGCTTAGCAAAACAAATATGTTTATACGTATTCGTTTAGTTATGTTATAATATACATTGATAAAATAGTAGTGACTTGAAATATTGTGGATGAGTCACAGTACAATATTGCTTTTTAAAACGCATTTGATATATTTTGGAGGAATTAAGTTTGAATAACAATAAAGTGCTTAGATTTATAATTGTAGTTATGTTGATAGCAGTCGTACTTGCATTAATCTTGACGAGTATAGTTCCTTTAACAAATTAAAAAATGAAAATAAATATTAATTAAAATTGTGTCATGTATCATTTAGCGATGTAAATTATATTGCTTTATGGTACATTTTTTGTGCTTTTTTACATTAAAATGACCTAGGTAAAAGAAAGTGAGTGCGCCATTTCTTTTACCTAGGTCAAGGTGATTATTATTTATGCATATTATGAAAAAATTGTTGATTTTGTATCTTTATGTAATTTTAAGGATCCGAATTGTGATTTAACTTCTAAATATTCTTCTAATTCATTGAGTAATTGTTTAATGCTTGCTCTAGTTCTGAAAGAAGCATGTGAGTTTGGTAACTCTAATTGATCTAACTCTAATTTGATTTCATAAAGAGAATGCAAGCGTAAGGCAGTATAATCATTGCTATTTACGTTTTGAGCTACCTCTAAAAACAAACTGCTGATTTTATCTAATAACGTGTCTTTTGTTTCAATGTTTTGTATCATTTTAGACATTCTTTCTAATAATTCTAACTGAGCTTCTCTCATATCAAAATAATGATAGTAAGAATTTTCATTACGTACAAAATGATTTTTAACATCTCTAAATGCAATTGATTTTGCTTTTTGTATCGTAAGTTGTAATTGATTGAATGACATATCTAAAGAAGGGTTAGGTGCTTTGCAAGTAGTACTGAATGTTTCAAAGATTTTTGTGAATTGATTTTCTATTTCCTCTTTATATTGTTTTAGTTTAAAGTCTAAACTAGGCATGATTAAATTCATTAAAAATGCAATACCAAGACCAACGATTAACAATAAAATTTCATTGATAAACAAGTGTATGTCAATGACTTTAGCATTAAATACATGCAGCAAAATAACACAACTTGTAACTACTCCCTCTTGTACTTTAAAAACAACAGTGAGCGGTATAAATAAAAGTACGATCACACCTAAAATAATCGCGCTTTGACCAAAATAACTGAAAGCTATTGAGCCAATCACAAGGATTAATATACAAGAAACAAATCTAGATATTATCGCTTGTAGTGAATGCACTTTTGTATGTTTAATACAAAGCACCACTAAAATGGCACTAGAAGCAAAATTATCTAACCCCATTAATTTAGCAATGATAATTCCTAGTGCCATACCTACAGCAGTTTTAATTGTTCTAAATCCGATTCGATATGGATTTAATCGCATCATCGATGTTAACCTCTATCTTTCATCACAATAAGTATCAAATAAATTTTGTAATTGATTAATAACATCCATCACATCGTGGCCTTCGATTTGATGGCGTTCTATCATTTGTGTGATTTCACCATTTTTTATTAATGCAAATGATGGGCTTGATGGTGCATATCCTTTAAAATAATCTCTTGCTTGTTGAGTTGCTTCTTTATCTTGTCCAGCAAACACTGTTACAAGTCTGTCTGGTAATTTATCATAATGTAATGCATGCGTAGCTGCTGGTCTAGCAATACCACCGGCACAACCACAAACTGAGTTAACCATTACTAGTGATGTGCCTTCTTGATTTAAGACTTTATCAACTTCATCAGCTGTCGTTAATTGTTCATAACCTGCTTCTTCGATTTCATTTCTTGCTTGGCTTACTACATCATTCATATATAAATCAAAATTTAAATCCATATTCAAATCACCTTTCGTTATCAATTTATTAATTTCATTTTACTAATATATAGACAATAGTTCAACATGTGTGTTTAATCTGACAACAAGTTCGTTCATCATGGAACCTTCAATAATAAAGTTTTTAAAATAAAAAAGTTAGAAATCAAAATAATGAAATTTGATTTCTAACTTACTATTTATCACATTTAATAGTATTTACCGATATTACAAAACTAATAAATACTTGTGTTTTCTATAGAATATTGCTCGATTCTCGTTTTGACGAAATTCATAAATCTACCTGCTTGCAAGCCATCTAATATACGATGGTCGATAGAAATACATAAATTAACCATATGTCTAATTGCAATCATATCATCAATAACGACAGGTTTTTTGATAATAGATTCAATTTGAAGTATTGCTGCTTCAGGGTGATTGATAATTCCCATAGATGATACTGAACCAAATGTACCAGTATTATTGACTGTAAAAGTACCACCTTGCATATCTTCAGATCTTAATTTTTTATTACGTGCTTTTTGAGCTAAATCATTAATTTCTCTAGCAATGCCTTTTAAAGATTTTTCATCAGCATTTTTGATTACTGGAACATATAATTTCTCTTCATCAGCTACTGCAATTGAAATATTAACATCTTTATGCATTACTATTTCAGAATTTTGCCAGCTGCTATTTAGTAAAGGATATGCTTTTAAGCCTTCTGCTACTGCTTTTACAAAGAATGCAAAATAAGTAAGGTTATAACCTTCATTTTCTTTAAAACTATTTTTATGATAATTTCTTGTTTTAACTAGATTTGTAGCATCTGCCTCTACCATCATCCAAGCATGTGGGATTTCATTAACACTGTTGACCATATTTTCAGCAATTTGCTTACGAACGCCATTTACTGGTATTGCTGAACCCGGAGAGGGTTCATTATATTGCACTTGCTTATTGACTTTAGGTGAGTCTTTAGGCGCGATGATTTCTGAACCTAATTTATGGGTACCTTCTTTGATTGCTTTCTCTATGTCCTTTTTAGTTACTCTTCCTTCAAAGCCAGTTCCTTTAACTTGTGAAAGGTCAATTTGATGTTCAGACGCTAGTTTAAATACTACAGGTGAAAAACGTCCATTATTTTGAGGGCGCTGATCAGCTGCAGCGTTTTCGCTATTGTTTACATTTGAGTTACTCCCTTGAGTTTGTGATGTTTCTTTTACATCTTCAGGTTGGTCATTTGTAGCACCGTTATCGGTATTTTCATCTGATACATCTTCTTCAGTATCTAAGTAACAAATTACTTCACCTACTTCAACTGTTGTACCTTCCTCCACAATAATTTCACGGATTGTACCTGCAAATGATGATGGCACTTCTGCTGTAACTTTATCAGTTATGACTTCACAAAGTGGGTCATATTCTTCTATTTTATCGCCTACTGAAACAAGCCATTGTTCAATTGTTCCTTCATGTACACTTTCACCGAGTTTAGGCATTTTAATTTCCATGGTTGTGCCTCCTTAAAATTCTGCGAGTTCACGCATTTTGTTTTTTATTTTTTCTGGATTTATCATAAACTCATCTTCAAGCGTCGGTGCAAATGGCATTGATGGAACATCTGGCCCGGCAAGTCTCATAATCGGTGCATCAAGGTCAAATAAACAGTTTTCTGAAATAATAGCGGCTACTTCAGAAATAATACTTCCTTCTAAATTATCCTCAGTAACTAATAATATTTTACCTGTTTGTTTCGCGCGTTCAATAATTGTATCTTTATCTAATGGATACACGGTACGTAAATCTACAACTTCAACATTGATGCCTTCTTCCATTAACATATCAGCTGCTTGTATACAATAATTGACACATAAGCCATAGGTAAATACTGTAATGTCATCTCCTTCACGTTTTACATCAGCTTTACCAATTGGCACCGTATAATATGACTCAGGTACTTCTTCTTTTAATAAACGATATGCTTTTTTATGTTCAAAGTATAGGACTGGGTCATTAGATTCGATTGAAGCAAGTAATAGCCCCTTTGCATCATAAGGTGAAGAAGGTATGACTATTGTTAGACCAGGTGTTGATGCAAAAATAGATTCTACACTTTGAGAATGGTATAAAGCGCCATGAATTCCACCGCCAAATGGAGAACGAATGGTTAATGGACAGTGCCAATCATTATTTGAGCGATATCTCATCTTAGCAGCTTCACTCATAATTTGGTTGGTAGCAGGTAAAATGTATTCTGCAAATTGTATTTCTGCCACTGGTCTTTTACCCATCATTGCTGCTCCTATACCAGTTCCCACAATGTTAGATTCAGCTAATGGCGTGTCTAACACACGTGCTTCCCCATATTTTTGTTGTAATCCTAGAGTAACACCAAAGACGCCACCTTTTTTACCTACATCTTCACCCAATACAAAAACATCATTGTCTTTTTCCATTGCTTGGTCTAGACCTTGATGAATCGCTTCTAAATAAGATAATTTAGCCATTATTTAAGCTCCCTTCTTCGTAGACATGTGTGTAAGTTTCTTCTGGTGATGGATAAGGTGCTTTTTCAGCTTCTTTTGTAGCTTGATTAACAATTTCTTTATGTTCTTTTTCTATTTCATCCAACCACTGTTCATCAATAATTCCTTCTTCTAATAAGAAAGATTTGAATTTTTGATTACAATCCAATGATTTTAATCCTTCACGTTCTTCTTGTGAACGATATTTATCATCATCATCAGAAGAATGCGCAGTCAAACGTGTACACATCGCTTCAATTAAAGTTGAACCTTCGCCACTCAATGCACGCTCACGAGCCTCTTTCATAACTTTATATACTGCAATAGGATCATTGCCATCTACTTGTTCACCATGTATACCATATCCAATAGCACGATCAGATAATTTTTCAGCACCATATTGCAATGAGTCAGGTACAGAGATAGCATATTTATTATTTTCTATAACGCAAATAAAAGGTAATTTGTGTACACCAGCGAAGTTTAAACCTTCATGGAAATCTCCTTGGTTAGAACTTCCTTCACCTACAGTAGTTATTGCAATATTTTGTTTACTGTCCATTTTTAAAGCTAGTGCAGCACCAACTGCATGTAATATTTGTGTAGCAACTGGTGAACCTTGAGATAGAATTCCTTTTTCTTTTTTACTAAAATGAGATGGCATTTGTTTGCCGCCAGAACTGATATCATCACGTTTACCAAAAGCAGCTAACATTGAATCAAGTGGCGTCATACCTAAATATGTAACAAGTGCAAGATCTCTATAATAAGGTGATGAAATATCCCCTTCTTGCATTGCGAATGCCATACCTATTTGTGTAGCTTCTTGTCCCTGACAGCTTATTACAAAAGGTATTTTACCTGCACGATTAAGTAGCCACATGCGCTCATCAATTTTTCGGCCTAAATCCATCCATTTATACATAGATTTTAATTCAGAAGTATCAAGACCTACTGATTTATAATCAAACATTTTGTATCCTCCTTAATTAAACGTGAATCGATCTATTTTCGACTTTTAATCCTAATTCCATCAGCACTTCTGAAAGTGACGGATGTGCATGTGTAGTTAACCCTAATTCCAATGTTGAACCATTCATAAATTGAAATAATGATAATTCATTAATGAGCTCAGTTACGTGGGGGCCAATCATATTTATACCTAGGACGTTATCGTTTTCTTGATCAATTACAATTTCACAAAAACCATTCAAATTTTTTGTATTTTCAATGACTGCTTTTCCAATTGCCTTAAATGGAACTTTAAATGTTTTTGTTTTGAATCCTTCCTCATTCGCTAATTCTTTATTTTGACCAATACTTGCAACTTCTGGTTGTGTATAGACACATTTTGGCATTTTATTATAGTCTACTGAGATTGGTGTAGCATCAAACATATGCTCAATGGCTGTTATGCCTTCTTTAGATCCAACATGTGCGAGTTGTAATTTACCTATACAATCTCCAGCAGCATAGATATGTTTGTCTTCTGTTTGTTGATATTCATTTACGACTATATGGTCTTTATCCGTCAGTTTTATTTTTGTGTTGTTTAATCCAATATCTGTTGTATTTGGTTTACGACCTATGGCTACTAATAATTTATCAAAAACGAATAATTCTTCCTCGATTTGAATTTCAATACTGTTATCTTTAGTAGAAACATGTTCTTCAGATAGTTGGACATCTACATAAAAATTAACGCCACGTTGTTCTAAATCATTTTGCAACGCTTTTGCTATTGATTTACTTTCAGTAGGCAAAATACGTGGTCCTGCTTCGATAACAGAAACTTCTACACCTAAGTCCACCATTAAAGATGCAAATTCTAAACCAATTACTCCGCCTCCTATGATAGCAAGTGTTTGCGGTAATTTATCTAACTTCAAAATATCATCACTAGATAACACAGTGTTGCCATCAAAAGATAAAAAAGGCAAGGGCATTGGAGATGATCCTGTACAAATTAATACATTATTATTTGGAATTAATTCTGATTCACCATCATCATATTCTACTGAAATAGTGCCACTTTGAGGTGAGAAAATAGATGGACCTAATATTCGTCCGACACCATTAAACACATCTATTTTATTATGTTTCATAAGTTGTTCAACACCGTTAAACATTTGTTGGACTACTTCATTTTTACGCGTTTGCATTCTTGAAAAATTTAACTTAAATGCATCAATATCTACACCAAATTCACTTGAATTTGTAACTGTTCTTAATACTTCAGCGGATTTTAAGAGCGCTTTTGTTGGTATACATCCTTTATGTAGGCAAGTACCTCCTAAAAGTGACTTTTCTACAAGCGCAACTTTTTTACCTAATTGAGATGCTCTTATTGCTGATACATACCCAGCTGTTCCTCCACCTAAAATTACTAGATCATATTTTTCATCTGCCATATTTTTGCTCCTAACTGCAATCTTAGTATTATGTCAAAAATCATATTTAAACATTAAATTCGTATAGTATTTAAAATTCAATCTATAGTTTACAGTTTAATATTTATTTGAAAGAACATTGATAAAAGAATTGTATAGCAAGTTTAAAGTATTTAACAAACTGAATTGTTTAATGTTAATTAATTTAAACATACGAATAAAATCACCTTTGAATTTTAAAAGTGATTTCAATACAAATTTTTGAAATTTACTAAAATAACTCCATTTCACCAATTTTTAAAAACGAATACTTTCAGTAAAATGTTTAAATAATGAAATATGAATAGATACTATTATTACAATAAGTCTTATATAGAAAATCGTTACTTACTTTACATAAACAAGTGCAACAGCAATTAAATTTTCTATTAATTGATATCCTTTACTATCTTACATCAAAATTCAGTATTATAAAATTAATAACCTAAATAATAGTGTAAAAATTCAAATTTATTTAGTGGTTAAATTTATTTTGTGTTTTCAAAGCAAGTAATAAGGAGTTTAACTTATTTTGCTTACTTTCTGCCCTTGACGTGAAGACAATTGGGAATTTTGCGCCGAGTAACAAACTGGAAACAGAAGCATTTCCAAAATGAGTTAAAGATTTTAATAAAGCGCTCCCAACATCTATATTTGAAACGATAAGTGCATCTACATCACCAGCAATATTTGATGTGTAATTTTTTTCAATCGCTCTTTTTTTACTGATTGCATAATCAAATAGAATTGGTCCATCTACTTTTACATATACATCCGAAGTTCGATTGAAAATATTTTTCAATTTTTCAGCATCAATAGATGATGGTATCTTTTTAGACGCATATTCGACTGAAGATAATAATCCAATATTAAATTTATCGTAACCTAATGTATTACTAAGGGTAGTTAAATTTTTAATGATTTGCTTTTTTTCTTCTATTGATGGTGCCACATTATATGCTACATCACTAATCATTAAAGTTTTATGGTAATTAGGTATACTAAAACACGCGACATGGTTTAAAAATCCATATTGGTCTATAAAATTTTTATTGCTTAAAATAAAAGAAATCATTGATGTGGCTTTCATTTTTCCTTTCATTAAAACAGTTACTTTACCCTGTGATAAATCGTCTGCACATTGCTTAAGTAATTGATAATCACTTGAAAATGTTAGCACATGAATCCTGTTTAAGATTTGAGGTTCTAAATCAAAAGAACGAATGATTTCCGTAGTGTCTTGGGTATCATAAATAAAAATATCTATGTTAGTTAATTTTAAAGCCTTAACTAGTACTGATATCATTTTTTCATCATTTGCATATAAAACGGCTACATTTCCATTCATTGTTTCACATGGTTCAACTAAATGTTGGAATCGCATAAAATCAACATCCTTCACTGATTATTTATCTAACCCAGCTAGCACTTGTATTAACAATAGTGAATATAGATTTTTATTTTAAATTGTGGTTCTGCTCTATCATTTCTTTCGCATTTTGTCTGGTTAATTCTGTCACAGTAGCACCAGAAATCATTCTTGCTACTTCATCAATACGTTCTTCTCCAGTCAATTCTTTAACTTGTGTTGTTGTTCGTTCATCATTAGAATTTTTACTAATAAATAAATGGTGGTCACTCATGGACGCAACTTGTGGTAGATGTGATATACATATCACTTGTATGTGTTCAGCCAATCCTTTCATTTTCTCTGCCATCTTTTGAGCAGCTTTACCAGATACACCAGAATCTACTTCATCAAATAAAATTGCTGTCTGGCCTCTTGTTTTTACAAAGATAGTTTTTAGCGCCAACATAATTCTTGATAATTCTCCTCCAGAAGCAATCTTATTTAAGCTCTTTAAAGGTTCGCCTTTATTTGGACTGATTAAAAATTCCACAAATTCTATTCCTTCTCGGTTCGGTTTATCTAAAGGTTTAAATGAAATTTCTAAATTAGCATCGTTCATCTGAAGATTTTGAATTTCATCTACAATATGATTACGCAAAGATTGTGCAACATTTCTTCTTTCTTGCGATAACTTTTCTCCTAGTTCCATAACATTTTTATATAAATCATCGATTTCTTGACGTAATTGAGCAGTACTTTCTTCATAATTTTCAATCTTATTAATTTCGTCAGCCATTTTATCTTGATACATAATTAGTTCATTAATATCTTTACCATATTTACGTTTCAAACTATTTAATAAATTCATTCTAGATTCTAATTCATTTAAATATTGTTCATCAAATTCTGTATTCGTTAAATCATCGTACAATTGATGTTTAGCATCCTCAAGCGTGTAATAAAATTGGTCGACATCTTCTTTTAGTTCATCATATTTATCAGGTAAAATTTCACTAATTGATTGTAACTGATTACTCAATTCGTATAAACGATCTGTAATAGCATGCTCATCTGTCAACGTGACGTGTGCATTGTTTAACGCTAAACTGAGACTTTCTGAATTTTGAATACGTTTGATATCGCTCTCAAGTTGAGGGACTTCGTTTTCAATAAGATTCGCTTCTTGTAATTCTTCATATTGAAATTTTAACAAGTCTAACCGTTGTAATAACGCTTGATCGGCTGACTCTAAATCTGCTAATTCTTTTTTCTTAGCGCTATATTTATCAAAAGTATCAACATACGATTCAAGCAGTGATTTATATGTATTTTCGGCATAATTATCTAATAAATGTAAATGATATTTTTGCTTTAATAATGTTTGTGTTTCATGTTGCCCATGTATATCTAATAATTCTTGCATTATTTTTCTCAAATCTTGTAAAGTAACTGTTTGATTATTAACTCTACAAATACTCTTACCTGAGCTAAATATTTCTCTTTTTACTAATAAAAAGTCTTCATCGATATCGATAGATAAATCATGAAGTATCGAAATGGCTTCTTTACTATTATCTATATCAAAAATTCCTTCAATAACAGCTTTTTTTTCACCATGTCTAACATAGTTTGATGAAGCACGCATACCAATTAATTGACCAATCGCGTCTATAATAATTGATTTACCAGCACCAGTTTCGCCACTCAAAACAGTTAAGCCATCACCAAAGTTTACTTCTAATTCATCTATAATTGCGAATTGTTTAATTGATAAGGTTTGTAGCATTTATAATCACTTCCTTATACTTATAATAGATTAAAGATACGTGTTTTGATTTTTTCGCTGGCTGATTCATCTCTGCATATAATTAAACATGTATCATCACCACAAATTGTGCCCAACACTTCATCCCAGTCTATTTGATCTAAAATTGCCCCAATTGATTGAGCGTTACCAGGTAAGGTCTTAAGTACTAAAAGGTTTCCAGTACCATCAATATTTACAAATGAATCCATTAAATAACGACCAAGTTTTTCTAAAGGATGATATTTTCTGTCATTAGGTAAACTATAAACATATTGACCAGAAGGTGTAGGGACCTTTATTAACTGTAATTCTTTAATGTCGCGAGAAACAGTTGCTTGGGTAACATTTAACTCATATTCATTTAAACGCTTTACCAGTTCATCTTGGGTTTTAATTTTTTCATTAGATATAATTTCTCTTATTTTAATATGTCTTACTGATTTTTTTGCCATGTATAGCACCTCTGTAAACGAATATTTATACAATGATTTTAACACATGGACAATGATACTACTACTAAAGTTAATTTAACAGAAATACTTTTATTGACTGTTGTGTATACTGCCTGTCTATTTTCGAAGTGAATTAAAAATAAGCCATAATTAAATTTTTAATCACTTATACCGATACTATTTTAGTAACAAATGAATATTTATTTATAAAATTATAAATTTTTATAAATAAAAAATCACGCTACGAAAAGTAGCATGATTTAGCATAATTTAATGGTAGAAATTTTATAAAATCTGTAAAAACAGAATCTACGTCTGATTATGATTCTCTATAATTGAATAATTCTACGATATATTTTAGATTACTTGTGTCATATTGTTCAGGTAAACGAGCTAAACACGCATATGCAGATTCAGTATGTGATTTTAGCTTATCTTCTGCCCCGTTTTGACCTAATAATGAGACGTAAGTGCTTTTATCATTTTCAAGATCACTACCTGTAGATTTACCTAGTTTCGCTTCGTCTCCATAAATGTCTAATAAATCATCTTTTATTTGGAACATTAATCCTAAATGTTCACTAAATTTTTCTAATAAATTAGCTACACTTGGTTCAGCCTCGGCAATATCAACAGCTGCCATTACTGCAAATTTTAATAGCGCACCTGTCTTAGCTTGATGGATATGTTCTAAAGTATTTAGGTCTACCGAAGATCCTTCACCTTCACTTTGCATATCGAGTGTTTGACCACCTACCATACCTAAATGTCCACTTGCAGATGATAAGCGTTTAATCAGTTTTATTTTGACATTATCTTTCAGTTTGTCGTCGTTAACAATGATATCAAATGCTTTAGTGAGTAATGCATCACCTGCTAGTATTGCTTTCCATTCACCGTAGACTTTATGATTTGTCAATTTACCTCTTCGATAATCATCATCATCCATTGCAGGCAAATCATCATGAATAAGAGAATACGTATGTACCATTTCTAATCCAAGTGCTGAAGCGTAACCAAGTTTATAATCTGATGCTAGCATTTCCAATGTTAATAAAAGTAAAACAGGTCTAATTCGTTTGCCGCCTGCTTCTAACGAATATCTCATGCTATGTTCTAAATCTGTATTCAGTGATGAATTCGGAATTGAATTTTGTAATAATTCATTAATTTCGTCAGTTAAATTGTCTATTTTATGATTCATCATGATTTTCTTCCTTTTCAGTTTCTTCATCGCCTTCAACATTTTCTTCAGACATCAATTCGTTCACTTTTTTTTCAGCATTTTTCAATGTTTCATCACAATTTGCTGATAATGTCATACCTCTTTGGTATAAGTTTAAAGATTCTTCTAAAGAAACATTTTCATTATCTAGTTTTTGAACTATACTTTCTAATTCTTTCATCATTTCTTCAAAACTTTGTGATTTATTCGTCATCATTACACCTTACTTTCATAACTTGTGCATCAACAGAACCGTCTTTCATCGTTAATACAATATTATCATTTTCAGCTAAATCGCTAGTACTAGTAACTATTTTATCTTGCTTGTTCACAATTGTATAACCACGTAACATTGTATTGGTTGGACTAAGATTATTCAAATTCTCTATTTTATTAGTTAAATTATTTCTTTGTTTTACAATAAGATGATTCATTAATTTTACAAGATTCGTTTGTTTTTGATTGATAGTTGTTTGTTCTCTTTGAATATTTTGTTTGAAATGTTTTAAGTTGAAACTTTGTTTTATTAACTCTAGCTTTTGCTTATGTTGATTAACTTTAAAAGTAATAGCTAAATTAAGCTGTTTCTCTAAGTCATCCCGTTTTTGAATCTGTTGATCATATAACAAGGTTGGTGTTTTAAATTTGTAATATGAAGCAACGTGTTCTAAATACTGCTTTTGATGTTGAATCTGTTGTTTCATAAACCTGGTTAAAGAAAGTTTTTGTTGTTGAATATATTGCCTCAATTCATATTGATCAGGTGTTGCCATCACTGCTGCTTGTGTAGGTGTAGCAGCACGTGCATCTGCTACAAAATCACTAAGCGTAAAGTCTGTTTCGTGGCCTACTGCTGATATGATTGGCGTTTCACACGCATAAATCGCTTTGACAACATCTTCTTCGTTGAAGTTCCATAAATCTTCTATAGAACCACCACCACGACCAATGATTATAGTATCTACATTTAAATCATCAGCTTGTTTTATTTTTTCAATGATATCATACTTAGCCTGCTCACCTTGTACTAAAGTGTTGATTTGTATTTGTTCAACTAAAGGATATCGACTATTAATAGTAGTATGGATATCTCTAATCGCTGCACCCGTGCCTGCAGTCAGCACAGCGATTTTTTTAGGAAACTTAGGAATAATCTTTTTATGGTTTTGATCAAAATAACCATCTTTAGTTAATTTCTTTTTTAACTGTTCTAATTTTTGATATAAATTACCAATACCATCTATATGCATTTTATTAACATAAATTTGATAATTACCACGTCTTTCATATACAGAAACACGTGCTTCTAACAACACTTCATCTCCCTCTTTAGGGTCGAAGTCAATTTTCGAAGCATTTCCTTTAAACATCATTGCACTGATGACACTATTTTTATCTTTAACATTAAAATAGAGATGACCGCTACTATGTTTTTTAAAGTTAGAAAGTTCACCTTTAAGCAATACAGTCTGTAAGTGCGGATCTTGATCAAATTTATATTTAATATATTTAGTTAAAGCTGAAACGCTTAAATAATCTGACATATTATATCACTCTTTTACTCAATATTACTCAACACACCATTGATAAACTTATAATGTTCATCATCACTGAATTGTTTTGCTAATTCAACCGCTTCATTGATAATTACTTTTTGTGGCGTTTCGCTATTTAGTAATTCATAAGTTGACATTCTTAAAATAATTCGGTCAGATTTCAATAATCTATCTATTGTCCAATCTTTTAAATGTGGTGCAATTTTATTATCTAATACAGATTCATGATCTTTTACGCCTGTAACTAGCCAATTAATAAAATCAAACTCTAAATCAGGATTATCATCTTTAATAAAACTAATTGCTTCATCAATCGTTAAATCACTATTTTTCATTTCTAATTGAAATAGTGTTTGAAAGGCTTGTGTTCTTGATTCTTTTCGACTCATTATAAACTCCTTTTAGCATTGTACGCTTTATGACTAATATAAAATAGAATTTTGTTAATCTCTTGATTATAGAACTCAGTTTTATGACCGCATTAAAGTCAAAGTGCTATATTTAATTTGTAGATACGATATGTGTAATGTGAACATTAATTTGACTTGGTATGATCGTTGTCATCGTAGATATTGAATTGTATATGGCATTTTGTATTTTTCTTGCTGTTTCTGAGATATTAATATCATATGAAAATGAGCAATATACATCAATATGAATACCATCATCTTTAGTATCTACTTTAATACCACGTGCCAATTGTTTTTTTGTAACTTTCTCAACACTTAAGTCCTTTATTTCTTTAAAGTGACCTTCTAAGCCTTTTACTTCTGAGGTTGCTATACTTGCAATAACAGTCAAAACCTCAGGTGCAATTTCTATTTTTCCTAAATTGGAATGTGATGATTCTGTTACTTTGACCATTTCACAAACCTCCTATTTAGTTTATTCATCCATTATGTTATAAGTTTCTAAGAAATTAGTATTAAATTCACCACTTCTAAATATATCGTTATTTAGTAGGCGAATATGAAATGGAATTGTAGTGTCAATGCCTAATACTAAATATTCACCTAACGCTCTCAATCCTGTCATAATCGCTTCATCTCTTGATGGTTCATGAACAATTAATTTTGCTACCATAGAATCATAGTATGGAGGGATTGTATAATTAGTATAACATGCTGATTCAATTCTTACGCCAAAACCACCCGGTGCTAGATATTGTGTGATTTTACCTGGTGAAGGCATAAAGTTTTTATAAGGATTTTCAGCGTTAATTCTAAATTCAATTGCATGTCCTTTGATTTCAATATCTTTTTGTGTGAATGGTAACTTTTCACCCATCGCTACTTTAAGTTGTAGTTTTACTAAATCAATACCAGTTACCATTTCTGTAACTGGATGTTCTACCTGAATACGTGTATTCATTTCCATAAAATAAAATTCATGCGTGTTCAAATCATAAATAAATTCAATTGTTCCAGCGTTTTCATAATTTACAGCTTTTGCTGCTCTTACTGCTGCATTACCCATTTCTTGCCGTTTAGCATCGTTTAAGATTGGTGACGGTGCTTCTTCTACAAGTTTTTGCATACGTCTTTGTATGGTACAATCACGCTCACCTAGATGGATGACATTACCATAACTGTCTCCAATTACTTGTATTTCGATATGTCTAAAGTTTTCAATAAATTTTTCAAGATATAATCCATTGTTACCAAAAGCAGTTTCTGCTTCTTGTTGAGTCATTTTAAAGCCAGTTTCCAATTCTTTTTCATCACGTGCAACACGTATACCTTTGCCACCACCGCCTGCAGTAGCTTTGATAATGACTGGATATCCTATATCTTTTGCAATTTTCTTCGCTTCTTTAATATCTTTAACTAACCCTTCACTTCCAGGAACTACAGGAACCTCAGCGCGTTTCATTTCTTCTTTAGCGACATCTTTGATACCCATTTTTTGTATGGACTCATAACTTGGGCCAATAAATTTAAGTTGACATGCTTCACAAAGTTCAGCAAAATCACCATTTTCTGCTAGAAAACCATATCCAGGGTGAACCCCATCACATCCTGTTGAAGTCGCGATAGATAAAATATTAGGGATATTTAGGTAAGAATCTTTAGATTGAGTGGGACCGACACAATATGCTTCATCAGCAATTTGAGTATGTAATGCGTCTTTGTCTCCTTCAGAATATATTGCCACAGTTTGTAAACCTAAATCGTGACAGGCTCGAATAATTCTTACAGCAATTTCCCCTCTATTTGCAATTAAAATTTTATTCATTATTTCACCTTAAATAACGGTTGGCCATACTCTACCATTTGACCGTCTTCTACTAGTATTTCAGTAATTTCCCCTGTGACTTCTGCTTGTATTTCATTAAATAATTTCATAGCTTCCAAAATACATACTGTTGATTCGTTTGAAACAGAATCTCCTATTTGAACATATGGACTTTCCTCTGGTGAAGGTGATTTATAAAATGTGCCAACCATTGGTGCATTGATTGTTTTTAAATTGTCATTTTCTTGGGAAGAACTTGTATCATCAGAACTTTGTGTATCAAGTTGATTTGAAACAGCTGGTTGTTGTGGTGCAATCTGTTGCATCGGTTGTTGTGAAACTTGAGGTGTGATAATCTCAGTTTCTTTTTCCTTTTTTAAATTAACTATATTCCCTTTATCTTCTATATTTATTTCAGTCAAGCTAGATTGATCAAGAATTTCAATTAATTCTTTAATTTCTTTAAAATTCATAAATACTGACTCCTTCAGATTGTTTTCATTTACCTAGTTTATTTTACTTTAGTGAAATGTTCAATTCAAGCATATACATATTTTCTATTATAACTCATTAACTTTTATAGTTAATCAATAATTAACTATAGTTTTGTGTCAAAATAATTTTCCGTCCTTACGCAAATAATAAAAGCCCTTCCATTTAAAGTAAGTGGAAAGGCTTCTAAAATAATTTGCAAATGCTGTCATCAAGTGGTGAGTGTCACTGATGAATTAAGCTCTTGACACGTAACTTCCATCGCTTGTGTTAATTACTAAAGTATCTCCTTCATTAACAAATAATGGTACATTTAGTGTATAACCTGTTTCAACAGTCGCAGATTTTGTTGCACCAGTAGCAGTATCACCTTTAATACCTGGTTCTGTTTCTGTTACTGTAAGCTCAACGTTTTTTGGTAATTCAATACCTAAAGTTTCATTTTCATAACTTTGAATTTGAACTTCCATATTTGCTTTTAAGAAATTTAATTCATGTTCTAAGTAATCAGCAGGTAATTCAATTTGATCAAATGTTTGGTTATCCATGAAAACGTGTGTATCACCATCGGCGTATAAATATTGCATGCGACGATTTTCAATCATAGCAGTTTCAACTTTTTCTCCGCCTCTAAATGTCTTCTCTTGGATCGCACCTGTTCTTAAGTTACGTAATTTTGAACGTACAAATGCAGCACCTTTTCCTGGTTTTACGTGTTGGAAATCTAAAACTTTCCAAATACCATTATCTACAGAAATTGTTAAACCTGTTTTAAAATCATTAACCGAAATCATTCAGTTTCCTCCTTAATATAAGGTCTTCTATAAAATAATAAGGTCTTTAGACGATTTAGTAAAGCGTTCGCAACCATTTTCGGTAATTAATATATCATCTTCAATACGTACGCCACCAATTCCATCTAAATATATACCGGGTTCAATTGTAACACAATTATTTAATTCTAATGGAGATTCAGATTTTTTAGATAAATTTGGACCTTCATGTACGTCTAATCCTATACCATGCCCTAATGAATGGCCAAAAGCCTCACCGTATCCTTTTTCGGTAATATAATCTCTTGCTACTGCATCAAGTTCTCTACCAGTCATTCCTTGTTTAGCTGCTTCAATACCTTTTAAATTTGCTTGTAATACAATGTTATATATTTCTTTTAATTGAGCATCTGGTTCGCCAATAGCAAAAGTACGGGTAATATCTGAGGCATATCCATTGTAATAAGCTCCATAATCCAAGGTAATTAATTCTCCTTGATTGATGACTTTATCACTTGCTACACCATGTGGAAGTGCTCCTCTCACTCCAGAAGCAACAATAGTATTAAAAGATGGTCCTTCTGAACCTAATTCGAGCATTTTGCTTTCTAATTTTGCTTTTAACTCGAGTTCTGTCATTCCAGCTTTAGCAACTGTTAAAATATACTCATAAGCATCATCAACAATTTGAGCAGCTTTTTGAATATTTGCTATTTCTTGTTCATCCTTGACTTCTCTTATTCTCTCAATTAAACCAGAAATACTTATTAAACTGATATAAGATTTACTTAATTGTAAATAAGTATCATAGCTTACTAAGTTACCTTCAAAGCCAACATTTTGCACATTTAAGTCTTCTAGTGTGGACTTAATAGATTCTATCAGTTGCCCCTGTTGCTTAATCACTTTAAAACCAGCAGCTTGATCAGTTGCTTGCTCTATGTATCTAAAATCAGTAAGCAATAGTTTTTCGCTATTTGTAATAATCAATGCACCACTGGTTCCAGTAAATCCAGATAAGTATCTTCTATTATAATCAGATAAAACGATAATTGCTTCCAAATGTTTTGTCTTTAGAGCAGATTTTAACTTTTCAATTCTATTCAACAGTAATCACCCTATTCAATAAATTTGTACATTTCCAATATATACATTAAAATGATAGCATAATTAGTGTACAAATTTATAGTTTTTGAATTAGGAGAGAGTTATGAAGAAAAAATTATTCGCTATTTTATGCGCTTCGTGTTTACTCGCCGGATGTGGAAGCCAAAATTTAGGCCCATTAGAAGAGAAAACAACAAAATTACGTGACGAAAATCATAAATTAAAAAGTGATATACAAGACTTAAAACTTGAAATAAAAGAAGAAAAAACAAATATTACTGCATTAGAAAAAGATAAAAATAATATCAAGAATGCGAAAAGTAATAAAAAGAAATTAAATCATATTAAGGCGTCTTCTGAATATTATCAAGATGTCGCAAAAGCAATTGGTGATTATAATGATATTGAAGACGAAGTCTCAAAAAATAAGCAGAGCGAAAAAGTTCAAAATAAATTAACCGATATTACTAATAAAATTGATAGTGCATTTACTACATATAAAAGTAAAATTGATAAAGATAAAATGAATGACGAAGATAAGAAGAAACATAAAAATATTACTAAATTAAACAAGTCATTAGATTCTGCCATGAGTGATATAAGGGATGGTTATAACGAGAAAGATAAGAAAAAACTTAATAAAGGGCAAACTACTTTATCAAAAGTGAGCATAAGCAATGAGTAATGTGACATATAAATAGGAGTGTGTATTTTGAAACAAGCAATATTTTATATCGTAATCGCAATTGCATTAGTTGGTTTAATACTTAACTTAGATGCGTTCTTATTTAGTTTTGTAAGAATGGCTATCAGTTTAGCAATTTTTGCAGGTATCATTTATTTAATTTATTATTTTTTCTTTTTAACAGAAGATCAAAGAAAGTATAAACGTGCCCAAAGAAAATATAGAAAAAGGCATAAAAAATAATAAAAATTAGGTTCTGAATATTTAACATTATTGAATAAATTAAAACATTTACCCAACAATTAAATTCAAAAATTGTTGGGTAAATGCTTTTTTTATAGCGAATTTAATTATTTTCTATAAGTCCATTCTGATGATTGGTACTTATTAATTAATGCGTCAACTTCTGCGTTTTGCTGAGCAGTCAATTCTAAAGGTTTTAAATTGATATTTAATCCTTTTTTGAATCCACTTTCGAATGCTTGTTCCATTTCATCTAAAGTGATGTAGCGATCAGATATATCATTAATTGCTACTGCTTTATCGACAAACGCTTGCTTCATTTTCTCTTTCAAACGGTCATTTTTAAATATAAACATATCAAATAAATCATCAATATCTATATCTTGTAACAATGAACCATGCTGCAGAATCACACCCTTTTGTCTCATTTGGGCACTACCTGCAATTTTGCGTCCTTCTACGACTAATTCATACCAACTGGAAGCATCAAAACAAACCGCACTTCTTGGTTGTTTTAATTTAGACCGTTCTTCTTTAGTTCGTGGGATAGCAAATGAAGCATTAAAACCTAATGTTTTGAATCCTTCAAGTAGCCCTTCAGAAATGACCCTATATGCTTCTGTAACTGTTTTGGGCATGTTTGGATGTGATTCCGGTACAATAACACTATAAGTTAATTCTTTGTCATGCAAGACACCTCTGCCACCTGTTTGTCTTCTAACAAGGCCATAACCTTTATCTTTCACCTTGTCTATATCAATTTCTTTCGTTAATCTTTGAAAGTAACCAACTGAAAGTGTAGCTGGATCCCATGTATAAAATCTAATTACTGGATCAATTTCACCTCTAGATACAAAATTTAATAACGCTTCATCCATTGCCATATTATAAAATGGATCATTACTACCTGTATTGATAAAATGCCATGTTTCAGTCACAATCAAAACTCCATTCATTAAAATTAAATTGTGATAACATCTAATTTGTGTTATCGTTTTCAATAATTGTACAAAAATGTCAGTTTACGTAATTATCATGATAAAAATATTTTGATAATTTGTGCTAACAGTCTTATAATATATAATATCGGTTAATTAGGGAGGATGCAAGATGAGTAATTTTTGGTTTATAGCTTTAGCAATTTTAATAATAATCATCGCATATATGTTGTTCAATAGATATTTGAACAAAAAAGCGGTAACAGAATTAAACCAAAATGAATTCCATAATGGTTTGCGAAAAGCTCAAGTGATTGATGTAAGAGAAAAAGTAGATTATGATTATGGTCATATTAATGGTGCCCGTAACATCCCAATCACAATGTTTAAGCAAAGATATCAAGGCTTGAGAACAGATCAACCTATCTATCTTTGTGATGCGAATGGTATTGCCAGTTATCGTGCCGCTAGAATCTTAAAAAAGAATGGTTATAAAGATATATTCATGCTTAAAGGCGGATATAAAAAATGGACTGGTAAAATCAAATCAAAAAAATAAATGAATAAGTTAACATTTTAAAATTGGGCTGTTAGTTAAATAACTAGTAGCTCAATTTTTTATATAATTAAAAAATTTAAATTTATAATTTGCTAAATATTATAAATAACCTGTTTTGAATGAATTTAAATACATGGTGAAAGGCAGTGATTTTATAATATTTCCAAGTAAATTCACACAATTAACTTCATAAGATTTATAGAGAATAAAGGGCCAATCCATTTTAATACGGATTAGCCCTTTGTTCTCTATATGAGGTTTATATCAAGTTATTAATTTTTAATTGAATTGAATGCTTCATACATAATTTGATTATCAATTCAAAAAATCCTTTAACATGTCATTTTAAAAATTATTTTTCTGATCTTAAATGCTCAAATTTTAATACTGGTTGACGAGCAGCTTTTGTTTCGTCTAATCGATCAATAATCGTTGTATGAGGTGCTTCTAAAACTTTATCGGGATTTTCTTTTGCTTCATTCGCAATTTCGATCATTGTGTCACAGAAATAATCTAAAGTTTCTTTAGATTCTGTTTCAGTAGGTTCAATCATCATGCCCTCTTCTACATTTAATGGGAAATAGATAGTAGGTGGGTGTACACCAAAGTCAAGTAAACGTTTAGCCATATCTAGTGTTCGTACACCATATTCTTTTTGTTTTGAGCCACTTAAAACAAATTCATGTTTACAATATTGTTCATAAGGAATTTCAAAATGTTCTTTTAATCTTGCTTTAATATAGTTTGCATTTAGTACTGCTGCTTCTGAAACTTCTTCAAGTCCTTTATTACCCATAGTTCTAATATATGTGTATGCTCTTAAATAAATACCGAAGTTACCATAAAATGGTTTGACACGTCCGATTGAATGCTCGATATTATTATCGTATTTATACACATCATTTTCTTTAATTACCATTGGTTTTGGTAAGAAACTTGCAAGTTCTTTTTTAACACCAACTGGTCCTGAACCAGGTCCGCCACCACCATGCGGTCCAGTAAATGTCTTGTGTAAATTTAAATGAACAGCATCAAAGCCCATGTCTCCAGGTCTAACTTTGTCCATGATTGCATTTAAGTTGGCACCATCATAATACAATAATCCACCAGCTTCGTGTACAATATTGCGAATATCCATGATGTTTTGTTCAAAAATACCTAGTGTATTTGGATTCGTGAGCATAATTGCAGCTGTGTTTTCGTTGACAAGGCGTTTTAAATCTTCTATATCAACTTCTCCACGTTCATTTGACTTCACTGTAACAGCTTTAAATCCAGCAAATGCCGCTGAAGCAGGGTTTGTACCATGTGCAGAATCAGGAACGATGACTTCGTTACGATGTCCTTCACCATTTTTTTCATGATAAGCTTTAAAAATCATCAGTGCTGTCCATTCTCCATGTGCACCAGCTGCTGGTTGTAAAGTGACTTCATCCATACCAGTTATCTCTTTGAGTTCTTCTTGTAAGCTATGAATAATTTCTAGCGAACCTTGTACTTGAGATTCATCTTGTAGTGGATGTGATTCAGCAAAACCAGGTATTCTAGCTATTTTTTCATTTACTTTTGGATTATATTTCATGGTACATGAACCTAATGGATAAAATCCTGAATCAACACCAAAGTTTTTATTTGATAATTCTGTATAATGACGCACTAAATCTAGTTCTGCCACTTCGGGAAATTCAGCTTTGTTTTTTCTAATAAATTTGTCATCTAATAGCTTGTTAACTGCTCCATTATCAATTTCTTTTTTAGGTAAAGAATACGCGTAACGACCTTCTTTAGAACGTTCAAAAATTAATGGACTAGATTTACTTACTGCCATTTATTTCACCTGCTTTCTTAACAAATGTATCAATTTCATCTTTAGTTCGTAATTCTGTAACTGCAATTAACATATGATTGTCGAAGTTTTCTCCTATTTCACTTAAATCAAATCCGCCTATTATGTCTTCTTGAATTAAAGCATCGTTTACATCTTTAACTGGTTTATCGAACTTTACTACAAATTCATTAAATGATGTGCCATTGCTAACTTCAAATCCTTGTTGCTTAAATTGTTCTTTAGCATAATTTGCATTCTCAAAATTTTGAACTGCAATGTCGTAAATACCTTGTTTTCCTAAAGCAGACATACAAATTGATGAAGCCAATGCATTTAATGCTTGGTTTGAACATATATTTGATGTTGCTTTATCACGTCTAATATGTTGTTCACGTGCTTGAAGTGTCAACACAAAACCACGGTTTCCATCTTGGTCTTCGGTTTGTCCAACAAGTCTACCAGGTGTTTTTCTCATGAGTTTTTTAGTAGTAGCAAAGAAGCCACAATGTGGACCGCCAAACTGTGTTGGAATACCAAATGGTTGTGTATCTCCAACTACAATATCTGCACCAAAACTACCTGGTGGTGTCAATAACCCTAGTGCGATTGGGTTTGTATAAACAATAAATAATGCTTTTTTATCTTCGATATATGACTGTATTTTCTCTAAATCTTCAATTGAACCATAAAAGTTTGGATATTGGACTGCAACTGCAGCAGTATCATCATCAATAGCATTTTCAAGTTTTTCTAAATCTGTAATTGTGCCATCTAAATCAACTTCAACAACTTCAAATTCTTCACGTGTTTTTACATATGTGTGTAAGACTTGTAATGCTTGATAATGCATGCCTTTTGAAACGACAATTTTATTTTTACGCGTTTGATTAAATGCTAAAATGCAAGCCTCTGCAAAACTTGTCATACCATCGTACATAGATGAGTTTGCAATATCCATATCTGTTAATTCGCAAATTAAAGTTTGAAATTCAAAGATAGCTTGTAATTCACCTTGTGAAATTTCAGGTTGATAAGGTGTATATGCAGTATAAAATTCAGAACGCGAAATCATTGCATCTACTACTGCTGGGGCATAATGATCATAAACGCCTGCACCTAAAAACGAAGTATGTGTTTCTTTAGTAATGTTTTTACTAGCAATTTTATTAAGTCTTTTTGTTAATGTGGTTTCAGATTCAGCATCGGGAATAGCTAACTCTCTGTTTAATAAAATATCTTTTGGAACATCTCCAAATAATTCGCTGATCGATTCAGCACCAATTGTCTCTAGCATTTCATTTTTATCTTGATCTGTTAATGGAATATAACGATGACTCACGGTAACACCCCTTTAAATTATTTACTGATTTGATTTTTCTTCACAATTTTTGCTTTTGCTTGTCTTTTTCTAATTTGAATAATAATCTCTTTGCCCATTTCAAATGCATCTCTATCAATTATAGCTAAACCAATTGATTTACCAGTTAATGGAGATTGTGTGCCTGAAGTAACTTCTCCAATTTCATTTCCATCGATATCATAAACAGTGTAACCTGTTCTTGGAATTCCTTTATCAATCATTTCTATGCCAACTGTTCTTCTTTTAGAACCGTTTTCTTTTTGATCTTTCAACACTTTTTTACCTATAAAATCGGCATCAATTAATGGTTTAGCAGCAAATGCAATTCCACCTTCATATGGTGTAATTGATTCACTTAAGTCTTGTCCATGAAGTGGTAAACCAGCTTCTAATCTTAATGTATCTCTTGCACCAAGACCACAAGGTTCTACGTCAAATTCTAATATTGAATCCCATAAAAATGGTGTATCATCTGATTTACAATAAATTTCAAATCCATCTTCACCTGTGTAACCAGATTGGGATAATATTACGTTTTTACCAAAGAATTCAACATCTTGTAAGAATTCAAAAGGAGACATTTCTGATATATTCTGTTTCACATGCTTTTGAACAAAATCACGTGCATTTGGACCTTGTATAGCTAATTGACCATAATCTGTTGATACATTTAAGACTTCAGCATCAAAATTTTCAGATTGTTTTTTCATCCATTCAAAGTCTTTATCTGTGTTTCCAGCATTTACGACTAATAAATATGCTTTTTCACTGAGTTTATAGGTGATTAAATCATCGATGATACCGCCTTGCTCGTTACACAATGCTGTATATTGCGCCTTTGTTGTGTCTAAATTGTCAGTGTCATTTGAAAGCAAGTATTGTACTAATTGATCTGCTTCAGAACCTTTTATTAAAATTTCACCCATGTGACTTACATCAAATAAGCCCATATTAGTTCTTACAGCATTATGTTCTTCTTTAATACTTGAAAATTGAACTGGCATAGCCCAACCACCAAATTCAACAATTTTTGCACCGAGATCCACAAAGTTTTGATAAAGTGGTGTGCGTTTTAATTCATTTACCATTGCTAAACCCCCTATTAATATATTAAAAAAAGACAGAGTAGACTAAGCCTACCCTGTCAATAAATCCAGGAATGCGTCTCAGTATTATCCTTTTGCCTGAGAGTTTCGTTAAACTTGCACCTTCGGCGATGGTTATATAAATGATTAACCATTCTCTCTAATACTGGTCATTCGCTTTCATCGTTTCCAATATTTTTTTATATGTAACTGGAAGCGACTTATTACTATTCACTTTGATGAATGCGATTTCATTATATCTTGAAACTCTAGTTGAATACAAGCTTTTTAATTTAAAAAACGGTTTATTATTCGCATTGGGTCTATTACTATCATTTTTAATTCTATCGTATAGAATTTCTATGTCGCAATCTAACCATATAACATGTTTTTGTTCTTTTAATAAGTTAAATGCATCATTGCCTTCGATGATACCCCCGCCTGTAGCAATGACGTCAAATTGGTTCGCACATTTTTTTAAATACTTAAACTCTAAATTGCGAAATCCTTTTTCACCTAATTGTTCAAAAATTTCTGGTATTGTTTTTCCTTCTTGTTGCACTATAAATTCATCTAAATCTACAAAACTTAATTGATTGTTTTGTGCAATATATTTTCCTAATGTTGTTTTTCCTGTCCCCATAAAACCTATTAAAATAAGTGGTGTGTTAATTTTATTTTTCAAAAATATCTTCCTTTTGTAATTGTAATTTAATTTGTTTATCATAATATGATTCAATGTTATCAAGCGTTTTTAGTTGAAGATTAAATTGAGAAGTATATTTTGCTATTAGTGATAAATATAGCATATAAATAACCATCACAAAAGGGTATATATACCCTTTCATATTAGAATTGAACTGCCTTTTCAAAGGAACCCCCTGTATAATACATTTTCAATTTTAATTTTAAATGCTTATTTTTTAGTAATATAAATTGCGCATTTTTTACATTGTTTAATAAGGTAATGTTTCCTGTGTTATTTACAGTTTTAATAATCTTATTATTTTTAAACTCGTACCTTATAATATTTTTCCTTATGTTAATTTTTAAAATACGGCCGCTTTTATCAATTTCAAGTGCTTTTGAATTGTTTTGTAACATTGCTTCAGTTATGTCTCTTGAAAAAAATTCTATATCAATTGATGATTCTAAATTAGATTGATTCTTTGTTGGAACGATTGATTTATATAATAGAGGTAGCATAGTAAATATTAATATAGTTATAAATAATGTAAATAATACTTCGATGTAAGTAAAGCTGGAATATTTACTTGTGAAAACATTTTTCATTATTATTATCCTTTGTTTTTATGCATAAATTAGAATTAGTTAATTTTATTTTATAACCGTCAATATTTACGCCTTTTATTAAACGCTCACTATCATTATATTTCAAAGCTAATAATATGATTCTTTTCATACTTATGTTTTCAATTTTATCATTAAAAGTATGATTTAATTGTAAAAGCATAGGCAAAAATACACTACACATTATAAGCATGCAAGTAAAAGCGATATATGCATCCATAAGTATACTACCGTTAATGTTTAATTTTTTCATATCTTAATCTTCCTTTTTCAATATGAAATATTAGTTTGAAAATTTCATTATCAACTGAAAGTAAGACACTACCAAATTTATTTATATTACCTTTATTGTTAAATGTTAAATACCTAATATTACTTTTAGGATGTACAAAAGTATTTGGTGGAAATAGTATATCTTTGTTTTCAATTGACTGTTCTCTAACTATAATTTTATTTGAATAGTCGTTAAATATAAGTGTTATAGACTTATCATCTTTTATTGCTTTAGATTTTAAATAATTGAGTTGAGTGATTAAATCATTCATAAAATTATTGTTCGCATTATTTTTTTTATCATTAATAGGTATATGATTGACTTGAACAATTAATAAGATACTAATAATAGCCATAACCATTAACATCTCGATATATGTAAATGCTTTACTAGTTTGCAATTACTTCACCATTGTTAATTGTGATAGTAGCACCTGATTTACAATTTTTTTGGTTTTCTTTAATATAGCCATCCGCAATCAATTCATCTATAGATTGTGGTTTTTTATTATGTTTTAAAGTATATGCTTCAACTTGACTTTCAATCATTTTTATTTGGGCATCACAACCTGTAGTTTGAATATGTGAAGATTGTTTTGCAATATTGGGTATAATCAATATCAGTAATAAACTGATAATTAAAAGTACGAGGAGCATCTCAATTAAAGTAAAAGCACGTTTATTAAAAAATTGTTTTATTTTATTCATTAAAAGCCTCCAAATCTTATTATTTAATCGTTTGCATTAGATCAAACATAGGTAACATAATCACTAAATATAGCGCAATGATTAAGATGCCTAGCATTAAAAATATAGCTGGTTGTATAAAATTAATTAATCGTTGCAGATAACGTTCAATTTTTGTAAATATAATTTCACTATATAATTTTAATTCTGTGTCTAGCTTTCCTATCTTTTCGCCTTCCTCAATAAAGTTAATCAAGCCTTCTTCAAAACAGGAAATCTTTTTTAATATTTCACTTAACTTATAGCCATTTTGTGTACCTGTTGCCAATTTTCTAGCAAGATAAATTAAATATGAGTCATTTTTTTGTTTAGAATAAATATCAACGATTGATTGTAAGTTCACACCATTCTTATAAAACAATGCAAATTCAGTAGAAAGTCTATAAGTTTTATAAAATTTGAAAAAAGTACGTAAAATTGGGATTTTTAATATAATTTTGTACTTTAAGTTAATGGGTAGTTTTTTTGTAGATATATAAAATAAGTAAGAAAAAATTAAGCAGATAAATAAAATAATAAAAAGTGTTCTAGGTAAATATATTAATAAAGATGATAAAATTAATTGTGTTTTTGAAATTTCAACATCAAAGCTATTATAGAGAGATTGAAATTCAGGTATAATAGTATGATTTAAAATGATTAACATACCTATAAAAATTGTAATTAAGAGCAAAGGGTATTGAAGTGTTTTTAGTAGTTGTAGCTTTGCTTTGTTATTTCGAATTAAATAGTCTTGGGCATGTGGTAATGTTGATGTGAGTTCACTGAATAACTCTGAAAAATATATTAGCATGATAATAATTTTGGGATATTTTAGTAACAATAATATTTCGTAACATTGTGCGCCTTGATCTAGGCGAGTATTAATCTGAGTCACTATTTTTGGTGATTTTATTGTTAAGTGTTGTAGTAAAAATTTAAATGATGCTGATAATGTGAATCCATGCTGAAGTAAATCATGTAATCTTTGAAGTAATTCAATTTGGTTTTTTTCACTGATAATCATAAATCGTGGTGAACTAAAGATATCTATTAAGTGTTTCTTCACAAATTTCCCCTTCTTTTGCCATTTCATGCAATTTATACGACAAATTTTTGAATGTGTTTGGAAGTGTAAGTTGATTTTCAAAATAAAATGCTATATCTTCTCGAGTTAATTGTTCATAAATTAAAGAACGTTCATCTTTTGAGGTGTTTACTAATCTCTGATTGATAATACTTAATACCGTCTGTCGTAGTTCTTGAATACTTATACCCATTTCTAATAATCTACTCAATGCGCCCTTACAATTATTTGAATGTATCGTTGAAAGTACTAAGTGACCACTTAAACTTGCATGAATAACTTGTTTAGCAATCATAGCATCCCTGATTTCACCAATAAGTATAATATCTGGATCACATCTTAAAATCGCCTTGAATGAATTAGCATAATTAATCCCTGCTTTTTCATTAATAGAAACTTGTGTTATACCTTCAACCAAACGTTCTACAGGGTCTTCTACAGTAATTATATTAACATTTAATTTTTCCTTTGCGTGCACTATCAGTTGATACATTAACGTACTTTTGCCAGACCCAGTAGGTCCACTAAACAGTATTAAACCTTGTTTTTTATGGACTAGTTTAAATAATTGATTTATACTAAGTGCTTTTGCTGAACTTTGAAAATATTGAGGTATAATTCTCACTACGCAACTTTCAAATCCAAGAGATAAAGGTAAAGTTGAAACTCTTAAATAGTATAATTGTTTAAGTTTGTAAGCGTATCTTCCACTTTGTGCGGTGCTGTGTGTTGATACATCTAAACCTGCTTGATATTTCATATATGTGAGCAACTTCCTATAAATATTGACTTCTATCGTTTCTATAGTGTTTAAATATTCTTTTTTTCTAAATTTAATGTATACCTTTTTGTGGTTTGGAATAAAGTGTACATCTGATACATTTTCCTTAATCGCTTTATCAATGATATTTTTAAAGAGTAACTTCAAAAAAACACCTCCTACAATAATACACGTAGGAGGTGTTAATATTACTTTATGAAATAAAACTAACCATGCAAATATGGATTAAGTTGTTCGTCTTCTATCGTTGTATATGGCCCATGTCCTGGGAATAATGGTAAGTCATCCTCTAATTTGAACAATTTATCTAATATAGAGTCAACCAAAGTTTCATAATCGCCTTTATATAAGTCAGTTCTTCCTATACCTTGATAAAACAAAGTATCTCCAACTACAGCAAAATCATCAAATATAAAAGATAAACTACCAGGTGAATGTCCAGGTGTATGAAGTACTTTAAATTTAAAGCCCTCAATTTCCATAGAGCCTTCATCAATTTTTTGTGGTGATACATGACTAATGACAGGTGTTAATCCATATTGTTTAAACTTTTGTGAACCATTTTTTTCTGTATTAGTTAAAAAATCGAACTCACTAGGATGCATATAAACAGGCACATTAAATTTATCAACGATTTGATCTAAAGCCCCGATATGGTCAAAATGTGCATGTGTTAATAATACTGCAATGACAGGTTTATTAATTTGATTTAATTTTTTTATAATTAATTCATAATCAGCCGCTGGATCTACTAAAATCACATTCTTATCATTTTCAATAAAATAAGTATTCGTTTTAACTAAGCCCAATGCTAAACTAGATATTTGCATTGTTAGTGACCTCCACTATCTAAATGATTTTCAACAGATTTTAGTTTGTCATTCATTTTTCGAGATTTGTCTCTTCGATCGTCAATTCTTATATTAGTACAAACTCTATCAATACCTTTATCAAATGGTAATTCATGGATTGCTTGAACGACTTCAAATAAATCTTTTAAATCTCCCTCAATCAAAGTATTCATTGGTGTCAATTGATAATCAATTTTACCTTGTGCTTTAAATTCTTTTAATTTTGTTTGTATCTCAGCAATATACTTACTAACACTTGGTCCTTCCGTACCCACAGGTATAACTACTACATCTACTATAGCCATTATTTCACACCTTCCTTTTCAATTATATAAGTATAAATTAAACCAGCAGCACCAGTAATGCCCGCATCATTGCCTAGTTTAGCTTGAACGATTTCTGTACCTTGTTGTGCTGGTGTAAAAGTTAGATTATGGTACTCTGTTTTTATATTTTCTATTAATATTAAACCAGCAGTTGACATTCCTCCGCCTAAAACAATATATTTAGGATTACTTGTTACGCTGATAATACTGCACAAATATGCAATATAATTAGCCACGCGTTCGGTAATAAAGATACAGAATTGATCTCCAGCTTTTGCCGCATCAAATACTGCTTTCGCGGTAACTTCATTATCTTTTATTAATTGAAGTATCGAAGATTTAAACGTTAATTTAGGGTAATAAAAATTCACTAAATTGACGACGCCAGTCGCAGAAGCAACGGTTTCAATACAACCTGATTTTCCGCAATTACATTTAAAGCGTTGGTCATGGTCAACTCTAAAATGACCAATTTCAGCACCAGAGCCATTATGACCATGTACAATTTCTCCATTAGAAATAATACCGCCTCCAAGGCCAGTGCCTAATGTAATTGCAACCACATCGTCTGCGCCATGTCCTGCCCCTTTATGCTTTTCACCTAATGCTGCAACATTGGCATCATTATCAACATAAACTGGACAGTCTACAAATTGTTGGAAAATTTCTCTGACATTAACTGTTTCTTTCCAATATAAGTTAACGGCACCATTCACTTCACCTGTTTCAAAATTCACTGGTCCTGGTATACCTATACCTACACCTAAAACATCTGAAAAAGCAAATTCTGAATTATCAACATGTTCAACGAAAGATTCATAAACATTTTCCAAAAGTGCATAACCTGTAACATCTGACGTATCAGTTTTTATAGACCATTTTTCAATTCGTTCTAATTGTTCGTCGAATATACCTAGCTTACAAGTTGTACCACCAATATCTGCTGCTAAGATAATTTTTTCCATGTATTTTATTCATCCTTCTCTTATTTTTAAGGAATGCTAAATTGAATCCTTGTTTCGTCAATAGACGATTTTAACGATTAACGTGTCAACATAGTAGTCTTTTTCCTTAAAATATATTTTTCTCTGTATAAAACATATATATCTATATTAATATTTTTCATTTCATAAATGCAATGATAATGAATATAAAGATACATTATATCAGCACTTGCATGATTGCTGTTATTTAGTTTCAATATTTTATCACTTTATTTTGGTAGATATCTATAATGTCAGTAACTACATTTTCATAGAACTTTCGTAAAATTAGTGTTCACTTTTTCTTTGACTAATCACTAATTTGGACTTAATATAATCATCTTTAGAAATTAAATTATAGGAATATAATGAATGAAGCTCTTGTTCCATCATTTCATAAACATCATTTTTATCCTTAAAATATATAATAAAACCAAATTTTTTTAAAAGTTGTTGAACATCATAAAAAGTATTAATCTCATGAATCACTGTCATCGCTCAATTCTTTATTTAAATTTATATAATCATTATTTGTTGGATCTAATTTCAAAGCGGACTTAATGTATTTTTTTGCTTTATCTTTGTTATCGATGGACCTATTTGCAACCGCTAGTTGGTAATTTAATAATGCAGAATCTGGGAAGTTTCTTAAACCTCTTTCCCATGTTGCCATACCTTCTGATTTTGAATCAGTTGTCGCATTAATTAGTCCTTTTAGGTAGTATGTTTCATCATCAGCATAACTTTTATTCACCGTATGTTGTACCATATCTTCAGCACTTTTATAATTGCCATTTTTCATTTCTTTTTCAATGATTGTATTATAAATATTATCTTCTTGAATCGTAAAAATCCTAATTTGTGCTGCAATAAATAAAATAATCATTACAATTAGAAAAAACCAGAATTTATTTTGATTAATTCTAAAATAATATCCTATAAGTGTTATCAATAAACCACCAATAAATCCACCAACATGTGCTACAATATTTACATTTTGCATTAGTAATGAAACGCCAATTAGAACGAAAAGAACAATTAGCAATTGACCAATCAACTTTTGGTTAAATTGTTTACCAATATACATAAAAGCGAAAATGGCACCTATCAGACCAAATATAGCACCGCTTGCACCAACGGAGACGGTGTCTGTATTAAAAGATAATGAAGCAAAATTACCAAACAAACCAGAAACAAAATAAATAATTAAAAATCTCCAATGCCCAACGATAGATTCTACTATTTTTCCAAAAATAAATAAACTTAGCATATTCATTAATATATGTTCAAAGTTATAATGTAAAAATATGGATGTAATGAGTCTGTACCATTCTCCGTGGACAACATTAAAATGTACAAGACCCCCAACATCTAAAAGTTTTAAATCAGAAAATCGATTTAACAATAATACCATCGAAAGCCAGATAATAATATTAATTATTATTAATAAATATGTAACTGGTGCAAATTTTAGCATATGTTTTTCAATAGCATTATTATTTAATGCTCTTTGTTTATAAAAACCTTTTGTATGGTTCGCATCGCGATTAAACACAAACTTCACAAAAAAGTTGGGCATTATTTGATCTATATGCTCTTTTTGACGTAAAATTTTTACTTTGAATTTAACTGATTTTAGCTCATCTAAATTTTCATTTGTAAATGTTTTATCGGTATATATATATAAATTATAATTATGGGGTTTAAAACCTAAAAATGTAATTATATCTTCTTCATGGTCTTGGATTCTACTTTTATCAAATCTTACTTCTTGTGTAGAATTAGCACCAAATTTAAATATTGCAACGGATTGCTTTCTTTTATTTGCAAGCCAAACTTCAGTATCATCTTGATTACGATGCACAACTTGATAATTTAAATATTTTATCCAAGTATAAATTGACTTCCAAAAATGCTTTTCTGTAATCATTTTTCCCTCCATTAATTTGTAGTCGCTATAATTAGTTTTTGCACTGGTTGATCATGTGCTTCTATTTCAAAATCATTTATTTGAAAGTCATAAATTAAACTTATTGTTGGCTGCTGATGTTGTGATAAAAATTTATCAAAATAGCCGCCACCATAGCCGATTCTATAACCTTTATTATTAAATACTACACCAGGCACGATCAATAGGTCTAAATCATTTGTTATTTCTGTGTCACTTGTAACATAATTAATTCCTTTATCATCAGGTGCAATATTTGATAAATTATCTAACTCCTTAAATGACATTGTTTTATTTTTATAATTAGTTTCTGGTACAAATACTTTTTTATCATCATTTAATATTTTCGAAATGATGGGATATGTATCTACTTCATGGTGCATTGAGAGGACAACTCCAATACGATATGCCGATTTATATTCAGGTGTATTCATTAATTGTTGTGTTAAGTATTGATCAGCAGATAATTTTTGATCTTGATCTGAAAATTGTTTCATTTTATTTATGGTTTCTTTTCTTAACTTATGTTTACTCATATATGACACCTTCCCATTTTATATCCTCTTTTATTATAACGATAATAATATATTATGTCATCAAACTGTCATTTCAATATTTTTAATAAAAAAAATAACCAGATTCTAAAATTAGAATCTGGTTAAAAATTTAATTATTTTGTTTCACGGTGCAATGTATGTTTGTTATCACGAGCACAGTGTTTTTTCATTTCGATACGTTCAGGATTAGTACGTTTATTTTTTGTTGTGATGTAGTTTCTTTCCCCACATTCTGTGCAAGCTAGTGTTACGTTTACGCGCATGCTAATTCCTCCTTACCTTTTCAAAATACGACTTATTTATCATACCATTTAGTTATAAAATTGAAAAGTATTATTTTTCATATATACCATACCCATAGGTTTTTAACTTAAAAATGAGTTATATGAATTTTATTTTTTATCTTTTTCCTTAAAATAATAGTTAATGATATCTCTACCTAAGTCACCACCATTAAGCCAAGGTTCTGGTACAGGTTGATTTGTATATACAATTGAAAATGCTAATTTCGGATTATCACTTGGTGCATAACCTACGTAAGTTGAATTTACTTTTGGTTTGCCGTCCTGGAATACTTCTGCTGTACCAGTTTTACCAGCTGAAGGCACAACAGTATCATTGAAACTTTGATAACCTGTACCTTCTTTTTCATTATATGCCATTTTGAAACCTTCTTGCACTTGCTTAACTTGATCTGATGTATTGTTAACTTTATTTAATACGTCGCCTTTTACTTTTTGTTTCACAGGGCCTAATGAATCTTTATTTGTTGCTTTTCTGATTTCTAAACCAATATGTGGTTGAATTCTATAACCACTGTTCGCAATCGTAGAAGCATATTGTGATAATTGTAACGGTGAATAAGTGTCATATTGTCCAATTGCCAAATCTAAATAATTACCTGGATTATCTGTTAGCGGTTCTATTTGTCCGCCAGTTTCATTTGGTAAATCGATACCTGTTTTAACACCTAAACCAACTTGATTTAGTCCTTTTCGTAATTTTTGACCTGCTTCTGAGATATCAGTAGGTAGTGACATGTTTGGCGCGTATGGTGAACCTGCTATTTTTAATGCTGTTTTAAACATATATACGTTTGATGAATGCATTAAAGCTTCTTTATCATCTATAGTTACTTTACCATCTTGGTTAAAGTATGAACGTTTAGAAAGACCACCAGAAAATTTCAATGGTTCATCAACCATTTTTTCGCCCACATTAATAGCATTATTTTGATAACCAGCAAGTAATGTTCCGCCTTTAACAGACGATCCAACAGCGTATTGTGATGTGAAAGTTCCGATATCATAATCGGTTAAATCACCATTTTTATCAATTTGTTTACCAGCCATTGCTAAAATATCGCCATTATTCGGATTTTGAACAACCACTAAAGCATTGTCCATATCTTTAGCACCTTCACTACGTAATTTGCTTATTTGTTTTTCTAAATATTCTTCAGTTTTCTTTTGCAAATCAATATCAATACTTAAAACAAGATCATCTCCGCGTGACCCCTTATGAATCACTTGTGAGTCAATAACTTCTCCCGATTTATCTGTTGTATATTTCATTTCTTTCTTTTTACCTTTGAGAATATCATCATACTGATATTCCAAATAAGATTTTCCTACACGATCATTTCTTGAATAACCTTTTGACAAATATTGTTCTGTTAATTCTTTTGGAATACCTTCTTGTGTCGTAGAGACATCACCAAAAATACCACGTAATGTATCATCATATGGATACTTTCGATCCCAGTCCATTGTTGTATTAACCCCTGGTAAATCAGAAAGTTTTTGTGACACTGCAGCATATTCTTCATCAGTAACATCTTCATTTTTAATCATTTGAGGATCTAATGCAGAACCTGACATCATCTCTCTAAATATCGCTAATACTTGTAAATCTTTGTCTGAAAATGAATCAAATTGTTGCTTTCCAATTTTTTTATGTAACGTTTCATCATATTGTTCTTGAGAAATACTCCCATCATCTAACAATGCTTGTTCTTTTTTCATTAATTTGTCAGCTTGATTAGGGTGTTTCAAAATCCAAAAATCTTGTTTATCTCGATCTGTGATTTTATCGGTATCCATTTTTATAAGTTTCGATAAATCAGTAGCTATTTTTAAAACTTCTGATTGAGAAGTTTTTCTTCCCCGAGAAAAAGTGATGGCTTTTTTTGATGCATTATCTACTAGAACTTTACCATTTCTATCGAGAATTCTTCCTCTCGGAACAGCTTCATTAACAGTTAAATTCTCACTATTTTTAATTAATTGTTTATAATAAGAGCCTTGTGCAATTTGCAAATAGCCTAATCGTAAGACAATTATTGCAAAAATAAATACAATTAGACCAAACACAAAGCTTATTCTTTTATTCATCGTATTTCTTATTTTCTCATCGTTTGATTTTTCCTTTAATCTTTTTAGCAAAACAACATACCTCTATTCAAAAGTGATCACTTTAAATGATATATGAAATTGATACAGATTTCTATTATTTTAAATAAAAAAATGACGACCTGTGTAAGGCCGTCAAAAATAGAAGCTTAATTATTTAGCAGCGTTATATAATTCATCAACTTTTTCCCAATTTACAACGTTCCAGAAAGCACTAATATATTCTGGACGTTTGTTTTGGTATTTAAGATAATAAGCATGTTCCCAAACGTCTAAGCCTAAGATAGGTGTTTTACCTTCAGTTAATGGGTTATCTTGGTTTGGAGTTGTAACAATTTCTAAATTGCCATTATTAACAACTAGCCAAGCCCAACCTGAACCAAAACGAGCTGCAGCTTTATCTGCAAATTCTTCTTTAAATGCATCTAAAGAACCCCATTGTTCCTTAATTTTATCAACTACAGTTCCTTTTTCTTCAGAGTTTGGAGTTAATAATTCCCAGAATAATGAATGGTTTAAGTGTCCACCACCATTATTTCTAACAGCTGTTTGAATATTTTCTGGTACACTGTCTAAATTTGCTACAATTTCTTCAATTGATTTAGATTCTAAATCAGTACCTTCAATTGCTGCATTTAATTTAGTAACATAAGTGTTATGATGTTTGTCATGGTGGATTTCCATTGTTTGTTGATCAATATGTGGTTCTAATGCGTCAGAACCATAAGGTAAATTTGGTAATTCAAAAGCCATAAATAATCATCCTCCTAATTAATCTGTAAATAAAGCATAACAACTAAAAATGATTACAACAATGAATATGCTTACAAACTTATTCAAAAGTCATAAAATTATATTTGTTATCTTTAGTTCCTTTACTATTATATCTCAAAATAGTGGATTTTAAACATAAAGGACAAAGTATTTTAAAAATTCAATAAAATTCAGACTAATGACCTATATTTAGAAGGGAACTTTTTAGTAATAAGCGTCGATAGGTGCTATTTTACATTAGATACACGCTAAAAATTTTAAGCATGCTGACAAGCTTCACATATGCCATATACTTCTAATTTGTGTGTGTGAATATCGACTTTTGGTAAAAAAGCCTTTATCTGTTCAATTGGACAGAAATCAATAATTTTTGTATCACCACATGATTCACAAATAAAGTGATGATGGTGGTGATCTGTACATGCTATTCTAAACTTCATTTCACCGTCGAGTTCGGTACCCTCAACGATGCCTAAATCTTTAAATAAATGTAAATTTCGATATATTGTATCAAATGAGATACCTGGATAATCTTTGTCTAACTTTTGCTGTATATGTTTTGCGTTAATGTATTTATCTTCTTCTATAAAAACATTTATCATATCTCTTCTTTTATTTGTATACTTGTGTCCTTCTGCTTTTAGAATATTAATTGCTTCATCTGTTTTCATTATTAATAGCCCCTTTCACAGTTTTAAATTTAAACTTTTGATATGACATCATCATTGCTAATAAAAGTACAAGTAATACGACAATTACGCCTCCAGGGGAAATATTCATATAAAATGCTAATACTAGCCCTGCTATAACTGAAAATTCACCAATTAACACGCTTAATATAATAAGTTGTTTGAATCCTTTTGTCATACGCATTGCTATAGCTATCGGTAATGTAATTAATGCACTTACCAATAAAATACCTACGACTCTCATAGAAGCAGATATGACCATCGCGACGATAATAATAAATAAAAATTGTATCCATTTCGGAATACCTATCACTTTACTATATTCTTCATCGAATGAAAGAATGAATAATTCCTTATAAAATAACAATATAAATGCTAATACAATAATAACGATTACGATAATAGTTGATAAATCACTGATAGTTACAGCACTGATTGATCCAAATAATAATCCAACAATTTCTTGATTAAAACCATCTGCAAGTGAAATAAAAATGGCACTTAATGCTATGCCTGCACTCATTATAATAGGGATCGCAATTTCTTGATAATTACTATACGATGTTCTAAGTTTTTCAATCAATAACGCACCAATGACTGCGAACAATATCCCAAACCACATTGGATTAATAAAAGTTAGTGCGGGTGCAATAGTCACGAAAAACATCCCGAATGAGATACCACCAAGTGTAACGTGACTTAAAGCATCTGCAATTAATGATAGCCTTCGTACAACAATAAATGCACCAATTAATGGGGCAATAAAACCAATCAAAATACCACTTAATAGAGAGTATCTCATAAAATCAAAATTTAATAATGCCTCAATCATGATGAACAACACTCCCTATTATGTTGGTGATCTACAAATTGTATAGGATGACCGTATATTTTAGATATTTCTACCTCATCTAACGATTTAAAATCCTCTGTCGTGCCATGAAAATGCAGATGCTTGTTTAAACATGCTACTTCTGTAGCAGTATCAGCCACGACACCTATATCATGCGTAACCAAAATGATAGTTACGCCTTCATTTTTTAAAGTTTCTAGTGTTTCATAGAATTCACTAACGTGTTTTGCATCTATACCGTTAGTTGGTTCATCTAATATAAGGACTGAAGGGTTACTGATCAACGCTCGTGCAATTAATACACGTTGTTGTTGTCCACCAGATAATTCGGCAATATTTTTATTAATTAAATGGCCTATATTCAATCGATTTAATACGGCTTCCACTTTATTTTCATCCTTTTTATTAAACCACTGAAATAACTTTTTACGTTTCGTCAGCCCACTCATCACGACTTCTTTAACACTTGCAGGAAAACCTGCTTTAAAAGCTTGAGCTTTTTGTGAAACATAACTAATCTTGTATAAAGATTGTTTTCCATTATATACATTACCATCTACAAGTATTTCACCTTTTTGCAACGGTAACAATCCTAAAATAATTTTTAGCAAAGTTGATTTACCGGCACCATTAGGTCCAACTATAGCCAAAAATTGTCCTTTATTAATTTTAATATTAAAATTTTCTAATACTTTTTTGTTTTCAAAATAATAATCGATGTTTTTTAATTCGAACACTGGAGTAGTCATCTTTTCACCTCGTTCTATACTATACAACTTGCAAACAATTATGTAAATAGTAATGTTTACGAATTAACAAAAAAAGGATGATCTAGAAACTCATTTTGAATTGAGTTCACTATGTCATCCTTTAAATACATTTATCTATTTTTTCACATTTTTGATTATAATTCATTTTTTTAGTATTATTGCATTAAAATTTTATCCTTTAAACTTGGATCAAATTGTTGTTGTTTAAGCATTTCAATTTCAAATTTATAAGGTGGTTTTTTATTCTTTTTATCTTCACCAACATAGGGTGTTTCAAGTATTTTGGGAATGTTTTTAAACGTATCATGATGAACGATATAATTTAAGGCATCAAATCCGATATAACCAAAACCTATATTTTCGTGTCTATCTTTATGAGCACCAATATCATTTTTACTATCATTTACATGAACAACTTGTATTCTATCTATGCCTATTATCTTATCAAATTCATTCAACACACCATCAAAATCTTCTTTTACATTATAGCCTGCATCATGAGTATGACATGTATCGAAACACACAGATAAACGTTCATTATGTTTGACACCATCTATAATCCGAGCGATTTCTTCAAAATTTCTTCCAATTTCTGAACCTTTGCCAGCCATTGTTTCAAGTGCAATGCGTACATTATTGTCATTCGTCAGCACTTCATTTAGACCTTCTATGATTTTATTAATACCAGCGTCCGCACCTTCTCCCACATGTGAGCCAGGGTGCAATACTATGTCTTTAGCACCAATGGCTTGCGTTCTTTCAATTTCACTTTGTAGAAATTCTACGCCTAGATTAAACACATGTGGTTTGACAGTGTTTGCAATATTTATTATATAAGGTGCATGTACTACAATATTTGAAAGACCGTACGTTTGCATTAATTCTTGTCCTTGATCAATATTTAGCTCTTCTATTGGCTTTCTTCTTGTATTTTGTGGTGCACCTGTATAAATCATAAAAGTAGATTCACCGAATTTATGTGCTTCTTCAGCTGAACCTGCCAACATTTTTTTACCATTCATAGATACATGAGATCCTAATAACATAGTAGTCACCAATCCTTTATTTATTTTTTCTGGCTTGACGATTTTGTTTCTTACTGTATTTTTTACGCTCTTGACGTTTTAAATGTTCAAGATCACGTTGGAATTTTTTCTTATAGCCAGGTTTTACTTTTTTCTTATTTCTCTTCACTTTATTTTTTAATTCATTTGTTAAATGATCATCTTTATTCTTACGTGATTGACGTGTATTGTGTGCTTTAATTGGCGATAACTCATCATTTTTTATATCAACATTTTCAAATTGATAACCTCGTTGTTCTATTAACGCTATGTTTTCTTCTTCTTCAGGGCTATATAAGGTAATCGCCACGCCCTTGTATTGCCCTCTACCTGTACGGCCAACACGATGCGTGAAGAAATCGATATCATTTGGTACATCAAAGTTAATCACATGGCTTACGCCTTCAATATCTATTCCACGCGATGCTAAGTCACTTGCAATAACATATTGAAATTCTAAGTTACGAATACGCTTCATTTGTTGTTTACGCTCTCTTGGCGTTAAACCACCATGTATCATACCTAATTTTAAACCGGCAGTATTTAACTGGTCTGTAAGTTCGTTTGCATTATCACGACTATTACAAAATATAATACATAGATATGGATTTAAAATATCAATGAGTTTTATTGTTTTTTCTATCTTTGCTTCACCCTTTGTCGGAATTAAATAGAATTCAATATTTTTTTTATTTTTTTGAACATTTTCAATTTCGACGTATTCAGGATTTTCTAAATATTTATTTAAAAATGGATGTAATGATTTAGGAATAGTAGCGCTAAACACAGCTATATGGGAGTATTCATCTAAACGTGTAGCAATGTGGTCTACCTCTTCTATTAATCCTAAATCAATCATTAAATCCGCTTCGTCCACAACTAAATAAGAAGCCAAATGCACATGCAAATCTCCATGTTTAGCTAAATCGTTTATCCGAGTTGGTGTTCCTATAATAAGTTGCGGTTGATTCTTAGCGCGTTGTCTATCTTTTTCTATATCTGTGCCACCAATAAAAAGTTTAACAGATAAATCACCTTTGTAATCAGCTAAATGACTAGCGACATCAAATAGCTGTTGCGCTAATTCCCTTGTTGGAGCAACGATGATTGCCTGTGGTTCTTTAATATCGACATTTATTAAATGTATCAGTGGTAATAAAAAGGCATGGGATTTTCCAGTGCCTGTCTGAGATTGTCCAATTAAGTTTACTTGTTTTAATATTTTTGGAATAACTCTATTTTGTACTTCTGTAGGTTGATTAAAGTTCAAATTTCGTACCGCGTCAATTAAACTTGGGTCTAAATTAAACTTATCGAATGGGTGATTTGCCATGATTTGGCCTCCTTAAATCTTCATCTTTTCTATTATAAAGCATTCGCAAACGATTTTGAACTAATTATTTTATACTAAATTGGCAGTCATCAAATATAATTTAAATGTAAGTGTAGCTGGAACATAAGGATGCACAGCCTAGAAAAAGATTACTAGTCATTGACTAAAATAAATTTTATTTCTTGATAGTAAACATGCATGGCAATTATAAATAATTAAATGGATCTGTGTTGAGGTTAGATGACTTAATTTCAAAAGTAATATCATCTGGGTTAAACCAATCTATTAATAAATTACACAAACCATCTTTCATTACATATTCACTATAATGGTTAATATCTAATAAGTTAATACCAGCAGTTTTTGCATCTAATGCATCATGATGTTTAATATCACCAGTGATAAAGATATCTGCACCTTGTTGAGCGGCTTGAGTCTCAAATCCAATACCGGAACCACCAATAATCGCAACCTTCTTAATAATTTGATCTAAATTACCAACATATCTTACACTTGGCATTGCCAAATTCGCTTTGACATGCTTCACAAATGTAGATATATCCATCTCGGATTCTAAATCACCAATCATACCTAAACCATAATTCGCTTCTTTTTCCATTTTTATAAAATCAAAAACTGGTGTTTCGTATGGATGATTATTTTTAATTAATTGTTCTGCTAAATCTTTTTGATATGCTTCAATCATAAATTCTAATTTAAATTCTTTTACTTCTTCAATTTTATCTATTGAGCCAATATGTGGGTTGGCACTACCAGTAGGCTTGAATTGTCCATTCCCTGAACTTTCAAAGAAACAATATTTATAATTTCCTTCTTCAGCTAAACCTGCATCACTCAATGCATCTTTAAATGTTTTAAGATTCTCTTCAGGTATAAACACTTGTACCTTATAGTATTTTAAAGTTTCTGGATTTAAAATATGTTGGTTCTTCAATTGAAGCTTTTCTGCTAACATTGCATTAACACCTTTTGGATAAACATCCAAATTTGTATGTAAAGCAATTAAATTAATATCATTTTTAATTAATTTTCGTAAGATAGCACCATAGCCTTCTTGTTGAATGATATTATTAACACCTTTAAATATGAGTGGATGATGACAAATAATTGTATTGAAACCTTGGTTTATTGCTTCATCAACAATTTCATTGGTACAATCTAGCGCGGTTAAAACACCTGAAATTTCAGCAGATTCGTCTCCGATTAACAAGCCAACATTATCCCATGACTCTGCAGTTTCAAATGGTACATGCTGATTTATTACTTGGAGTAACATTTTAATTTTCATTTACAACACCTCATTAATTAAATTGATTTCGTTGTTAATTTCATTTAGCCGTTCACGATGTTTTTCAGTGTTCAATTGATCTTTGATTTTTTGCAATGCCTGTCGTTCTCTTTCCCATTTTTTTAAAAATAATTCATGTTTCTTTTTTAATAAAATCGGTCCAAACTTTATTTCTGATTTAGTAAGTTTTTGTGATTGTTGTTCAAAATAATCTGCCACTATTATTTCATATATATGCCCTTTTTCTTCTAAAATAACTTCTTCAATAATCTTGTAATGCATGGAATCTAACAAATTTCTAATCGCACTAGATTGTATATTACTTTGTAAAATAAGCCTCGGATGGGCAGTTAATTTCTCTTTACCTTCTTCAAGGATTTTAGCTATTAACGGTCCACCCATACCACATATAGTGATGGAATTAACTTGATCATTTGACTGTAATATCGACAATCCATCACCTAGTCTAACATCGACATGATTACTTAACTCATGTTCCACAACATTTTTTTTCGAAGCTTCAAACGGTCCTTGGATAACTTCTCCAGCAATTGCATTTTTGACTAAATTGTTTTCAATCGCATAAATCGGAAGGTATGCATGGTCTGAACCAATATCCGCTAAACAATCCCCTATTATATATGTACTTACTTTTTTTAATCTTTGATTTAATATAACCATAAAAGCGCTCCTCTATGTAAATGTAAAAAGCTCTTTTGTACGACTAGGTACAAAAGAGCTGAAAAATTAGTCCATAAAGTCTTTAAGACGTTTACTTCTACTCGGATGTCTTAATTTTCTCAATGCTTTAGCTTCAATTTGACGAATACGTTCTCTCGTAACGCCGAAGACTTTGCCTACTTCTTCTAGTGTACGTGTTCTTCCATCATCAAGTCCAAAACGTAAGCGCAGTACATTTTCTTCTCTATCTGTTAATGTATCTAATACATCTTCCAGTTGTTCTTTTAATAATTCATAAGCTGCATGATCAGATGGACTTTGGGCTTCTTGGTCTTCAATAAAATCACCTAAGTGACTGTCATCTTCTTCACCAATTGGTGTTTCTAATGAAACTGGCTCTTGAGCTATTTTTAATATTTCTCTTACTTTTTCTGGTGGTAAATCCATTTCCTCACCAATTTCTTCTGGTGCTGGATCACGACCTAAATCTTGTAATAATTGTCTTTGTACACGGATTAATTTATTAATTGTTTCTACCATATGCACTGGAATACGTATTGTACGAGCTTGGTCTGCAATAGCACGTGTTATTGCTTGACGTATCCACCATGTCGCATATGTTGAAAATTTAAATCCTTTATTAAAATCGAACTTTTCAACTGCTTTTATTAAGCCCATATTACCTTCTTGAATTAAATCTAAGAAAAGCATGCCACGGCCAACATATCTTTTGGCTATACTGACTACTAAACGCAAGTTTGCTTCAGCTAATCTTGACTTAGCAACTTCGTCACCTTGTTCAATTCTTTTCGCCAATTCTATTTCTTCTTGCGCATTTAATAAATCGACACGTCCGATTTCTTTAAGATACATACGAACAGGGTCATTAATTTTAACACCTGGAGGAGCACTTAAATCATTAGGATTTAATTTTGCATCTTTGTCAGAACTATCTTTTTCGTTTACCAAACTGATATCGTTATCTGTTAATTGATCAAATAGTTCATCCATTTGATCAGAATCCATCTCGAAGTTTTGCAATTTCTCTGCAATTTCTTCATGGCTAAGATGCCCTTCTTTTTTACCTTTTTCAATTAAGTGTTTTTTTACATCTTCTAAAGTTAGAGATGGGTCTATTGTTTGCTTTTTAAGTGTAACTTTATTTCCAGACATGAAAAGGCCTCCCGAATATAATATCAACTTGAAACCATGATATCATTTGATAGATAATCTTAATACTATCTACCCATAAATCATACGGTTTATTCAAGTTGTTAAACCCAATAATCTACAGATATATTCATTTTTAATTTAATTCATTCTATTTTTATTGAAGTTTACAATTTTTTCTAGGTAATATTTCTGCAACTCTAAATCACCTAATCTAGAAGCCTCCCGTAACTTTTGATTAAGCGATTCAATCGTTTCTTCATTTCTATTTGTTAAAAGTGTGTCTAAATAATCATCGATTTCATGTTCATATGGTTCTTCATTTATCAAATAGTTATCCAATGATATAAATGCTTCTTTAATGTCATTTGTATCGATATATTGTAAAACATCACTAATATTAAACGTATCATTCTCAGAATAAAACTCATGTAAAACATTAAATATACGCTTAAAATACTGATTTGTAAAGTCTTCTGTTTGAAGTAATTTATGATAATTTAAAAAAATATCCTTATCATTCATAAAATGTTTTAATAAAGCACGTTCTGCTTTTTCTTGCTTATTTAAATGAGTGAATTGTGGCACACTAGGCATTTGATATGACTGTGGTTGATAATAATCTTCACGTAGTCCTACTTCATTATTTAAACTATCCATACTTACTTTAAACAATTCTGACACGTCTTGCAATATCTTTTTGCGTAAAATCGATGACTTCATTAATGAAATATCATTTGTGATTTCTTTTAAATACCTTTCATATGCTAAATCATTATTTTCTATTTCTTCTTGATGCATATGGACTTTATAAAGAATAAATGCTTTTTTTTCATGTTCCACAAAATAATTAAACGCATCTGCACCGTGTTTTCCAATATACTCATCCGGGTCCATGTTTTTTGGTAGTTGAACTACAAAAACATTAAATCCTTGTTGCAATAATATTTGCCCAGATTTTAAAGTGGCCTCACTACCCGCAAAATCACCATCAAACATTAATGTCACATTTGAAGTGAGTTTTTTCATAAATGCGATATGTTCTTGTGAAATCTGAGTTCCCATACTTGCCACAACTTGATGCAAACCTGCGTAATCAGCTTTTATCACATCCATAAAACCTTCAAGTAGTATAATTTCATCATTTTTACGAATTGCTTTTCTAGCTTGATCAACGTTGTATAACAATCTTCTTTTTTGAAATATCGGTGTTTCAGGACTATTGAGATATTTAGGCTCTTGATTTGTATATGTTCTTCCTGAATAACCAACTGTTCGACCTTGTGCATTTGATAATGGAAACATAATTCGATCCCTGAAACGATCATAATAGCTGAAATTCTCTTCATTCCTAGACAATAAACCCGCTTCATATGCTAATTGAATATCATAACCTTTTTTCTGTAAAAAGTCATGGCAAAAATGTGCATTTTTAGGTGAATAACCTATTTTCCGACGATCTATGAGTTCATCTGTAAACCCACGTTCTTTTAAATAGTTTAACGCTGCTTCTCCTTCAACGGTTTTTTTTAATGCATAATGATAGTAATCTTGCATTAATTCATGCATCTCAATCATTTGCAAATCTTCAGAAGCAATTTGATGATTAGTATGCTGTTCTGACGTTGCTTGAGGTGTTTCCACTTCAATATTTACACGTTCACCTAATAACTTTACAGCTTCAGTAAAAGAAACGTCTTTAATTTCTTGAGTGAATTGAAAGACGTTTCCTCCTTTTTTACAACCAAAGCAATGGCAAATTTGTTTATCTTCAGAAACAGTAAATGACGGTGTTTTTTCATCATGAAAAGGACACAACCCAATGTAATTGCGCCCTCTTTTTTCTAATTTAACGTATTCACTTACTAAATCGAGAATATCTGTTTTCTCTTTTATTTCATTAATGGTTGCTTGTTCAATTCGCAAAATTATCACCTATTAGACAGTAGTTATAATATTATAATAGAAATTCTTATTTTAAGAAACTGTTTTGCTCAATAATACTAATGATGTCATTTGCAGTTTCTTCAATCGCTTTATCAGTTACGTCTATAACAGGACATCCAATTTTTTCAACTAATTCATTGAAATAATTTAATTCTTCTTCAATACGTTGCTCGGTAGCATATCTTGCACTATCACCTAAGCCTAATTGCTTTAATCTTTCTTTTCTGATGCGATTTAATTTATCCTCACTTATCTTTAAGGCAATGCATTTTGAAGTATCAACATTAAATAAATTATCTGGGGGTGTGACTTCTGGCACAATAGGAATATTCATCACCTTATAACTTTTATGTGCAAGATACTGTGAAAGAGGCGTTTTTGAAGTTCTAGATATGCCCAATAGAACGATATCAGCTTTATCTAAACCTTTTGGGTCTTTACCGTCATCGTATTTTACTGCAAATTCTATAGCGTCAATTTTTTTAAAATATGCTTCATCTAATTGGTGCACGAGTCCGGGTTCAAAATATGGTTGCTCATCTATTTTATCTAATAATATATTCATCAATGGGCCCATAATATCTACAGATTTAATTTGAAATTCTTTAATTTTTGCTTCCATATACTTTCTTATTTCTGGTTTAACTAATGTATAAACAACTATCGCTTCAGTATCTTTAGCAACTGAGATTACCTCATCTACGTTTTCTAAAGCTTCTATATACGGATACCTACTAATTTCACTTTCACATTGATTTGGGTTAAATTGTGAAATACATGCTCTTGCTACAAGTTCAGCAGTTTCACCTACTGAGTCAGAAGCAACAATAATTTTAATATTTTCCATTTAATACATACCACCTATTCATTTAGTAAAGAGACAAAAATTTTAGTAATTGTTGTTTTAGAAATACGGCCCTTCACTTCATATTTTCCATTTTCTTTTTTATTCACAATTGGTAAAGAATCAATTTCCTTTTCAATCATTAGGTTTGCAGCAAATATGACACGTTCGTCTTCCAATACAAAGCTTAAATTAGGCATACGAGTCATTATAATATTAACAGGCATAGTATGTATATCCTTACCTATCATCGAAGCACGTAATAAATCCTTCCGAGAACAAACGCCTATAAAATCTCCTTCATTATTTATAACAAATAACGTACTAACATCCTCTAGAAATATAGTACAAATCGCATCGTAAACTGACATTTCACTTTTCACTACTACAGGGTGTGACGCATAATCTTTAACAATATATTGTTTTAATTGATCAGCAATTAATTTATTTTTGGGTTTTCCAGAATAGTAGTAGCCTACGCGTGGGCGTGCTTCTAAAATACCAGACATTGTAAGTATTGCTAAATCTGGTCTCAAGGTCGCTCTTGTAAGACTAAGATGTTCTGCTATATGTTCACCAGTAATAGGTCCATTATTTTTGACAATATCAACAATTTGTTGTTGTCTTTTATTCAGTTCTATAAGACTTCACCCCTTTACTCATTACATTTAATTATACATTGAATTATAAATTGCTACAAATACATATATTTACTTGCTAATAATCAACCAATACATTAAAATTATATTTAAAGCGAGTTAAGGGTGGTGAAAGCTTAACATAACAATTGGCTAAAAATTTAAAAAGAAGTTTCAAAGGCGAGTGTACTCACTAAATTGGGTGGAACCGCGGGTTAATAATATTTTATTAAAAACACATAATTATATGTGATTAAAAATAATTAACTCGTCCCAAGGCAATGATTAAGTTTTTTTCTTTTTCTTTGTCTTGGGGCGTTTTTATGTTAAAAGGAGTGTTTTTTTTGGCAAAAGATATGGAAACAATTGTTCAGTTAGCAAAACACAGAGGATTTGTATTCCCTGGCAGTGATATTTATGGTGGTTTATCAAATACGTGGGACTATGGCCCATTAGGTGTAGAATTAAAAAATAATATTAAAAAAGCATGGTGGCAAAAATTTATCACGCAATCTCCATATAATGTAGGGATTGATGCAGCAATTTTAATGAATCCAAAAACTTGGGAAGCATCTGGTCATTTAGGAAACTTTAACGATCCAATGATAGACAATAAAGATAGTAAAATTCGTTATCGTGCAGATAAAATAATAGAAGACTACATGGCGAATGAAAAAGGAGACGAAAATTTCGTAGCCGATGGTTTAAGTTTCGATGAAATGAAACGTATTATTGATGAAGAAGGTATTGTTTGTCCTATAAGTGGAACTGCTAATTGGACAGATATTCGTCAATTTAACTTAATGTTCAAAACTTTCCAAGGTGTGACGGAAGATTCTACAAATGAAATTTTCCTACGTCCTGAAACTGCGCAAGGTATTTTTGTCAATTACAAAAATGTTCAACGTACAATGCGTAAAAAATTGCCATTCGGGATTGGTCAAATCGGTAAATCATTCCGTAATGAAATTACACCTGGTAACTTCATCTTTAGAACACGTGAATTTGAACAGATGGAATTAGAATTCTTCTGTAAACCTGGTGAAGAAATAGAATGGCAAAATTATTGGAAAACTTTTGCTAGCCAATGGTTAAAAGACTTAAATTTAAGTGAATCGGCAACACGTTTACGTGACCATGATGCAGATGAATTATCCCACTACTCAAATGCAACAACTGATATAGAATATCGTTTCCCATTCGGTTGGGGAGAATTATGGGGTATTGCAAGTAGAACAGATTATGATTTAAAACAACACAGCGAACATTCTGGTGAAGATTTCCAATATCATGATCAAGAAACTGGTGAAAAATACCTTCCATATTGTATTGAACCATCACTTGGTGCAGACCGTGTTACATTAGCATTCCTTTGTGATGCGTATGCTGAAGAAGGTGTTGAAGGTAGTAAGGATTCAAGAACTGTATTACACTTCCACCCTGCATTAGCACCTTATAAAGCTGCTGTTTTACCATTAAGTAAAAAATTATCTGGTGATGCAATTAAAATATTTGAACAATTAAGTGCTAACTTTGCAATTGATTTTGATGAATCACAATCAATTGGTAAACGTTACCGCCGTCAAGATGAAATCGGTACACCATACTGTATAACATTTGACTTTGATTCACTAGAAGATCAACAAGTAACTGTACGTGACAGAGATACGATGGAACAAGTACGTATGCCGATTGCTGAATTAGAAAGTTTCTTAACTGAAAAAGTGAAATTTTAATTTTACTTTTTCAAGTTATACTTTGAAAATAATAGTACAAAATGAAAACGTCAATTTCTATATAATTTATAGAAATTGACGTTTTTTACTTATAAAATTTTATTTCTCATTAATTTTGACTATATTAATTTGAATGATCTAATCTTTGTAATTGATTAATAAGCTTTTGACTTTTGAAATACATACCTGCATATTCACTATATAACATTATCATTAATTGCGACATTTCATTAATAATATCTTGATGTATACTCAAGGCGTTCATTTTACTTATAGGTAAATTTTGTAGCACATCTAATAAGTAAAGCGTTTTATTGGATAGTAGTAAAGCATTTGGATCTTGAGATTTTGCATGATTTGAAATTGCACCATCAAATTTAAAACTATAGCCAATGAGTTTAGCTTGGTCATCATCACCAGTGACTACACAATGATTGAAAATTGCGCTAAACCCAAACTTTGACATTGATTTAATTAATACAATTACCGACATCAACTGTGCGGATACACCACTTTTAATTTTATCTAATACAAAATGTAATAATTCGTAGCTAAACTGTGACAGTTCATCATTATCAATAGATCGATCTATCGTTTCAGTACATAAACTAGCATAACTACTCTCATAAATATCTAATCGAAGATGATAATTTTGATCGATGACATCTACTGAACTTAAAGTTCCCATGCCTTTCCATTTAGAATAAATAAACAAGCCATAAACAAATAATTGCGTATTAGCTTGCAAACCACTCTTGCTCTTTTTGGCACGGCGAACCATAAGTGGAATTTTTGCACCGTATTCATTTAAAATTGTAATAATTTTATCGGATTCGCCATAATCAACCGTTTTAATAATGATACCTTTTTGTTTGATTAACATTTTAGCTCACCGACTCTCAACTTAATCTTGATCTTCTAAATAGCCCATTTGACGAATAAAGTTTACTTTATTTCGCCAATCTTTTTGAACTTTTACCCATAGTTCTAAGTACACTTTAGACCCCAACAAGCCTTCAATATCTTGACGTGCTCTTTTCCCTACTTCTTTAAGTTTTTTACCACCTTTACCAATCACTATTCCTTTTTGTGAATCACGTTCTACAAAAATCGTTGCTTCAATCCTCACACGTTCTTCATCTTCTTTAATCATACGATCAACATTGACGCCTATCGCATGTGGAATTTCTTCATTCGTTAGGTGTAATATTTTTTCACGAATGAGTTCGCTCACTACAAACTGTTCTGGGTGATCAGAAATTTGATTATCCGGATAGTATTTTGGCCCTTCAGGTAAATATGATTTAATAACATTGATAAAATGCTCAACATTTAATCCTTCTAAAGCAGATATAGGGACAATTTCGGTGAAATTCATATATTTTTTATATTTTTCTATTCTTGGCATGAGCTCATCCGGATGGACGAGGTCAATCTTATTTAACACTAAAAACACTGGTGTCTTGACTGATTTCAACATTTCCATTATGTATTCATCGCCTCGACCAATATCTTCATTAACATTAACCATAAACATAATGGCATCAATTTCAGATAGTGTGTTTGTTGCAACACGCATCATATAGTCGCCTAATTTATGTTTAGGTTTGTGTATACCCGGTGTATCTAAAAAAATAATTTGTGCATCTTCTTGAGTCATGACACCTTGAATTTTATTTCTTGTCGTTTGTGCTTTATCAGACATAATAGCAATTTTATGTCCGATGACGCGATTAACAAAGGTAGATTTACCTACATTAGGTCTACCAATTATTGTTACAAATCCTGATTTATGTGCTGTCATTATTTTAAATCCTTTCCAGAAAATCCTAGAGGTAATAAATCACTAACTGTAGATTGAATCATGTCACCTTTGTGATTAGTCATATATACAGGCATTTCGTCATCACAAAGTTCTTTTAAAACCTGTCTACAAGAACCACATGGCGAAGAAGGTGTTTCTGCATCAACGGTTACAGTGATTGATTCAAAATCGCCAGGTCGATATCCATCAGCAATAGCTGCAACCAGACTTGATCTTTCTGCACATATACCTAATGGATAAGCGGCATTTTCTACATTTGCGCCGTGATAAGTTTTACCATCTTTCGTAATTAAGTACGCACCTACTTTAAAATTACTGTATGGCGCATAAGCTTTGCTTTGTGCTGTTCTTACTTCCTTGAAATAATCGGGTTGGTAAGCCATAATTTAACACTCCTATTCAATTTTTAATTATTATAGTATTTTTCCAAACTAAATGTTGCTTAATATATAGATAGATTAAAAATCGTATTTTCTATTTTATAAAATATGGTAAAAAAACAATAAGTCCTATTACCAACGCAATTATCGAAGCAAGCATAACACTAGCAGCTGCAGTGTCTTTAGCTTTCTTTGCAAGTTCATGATATTCATCTGTAATCAAATCCACTACATATTCTAGTGCTGTATTCATGGCTTCAAAAGTTAACACAAATCCTATAGCGATGATGATTAAAAACCATTCAACTATATTTATTTTTAAATAAAAACTCAGTAAAATTGCAAAACATGCAAAAATAATGTGGATTAAAAACTTTTTATCTTTGTTAAAGAGGACCAGTAAACCTTGAAAAGCGTACTTAAAACGTTTCATAACTATCTCTAATCTCTTGGCAATCCATAAGCATTTAAAATTTCATCTTGTCGACCAAACATTACCTTTTCATCAGCTTCATTTATATGATCATAACCCAATAAATGTAAAAAGCCATGAAGCGCGAGAAAACCAAGTTCTCTTTCAAAAGAGTGCCCATATGCATCTGCTTGTGATTGAGCAACTTCAGTGCATATGATAATATCTCCGAGTACTCTTGGTATATCTAACCCACTGATTTCAGGTTCATCTTCCTCTAATGCAAAGGATATTACATCAGTCGCCTTATCTTTATCTCGATACATTTTATTAATTTGTTGAATTTCCACTTTATCTACAAATGTCACAGATAATTCGGCATCATTTTCTATGCCTTCTTGTTCTTTTGCAAAAGAAAGAAGGTCGTCTATTTGCTTAAACCATTTTTTATCGACTAATTCAGTATGATCATTAAAATCTATTGTGAACATTTATTCTTCTCCCTCATAGCGATCAATTATTTTACTTACAAGTGGATGACGCACAACATCGTTTTGGTCTAAATGATGGATACTTAGACCTTTTACATTGTGTAACTTTGCTATTGCTTCTTTAAGACCACTTTTAACACCTTTAGGTAAATCAATCTGTGTCTTATCACCGGTAACAACCATTTTCGATCCAAAACCTAACCTTGTTAAGAACATTTTCATTTGAGCATGTGTAGTGTTTTGTGCTTCATCTAAAATAACAAATGCATCATCAAGCGTTCTCCCTCGCATATATGCTAACGGTGCTATTTCTATAACACCACGCTCGATAAATCTAGCAGTTTGTTCTCTTCCTAAAACGGTATTTAAACCATCATATAATGGACGTAAATAAGGATCAACTTTCTCCTTCAAATCACCAGGTAAGAATCCTAATGATTCCCCAGCTTCTACTGCAGGTCTAGTCAAGACGATACGTTTAACATTACCCTTTCGTAATTGCTTGGCAGCATAAACAACAGCTAAAAATGTTTTCCCAGTACCTGCTGGTCCAACACCAAATACCAAGTCATTATGATACATAGCATTGACGTAAAGTCTTTGCCCCATAGTTTTAGCCCTTATTGTTTTACCAAACGCATCTTTAGTAATTTCGTCCTCATATAAATCTAATAAGTAATGAATCGTACCATTTTTTGCCATTTTAACAGCAGCTTCTACATCTTTGAGCGATATTGTAACGCCTTGCTGTATGACTTTCAATAAATTAATTAGTACTGATTCTGCTTGTTCTACATGCTCAACTTTTTCACCTTTAACGGCTATTTCTTGTCCTCGAGCATGTATTATGACATCAAATCCCTCTTCTATTGATTTTAGATTTTCATCATTGTTACCAATGAGTGCTTGTGCTTCATTGATGTCATCTATTTGAATAATTCCAGGCATATAGTTGCTCCTTTACAAATATATTCGTTTCTATTATTTTATCCTATTAGATTTTAAGTTACAAAAAATAATTATGATGCATGATATGAAATAAGCATTATTATAAAAATAATAATTTGAATAAATCATACTGCAACTTCAATATTATTATATCATGAAATAATCTCATATTATTTCAAAGTGAATTAAAAATTGACATTAATTGTTATTTTTATGTAAAGCAAAGCATTGTGATAGACTGCGTGAAATTTATCAAGCATTAAATACTTTGAAATTAAAAATAACTCAACTCACAAAGTCAAGATTCTAACTTTATAAGTTGAGTTTAAATAAATTTATAATTGTTTTGGTCGTTCTAAAACTTCAGACCAAATAATGCCATTAACAACTTCATCATCTGCAAATCTATATTGAGCATTTGTGCCAGAGCTTTGAACAGAATGCGCATTCATTAACTGTTTTAAACGATAACGCTTAGTTCTCTCTGATAAATATTTATCAGAAATTATATCTCGTGCTTTTTTCTCAGTTCTTTGTATTTTTTTCTCAGTTTCACGATCAATCTCATTACGCACGTCTTCTATTTGACCCATTAAATCAGCTTCAAGCTCTTTTTGAAGTTTATCATCTTGTTGCTTTTGCTCACGTTTTACTTTTTCAGCTTCTGTTTCATTATGTTTAGGAGCTGATGATGATTCTTGTTGAGGTGTCTCAGTTTCCATCTTTTCAGCTCGTGTCTCAGCAGGTTTATTCTGCTTTGGTGTATGTTCTTCTTGAGAAAAAGGACCATCATTAAATTGTTTTTCTAACTCAGAAAATGTTTTACCGATTTCTTCAAGGAAACCACGTTTTTGTGGTGGTGCTTCAGATTGATTTGGCTGTTTGTTAGATGGCGGTTGTTGTTTTTTTCGTTTTTTATGACTATCATCGTTAATAGCTCCAATTATTGTAAAAATGACAGATACTACAAAGATAATAATACCTATATTCATTTAATCACCCCTATTTATTATTCCGGTGATTCATCATCTTCTTTTTTTGTACGTTGGTTAATAGAATTTCTCATACCAGTATCTGCTTCAACATTTTTCAGATTATAATAATCTTTCACACCAAGATTTCCTGAACGCAATGCTTCGGCCATAGCTAGTGGAACTTCTGCTTCCGCTTCAACAACTTTAGAGCGCATTTCTTGTACTTTTGCTTTCATTTCTTGTTCTTGTGCTACTGCCATTGCACGACGTTCTTCGGCTTTTGCTTGTGCGATATTTTTATCAGCAAGCGCTTGCTCAGTTTGTAAGTCTGCACCGATGTTTTTGCTAATGTCTACGTCTGCAATATCAATCGATAGGATTTCGAAAGCTGTGCCTGAATCTAAACCTTTACTTAAAACTGTTTTAGAAATATTATCAGGGTTTTCAAGCACTTGTGTGTGATGTTCACTAGAACCAATTGTAGATACAATACCTTCACCAACACGTGCAATAATTGTTTCTTCTCCAGCACCACCGACCAATCTTGCAATATTTGCGCGTACTGTAATTCTTGCTTTTGCTTTAACTTCGATACCATTCATAGCTACACCAGCGATAAATGGTGTCTCAATTACTTTAGGGTTTACAGACATTTGAACAGCTTCTAACACATCACGGCCAGCTAAGTCTATAGCTGCACCACGCTCAAATGGTAAATTAATATCTGCTCTTTGTGCAGCGATATTTGCATCAACAACACGATCAACATTACCACCTGCTAAATAATGTGATTCAAGTTGATTTGTTGTCAAGTTTAATCCTGCTTTATGAGCTTTAATTAAAGGTGATATTACTTTACGTGGAGAAACTCTACGTAATCTCATTCCTACTAGGGTACCAATGCCTACTTTTACACCCGCTGCGATTGCTGAAATCCACAATCCAACAGGTACAAATGAAAATAATAACAATAATGCAATTACGACTATAACTGCTATAATTAAAATTCCAATCATACTCATTCTCCTTTATGTTTCTATTTCTCTCACAACAACTCGGGTACCTTCAACTTCAAGAATAGTTACTTTTTTATTGCGTAATATAAAAGAACCGTCTGAAACTGCATCGATACGTTCATCGTTATAAATAATAATTCCTGCTGGTCTTAAATCTGTAGATGTAACTGCAACTTCTCCAACTAAATGAGAGCGATCTTCATGTGATGTATAACCTGCTTCTGCATTTGTAGAATCCTTCAATACAACTTTATCTAAAAACGGTATTTTACGTTTGAAAAATTTCACAAGTATCACCCACTCTATGATTGATAATATTAAGGCAACGACAACATTAGCAATCATGTACACTAAATTGTCACCTAAAGTAACAATACTAAAAACGATTAATGCCATACCTATAATACCTATAATTGCACCTACTACAAATAATTCAATAATGACGAATATCACACCAATAGCAAATAAGACAACTGAATAAAAGTTAACATCGCCTTTTATAAAAAATCCTAAAAAGAAGATGAATAACGCTAATGTTGATATAATTCCGATAATATTTATCCTATTTGAATATAACTGATACAAAAAGCCTAAGAAGATAATACAAGTTAATATCAAAGCACCTATTGGACTAACAATAAAGTTAGAAACGTTGTCTATCCAGTTTCCGTTTTCAACAAGTCTAGTTGAAAAGATTGTATGTATATTGCTTATCGAAGGAATCACTATATCACCTCACTCTCAATTTAATTATACATGAAATAAATATATGATTATACCGTTTACACAATAAAATTCATAATGTTATTCATTTTTAATTAAATGCTAGAAATACAAATATAGTCTTTTTCAATCTACTGTAAAAGAAGTAAACATTAATATTTGTTCATAATGTAAATGTGGTTGTTTTCTTAAATATGTATCATGTTATTTCAATGTTTATGACATCATTGTATAGGGAGAAGGATTATAGATAGTCACTTTCTTAACATATAAAAATAATAGCCTTAGCTGAATAAACAACTAAGGCTATTATGGTTTATAATTAATGTTGGTGTTGAGGGAGTCAACGAAACAATTAATTATTTGAATTTACGTTTACGTGCAGCTTCTGATTTCTTTTTACGTTTAACGCTAGGTTTTTCGTAAAATTCACGTTTACGTACTTCTTGAATTGTACCGCTTTTAGAAACTGTACGTTTGAAACGACGTAACGCATCTTCAAGTGATTCGTTCTTTTTGACTACTGTTTTAGACATGTGTATTTCCCTCCCTCCAAATATCAACGAAACTTTATAATCATTACACGGTAATTACCATGTATTAATTAGTATAATATATCTGATTAATGTGGTCAATTAGTAAAATTTTAATTTCATGATTCATTTTACACCATCAAAAGATGTTTGCAGTTAAATCATTGTTCATTAAAATTTAAACAGTAATTGAATGTTCTGTTGTATTGGTAGCATGATCCACTACTCTTAGTAACTCCCCATGATTGATTGGGTAATCAGGTTGAGTAATTTTAATTTTTACAAGCTCGCCAATCAGTGATTCATCACCTTCAAATTGAACTTTCATATAATTATCCGCAAAACCTATTAAAGTCCCTTGCTCACTGCCAACTTCTTCTGGAATGACTTCAAGTACCTCTTGGTCAAATTTAGATGCATATGATTTAGCCAGTTGATCACTTAAATGAATTAAACGATGTACACGTTCATTTTTAATATTTTCGTCCACTTGGTCATCCATTCTTGCAGCTGGTGTACCAATTCTAGAAGAATACGGAAATACATGTAGTTCTGAAAATTGATGTTCAACAATAAAATCATATGTTTCTTGGAATTCTTCTTCTGTTTCACCTGGGAAGCCAACAATGACATCACTTGTAACTGCCAATCCAGGTAGCGCTTCATGTAAACGCGTCAATCGCTCTGAAAAATGAGCCATAGTATATTTTCTTCTCATTCTCTTCAATACTGAATCAGATCCAGATTGTAAAGGAATATGCAGATGACGCACAACTTTGTTTGACTGTTCAATTACACTAATGACTTCATCCGTTAATTGACTGGCTTCAATTGATGAAATTCTGATACGTTCTAATCCATCTATCGTTTCTAAATCACGTAGTAATTGTGCTAAATTATAATTCTTTAAATCCTGGCCATATCCACCTGTATGGATACCAGTTAAAACAATTTCTTTATATCCTGAATTTACAAGTGTTGTTGCTTGTTCTATCACTTTTTCAGGATCTCTGGAACGCATTAATCCACGTGCCCAAGGAATAATACAGAAAGTACAAAAATTATTACATCCTTCTTGTATCTTCAATGAAGCTCTTGTTCTGTCTGTAAAGTATGGAACCTCTAATTCTTCATATGTACGATTTTTCATGATGTTTCCTACACCATTGATTGGTTGTCTTTCTTTTTTAAACTCATTGATATAACCGATTAACTTCGTTCGACCTTGTGTGCCGACCACTATATCTACACCAGGTATTTCCATAATTTCAGCAGGAGATGTTTGTGCATAACAACCTGTAACACATACAACTGCGTCTGGATTTTGTCTTATAGCACGTCTGATAACTTGTCTACTTTTTTTATCACCTGTATTCGTAACCGTACATGTATTGATAACAAATACATCAGCATTTGTTTCAAAGTCAACACGCTCGTATTCTGCTTCTTTAAATAATTGCCAAATTGCTTCGGTTTCATAATGATTCACTTTACATCCTAATGTATGAAATGCAACCGTTGACATAAATATCACCCCAATAAATCTTTTTGAAAGCTTACAGCACTTAATGTGTATAAAGGTGCAGTTTCAGCTCTTAATATCCTAGGACCTAGACCGACTTGATATGCTGAACTTCCAAATAACTTAATTTCTGATTCAGACAAACCACCTTCTGGTCCAAAAATGATTAACACACGATCACCAGGTTCAAATTTTTGAACAACTGCTTTAAAAGTACTTTTTTCCCCACACTTAGCAGATTCTTCATAAGCAATCAATACATAATCATATTCATCAATAATATCATAGATTTCCTTTAAATTCGACTTATACTCTATCTCTGGAATAATTAGCCTATAACTTTGTTCAGCAGCTTCTTTTATAATCTTTTGCCAACGTTCTAATTTTTTAGTTACTTTATTTTCATTAAGTTTTACAACTGACCTTTGCATACCAACAGCAATAAATTGGCTTGCGCCTAACTCTGTTGATTTTTGTATCATCCATTCATACTTATCTGCTTTAATTAAACCACTGCAAATTGTTACATGTTGTGGTAACTCTGTATTGATATCCATTTTTTCTAATAATACAATTTCGATTTGATCCATAGTTATATTTTCAATTTTACATTTATAAACTTTTTGATCTGAAAAAGTAATAATAATTTGATCGTCATTTTGATATCGCATTACATTTGTAATGTGATGTATATCACTTTGATCAGTAATAAAAAAACGCTGATTTACATCAGCGTTTTGGTCAATAAAATATCTCTGCATTGCTTAATCGCTCACTTTCTGTCCAACGATACATACCCAACCGTTTTCATGATTAATAGAAATGATTTTAAACCCAACACGCTTCATCTGTGCTAAAATTGTTTCATGCTTTTCTGTTATAATACCAGAAGTTATAAAATAACCATCTTTATTTAAAGTATTATAAGCATCTTCAATCATTTCTTCAATAATATGAGCTAAAATATTCGCAATAACGACATCAAATTTTTCAGTTTCTTCTGTTAGTAAATTACCTGGCACAGCTTCAATTGCTTTAACACAATTATTTTTTTCGAAGTTTTCCTTCGCAACTTTAATAGCCATTTCATCTACATCAATCGCTTTTATGCGTTCTACTCCTAATAAATATGATGCAATGCTAAGTATACCTGAACCTGTACCAACATCAATCACTGAATCATCTGGCTTTACAAAGTGTTCAATCGCTTTCAAACACATGCTAGTGGTTGGGTGGTCTCCTGTACCAAAAGCCATTCCCGGATCCAATTCAATACACATTTCTGCTTCGTCTTCTTTTTGATAGGTTTCCCAACTTGGAACAATCGTAAATTTTTCAGAAGCTCTAAAAGGATGAAAATAATTTTTCCATTCATTTTCCCAGTCATGTTCTTGAATCGTTTGTTGTTGATATTCAAATATGTTTGTATCCAAAGATTCAATGCTTTTAATTTCATGAATCAGATCTTTTTTAAAGTCTTGAGTATATTTCATTTCATTAAAATAAGCTTTAACCCTTACGCCGTTAACTGGGTAATCATCAGGGTTTAACTCATAAATTTCACCAAACTTATCAGCAAAACCATTTTGAAGATCTAATGAATCTTCGATAACAACCCCGTTTGACCCGAATTCTTCTAAAATATTAGAAATAATAGGTATCGTATCATGATTTGCAGTGATTGATATTTCAGTCCAGTTCATTTTTTTTATTCTCCTTTAAAGAATCTTTTTGCTTTGTCCTTAAAATTTGATGGTTGTTCAGTTAATGATTCACCATCAATATCAGCAAATTCTCTTAACAATTCTTTTTGACGTTCATTTATCTTAGTAGGTGTAACAACTTTTACATTGATAAACAAGTCACCATAACCATATCCATGAACATTTTTGACGCCTTTTTCTTTAAGACGGAATTGTTTACCTGATTGTGTTCCGCCAGGAATTGTTAACATTACATGACCTTTTAAGGTTGGAACCTTGACTTCATCACCAAGCGTTGCTTGCGCAATACTAATATCTTGTGAAAAGTAAATATCGTCGCCGTCTCTTTCAAAAGTTTCAGATGGTTTAACTCTAAATACAACGTATAAATCACCTTGTGGTCCACCGTTTTCTCCTGGTGCACCTTCACCTGCTAATCTTATTTGTTGTTCATTATCTACACCTTCAGGTACTGTCACATTAATTTTAACTGTTTTATTTTCAGTACCTTTACCATGACATGTTGGACAAGGTTCTTCAAATTCTTGACCAGAACCACTACATACTGGACAAACTTTTTCAGTTCTAACTCTACCTAAAATCGTATTTTGTTCTACTGCAACATGTCCTGAACCATTACAGTAATGACACGTTTTTTTCTTAGTACCCGGTTTAGCACCTTCGCCATCACAGGTATGACAAGTTACATCTTTGCGAATTGAAATTTCTTTGTTTGTACCGAATACGGCTTCTTCAAAGGTAACAGTCATTGTATATTGTAGGTCATCACCTTTTCTAGGTGCATTTGGGTCTCTTTGACGTCCACCACCAAAGAATGAACTGAATATATCTTCGAAACCACCACCGAAACCGCTAAAGTCTTGACCACCAAATCCTTGGCCGCCAAAACCACCTTGTGGTCCATCATGACCAAATTGATCATAATTTGCACGTTTGTTTTCATCACTCAATGTTTCATATGCTTCTGAGATTTCTTTAAATTTTTCGTCTGCGCCTTCTTCTTTATTGATGTCAGGATGATATTTTTTTGATAATTTACGGTAAGCCTTTTTTATTTCATCTTTAGAAGCGTCTTTACTGACACCTAAGATATCATAATAATCTCTTTTGGCCACTTTTATCTCTCCTTTTACGATGGATTAAATTACTTATTAAAAAGGAAAAAGTCAAAGCCAATGTTCAATTGACTTTGACTTAATTTGGCTAAGCAATTGTGTCATATTTTGCTTTTAATAGCAATTAATAACTAAACTTATTTTTTATCGTCTTTGTTATCGTCTTCGTTCACTTCTGTGAAATCAGCATCTTCAACATTGCTATCATCTGAACCATTTGCTTGTTCACCTTGTGCTTGTTGTTGTGCTTGAGCAGCTTGTTCGTAAACTTTAGCAGATAAGTCTTGAACTACTTTTTCTAATTCTTCTTTTTTAGCTTTAATATCATCAATATCTTCGCCTTCAAGCGCAGATTTTAAAGCTTCTTTTTTCTCTTCTGCATTATTTTTATCATCTTCACTGATGTTTTCACCTAAATCAGTAATTGTTTTTTCAACTTGGAATACTAAGCTATCTGCTTCGTTTCTTAAATCACTTTCTTCACGACGTTGTTTATCTGCTTCAGCATTTTCCTCAGCATCTTTAACCATACGATCGATTTCTTCGTCAGAAAGTGAAGAGCTTGATTGAATAGTGATATTTTGCTCTTTATTAGTACCTAAATCTTTTGCAGTAACATTAACGATACCATTTTTATCGATATCAAAAGTTACTTCGATTTGTGGTACGCCACGTGGAGCTGGTGGAATATCAGTCAATTGGAATCTGCCAAGTGTTTTGTTGTCAGAAGCCATTGGGCGTTCACCTTGTAATACGTGAATATCAACTGCTGGTTGATTATCTGCTGCTGTTGAATACACTTGTGATTTAGATGTCGGAATAGTAGTATTTCTTTCAATCAATGTATTCATACGTCCACCCATAATCTCAATACCTAATGATAGAGGTGTTACGTCTAATAATACTACATCCTTAACGTCACCAGTGATAACGCCACCTTGGATAGCAGCACCCATTGCTACTACTTCGTCTGGGTTAACACCTTTGTGAGGATCTTTACCCACTTCTTTTTTCACAGCTTCTTGAACAGCAGGGATTCTTGTTGAACCACCAACTAAAATAACTTCATCGATATCAGAACTACTAATACCAGCATCTTTCATAGCTTGACGCGTTGGTTCCATTGTTCTTCTGATTAATGAATCAGCTAATTCTTCAAATTTTGAACGTGTTAAACTTAATTCTAAGTGCAATGGACCATTTTCACCTGCAGAAATAAATGGTAATGAGATTTGTGTTTGAGAAACACCTGATAAATCTTTTTTAGCTTTTTCAGCTGCATCTTTTAGGCGTTGTAATGCCATTTTATCTTGTGATAAATCTACGCCATTTTCTTTTTTAAATTCTGCTACTAAATAATCGATAATAACTTGGTCAAAGTCATCTCCACCTAGTTTATTATCACCTGCAGTAGAAAGTACTTCAAATACACCGTCACCTAATTCAAGAATAGATACGTCGAATGTACCGCCACCTAAGTCAAATACTAGGACTTTTTGGTCTTGTTCAGTTTTATCTAAACCATAAGCTAATGCTGCTGCTGTTGGTTCGTTAATGATACGTTCAACTTCTAAGCCAGCTATTTTACCAGCATCTTTTGTAGCTTGACGTTCACTGTCATTAAAGTATGCAGGAACAGTGATAACTGCTTTTTCTACTTTTTCACCTAAATAATCTTCTGCTGTACTTTTAAGGTTTTGTAATACCATCGCAGATATTTCTTGTGGTGTATATGATTTACCTTCTACATCTACTTTATGTTCAGTACCCATATGACGTTTGATAGATTGAATCGTATTAGGGTTAGTAATTGCTTGACGCTTAGCAACTTCACCTACTTGAGTTTCACCATTTTTAAATGCAACAACAGATGGTGTTGTTCTAGCACCTTCTGGATTTTGAACAACTTTTGGTTCGTCACCTTCTAAAATTGCTACACATGAATTTGTTGTACCTAAGTCAATACCTATTACTTTACTCATAACTAAATTCCTCCTGTTTGTTTTGAAAATTTGGTATTTTCATCAATATAACTATTGATTTACTTTAACCATTGAAGGTCTTAAAACACGTTCCTTCAATTTATAACCAGTTTGTAGTTCTTGAGTGACCTGACCTGATTCATAATCAGGATTGTCGTCTTGTACTACAGCTTGATGTATATTTGGATCAAACTGTTGACCTTCAGCCTCAATTTTTTCTAAACCGTTATTTTTCAATGCGTTCAGTAAGCTTTCATAAACCATTTCCACACCTTTTTGTAATGATTTAAATTGCTCATCTTCGCCTTCGATTTGTAAAGCTCGTTCTATATTGTCTATAGTCGGTAAAATGTCATTTAAAACATCCTGAGCTTTATATGCTTTCATCGTTTGATTTTCTTTTTGGATTCTACGCTTATAATTTTCAAATTCTGCGTATAATCTTAAATATTTTTCTTCTTCTTCTTGAACATTATTTTTTAATTGTTGAATTTCTTCATCTTTAGGATCGATATCTGCCTCAGTATCTTCAGAATTTTCTTCTTGCAGATTATCTTGTGATTCATTATTCATTTCATCAGCATCTTCAACTGAAGTAGTTTGGTCGTTCTGTGATTCTTGATTAATATCTTCAGTTTTTTCGTTTTCATCGAATACTGATTCATTTTTTTCTGTCATTTTCTGCCCTCCAATACAATTCTTAATTACCAAATCGTATTTAGTAATTGTATTACATTCTGATAGTTCATTGCCGTTGGTCCGATAACCGCAATTTGACCTTTAAGTCTATCATCAATATGATATTCTGTAGTGACGATAGAAATATCGCTCAAGCTTGATTCGATTTCCTGTCCAATTTTAACATTAATTGATGAATTTGACATTTCATCAAGTAGCTGAGTAATTTTGTTTGATTCAATATACTGCAAGATAGGTTGAATAGAAGAAACATTTGATTCATTAAGTGCATCAATTAGTTTAACCTTTCCACCCATGTAAATGCCATTACTTTGATTATCAAAATGAACATCTATCGTATCTAACATTTCTTTTATAAAGTCTTTTTCAAAATCCGACTTCGCAAAAGCATTAAGTTCATTTTCTAAGCGTTGTTGATTTAATGCATTGTATCTTGCAGTCACAAAGTTAGCTATTTTAGTCAATTCATCACTCGATAAACGTGCTTTGGATACTAAATGTAAATGCTCAACATGGCCAGAAGTAAAAACAACAACCATGATTACTAAATATGCATTCGCTCGAATCAAGTGAATGTTATTAATAATATCTTTTTTGTGATTTGGACGCATTACCAACGTTGTATACTGAGAAGCGATTGAAAGTTCATTTGCGAACTCACTCAAAGCTGAGGAGATATCATAATGATTTTCAACCAGTAAGTCTCTTAAACGTTGTATTTTTTTGTGTTGTTGATGAGATGTTTGTTGCAATAATTGATTCACATAATATCTGATGCCTGACTCTGACGGCGAACGTCCTGATGAAGTATGTGTCTTCTCTATTAACTGTAGTTCTTCTAGTTGTTTCATTTCATTTCTAATAGTAGCAGGACTAACATTTAAATTATGTCTTTCAATCAGTGTTTTGGAACCAATCGGTTGACCTAAATCAACATAATCTTCAACAATTGCATTTAAAATGCTCAATTGTCTATCACTAATCATGTTTTCACCTCATTAGCACTCTTTTGTTTCAAGTGCTAATTATAATTTATCAAATTGGTCAAAGTAAGTCAATGTTAAAGCCCTAGTTTTTGAAAAAAATTAAACATTTAGTAAAAACGACTCAAATACTAGATTTCCAATTACTTTACCTCTCTCTGTTAAAGAAATATATCCGCCAGTATCATTAATTAATTCTCGTTGCTTTAAATCTTTGATTGTGTCGTTATAAACATCATCAATTGTTTTATTAAATTTTTGTTCGAACCGTTTTCTACTAACGCCTTGATTCATTCTTAAACCTAGAAACATTTCCTCTTCCATTTGTTCACTTTCTGTTGGATAAACTGAGTCAAGAACGGGCCTTTCCTTATTTTGTATCTTATTTATATAATGATTCACAGGGTTTACATTATTATATCGCTCGCCATTTACATAACCACTTGCCCCTGCGCCAAATCCATAATAGCCTTCGTTTTTCCAATATACTTTATTATGCTCTGATTCATGTCCTTTTTTACCAAAATTTGAAATCTCATATTGGTGTAATTCAGTCTCGTGCATTCGCTTTAATAAATATTCGTACATTTCTTCACCAACATCTTCGTTTGGAATTTTCAATTGACCTTTACGGTACATATTATAGAATTGAGTTTTTGGCTCTAAAATCAATCCATAACTTGAAATATGATCAATATCCATCGCTAACGCTTTTTCTAAACTTTCTTGAAAATCTTCTAGGCTTTGCTGGGGTAGATGATACATTAAATCTAAACTTATAGAAGGTATACCAACTTTCCTTGCATTGTTCACTGCTCTATAAATGTCCTCTGTCTTATGAGAACGTCCTAATATCGCTAGTAATTCGGGTTTGAATGTTTGAACGCCCATCGATAATCTATTTACACCATAATCTCTTAAAAGTTGTACTTTGGCTAAAGTTAGTTCGTCCGGATTGGCTTCAAAACTAAATTCACCTTTAATTTCAAAAATATCTGTAATTGCAGTTAATAGTTTTTTCAGTTGCTCATATGATAAAGCGGTAGGTGTCCCACCACCCACAAAAACGGTTTCTAAAGATCTAACTTCGCTCTGTTTCATTTCGTTAATTAAGCAATCTAAATATTGATCCACTGGTTGATTTTGTATAAAGTATTTATTGAAATCGCAATAAGTACAAATTTTGACACAGAAAGGGATATGGATATAAGCACTTTTCACTTCCATTTTTGAAATGACCTTCTTTCGTTAAATAAAATAGATTCATATAACAAAAACTGGGCCATAAATCGAATGGATTTAAGGCCCCAATGTTTAAAAAATCATATTAATCTTCGTCCATCTTAAGCACTGCAAGGAAAGCATCTTGTGGTATTTCAACATTACCCACTGCTTTCATTTTTGCCTTACCAGCTTTTTGCTTTTCTAATAATTTTCTTTTACGACTAATATCGCCACCATAACACTTAGATAAAACGTTTTTACCCATTGATTTTATATTTGTACGAGCAACTATTTTTTGTCCAACTGCTGCTTGTACCGGTACTTCAAACTGTTGTCTAGGTATTAGCGTTTTAAGCTTTTCAACTAACGCTTTCCCTCTTTCATATGCGAAGTCTTTATGAACAATAAAGCTAAGTGCATCTACTTTCTCTCCATTTAGTAATATATCCATTTTAACTAAGTCGCTTTCTTTATTATCAATAAATTCATAGTCAAAAGAAGCATAACCTTTTGTATTTGATTTTAGCTGATCAAAGAAATCAAACACTACTTCAGATAAAGGCAGTTCATAGATAATATTGACGCGTATATCATCTAAATACTCCATATTAATAAATTGGCCACGCTTACGTTGACACAATTCCATAACTGCCCCCACATAATCGTTTGGTACCATCATTGTCGCTCTTACAAAAGGTTCATAAATCGTATCAATTTGATCTCTTTCAGGCATATGCGCTGGATTATCGACTGAGATTTCATCACCATTTTTAAGAATACATTCATAAATTACAGATGGGGCTGTAGCGATTAATTCTATTCCAAATTCACGTTCAATACGTTCTTGGATAATTTCCATGTGCAACATGCCTAAAAAACCTGTTCTGTATCCAAAACCTAATGCTTGAGAAGACTCAGGTTCAAATTCTAATGAAGCATCATTCAACTGTAACTTCTCTAATGCTTCACGTAAATCGTTATAGTCTTTATTGTCTATAGGGAATAAACCGCAGAAAACCATTGGGTTCATTTTCTTATATCCTTTTAACGGCTCAGCTGCTGGACGGTGTATATGGGTAATTGTATCCCCGACACGTGAATCATCTACATTTTTGATACTAGCAATGACATAACCAACATCTCCAACAGTTAGCTCGCTAACTGGTAATTGTTTTGGTGTATTGATGCCTACTTCTGTAACTTCAAAAGATTTTCCTGTAGCCATCATTTTTATTTCATCACCCGTTTTCAAAGTACCTTCAACAATTCTAATTGATGAAATAACCCCTCTGTAGGGATCATATTCTGAATCGAAAATCAATGCTTTTAATGGTTCGTCTGGATCTCCTTGTGGTGGTGGCACGACTTCTACAATTTTTTCTAATATATCATCAATACCAATATTTGATTTTGCACTAGCTAATACAACATCATCTTTATCTAGTCCTATGACATCTTCTACTTCTTGCTTTACACGTTCAGGTTCCGCTGCTGGTAAATCTATTTTATTCACAACTGGTAATAACTCTAAATCGTTGTCTAATGCCAAATAAACATTGGCTAATGTTTGGGCCTCTATGCCTTGTGCAGCATCTACTACTAATATAGCGCCTTCACATGCAGCTAATGATCTTGAAACTTCATATGTAAAATCTACGTGTCCAGGTGTATCAATTAAATGAAACGTATAAGTCTCACCATCTTTTGCATCATATTTTAAACGTACCGCATTTAATTTTATTGTTATACCACGTTCTCTCTCTAAATCCATGGAATCCAATAACTGTGATTGCATTTCACGTGATTCAACAGATTTAGTATTTTCCAAAATTCTATCTGCTAATGTAGATTTTCCATGATCAATATGTGCAATAATAGAAAAGTTTCTTATATTTTCACGCTTGTTTAAACGATTTTCTTTATCCATGTATTATCAGTCTCACTTTCATAATTCTAGCCCGTAATATGTATGACATTCTTTGATATAATAACGTTTTTATCTACTAATTGCAAACTTGATAAAATTAATAGTAAAATTTGAATTTATGTTTATCTTTCGTCGCTTATGTTACTATTTTTACTAATATCTTTTCTTGTTATAATTATTATTGTATCATTTATCGCGAGTTTACGCGCCTTATTATAAATAAATGATTGCAGAAACTTGGTTGTTTTGATAAAATATTTCTTGTTGTAATCAAATTAATTTTTGATAGCGAAGATCACACTTTTAGGAGGTGACAGACATGCCAAACATTAAATCTGCAATTAAACGTGTTAATACTACTCGTGTAACTGAGGAACGTAATATTTCACAAAAAAATGCAATGCGTACAGCTGTGAAAAGAGCTCATACAGCAATTGACACTAACGCTGACAACAAAGCTGAATTAATTAGCTTTGCATTGAAAAAAGTAGATAAAGCTGCGCAACGCAACTTAATACATTCTAACAAAGCTGCTAGAATTAAATCTTCTTTAATGACAGCTGCTAAATAAACTAAAGTTCAAGCCTACGCTTGAACTTTTTTTATTTCAATATTTCATGCGACCTGCTACATAAGATTAGCCCAGAAATGATTTATAATAAGAGAAATCATTTCTGGGCTTTTTTACAACTTTAATATTTATTAGTTTTAGCATCATAACTATCAACATGCTTTATAATTCATCTACAGAAATCTATCCAGTGAAATGACTAGACGAAAACAAAAAGCTTCACATTTATAAGGACAAAATAAACAATTCGAGGATAAGGTGTTTATCCATATAAGATGACTTTAATTTATAATCTGTTTCTGCGCAATTATCAATAATATTTAATAAACTTTCTAATTCATAATGCCTTGCTTGGTTTAAAGCTAACTTCACCCTATAGGGATGAACGTTGATTGTTTTAGCAATTTGTTGGCCACTATATCCTTTTTGTCCCAATATTTTACTTTGATAAAAAAGTCGATAATTACTTGTAATCAGTGCTAATAATTTTATAGGCTCCTCTTTCATTGCTATTAAGTCTTTAACTAGTTGAATGGCTTTTGATTTTTTATTTTTTTGTATATATTCAGTGAGCAAAAAAACATTTTGTTCTAGACTTCTATTTACAATTTGATGAACATCATCTTTATTAATAGTCGTTCTATCACCCAAAAATAAAATGAGTTTTTCTATCTCTTGCTTAACAACATTAAAATTAACTCCTGTTAATTCAATAACTAAATCAAGCGCATCTTGCTTAATATCTTTATAATTCTCATGCAGTTGACTTTTTATCCAATGTTTTATTTCTTCTTCTGACATTTGTTCTATCTTTTTAATTTGCGCATGTTTTTTCAATGATTTAACAACTTTTTTTCTCTCATCTAATTTAGAATGATTAACTTCAAACAATATTAAAGTGTCACCATCATATTTTTCTATAAATTCTATCAGTTGATCAATGTTATGATTTAATTCTTTAGGCGGTTTCTCACCAGTAAAAACATATGCATTTTGTACTAGAACAGCTTTTTTATTAGAGAAAAATGGCATGGTAAGCGTTTCTTCAATAATTGGAGCTAAATCATTTTCATATAAGTTATATTTAACGAAGTTGAATTCATCTTTTGGTGCATCTAAATATTGTTCAATAACTTCAGAAGCTTTTTTTTCAATTAATTCAGGTACTTCACCATATATCGTTATTATATTGCTACTCATTCTCGGCACCCTTTCAATTCTATTACACATTTTGTAATTATAACACGCCTAATAGTTTCTCACTAACTAAAAAATTTCAATGGTATTGAGATTTTATTTCTATTTGATCTTTAAATAAAATGTTCACTTCTCCATTTACATTTGTTTGAAAAACTTTAATATTATTATATCTTAATCTATCAATAATTTGACGATTAGGAAGACCATATTTATTTTTTTCTCCTACCGAAATTAGAGCTATTTTTGGTCTAATTGATTACAATAAACTGTTACTTGTACTCGTACGACTACCATGATGACCAATTTTTAAAATATTAACATTGGATAAATGATATTTATGTATCAATTTCTCTTCGTTATGATTTGTAGCATCACCCATCAGTAATATTTTATAACTATTGTACTGTATCAATATTATAATTGATTGTTCATTTAAATTATTAGAGTTAGGAATAGTAGCATCTAACAGATTAAGTTTCGCTTTATTCATAAAAAATTGTGATTTATTTTTAAAATCTATTAACTTTATGCCTTTTTTTATACATTTCACTTTTAAAAGATTTAATTCTTTCATTTTAAAACTATTAGCATTGATAATGATACTTTTAATTTTGAGTTGTTTAATTAAATAACTTAGTTCACCCATATGATCTAGATGAGGATGAGTAATTATAACGTAATCAAGTTCTTTTACATTATGTCGTTTTAAAGTTGATAAGATATGATATCTAGAAATATTATGATTCGCAACTTTTTGTTTCGAATTAAAGTTACCACCCGTGTCGATTAATAGTGATTCGTGGTATTGAGTTTCAAATAAAAGTGAGTCCCCTTGCCCTACATCCAACATAGTAAGTTGATATGCATGCACTTGAGGTAGCATTGTAGAGACAATATACAAAGTAATTAAAGTAATTGACATTAGTTTATAGCATTTATGAACGAATAGAACTAAGGTCAAAAATGCAACGATAGTTATTATAGCTATTTGAAGATTATTTAATGTAGGAATATACCATTTGAAAAAGTTGAGTTTATCAAAAACTTCAACCATTTTATCATGAAAAATAATTAATAAGTTATATAAATTGGTTATAATAATAGGTTTGAATGGTAAATGTATTATAAAAGTAAGAAAAATAACAAAAGGAAATAGTATGAAAGAATAAAATGGAACAAAAAAGATATTAGATATCAAGCCAATCCATTGAATTTGGTGAAAATGGATACAACTTAAAATAAATGAACTTAATTGTGCTATCCATGTGATAGCGCATAAAGATTTAAAGATACCTAAATTCTTTAGTAATGGGCTGGCAAAAAGGATTGAAAAAGTAATTAAAAACGAAAGTTGAAATCCGATATGATAAATTAACGAGGGGGTTAAAATTGTTAAGCAAATAAATAAAAAAGCTAAAACGTTCATTGAATGCTTTATAATGTATTTTGGAAAAATGATTATTATCAAACTCATTAATATTGCTCTGACGGCACTTGCCGACATGTTTGTATACATGCAATAGATAGGTAATAATATGATTAATATTATTTTAATTAAAAACAATGGGCATTTTAATCTGTTAAGTATATAGCATATAATTGTAATAATAATAGCAATATGTGTCCCGCTAATAGCCAGAAGATGCGCTATGCCAATTTCTTTTATTCTATCTAATTCATCTTTATTCATAAGTGATGTATCACCTGTTATAAATGCAATCGTTTTTTCAGGTGAAATTATTTTCCATTGTTGCATTCTTTCGTAAATCAATGCTTTATGTTTATTTAAAATATCAGTAAAGTTATTATTGTTAGTTTTACAACTTGAAAGATGAATATTTTGAATCATAAAAATAAGATTGGAATTTGGTTCGTTTTTTAAAGTATTAAATTTCCCATTGACTTTACAGGTTTTTTGTAATAAAAAAGCAGAAACTTTTTTTAAATCTATATTTTTTGATGTTTGTAAATTATAAACGTAAGTATAATGTTTTTTATTTATTTCAATCTTACCTTTAAGTTTATGATGCTCCAAAATTGGTTTTGTAATTAACTTTGCTTCTCCTTGAAATGCTTTGTTCAAAAGTAAAGCATGGTTATTTTTTTCTAATTTTAAATCATTTTGAAACATCATATAACTACTTAAAGATATGATGGCAACCATTATAAAATGAATTACATTAAATCTTTTTCTTTTCATTATAATAAATAGGCCCAATATTAAAATAAGAGATAAAACTTTATTAAAAAGTAATAAGTTACCAGCTAAATAAGCTAAAGCATAATAAATCAATTTTATTTATTTATTAAATATTGTGCTACATGTTCTTGATTAAATGGAATTTTTTTATACACAATACCTGATTGTTTTAACAATTCTAAAGCATAATGATGATTATGGTAATCTTCAGCATAATAAATTGTTTTAATACCTGCTTGAATAATAGACTTGGTGCAATTTAAACAAGGGAAATGAGTAACATAAATCGTTGCGTCCTCTGTTGACACCCCTTGTTTTGCGCATTGTAATAAAGCATTCATTTCTGCGTGAATCGTACGAATACAATGACCATCTTCTAATAGACATCCTTCATCAATACAATGTACTTCGCCAGACACAGAACCATTATACCCTCCTGCTATAATTCTATTATCCTTTACAATCGTTGCCCCTACAGATAGTCTTTGACATGTAGAACGCAATGCTAATAAGTGACTTTGCGCCATAAAGTATTCTTCCCATTTAATACGATCCATGATACTTAGCCTCCAATTTATGTATTCTTTAATATGTTTATTATAGATTATATCGCTTTTAGAAAAATACAACAAAATTTTACATTGTTAAATGTGAACTTAATTTTTCTATCGTTTTAGCACCGAAACCATTAATTTCTTTTAACTCATCAATAGATTTAAAATTTCCATTCTGCTCACGATACTCAATGATAGATTTGGCTTTAACCTTTCCTATCCCTGGTATCGTTGTGAGTTCGCTTTCTGTTGCAGTATTTATATTTACTTTTACTACATCAGCATCCTTATTTTCTGATAAATTTGTAACAGTTTTATTTTTATTCAATGGATTATTAGTTTGTTCCCCTTTTTCTGGAACATATATCATTTTTTGATCGATTAATCGTTCGGATAAGTTAATGTTCGTTAAATCAGCACGTTCTGTAGCAATAGCTTTGTCCAACAACTGTTTAATTCTATCATTACTGCTCATTTTATAAACATTAGGATGTTTTACTGCACCTTTAATATCAACATAAACAAATGAATCTTTACTATCATTATTGCTTTTTGCAGTAGTTTTTTTAGATGACCGTTCACTTTTCACATGTGGTAATGATTGATTATGGTCAGATGTTTCAATTAGTGCAGATTCATCATTTTGCTTGATTTGATCAACACCACGATTCATCAAAAATGATAGTGTTAGCACTGCAATCACTATTATAATTAGCATAACACAGGCCTTTATTTTTAAATTACATCGACTGAATCTTTCTTTGAATAATTCCCATAATGGTAACAAAAAATCACTCCTTTATACTTTACACGCATAAAGGAGTGATTTTACTTTTTATTTTTTTACAACGAAGAACAAGCGCTCTCCTTTTTGATTATGGTTATTGATTTCAAAATCAACGAATGTTGTTATATTTTTAAAGCCACATGATTCTAACATTTTAGTGTAAACATCTTTTGAATAAGTCTTTTGATAATGTGACTCATCAAATCTCTTATAATGCTTATCATCTTGTTTTATAAAAAACGTCATATCATGCCATACGCTTAATGGTTCTTCCCCGCGAACAGCTTCCCAAGCTAAAAATACATTTTCAGTTTCATCAATATAACTTTGATTATTGAATAAAGTATTCATTTTATGTTCTGTATGCACATCAAACATAAATATACCTTCATTCGGCTCTAAATGATGATATACTTGCTGAAAAGTGGACAACACATCTTCATATTCTGTTAAATAATTTAAAGAATCACAAAAAATAGTTATTACATCAAATTGTTGGTTTAGGTCGAAATCAGTCATATCGCCTTCAATCCAATTTACTTCACTAGATTTTTGCATCGCTATCGAAAGCATATCAACACTTAAATCCATACCAGTTATATAATCAAAATCATTTAATTTCGAGGTGAAACTGCCTGTACCACAACCTATATCCAAGATGGTTGATTTATTTTTAGCATAAAATTCTACAATATCAAGCCATGATTCGTAAGGCTGATCTAAAGTTAATTGATCATAGTAATAGCTCATTTCTTCATATTGAACCATTATTAATAAACTGCCTGTCCATAAGATTCTAAAGGTGCATCACGATATAATTTCTCCAAGTTATAATAATCACGTTCATCTTTATGGAATACGTGTACGACTACATTGGCCAAGTCAATTAAAATCCATCTTGCTTCATTAAAACCTTCCATTCGTTTCACTTCAATTTCCGCTTCGTTAGCAGCATCTTTTACTGCGCGTGCGATGGATTGTACTTGTCTTTCATTATTGCCGTGGCATACGATAAAATAATCGGTCATATCGCTAATACCTTGCATATTTAAAGAAATTATATCTTCTGCTTTTTTATTCTCAGTTGCATTGACAGCTAAATTTAATAATTGATCTGATTTCATTTAATCATCCTTTACTCTTTCGTTACTATAATTGTAATAATTCAAGCAGGCAATCGTGGCATCATAAACGGTAATATCTTGCGTGATTAAATATAAAACAGTTCGCTTAGATATTTCATAAATGGTTTTATCTAAGCTACCTTGATTGTATGCTAAATCTCGAATTTCTTCAACGCCTGGGGTTTGACGACCAGGTTCAATATAATCTGCAATAAAAACTAATTTTTCTGTTTTAGTCATTTGAGCACGACCAGTAGTATGATTTTTAATGGCAAGCAAAACTTCTTCGTCGTTCACATCGAATTTTTGTTCCATTATAACTGCACAGACTGGGCCGTGTAAGATTTCTGATCCATAGCTCAACAAGTTACTATCTAAATCATTTTGTCTAACAATCTGATACATAGATCCTAAATCATCATATTTACTATAGTCATGTAAGATACCTGCAAGTTCTGCTTTATCTTTATCCCCATCATATAATTCAGCTAATTTAACAGCCGTTTCTGCTACTCTTAGTGAATGATTAAATCTTTTCTCCGGTAATTTATCTTTTACTAACGAGACTGCTTCATCAAATTTCATATAATCCTTCCTCTCTGATATATTTTTCTACACTTTGAGGAACAAGCGTATGAATATTTCCCTGTTGTTTCACTCTATCCCTAATCAGCGTTGAACTTATATCTATGCGTGGAATATTAATTGCAATCATATTATTTGAAACTTCTTGCTTTGCTTTTCCACGATTCACAATTACAAAGGTTACCATCGATTTCAATTTATCAATCTCATACCATTTTTCCAATTGTATATATTGGTCGGTCCCTATAACAAAATATAGTTGTGCATTAGGATGCTTTTCTAAAATGTGTTTAATTGTGAGATATGTGTAACTTTGTCCCTTGCGTTCTACTTCATCTAAATAAACAAAGCCAAACCCTAGTTCGTTAATTGCACACCGAATCATATCGATTCTATATGCTGCATCTAAGTAATCATCATGCGCTTTGAGCGGCGACATATAACTTGGAATAAAGTAAAACAAATCTGGTTTAATAACATGATTCACTTCACTAGCAACAACCATGTGAGCCGTATGAATCGGGTTAAACTGCCCACCATATAAGACTATCGTTTTAGACATTATGGTAATTGAATTTGTTTATTATCATGTGATTCTTTATACAAGACAATCATAGACCCGATTACTTGAACAATTTCACTATGAGTTGCATCGCTTAAAGTTCGTGCTAAGTCATTTTTATCTTCAAAGTTGTTTTGTAATACATGAATTTTAATTAATTCTCTATTTTCTAAAATATCTTTTAATTGTTCTATCATATTTTCACCAACACCTGCTTTTCCGATTTGGAAAGTTGGATCAATATTATGTGCTTTACTTCTCAAAAATCTTTTCTGTTTACCTGTTAACATAAAATGCTCCTTTTATAAATAATCTAATACTGTGCGTTTCATAACTTCCACGTCTGGTTCTGTACCTGTCCAAATCTTAAAACTTTCTGCACCTTGATAAACAAACATATCCAAACCATTATAAATTGGGTTACCTTGGGCTTCAGCTTGTTCTAAAATGGGTGTTTTAAAGGGTACATACACAATATCACTTACTAAAGTTTCCGGGTCCAAATTTTTCAAACTAATTGGTATTTCTTGATTTGTATTCATCCCTGCTGGTGTCGTATTTATAATAATGTCGAATTCAGATAAAGCTAATTCAGCATCTGATAAGCGGATTTTATTTACATTCAAACTCCATTGATCAAACCTGTCTAAAGATCTGTTGGCTATAGTAAGTTTCGGTTGTACATATTTGGTTAATTCATTCGCAATACCTTTACTAGCACCGCCTGCACCTAATATTAAAATATAAGCCTGTTTTAAATCTGGGTACACGCGTTGTAATCCTTTAACGTAGCCGATGCCGTCTGTATTATAACCAGTCCATTTGCCGTCTTCTATTTTAACTGTATTCACAGCACCTACAGTTTCAGATTGTTCGTCAATTTCATCTAAAAAAGGTATAATGCGTTCCTTATGAGGAATTGTTACATTGAAACCTGAGAGTGCTTTATCTGAAATAATTTCTCTTATTTGGTTGAATTTATCTTCAGGAATATTAATCGCTTCATATGTTGCATTGCAATTTAAAGTTTCAAAATTGGCATTATGCATCACTGGAGATAAAGAATGATCGATAGGGTGGCCTATTACTGCATATTTCATACTCTTCACACCTTACATAATTGAATTTCTTAAAATAACATCAACATTTTTTGGCACGCGTACAATTACTTTTGCACCTACATCAATTGTGATAAAACCTAATCCCGAAATCATCACGTCACGTTTTTCTTTACCTGTTTCTAATCTTACGGCTTTAACATTACTCAAATCAAAATTTTCAGGGTTATGCGGTGGTGCTAATACAGATCCTAATTGATTTCGCCATAATTCATTAGCCTTTTCTGTTTTTGTTCGATGAATATTTAAATCATTAGAAAAGTAACAGACTAACGGTCTTTTACCACCACTTATATAGTCTATACGTGCGAGTCCACCGAAAAATAATGTTTGTCCTTCGTTAAGTTGGTACACACGTTGTTTAATTTCTTTTTTTGGCATAATTGTTTTAAGTTCATGTTCAGATACTAAATGTGTCATTTGGTGCGCTTGAATAATTCCTGGTGTATCATACATAAATGTTGTTTCATCAAGTGGAATATCAATCATGTCCAATGTTGTGCCAGGAAATCTTGAAGTAGTAACAACATCTTTTTCTCCTACACTGCGTTCTATTAATTTGTTAATTAGGGTTGATTTACCTACATTTGTAGTTCCTACTATATATACATCCTCATCATTTCTAATATTGTTAATAGAAGTTAATAGATTTTCAATACCTTCATTTTTGTCAGCAGAAATAAGTACTACGTCTTCGGCATCAAGTCCATATTTTTTGGCTGATTTCTTCAACCACTCTTTTACACGACGTTTATTTATTTGTTTTGGCAGTAGATCTATTTTATTAGCTACGAGAATAATTTTTTTGTTGCCAACAATACGTTTGATTGCATTAATAAATGATCCTTCAAAATCAAAAACATCTACAACATTTACTATTATTCCTTTTTTATCTGCTAGACCGTTAAGTAAATTTAAAAAGTCATCACTATCTAAACCTACATCTTGTACCTCGTTGTAATTCTTTAATCTAAAACATCTTTTACATACAACATCTTCACGAAATAAATTATGTTCCGGAACATAACCAGGTGCATCAGAATCTTCAGATTGTAATGGTGCACCACACCCTATACATTTCAATACATCCACTTCACTCAATCAATTTTCCTCCCATTTTATATATCCTTTTTTTCTAAAATGTTGTAATAATCTGCGTTCAATAAGGCGATTAAATTTAGTAATAAAACCATCCGTTTGTTTAACAGGTACTACCATAATAGTAAATAAACCGCGTCTATTCCCACCAAATACATCCGTTAACATTTGATCACCAATCACTACAATCTCTGATGGATTTAAATTCATAGAATGCATTGCACGATCAAACGCACGTCCTCTAGGTTTTTTAGCTTTAAAAATATAATCTACTTTTAATGATTTTGAAAAACTACCGACTCTTTTTTCATTATTGTTAGACACAATTGTAATTGTAATCCCTTTTTGTCTTGCTTCTTCAAACCATGTTTTAACCGCTTCAGTAGGATCGGCTACATCCCATCCTACTAGTGTATTGTCTAAATCAGTAACGATACCTTTTACGCCAGATTCTGCAAGCTTATCTATATCAATTTGAAAAATTGACTGTACATATTCATTTGGCATAAAGTATTTCTTTATTATACCCATTATTTCTATTCACCTTTTTTATATTTTTTTTATTAAATTTTCTACCATTGTACTAGAAGACTTTGCTGCTTTTGTTAAAAATTCATCAAATGTGATACCTGCGTCGCCATCAGCTAAATCTGAAATTGCGCGCGTGATAATAAATGGTAAATTAAATTGATAGCAAGTCTGAGCAATTGCAGTTGCTTCCATTTCTGCAGCCATCGCTTGAGGGAAATTTGTTTTAATTTTCATTCGTTGGTCTTTTGTTCCAATAAAACTATCACCGCTTACAATCAAGCCTGTCTTTGCAGTTAACTGTTGATTAGTAATTACTTGTGTCGCTTTATCAATCAATGATTTATCTGCTACGAATTGCGCTGGCATTTGTGGAATTTGTCCTAATTGATAACCAAATGCTCTAGCATCAGCATCATGATAAGCAACCATATCACTTATCACGATATCTCCTACGTTTAATGATTTATCCAATGCTCCTGCAGAACCAGTATTTATAATTAAATCAGGTTTGAACTTTTCAATTAATAATGCTGTTGAAATTGCAACATTCACTTTACCAATACCACTTTGAGTTAATACGACTGCTTTATCATTTATATACCCTTTATAAAAATATACATGTGCAATATTAATCTCTTCAAAGTCAACAAGTTTATCTTTTAAGATTGCTACTTCTTCTTCCATAGCTCCTATAATACCGATCATCGTTTTTCACCTCAATTTAAAATCCTAACCTTAGTTATTCTACCACATTTAAACCAATAGCTCGACGATTGAACGATATTTATATCAATTTATTATTTCATTCTTTTCCATAAGAAACATAAGAATAATTTCTCTGCTTTCAATTGAATTAATCTGTAAATTTCTTGCTTAATATATCAAACTATTCGAGGCTATTTAGTGAAAAAATAATCATAAAAAATACCATTCCCTAAGTCCTTGTTTTGCATTAAGAACTAGAGAATGGTTTATTTGTCACTATTATTGTTTTATTAACTACCCATTAATTCTGTCAATCCTTGTAGTGAATAAACACCTGTAACAACTGTAACGATCACAGCAATTGCTCCAAAGACTAACATCCATGTTGGATGATGATAATCTCCGACGATTGATTTTCGTTTACTAGCAATTAGTATTGTCGTTAATATAATTGGTAAGATAAGTCCATTTAAAGCACCTGCAACGATTAATAATGTAACTGGTTTTCCTAAAAATAGAAAAACAAAAGTTGAAATGACTATAAATGAAATTACAATAATGTTTGTTTTATTATAGATAGATTTATGCAATGTTTTTAAGAAAGTTGCACTTGTGTATGCTGAACCAATAACTGAAGACATTGCTGCAGCAAATAAAACGACACCAAAAATATTTCGACCGACTGGTCCTAATACATGTTCAAATACAGAAGCTGGTGGGTTAGTATCATTTAAAGTTACACCTGTAACGACCACACCGAGTACCGCTAAGAATAATAAGGTTCTAAGTACACCCGTTGTTAATATTCCTGAAATTGCCGCCTTATTGACAAATGGCAAATAGTGTTTACCTTTGATACCTGAATCTAATATTCTATGTGCACCAGCAAAAGTGATATAACCACCAACTGTTCCTCCTACTAATGTGATAATCGGTAAGACAAGCGCTAATGGTTGCTCTGGCATCACGAGATGTTTAGCTGCATCTGCATATGGTGGGTTTGCCTTAAACATTACAAATGCAACAACTACAATCATTAAAACGCCTAAAAACATCGTGACAACATCCATAATTTTTTGACCACTTTTACTTACAAAAATAAGTATTGATAATACAGCTGTAATAGCTGCACCAATCTTTACATCTAAGCCAAAAATTGCATTTAATCCTAATCCAGCACCTGCAATATTACCGATATTAAATGCAAGTCCTCCTATTGCAATTAATATCGATATAAAAGTACCCAACCCTTTAAAGATTTCATTAGCTACTTCTTGTCCACGTTTACCTGTAACTACCAACACTCTCCAAATATTAATTTGCGCCCCTATATCAATCAATATTGATAATAAAATTGCAAAAGCAAAACTTGAAGTAAACTGAGCAGTAAATACTGCTGTCTGAGTTAGAAACGCGGGTCCAATTGCAGATGTAGCCATTAAGAATACAGAACCTAATAATAATCTTTTATGATTTTTTGTAAATTCAAAATCCTTTGATTCTGTTTTTAATTTTTCTCCCATGTGTTAGCCTCCCAGCTTAGATATAGAAACGCCTTCTTTCGATAATCTGTCTCTTATTTTTGTAACAAATTCTAGTGCGTGTTCACCATCTCCATGAACACAAATTGTATCTGCTTGAATATCAATTTCCTTGTTATTTTTCGTAACGACTTTTTGTGACTTAACCATTTTGACAACTTGTTCAATAGCTTCTTCAGTGTCAGTGATCAATGCATCACTTTCTTTACGACTAACTAATTGACCATCATCTTCATAGCGTCTATCTGCAAACACTTCGGCAGCAGTAGTTAAACCAACAGCTTGCGCCTCTGTAACAAGTAGTGTATTTGATAATCCAACATAAATTAATGATTTATCAAAATCATATACAGCTTGTGCAATCGCATGAGCAATTGCTTTATCACGCGCCCCCATTTGATAAAGTGCTCCATGTGGTTTCACGTGATTTATTTTAACTTGGTGAACATTACAGAATCCGCTTAATGCACCGAGCTGGTAAATGACGATATCATAAATTTCTTTGGGTGACAAGTCCATATTTCTACGTCCAAATCCTTGTAAATCTGGGAGGCCAGGATGAGCACCTATACCAACACCATTTGCTTTAGCTAATTCCACCGTTTGATTCATGACATGTTGGTCACCAGCATGAAAACCACATGCAATATTAGCTGAAGTAATTAGCGGAATAATTTGATTGTCTCCACCGAATGAATAATTTCCAAAAGCTTCGCCTAAATCACAGTTTAAATCAACTTTCATCATGATTCCTCCTTAATTATTTGATGTCTATCTAAAAATTTAATATCTACATCTTTTGCATCACCATTAGCATATTGCGGATACGATAAAACAGCATATAAGAAATCAGCTGTCGTAGTAAAGCCATCGATTACCATTTCATCCAATGTTACTTTTAATTTTTTTATTGCTGAATCTCTATTTGGTGCTTTTACAATCACTTTAGCTACAAGTGAATCGTAATTTGGCGATACCGTATAGTCATGATAAAGTAAACTGTCGATACGGACGTTAAAGCCTTGAGGCAAATGTAATGCTTTTACTTTACCTGGTGAAGGCTGAAATCCTTTCTGAGGATTTTCTGCGTTGATTCTTGCTTCAATGACATGACCATCAAATATCACTTCGTCTTGATTGAACGGTAATGTACCGTGTTTCATTAAATAGAGCTGTGCGTGTAGTAAATCACGATTTGATCTCATTTCAGTTACTGTATGTTCTACTTGGATACGCGCATTCATCTCTATGAAGTAATAAGCATCTTCTGTCACTAAATATTCGATAGTACCTGCACTTCTATAACCAGATGCTCTTGCTACTTTCACAGCATCATTACACATAGATGTTCTCATATGTTCAGATAATGCAGCACAAGGCGATTCTTCAATTAATTTTTGATTTTTTCTCTGAACTGAGCAATCACGTTCACCTAAGTGTATGTAATTTTCTTTACCGTCTCCTAACACCTGAACTTCCACATGTTTAGCTACTGGGATAAACGCTTCCACATATACGCGATCATCATTAAAATATTTTTGCCCCTCACTTTTGGCTTCTTTAAATGACTTTTCTAAAGATTCTTCTTTTTTGACAATCCTTATCCCTTTGCCGCCACCACCACTGGCAGCTTTTAATACAAGTGGATAACCAATATCTTGCGCAATTTCCTTAACTTCTTCGATTGACTCTACAGCAGAAGTAGAACCTGGTATGATAGGCACATTAGCTTGGTCTACTGTTTGTCGTGCTGTTATTTTATCACCCATCATCTCCATAGTTTGATCAGTTGGCCCTATAAAATAAATACCGTTTTCTTCAACATTTTTAGCGAATGAAGTACTTTCTGATAAAAAACCATATCCTGGGTGAATTGCATTTGCACCACTAATTTTTGCTGCACTAATAATTCTATCTTGGTTTAAATAGCTATCTAATGCATTGGCTTCACCAATACATATCGCTTGATCAGCTAAGCTGACATGTAGGCTAGACTCATCCCCTAAAGCATAGATAGCTACAGTTTCAATATCCATTTCTCTACAAGCGCGGATGATTCTTACAGCAATTTCTCCTCTATTTGCAATTAAACAACGATACAACTCAAATACCCCCTTTATACTTATTTCACAGTTATAATCGTTTGATCATACTCAACATTTGCGCCGTGATTGACATGTATTGTGTCGACTACTCCACTCACATCACTTTTTACTTCATTCATGACTTTCATCGCTTCTATATAACCAATGGTATCTCCTTTTTTAATTTCATCACCTTCATGAATAAGTGGATTTGTTAATTCCTTCTCGTCTTGTAAATAAAACGTACCAACCATTGGTGATTTGACAACTTGATCGGATTGTTCTTCATTTGATGCACTTTGTTCATTTAAACTTGATTCATTATTTGAAACTAATTGTTGTTGTGCAGTTGACGCAGATGTATTATCGGTAAAATCTATAGTGATTTCATTTTCATAATCTTTATAATTAAATTTTTTAACCCCGTTATCTTTTACCATCTTTATTAATTGTTCTACTTTTTCAAAATTCATTATAATTCCCCTTTCAATAAATGATTAATACGAGTAGATGTATTTCTCAATTGTGAAATATCAAAAATTGGTTGCTCTTTAATATTATTGATTGTATTTTTAAACGCTTCTTCTTGTTGCTCTAATTTTTTAACTGCTTCTTCGATTGTCGTCCATTCAAAACGAATCGTATCATTAGGTTGCATTTGAGCTAATTTATGTAAATCAGATGCGCAAACAGTTGCTATTTTTGTATAACCGCCTACTGTTTGTTTATCATTTAATAAAATGATCGGATTGCCATCATTTGGCACTTGTATACTGCCTAAGGCAACAGGCTCTGATATTATGTCAGCCGATGTGTTTGGTGAAATCGCTTCACCTTGTAACCGATATCCCATACGGTCTGACTTTTCTGATATTTTAAATTCATTAGCTACTAGTTTTTGTTGTGCCTCTTCGCTAAAGCTATCAAATTGAGGCCCTTTGATGATTTGAATAGGTTTTTCTTCAACTTCACCAACATCTTTTGGTACACTCAATCCAAGATTTTGTGCATATGGATAATCGTTTTCGCACTCAATTACATCACCAGATTTTAATGCGCGCCCTTTAAAACCACCAATTTGACTTCGTGTGTGTGTAGAATAACTATTTGCTACTTTATGAATTGTCAAAGGTTTACCAAATAATAAGTACCCTCTAGCCCCTTTAGTGACCTGTCCAACTTTCAAAACGTCACCTTTTTTTACTGCTATTACAGTAGATTCATCAATAATTGCTTCGTTAACAGTTGCTTTGAACTCAGCACCTATTAATACAAAAGCATTGTCTTCTAAGAATTCAATTGTTGGGCCAATTATTGTACATTCAATTGCTGGCCCTTCATTGCCAATGAGTGCTTGTCCAGTTCGATAAGCGTACCGATCTAAAACACCTGCAGTAGAAAATCCTTGGTCTTGATAGCCGATTCTTCCTAAATCTTGAATCGTACTAAATAACCCTGGATAAATAATTTTAATACTCATATTGAATTTTCACCCATTTCTTAATATCAAATTCACCTTGCTGTTCTTCTATAATCTGTTCGAACGTTGATTCATCGATAGGATAGAATTTTATATAGTCACCAGATTCATATAAACACATAGGTGTTTTTGAAATATCAAATACAGTAATTGGTGTACGTCCGATGATTTGCCAACCACCTGGAGATTGTTTTGGATATAAACCTGTTTGATTATTCGCAATACCTACAGAACCCGCAAGAATGCTCGTTCTTGGTTCTTCGCGTCTAGGTGTAGCCAGCTCTGGATTTAAACCACCTAAAAACGGAAAGCCTGGCATAAATCCAAGCATATAAATTAAATATCGATTTTCTGTATGTAAATTAATGACGTCCTCTATTGATAATTGATGATGTGTGGCTACTTCTTGAATATCTGGACCATAATCACCACCATAAAGAACTGGTAAACTAATTATTTTTACTTCATTTTTATTTTCATCAAAATCCAGTTGATTTAATCGTTCTAGATTCAACGCTTTAACTACTTCCACTAAACTTTGTTTTGTAATATCTATATGTAGCATAATTGCCCGATAAGAAGGTATCACTTCAATAATTGCTTTATGTTGTTGATCTTTAATATAATTTTCAACTTTTTGAACTTCCTTAAATGTCGAAGGATTGATTTGTTGTTCAAAGTAAATCATAATTGTCTCTTCATTGATCAATTTATATTCCAACACATTTCCCCCTTTGTATTTTATACATTAAACTATGATTCAAACATTAATATGTGTGCAACATTATAATTGTATCATTAACTGTCAGACTATGTTTAATTAAAAATAGTTATAATTGTCGATAATAAACTACTATTGATAAATACAAATTAATCCAAAATTATCTCAATATTTCAATTATTGTATCAATGATATAAATTTATCAAATAGTTGAAGATAAGTATATGTTTTTATTTATAAAGTGTAAAATCCCCCTAACATTAAGTGTTAAGGGGATTTTGATATTATTTGATATTTACAATTTTGACATTAATTTCTGCACCATTTGGCAGTGGAACACGAACTTCTTCGTTTAATTTTTTGCCGATTAAACTTTTTGCCATTGGTGATTCATTTGAAATTTTACCATTAAATGCATCAGATTCAGCTGATCCAACAATTTGGTATTCCTCTTCGTCTTCACCAGGTAATTCTACAAAAGTTACAGTTTTACCAATTTGTACTTGGTTGTTATCACCAGTATCTTCGATTATTAGGGCATTACGTAGCATATGCTCAATTCTTTGTATATCTTGTTCGATAAATCCTTGTTCATCTTTAGCAGCATCATACTCAGAGTTCTCAGATAAGTCTCCGAATGAACGTGCTACTTTTATTTTTTCTACGACTTCTGGTCTCTTAACCGTTTTTAACTCTTCAAGTTCATTTTCTAGTTTTTCGAAACCTTCTTGCGTCATAGGATATTGTTTTTGGTTTTCCATATTGTCATCTTCCTTTACTATAATACTATTGTTTACTTACTAAAGTCTGAATTTTCGTCGTCATTATATCGATCGCAACTTTATTACTTCCACCTTCTGGAATGATAATATCTGCATATCTTTTTGTGGGTTCTATAAATTGATTATGCATTGGTCGAACTACATTTAGATATTGACTTATTACAGAATCCATTGTTCGTCCTCTTTCTTCTGTATCACGAAGTAAGCGACGTAAAATTCGTAAATCTGCATCTGTATCAACATAAATCTTGACATCCATTAAATCTCTTAACGTTTTATTTTCAAGCGCAAATATGCCTTCTACGATAATAACATCTTTTGGTTTAAATGCAATCGTTTCTTCACTTCTAGTGTGATTTGTATAATCATATGTTGGTACTTCGATTTGTTTGCCATTTCTCAAATCGTTTAAATTTTCTATTAATAAGTCATTATCAAAAGCAAAAGGATGATCATAATTGGTCTCTAAACGTTCTTCGAAACTTAAATGCGATTGGTCCTTATAATAATAGTCTTGTGCCAATAATGCAACACTATGGCCTTCTAAATTTTTCATTATTTCATTTGTCACTGAGGTTTTACCCGAACCCGAACCACCAGCGATTCCAATAATAGTCGTACGTTTCATTATCCAATTTCCTTTCTCATCATGTTGTTGGTATAAATTGGATGATCAACTTTAATTTGCACGATTTGCAATGGATGTCGTGCAGCATCAAGTTGGTTACCTTCTTCATCATAGATAGTGTCAACAACTTGTCTAAATGTATCGATTTCAGGACCAAAAAACTCTATTTCGTCTCCAGGTTCAAATTTGTTCCGCTGTTGAATCGTAGCAAGCTTAGTTGTTTCATCATAAGCCAGAACCAATCCACAAAAATCATAAGCTGAGTTCTTTTTATTTTGTTGCCCAAACATTTGTTCCTCATATCCAGGTGTGCCTTCAATAAATGCAGAAGCAGTATCTCTATTAGCACATTTTTCCAGCTCAGTTAACCATTCTGGCTTAATTTTAAAGTTATCAGGATCTTCTGCATAAGCATCGATGACTTTGCGATATACAGACACTACAGTTGCAATATAGTGTATTGATTTCATGCGTCCTTCAACTTTAAGTGAATCCACACCAATATCCATCATTTTAGGGATTGATTCAATAAGTTTCAAATCTTTTGGACTCATTGCAAATGGAGTCACTGCATTTTCGTCATAATATAAATCTAATTCACCATCTTCATCAACTTCCAACAGATCATAATCCCATCTACAACTTTGACAACAACCGCCTCTGTTAGAGTCTCGAGCAGTCATGTGATTACTTAATGTACATCTACCAGAATACGCAATACACATCGCACCATGTATAAATGATTCAATTTCAATATCTACTTTGTCTTTCATTTCCTTCATTTCCATAGCACCAGTTTCACGTGCTAATACTACACGATCTAGACCTTCATTTTTCCAAAATTCTACAGCTTTATAATTCGAAAGAGATTGTTGTGTTGATAAATGAATTTCTAAGTTCGGCGCTACACGCTTGCAGGTTTCAATAATAAGTGGATCTGCAACAATAATACCGGTGGCGCCTGCTGACTCAATATTTTTTAAATACTCGTCCAATCCTTCAATATTTTCATCATGAGCAATAATATTAGTCGTAACGTAAATTTTCGCCCCATATTGCTGAGCGAATGTCACACCTTCGTTTATTTCTTCCAACGTAAAATTATCTGCATTTGATCTTAAACCGTATGCTTGTCCACCTAAAAATACAGCATCAGCACCATAATGTACTGCTATTTTGAGTTTTTCTAAATTACCTGCTGGTGCAAGTAGTTCAGGTTTTTTAATCTTATTATTAGTACGATTTTCAACTTTTTCTAATAATTCCATTACTTAAACCTCCTTTAATAGACTGTTTGTTTATACAAGAATCCTTCATCAAACGGACGGTGCTCAGGCTGAATGGCCTCAATCGGATCTACAAGCATAAATTTTTCATCATCATAGGTTTCAGGATCTTCTTTGAACAAATCAATCGCTTCTCTATATTGCTCTGTACATACATTGATATATTCTTCAGTTTGTAATACACCATCGATTTTGAATGCATCAATATTGGCTGCTAAAAGCTGATCTAACTCTTCGATCAAACAAATATCATTAGGTGACATTATATGCGTTCCATTATAATCTTCAAAAACAGGATATTTGTTATCCCGTTCTTCATCATATAAAAGCAACTCATTCGCTTCTTTATTTCGTTGAATTTTCATTTGTCTTTCTTGGAAAGTAAAATAGTTACCTAATAACATACGTTTTGATTGAAACATGCAAGTCATACCATGTACTTGTACTTCAATCTCTACATCTGCATTTTGTTTTATATTTAATATTTCATCTAAACTTAATTCTCTAGCTAATTGCGCACGTTGTGCACCTTTTTTCCCCCAAAAGTTACACTGGAAATAATTTGTGACTAGTGCTTCTGCATCCCAATTTAATGGAATCGGATTTGGTTGTTCATTCACATACATAACTACTGCTGGATCGCCAAATATGATGCGGTCAACGCTTACTTCGTGTAAAAAATCTATATATGATTTTAGTGCATTTAAATGATAATTGTGAAAAATACCATTTACTGCTACGTAGACTTTTTTACCATGATTATGTATTAATTCCACTGCTTCTATCAATGCTTCTCTTTTAAATTCTCCTGCTAATCTTAAGCCGAATCTTTGCTCACCAATTACAAAAGCATCTGCACCTTTTTCAATTAGTGTCTCAATATGTTTAACAGATTTTGGTGTTACTAATAATTCTGTCATTTTGATTCTCCTTTAATCGAAATAGCTAGACCATCATCCATATTAAGGAAATTAGTTGTGAAATGAGGTTGAGCCATAAGCCATTCATTATATTCTTGTACTTTTTTTACCATTTGTCTAACATTTCTACTTCTCACTTCGGAAATATCAGAAACAAAACCATGATACAAAACGTTATCTGTAACTATTATCCCACCTTCATTCAATAAAGGCGCGTACAAAGAAAAAAACTTTTTTGATTGTGCCTTTGCAGCATCAATAAATATCATATCAAAAGATTCATGTTTGATATTTTCTAAAGCTTCTAACGCATCCTTTTCAATTAACTCAATTTGAGTTTCAAATCCAAATTTCGCAAAATTTTCTTTGGCTTTTAATTGCATATCATCATCACGCTCGATGGTAACCACTTTTATTTCATCAGAAACAGAAGCAAATTGCATACTACTATAACCAATCGCTGTACCTATTTCTAAAATGCGCTTGGGTTTATGTATTCTGATCAGTTGTTTAATCATATCTAATGTTAGTCTATCAACGATTGGAACATGGTGTTCCAACGCATACGGTCTAAGTTGTTCAATAGCAATATCATTCTCTTTGTGCAATTCTAATAAATATGATTGATTATTTTCCATTTTAAAACTTCCTTCAATGTAGATATTTCAAAGCATTTTTGACAAATAAAATAAATCAGCCAATAATCGTGACTGATTGTATTATGGTTAATAATGACGTCTATAAGTTGTTATTTTCGAACTACTTTATATAATTCTTTGAAAATATCTCATAAATTTAAAATTTAACTTTATATATTTTACCACAAACCCATATATTTTATAAGTGTAAATTGTGATAATTAACTAGTTAATATAACTGTAGCTGATTGAGTACTTTTATTCTTAAATATAAAAATTGGGACTTAAAAGTCTCAGTTACGATAAGCTACATTTGTGTGTATTTTTGAAAAATTTCTTTTTGATTTGATATCAATAATGTTCAAAATAAACGATACTTTTATTAAAACAACAGAATCTAAAAATAGTTTGACATTATTAAATCGATATTTTTCTTCGACTTATTCGAATATGAAAACTAAACTGGCATCTGTAATAAAATAAAAGCCGGTAGAGACAGAGTAAATTAGCGCCAGTAGAATTCAAACACAAAAAGACTGTCAACAAAGCTGGAAACTTTGTTGACAGTCTGAGTTGAGACTTTTAAGTCTCGGCTTGATAATTTGAAATAAGCACTTTGTATCTCATATTTTATCCCTTAACGGTTGTACAAGATTTGACTAACAAGCTTTGTCACCAAAGAAAAACATAAACATTATTAAATCAATGTGTCGTTCAGGTTCATGTTTTAATTAGTGGTGCAAATTATTTGAGTTGTTCAGATTAGAGGTTATTCATGGTTATGATCATGATCGTCCATTTCAGTATTAACGACTTCTTCAATCATATCCCATTCTTCATCTGTTTCAACCGGTAAGAATTTTCCGCCTTCACCATCTTCATCAGGCTCATTAATCATTGGTACTAATTCGATTAAATCATCATCATCTGATTCTGCACCTTCTTCAGCAAGAATCACATATTCTTTTTTAAATTCAGGATGGAAAAATTCTAATACTTTACGGTAAAGTACTTCGTTTCCATCTTCATCATATAAAGTTAATAGTTCCTCTTGATTATTAATTTCTAATTCAGATTCATGGTTGTGTTCAGTCATTATAAAACGCTCCTTTTTATTGTATAGAATCTAAATAGCCTTGTAATATAAATACTGCAGCCATTTTATCTATTACTTTTTTTCGTTTTTGTCTAGAAACATCTGCTTCAAGTAAAGAACGTTCTGCAGCCATGGTACTTAAACGCTCATCCCACATGATTATCTCTACAGATGGCAATGCTTCTTGAAGTTGCTCCTTGTATTGTAACGAAGCTTCGCCTCGAAATCCAATAGAATTATTCATATTCTTTGGCAAACCAATGACAACAGTACCAACTTTTTCTTTCTCTATGATTGTTACTAGTCTGTCTATACCTAGTTCATTCTTATCTTCGTTTATATGGAGTGTATCTAATCCCTGGGCTGTCCAACCCATGAGATCGCTTATAGCAATGCCAACAGTTTTACTTCCTACATCTAAACCTAAAATTTTATGTTTTAGCATTAATTACTTTGAATTCTCTTGTAAATAATTTGAAACTAATTCTTCCATGATATCGTCACGATCAATACGACGAATTTGGTTTCTAGCTTCATTATTACGTGGAATATACGCAGGATCTCCTGATAATAAGTAACCAACGATTTGATTAACAGGATTATAGCCACGTTCTTTCAATGTGTTATAGACATTTTGAAGTACTGTTTTGACATCTTCTTTTGGAATTTCATCATAATTAAATTTCATTGTTTTATCAAAGTTTTCCATTTTGTAACACTCCTTCATATCGAGTAAAAAGTACTTATTGTTAATTCTACATGACAATAGTTAGAACTTATAGAGATTTAATGTAATCTTTAATGAAACGTAATGATTCTGTTATGTTTTCAGGTTGAGTGCCTCCACCTTGAGCCATGTCTGGACGGCCACCACCTTTACCACCTACAATAGGTGCCATGTTTTTAATAATATCACCAGCTTTTACACTGTCTGTTAAAGCTTTTGGCACTGTTGCTACTAATGACACTTTACCATCTATATTACTAATTAAAATTATAATAGCATCTTGCAATTTAGATTTAAAGTCATCCATTGTCTCACGAATCGCTTTTGCATTTGCGACTTCAACCTCAGTTGCAAGGACTTTAAATCCATTAATTTGTTCCACTTGATTTGTAATATCACCCATTTTTAGTGTAGTGATTTCTTTATTTTTTTGCTCAAGTTGTTTAGTTAATTCTTTTTCATCCGCTTGCATTTGGATGACTTTATCCAAAACTTGATCATCTGATTTCACTTTAATTTGTGCTTTCACTGCATTAAATTGTTCTTGAATTGTTTCTAAATATAGGAATGCTGATTTTCCGGTAAATGCTTCTATACGTCTCACACCAGCACCAGTACCTGATTCACTTACTATTTTAAACAAACCTATTTCAGAAGTATTATTAACATGGATACCTCCACATAATTCAATAGAGAAAGGAGACATATTCACTACTCGAACAACCTCACCATACTTTTCACCAAACAATGCCATCGCGCCTAACTTTTTAGCTTCAGCAATAGGCATTTCTTGAATATCCACATCTATACTATTCCAAATTTCTTCATTAACTCTTCGTTCAACTTGATCAATTTCTGCTTGATTTAAAGGTCCAAAGTGCGTGAAATCAAATCTTAATCTCTCTGCTTCAACGAGTGATCCTGCTTGATTGACATGGTCTCCTAGCACTTCTTTTAATGCTGCATGTAATAAGTGTGTAGCACTGTGATTCTTTTTAATATCTCTACGTTCAATATGGTTTACACTAGCAAACACTTCGTCATTCTTTTTAACAGTGCCAAATTGAATTTCACCTTTGTGTAAGCTTTGTCCATTGGGCGCTTTGGTAACTTCAGTAACATTGATTTCGAACTGTTCATTACTTATAGTACCTTCGTCTGCAACTTGTCCACCACTCACTGCATAAAATGGTGTTTCTTTTAAAATAAAGTAAATAGTTTCTCCTGCTTCAGCTTCATTTACTAATTCACCATTATATATGATGTCCGTAATAATCGTTTTTTGGTCCATGACATCATAACCTACAAATTGACTATCTGTTGTTATTTTTTTTAATATGTCACTTTGTACTTGCATAGATTGTGAGTTTTGACGTGCTTGTCTAGCTCTGTCACGTTGTTTTTGCATTTCTTCTTCAAAAGTATTCATATCAACGGTAAGATTTTCTTGAGTTGCAATTTCTTTAGTAAGTTCAACTGGAAAACCATATGTGTCATATAATTTAAATGCATCTTTACCACTAATTTCATTTGTCGTCGACTTTGCTTTTGTAATTAAATTATTTAATATCGCTAGGCCTTCTTCTAATGTTTCATGGAAACGTTCTTCTTCAGATTTAATCACACGTTTGATGAAATCTGATTTTTCTTTAACGTTTGGATAGTATGGTTCCATTATATCTGCAACAATATCAACTAATTTATACATAAACGGCTCATTAATGTCTAAGGATTGGCTAAATCTTACAGCACGACGTAAAAGTCTGCGTAGCACATAACCTCTTCCTTCATTTGCAGGTAACGCGCCATCAGCAATTGCAAATGAAATTGTGCGAATATGGTCAGCGATAACTTTAAATGCGACATCATAAGAATCTGTTTCAAGATATTTTTTACCCGAAACATTTTCAACTTCATTAATGATAGGCATGAACAAATCCGTTTCGTAGTTTGTACGAACATTTTGTGCGATAGATGCCATTCTTTCGAGACCCATTCCAGTATCAATATTTTTATTTGGTAATGGTGTGTACGTATGGTCTTTATTATGATTAAATTCACTAAATACTAAATTCCAAACTTCTAAAAATCTTTCATTTTCACCGCCTGGATACATTTCTTCAGCAGGATCATCTTGTCCAAATTGATCCCCTCGATCATAGAATATCTCTGTATTAGGGCCTGATGGTCCCTCACCGATATCCCAGAAATTACCTTCTATACGAATAATCCTACTCTCTTCTAAGCCTATGTCTTCATTCCATATTTTATAAGCTTCTGTATCCTCAGGATGTATGGTTACATACAATCGTTTTGGATCCATAGCCATCCATTTTTCATTCGTTAAAAATGTCCAAGCAAATTCAATGGCTTCTTTTTTGAAATAATCACCAATTGAAAAGTTACCTAACATTTCAAAAAAAGTATGATGTCTAGCTGTAAAGCCAACATTCTCAATATCATTTGTTCTTATGGCTTTTTGAGAATTGACAATACGAGGCTTTTTCGGTGTTTCTCTGCCATCAAAATATTTTTTCAATGTCGCAACACCAGAGTTAATCCATAGTAAAGAATCATCATCTATAGGTACTAAAGGTGCAGAAGGTTCAACCATATGTCCTTGTTCAACAAAGTAATCAATAAAATTCTGTCTAATTTCACTTGCTTTTAAGTTTTTCATACTTAAAATTCCTCCATCTCAACTCAAGTTATATCAGTTATTTGATAAAAATGAAAATAAAAAACGTCCATCCTATCAAAAGGGACGAACGTTTCGCGGTACCACCCTAGTTATAAGCATTAATCATAATTAATAATTCCGCTTATCACTTAAAATAAGTATATTTATTATTTAACATAAAGTAGCTTTCAACTATGCTATCTGTACTTTTCACCAGCCAGTACATCTCTTGTCGACTACCATAATTTACTCATCTTTATGCACAATCAATTATATTGTATTTACTTTAACCTACGTTGTCAATGTTCAACAAAATCATATGGCGAAATATCTCCCATATTAATCATAGGATTAATTTTATATATATTTTCTTCTGTTAAAATAGTCGTGGCATCAAACGTATCTTCAACTGCAACCTCATCTTTACGATCATCATTATTAAAATACGTTTTTAAGAATGAACAGAGCTGAGTCATTCTCACTTGACCATGTGTATTTAAACCGATTTCAAAAGCTTGTGGATCACCCAGAAATACTAGTGATTGCTTAGCTCTTGTTAATCCTGTATATAATATAGGTTTTTGTAACATTCTAAAATATTGCTTAACCATAGGCATAATTACAATTGGAAATTCAGAACCTTGTGATTTGTGAATAGACGTACAATATGCATGTGTTAATTCTAACAAATCTTGTCTTACAAAAGTAATTTCATTTCCGTCAAAATCAACGACCAATACATCTTTATTTAAGGCATTTTCTTTTGCCCAAAATATGCCAACAATCACACCAATATCGCCATTAAATATATTATCACTCGGCCTATTTACTAGCTGTAGCACCTTATCCCCTTTTCTAAAGACAACATCACCGAATTCAATTTCACGCGTATCCTTTTCTTTAGGGTTTAAGATTGTTTGCAATACAGCATTTAATTTTTTTATACCTGCAGAACCTTTATACATAGGGGCTAATACTTGTATATCACTCATATCATAACCTTTTTTAACAGCACTTGAAACAACCTTTTCAACAACTGAAGGTATTTGTTCAGTTGAACAATTAATAAAGTTACGATCATGAAATCTTTGTGTGATATCAATCGGTTCTCCCAATTTCATTCTATGCGCTAATTCTATGATACTAGACCCATCTTGTTGTCGGTAAACTTCAGTCAGATTCACTCTAGGTATAACTTTAGAATCAATGAGATCTTTAAACACTTGTCCTGGGCCTACGGAAGGCAACTGATCTTCATCACCTACTAATATCACTTGGGCATCAATAGGTACCGCGCTAAGAAATTGATGAAACAGCCAGGTGTCGACCATTGACATTTCATCAATAATGATTAGTTTAGCTGAAATCTCATTATCTAAAATATCTTCTGGCTGTGTGTCTTGATTCCAACCTATCAATCGATGTATAGTCATGGCTTCCAACCCTGTAGATTCAGCCAATCGTTTTGAAGCTCTACCTGTAGGTGCTGCTAATACAACTGGATAATCATCGTTTTGATAATCATCATAATCTAAAGATAAACCATGTATTTCTGCATATAATTCGACAATACCTTTAATCACAGTAGTTTTTCCTGTTCCTGGCCCGCCAGTTAGCAGCATAACTTTACTATTGATTGCAGTCTGTAGCGCATCTCTTTGGGAATTAGCATAAGTGACTTGATTGCGTTGTTCGATTTCACCAATTTCTAATAATAATTCAGACTGCTCAATTTCTTTTAATTTATTCGTATAGGTGTAATTACGATATAAGTTTTGAACACTTTTAAGTTCCGAATAGTATAAACTAGGAATTGCTAATTCGTGTTCCTGTTTTACTAATTTGGTATCTTCAACTAAGATTTGAATCATATTTTCTAATTGTTGAAGTTCAATCACTTCATTTGGTGATTGTGATAACATATCTTGTGTCATTTCTAATACATTTTGTGTTGGTAAGTATGTATGCCCTTGCTTAATACATTCTTCTTCTAATACATATAATAAACCCGCTTTTAAACGCTCATCATCATTAAATTGAATACCCACATTTCGTGCTAAAGTATCCGCTTTGTTAAAACCGATTCCTTTCACGTCGTAAACTAATTGATAGGGTTTATTTTCTACAATATTAAGTGTATCACCTAAATAAACCTGATAGATTGCCATAGCGAGTTTAGGCCCAAATCCTAAATCATGTAATCGAATAATAATTTGTTCTGTTTCTTGATTACTCGCAATTTGTTCAGCAATTTGCTTTTGTTTTTTCCCAGGTAAACTAGGTACTTTTTCTAAAACAGATGGGTCATTTAAAATGTCTGAAATAGCATTTTCTCCAAGTGTATTCACAATATTTTGAGCTGTTTTTTTACCTATTCCTTTAAATAAATCACTAGATAAATAGCTAATAATAGCCTCTTTGGTTTGAGGCAGCTCTTTTTCAAACGTTTCAGCTTTTAACTGTTTACCATATTTAGGATGTGAAACGACTTGACCTTTAAAAGTATAAACATCGCCTTCAGTAATTTCTGGAAAGAACCCTACAACTGTAGGCATAGAATCAAAATCTTCATTAGATTCTATCGTATCTACTTTTAAAACAGTATAAAAATTGTCTTTGTTTTGAAACAAGATAGCATCTACAGTACCTTTAATCATTGAATTATTGAATAATGTAGGGTTGTCCATTTAATTACTCCTCCTCTGCGATGGATTTAAACGTTTTGATGGCATGTTGACTCATCAAATGTTCTGGGTTGATAGCAACTGCACGTTCAAAATATTCGATAGCACATTCAGTATCCTCTGTTAACATATAAGTTGCTAGACCTAAGTTATATAAAGCGTCTGTATGTTTGTCATCTAATGAGACTACATACTGTAATTGTGAAACAGCCTGTTCGTACATTTCTAAGTGACATAATACCAATCCATATTGAAATTGTACCTCTACATCCTTACGATTATCTTTTTCAGCAGCAGTCATTAAAAAGGGAAGTGCTTCTGTAAATGCTTCTAACTGGTTAAACGACATACCTATCATATAATTGGTGTCGATTTCGTCAACTTTATATTGTAATGCTTGTTGGTATAATTTAACCGCTTCTTTATATCGCCCTTCATTATAATAAACATTAGCTAAATTGTAATAAACAGCCCCATTTTTTGGGTCAATGGTTAGTGCTTTTTGGAAAAAATTTTCCGCTTTATCTATTTCACCCGCTTCAGCGATTAATATACCTGCATTGATATAATTTTCGACTTCATTCGGGTTTGCTTCTATATTTTCGAATAATGCTGTTAAAGCTTGCTCAAAATTACCTTGTTTAATCAATGTATAAATTTGTTCTTGATTCATGCTATCCCTCTCTCTCAACATCTTATTATAACATTTAAGAATGAAAAAACAGTAAAAAGGAGTAAGTCACAAATCAAAAATTTAAAATTTGATATTGTATGCTTACTCCTCAAAATACGATTAAACTATGAAACTTTATATTTAATTAACAATATAGCAATGTCATTTTGCTATTTTAATCATTACGAAGCATTTAATTAATTTGTTTAAACAACATAACTTAATTGACCTGATGTTTTATATACATCATCTATAGTAGCGCCACCTAGACAAACATCGCCATCATATAAAACGACTGATTGACCTGGCGTAATTGCGCGAACAGGTTCGTCAAATGTTACTCGAATTGCATTATCATGCTCTTTTTGAACAAAAACTTTAGTATCTTTTTGACGATATCTAAATTTCGCTGTACATTCAAATCCATTTTCTAAATCAACAGGGTTAACAAATGAAATATCTGAAGCAATCAAATAGTCACTGTAAAGCGCTTCATGATGAAAACCTTGTTCTACATATAAGACATTATCATTTAAATTTTTGCCTACTACAAACCAAGGGTCTCCATCTCCACCTATACCTAGACCGTGACGTTGACCGATAGTATAGTACATTAATCCTGCATGTGTACCTATTTTCTTACCAGTTAAAGTTTTCATTTCACCTGACTGTGCGGGTAGATATTGAGATAAAAATGTTTTGAAGTTACGTTCACCGATAAAACAAATACCAGTTGAATCTTTTTTCTTAGCTGTAGCTAAATCTTGTGCTTCTGCAATTCTACGCACTTCTTTTTTATCAATATCGCCAATTGGGAACATCACTCTAGATAATTGTGATTGTGATAATTGATTTAAGAAATAAGTTTGATCTTTATTATTGTCAACGCCCCTCAACATTTCAACATGTCCATCTTCATGACGTCGTACACGAGCATAATGTCCAGTTGCTACATAATCTGCACCTAACTTAAGCGCATGCTCTAAAAATGCTTTGAATTTAATTTCTTTATTACACATCACATCAGGATTTGGTGTACGGCCTTTTTTATATTCATCTAAGAAATAAGTAAACACTTTATCCCAATATTCTTTTTCAAAATTAACTGCATAATATGGTATACCTATTTGATTACATACAGCTATAACATCATTATAATCTTCTGTAGCTGTACAAACACCATTTTCATCCGTATCATCCCAATTTTTCATAAAAATACCAATGACATCATAACCTTGCTCTTTTAATATATGTGCTGTTACGGAACTGTCTACGCCACCTGACATGCCTACTACAACACGTGTATCTTTATTTGACAACTAAACTTCCTCCTTGAATTTATGATAAATTTTGTGAATTTCGGTAACTAAATATTTAATTTCTTGTTCGGTCGTTTGTTCATTAAAACTAAATCGCACAGAATGATTCGCTCTTGTATCGTCATCATACATTGCTACTAAAACATGTGAAGGTGATGTAGAACCTGCAGTACATGCTGAACCAGAAGCTACATATATATTAGCTAAATCTAACAATGTTAACATAGTTTCCACATCAATAAATGGAAAATACAAATTAACAATATGACCAGTAGTATCAGTCATTGAACCATTTAATTCAAAAGGCACTGAACGTTCTTGTAAAGATACAAGAAATTGGTTTTTTAAATTCATCAAATGGACATTGTTTTCATCTCTATATTGGTTTGCTAGTTTTAAAGCTTCAGCCAATCCGACAATTTGAGGTACGTTTTCTGTACCTGCTCTTCTTTTCACTTCTTGTTCTCCACCTAATTGTGGAAACTTAATGTTTGTACCTGATTTTATTAGTAATACACCGACACCCTTTGGTCCACCAAATTTATGTGCCGTAATACTCATTGCATCGATATCAAATTCATGAAAATCTATGTCTAAGTGCCCTATAGCTTGTACAGCATCTACGTGAAATAAAGCATTTGAATGACTAACAATTTCATCAATATCGTACATTGGTTGCACTGTGCCAATTTCGTTATTAACAAACATGATTGAAACAAGGATTGTCTCATCAGTCATTGCACTTTTCAATTGTTCTAACGATATCAGACCTTCTTCATCTACATCAAGGTATGTTACATCAAAACCTTCTTTTGCTAATTGTTCAAAAACATGGAGTACAGAATGATGTTCTATTTTAGTTGTTATAATATGCTTACCCTTATCTTGGTTTGCATACGCAATACCTTTAATCGCTGTATTATTAGATTCTGTTGCGCCACTAGTAAAAATTACTTCACTAGGCTTCGCATTGAGTTGTTTAGCTACAAAACGACGAGACTCATCTAAATATTTACGTGCATCTCTACCTATACTATGTATAGAAGACGGATTACCGTAATGTGTTGTATAGATTTCCATCATTTTATCTATTACTTGTTGTTTAACAGGCGTTGTAGCAGCATAATCTGCATATACTTCCATGTTTGACACTCCTTACAAATTTATCAATGTTCCAATGATAGCACCATCTAATTAATTTTTCTAGTTGTCTGTTTCAAAATGACCATTTTCATCTATCATTTCATATTCATCTAACAATGTTAATGTTTCGTTTACATTTGATTTTGTCTTTTTATTTTGGGTTAAGTTATATAATTTTTTATTTCTAATTTCCCAGTGTGTCGCTTTAAACCTAGCTTGAAAATACTCATCATGGCTCACAACTAATACTTGACCGTTAAAACTTTTTATCATATTTAAAATTAAGTCCTGTGTTGAAATATCAAAATAATTAGTTGGCTCATCTAAAATTAATAAATTGGCACCAGAGCAATATAGCAGTACAAATTGAAATCTACTTTTCTCTCCCATAGATAATTGACCAATTGGTGCATTAATTTTTTCCTCTTTAAAACCAAATGAAGCTAATATAGTTTGCGCTTCGCTTCTTGATATTTTATTCGTACTTAATAGCATCATCAGTGGAGATTCTGCTTCATTCAAATTTTTGTTCGTCTGATCGAAATATCCAATTTTTAGTGAAGGTGTGATTTTTAAATGTCCTTGATTAGCAAATATCTTTTGTCTGATCATCGCAATTAAAAGAGATTTTCCGCTTCCATTTGGTCCCGTTATTAATACGTTTTCTTTTTGTTTCATTTCGAAATGCGCATGTTCAAATACATGATGTTCACTTATAACAACATTGAAGTCTTCAAAATGAATTAAAAAACGCTTACGTAATTGGGCTTCATGATTAAAATGATAATGTTTTTGTTCGTTATCTGGCTGGTTTATGGTCTTCTCATTTAATTTTTCGGTCATTTGTTTTTCTTTTACTTTAGCCTTTTGAGCTAACTTACTAAGCTTCTTCTGCTCAATAGGGCTACGAACACTTGCTTTTTGTCGTGCTGAATGATGCCATGTTTGGATTCGTTGTATCGTGCGATTAAGTTCTGCTATTTCTTTTTGTTGCTTTTCGTACATATTTTGTTGTGTTTGTAACGTTAAATCTTTAATTTCACGGTACTTGGAATAATTACCATTATATTTATTCGTTTTTTCAGATGTTACTTCAATGACATGAGTCGCTGTTTGATCGATAAAATCACGCTGGTGTGATACATAAACAATCGTACGTTTTGATTTTTGAATTTTTCTAATCAGTTGTTCCAACATTTCTAAATCTAAATGATTCGTGGGTTCATCCAGTAAGATCAGTGGTTTGTTTGACATGAATGCTTTTAATAACGCCAGTCGTGTTTGTTGACCACCACTTAAATCTTGAATTTGTTTTTCTAAATCTTTTTCTGTTAAATTCATTTGATTCGCTTGCGTAATAATACTCTGTTCAAATTCGTAACCATTTAATGCACTATAGTCTGCAATATATTCATAATTGTCTTCAAGTTTTTGCTTTATCTGCAATATTTCGGGGTTTATTTCCATTACATAATCTAACCCTGTTAAGTGTTCATAAGCTAACATATTTTGGTACATTAAATAAGTTTCATCTTTATATTTCGATTTTATCGCTTCTAACAAAGTCGTTTTGCCTACGCCATTGTTACCTATCATTGCAATATGTTCGCCTTTATCAATTTGAATTTCTACAGAGTTAATTAAATTTTTACCAAATTTTTCAAATGGTTTTTGAACAAAATAAAAAGACATACCAAATTCCCTCTTTCTTAAGGGATACGACATGCCTTAACAATCCGAACATTATTTATGTTAGGTACTTGAGTGATGATTTTGCATTAAGACATGGTCTTATCCCATATATTACTTTTTTGATTAAATAATTGATATTGTTTGTTTTCATGAGATTTATCCATTGTCTTAATAAGGCCACCTAACTTTTTAATTTCATATAGTATAACAGTGAGCAATTTCTTACGCAAGTTTTATTTAGACTGTTATACTGCAATATATTAATATATTTAAGGAGGACATAGTGAAATGAGCGATATTAAATTATCTGCACTTAATCTAGTTCCAATTAGAGAAGGTCAATCCGACCAAGATGCAATTAGTGATATGGTTAAATTAGCACAAAATTTAGAAGAACTGGATTATGAAAGATATTGGATTGCAGAACATCATAACGCACCTAACCTTGTCAGTTCAGCCACTGCGTTATTAATACAACATACATTAGAACATACTTCTAAAATAAGGGTAGGCTCTGGTGGCATCATGTTACCTAATCATGCACCTCTCATTGTTGCAGAACAATTTGGGACAATGGAAACTGTATTTCCAAATCGCGTTGATTTAGGTTTAGGGCGTGCGCCAGGTACTGATATGATGACTGCAAGTGCGTTACGTAGAGATCAACACAATGGCGTTTATGAATTCCCTGAAGAAGTAGAACAACTTGCAACTTATTTTGGTCCAGGTAATCAACAAACGTATGTCCGTGCATATCCAGCCGTTGGTAAAAATGTACCTCTTTATATATTGGGTTCTTCAACTGATTCTGCACACTTGGCTGCACGCAAAGGATTACCTTATGTCTTTGCAGGTCATTTTGCACCACAACAAATGAAAGAAGCAATTGAAATTTATAAAGAACTATTTGAACCTTCAGAGGTATTAAGCAAGCCATATGTGATTGTTTGCTTAAATGCCATCGTTGCTGATACAGATACACAAGCAGAATATCTGGCAACAACACAGGCTCAGGTAATGGTAAGCATTACTAGAGGAAGAATGCAACCTGTACAACCACCAACTGACGATTTAAAGGGACTACTCACGCCTACTGAATATGAAATTGCCAAACAACGTATGCAAAGTTCACTCATCGGTTCTGAAGAAACGGTTAAACAAAAATTACAATCATTTATTGATGAATATGGTGAAATAGATGAATTAATGGCAATTAGTTACATCTATGATCAAGAAGCACAACTTGAATCGTATCGTAAACTTAAAAATATTATTTCAACTTTTTAATTAAATATAGAAAAGCCCAGTTTCTAGTTAGAAACCTGGGCTTTTCTATATTTAAGCGAATAAACTTAAACTTTAAAGACAATTTTATTTTTTGTCGTCTTTTTTATCTTTGTCATCTTTTTTATCGTCACTGCCACCAGTGAAATTATCGATTTGTTCAGATGCTTGCTTTGCTTTTTCGTTATCCGTATCTTTTAATTTATCAGAAACATTTTTTGCAGTTTCTTTTGCTTTATTCAAGAAATCAGACATAATAAAACCACCTTTTTAGTATTAGTTACCGATTATTATTTTTTAAATTTATCGATAACTTCATTTGCTTTATCTTTTGCATTTTCTACTACTTCTTTGGCTTTACCAGAAGTTTTATCTTCTTTGCCTTCTTTTTCTAAGTCTTTATTGTCGGCAACATTACCAACTGTTTCTTTAACGTTTCCTTTTGCTTGTTCGAATTTATTTTCATCTGCCATAAATAATACCTCCTTAGCAATGTATTTATTAAATACCACAATACTTAAGACGTAAACATTTAAAACAAATTTTTTTAAATATTTTCAGTTAATGACAAAGAAACGTTTTAATAAATAACAATTTTACATCTTATATATAGAACATATATCCATCTAAATTATTAGTTTCATTATAATCTGCTAAATATTTTAAAGTTGTATTATCTAATACTTCTCTAACTGCATCTCTCATTCTAATCCAAAGTTGTTTTTGCGCAGGAGGTTCAGAATCAATACTTTCTACAAATGTAATTGGTCCTTCTAACAAACGAATAATGTCACCAGCAGTAATTTCTTCAGCTGATACTCTCAATTGATAACCACCTTTTGCTCCACGAACACTTCGGATTAAACCAGCATTTCTTAATGGACCTACGAGTTGTTCTAGATAAAGATCACTTAAATTATTTTCTTCAGCTATAGATTTTAACGAAACACATCCTTGCCCTTGCTTTTTGGCTAAAGATATCATTAGTGTTAAGCCATATCTGCCTTTTGTTGATATTTTCATTATATAACCTCACTTAATTCGAATACTATATATTAACATTCTATCATTTTTTACGTTAAGATAATATTAGAAAGGTGTGAAAGATTGTGACGAACGAACCACTCGCTTCAAGAATGCGACCAAATAATATTGATGAAATTATTTCACAAGATCACTTAGTTGGTGATAAAGGTATTATACGTAGAATGGTCAATACCAAACGACTATCATCCATGATTTTTTATGGTCCACCTGGAATTGGTAAAACGAGTATTGCTAAAGCAATTTCAGGTAGTACTCAATTTAAATTCCGTCAGCTAAATGCTGTTACAAATACTAAAAAAGATATGCAACTCATTGTTGAAGAAGCAAAAATGTCTGGACAAGTCATTTTATTATTAGATGAGATACACCGTTTAGATAAAGCTAAACAAGATTTTTTACTACCGCATCTCGAAAGTGGAAAAATTGTGTTGATTGGTGCTACAACATCAAATCCATATCACGCAATTAATCCTGCAATTCGATCAAGAGCGCAAATTTTCGAATTATATCCATTAGATGACAATGATATAAAAATTTCTTTAGAAAGGGCTCTCCACGATGAATCACGTGGATTAGCTTCATACAATCCAGTCATTGATGAAGATGCGATGAATTATTTCACTACACAAAGCCAAGGTGACGTTAGAAGTGCACTGAATGCTTTAGAATTAGCTGTGCTCAGTGCTGAAGTTAAAGAAAATCAAAGACATATTACATTAGAAGATGCTAAAGATTGCTTGCAAAAAGGTGCTTTTGTCAGTGATAAGGATGGTGATATGCATTACGATGTGATGAGTGCATTTCAAAAGTCAATTCGAGGAAGTGATGTAAATGCAGCATTGCATTATTTAGCACGTTTAATAGAAGCTGGAGACCTACCCACCATTGTCAGAAGATTATTAGTGATTAGTTATGAAGACATAGGTTTAGCTTCACCTGGTGCAGGCCAACGAACTTTAGCAGCAATTGAATCTGCTGAAAGACTAGGATTTCCAGAAGCAAGAATTCCTTTGAGTCAAGCGGTAATTGAATTATGTCTGTCTCCTAAATCTAATTCTGGAATCACTGCTATCGACGCAGCACTGTCAGATATTCGAAAAGGTCATGTAGGACAAATTCCCGACCATTTAAAAGATGGTCATTACTCAGGTGCCAAAGCTTTGGGTAGAGCAATAGGTTATAAGTATCCTCATAATTATGATAATGGATTTATCGCACAACAATATTTGCCTGATAAATTAAAAAACAAAATTTACTATACACCTAAAACAACATCAAAAACAGAACAACAGCTTAAATCTATTTTTGACAATATCAACAAGGCACAACAAAATAATCATTAGTTTAAGGTTATATCAACGAACCGCGTTAACACAGTTCGTTGATATCTTTATTTATCTTTGATTCTTGTTACAGGTATATCTTTGAGTATGTCATTAACCACATAGCTTGCACATATCAACCCCACAACACTGGGTACAAATGCATTTGATGAGGGTGGCATTTGCCCTTTCCTAGTTGGTGCATTTGCATCGCCAACTGTTTCTTTGACATCTTCTCTTATAACGATTGGACTTTCATCTGAAAATACTACAGGTATCCCTTTGTATATACCTAATTTTTTCAATTTACGACGTATCAATTTAGCCATTGGATCCATATAAGTTTTAGAAATATCTGCAATTTGGAAACGTGTCGGATCTGTTTTATTTGCGGCACCCATACTCGAAATTACAGAAATACCTCTTTCAAGACATTCTTTCATAAGATGAACTTTATATATCAGTGTATCACTTGCATCTATAAAATAATCGATATCATAGTTATTAAACAAGGCTTCGTATGTTTCTTCTGTATAAAACATATGGAGTGATGTAACTTCACATTCAGGATTGATTAATTTGATGCGCTCTTCCATTAATGTGACTTTACTTTGACCTATTGTAGATGTTAAAGCATGTAACTGTCGATTGACGTTCGTTATATCAACATCGTCTTTGTCTATTAATATAATATGACCTATATTCGTACGCGCTAATGCTTCAGCTGCAAATGAGCCAACGCCTCCTACCCCTAAAACAACAACGGTTTTTTGTTTTAATAATTCTAAACCCTCTTTGCCGTATGCCAATTCATTTCTTGAAAATTGATGTTTCATTTTTAAACTCCTTATTTAGCGAATACTATAATCATAACATTTTTACGATCCGATTAATTGTAAAACAATAAATTATAACGATAAAAAAAATACGCAAGACCGAAGTCTTGCGTACCGATAGAGTCCGTGCGTGCCGTAGTTATAAATTGCTTGATCATTCGGCCTGCTATTAACAGGTGGGTGCCCTGTTTCTTGTTTTGCAAGTCCTCCTTAAGAGGCGTGTGCGCTGCAAGAAAACCTATTGGGCTCCCGGATCAAAGAGTGTTAGGCCCAAATATGAAGCAAACTTACGAACACTACAGATGACTACCTTATGCAAGTATAATAACACATTATTAGAATTTAGCAAGAATAAAGACTTAATAAAAATTAATGTCTAATTCTTAATGAGAGTTCTTCCAATTGATTTTCTGATACTTCACTAGGTGCATTTGTTAATAAACAAGTTGCAGATGCAGTTTTAGGGAATGCAATTGTGTCACGTAAGTTTGTACGTCCAGTTAACAACATAACTAAGCGGTCTAAGCCTAAAGCAATACCGCCATGTGGTGGCGCACCATATTTAAATGCATCTAATAAGAAACCAAACTGTTCTCTAGCTTGTTCTTCAGTAAATCCTAATACTTCAAACATTTTTGATTGTAAATCTTCATTGTGAATTCTAATTGAACCGCCACCAAGTTCATAACCATTTAAAACAATATCATATGCATTAGCTTGAGCATTTTCAGGTTCAGTATCTAATTTGCTAATATCTTCTTGTTTCGGTGCTGTAAATGGATGGTGTGCAGCAGTATAACGTTTTAACTCTTCATCGTATTCAAGTAATGGCCAATCTGTTACCCACAAGAAATTCAACTTACTTTCGTCGATTAAATCTAGTTCTTTAGCCAATTTTAATCTAAGTGCACCTAAGCTTTGAGCTACAACATTAGGCTTGTCAGCTACAAATAAGACTAAATCTCCAGATTGCGCACCAGTCAAGGCTTTTAATTTTTCAACATGGTCTGCTTCAAAGAATTTAGCTATAGGGCCATTTAAACCTTCATCAACTACTTTAACCCATGCCAAACCTTTGGCACCATATATATTAACAAATTCAGTTAAAGCATCAATATCTTTTCTAGTATAATTATCAGACGCACCTTTAGCTACAATTGCCTTCACTTGTCCATCGTTATTTACTGCATCTTTGAAGACTTTAAAGTCCATGATTTCACCAAGTTCTGAAACATTCATTAATTCCATACCAAATCGTGTATCTGGTTTATCAGAACCAAAACGCGCCATTGCTTCATCATAAGTCATTCTTGGGAATGGACGAGGCACTTCCACTTCTTTTACATCTTTTACAACTTTTTGTAACATTTCTTCACCCATGTCCATGACATCTTCTTGATCAACAAAGCTCATTTCAATATCAACTTGCGTAAATTCTGGTTGACGGTCTGCACGTAAATCTTCATCACGGAAACATTTAACAATTTGATAATATTTATCAAAACCACTAATCATTAACAATTGTTTAAATATTTGTGGTGATTGAGGTAATGCATAAAATTCACCTTCATGAACACGAGATGGTACTAAATAATCTCGCGCACCTTCTGGTGTTGACTTAGTTAACACTGGTGTTTCAATATCATAAAAACCTTCACCATCTAAATATTGTCTAATTGAACGTGTCGTTTGATGTCTCATCTTAAACGTTTGTGCTAATTCTTGACGTCTTAAATCTAAATATCTATATTTTAGTCTTATATTTTCATCCACATTTTGATTATCCTCATTTAAGGCAAAAGGTGGTGTTTCAGCTTTATTAATAATCTCAATATCTGATACTTGTACTTCAACTTGACCTGTAGCAATTTTGGGATTTACTGTTTCTGGGTCACGTTTTTTTACAATACCTTTTACTTCAACTACATACTCAGATCTAATTGTTTCAGCTATACGTAATGCTTCTTCAGAAAAATCTGGATTAAACACAATTTGTACATAACCTTCGCGGTCACGTAAATCTACAAAGATCAGTCCACCTAAATCTCTACGATTGTGTACCCAACCTTTTAATATAACTTCTTGTTCTAATAGTGATTCAGTCACTAAACCACAATATGTTGTACGCTTACTCATGATATCTTCTCCTTAATTTCTAAAATAGTTAACAAGTTCGTTCAAATCAATACGTTCTGATTCCCCGGTCTCCATATTTTTTACATTAATATTTTTTTCTGCTAACTCTTGATCGCCAATCACAACAGTATATTTGGCATTTAATCTATCAGCTTGTTTCATTTGCCCTTTCACTTTACGTTCCATATAATCTTTGTCCGCTTTCACACCATTTTGACGTAAATCATTTAATAATTTTACTGCATAACGGTCTGCTTCTTGACCCATCGTAACGATAAATAAATCAAAGTCGTGGTCTACGTCTAATTCAATGCCTTCTTCTTCTAAGGCCATTAATAATCTCTCAATACTAAGTGCAAAACCAATACCAGTTTGACTTGGACCATCTAACAATTCAAGTAAACCATTATAACGGCCACCCCCACATAATGTCGTAATTGCACCTTCATAATTCGGATTATCAATCATAAGTTCAAATGCTGTGTGTGTATAATAATCTAGACCTCTTACTAAGTTAGGATCTTCTTCATATTCAATGTCTAAATCATTTAAATGTTGTTTTACTTCCTCAAAATAAGTCTTTGAATTAGCATTTAAATATTCCGTAATTCGTGGTGCGGTTTTAACTGATTCTTTATCTTTATCAATCTTACAATCTAAAATTCTCATTGGATTCGTGTGCAGGCGTGCTTGGCAATCTTTACAAAAATCGCCAATTACTGGTTCAAAATGTTTAACCAAAGCTTCATTATATTCTTTACGAGAATCAATATCTCCAATACTATTAATGACTAATTTTAAATGTTTAAGACCAAATGACTGATAGATATGCATGACCATTGCCAAAATTTCAGCATCGATACTTGGATTTTCTGCACCTATGGCTTCTACACCAAATTGTGTAAATTGACGATAACGACCTTTTTGTTTTCGTTCATACCGGAACATTGGCCCATTGTAGTACAATTTTATTGGTTGATTAGGTAACCCTTGCATTTTATTTTCAATATATGAACGTACGACTGCAGCAGTACCTTCAGGTCTCAGAGTGATACTGCGATCACCTTTATCTTTGAATGTATACATTTCTTTTTGTACGACATCCGTTGAATCACCAACACCACGTGCAAATAATTCAGTACTTTCAAATATCGGTGTACGGATTTCTTCATAATTATATAATTCCATCAATTCATCTAATTTTGCTTCAATATATCGCCATTTTTTTGTTTCACTTGGTAAAATATCTTGTGTTCCTCTAGGAATATTTATCATAAAACCTCTCCTTTTATACAATAAAAAGTCCCTTGCATAACTATTCAGTTATACAAGGGACGAATATCCGTGTTGCCACCCTAATTGGTTAGAAAAAGTTATCAATGAATTTTTTCTAACCCACTTCATACGGATAACGTTCGTCACACGGCTTTAATTTCATAAAGCACCTCTTCTTGTGTTTTTATAACTAAACTACTAAGCATAATTTTCCAGCCACGAATTATGTCTCTACACATTTAAAAATGTTGACGTTTCATTTAGCATAGTCAAGAATAATAACGGTTTTAATATAGAATTCATATTTAATAATAACGAGTTATTGATTAATATGCAACCTTTTTATTCTGAAAAATATGCACGTAAACCATCGACAACTGCTTGTTCAACAATATGGCGATGTAATTGATTTGTTATCATATTTTCATCGGTTGGGTTGCTAATATAACCTAACTCTAATAAAACAGCGGGTACATTCGTCTGTCTCAATACTTGGAAGTTTTCTTGTCTAGCGCCTTTATTTGTCAGTAAGGCTTTCTTTTGTATGTACATATTTAATGTTTCTGCAAGTGCCTCTTGGTTGTTTTTAAGCCAATAAACTGTCGTTCCATTAGCTTTAGAAGATTTGAGTGAATCGTTATGTATACTGATAAAAGCGTCACCTTTAATATTACGATCGTCCAAGCTCACATAACTATCTGAACTTCTCGTCATATTTACGGTAGCACCTTCTTTTTCAAGCATTTTTTTCATTTCTTTAGCTGTCTTCAGTGTGTAAACTTTTTCAGTACTTTTCTTTTTTGTATTACTTGAAGCACCCTGGTCACTTCCTCCATGACCAGGATCAAGTACAATTGTTTTATCTTTTAGTGGTTTCTCGTTTGCGTTCGCATCTGCCTGAATATTTAGATTTGTATGCCAACCAGCCACCCATCCTTTATCTTTATGATTACTTGACTCAACTTCTATCCATTTACCAGACTTACCAATTTTATTATAACTTTGACCTTGGTTTGCCGGCTTAATAGTTGGATATACAGCATTAGGACCTGTTCTCAAATCAGTATCTTCAGTGATATATATCGTATTCGAATCTTCATCATTATGATTTAGAAAAGCGATGAGCATAAAAATAAATATGACAAATGCTAACGCAACAATTAGCGTTGGAAAATTTTTAAAATCATGTTTATCTAGCCAAGTATTGATTGTTTTCATACGATTTTGCCATCCTGACTTTCATAAATAATCGTCACTGGTCCATCGTTAGCAATATTTACAAGCATATCTGTACCAAATTCACCTGTTAATACATTTATGTCATAATCGCGTAAAGCATCATTAAATTTTTCATAAAGTTCATTTGCTTTATCAGGCTGCATTGAATTGGAAAACCCAGGTCTATTGCCTTTTCTTACATCTGCATATAGCGTGAACTGTGAGATAGAAAGAATCTCGCCTTGTACTTGCTGCAAATTCAAATTAAGTTTGCCATTATCATCTTCAAACAATCGGGCATTCACGATTTTTCTTACTAATGTATCAATATCAGCTTCTGTAGATGATTTACCTACTCCAACAAACAAACAATAGCCTTTATTAATTTTATTATCTATTGAACCATTAGAAACAGATGCTTCTTTCACTCTTTGAACTATAATCTTCATGTATGTTTCACCTCTAATTCCAAACTCTTGTTACTGTGTAAACATCACCAAGCTGTTTTATTTTATCAACAACTTGATAGACTTCATTTACATTTTTCACCATAACACCAATATTAATGATTGCATTTTTATCAATATCTGAACGACCAGAAACTTTAACTAAGTTACTTTTAGTGGAATTAACGGCTTGTAAAACTTCATTTAATAAACCATTGCGGTCATAAGCTGTAACTTCTAAGTCAACCTGATATCGTTGTGTCGCATCTTTAGAGCGTACCCATTCGACACTAATTAATCTGTCTTTTTCATTTTTGATATTAGGGCAATCCGTTCGATGCACTTTAATACCATGACCTTTAGTGATATATCCAACAATATCATCACCAGGGATTGGATTACAACATTTTGATAATTTAATCAGTACATTTTCAATTCCTTCAACGTAAACGCCACTATCTGTTGTAATGTCGTCCTTAATGGGCACAGATTTTTGTACTTCTTGTACTGAATTCAAGGCTTTTTGTTTGTCTTGAATCCGTTGTTTTTCAGTTAACTTATTTACGATTTGTAAAGCAGTCACGCCACCAAATCCTACTGCAGCAAATAAATCTTCTTCGTTAGAAAAATTATATTTATCTTTTACAACTTCTATATTGTCATCCGTTAAGACTGCATCTACTCGGTAACCCTGATCTTTTATTTCTGCTTCGACCATAAACTTACCTTTTTCAATATTAGAAGACCGATCTTGTTTTTTAAAGAAGCTGCGTATCTTACTTTTGGCACTAGAAGATTTAACAATTTTCAGCCAATCACGACTTGGACCGTAAGAGTGCTTACTTGTTCTGATTTCAACGATATCACCGGTTTTTAGCACATAATCTATTGGTTCAATTTTTCCATTAACCTTAGCACCAATCATCTTATTTCCTACCTCGCTATGTACAGCATATGCAAAATCGATTGGCACAGCACCATAAGGTAACTCTATTACATCACTTTCTGGTGTAAAGGCATATACTTTATCGCTTTGTAAATCAAATTTTAAAGTTTCCATAAACTCTTCTGCATCGGTCGTAGTACTATCCGTTTCAGCAAGTTCTTTGATCCAATTTAATTTTTTATTGAAATTTTGTGTTTTCTCAGTAACTTTTTTACCTTCTTTATATGCCCAATGTGCTGCAACCCCATGTTCTGCAATTTCATGCATTTCATAAGTTCTTATCTGAATTTCTAAAGGATCGCCATTGGGTCCAACGACCGTAGTATGTAGAGATTGATACATATTTTGCTTCGGCATAGCAATATAATCTTTAAATCTACCAGGCATAGGTTTCCATAGTGTATGCACAAGACCCAATACAGCATAGCAATCGTTGATTGAATTAACGATGATTCTAATAGCTAATAAATCAAATATTTGATCAAATTGTTTCTTTTGTTTAACCATTTTTCTATAAATACTATATATATGTTTAGGTCTACCATTAATATCGCCGATTATATTCATTTTTCCCATTTCTGTATCTATGCGATTGATAGCATTTTGTATATATTCTTCTCGTTCACTACGTTTTTTCTTCATGAGATTAACGATTCTGAAATATTGCACACTATCAATATATCTAAGTGCTGTATCTTCTAATTCCCATTTAATCGTATTAATCCCTAATCTATGTGCTAAAGGGGCATAGATTTCTAAGGTTTCTTTTGAAATCCTTATTTGTTTCTCTCGTGGCATTGCTTTCAATGTTCTCATATTATGTAACCGATCCGCTAATTTAACAAGAATAACGCGGACATCTTTAGCGATAGCAATAAATAGCTTGCGATGGTTCTCTGCTTGCTGTTCTTCTTTAGAACGATATTTTACTTTTTTTAACTTCGTCACGCCTTCTACGATTATGGCAATTTCTTCATTAAACATGCCTTTTACATCATCAAACGTATAAGGTGTGTCCTCAATCACGTCATGTAAAAAACCTGCAACAATGGTTGGACCATCTAAATGCATTTCGGTTAAAATCCCAGCTACTTGTATAGGATGCATAATATATGGCAAGCCATTTTTACGAAATTGACCTTCGTGTGCCTCATAAGCTAGATGGTAACTTTTCAATACATATTCATAATCTTCTTTTGACAAATATGATTTTGCTTTAGATAATACTTCGTCCACACTGTATGGATATTCATTGTTCACTTAAGACACCCCTATACTAAATATTAATCATGATTAGATACCCAGTATTATTTTATATCGATTGTAACGTATTTTTACGCTATTAGGTCAAATTATGTATAATAGTTATATAATACTACATGTTATTAAATAAATAAATGCGTACCTTTGACAATTGGCAAAATGTAGTTGAATTTTAATTTTTTTAATACACATAAAAGATGTTTCAGTTAATTAATCATAAATACTATTTTAATAAATATAAAGAGCCAAATGAAATCATCTTAAATGTTTTCATTTGGCTTTAATATTTCGTCAATTATAAATATTATTATTCATCATATGAGATTAAACTCATTACATCATACGCTTTAATTTTTTCAATACCTTTTAAATATTTTAATTCTATAATGAAAGCGATACCTACAACTATACCACCTAATTGTTCAACCAACTTAATTGCCGCTTCAATCGTACCACCTGTAGCTAGTAAATCATCCGTAATCAACACACGTTGCCCTGGTTTAATTGCATCTTTGTGCATAGTCAATACATTTGTGCCATACTCTAAATTATACTCATACCGAATGACTTCTCTAGGAAGTTTGCCTTCTTTTCGCACTGGTGCAAAGCCAATACCCATTGAATATGCGACAGGACAGCCAATGATAAAACCTCTAGCCTCTGGTCCTACAACGACATCAACATCTCGTTGTTTTGCATATTTAACAATTTGATCCGTTGCATATCCATAAGCTTCACCGTTGTCCATTATTGTTGTGATATCTTTGAAGTTAACCCCTGGTTGTGGCCAGTCTGAAACTTCCGATACATATTGTTTTAAATCCATACAAACTTCCTCCTATTATTGTACCAATTCATCTTTTATCCATTGCTTTAAGCGATTAAAATCTTCATAAAGCAATAACTTTTCAACTTCAATTCTATCAATACGACTTTGATAATATTTACTCGAAGCAATGTCACGTTTCGTTGAAACATCTTTTAATTTGATTATACCATCTTCAACTTGAATAAACTCTAAATCCAAGAAAACTTTCAAGATAAATTTAAGCATGTTTGGTTGAATATTTAAAAATTTACATAGTTGTACGCCTTCATTAGCTAAATTTGTTTCTTTTTTAGTAGCAAGTGCCTTAAAACATTGTTTAAATGTTTCCATTTTTGGCATACCTTCAAAGTATATTGATCTATCATGATTTAACACGAGATATATTTGGGATATATCAACAGTTTTTAATGTTGTTTTTAAATCATTTATAGACGTTGGCAGATCTCTAAAGACGTATTTTTCATAGTTATTACTAATTTCATCACCATAATAATGATAATTTTCACCTAACTTTTCACTTCTTTGATGAATTAAATAAGCAACATCCTTAGCATCAGCATTTAAATCATTTACTTTGTTTTTACTTCTATAGTCTAAAATCTGTAAATTATGACTCGCTAAATCTTCAATCATAAATTGAGGCGATTGAAATCCATTCCATTCATTAATTTGTAATGTGCCAATGACATTAATAGGTTGTTGTACACCCAATTCTTTTACTAAAGCACCTTTTTGCCAAAAAATTGCTTGTAATTGACTTTCACCGATAACGAGTTTCAAATGTTTTTTCTCCTGACCAATGCCTTTAACTTGTTGTACAAGAACGTCTTGTAATTCAAAACACGGGCTAGTGAAATCTGTGCCAAATGGTCGTAATCTCTGAATATCTTTGATGTTTTGTATCGTAATGTCACTTTCTGAAATCAATACATCAACTTTTTTACGTGGTTCAAGTGAAGTTGTTTTGGCTAATTGTGCCATCCACTCATTTAAACTGTTTTGTAGTTGTTGAATATTTTCTATAGGCATTGTGATCCCAGCTGCCATATGGTGACCACCGAATTTTGTAATTAACTGAGAATAATCACTTAAAATTTCAAACATCGACACTTGATCGATGCTTCGAGCTGAACCTTTTGCGTGATTTTGAACTTCATCTATATTTAAAATTAATGTTGGTAGACTGTATGTTTCCACAATTTTTGATGCTACAATACCAAGTACACCCTCATGCCAATCTGCTTTGGCTAACAATAAAAATTTTGAGCCTTGCTGTACTTGTTCTTCTGCCATTACAAGTGCTTCTTCGGTAATTTGAGACACGATGTCTTTACGCTCTTGGTTAAAAAATTCAACTTGTTCGGCTAAAAACATCGCTTCATCTTCTGTTTCAGTCATTAGTAGCTCTGCAGCAAGTGCAGCATCTTCTAATCGACCAACAGCATTTAATCGAGGCCCTATAATAAACCCGACGGTCTCCTCGTTGATTTCATCATTATAACCTGCTTGGTTAAGTATAGCTTTTATTGATGGAGGACAATATTTATTTAATGATGCTAAACCGTTTTGAACCAATGTTCTATTTTCATCCGTTAAAGATACTAAATCAGCGATTGTTCCAATTGCAACCAAACCTAAAAAATAAACAGGTGGTTCTTCCAATAAACATTGAGCTAGCTTATAAGCAACGCCCGCACCACATAAATATTTAAAAGGATATTCAAACTCAGGATGCATTGGATGGACAATAGCGTATGCATTAGGCATCGTTTCACCAATTTCATGGTGGTCTGTGACAATAACATCAACACCCAAGTCTTGAACCATTTGTATTTCATCATGTCCTTGAATACCATTATCTACGGTTATGATTAAAGATATCCCCTCATCATAGGCATTCTTAAAAGCCAATTCATTAGGACCATAACCTTCAGAAAAACGATTTGGTATATACCAACCTACATGGGCACCAAGTTCTTTCAATGTAGTGACCAATATAGTCGTTGAAGTAACACCATCCGCGTCATAGTCACCATATACTAAAATCTTTTGATTTTGATCTATCGCCACATTGATACGTTCAATAGCTTTTTCCATATCGCTCATCTTCCAAGGATCATGTGTCATTTGGACTCCTTCTAAAAGATTACGAATATCGGTTTCATCTGTAATACCTTTACTTTCCAAAACTTTTTTTACAATAGGAGTTAGCTTTAAATCTGCTGAAATATGATCTGATATTTCAACTTCAGGTAATTTAACGTCCCAATTATATTTTGATTTAATCATACTATTCTCCCTCATTTCCACAAGCAATTATACAAAAGAATCCAAAAAATAAAAAGTAGTAACCTTTAATTCAACCATAACTTAAAACTCCTATTCTTAATAGTTGAATAGTTTATGACATAAATAAATCATTTATCTATGAGTACATGCATAGTCAAAAATTACAATACATTCAATATAAAAAATGACTAATCCGCTTTTACCACGGATTAGTCATCTATTTTAGAAACGGGCTTTTTCTCCCATACTGATTTATGTTTGATTTTTAAGTTAGTACCTATTAGATATTAATTAAACTAATATTTTTTCATCATTTGATTTTTTCTCTTTATATACAATAAGTTTATTGTCGTCTGATTTTTTAAGCTGACGTTTTTTCATAATTCCCCATAAAGGAACAGCTATAAATACTGATGAGAACACACCAGATATTAAACCAATTAACAACGCTAATGAGAAATTGAAAATACTTGGTGCACCGAATGCTAGTAGCGCAACTACAACAATGATAACTGTCAGTACTGTATTGATAGAACGCGTCATTGTTTGACGAATCGATCTATTGACAATATCATCGATTTGTTCAGGTTTCGTAATCACTTTTATTTTATGCAAGTTCTCACGCACCCTGTCAAACGTTACAATCGTATCATTAATTGAGTAACCAATGATAGTTAGCACGGCTGCAATAAATGTAATATCAACTTCTAATCTAAATAGACTGAAAACTGCCACAATCATAAATGCATCGTGTAATAATGCTAGTACTGAAGACAGTCCCATACGCCATTCAAATCTGAAAGTGATATAAATAATGATACCAATGGCAGCATATAATAATGCCATCATCGCATTTTTAGCCAATTCTTGACCTATAACTGGTGAAACAGTATTTACCGTTGGATCATTGCCAAATGATTTATCAATTGTGTTCTTAATTTTTGAAACTTCATCTTTAGATAAATCATTTTTAAATTGTACTGTTGCATTTTTACCATTTTCACCTAAAGAAACTTGTGTAGGTTTAAAATCTTGATCTTCAAGTGTTTTTGTCACTTTCGCTTCAGATATTTTATCTTTTGATTCAAAGTCAACTCTTGTACCACTTGTAAAATCAATACCTAAGTTTAGTTTGAAAATAAACAGTATCACTGCACCGACAATTAAAATTAGTACGCTTAGTGACAACAATGGCTTGGCTAACTTCATGAAATCCCAACGCTCATAAGGGGTTTTTAAATCATGAACTTCCTTACCTTCATTTATATCTGCAATATGATGCTTGTTCACACCAAACAACCAAGATGATTTTTTGAAGAAATTTGAAGAAACAAGCAATGATAGCAACCATCTGGATAAAAATACTGCTGTTACAAAAATCATTAATATGCCAAGTAACAACATCGTTGCGAAACCTTTAACAGAACTTTCACCAAAGAAGAACAATACAGCAGCAGCAATCACAGTTGTAAGCTGCGCATCTACTATGGTTAAGAATGAACTTTTATTCGCTTTTTTGTAAGCTTGTTTAAGTGTTCGTCCAATTTTCAGTTCATCTTTAATCCGTTCATACATGATAATATTCGCATCGACTGCCATACCGACACCCAGCACTAAAGCTGCAAGGCCTGGTAACGTTAAGACACCAGAAATGAAATTAAATGCTACTAATGTTAAGTAAATATAAACAGTAAGTGCAATAACAGCTACTAATCCTGGTAAACGATAGAAACCTAACATAAATAAATAAATAACTGCAATACCAATTGCCGCAGCAAATATGGTTTTATCTAATGCATCTTGTCCAAATTGTGCACCTACTGAATTTGAGTAAATTTCATTTAAATCTACAGGTAATGACCCGGAATTTAATAAATCAGCAATTTGTTTTGCTTCTTCAATCCCTTTTTCACCTTTAAATCCACCAGAAATTTCCACACTATCTGAATTGATAGGTTTGTCAACTGAAGCAGCAGACACGTATTTTGGATCTTTTTTATTCATTTCTTTATGGTAAGTATCACCTTTTTCGTGATCTAGCCATACAACCATGACATTTTCATCTTTTTTTGAAATTTCTTCTGTTACTTTTTTAAATTTATCACTATCTTTTAATTTAAAAGTAACCGCGGGCTGATTCGTATTTTGTTTGAATTCTTGTTTCGCTGAACCCTGTTGTATATCTTTACCCGTAAGTTTGATATTGTCATCAGCATCACGAATCGTTAAATTAGCTTGTGATGATAAAATTTCTCTAGCTTGAGATTGATTTTTTATACCTGCTAATTGTACACGGATTCTATTTTTATCTTCCACTTGAATTTTAGGTTCAGAAACCCCTAAAACGTTCACACGGTTTTCAAGTGTTTTTGCTGTGGCTTTGACAGCTTTATCATCAATTTTATCTCCTTTTTGTAAAGGATCAACTTGATATAAAACCTCAAAACCACCTTGTAAATCTAATCCGAGGCTGACATTTTTAACTACATTTTTATATGTAAGTCCTATCCCGCCTAACAATAGAACCACAAGTAATATAAATGCAACTATTCTACTACTCTTCTTCACTTGAACACCTCATTGTAAGCTTATGTTATAATTTTTTCAGAATTCAATCGCCATCTTTATCATTTACTCGACGATTAAACTTTTTCTCAATAACCTTACATATTTTAACACATTACATGTAGTGTAAAAACAAACTTAACTTATTTGTAACTTCTTTTTAAATGTAAGTGTTATCAATTGTAATGATTACTTAAGCTATATAAAATATTTGCTTTTGTCTATCTTTCATTATAACACCAACTATATCTTTAAAGTCCAATATCTTTAGGTTTTGTTAAACAAAAAACGAACTGATAGTATATATCAGTTCGTAATTATAACGTGATTTATGAAGGATCAACTTGTTTAATAGCTGGCTTTTCTAGAGTAATTTCTGTACCGTTGCCATTTAAAGTTAATACAACTGTAGTTTCGTCAACGCTACGTACAGTTCCTTTAATGCCACCTATAGTCGTAACGTGTTGTCCAGATGAAATCTGACTAATCATTTCACGATGCTCTTTAGCCTTTTTCTGTTGTGGTCTAATTAAGAAGAACCACATTAATACTAATAATAATATCGGTAATATCAATGAAGTAAATTGCATATAGTTATTGCTCCCTTTTAAAAGTTTTTTGGGTTTTCTACATTTAGTCCATACTGTTCAAAAAATTCTTCTTTAAAATCAAGTAAACGATCATCACGAATAGCTTGTCGGATGTTTTCCATTAATTTCAGCAAGAAATGTAAATTATGATAAGTAGTAAGACGGATACCAAAAGTTTCTTCTGCTTTTATTAAATGCCTTATGTATGCTCTACTATAATTTTTACAAGTATAGCAGTCACAATTATCATCAAGTGGACCTAAATCTTCAGCATATTTAGCATTTTTTATAGTAACACGGCCATGTGAAGTCATACATGTACCATTACGTGCAATACGCGTAGGTAATACACAATCAAACATATCCATACCTCGAATGCTACATTCTATTAATGCATCTGGCGAACCCACACCCATTAAATAGCGCGGTTTGTCTTTAGGCATAAATTGTTGTGTATGCGAGACCATATCATACATTACTGGCTTTGGTTCTCCAACAGATAAACCTCCAATTGCATATCCAGGAAAATCCAACGCCACTAACTCTTCAGCGCTTTGTTGACGTAAATCTTTATATTCTCCACCTTGGATAATACCAAATAAAGCTTGATCTTCGGGTCTTTGATGCGCTTGTAAACATCTAGCAGCCCATCTACTTGTTCTTTCGATTGAATCTTTTACATATTTATATTCAGCTGGCATAGGTGGACATTCATCAAATGCCATCATAATATCTGAACCAAGGTCATTTTGAATCTGCATTGATTTTTCAGGACTCAAGAATAATTTCGAACCATTAGTATGATGACGGAATTCAACACCTTCTTCAGTAATTTTTCTTAAATTACTTAAACTAAATACTTGAAAACCACCTGAATCTGTCAGTATTGGACCATTCCAGTTCATGAACTGATGTAATCCCCCACTCTTTTTGATAATATCATTTCCTGGTTGCAACCACAAATGATATGTATTTCCTAATATTATTTTTGCTTCCATCTGATGCAATTCTTCAGGACTCATCGTTTTCACTGTGGCTTTGGTTCCAACAGGCATAAACATTGGTGTTTCAAACGATCCATGAGGTGTATGCACGATTCCTAATCTTGCTCCAGATTGTTTACATGTTTTTATATGTTCATACGTTACAGCTGGCATACAAAAACTCCTTTCGTTTCATTCCTATAAAATTAACATTGCATCGCCGAAACTAAAAAATCTATATTCCAATTTGACTGCCTGTTGATAGGCGTTCAGTATGTAATCTCTTGAACTAAATGCAGAAACTAACATAACTAATGTGGATTTCGGCAAGTGAAAGTTGGTAATTAATCCATCTATCGCTTTAAATTTAAAGCCAGGATAGATAAAAATATCAGTCCATCCACTGTCTGCTACAAAATTGTTACGTGATTGCATGATTGTTTCCAATGTTCTAGTAGAAGTCGTACCTACTGAAATGATACGATGCCCATTTGATTTTGTATGGTTTAGTAAATCTGCCGTATCTTGATCCATCTGATAATATTCACTATGCATTTCGTGATCATCTATATTTTCAACACTCACAGGTCTAAATGTACCTAATCCAACATGCAAAGTAATGAATGCGATATTAACACCTTTAGCTTGCAATTGCTCAAGTAGTTTATCGGTGAAGTGAAGTCCAGCTGTAGGAGCCGCCGCCGATCCGGATGCTTTTGCATAAACGGTTTGATAACGATCTGGGTCATCCAAACGCTCTTTAATGTAAGGAGGTAAGGGCATTTCGCCTAATTCATCCAAGCGCTCTTGTAATATACCTTCATAGTTTAAACGCATGATTCTTCCGCCTTGATCTAATGTTTCGATACATTCAGCTACTATTTTGCCTTCACCAAAAGACAATTTGTCTCCTACTTTAATTCTTTTTGCTGGTTTCAATAAGACTTCCCAGTCATTATCTTCGAGTTGCGTTAGCATCAGCATTTCCACTTTTGCACCTGTTTCTTCTTTCAAACCAAATAAGCGTGCAGGCATGACTTTTGTGTCATTAAGTACTAATGTATCTCCTGCTTCTAAATAATCAATGATATTTTTAAAGTGTTTATGCACAATATTTCCAGTTTTTCTACCAAGCACAAGCAATCTACTCTCATCTCTAGTTTTTAGAGGCGTTTGAGCGATTAATGATTCTGGCAAATGATAATCAAATGCTTCAATATCCAAAACTATTCCTTCTTTCCATTCTTACTAAAATGTTCATAAGCATAAGCTGTCGCTCTACGCCCTCTTGGTGTACGTTCAATAAAACCTTTTTGTATTAAAAATGGTTCATAAACATCTTCTATTGTGACACGTTCTTCTCCAATAGAAACAGCAATTGTATCTAAACCTACTGGGCCACCTTTATATTGTTCTAGGATGCAGTTCATCATCTTATGATCAATATAATCTAATCCTTCATCATCTACTTGTAACAATGCTAGTGATTGTTTTGTCGTATCAATACTAATCAATTCATCTTCTTTAACTTGTTGAAAATCTCTTACGCGTTTTAACAGTCTGTTCGCAACTCTCGGTGTACCTCTACTTCTTTTCGCAAGTTCAATTGCACTTTCATCATCAATAGTCGTACCTAATACTTCTGCGGTGCGTATTATAATTTCTTTTAATTCATCTTCTCTATAATATTCTAATCTCAGATGAACACCAAATCGATCACGTAAAGGCGCAGTTAAGCTTCCTGCTCTGGTTGTAGCACCTATCAATGTAAAAGGCGGCAAGTCTATACGTATACTTCGCGCTTCTTCTCCCTTACCTATTACAATATCAAGAAAGAAATCTTCCATTGCTGGATATAAAACTTCTTCCACAACACTACTTAACCTGTGTATTTCATCGATAAACAACACGTCTCCAGGTTGTAAACTAGACAGAATGGCTGCTAAGTCACCCGGTCTTTCAATAGATGGGCCAGATATGGTTCTAATATTAACTTCCATTTCATTCGCGATGATATTGGATAAAGTTGTCTTGCCTAATCCAGGGGGGCCAAATAATAGCACATGATCTAACGGTTCTTTCCTAATTTTAGCTGCTTTGATAAAAACTTCTAAATTTGATTTAATCGTTGACTGTCCTATATATTGGCGTAATCTTTCTGGTCTTAAAGATAACTCAAATGATGATTCATCTTCATGCATAGATTGATCTACCATTCTATCATCCATTTGTAATTCCCCCTTCTTAAAATTTCAACAAACTTAAGCTATGAGCAATTGTAAACCACGCTTCACTGCATCGTCTATTGAGTCAAAAGATTCTTTATTTAAAGTTTTTTCAACTTTATTTAACTCTCTCTTAGAATAACCTAGCGCTTCTAAAGCTAGTAACGCTTCTTTAACAATAGCAGAATTTTGCTGATCATCATGTTCTACATTAAATAAGTGACTGCTATCTTCCTCAGTTATTTGTACTTTACCTTTAAGATCTAAAACAATTTGACGCGCTGTTTTTTTACCTATACCTGGGAATTTTGTTAAATAAGCATCATTTTCATTCTCAATTGCAACTTTCACTTCATTTGGTGAGCTACTAGCTAAAATTGCTAATGCTGATTTAGGACCGATGCCTGTCACTTTAATTAAACTTAAGAACATGTCTTTTTCCTCTTGATTAATAAAGCCATAAAGCAGCTGTGCATCTTCTCTTACAATCAATGAAGTATGGATCAAAATCTCTTGATCTTTATATTTTTGAAATCGATATGAGTTTGGCGTTTGAATCTCATAACCTACACCTGAAGCTTCTAACACTACATGAGTAGGATTTAAAACAGTTAAAGTTCCTTTAATATATGCGTACACAGTCACACTTCCTTATATAGTCATACTAATGAGTTCAACATTAGAAATATGTTCAATCTTTTTCAATGAATTTATAACTTCATCTATTTCTAAATCTGTGTCTTTACCATCTAATGATAGTGTAATGGTAGCTCTACCGTCCATAGGTATACTTTGATGAATCGTCAGCACTGACAAATCTAATTTAGAAAGTGTATTTAAAACTTTAGCTAACATACCTATGATGTCATTTACATACAATATCAATGTAAATTCTCTTGTTTCCTCTAATTTTTCGTCAACTGGAAATATCGTGTCTCGATATTTATAAAACGCACTGCGGGATAAATCGAATTGCTTCACTGCTTCAAATATGGACAATGATGGGTCATTTTTCAAAACTTCTTTGATTTGTAAAGTTTTAACCACTGATTCAGGTAAAACATCTTCACGAATTAAATAAAACTTTTTATTTTCATTTTTGTCCATATCAAGCACTCCTATTCAACAAATTCAAATTCTCCACCAAGTATTCTTACAATATCTCCATTTTCACAACCACGTTCACGTAGTGCATCGTCAATACCCATTGAACGCATTTGACGCGCAAAACGTCTAACGGCTGGATCACTATTAAAGTCAGTCATTTTGAACATTCTTTCTATGGCTTTACCACTCACTACGTAAGCAGCATCATCGTCTCTTGTAATCGTAAATGCATCCTGGCTAGGCGTGTGTTTATAGACAACTCTATTAACACCCAAATCTTCTTCTTCCTTATTAAAATCTACATCTTTAACTTCTTCTAGTGTATCAGCAATAGCATATAATAATTCATCAATATTGTCGTGCATTACTGTAGACAACGGAATAATACGTACACTGGTATCATTTAATTGTTCTTTAAAAATAGTTAGATTATCTTCTGCATCGGGGATATCCATTTTATTAGCAACAACTATTTGTGGTCGATCTTCTAATCTATGTTCATAAGCTTTTAATTCTTCATTAATAATTTGATAATCTTCGTAAGGATCTCGACCTTCTGAACCACTCATATCAATCATATGCACAATTACTTTGGTTCTCTCAACGTGTCTTAAAAACTGATGACCTAATCCGATACCTTCAGAAGCGCCTTGTATAAGACCAGGTAAATCCGCCATCACAAAACTTCGATGATCTTTGGTAGAGACAACACCTAAGTTAGGTTTAATAGTCGTAAAATGATAAGCTCCAATCTTTGGTTTTGCTTTAGAAACTGTTGATAGTAATGTAGATTTCCCAACACTTGGGAAACCGACTAAACCAACATCTGCAAGTAGTTTTAATTCCAAAGTAACCTCAATTTCTTCACCTGGTTCACCATTTTCACTAAAATCTGGTGCAGGGTTTCGTGGAGAAGCAAAGCGTGAATTCCCACGACCACCACGACCGCCTCTAGCAACTGTAGCACGCTGTCCATTCTCTACTAAATCTGCTAATACTTCTTCAGTTTCAACACTTTTAATGATTGTACCTGGTGGCACTTTTAATACTAAATGCTCAGCGTTTTTCCCGTGCATATTACTACTTTGGCCACCTTCACCTCTTTTAGCTTTGAAATGTGTTTGATATCTGAAATCTAATAACGTTCTTAGACCTTCATCTACTTCGAACACAATTGAAGCTCCGTTACCACCATCACCACCAGCTGGTCCACCAAATGGTACGTATTTTTCTCTTCTGTATGCAGTTATGCCATTACCACCATCACCAGCTTTAAGTGATATTTTAACTTGATCAACAAACATGATTTCACCTCTTTTTTACTAAATTTAATTTACATATCTTGTATATTATAGCATTTTCTAGATAACTAGAAAATAAAGACAAAAATAAACACCAGAAGTCATCACTTCTGGTGTTAACATTAACAAAAATTACTCAGCAGCTGCGTATACAGATACTTGTTTTTTGTCTCGACCTTTACGTTCGAATTTTACAACGCCGTCGATTTTAGCGAATAATGTATCGTCGCCACCACGACCAACATTTTCACCAGGATAAATTTTAGTACCACGTTGACGGAACAAAATAGAACCGCCAGTAACGAATTGACCATCCGCACGCTTAGCACCTAAACGTTTTGATTCAGAGTCACGTCCGTTTTTAGTAGAACTTACCCCTTTTTTAGATGCGAAGAACTGTAAGTTTAATTTTAACATTTGGTTGCACCTCACTTATAATTTAATCTAATATTTTCTTTGTATTCTTCTTCAATTGTCTGCAAAGAGACTAACATTGCCTGAAGAATTAATTGCGCTTTTTCGTTATGTGTATCGACACTTCTAACATGGAAGTATCCACCGTCATCACTATAATCAATGTCGGGTTTCTCGGTTGTTAATCCCATTATAGCATTAACACTACCGAAAATAACTGCAGATGCTCCTGCACATACAATGTCATAACCATACTCACCATGTTCGGCATGACCATCCATGACAACGTCTGTTACTTGGCCCGAATCATTTAATGTAACATCTACTTTAATCATAATTATGCGTTGATTTTGTCGATTGTTAATTTAGTGTATGGTTGACGATGACCTTTTTTACGTTTAGAGTCTTTACGACGTCTATAAGTGAATACAGTAATTTTTTTACCGCGACCTTGTTTGTTTACAGTAGCAGTAACTGTTGCACCTTCAACTGTTGGCGCACCAACTTTAACTGAATCTCCACCTACAAATAATACTTTATCAAAAGTGAAAGAATCACCTTCATTTACGTCTAATCTTTCAACGAAAATTTCTTGTCCTTCTTCAACTTTTACTTGTTTTCCACCTGTTTCAATAATAGCAAACATACTTTGCACCTCCTATAATTTAAGTCACGCCAAAATCAGGTGACATCACTGTACTTGAACCTGAATTTGAGCGGTTGTATGTAGCTAGAAACTACTCAACTACTGCATTTTAGCATTACAATCTTTTACTGTCAATCTTCAATTGGATTTTTTTGAGAAATTTTGTTATTAGCGGATACAAAATAATTAATAAAATAAAGTTTAGTATAAACGTCGGTAACATTCTAAAAATCACAAATTCAAATAAATTAAATTGAACTAATCCTAAAGCACTATATATAATTGCTACATAAATCTCTAACACGAGTGTACTCAACAATACGATTGTAAATAACATCGAATGATCTCGATAAAATACTTTGAAGAAAAAATCCATGATGACAACTAATAAAATATAACCAAATAAATATAGTCCGTAAAAACTTCCATAATATAAATCCGTAATTAATCCTAAGACAATTGAGAAAACCATTGCTACACCAAAACCTCTATAGACACTCATGATTAAGATGTACATTATCGTTAAATGAGGCACGAAGATGATTTCGTTTCCAGAAATTTGCATAGGTATCACTAGTGCAATTGCAGTATCAATATAAAAAAGAATGATACCAATAAGAAAGTAGTAAAACGTACGCATTAATTATCACCACTTTCAGTATCAGGCACCGTATTAGGGTCTCTTTTAGCAACATAAACATGGCTTAAATCAGCTAAATCAGTACCAGTTTTCACTCTAACTTCTTTAGATAAGCCATACTCATCATTTTCAACTTTTGCTACTTCACCTATGTATAACCCTGTTGGAAGCTGATCAGCTAATCCACTTGTAACTACTTTATCTCCTTTTTTAATACTGTCTTTATTGTTTATATCAGATATTACTAGCTCTTCAGTTTTAGCATCATAATGGTCTATGAGACCAAACACATTTTTGTCATCATGTTGAATATTGACAGATAAGCGATTCGCCCTTGTATTTGTTGATATTAAATCTACTTGTGAAGAGAATTGATTCACTTTAGAGATACGTCCAACTAATCCATCAGAAGTCATTACTGCCATATTATTTTTGATGCCATCTTTTGCACCCTGATTAATCACTAATGTATTCATCCACTGATCAGGATTTCTTGAAAGAACTGTGCTTGAAATTGGATCAAATTTAGATATATCTTCAATATCTAATTCTTTTTTATACTTTTTATTTTCTGATTTTAACCTTTGATTTTCTGCTTCTAACTGTTTTATTTCACTTGATTGCTTTTTGGAGTCGCCATTAGAAAAAATACTATTGATAGATCCAGTAACAAAGTGGACTGGATAACTCACAGCTTTTTGGCCAAAAGCAACCGTATCTCCCACATATTGTTCAACATGTGATTGTGATTGTGAGCGTAATGACACACCAATCAAGGCTATAAACACAATGATTGCACATAATATAACAATCAATTTGTTGTTTCTAAAAAACTTTGACAACCTAAACACCTCTATTAACCAACTATTTTATCTTCTTCTTATCATTTTATATTACTACTAAAACGAAATAAAGCACGAACATAAAGAATATAGAACAAAATTTATTTACGGATTTAAATATGAAGATAAGTTTATTATATTTTATATTCAAACATTGTGATAACTTGTATTATAGCAGTAATTATATAGAATAGTGTATTATTTAGTATTGATTTTAACACATCAATTAATTTTTATAATAGGCAACTAAAAATAACGTCAAGGTAACCCATTATTCATTTCAATAAATATCCAACCGCATAAAAAAGAACGAGTCAAAATCAATCATATCCAAATCGACTTTAAAACTCGTCCTGCTTATTTATCCTATTTATTTTTAAAAATCTAAGAAATGCTTAGAAGCAGTGTAAACTGCTCTTACATACACATTCGATTAACTTTTAGTACTTGATTAAATAAATCTAATTTTTTTCTTCATCTGATGATGTTTTAGAGTCGTTAGACTTACTAGATTCTTTTTCATCTTCTTTATAAAGCGTTTCTTCTTTACGCCAACGTGCAAATAAATTTTGTGCTTTTGCTTGTTCGTCTGCTTTTTTTTCATTAGATTTTTCACTCATTATAAACACCAACCTTTTCTTATTACTTATATAAGGCTAACTTATTTATTAAAAGAATTCAAATCCATTACTCATAATTTGATGCTGGCTTTAATTCTATATGTTCACCTAATTGATTAAGGTCTTGATTCATCTCTATTTCAGTTTTATAAACTCTCATAGATTCAGAACCAAATTTATATATAATAAATTCATCGCCACGTTGCCCAGCCAAATAAGAGTCGTTATATCCCATTCTTTCAATACCAGTTACTGACATAAACTCTCGTTTATCAATCCAATTAAACATATTCTTCGTTTGACTAAGTGGAACGTTATTTAAAATATCATTATCTTCCACTGAATATCTTTGTCCACCTGTTAGGTGCCCTTTATTTGCGCTATTATTTAAGGATGATTCATCATTGTGCATTGGATTCCAATCTTGGTCTTTTAAAAAAGGCGCGTATTTGAGTGCGAAAAATACAATTACTATAATGGCAATAATAGCTATAATATTCTTTATAATGCTAAATATGAAACGCATGAACCATCCTCCTATTTTATTCATCAAAATTATAGTATGTTTAATAAAGTTTATCATCAGACTATAGGTGTATTTATATTTTAACTATAGACCGATGTATGTTTCATGCATTAATATTAAACTATATTAAAAGGAGTGAATAGACAATGAGTATTTTATCTATAATCCTGCTTGCACTCTTAGTTATCTTATTATTTAGAGTAGGTTTATCTATTTTAAGATTTTTAATCTATGTTGGCATAATTGTATTATGTATTTACCTAGGATACCAAGGCATTCTTTGGTTAATGGAAAATTATAATCAATTTTTCAGTTTTATAAATTAAAATTTTAGCGCTTATAGACATTGATGTCCAATAAGCGCCTTTTTTTATTCATATGACTGTTTTTCGCAATTACACGCTTACATTAATAACAAGCACACAATAATAACACCCAAATTAATCTAACGACGACCGTACTAAAAATGAATAAGCCTAATCTTTCAAAAATTAAGACGCGTTGATGAAACTATACCGCCAACTGTCAAAATCAAAATAGTACTATATAAATGCATTATAATCATTTGCATTTAATAAATCACAGGTAATAATAGCGCAACTAAAAGTATATTGCCTACTGCTTAACCAGCTAATTTGATGTCTCGGATATAAAATAACTATTTAGTATATAATGACAGAGCCATTCAATATCATCAGCAATATTAACTCCATTTAAACTAACATAGTTTAATCAAAATATCCTTCTTCTACCATACTTAAATATTCATGGTCTCCTATAATGACATGGTCTAATAAATCAATACCTAAAAGTTGTCCACATTCTCTAAGTCTTTCGGTGGTTTTAATATCTTCATTTGAAGGTGTTACATCTTATCAAGAG
>NZ_JAESKJ010000007.1:0-189302 GCF_017892075.1 Staphylococcus sp. GDY8P119P
ATGGAATTTCAACTGTGTAGTTACCTTCTTCATCTGCTGTTCCTGTTGCCGTTGTTCCATCTGGGAACGTCACGGTTACTGTTGAGCCTGGCTCTGCTGTGCCACTTACCGTTGTAGCTTCACTTGTCACTCCGTTCACCGTCGGTGCTGCTGGTGCTGTCGTGTCTACTACTGTTGTCGTTGTCTGTTGATGTGTTTTTATCTTTAGCTGTAACTTTGATTTGTTCTCCACCTTCTAAATCTACATTTGATGGAATTTCAACTGTATAGTTACCTTCACTGTCTGCTGTTCCTGTTGCCGTTGTTCCATCTGGGAACGTTACGGTAACTGTTGAGCCTGGTTCTGCCGTTCCACTTACTGTTGTAGCTTCACTTGTCACTTCTTTCACCGTTGGTGCTGATGGTGCCGTCGTATCTACTACTATTGTCATTGTCTCTTCAGATGACTTTATCTTTAGAAGTAACTTTAATATCTTCTCCACCTTCTAAATCTACATTTGATGGAATTTCAACTGTATAGTTGCCTTCACTGTCTGCAGTACCTGTTGCCGTTGTTCCGTCTGGGAACGTTACTGTAACCGTTGAGCCTGGCTCTGCCGTGCCACCAATTGTTGTATCTTCGCTTGTTACTCCGTTCACCGTCGGTGCTGATGGCGCCGTTGTGTCTTTAACTGTTGTCATTGTCTCTTCAGATGTATTGCCAACTTTATCTTTAGAAGTAACTTTGATATCTTCTCCACCTTCTAAATCTACATTTGATGGAATTTCAACTGTGTAGTTACCTTCTTCATCTGCTGTTCCTGTTGCCGTTGTTCCATCTGGGAACGTCACGGTTACTGTTGAGCCTGGCTCTGCTGTGCCACTTACCGTTGTAGCTTCACTTGTCACTTCTTTCACCGTTGGTGCTGATGGTGCCGTCGTATCTACTACTGTTGTCATTGTCTCTTCAGATGTATTGCCAACTTTATCTTTAGAAGTAACTTTAATATCTTCTCCACCTTCTAAATCTACATTTGATGGAATATCAACTGTATAGTTGCCTTGATCATCAGCTGTGCCTGTTGCCGTTGTTCCATCTGGGAACGTCACGGTAACCGTTGAGCCTGGTTCGGCAGTGCCACTTACTGTTGTAGCTTCACTTGTCACTTCTTTCACCGTTGGTGCGTCTGGTGCTGTTGTGTCTTTAACCGTTGTTTTAACTGGTTCTGTTTCATTACCAGCATCGTCTGTAGATGTAACTTGTATTTCTTCGCCGCCTTCTAAACTAACTTCATTCGGAATTGCTATTGTATAATTTCCTGTTTCATCTGTTGCACCAGTAGCTGTTTCACCATTTGGAAATTTGATTGTTATTGTAGAATTTGGTTCTGCTGTCCCACTAATATTTTTATCTTGGCTAGTTACACTGTTAACCGTTGGTGGTGCAGGTGCTGTTGCATCTGTTACTGTTGTTGATCCAGCATGAGAAACATTACCAGCACTATCTTTTGATGTAGCACTGATCGTTTCTTTACCTTGTAACCCTTCATTTTCTGGGATAGTTACAGTGAAATTCCCATCTTGATCAGCTTTAGTTTCCACAACTTTGCCACTTGGGAATGTCACACTAACTGTCGAATTTGCTTCTGCTGTGCCTTTAACCTCTGTACTTACACTTGTCACATGGCTTATTTGTGGTGCATCTGGCGCTGTTGCATCTATGACTTGAGTGCTACCTTTTTGAGAAACGTTACCTGCTTTGTCCTTCGACGTAGCTACTATCGTTTCCCCACCTTGTAATCCTTCGTTTTCTGGAATATCTACTGTGAAGTTTCCATCTTGATCTGCTACTGCATCTACAACTTCGCCACTCGGGAATGTCACACTAACTGTTGAATTTGCTTCTGCTTGCCCATTCAATTGCTTACTATTACTATTGACGTCATTTAATGTAGGAGCATCTGGAGCTGTTATGTCTGTTACTATACGCGTCACAACAGGTGATTCATTACCTGCTTTATCTGTTGCTATAGCTTTAAATACTTCGCCACCTTGAAGAGTGACACCACTCGGTATATCTACTGCATATTTACCCTGACTGTCAGCAGTTGTTGAAACTTTACCACCACCTGGGAAAGCAACAGTTACTGTTGAATTAGGTTCTGCTGTACCAGTTACTTGTGTGGCTTTACTTGTTATTGGATTTATCACTGGTGCGTCTGGTGCTGTCGCATCTGTTACTGTAATTTGATCTGAAACTTCACTTGTTTTTCCACCTTTACTAGCTGTTGCAGTTAAAATAGTTCCAGCTTTCAATGGTTGATTCAATGTTAAAGAGGCTGCTGAACCATCATTGGGAATTTGAACTTTTCCAATTTCAACATTGTTATTATCTTTAACCGTAACAGTTGCACCCGCTGCACCATTAACTTTAATTACTGTATCATTGTCATCAACTGGATTAATTGATGGTGTTGGTACCTTGGAAATATCAATAACTTCGAATGTATTCACTTCATCATTTTCATAATTAGGTGAATCGATTGCGATAGTGTAGGTGCCCTCAGGTGATTGTGGTATAGATACTGAGAAAGTGCCATCAGGATTGACTGTTGATGTACCAATGACTTTTCCAGTTGCATCTAACACTTTTGCAGTTTGAGTTGCTGCACCTTCTTTTAATGGAACTGACCCAGTTACAACTCTAGCCTCATTTGTAATATCAGCCGCATCAGGTTTACCAACTAATGGTGACGTTTTATAATTGATAACTTCATCACCATCATTTTTACCATCTCCATCTGTATCTTCGTTTTCAGGATCTGAAAGTGATACTTGTCGTTCATATCGATCTAGTAAACCATCTTTATCATAATCTTGTAGTGCTAAAGTTGAAGTCCCTAACGTATTATTTATTAAAAGATTATTACTATCAGTTAAATAACCTGCGAAAGTAAAATCTTCTTTTTGTTTTGTTGTTTCTCGAATAAGATTACCTTCAGAATCATATTCCGCATCTTTAGTTAATATATTATTTACACTTTGATTTAATTTAATTACAATACGAACGCCTACTGTTTCAGGTAAAGTATTGTTAAACTCGATTAATTTATTTAAGTCATTACTAGTAATTGTGCCATTACCGATACTATCAAGCTGTAAATCAGCTACTTTGTCTCCAGCATGATAGGTCTTGTCAAAGCCTGAAAGACCTTTGTAGTCATATGTGTGTAGTTCTACTCCTTCAATATAAGGTAATAAATCTTTATCTATTTGATAGTTATATGACCATTGTTTTCCTTTAGTTTTAGAATATGCGAAAATACCATTTTTCATTATTTGTTGATCAATCAGTATTCCTCCGTGTTCTCCCACAGAACCATCATATGTAGCAGAGCCGCTACTTGCTTTAAATGCATTACTATTTTCTGGAGAAAGGTTATTTTCTAATTGACTTAAATCTTTGTCAGCTGTAGTTAAGAAATAACCGCTACTTTCAGAAGTCTTAACAATTTTATTAGATAGTGAATCTCTAACAAACATTTGATAATTCAACTTATTATTACTTAATTCTCCAGATGCATTCAAAATGTTACCCACTGTATCATCTAATTCTATTTTACCGTTAGTCGCTGTATACTGTGATAGTATTTCAGCGCCTCCGAACAAACCATCATTTGCTCTGATAAAATTAATTTCCCAAGTATTAGTGAAATCACCGTTTTCATCTTTTAATCTTATAAATTCAACAGGGGTATTTCTACCACTAGGATTAGCAGATATTTTTGTGACATGACTTGCTATTTTCGGATCCAATTTCAAATCAATTTTATAGCGATCCCCTGAATTTGAGCCTGACATGTAACTATGAATATCAAAAGGAATGACATTGCTGTCTAGAATCTTTTGTGAATCTAACTTACTTGGATCAAAAATCAATGATGCAAATGTATAGTTGTCCATATAGCCCAGTGATTTTTCAACTTTTTCATTTTGTTCTACTGCTGCTCGTAATGCAGTTGGCGTAGCCATTGAACGCAACAAAGTACGTTTTGGAGTGGCTAACGTTTTCGCTTTATCTTGTTCATTCGAAAGTTGAATAATTGAAGCCTTTAAAATTTCAATATTTATTGCTTCATCAGTTGTATTTTTATAATCAATATCAGCGTTTTCTAAAATTGCTTTAGTGTCTTCTGTTGAAAGCTGACTATTTAAATAATCTTCAACTGCCTTTTGTTTATTCTCTGTTTCTGACAGTTGTTTTGTTAATTTTGATTGTGTGTGATTACTCGTTTCAGGATTTTTCGTCATTTCTGTAGTTTTTTCATCATCAGAAGATGGTTCAGTTGATGGTTGTTTATCATTTTGCCCATCTAAATTTTCTGTTCTAGTGCCTTCTTTTGTATTATTAGAAGTGTCAGGATTTTTTTCTAGTGATTTTTCAGTTGGCGCTTCATTGCTAGATACATCTGTATCTTTTGTTGTTTCTGTTGTTGTTTCTGTTGACGTCTCATTTGTTGAATCTTTTACTTTATTGTTATCCGTTGTTGTTTCATTACTTTCAGTTGCTCTTTCTTGATCAGATTCTTCTTTGTTCGTACTATCTTCATCTAAATGTGAAGTATCACTGTTTTCATCTTGTTTTGTTTCAGATGTATCTGCTTTTTCTGTTGTTTGTTTATTCAAAACCTCATTTGTAGATTCATTCTCGTTTGTAGACTCATTAGTGTTATTATATTCTTCTTGTTGACCTAAGGTTGCGTCGTTATTATCTGGCTCTTTTTGATTCTTACTTAGATCATTATCAGTTTCTTCTTTTTGTAATCCATTTTCAGAATTTTCTGTCTTTTCTTCAGTAACATTGTTTTCACTGCGACTTAACGTTGTGTCATTTTCTTCTACACTTTTTATGTCTTGCACATCAAGTGCTTCACCTTTATCTGAATCATTAGCCTTATTATCATTCGTAATTGAGTCTAATTCAGCAGCTTTTGCTTCACTACTTACTCCAAATACAAGTGTCGCCCCAATCAATAATGATGCTGTTCCAACTGTAAACTTTCTAATAGAGTATTTATTTAACCTATTAGGTAAAAATCCTTGTTTGTTTTTCATCTTTTCCCACCTCAAAATAAACTTTATCACAATTTAATTCTACTCAATTAATTCGAAAAATCAAGATATTTCTTAAAGGTAAGTTATTAATATGAAAAAATGTCGCAAATTACAGTTGTTCGCCATTTTAAATTTATATGTTTTAGCATGCCACAATCAAGATATTTTCAATATTGTTAATTTCTATATAGTTTCAGAAATTCTGTTTTACGAACAATTTTCTCCATTAAGCATGATAAAAAAATTGTTTTAAATTGTAAAATTAATTAAACAATGAAATGCCATACAAAAATAAAGAAGTTTTCAATCGTTCATATAGAGTTCACAATCTTACATTATATTTAAATTAAACATTCATTACAGGAGGTCGTTAAAATGAAAAGATTAATGTTCAGTTCAGCATTTTATACATTATTAGGCATGCTAAGTGGTTTATTTTATAGAGAGATGTCAAAAGCAGAAAACTTTAGTGGTTATTCGCAATTAAATGTAACACATACACATTTACTTGTTTTAGGTACAATTATGTTTTTAATATTTATGGTGATAGAACATCAATTAAAACTTACTCAACACCACACTTTATTTAACTATTTCTTTTATGTCTATCATATCGGTGTATTATTAACGGTTGCTATGCAATTTGTTAATGGTATAGCAACTATGAAAGGTTTTGAAGTGAGCCCTGCTATTGCTGGTATTTCAGGATTAGGTCACATTGCTATTTCTATCGCTTTCATTTTATTCTTTGTATTATTAAATAAAAGTATTAATGTCAATTCTAAATAAACGTAGATATAATTAAAGGTCGAATCACATTTCTAAACATAGAAATCGATTCGACCTTTTGACTTTCATATTAACAATAGTAAAAAACCTAAAATTATAATAAACAAGTAAATCCATTTTTCAAAATTATGATAAGTCGTATGGTTTATAAGATACTTTCCAACAACAACTGAAATAATCAAACAAGGTATGCTCAATAAAAATAATGATACCGTTTGACTGGTCCATATTCCTCCAGATGCTTGACCGATCACTACGAATATCGCTGTAATTAAAAAATGGGCTTGTATTGTACTTCTAAAATCTTTAATATGCCAAGGCGCCATTGTGCCATAAATGACAACTGGTACACCATGTGAATTATACAAACTTCCTAATACACCTGAAATCATACCTGTTAGGCTTGGCCATATGTTAGATTTTAATATGATATTATATCTATTTTTAAAAAAGGTAATTTTTCCAAACGCATATATACCATATAATATTAAAAATAACCCAAGCATAATTTGTATAAATGAAGTTGCAATATGCTGTAAAATCAAAATACCAAGTGGAACACCTAATAAACTCCCCAACAACATTAATAATAGTACTTTAATTTTTATATTTCTATAATCTAAAAATATATTTAAACTCGCTACTGTTAGTCCAGCCAACCCCACCAGTGAAATAGATGTATGTAGGTTTAATCCTATCAATGCTAAAAGTGGCATACTCACGAGTGCTTCCCCAAAACCAAAATATGTTCTGACTAATCCACCTAAAAATATAGAAATCAAAATGTAAACTAAAAATAAATCCATGCTTTAACTCCTGATTCAATGCGTCATCAATAACAGCCATATCTCTTCTATTAATATTATGTTACTTATTAATTTATTTTGTTAACACTTACTAACGCTTATAATAATAACATTTCATAAACTATCAAATTGATTATATCAAACTTTCATTATAATATTTTAAAAATCAGAGCACGCTTTATTCTACTATCATTCATAAACGCTCAAACTTGCTTTTTTTCTATAAAGGAAATATATTATACAAAATTAGTATATTTTTTATACTGTTAGTGTTTAATCTACACGATAGTGGTTATGAGTATTGAGAAGTTTTATTACTATCATACTTAAAACACAAGCAACTAGAAAGTTTATTACGAGGAGGTATTATATGAATATCGTTGGTCACCATCACATTTCAATGTATACAAAAAACGCTCAAAAAAACAAAGATTTTTATACTCAAATTTTAGGACTAAGACTGGTTGAAAAGTCAGTTAACCAAGATAATCCTAAAATGTACCATTTGTTTTTTGGAGATGAAATTGGTTCGGCTGGGACACTATTAAGTTTTTTTGAAATACCACTTTTAGGAAAAAACCGTCCAGGAACTGATTCTATATATCGCTTATCATTACTTATACCTGACGAAAGTGCTTTGAATTTTTTTAAAGAAAGATTAAGTCAATTCAATATTACATGGACACCGTTAGTTTATTTAAATCAGCCTGCCATTACCTTTAAAGATATAGATGGTTTGGAGATCATTTTATTAGTTAATGACAATTATTATACACCGAATGCTTGGAGAAAAAATCCATATACTGAGATACCTGAGCAATACCAAATTTTAGGAATGGGTCCTGTAGAACTAAGAGTTAAAAATGCTCAAGCTACACTCGATTTTTTAAAAAATAGCTTATCATATACACTTAGAAGTGATTTAAACGAAACCGTGATGACTTTAGATCATAACGGATTATATACTGATTTTGTTATTGTAGAACAACAAGGTGAACGTGCTCGACCTGGCCAAGGTTATGTGCACCATATTGCTGTTAATACACCAAAAGATAGTGATTTAAATTCAATTCATAAAATAATAGAGCAACAACCTGAAAATAACTCAGGAATTATAGACCGATATTTTTTCAAATCTTTATATTTTAGACAAAACCATATTTTATACGAATTTGCCACGGATGAACCTGGGTTTACAGTAGATACAAAAATAGAAGATTTGGGTAAACATTTAAATTTACCAGACTTTATGGAACCACAACGTACAGAAATTGAAAATAATCTACATGAATTATAGAAAGGTGATTATATGGCACAGTTAAAAATGAATGAAAATACTCCATTAGAATTTGGACTCTACTCATTGGGTGACCATTTATTAAATCCACATAATGGAGAAAAAGTGAGTTATGAACAAAGAATTAATGAACTTATTGAAGCTAGTCAATTAGCTGAACAGGCTGGTATAGATGTATTTGGTATCGGTGAAAGCCATCAAGAACATTTTACAACACAAGCACATACAGTAGTTTTAGGTGCCATAGCACAAGCCACTAAAACAATAAAAATTTCCAGTTCTTCTAGTATTATAAGTGCTGCAGATCCTGTAAGGGTATTTGAAGATTTTGCTACTTTAGACTTAATTTCACATGGCCGAGCTGAAATTGTAGCAGGTCGTGCTTCACGAACAGGTATATTTGATTTATTTGGATTAGATTTGAATAATTATGATGAACTTTATGAAGAAAAACTTAATTTATTAATGGAATTAAATAAAACAGATAAAATTACTTGGTCAGGCAAATTCAGACCTGATTTAAATAATATGAAGATTTTCCCACGTCCAATTGATGACACATTACCTATTTGGCGTGCAGTCGGAGGACCTCCAGCAAGTGCTATCAAAGCAGGTAGGCAAGGAATACCAATGATGATTACAACACTCGGTGGTCCAGCAATGACTTTTCAAGATTCTATAGAACAGTACAGATTAGCTGCAAAAGAAAATGGTTATGATAATTCACCTGAATCTTTACCAGTATCAACAGCAAGTTTATTTTATACTGCTGACACTACTCAAGATGCTTTAAAAGAATTCTACCCGCATCTAAATGTTGGAATGTCATTTATCAGAGGTGCAGGTTATCCAAAACAACAATTTGCAAAGGCCCCTGACTATAGAGATGCCTTAATGGTTGGTAGCCCACAACAAATCATTGAAAAAATTCTATATCAACATGAGTTATATAATCACCAACGATTTATGGCACAAATTGATTTTGGCGGTGTTCCATTTAATAAAATCATGAAAAATATAGACCTTATAGGCAATGAAATTATTCCAACAGTAAAAAAACATTTAAGAAAGTAGGTCAATGATACTATGAATATTGTATTACTATCTGGCTCTAGCGTTGGTTCAAAAACGCGTACTGCTATGACATATTTGAATCAAGCACTTATGAATCAAGATGATACACACCATATTAATTTTATTGATTTAAAAGAATTAGAACTAGTGTTTAGTGATGGCAGAAATTATTTAGATTACAATGGCGATACATTATATCTTACGCAAACTTTGATGAATGCTGATGTCATTTTTATCGGATTCCCAATTTTCCAAGCTTCTATTCCCGGTACATTAAAAAATGTATTTGATTTACTACCAGTTAATGCATTTAAAGATAAAATAGTAAGTATACTTGCAACTGCAGGATCGCCAAAACATTATCTCATCCCAGAAACACAACTAAAACCAATATTAGGTTATATGAAGGCACATATTATGCAAACTTATGTATTTATAGAAGAACGCGATTTTTCAAATAATGAGATTGTAAACGATGATATTTTATTTAGGATAGATGATTTAGTTTCATCTACATTACGTACTTCAAAAGCATATGCACAAGTTTTGAAAGAAGAAGAAGATCAATATGATTTCTAATTAATGATCATCAATATATTAAAATTCACGGTTGCTAAGTTTTAAGACTTATTTTGTTTACATGATTAGGAACAAAATAAGTCTTTTTTAATTACTATATACCATTAATTTTATTAAAAAAAAAGCACTTTGGAGATTAGACTTTTAATCTAATCATTCCAAAGTGCTTATAAATCCAATGAAACTTTTTAAGTTTTAAACTTAATGTTCTGTGTTTTTATCACTTTTTAAGTATCTTCTATAAACAATCATTAATCCTAAAATTCCAAATAGAATTTCGAATGCATAAGGGTTATTTTTGTCTAATCCACTATACGGTAAATTCATATTTAAATTATTTTCTTTGTTTGGATTTACAAATAAGTTTTTGTTTAATCCTTCAAGATTGTGATGATTATTTTGAACATTAAATTGACGTGAATGCATGTCTAGCAACTTATTATTTTTAGTCGCTTTTTCGTCATTTTCAAAATGACTTGAATTATATTTGTCATTTATTTTATCCATACCTAATGACTGTTTCTTATCTAATATACCATTACTATCTATATCTTTTACTTTTGATATTATTTCAGATGTGACTTTATCTAAGTTAGTCTGTAATTCAGCAATATTTGATGTACCGTTTGGCAAGTTACTTATTTTTTCTTTTGCAATACTTCTTAATGAATCTAATTTTTCAATTAGTTTGTCTAAGTCAGCTTGTTCACTTGGCGTAATCAAACCATCTTTTCTAATTTCTTTTATTTTATTAATCACTTTTGTTTGTGCTGCTTTAGCATCAGCAATTGCTTTTTTAGCTTCCGATACTTGTTTTGTATCTTGAACACCATTACTATCTTCGTCGTTCACTCTTGGTGATGTCACTGATGGAATTTCATTTAATTTTCTTTGTAACTCTGCTTTTCCTGCTGTGCCGTTTGGTACTTTGGCTAACTTGTCTTTCACTGCTTGTTTTTCTTTATCTAATTTTTGAATCAACTGATCAATTTCTGCTTTCTCTTTTGGATTTACTAGTCCATCGGATTGAATCTCTGCTAGTTTCTTATCTACTGCTGCTTTTGTTGATTCTGTTGCTTTAATCGCTTTACTTACCTCTGATACTTGTTTTGTATCTTGAACACCATTACTATCTGCATCATTCACTTCTGGTGATGTTACGGATGGTATTTGATTTAGTTTTCTTTGTAACTCTGCTTTTCCTGCTGTGCCGTTTGGTACTTTAGCTAACTTAGCTTTCGCTGCTTGTTTTTCTTTATCTAATTTTTGAATCAACTTATCAATTTCTGCTTTTTCTTTTGGATTTACTAGTCCATCGGATTGAATCTCTGCTAGTTTCTTATCTACTGATGCTTTTGTTGATTCTGTTGCTTTAATCGCTTTACTTACCTCTGATACTTGTTTTGTATCTTGAACACCATTACTATCTGCATCATTCACTTCTGGTGATGTTATCGATACAATATTATCCAATCTTCTTTGTAACGTATCTTTACCCGCAGTTCCGTTTGGTACATTCTCTAATTTCTCTTTCGCTACTTGTTTCGCAGTTTCTAATGTTTGAATCAACTGGTCTATTGCTGATTTTTCCTCTGGAGCCACTAAGCCGTCGGATGTGATTTCAGTTAATTTTTTATCCACTGCTGTTTTTGCTATTTCAGCTGCTTCTATCGCTTTTTCCGCCTCTGATAATTGTTCTATATCCAAGATACCGTTACTATCTGCATCATTTACTTCTGGTAATGTTACTGATGTGATATTGTCTAATCTTCTTTGTAACACATCTTTACCTGGTATGCCATCCGGTATAGTATTCAATTTATTTTTCGCTGATTGTTTGATTACTTTCAATCCAAAGATTAGTCTATCAATTTCGGCTGCTTCACTTGGAGTTACTAAACCATCGAATGTTATCTCAGACAATTTTTTATCCACTGATGCTTTTGCTTTTTCCACATCTGCTATGATATGAGTCATTTCTAACAATTGGTCTGTATCTAAAACGCCATTACTATCTGCATCGTTTATCTCTGGTGACGTTACTGATGTGATGTTATCCAATCTTGTTTGTAAATCATCTTTACCCGCAGTGCCGCTTGGTACACTATTTAGCTTTTCTTTTGCAGTTTGTTTTGCGCTTTCTAATGTTTGAATTAACGCATCTACTTCAGATTTTTCATCTGGCGTTACTAGACCATCGGATGTTATTTGTGTTAACTTGTTGTCCACTGTCGTTTTGGCATGTTCCGCATTCACTACTGCTTGAGACGCTTCGGATAATTGCTCAGTATCTAGCACACCATTGTTATCTGCATCGTTCACTTCTGGTGATGTTACTGATGTGATATTGTCCAATCTTGTTTGTAACTCGGCTTTCCCTGCGGTACTATTTGGCACACTACCTAATTTCTCTTTCGCTGCTTGTTTCGCGCTTTCTAATGCTTGGATTAACGCATCTACGCTCGCTTTTTCATCTGGAGTCACTAATCCATCTGCTGTTACCTCAGACAATTTTGTATCTATTGCTGCTTTTGCCTGTTCCACATTCACTACTGCTTTTCCTGCTTCAGAAATGTGTTGATTATCTCCATTACCATCACTATCTACATCATTTACTTCTGGTGATGTTACGGATTTAATGTTATCCAATCTTGTTTGGAGCTCATCTTTCCCTATGGTACCGCTCGGTACGCTATTTATTTTCTCTTTTGCAGTTTGTTTCGCGCTTTCTAATGCTTGAATTAACGCATCTACTTCTGCCTTTTCGTTTGGAGTCACCAATCCATCTGCTGTGATTTCAGTCAATTTCGTATCCACTGTCACTTTCGCTTTTTCCGCACTTACTACTGCTTGCGTTGCTTCAAACAATTGGTCTGTATCTAATTTACCATTACTATCCGCATCGTTTACTTCTGGTGATGTTACTGAAGCGATGCTGTCTAATCTTGTTTGGAGGTCACCTTTACCTGCAGTACCATTCGGCACACTTTCTAGTTTCTCTTTTGCAGTTTGTTTCGCGCTTTCTAATGCTTGGATTAACGCATCTACTTCTGCCTTTTCATCTGGTGTTAATAGTCCATCTGAAGTTATATCTGACAACTTAGTATCTACTACGGTTTTCGCTTGTTCTGCATTCACTACTGCTTGAGACGCTTCGGATAATTGTTCAGTATCCAAGACTCCATTACTATCTGCATCATTTACTTCTGGTGACGTTACTGATGTGATATTATCCAATCTTGTTTGTAAATCATCTTTACCTTCTGTACTGTCCGGTATATTATCTAATTTCTCTTTCGCTACTTGTTTCTCAGTTTCTAATGCTTGAATTAATACATCTACTTCTGATTTCTCATCTGGTGTTACTAAGCCATCGGATGTTACATCTGTTAACTTCGTATCCACTGCGGTTTTCGCTTTCTCGGCATTCGTTATTGCTTGCGTTGCTTCAGACAATTTCTCTGAATCTAACTTACCATTACTATTCGCATCATTTACTTCTGGTGACGTTACTGATGTGATATTATCCAATCTTGCTTGTAAATCATCTTTACCCGCAGTACCATTCGGTACATTGTTTATCTTCTCTTTCGCCGTTTGTTTCACTGTTTCTAATGTTTGAATTAACGCGTCTACTGAAGTTTTTTCGTCTAGAGTCACTAAACCATCTGCTGTGATTTCGGCCAATTTCATATCCACTGCGATTTTTGCTTGTTCGGCTTTCGTCACTGCTTGCGATGCTTCTGATAATTGCTCTGTATCCAACACGCCATTACTATCTGCATCATTTATTTCTGGTGATGTTACTGATGTGATATTGTCTAATCTTCTTTGTAATACATCTTTACCTGGTGTGCCATCCGGTACAGTATTCAATTTATTTTTCGCTGATTGTTTGATTACTTTCAATCCAAAGATTAGTCTATCAATTTCGGCTGCTTCATTCGGAGTCACTAATCCATCTGCTGTTATCTCAGACAATTTTGTATCCACTGCTACTTTTGCCTTTTCCACATCTGCTATGATATGAGAAATTTCTAACAATTGGTCTGTATCTAAAACGCCATTACTATCTGCATCGTTTATCTCTGGTGACGTTACTGATGTGATGTTATCCAATCTTGTTTGTAAATCATCTTTACCCGCAGTGCCGCTTGGTACGCTATTTAGCTTTTCTTTTGCCGTTTGTTTTGCACTTTCTAATGTTTGGATTAACGCATCTACTTCGGCTTTCTCATCTGGAGTCACTAATCCATCTGATGTTACTTCTGCTAGCTTATTGTCCACTGCTGTTTTCGCTTGTTCGGCTTTCGCTACTGCTTTTCCTGCTTCAGAAATGTGTTGATTATCTACAATACCATCACTATCTACATCATTCACTTCTGGTGATGTTACCGATGTAATGTTGTCCAATCTTGTTTGTAGATCGTCTTTACCTACGGTTCCGCTCGGTACAGTGTTTAGTTTTTCTGTTGCCGTTTGTTTTGCGCTTTCTAATGTTTGGATCAATGCATCTACTTCAGATTTTTCATCTGGTGTTACTAATCCGTCTGATGTTACTTCTGCCAACTTCTTATCCACTACTGTTTTCGCTTGTTCCGCATTCACTACGGCTTGAGATGCTTCGGATAATTGCTCAGTATCCAAGACTCCGTTACCATCCACATCATTTACTTCTGGTGATGTTACAGAGGCGATGTTATCCAATCTTGTTTGTAAATCATCTTTACCTGCAGTACCATTCGGTACATTGTTTATCTTCTCTTGGGCTGTTTGTTTCGATGCTTCCAATGTTTGAATCAACGCATCTACTTCAGCTTTTTCATCTGTCGTCACTAATCCGTCTGCTATTACATCTGACAATTTAGTATCCACTGCGGTTTTCGTTTGTTCTGTATTCACTACTGTTGCGTTGCTTCGGACAATTGATCTGTATCCAAGACTCCGTTACCATCTGCATCGTTTACTTCTGGTGATGTTACTGATGCAATGTTATCCAATCTTCTTTGTAAATCATCTTTACCTGCAGTACCACTCGGTACATTGTTTAGCTTCTCTTGGGCTGTTTGTTTCGCTGCTTCTAATGTTTGAACCAACGTATCTACTGCTGATTTCTCATCTGGCGTCACTAAGCCGTCTGATGTTACTTCTGCTAATTTATTATCTACTGCGGTTTTCGTTTGTTCTGCATTCACTACGGCTTGAGATGCCTCAGTCAATTGGTCTGTATCTAACATGCCATTACTATCCGCATCATTCACTTCTGGTGACGTTACAGATGAGATACTATCCAATCTTGTTTGGAGATCAGCCTTACCTTCGGTACTAGACGGTACACTATTTACCTTTTCTTGTGCTGTTTGCTTCGTTGCTTCTAATGTTTGAACCAACGCATCTACTTCAGATTTTTCATCTGGTGTTACTAGACCATCAGATGTTACTTCTGCCAACTTCGTATCTACTGATCTTTTTGCTTGCTCTGCATTCGCTACTGCTTGCGTTGCTTCGGATAATTGCTCAGTATCCAAGACTCCGTTACTATCTACATCATTTACTTCTGGTGATGTTACCGATGTAATGTTGTCCAATCTTGTTTGTAGCGCATTTTTACCTGTAGTGCCATTCGGTACATTGTTTAGCTTCTCTTGGGCTGTTTGTTTCGATGCTTCCAATGTTTGAATTAGCGCATCTACTTCAGATTTTTCATCAGGTGTCACTAATCCATCTACTGTTACTTCTGCTAGCTTATTGTCCACTGCGGTTTTTGCTTGTTCTGCATTCACTACTGCTTGCGTTGCTTCAGACAATTGATCTGTATCTAACACGCCATTATTATCCGCATCATTTACTTCTGGTGACGTTACTGAAGTGATATTATCCAGTCTTGTTTGTAAATATTCTTTACCAGCAGTACCGTTCGGTACGCTATTTACTTTCTCTTGGGCTGTTTGTTTTGCGCTTTCTAATGTTTGGATTAACGCATCTACTTCAGCTTTTTCATCTGGTGTTACTAGGCCGTCTGATGTTACTTCTGCCAATTTCGTATCCACTGCGGTTTTTGCTTGTTCCGCATTAGTCACTGCTTGCGTTGCTTCGGATAATTGATCCGTATCCAAGACTCCGTTACCATCTGCATCGTTCACTTCTGGTGATGTTACGGATTTAATGTTATCCAATCTTGTTTGAAGATCAGCCTTACCTTCGGTACTAGACGGTACACTATTTACCTTCTCTTTCGCCGTTTGTTTTGCATTTTCTAATGTTTGAATTAATGTATCTACTGCGGCTTTTTCGTCTGGTGTTACTAGACCATCTGTTGTGATTTCAGTCAATTTCGTATCCACTACGGTTTTCGCTTGTTCGGCATTCGCTACTGCTTGAGATGCTTCGGACAATTGATCTGTATCCAAGACTCCGTTACCATCCACATCATTTACTTCTGGTGACGTTACTGAAGTGATATTATCCAGTCTTGTTTGTAAATCTGTCTTACCTGCGGTACTAGATGGCACACTATTTACCTTTTCTTGGGCTGTTTGCTTCGATGCTTCTAATGTTTGGATTAACGCATCTACTTCGGCTTTTTCATCTGGTGTTACTAATCCGTCTGATGTTACTTCTGTCAGCTTATTGTCCACTACTGTTTTCGCTTGTTCGGCATTCACTACAGCTTGGTCTGCTTCTGATAATTGATCCGTATCCAAGACTCCATTACTGTCTACATCGTTTACTTCTGGTGACGTTACAGATGAAATGTTATCTAATCTTGTTTGGAGTTCACCTTTGCCTGCGGTACCGTTCGGTACGCTATTTACCTTCTCTTTCGCCGTTTCCTTCGCTGTTTCTAATGTTTGAACCAATGCATCTACTGCTGATTTCTCATCTGGAGTTACTAAACCATCTGATGTAATCTCAGATAACTTCGTATCCACTGCTGCTTTTGTCTGTTCCGCATTCACTACTGCTTGTGTTGCTTCAGACAATTGTTCAGTATCCAAAACTCCATTACTGTCTACATCATTTACTTCTGGTGACGTTACTGAAGTGATATTATCCAGTCTTGTTTGTAAATCTGTCTTACCTGCGGTACTAGATGGCACACTATTTACCTTTTCTTGGGCTGTTTGCTTCGATGCTTCTAATGCTTGGATTAACGCATCTACTTCAGCTTTTTCATCTGGTGTTACTAAACCGTCTGATGTTACTTCTGTCAGCTTATTGTCCACTACTGTTTTCGCTTGTTCTGCATTCGCTACGGCTTGCGTTGCTTCAGACAATTGCTCAGTATCTAAAACACCATTACTGTCTACATCGTTTACTTCTGGTGACGTTACTGATGCAATGTTATCTAATCTTGTTTGTAGCTCACCTTTGCCTGCAGTACCGTTCGGTACGCTATTTATCTTCTCTTTCGCCGTTTCCTTCGCTGTTTCTAATGTTTGAACCAATGCATCTACTGCTGATTTCTCATCTGGAGTTACTAAACCATCTGATGTAATCTCAGATAACTTCGTATCCACTGCTGTTTTTGCTTGTTCTGCATTCGCTACGGCTTGAGATGCTTCGGATAATTGATCTGTGTCCAAGACTCCATTACTATCTGCATCGTTCACTTCTGGTGATGTTACTGACGCGATGTTATCTAATCTTGTTTGAAGATCAGACTTACCTTCGGTACTAGACGGTACGCTATTTACTTTCTCTTGGGCTGTTTGTTTTGCGCTTTCTAATGTTTGGATTAACGCATCTACTTCAGCTTTTTCATCTGGTGTCACTAAGCCGTCTGATGTTACTTCTTTTAGCTTATTGTCCACTGCTGTTTTTGCTTGTTCCGCATTAGTCACTGCTTGAGACGCTTCGGATAATTGATCCGTATCCAAAACACCATTACTATCCGCATCGTTTACTTCTGGTGACGTTACTGACGCGATGTTATCTAGTCTTGTTTGTAAATCTTCTTTACCCGCAGTACCGTTCGGTACACTATTTACTTTCTTTTGTGCTGTTTGTTTTGCACTTTCTAATGTTTGAATTAATGTATCTACTTCGGCTTTTTCGTCCGGAGTCACTAAGCCATCTGCTGTAATCTCAGATAACTTCGTATCTACTGCGGTTTTCGCTTGTTCTGCATTCGCTACGGCTTGAGACGCTTCGGATAATTGATCTGCATCTAGCACACCATTACTGTCTACATCATTTACTTCTGGTGATGTTACTGACGCGATGTTATCTAGTCTTGTTTGTAAATCTTCTTTACCCGCAGTACCGTTCGGTACGCTATTTACTTTCTCTTGGGCTGTTTGTTTCGCACTTTCTAATGTTTGTATTAACGCATCTACTGCTGATTTCTCATCTGGAGTCACTAAACCATCTGCTGTTACTTCTGCCAACTTCGTATCTACTGCTGCTTTTGTCTGTTCCGCATTCACTACTGCTTGTGTTGCTTCAGACAATTGTTCAGTATCTAGCACACCATTACTATCTGCATCGTTTACTTCTGGTGATGTTACGGATGTAATATCATTTATTCTTTTTCGTAATAAATCTTTATTAGTGAGGCCATTCGGTAGAGCGTCTAATACTTGTATTGCTGATGATTTGGCCTTTTCAATTTCTACATTCATTTTATCTATTTCGGCTTTTTCATCTGGTGTTACTAATTGGTCTTGCGTCACTTCACCTAGCTTTATTTTGGCTTGTTTTTGCACTTGTGTTGCTGCTTCTATAGCATCTTCTACTTTTTTGATTTTTGCTTTTTTCAAAGCTTCATTGATTGTTTCTGCCACTTCTTGGATATTAACAGCTTTATTAGTAATATTTACGCCTCTTAATACATTAGTATCTGTAGTATCACTCAAGATATAACCAAATAATTTATCTTTATTCACATCAATATATTGATTAGCGTCAAAAGAAATGTAAAATTTTACTGATCCGCCTGATCCACCACCTCTATCAGGGTCACCATTTCCGCCACTGTTTGGACGTGTATATGAATAATAACCTAAATGATCTTGTCGTAGTACAACTCTTTGTCTACCTTCATAAACTGCTACGACCTGTTTAATTTTTTTATTGAGACTATCATTTGGTCTTATCGCATAGTTTTCAAATCTATACGTTCCTCTACCTTTTTCTTTTGACAATTCCATTGTTGCTATTAAAGCTTCACCATCATGTAACACTTCATCTTTTACTATACCAAAATCATTTTTAGTTACATCATTTTGATTTGTAAATGTATATATACCTTGATAATTCGGACTGTCACGATTAACTGTTAAATCTTTCATTTTTGACAGTAGTGTGTTTATATTATTCGCTTGACTCCCTGTGATTTTTCTATTTCTTGCTACAGAATAATCCCTATTAAAAATTCTGTCATAAGCCGCTTTATTATTTTTTAATGAAGTTTGTCTAATAATATTTCTTAAAAACAGCTTTCTTTCTTCTTCCGTTAGTTCTCCTCTGTTTCTTTCTACTTCATTAAGTGCCGTCGCAATATAATCTCCGGCTCTTAATGAATTATAAGATAATCTAGGTCCAAAGTAATGGTGATTATAGCTTATTCCATTATAGTATCGATTTCGGTCGATACTTCTAGCTACTCGAGTTTTTGGAATATATTGCTTTTCTGGTTGTTTTTCATTTTTGACGTCTTTTTCGTTCGTGCTCAAACCTTTTTCTGATTCATTTTTCTCTATATTATTATTAGACACTTCAACTTTCGTTTCAGTAACTCTATTTTCCATCGAAATCAAATTTTGAGTGACTGGTTGCTCTTTTTCGTTCAATTTCGAATTACTATTTATTTTAGTATCTGTATTTTCGGCAGTTGATGATTGTTTTTTATCTATATCTGGCTTTTCAGTATCTAATGCCTTTATTTCCTCATCGTTTTTTATTGTTTCAGGTGTTTTTTCTTGTTTATCATTTTGTATATCTTGTTCTTTTACATCTGAATGGTCTGGTTGTTCTTTATTTTCAATAATAGTATCGGCATTTGACTCGAATTGTTGCGACGTTATCTCAGTACCTTCCTCAACTGATTTTGTATCTTTTGAAGCACTTTTGTTTTCTGTTTTATTATCAATTTCAGCTTGGATGGGTTGTTGTACTGTGTCATTGTTACTCTCTTTTTCTAATATATTATTAAAATTTGAATCATTGTTAGTGTTCTCTTTATCTACTTTAGGAGGTATTTCTTTCACTTCTTGTTGTTCTTTTTGTAAAGTATCAGCTTGGGCTTCTTCACTATGATGAAAAATTAATAAACTTCCTAAAAGTACTGAAGCAGTTCCAATCGTAAATTTACGTATGGAATATCTATTATTTCTCCTAGCCATATACTCTCTAAATATCCTCATTGTTATCTAACTCTCCTTTTCGATAGTAAAATCATTTTAGATGTTATTAAATTTAATGCAATTTATCTTTCTTTAATCATTATAATTTTAATTTTAATGACCAACAGTACTTATAATGCGTCAGTAAAAAAGTTGAATTTTTAAGTAAAATAGTGAGATAAAAACTTTTTTCCATCAAAAATGATTGTTATTAAACATAAAAAGACACATAAAAAACGATCGTTTTTTATGTGTCTCATATTAGTTATTGATTGTTTAAAATTCATTCTAATTAAGTGCTCGCTTTAAATCTTAATTCAAGCGATTTATCGCTAATCCATCAGTTGGCTCAAAAATAGTCATTTCTTTTTTATTCAGTAGATCTTCTGATAAATGTAGTTCAGTAATTTTATTAGAGTTATACCATTTAATATAAAATGTACGTGTCGTTAAATTTAAGACCGTCTGATATAACGTATAATGTAAATCATTTTGTTCATCTCTAACTGCGCCTTTAGGTATACTCATAATTTCCAATAATTTAAAAGCGTTAAGTATGTCTTGTTCAGGACTGTTTGCTGCTTCTTCTAAATAATTTTTCAAGTAAGCAATACGAACAAATCTTTCTGATGATGTGTATCCACCTGGTAAGCCATAGGTGCCACCTTCATTGCCTAATGATTTTAAATTAATATTAGCAAAATTTCTTTCATTTGGTTTATGTGGTGAAATGTTTATATAATTTCTTAAATTTTCATAATGCCAATTCAAATCAGGATTGTTAGTCAAAACGGCAACTGGATTGTCATTAACGACTATTTGACCTTTATCAAAAGTGAGTTCTACCGTTCTACCCGTATCATCAGAAATATGATAATGTAACGGTGGAACTTCAGAGAGATCGTTCAAAGTATGTGCCACGACATTAACATTTTGTGCGTTTTTAATTAAATCAGCTATGTTTTTGTTATAACCTAGTATCCAATTTATCACTTCATTTTGAGCAATATTCATATAGCCTGCTTTAGTTTCATTTGCATAAGAAGCATATCCTCTGAAATATTGTACTGAAACACCAACGCCATGCTCGTTAACACCATCTCCAAATAAAAATCCTTCCATATCGCTGCCAGAACCTACGAAGCCATACAATGTTTCACCTTTATACTCTACACGCGATTCCCAGTAATAGTGGCGTGGTTGAACCGCTGGATTACCTTTTAATTGATAAACAAAATCCATTGTTCGACCTAATATAGCTTGATGATTTTCAGACATAAATGAAAAACCTGTACACATTGCTCATACGCTCCTTTATTAGCAATTTGCTAAATCTATTTTTGTCTTAATTATGATTGTAATTAACTTTATATCATATTAATAGCAATTCGCCTCAATTTCAGGACACAGATATAACCACAATGTTAAATTATATACTCATGGATTCTACCATCGACTAATGATTTTTGCACATCGATCACACGTTGATTTAATGAACCTTTATAAGGTAAATTGGGTTTATATAAGTGATGCATGAAAGGACCGTCGACGAGTACATCTATAATTTTCAATAATTCATTTCTCTGAGATTGATCATTCCTTAAGTATTCAAATAAAAATCCAGTCCATACCCATAAGGTTTTGCTATGACCAAAACGTTGTCTAAATGCATGAGCACAATTGAGTGTTATATCTAAGTTACAAAATGGTTCCCCACCTAAAATACTTAAACCTTCTATATAATCAGGTTCGCAATTTTCTAATATTTCATTTAAAGTTTCAATATTAAATTTCTCACCATACTTAAAATTTTGAGCTGCTTTGTTATAACAATTTAAACATGCAAATGGACACCCTGAAACATATAAACTACATCTCACGCCTTCGCCATCTACGAAACTTTGTGACTCTATTTTGGCAATGTAACCTTGTCCATTAATGATATTTAGTATTGTCATATCGACTGGTCTTTCATGTGTTTTACTCTTGCACAAATTTCTTTATGTCTACCTTCGATTGTAGGACGTTGCACTGGATTACCTAAATAGCCACATGTTCGTTTTACTACATCTACGGTTTTAGGGTCGCTATTTCCACATTCTGGACATTGATATCCTGATGCAGTTGTTTTAAAATCACCTTTAAAATCACATAAACGACAATGATCTATAGGAATATTTGTTCCTAGATAACTAACTTTGTCATATGAATAATCCCAAACCGCTTCTAATGCTTTAATGTTATGGTCTAATTTTGGATATTCACAATAATGTATGTAACCACCACTAGCATAAAATGGATAATCTTTCTCAAAATCTATCTTTTCAAATGGTGTAATATCTTTTCGCACATCGTAGTGGAACGAATTTTGATAATACCCCTTGCTTGTAATATCTAATATATCGCCGAATTTTTCTCTATCTAATCTGCAAAAACGATCTGTTAATGATTCACTTGGTGTACTATATATACTAAACCAAATGTCGTAGCGTTCAGTCCATTCCAATTGATAAACTTTCATAGCTTTTAAAATTTGTAAGGTGAAGGCTTTACCTCTTGCAGTTTTTTCCCACTCAGGGCCATAAAAAACAGTAGCTGCCTCATACAGACCAATATAACCTATCGATAACGTAGCACGTTTGTTTTTAAATAATGACATAACACTCTCTTCATCACTTAAACGATGTTTAAACGCACCATTTTTATATAAAATTGGAGCGTTATCAGGTGTAGCTTGTTCCATACGTTTAATGCGATAAACTAATGCGTCGTGCATAATTTGCATTCGTTCATGAAAGATTTCCCAAAACTTTTCCATATCACCATCTGATTCTATAGCTATTCTCGGCACATTAAGCGTTACTACACCTAAATTACATCTTCCATTATTTTCTGCTTCACCTTGCTCATTTTTCCATACTGGTAAAAAAGAACGACAACCCATTGGCGCTTTAAAATCACCTAAAATTTCTACAGTTTTATCATAATTTAATATATCTGGATACATTCTTTTTGTAGAACACTCTAATGCTAATTTTTTAATATCATAATTAGGGTCATCTTCACTAAAATTCACACCTTTTTTAATAGAAAAAACTAATTTAGGAAATATAGCTGTTATACGGTCTTTTCCAAGTCCTTTTATTCGTGTTTTCAATATCGCTTGTTGAATTTTTCTACTATATTCATCTATACCTAGACCAAAACCAAGAGTGACAAATGGCGTTTGTCCATTTGAAGTATAAAGTGTATTTATTTCGTATTCTAGACTTTCAATTGCGTCATTAATATCTTGGGTGATTTGATAATCAACATATGCATCAATATGTGTATCATCAACAAATTGTTGTGCCAATTTTCTATGTTTTGCTTCGTTATATTTTACGTAATCACTTAATAATTCGTCTACTCGATCAATGGTACAACCCCCGTATTGACTACTAGAGACGTTGGCAATAATTTGTACAAGCTGAGCAGAAGCTGTTTGAATTGATTTTGGCGATGTCACAGATGCATTGCCAATTCGAAATCCATGTTTCAACATATTTTTAGCATCAATTAAACAACAGTTAGTGAGTGGTTGAAATGGGTGATAATCTAAGTCATGGAAATGTATATCTCCACTTTTATGTGCTTCAGCTATATGTTTAGGTAATAAGTAATCCAAAGCATATGATTTAGATACAACACCTGCTGTTAAATCTCTCATTGTAGAAAAAGTGGCACTATCTTTATTAGCATTTTCGTTAATAACTGTTGGATCTTTTGTAATAAGTTTCGTTAAATTTTGTTCTAATTTATTCATTTTACCCCTTCTTTTCTATATATTGTATATAAACATAATTTATACCACAATATATAGTGTTTCAATGTTGAGAAGAGCTGTTAACAAATATGTCACAGATTTGTTACGATTTAAGAAACTTTAATTTTTATTCTAAAATTTTTGCTTTTGAGAAATGTAAATGTCCTATTTTATGCTTTTAGCAAAATGTGTATATAATGCTTGCGCCTGTCCTTCATCTTCCAAGCCATAAACATTCATACGACCATCTTTAAATAAAGTAATATCGATTTCGTTATAAGAAAGTAATTTAGCAAAGCTATTGGTCTTTTTAATTTTGGCAGGTAGGTAATGTGCATATTCAAAAATATTTTCATCGAAACGAAGCAAAAATGTATTGCCACATTGAGATTCTATGTTTGTATGTTGAGGTTGGTTCAGTAAATCATATCTCTGATGTACACAAATGCTACAATCGTCATTTTTAAGTTGGTTGATATTCACTGTATGGTACTGGATTGAAAAAGTATCTAGCGTTATTAATTTTTGAGAGAATCCAGATGCTGTTATCCAACGTAATAATTCTGAAACTTCCATGCTAGCTACTTGGTATATAACTGTAGGTAACACACCATTAATAGAACAACTTTCTGCAGATTCTGGCATCTTATCGAGCACACATTTTAAACATGGGCCTTTATAATCAATACCATAAACGGTACCTTGACTTCCGATTGCTGCCCCATAAATCCAAGGTATCGAAAATTTATGGCATACTTCGTTAATCAAGTATCTAATTTTAAAATGATCCATGCCATCCATGACGATATCAGGATTTGATTTTCTTAAAATGTGTTCAATGTTGGTGCAAGTTATTTCTTTGTATAATGTGTTGATTTTAATATTAGAATTTATATCTAACAAATGCTTTTTTAGTGCTTCCACTTTAGGCATCATCATTTGTGCATCGTTTTCAGTATAAGTGGCTTGTCTATGCAAATTTGATAATTCTACAATATCCATATCAATAATCGTAAGCTCGCCAATCCCCATACGTGTTAATATTTCTGCACAATGACTTCCTAACGCTCCTGCTCCTACAATCATCACATGTGTTTGCGCTAGTTTACGCTGGCCTTGTTCACCAAAATTTTTATAGCGTATTTGACGAGAATATCTTTCCATCATAAAAATCCGATGCCTTCTGTTGGACTTGAAGCTTGAGCTGTGTACTTAACTGGTATTCTCCCTGCTTGATAACTCATTCTTCCTGCTTGAATACCCAATTTCATGGCTTCTGCCATTTTCCCTGGATCTTTCGCACTAGAAATTGCTGTGTTTAATAAAATGGCGTCGGCCCCTAATTCCATAGCATGACATGCATCTTTTGGTGATCCAACCCCTGCATCCACAATTACGGGTACATTGGCGCGTTCAATAATATAACGTAGATTTAAAGGGTTGTTTATTCCTCTTCCTGTACCAATAGGTGAAGCTAGTGGCATAATCGCGTGTACTCCTAATTCTTCTAAACGCTTAGCAAGTACAACATCATTTGAAATGTAAGGACACACTGTATAACCTTTTTCTAGTAAAACCTTGCACGCCTCATATGTTTCTAGCGGATCAGGTAGTAAGGTTTCCTGATCACCTATCACTTCTACTTTAATCATGTCACAAAGATTGGCATGATTAGCAATTTCTGCAATTCTTATCGCTTCCTCAGCTGAAGTTGCTCCAGCAGTATTAGGAAAAGTAACAAAATTTGATAAGTCAACTTTTGCTAAAGGATTAGGAAATTTCTCATCATATAAGTTCATTCGACGTACTGCAAAAGTTAAAACCTCTGTTTCAGATGCATTTATTGCCTCTTTTTGAATGGCTTCTGTTTCAAATTTACCAGTACCTAATAACAATCTTGAATTAAATTCAAATTTTCCTATTTTAAACATCTTATCCGCCTCCTACAAATTCTAATAATTCTAAACAATCTTTATCATTAACGACATGATTCTGAAATTGGTTTTGCTTAATTAATTTTTTATTATGTTCAACAATCACTCTTTTTTCGTCTAAACCAAGTGTTTGCAATACCTCTTGTATATTTAAAGGATTTTCAAATGTGAAATTATCACCATTAATAATGCAATGCATCATGATTCATTCCTTTCTCGCTTATTGATTAGTAAATCATTAATTTTGTGTTGTTTCATAATGTAACCATGCTCTGTGTAACGCTTGTACTGTTTTTATTGAGTGATTAAAAATAGAAATACCTGCGATACCTTGAAATCCCTTAGGCAAATGAGGCATAGTTGTTAAATTAATGCCACCTAATGCGATTACGGGAATATCACTTTTCAATGCTTCATTGACCTCACTAAATGATCTAGGGGTTAACCCCTTTTTAGACTTTGTTTCAAATACGTGCCCATAAAGTACAAAATCTAAATTTAAATCTTCTGCATATTGAATTGCATGGCTACTGTGTGTAGACATACTTATTTTTATGTCTGAACAATGTTGTTTTAAAGCACGGATTTGCTCATCATTTTCTCTAAAATGTATGCGTGATAAGCCGCAAGATTGGAGTACACGATAATCACTGTGAATAATAATTTTATCTTTTGGAAAATGTTGTTGCTTTAGTTGGTTAATCCATTCAATCTTCTCAGAAGTACACATCGGTGACCTGACGATGAGATAATCAATATAAGGTTCAACTTCACAATAATTCGCGCTATCTTTCTTGGTTAATTTATGATAATTGGTAATCGCAATAATCACTATAATCACTCCTAAAAATAAAAAAACGTTACTTTTCCAAATAGGAAAAATAACGTTAATATGAACGGACTAATACGGTTTATAACGCCACTTTTCCTACGCCAGTACAAACTGGATCAGGTTCAAGGAATTCTAGCGTATCACGCTCGTCTCAGCCTTTTGTCATAAAGGCACTTCCAGTGGTCTAAACTTATCTCTATTTAATTGATATGCATTTTATGTTTATTTCATATTTAATTTAACGTAAAAACTGTATTTTTTCAACCGTCTATATTTTTTAAGCTTTTTATTTTCCAGGAAATATCATAAGAAATAGCGACATAATTGCACCGATATTATAATTTTATTGCGATAACTTTAATAATTCTTTTGTTATTTTTTTGGTATCACCATAGATTTTTTTATATATTGCAAAATACTGCTTATATTGCATATGGTTTTCTATACATGGTTCAAATACTTTATCATATTGTATAAATTGTCTTACCATCTCAGCGGTATCATGAAACCACCCTACACCTTTTGCTGCTATCATCGCTGCACCCATACTTGGTCCCTCTTCATGCTTTAATTTATATACTTTAGCGTTGAAGATATCAGCTTGTAATTGAAGCCAAAAATCACTTTTAGCTCCACCACCAATAGAAGTCATTTCTTTAATTTTTTTATCATTTTCACGTAAATAATAGATAGATTCATATAATGCAAAAGTAATACCTTCAATAACCGCGCGAGCCATATCTTTAATCGAATGCATACGGCTTAAGCCAATAAAACTTCCTCTAATTTGACTATCCCCATGAGGTGTACGTTCTCCTGATAAATATGGTGCATATATTAAACCATTACTCCCTATAGAAGACTGTTTTGCTTCATCCAAAATTTGACTATAAGTTAAATTTGGAGCGATGTTTTTTTGAAACCATTTCAAACTATCTCCTGCAGCTAATATTACTCCCATCGCATAAGATTTTTCAGGGAGTACATGATTAAAATGATGTATATTGTGATAATAAGTACCCGTATGCTCAGAATCACACGCTAGTATCACTCCAGAAGTGCCGATACTGCATAATGTATCGCCATCGTTAATAACACCTGCACCTAATGCACCACAGGCATTATCTCCACCCCCAGCAAATACTGCCACATCATCACCCATACCTAATTCATCTGCGATTGAAGTATTGATGTATCCTACAAATTTTTGTGATTCAATTAAATTGGGACATAGTTGATATACACCATAATACTCACAAATTTTTTTATTCCAACACTTATATGCTATATCCATTAACAACGTGCTTGAGCCATCAGAATACTCCATATTTATCGTATCTGTGAATTTAAATCTCACATAATCTTTAGGCAATAAGAACACATTTGCTTTGGACCAAATCAATGGTTCGTTTTCTTTTACCCATAACAACTTAGTTAATGTAAATCCTTCTAACACAGGATTATCCATTACATATTCACCAAATTGCTGTTTTATTTGTTCGCATTGAAAAGTGGATCTTGTATCATTCCATAAAATGGCATTTCTAAGTGGTTGAAATTGATGATCAAGCAGTACTAAACTGTGCATTTGGCCAGAAAATGAAATACCTTTGATCTTCATATTTGCTAACTTTACAGAATTTAATAAGTACTTAATGCAATCTTTAGAAGCTTTAAACCAGTCATCTGGATTTTGTTCACTAAAACCTGTTTGTTGATTAATAACATCGATGGGTTCGCTGACGCTATCTAAAACGTCACCTCTTTTATTAATAGCAATGGCTTTAACAGAACTTGTACCGATATCTATGCCTAATACAATCTCTTTCACATATACCATCCTTCAATTTATAGTTATTTTCAAACTATTTATTTTAAATGTCGTTCACGCTATATTTATAGCACAATAAATTTGAAAATAAAAATTATTTTTACAAACAAAATATTTTCGATTCAATTTTTATACAATAGACAAACAAGGATATTACATGGTTTAAGTTTGATATAGCAAGAAAAGTGGCATTAAAATTTTCAGCACTTTAAATACATCAGTGATTTTTTAATTCATAAAAATTTGCTAAAAACTGAAATAAAAAACGCCAAGATTTAATTTTTATATCTCAGCGCTTAAACGTATTGGTAATGATAATTCATATAACTTTTTATTTATCTAAAATAATAATTTAGAAGCATAAATAACAATTACCACAGTAATTGAACTTAATAAAGTTGATAAAAAGACAAGTTCTGCTGCAAGTTCAGGATGATTGTCATACTCTTGCGCTATCACAGAACTATTTACTGATGTTGGCATTGCTGAAGCGATAAAAAGTGTTTGTGCAATCACTCCTTCAATACCCATGATTTTTATAATGATTAATGCGATAGCTGGTCCAATGACTAAACGTACAAATATAAAAATATATGATAGTGACCACTTGAAAGTAAAGTTTATATTCGCAATTTGTGCTCCTAGCATGATTAAAGCAATTGCAATCATCGCATCTGCCACATAATTAGCTGGCGTCCAAATAAATTCCGGTATGGGGATATCCGCATAATTTAAAATAATTGCAAGTAACAAAGCGTATAGCACTGGCATTTTAAAATACCCTAACATCGCTTTTAACTTTCCAATTTGTGCAGACTGTATTGCAAAAATGCCATACGAAAAAGTGAAAATATTTTGTAATGATAAAACGATGACTTGAACAGACATCGCGAGTGGATCTCCCTTAAACACTAAGTCATTAACTGGTACGCCATAATTTCCAGAATTAAAAAATAATACACTATTGGTTAACGTCGTAGCTTCCCCTTTATCCCTCTTGTTTATTAAAGTTAAAGCTTTGCCCACGATATATAAACAAATTATGTATATTATAAAGAAAACTACAATATATAATAATAAATGTAATTCAAAATTTGTCTTATAAAACTTTACAAAAATAAATCCTGGTACAAACACATATATATTTAATTTCGCTAAAGTTTTTAAATCTAGTGTGAACTTTTTCTGTAAGATAAATCCCAATACAATCATTATGAAAATAGGTAATAATACACTTTGTAATATATATATCATTTCACTCATTATATAACACTTCCTTGTAAGAAAATTTAACACTAGACATATTTCATTTGTGTTTAAGTTAAATTTAGATATCTGACCATTAAAATTATGTCGTTGATATACTTTGAAAATATAAAAATTAGGAGTGAAATAAAAATTGATAAATTAGAAATCAATTTTATATTTCAACTCCTATATCGTATCAATAAAATGCTAAACTTTGCTTTGTTCATACTATTTTAATATGTGCATGATTTAATGGAGCACTTTACTATTTAAAGAGGTTTATAACAATAAAATAATGAATTATTCATCTTTACGGTTATCCTCATTGCTATTAGTCGTATTATTTATGTGCTTTTGATCATCGTTATTATTTTCTTGCTCTCTTTTGTTTCGTTTTTTTTCTTCCAAAATTGACATAACTATAAAGCCAATAACCAATAGCGGTGTAAGTATACCAATCATCATCATCATTTAGCTCACCTCATTCGTTAATTTCAATTTAATGTCTATATTAACCTTTACTATCAATTTACATGTTTTTATTATCTTCCTCAATAGAACAACTTATTTTATTGCATTTTAATTTAGTTTAATAACAATCCAATTTATGCTACTTGATTTGATATTACCCCAATTTGTTTACAGCATTCTATTTTTTGGACGCTAAACTCACTAAAATGCTACTTTTATGATTCTCATTTTATGGAAATCAATACCCTATGACATCTTGCTAATTAGCTGGAATACTGACTTAATACAACGCTGAAAATATTTTCAATTATTCAGTACTTCAAAATTATTCACGAATTGTTCGAATTTATCACTATTTTTACGCTCAATAATAGAATATATTATAAACAGATGTAAAAATTATCCATTTTTTTAGTTTTAGAATTTTATTTTATTATAATTACGCAACATTAATTGACGTATTAATTTTAAAAAGAGTACTATTTAAATAAATGAAATTAAATTTAAGTATATCTACATTTCCAAAACAAATTTATTGCTCTCACTCCCAATACCTTAATACTTAATCTGATTCTCATTTTACATAAATTGATGCTAACTTTTCTAGCAACATTTAAGGAATGGAGGGTTTCAATGGATTATAATCACATCATTTATGATGAAGGTGATCAATTAGAACATTTAAATACACCTAACTTTTCCAATATATATTTGGTTATTTCAGGTATGATTCATTTCCAAAAAGTAAAATCAAATTTTATATTTCATCGAGGCGATGTATTTGTGGTATACGATTTCGAAGAAAATCTCATTGTACATCGAGAAGGTATGCTTGCTTGTATTTCAGTAAATAATTTAAGTTATCATCGTTTCACCTTAATCAATCGAGAAAATCTTCTAGAAAAATATAAATTAAGTAAGTTGATTACCGAAACTTATATTACAACTTTAAAAAATATTTTAGAAAATAATTTATTTAATGGAGACATCGGAGTTATTAAATTAATTAATTACCTCAATTCATCTCAAGCAAATATATATGGTCAGTTGACTTACTCGAATAAATTAATTAAAAACGTTGTAGAATATATTAACCAACATTACAAGCAACCATTAACGCTTAATTTACTAGCTAAAACATTTTACGTAAATAGTAGTTATTTATCTAGAGAATTTTCAAAAAAAATGAATATTTCATTAATCAAATACATTAAAAAAGTTAAAATCTATAGTTTATCTAGGGATTTATTAACAAATGGCAATAGCGAATCAATTTGGGTAGATTATGGGTTCCGTTCATACAATACTTATTTGAGAGATTTCAAAAATGTGATGCATATGACACCAAAAGATTTTATAAAACAACATAATTCTAAAAATACAAATACGAAGATAGAACCACATCAATTATATAACCAACTCCAATTAATTTTAGATACAATCAAATCTGAATAATATATAAAAAATCCAAGTTTACCTATCAAAGGCAAACTTGGATTAAAAATTAATATTTATATTTATTATCCTCGTCAGTATCGGAATAATTTTCTTTGATTTTTTCTTGTTCGTTCTCTTTTTGATTTTCAGATAATACATATGAGTTATTATGTTCATTTACTTGTGACCCATCTTTGATAAAGGGATTAGCATCATCTTCTTCATCTCTGCTATAAATAGGTTTTTGAGGTTTTCTTACTAGCAACATGATACCGGCTACTAACCATAAAATGGCAGTAATCCAGTTACCGATTAATGAAATAACACCCACAATGATTAATAAAATGCCGGCAGCTTTGGCTTTTTTACCAATTAACACTGCACCAATAATCGCCACTATAAGTAGCACAATAGATAATACTAGTCCTGCAGTTACCAAGGCACTTAACATATTAATAACCGCTTCTCCATTTTCATATGTGATTGAACTATCATCTTCCATCATTGCTTGTATCATTGCATTTTTATTGTCACCATTTCCAATTAATGGTAAGAATATTGCCAGAACAATTACACCTAATAGCTGTAAACCAATACCAATCCAGGCAAGTATACGTTCAGCTGTTCTTTTCATTATGTTTCACCCCTAATCAAAAATTTATGTTTTTCAGTTAGTATACGCTTGAAATTATATCATTTAGTATACTAATCCTGTAGCTACAAGTCCATGTATAACTCATTTAATTGCTTAGTAATTATTTACTTTTTCTAAACGCTTCATCGATTCGTTCCAATTGATTTACAAAATCTTCTATTTCTTCAAGTGAAAATTGGTTACCTAAGCGATTTTTCACTGATTCACTCATTGCTGAAGTCGCTTGTTTTAAGAAACTTTCACCTTCTAAACTTAATTGGACTAATTTAATTCTTTTATTGTTTGAGTGTGCCCTTTGCACATAACCCATTTCTTCAAGTTTACCGATTCTTTTTGAAGCAGCTGTTTTAAATATATTTTGTAGCCCAGCTAACTCATTAATCGTAACTTGACCTTTTGTTTGAATAATTCTCATCGCTTCAATTTGTTCTCTTGAAAGTAGGTTTGTGAGAGATGATTCATTCACCATTTCAATAATTTCTTTGTTTAAATACAGCATCACGATTTGAAATTTGGTTATCGCTTTCTCAATCGATGCATCTACATCATTCATCACTTTATCCCCCTTTATAAGTTACTTGAATTCGATAGAAAGTGGTAATTTTTCACGTTTATTAAACCATAATAAAACTAAATATTGTAAAATCATCATTACGATAATGATTCCGATAAGTAGAGCTACAACAAATCCAAAGTCGAAGTGACCTGCATTAGTGAATATTGCTTCTCTATATCCTTGAATAGCATAGGACATTGGTGAAAATGGATGTATCCATCTATAGAACGTTGCAGAAAGCTCTATTGGGAACATACCTTCACTTGCACTCAATTGTAAGATTAAAAGAATCATTGATATAAAGAGTCCTATTCTATCTAAGAATAATGTTAGGAATGATGTGATTGTAATTGCTGCAATAGCCCATAATAACCCTACTAATATAAATTTCCAGACATTACCAACTGACATATTAAATACAAATAATACCCAACTACTCATGAACAATGCAGATAACGCACCTTGAACAATATATAACGCAAATTTTCCTAAAGTTTGTCTTATTGAAGTTGTAGATTTATCAATCGTTTTTCTCAATGGATAAATCGCACTAAACGATAGCGCACCAACAAATAAACTTACACTTGCCATATAAGGAACAATTGTTGCACCATATTCATCAGCATTCGTCGGATTATTTTCTTTTACTTTAGTAACATCATTAAGCGCTTTTTCATTTTCGGATTCAAATGAAACATTGTTTTGCTGACTCACTGCGTCGTCTATTTTTGATTTTAATTCGTCATTATTAGCCTGAAGCTCTTTCAACCCATCTGTTACTTGCTGATTTCCTGATAATAACTTTTGAGCTGGTTGACCTACCATCGGCGCCATTTGTTGAATACCATCTGTCACTTCTTGATTACCATCAATAAGTTGTGTTTCTGCATCAGACATTTGCCCTAATGCATCAGATGTATCTTGATAACCTGATTGTGATTTTTTAGCACTAGCGAATAATTCATTCAAATAATTTGATCTAATATTATCTTTTATAGATTCAGTCACTGTATTGATAGCTGAATTTGCAGATTGACTGCCCGTATAGCTAGAGCCTGGGTTCACCTTAGTTTCCAGATTTATTTTTTTAGGATTTTCATCTAAAATTGTCGTTGCATTGGATGAAGCATTCTTGGGAACGATAATTGTTCCTACACTTTCACCTCTATTCAATTGCTTATCTGCTTCTTTTTCAGAAACAACTTGAAAATCAAACTTATCATTATCTTTTAATTTGTCTACTAAATCATCACCGATAGTAATATCTTTATTATTAAGCGTTGCTTTTTCATCATGGTTGACAACAGATATTTTTAGATTTTCTGTCTTGTCGTATGGATCCCACATTGAACCAACAAACAAAGCTACATATAGCAATGAAATAAGCGATATAGCAATTAAAGAGACCACTAACATTTTATTTTTAAAAATAAATTTAAATTCATTCAACATTTTCCAACTACCTTCCTTTAATCGTACATCCCGTGTACTATAAGATAAAAAAAGACTAAAACAAAAATATTTGTCTTAGTATAATGCGTATGACTAAGTATTTAAAGGGATGAAAATACATTAGTACACCCCATGTACTTTTAGTATATTACGCGCCTTAAATTTAAATGTCAAACCCTTTTTTCAAAAATTTTATGGTTATTTTTTATGAAAATGTTTTCAAAATATACAAAGAAGTTTTACTTTAAAATCTATATTGTTTCATCACTTTTTATACTTATTAATAAGTCCTTTAGGTATATGACAGTAGTCATTTGGAAATTTTGATAATCTGTCTTGATGTGCTTCTGCACTTTTAACATAATTCGTCAGTGGCAATACCTCTGTGGCTATATGATGATGATCTTCAATTGCATCTATGTATGCCTGTGCTTCTTTTAAATGTTTTGCGTCTTCACTATATAAGCCAGTTCTATATTTTAATCCTATATCTTGACCTTGTTGATTTACACTATAAGGGTCAATAATTTCAAAAAGATACCCCATTAAATCAGAAACAGATACTTTTTCCGGTTCAAAACTCGTTTTAATTACTTCTACATAACCATCATATTCTCCATCAAGTGTATGCGTAATACCATTTGCCCTACCAGCTTCTGTTTGAATGACACCTGGTAATGTCTTAACGAATGCCTGAACACCCCAAAGGCATCCACCTGCTAAATATACAGTTTCCATTCTATCCTCTCCTGCTTTATTTCATTGATTAATAAAAGTATAGCCACCTCAAGCATATGATGCAAACGCCTATATATTGATGGTTTATTTTTTGTTAATAGGGAAAAATTATAATAGAGAATAAGGAGGTATAACATGCCTAAAGTTAAAGAAAGATTATTAGAAGATATTGAAGAAAAGCCTTCAAGAGCTGACAGTGATTTTAATTCAGAGAAAGAAATGCAACAAAATGCTTTTGAACGATTAGGCAAAGATGTAGTGATTATAGAAACACTTTCTATTATGAATATTATCTTTGCTATCAGTACAATTAGTTTAGTAGTTGCACTTATCTTTACAAATAAAAATAAGTAAATTTATATACATGTTCTTTTCATTGATAATAAATTTGAAAAGAACATGTTTTTTATCATAATTCAAATGCTCTTCAAAAAATTTTTGACAATATTTAGTTTTACAAAATTTTTAAATTGAATATTGTTCCTTTTTTGTTACAATATAGTGAGGAGAATTTCGTCCTTTTATAAAAGCATATAGCAAACATTCATAATATCATTATGAATGATAGCCGCACGACATCACTAAACTATTAATTTTATATAAAACTATTATAAACAGAAATAAATTAGAGGAGAATAGAATTATGGATTACAGAGTATTATTGTATTATAAATATACAACGATTGAAGACCCAGAAACATTTGCTACAGAGCATTTAGATTTTTGTAAAGATTTGGAGCTTAAAGGACGTATCTTAGTATCAACTGAAGGTATTAATGGTACTGTATCAGGAACAGTTGAAGCAACAGAAAAATATATGAACGCATTACAATCAGATGAAAGATTCAAAGGAATTACTTTCAAAATTGATGAAGCAGATGGTCACGCGTTTAAAAAAATGCACGTGCGTCCTAGAAAAGAAATTGTAGCATTAGATTTAGAGCAAGATATTAACCCTAAAGAACTTACTGGTAATTATTTATCACCTAAAGAATTTAAAGAAGCATTATTTGATGATGACACAATTGTTATCGATGCGCGTAATGATTATGAATATGATTTAGGACATTTCCGTGGTGCGATTCGACCTAATATTACTCGTTTTAGAGATTTACCAGACTGGATTAAAGAAAATAAAGATCAATTTATGGATAAAAAAATCGTCACTTATTGTACTGGCGGTATTCGCTGTGAGAAATTCTCCGGTTATCTATTAAGAGAAGGTTTTAAAGACGTAAGCCAACTTGAAGGTGGTATCGCCACTTATGGAAAAGATCCAGAAACAAAAGGTGAGTATTGGGACGGCAAAATGTACGTATTTGACGAACGTATCAGTGTAGATGTCAATCAAGTTGAAAAAACTGTTGTAGGTAAGGAATGGTTTGATGGGACACCTTGTGAACGTTACATCAATTGCTCTAATCCTGAATGTAACCGTCAAATTTTAGTATCTGAAGAAAATGAAGCACGTTATTTAGGCGCTTGTTGCCATGAATGTGCTGAACACGAAAATAATCGCTATGTTAAAAAACATGGTATTAGTGATGAAGAAAAAGCAAAACGCCTAGAAAACTTTAAACAACTTGTCTAGTAAATGATGCTTTGAAACACTGTATGAACATATGATAATGTCATACAAAATATTAGACATATCTATCAAGTTAATTAAAAAATAGTCTGGGACATAAAGTTCTTGGACAAGTGAAAAAGGCAATTTCTATATTATTTCAATAGAAATTGCCTTTTTCAATACTGTTTTAATTATAGTTAGCTCATTGAGTTACTACTTGGATTGATATAGTGTCTTATTTTTTAAAGTATTTAACGTAAAAGTACATATGAATACATTGTATTTTGGCGAGACGTTTGCTGGAACAAGACAATCTGAAGACGAGACAGACTGAATCTGTCCCTAAGAAATCGAGCCAACAATATGCTGCAGTATTGAATAATCAAAGAAACACTCAGATGGATTGAATTAAATCATATGAGTGTTATTTTTCTAGGGTTTATGTTTCAGTACCTTGTCTTTTTAAAATTACTTTTTTTACATAATTAGCTACCGCACGCTTTATATTTATTGAGATTTTTACATTTCACTTACTATTTGAGCAACATAATGATAACCTTTACTTATCAATTCTAATTATTAAGATTTATTTTACTTATAATAAATATGTGCTAACGTAAAAGTAAATGAATATTGCATTATTTTTCATCACATAAAATATTTAGAGATAGAAGGTTGCTTATGTTTATTTTTATTCTTTCAGAAGTTATTTTGCCTATTTTACTTCTGATATTGTTGGGTTTAATACTTCAAATAAAATTTTCTTTTAATCTTAAACACTTTTCCACTTTAATAACATACTGCTTAATGCCGGCATCAGTATTTGTAAACATTTACCAAATTAACATTGATATACCTTTATTACTAAACATAATATATTATATTATCATTTTCAGCGTTATTTTAATTTTACTTGGCAATTTAATTTCTAAATGTCTACATTTAGAAAAAGGAGAAAGTGCTGCTCTAAAAAATAGTATTTCGTTAATGAATTCAGGAAATTACGGGTTACCAGTCAGTCAACTCGTATTTAGTCATAATCCAATCGGTGTCTCAGTCCAAATTTTCATTTTAGTATTTCAAAATTTACTCACATATTCTTATGGTATGTATAATCTATTATCAGCTAGTAAATCAATGGCAGATATCACACGCGGATTTTTACGTCTACCAGTTTTTCATGCACTTCTGCTAGGAATTATCTGCCAAGTTTTTACTGTTAAGCTTCCCAAAACGATTTTAATTCCCCTCGATCAACTCTCTGATGGATTTGTAGCTATAGCACTGATTTTGTTAGGAGCACAACTTGCCAGAATTAAAATCAACTTTTTCCATCGCGTTATTTCATGGTCACTTATTGGTCGTTTAATAATAAGTCCAATACTTTCTTTAGCAGTTATCTATTTATTAAGTTTAGACGGTGTTGTCGCACAATCACTTTTTATTGCTAGTTCTTTTCCTACTTCAAGAAATACTTCTACGATTGCCATGGAATATCAAATTGAACCGGAATTACATGCACAAATTGTATTATTTTCTACATTATTTAGTATTTTTACAGTTACCACTGTTATCTTTTTATCTCGTATCTTATTTTAAAAATTGGTAATGATAACATATTTATCCCATAACAAATGCGCATATAAAAATACCAGCCATCCAATATATAAATGAAAGACTGGTATTTTCAAATTTTTGTAGTTAATTTGAAGATATTGCTTTTCTATGCTTATTGTAATTTCATAAACCCATTTCCTAGGACATCTCGTACATCATGGATTACTAAAAAGGCATTTTCATCATGACGATTTACAATTTTTTTAATTCTAGCTAACTGATTTTGAGGAACGACTACGTAAAGTACATTCGTCTCTTTTTGTTGATATCCTCCTACACCATTTAGCAGTGTTGAGCCACGACCTGTTTCTTCATTAATTTGTTTACTAATGTCTGCATTAAAATCTGAAATAATAGTAATCGCTTTTTTAGGATTAAATCCTTCTATTACAAAAGACATGCTTTTTTCAACGATAAACAACATGACAATAGTATAAAGTACATTTTGTATAGGTAAGACAAGTAAGAATGATAAAACTATCAATGAATCAAGTATAAATAATGCTTGTGACGTTTTAATTTCGCTGTATTTGTTTATAATTTTTGCAATAACTGAAGTACCGCCCAATGTACTACGGGCAGATATCACAAATCCTGTACCGATACCAATGAGCACGCCTGAAAAAATAGTATTGATAAAATCAGACTCTAAATTTAAATTAAAAGATTCAGTAATACCCAAGAAGAATGAACTTGCAACCACAGTAATCAAAGTATAAAGTGCAGTTGTTTTACTTAGATATTTCCAACCAACACCAATTAATATGATGTTAATGATAAGTGTCGTCAACGCTGGAGAAAGACCTAAAGTATATTTTAGATTCAAAGAAATACCGACTGTACCACCTTCTCCTAAATTTGAAGCTAAAACAAAAGAATTGACGCCTATTGCAATTAAAAAAGTACCTAAAAGACAAAAACAAATATTTTTCAGATGAATTTTATATACCATTGAACCAACACCTCTTTCTATAGATTAATCTATTTTTTGAACAACCATTTTCTTAACTATACTTCGTCCATTTTGCTTTCAACACAAAAAGAAACTTTTCAGCAATAGCTAAAAAGTTTCAGAATTACAATTTCAAATTATAATTTTTTTAATACAGAAAACATAATAATAAAAATACGTATGTTTTTCAATGTATGCGGGTTATGTTGAATTATAAGTATATAATGTTTACTTCAATTTATTATAAGCTGTTTAATATTATGCTCTAATTTAATCATTTTCATGTTCCGCTAAAAAATGAAAAATCCCTAGATTCTATAAAAGAACCTAGGGACTGATGATACAATATTTCAAAATTAAATATTATTTTATTATGCAGTAACCCACTGTGAAGCACCTTCAGATTCATATAAATCCATTGCTGCTTGGTCTTGTACTGATTCTGGTGCTTCCGTTGGTGATACACCTTTATATTCATCTGGTGCTACTGAATCCCATGTACTTTGTAGGAATTGATATTTACCTGCTGCACCTGAAGATGGATTAACTGCTTTTAAGTCGCCACCTGATTCACGTTGCGCGATTTGTTTCAAGTGATCGTTCACGTCTACAGATGAACCACTTGATGCTTCACTTGAACTACCTGTTGATTGTTGTGATGAAGCTGCTTCTTGTTGTGGTTGTTGCGTTTGCTCAGTTTGAGGTGCTTGCTCTTGTGCTGGTTGTTCTGATGAATCTTGTTGTGGTTGTGTTTGGTCTTGAGTTTGCGGTGCTTGTTCTTGTTGTCCTGCATTAGTTGTTGATTGTGTTGATGCATCGCTTGATCCGTTTGAACCTTCACCATAGCTCCATGACCAATTTGTGCCATCAGATTCAAAGTTATAATTTAAATTATCTTGATTAAAGTTATAGTTATAAGCACCTTCATGTACTGGCTTAGCATTTAATTGTTCAGGGTTGTTTTGTGCTTGTTGAGCTAGTTGTGCTTGATCGATACCTTGTTCAGACGCATCTGCTGAATTTCCTGCTGCAATTCCTGTTACGCCAAGTCCTACTGCTAACGTTGAAGCTAATACTGTTTTTTTCATTATTAATAAATCCTCCCAAGAGATAATACTTTTAAATTTGCTTTTTAAATTTGTGTTTCGTTTTTTGCAAAATTACTTTTATCAAATTTGCTAGTTCCCACTGTAACATCTAGAAAAAGCTTGTGGGTTACAGTGAAGTTAAAAAAACATCTAGATTTTTTACGTCCTAATGACATAAAAGTTAAATATTACACTCATCAAAAAACCTTAGAACGCCATCATCATCGTTTTAGGGTTAGTTATATTTTCAATTTTATTGTAATGATGTTGTAATAAAAGCACTTTTTATTCTATTATTGCAAGATTTAGTTCATTAATTAATAAGTCAGCAGTTTTAAATTAAGTATTATTTTTAGTATATTATTTAAATATCTTTTTTAAAATTAACTTTTCTATTAATTTTCTACAATTAATTCTATAACTTTCGAAAATATATGTCTTTCCCTCAATGTAAAAAGGACTAATCCATGTTGTTGCTAACGGATTAGTCCTTTATTTTTAGCATGAGCTTTATATGTCACTCACTCTATACATTTATATTCATATTTTAAAATTGCATATTATCTTATTATGCAGTAACCCATTGTGAAGCACCTTCAGATTCATATAAATCCATTGCTGCTTGATCTTGTACTGATTCTGGTGCTTCTGTTGGTGATTGACCTTTATATTCATCTGGCGCTACTGAATCCCATGTACTTTGTAAGAATTGATATTTACCTGCTGCACCTGAAGATGGATTAACTGCTTTTAAGTCGCCACCTGATTCACGTTGCGCGATTTGTTTCAAGTGATCGTTTACTTCTACTGATGAACCACTTGATGCTTCACTTGAATTATCTGTTGATTGTTGTGATGAAGCTGCTTCTTGTTGTGGTTGTTGCGTTTGCTCAGTTTGAGGTGCTTGCTCTTGTGCTGGTTGTTCTGATGAAGCTTGTTGTGGTTGGTCTTGAGTTTGCGGTGCTTGTTCTTGTTGTCCTACATTAGTTGTTGATTGTGTTGATGCATCGCTTGATCCGTTTGAACCTTCACCATAGCTCCATGACCAATATGTGCCATCAGATTCAAAGTTATAATTTAAATTATCTTGATTAAAGTTATAGTTATAAGCACCTTCATGTACTGGCTTAGCATTTAATTGTTCAGGGTTGTTTTGTGCTTGTTGAGCTAGTTGTGCTTGATCGATACCTTGTTCAGACGCATCTGCTGAATTTCCTGCTGCGATCCCTGTTACGCCGAGTCCTACTGCTAACGTTGAAGCTAATACTGTTTTTTTCATTATTAATAAATCCTCCTAAGAGATAATACTTTTAAATTTGTGTTTAAATTTGTGTTTTCGATTTTGCAAAATTACTTTTATCAAATTTGCTAGTTCCCACTGTAACATCTAGAAAAAGCTTGTGGGTTACAGTGAAGTTAAAAAATATCTAGAATTTTTACGCCTCAATTACATTGATCACGTACCTCAATTCCATTCAAAAAACCAACACATCAATCAGGAACTATTATTCTACTTTTACAAATATGTAATGACAATGTAATTAGTGTGAAAATAATATTCACTTTCACCTTAATAAATAATTACTTTTTATGATTTTTAGATATAAGGAAGATTGAATTTATATCTAACTACTGATAATATCTTAATTTGGTTTAATTTTAATAATTTTATTTTAAAATTTACGAAAACTAATAATGTATATTATGTTGGAGGAATTAAATGTTCGACAATATTCTTTATGAAGATAACCATTTATTAATGGTAGAGAAACCTATCAATGTTCCTGTACAAGAAGATAACTCAAGAGATCAAGATTTGTTGTCTATTTTAAAAAATTACATAAAAGTCCAATACAATAAACCAGGAAATGTATATCTTGGTCTCGTACATCGCCTTGATCGGCCTGTTGGAGGCGCAATCGTATTCGCTAAAACATCCAAAGCGGCCTCTAGGTTATCTAATGAACTTAGAAAACAAAAATTATATAGAACATATCTAGCGATTATTCACGGTGTACCTTCAAAAAAAGAAGGTGAACTTCGTGATTATTTATGGAAAGATAGAAATAAAAACATTGTATATGTGGTTAATTCCAAGAAAAAAGAAGCTAAAGAGGCAATTTTGAATTATAAAGTTATCAAAACCATTAATCGTAAAACTTTGGTTCAAATCCAATTAAAAACAGGTCGTTCACATCAGATTAGAGTTCAATTCGCAAATCAAAACTTACCCTTATACGGAGATCAAAAATACGGCCAAAAATTTAATAAACCCGGTCAACAAATCGCACTTTGGGCATATAAACTCAGTGTCAAACATCCAACTAAAGATGAAATTATTTCTGTAACTTCTACTCCAAATGAAGGTGTTTGGAATGACTTTTTATAACTTTATGCTTAAATACACGTAACTTTATCCAATTGTTAAATAAAAAAGCTATGAAAGCTTCTCTACTGAAAGATGCTTTCATAGCTTTTATTAGTATTTTTTGATTTTAATTAAGAATTATAATTCAGATTATGCAGTAACCCATTGTGAAGCGCCAACTTCATTGTAAAGTTTTACAGCTGCAGCATCTTGTACTGATTCTGGTGCTTCTGTTGGAGATACACCTTTATATTGTGCTGGTGCTACTGAATCCCAAGTGCTTTGTAAGAATTGGTATTTACCTGCTGCACCTGAAGATGGGTTAACAGCTTTTAAGTCGCCGCCTGATTCACGTTGCGCGATTGCTTGTAAATGTGAATTAACGTTTACTGAAGAACCACTTGAAGCTTCATTTGAGCTTGATGATTGAGTTGAAGCTTTCGTAGTTGCTTCTTGTTGAGGTTGTTGTGTTTGTTCAGTTTGTGGTGCAGTTTGTTGAGCTGGTTGCTCAGTTTGTGCTTGTTGTGGTTGTTCTACAGTTGAAGCGTTAGCGCTTGAACCTTCACCATAACTCCATGACCAAGTTTGTCCATTTGATTCAAAGTTATAGTTTAAACCATTATAATTAAAGTTATAGCTATATGAACCTTCTTGTACTGGTGATGCATTTAATTGTTCTGGGTTAGATTGTGCTAAGTTTGCTAATTCTGCTTTGTCAATACCTTGTTCAGCCGCGTCAGCTGAATTTCCTGCTGCAAATCCTGTTACACCTAATCCTACTGCTAATGTTGAAGCTAATACTGTTTTTTTCATTTTTGAGTAAATCCTCCTACAAGTTTGTTTTTATATTTTTAAGAATTAATTTTATCTGTGATATTGAAACCAATTGTTATTTTTGAAAAATCCAATGCTGTTTCAACCAATTTCCAGTAAATACTATAACATCCATAAAAACCTTGTAGGTTACAGCGAAATTAAAAAAATCCTGTGCATTTTACATAATAATTACATTAAATCGAATATAAATTCGAAGATAATTTGTAAAAAAACCTATTCCTAAAGTATATAAACTAATTTTCAAACTAATTTTTCTGTAACACAATTGTAATTAGTGTGACAACTATCGTAGTTAGTTTGTTATTTATACATGAAAAAAACCGTTCAATGATTAAAATTGAACGGTCTCAACATATATTTATTATGATAATGCAATTTTAATATGCGCTAAATGATGTTCTTCATGCCAAGCTAATTTAGCAACTTTAGTAGCAACAGATATTTCTCCGCTTCCTCTTAATGTAAATGTACGATTCAAATCATTTTCTGTTAAATGATTACCAATTGCTATAATACGTTCATTTATACCTTCTAACATTTTAAGGGAACATTCTATAGGAAGTTGACTATCAGCAAGTTTAGCCCACTCATCTTGAATAAAAGGATCAACAACTGGATTCGTATCTGTTAATGCCAATTTTAAGCGTTGAAACATATTTAATTGAGAATCTGCTATATGATGAACAAGTTGTCGTACATTCCAACTTTTCTCCCGATATTGTTTGTTTAACGCTTCTTCATTTAAATGATCTACAGTTTGTCTTAATCTATATGCATACGTCTCAATTTCACTAAGCCACCGTTGGATATCTTTTAGTGTCACATAATCTGGTACTTCTAATTCACCAATTGGAAATCTAACATCCATATTAATCACCTTTTTTATTTATTAAATGTTTAATGGCATTCTTATATTTTCCATTAGTATTGCTATTACCTATTTATTATTAATTAAACTTGCAAACGATTTAATGTCGCAGTGTTGAACGCCTCTCCCATATTCATATCAAAAGTATCTTCTCATAATTACTATAAAATTTTTAAAATTAACGATTTATCATATACATAATTAGTAACTTTTTATGAACTTTCTTAAATTATAATGATACAACTTAATAAAATTTGTAATATTATTGTGAAAGATATAACAAGGGAGTGGAAATATATGCGCAAAGATTCATCTACTAAATCTACATCTCATTTTAAACCGTTTTGGTTACTCACAAGCATCACTGTCTTAATCGCTTTGTTGTTATTGCCTACACCAGAAAGTTTACCGCTTATGGCTAAAAGCGCATTAGCAATATTATTATTTGCAGTCATATTATGGGTTACTGAAGCAGTGACTTATCCAGTTTCTGCGGTCATGATTGTTGGACTCATTATTTTATTGATAGGGTTCAGTCCAGTACAAAATTTATCTGAATCACTAGGGCATCCTCAGTCAAATGGTGAAATATTGAAGGGAAATTCACTTTTCGGAACAGGTAATGCTTTAAAACTTGCTTTTAGTGGGTTTTCTACGAGTGCATTAGCTTTAGTTGCGGCTGCTCTTTTTTTAGCAACCGCAATGCAAATCACACAACTTCATAAAAGGCTTGCACTCATTGTACTATCTGTAGCAGGCAATAAGACAAGTCGCATCGTCATAGGTACAATATTAGTAGCAATATTTTTAGCATTCTTCGTTCCATCAGCAACTGCACGAGCAGGTGCTGTGATTCCTATATTATTAGGAATGATTACAGCATTCGGTGTTGCTAAACAAAGTAAATTAGCTGGACTTTTAGTTATCACAGCTGTACAAGCAGTTTCTATTTGGAATATTGGTATAAAAACTGCAGCTGCACAAAACATTGTCGCAATTAACTTTATAAATGATCAATTAAATACTGATATATCATGGGGGCAGTGGTTATTATATGCAGGACCTTGGTCTGTATTGATGTCAATTGCGCTTTATTTTATCATGCTTAAAGTGATGCCTCCTGAAGAAAAAGAACTTTCAGGCGGTAAATCTTTAATTCAACAACAGTTAAAAGCGATGGGGCCCGTAACTTCTAAAGAGTGCCGTCTTATTGGAATATCTATCATTTTATTAATACTTTGGTCTACCGAAAAAATATTACATCCTATTGATTCATCTTCAATCATTTTATTAGCACTGGCTGTCATGCTAACTCCTAAAATTGGCGTCATGTCTTGGAAAGAAGCTGAAAGTCGTATACCTTGGGGAACTATTATTGTTTTTGGCGTTGGTATATCTTTAGGAAATGTACTTTTAAAAACAACAGCTGCGCAATGGTTGAGTGATCAAACGTTTGGCATCATGGGTTTAAATCATTATCCTCTTGTAGTAACCATTGCATTAATTGCACTTTTCAATATTTTAATACATTTAGGTTTTGCAAGTGCAACAAGTTTAGCATCAGCGTTAATTCCTGTATTTATTTCACTAACCACTACCTTGGATTTAGGCAATCAGTCTGTGGGATTTGTGCTTATACAACAATTCGTTATCAGCTTTGGTTTCTTACTACCTGTAAGCTCACCACAATCAATGTTGGCCTATGGCACAGAAACATTTACTGTTAAAGATTTTTTAAAAACAGGGATTCCTATAACGGTTATTGGTTATTTACTTATGATTTTATTTAGCGCCACTTATTGGCATTGGCTCGGTTTAATTTAATGTGAAAATTATCCTTATCCATAACAAAATCGACTTGCTAAAAAACTATTATCATCAATAACAGGCTGTAACAATTAGTGTGTCACAGCCTGTTATTATTTCTATTATCTTCATAAAGTTACGCTATGATGTTAAAATGCGTTTTGGTTAAGCCATTGACCACCATCCATTGTCATACAAGCACCATTAATGTAATTTGCCTCTTCAGAAAATAAAAACTTAGCTAATCCTGCAATTTCTTCTGGTTGGCCCATGCGTCCTAAAGGCACACTGTCCAATGTTTGTTGACGTGCGTCTTCCGATAAACTAAGTTTTCCAGAGCCTCCTGTATGATCTATAGGGCCTGGCGCAATTGCATTTACGGTAATGCCATACTTTGAACCCCACTCTACAGCGAGCGTTCTGGTCATGGCTAACACACCCGCTTTTGCACTAGCAGAGTGTACAACACCTGGCCCTGAACGCCATGCATAAGTTGCCACCATATTGATAATACGTCCACGATGTCCTTGTTCAATCCATTTTTTTCCAACAGCTTGTGTACAATGCCAAGTTCCATTTAAGACAATATCTACGACAGAATTCCAACCATTAGTTGTTAGTTCTTCAGCAGCACATATAAAGTTACCAGCTGCGTTATTAACCAAACCATCTATTTTACCAAAAGTATTAATGGCTTCATCCACTGTATATTGTACGCGTTCCGTATCACGAACATCCATATCAACACATAAAATTTGTCCTTCTCGGTGTTCAATTTCCTTTTTCGTTGCTTCTAACCGTTCTAACGATCTACCTGTTATAACGACATTCGCACCTTCTTCAGCAAAACGTTTCGCCATTGCTTTTCCCATACCACTACTTCCACCAGTAACCATTATCACTTTATCTTTCATATAGAGTCTCCTTTATCAATTAAATTAGTAAGCGCTTACATTTTATTAATCAGTATAACAAAGTTTTGCCAATTTTTCTCATTAAAAGATAACCCGCAATTATTGAGAGACATCATTTTATATCTATGTTTCATATGAAACATTTTGCTTATTTAATTGTTATGTATTTAATAAGTGGTTGATAAAAACAATTGCTTAAATATAAATTCACACGTCTAAATTTTTACTTCTATACCCTTTATAATTAATTAAGACATATATAATTGAAATTTATAGATACTATAATGTAATATTACTATGTAGCAGTTATTGTCACTTATTTTAATGATTTATACTTGAAATATAGGGTAAATTATTATAAGTATGGTCACATATTCCAAATAGGAATGTGTTATATGATTAATATGTATTTTCACATGTGTGAATCGCGTAATATAATAGTAAATAAAGACATAAGATGAGTGACAATGTATGACAATTTGTTACTGATGTTATTAAGAATGAAAGGTGAGGAACTATGGCTAAAACTGAGTCAAAAGACGTCATTCTTATTGGCGCCGGTGTATTAAGTACTACTTTTGGTTCTATGCTTAATGAACTTGAACCAAATTGGAACATTAAATTATACGAACGTTTAGATCGTCCTGGTGACGAAAGCTCAAACGAACGTCATAACGCAGGTACAGGACATGCTGCACTTTGTGAATTGAACTATACAGTGCAACAACCTGATGGTTCAATTGATATTGAAAAAGCAAAAGAGATTAATGAGCAGTTTGAAATCTCTAAACAATTCTGGGGCTATTTAGTTAAAAATAACTATATCGAAAACCCTAGAGAATTCATTCATCCTTTACCACACATTAGTTTCGTAAGAGGTAAAAATAACGTTAAGTTTTTAAAAGACCGTTATGAAGCAATGAAAAACTTCCCTATGTTCGATAATATCGAATATACTGAAGATATCGAAGAGATGAGAAAATGGATTCCATTAATGATGCAAGGTCATAGCGCAAACGACATTATGGCTGCCAGCAAAATTAATGAAGGTACTGACGTAAACTTTGGTGAATTAACTCGTAAAATGGCGAGAAACCTTGAAAAAAGCCCACAAGTAGAAGTTCAATACCATCATGAAGTACTTGATTTCAATCAACGTAACGATGGTAAATGGGAAGTTCAAATCCGCAATGTAAATACTGGTGAAACACAAACACAATTAGTTGATTATGTATTTATCGGTGCTGGCGGTGCTGCTATTCCATTACTACAAAAAACAGGCATCCCTGAAAGTAAACATTTAGGTGGATTCCCTATTACAGGCCAATTCTTAACATGTACAAATCCAAATGTGATTGAAGAACATGATGCCAAAGTGTATGGTAAAGAACCACCAGGCACACCACCAATGACTGTGCCACATTTAGACACACGTTTCATTAATGGTCAAAAAACATTATTATTTGGACCGTTTGCAAGTATTGGTCCTAAATTCTTAAAATATGGTTCAAACTTAGATTTATTTAAATCTGTTAAACCAAGTAACATCACAACATTATTATCAGCGGCAGCGAAAAACTTACCGCTACTTAAATATTCATTTGACCAAATTTTAATGACAAAAGAAGGTTGCATGAACCACTTACGTACTTTCTATCCAGAAGCACGCGATGAAGATTGGCAATTATATACTGCCGGCAAACGTGTTCAAGTGATTAAAGATACTGAAGAATATGGTAAAGGCTTCATCCAATTCGGAACAGAAGTTGTAAACTCAGAAGACCATTCTGTCATTGCATTACTTGGTGAATCACCAGGAGCATCAACTTCTGTATCTGTAGCATTAGAAGTATTAGAGAAAAACTTCTCTGAATACAAAAATGATTGGGAACCTAAAATCCAAAAAATGATTCCTTCTTATGGCAAATCATTAATTGAAGATGTTGATTTAATGAGAAAAACACGTCAACAAACTTCAAAAGATCTTGAATTAAATTATTACGAATAAATTTTTGATTGCTTAAGTGTAAAAACTAAAATGAACTGAGATTAAGATTGTGTGAAACACCTATTTATGAACCTACAACCGTATATTATTTTCTGCTCGCATCTTAAGAGATGTGTCTCGATATATTTTATCGTTACTGAATGCCTGTTGGTTCCTTAATCTTTGTTGTTCATTGGTATTTTTAAAAATACTTTGTTATCAATGATTCACTTAAAGGAGCGAAATGTATGAAAAAATTATTAGTAGTTGTGGCTATAGGCGCATTAGCATTTGTAGGCCTTAAACGTTACCAACAACATGTAAACAAAGCACCAAACATTGAATATTAATAAATGACAAAAGCCATCATAGGTAAGACTTACCTATGATGGCTTTTTGTTTTTATTGGATAAAAAAACCATACGCTATGCGTATGGTGCAGTATGGTTATACCGTTGTATTAAAAATTGCATCTCTACGTGCTAAAATAATATTTGGTCAGCCAACCAAAATAAACAACACGAGGAGATGCAACTTATGTCATCAGACACAAATAGTTTAGCACATACAAAATGGAATTGTAAGTATCACATTGTCTTCGCTCCTAAATATAGAAGACAAATTATATACGGAAAAATAAAGAAAGATATTGGAATAATATTGCGACAGCTGTGTGAAAGAAAAGGCGTAGAAATTATTGAAGCTGAAGCATGTAAAGATCACATTCATATGTTAGTTAGTATTCCACCCAAATTAAGCGTTTCGCAATTTGTAGGATATTTAAAAGGAAAGAGTAGTTTGTTGATTTTTGATAGACATGCACATTTAAAATATAGATATGGTAACAGAAAATTTTGGTGTAAAGGTTTTTACGTTGATACAGTTGGAAGAAATAAAAAAGTTATAGAAAATTATATTCGTAATCAATTACAAGAGGATATCGTTGCGGAGCAATTAACACTTGTTGAATATATAGCTCCTTTTACTGGCGAAGAAACTAAGAAGAAAAAATAAAACAACCCTTTTAAGGGTTGCTGGGAAAGTAGTACATATGGCTGATCTTCTCAGAGCCCTTATCAGGGCTGGTCAGTAACAAAGGCTTATAGCCGAAGAACAAACCACCCGTTATACGGGTGGTTTTGATTATATAACACGCAAGTATAAAGCGTTGATCATCCTGAGATATTTATACTTATATCTCTTTGTATAAACTGTTGTATTAATGGCTGCACTATATCTCCATTTACTCAACCCACTCATGTTCATTGTATAATAGCATTATTATATTTCCTTTTTGTATTATCTAATGATTCAATTCGTCCTCCGATTATTTTATCGTTATTCGATAAAAAAGTATTGATTATCGATATATTTAAGTTATAATGAAATTAATCAATTAAAAGGAGCGTCAATATGTCTACAATTAAAAGCAAACGTTTTAATATTTTAATCAAAACACTAACTATTTTAGCAACCATCGCTTTAGTTTTAACTTCTCTTAGTATATTACCAATTATTATCGCAATTATAGCATTGTTAATCATTCCTTCTTCATTTATTAACACCCAATTAGACAAAGCCAATAAACCTTTTTGGGTTGATTCATTAGGACTAAAATCACATGATATTACCAAGCATGACCTAAATAGTATTACTTTTCCTAAACCATCTGTTATATTAATACTATTATTAATAATTGTATTAATTGCAATTTATATTCTGGTTATTGCCTATGTCAGAAAATGGCTTAAAAATGTTAGCAAAGGACAAGTTTTTACAAATAAAAACGCAAGCATCATAATTTTAATTTCTTACTGCTTTATTGGATTGGGTGTATTTGAAGCATTTTTTGAATTGGCAAATAATTTTATGATTTATAATTTTTTAGGACAAAATGCTAAATTGTATGCACTAATGGACAAAGATATCGAAACCTTTGCAGATTTCTTTTTTAATTTTAATTTCACACTTATTTTAGCGGGTATCGTTATTTGGATTATAGGAAATGTTTTTAAATATGGTGCATTCTTACAAGATGAGTTTGATTATACCGTTTAGGAGATTATATAAATGATTGTAGTTAGATTAGATCGAATATTAGCAGACAGAAAAATGAAACTCAGTGAATTAGCTAATGAAATTGATATTACTGTAGCAAATTTATCAAATTTGAAAACAGGCAAAGCAAAGGCGATACGTTTTTCAACATTAGATGCCATATGTAAAGCACTTGATTGTCAGCCTGCAGATATTATAGAATACACAGAATCTGAAGATTAAATCTTCATCTTTACTAATAACTTTTCTAGTTCAACAACGCTACATTAAAATTCATAGACTAGCTTATATTTATCATAGCTATACTTTTGCCGTAACTCCTGCTTAGTGGTTAGGCTCACGCTTGTGTTAGCTCAGACTAACCGGATGTCTAAAAATTTATTTAAATAGAAAACAGGAGTGGAACAAAGTAATACGTAAGTTCCACTCCCGTTTTTTGTATGTTTTAATATGTTTTAATATTCAAACCTCTATAGCGATTGAGTGCGCCACAGAATTCTTGTTTTCTCGGCAATGCAAGATTACCAGGGTGTCCTTGATGCGGTGAAATAATATCTAACCCTTTATCACTAATCAAATTAAAAATTTTATCAGCTGCTTGTGATATCGTATCTTGTTCATTTAACAAATGACTTTGATAATAATCTATCATGGTAGCTATACAGTTCGTTTGGCTAGCATCAACAAGTTGTTCTAATCCCGAAATATTTATTCGTTCTTTACCGTATAAAATTGTCTGCATGCCTTTTACTTTAAAACGTTGATCTTTGCCTTTATGTGAAAAACTAGATTTCAATGGTATTCTTTGCGAAATTTTTCCAAAGTGGCATTGTGATGCTTCATCTTTCAAGTGACTATCTTCACTAGCAATTGCTTTCGCTTTATGAGTGACGTCTTTTAATACATATTCATCCATCATTAATACTTGATCAGCCACTTCAAAGTAATCGCCAGAACCTCCTACGATGAGAATTGTTGAAACATGATAATCTTGGTATAAAGACTTTACTTTCATAGCAAAAGGTGTGATTGGTTCTTTTTCGGGTGCGATTAATTTTTGCATTCTCCCGTCTCTAATCATAAAATTTGTTGCAGATGTATCTTCATCTATTAATAATAACGACGTTTGAGATTCTAAGGCTTCCATAACATTTGCTGCTTGTGATGTACTACCGCTCGCATTTTCAGTAGAAAATTGAGTAGTATCTTTTTTACCTGGTAAATTATTTATAAATGGTTCAATATTTACTTTTTCGATACTTCTTCCATCTTCCGCACGGATTTTCATCGCATCTTCACAGGTAATAATAAGTTCACGTCCATCACCCGGAATATGGTGATATACACCACGCTCTAAAGCTTCTAGTAGTGTTGATTTACCGTGGAATCCACCACCAACAATGAGCGTAATCCCCTTCGGAATACCCATACCACTAACTGTCTTTCCACTAGGTAAATTCAATTGAATTTCAAATTCCTGTGGACTTTGGAATGTTACAGCACCAGCTAAAGGCATATCAGACACACCACTTTTTCTAGGCAATATAGAACCATTCGCAACAAATGCAACTAAATTTTGTCGTGACAGTGCCTCGCGTATAAATACCTGATCTATCATCGTAGTCACTTGATCATTTAATGCAGTTCTATTGATATGTTTATACATTAATGATTTTTCTACTATTTCAGGTAATAAATCTATAAAAATATGATGAGCAACTTTTCCTAAAATTTTTCTTCCTGCTGCTGGTAAACCTACCTCAAAGCGAACCTCAATTTCACTTTGATTAATCACTACAGAAGTACGTTGTAATATTTCTTGGCCACAGCGATCTATAAAAATATCAGGTCTCTTTTTAGAGGTTTTATCAGCTTTAAGTACATCACTAATACGCTTACTAAATGACCTTGCTAAAAAATCAGATACAGCAATCTTTTTATCTTCTGAATCTAATAATTCATCTGGTATATTGGCAATATGACGCTGCATTTTAGCACGCACTTTAGATGGTGGTGCGTAAGGATCTGCTTGTATATGATCTATAATTAAGTGAAATTTATCAAAAGCATATTCACCTTTAAGTCGTTTATATGCACCATATTTTTGTCCGTCTAATGATTTTAATAACTTCCCGAATTCCAATGTATTTTTCAAACGGAACACTCCTTCAAAATAGGTTAATACTCTTTTATTTCATACCCAAACTCCCGAACCTGTGAAACTCACTCTAATAATAAATGTTAGTTCCCTGATAAAAAGACCAAATTCCAACGAAAAGAGCCCACAAAAAGTTAGTTTTTAATCACTACTTTTTGTGGACGTTTTTAAAAATTTAATTATTCAAAATTTAACTTAAATTGAAATTGGATATGCTTGTCGTTTAATTGGTACATTTCACTTAATTCTGGTCCACAACTATTGGATCCTATACCACTTTGACCATAATCGATATATATATAAGTCTCTTCTTCTACTAATTGATCTTCATGCATCGTGTGTGTAAGTTGTTCCAATGAGTAATGTGTCGTATTAAAACTGAATGGTTGATCACTGGTTACTGTAATTTGATGTTCATCATTAGAAACCTTCGCATATGTGGTCCCATTATGACTACCTGATTCTTGTGGCTTAATATGATTACCACCATTTTGTGTGACTGTTGTATCGAAGTAGTCTAAATACGTTGCTACACCTTTATCAGAATAACTACTGAATGGGCCATTGCCATAGTATTTCACCACTTCAAATGTATGTGGTAATGTTATCTCCAAGCCAAATCTAGGCAGAAACGGCCCTGCAATATCTTTTTCCAAATCATATGTTATATTTATTGAACCATCGCTTTGAACAGTCCACGTCATTTCTCCTTGTAAAATAGGAGGAACCACATCATGAACAATCACTATTTCGAAATTAATACTGACTGCAGTGTTATTTTCTTCAACTTTATAATTTTGTACACGTGTATAAGCTTCCGCATAACCCATATATTCCCAATCTTTTCTAACATTAATATCGTTATCTATAGGTGCACGCCAAATCTTATTTTTTGTAGGATGATTGACTATGGTATGGCCTTCGTAAACAACAGAAATCAAACTACCATTTTCTTTATTAAAGGTATAAGCATAACCGTTTGCTAACACTATTAGAGAATGACTATTTTCTTTATAACTGACTGGCCCTTCCTGTACGTCTAATTCGTGTTGGTTAGTAGATTGACGTTGGTAGACGATTTGATCTTGTCCTAATTCAAAATTAATGTAACGTAAAGGCTCTTCATTTTTCAATTTATAGCGTAATAGTATATCGCTTAATTCAGCTATTTTAATATGATTGCTTAAATCTATATCTTGTGTACTATGTGGTTCAAAATTATCAACCGTAATATCAAACGATGTTTTATCACCGTTTAAAAATGTTGCTGTCGCTTCGATAGTTAAATAATTTTCTACATGACTGAAATCTAGTTGATTACGTAATTTTAATATACCGTTCGCTTCTTCTATTACTCTAACAGGTCTGTGTTCATGTTTAAATTCATAGTAACCTTCATGTGGTGTACGATCAGGGGAAACGATGCCATCCACACAGAAATTCCCATCATGAAGTTCTTCTCCAAAGTCCCCACCATATCTAAAAATAGGCTTACCATTTTGTTGACCAACTTGAATACCATGGTCACACCATTCCCATACAAAACCACCAATAAAACTATCATATTGTTCCACTAGCATTTGATATGCATGTAAATCACCTGGTGAATTTCCCATAGCATGTGCATATTCACAAAGTATAAATGGTTTATCTAAATCAGGGTCTGTAAGATACTTTTGTTCAACTTCTTCTGGTGATGCATACATTCTACTTATCATTTCCACATTGGATAAATCATATGATTTTGATTTATCTCTATGGAATGTTCCCTCATAATGAATAGGACGTGTGTCATCTAATGTTTTTACTCGTGACATAGCTGTTACAATATTCACACCAAATCCTGACTCGTTTCCCATAGACCAGGTAACAATAGAGCTGTAATTTTTAAATGGAATGATGGACGCTTCAATACGTTCTACAATTGGTTTTTCATATTGCGGATTATCTGTAATAAGATTAAAATAATCTGTATTTTCTTCGCCATAAAGCCTCACTACACCATGCGTTTCTAAATCTGCTTCACTCATTACATAAAATCCATATTGATCAGCAAGTTCATAAAACAAAGGCGACTTAGGATAATGTGCTGTACGAATAGCGTTAAAGTTACCTTGCTTCATTAGTGTTAAATCTTTCATAAATTGTGCTTCACTCATTACATATCCTGTTTGAGGATCGCTATCATGATAATTGGTTCCACGAAATTTAATTGATTGACCATTGATATAAAACTGATTATCTTGTATACGTATTTCTCTAATTCCTACTTTTTGAGTAATTACCTCTGATTTCGTAGTAAGCGTAATAGTATAAAGTGTTGGTTTTTCTGTTGACCACAATTGTGGTGTTTCAATTATAAAACGATGGCGGTTTGAAATTTCCGCTTCCTGCAACAACGCACCATCAGGACCATATAATTGTGCCTGTACACTATCCAAGCCCTGTTTATCTTCTAATTTTACGTCGACTATCCCTTGGTTTTGCAATTCATTAACACGTGTTTCAATTCTAAAATCATTAATTCGTGATTTCGCACGTTTTAAAATATAAACATCTCTGAAAATACCTGAATGGCGAAACATGTCTTGATCTTCAAAATAAGTACCATCCGAATATTTTAAAACAAGTACTTGAATCGTATTAGTTCCTGAATGTACATAGCTAGTGATATCAAATTCAGAAATTGAATGTGATATCTGACTATAACCAACAAATTGATTATTAATCCATAGATAAAAGGCACTATCGACACCTTCAAAATTCAAATGATAATCACTTTTTTCGTCGTATTCAGTCACTTCAAATGAACGGATATAACGTCCACAGGGATTAGATTTGGGTACATACGGTGGATCAAATGGAATTGGATATTGTGTGTTTAAATATTGTATTTGGTCATATCCATGTATATTCCAAACTGATGGTACTGGAATGATCTGTGACTTATCTATTTCAAGACTACTTAAGTAATCTTCTATTGAATTAAAATATTTAAAATACCAGTTTCCATTTAATAATGTGACATTATTAGTCTGATATCGCGTTTCTAGGTGGTAAGCAGACTCCTTTAGTTGATAAGGAATATAAAATGCACGTCGTGGCAAAGTGTTTACATGTTGAATATCTATATTTTCGTGAAATTGTTGTTCTAACATAAAAAGTTCCCCCTTATTTACTCATACGTTCTCTATGCTCTTTTTGACGTTTGTATTGTAGTGTTTTTTCAATATCTGTTAAAAAATCACCTTTTAAATGGAAGGCTTTATGATATAAAAATGCTGCTAAGATGACGAAAATAATTGGCAACACAATAATAAGTATGCGTAATCCATTGATGGTTAGTGCTGTTTGTTCTTCATTGGGTGTGTAGCCAAATATTGATAAACCTACACCTACAATTAATGCAGCTACTGCTTGTGAAGTTTTCGTTAAAAATGTGTTCGTAGAAGTAATAACACTTTCGTTACGTTGGCCAAATTTCACTTCTCCGTAATCAATAACATCTGCCAAAGATACTGTTGTAATACCAATCATAAATCCAGAACCAATGCGTAATAACCCTGCTCCCACAATAACGGTAATAACACTTTGTGGTACGATAAAACCTGAAATCAAAATAAATAGTAAGCCTATGATTATAAGTGATATTGCTGTATTAAAAGCCTTTGTTCTACCTACCCACTTGATAAAACGTGGCAAAGTAAGTAAACCAATCATCTCGCAAAGAATCATTGCATTAAAAATAGCAAATAAATGTTCTGCATTAACTACATATTTAAAGTAATAAATGATTGAGCCATTCAGCGTTTGTAAGCAAAGGTTAAAGGTCAGTAATACTCCCATAATTGCTAAGAGCTCTTTATTTTTAAATAAAATTCTACCAATATCTTTAAATTGTACTTTAATGCCTGTTTGTTGTTCCATTTCTTTATCTTCAGGTACTTTCCATACAGTGACACCTATTGTAAAAATAAAAACCATACTGCAAATAACCGCAAAAACAAAAATACCTACTGAATCACTACCTTTACCAAAAATATCCCCTAGTTTATGTATAAAAAATAAACCAAATGTACCTACTGTAAAGGCAGCTAAACTTGCAAAAAATCTCGGTATTACTGATACTTCTTCACGTTCTCTTGGATTATGTGTTAAATTTGGAAGCCAAGACCAATACGGAATATCCATCATCGTATAAGTCATACCCCAAGCAATATAGATAATCGATACATAGATATACATTGCCGTTTGTGGTAAATCTAAATTTGTGAATAATAAAATCGTTACAATTGCATTTATGATTGTCCCAATCACTAACCAAGTTTTAAATTTACCAAAGTTATTTCTTGTATTATCAACGATGACACCCATGATAGGATCATTAATCGCATCCCAAATTCGTGCAACAAATAACATTACACCGACAAACGCTGGACTCAAACCAACAATATCAGTAATGTAAAACATTAAAAATACGCCAACAATATTAAATATGGCATCCTTTCCAATAGCACCGAATCCAAATGAAAATTTTTGTATACCGGTCAAATGTCTGTCCATTTTCTTCACCTCTGAATTTATACAATTTAAAGCGCTTTCATAATTGTTACTACTATTTTATCAACAGCGTATACCAACTATGAATAGCATAATGATGACGATATATGGCAAAATGTTGCATTTCATAATTAAATTGTGTTTATATAAATTAAAGATTATTTATTTTAAGAGGTATGTTGGATGCAAATATTATGGAAAAAATTTCAAAAAAAGCATATTGATGCTAATTTAATAGAATGTGGTATTGAAATTGGTGTACCAAATGTTGGCTATAGATATACAGTAATAAGGGACGCTGTTTTGCATATTGTGACGAATGGAGAGGGCGTATTTGTATATAATGGTAAAGCACATACTTTAAAAGAAGGTGACATGTTTTTATTAGAGAAAGGTATGGATGTAGAATATAAACCTTCTTTTTCTAACCCATGGACGTATTACTGGATTGGCATAAGCGGAAAACAGATTTTAGATTACTTACAACGTTGCTACATTGTAGATCAACATGTTATTACAAATAAAGAAACATCTAGCATAAGACATATTATTCAACAAATATGCGACTTTTCTAAATCCATTGAAACAAATAATTCCAAAGATATTTTAATTATGCAGCACTTATATAGTTTAGTTTATCAATTACAAGAACAATTTCCTAAAGCATTTTCTGTTAATGTTGATATCATTAATGTAGATATTCAAAGAGCGGTTGCTTACATCAACTCAAACTATCAAAAAGACATTATGATTGTAGATGTAGCAAATCACGTCAATGTGACACGAAGTCATCTATTTAGACTATTCAAGAAAAACTTAAATTGTTCTCCAAAAGCATATTTAACTTATATCCGAATGTATCATGCTTCTCAATTATTAATCCATAGTAATACTTTAATAAATGAAATAGCACTTCAAGTTGGTTATAAAGACCCGCTTCTATTTTCTAAAACTTTTACAAAACATTTTAAAGTTAGCGCTACTGAATATCGTAACCAATTTTCTAACAGATAAATCTTAGCTCAACCACAAAAATGATCACTTTAACACATTCATTTCAACAGAAAAGCACAGCCACATATCGATGAAATAACTGATCACATATTTTTATTCCACGTTTTATAAATTCAACCATTACCTATTAAAAAAGCTCTAAAACGATTCATTAAAAATCGTTTTAGAGCGATGGTGTATTATATTTTATAAACTTCTGTTTTAAAAATTTAAGACGGAACTTCTGTACGTTTTGTACTGTGTTTTCTAATTATAGCTGCAATCAGTGCAGAAATAGCACCAAAAATCATGAATCCGATAAACATCCACATCGTTGTATCTAATTGAATGCTGCCATGTAAATATAAAATTTCTCTTAATGAGTTTGCATAATGTGCAAATGGATTCCAATCGACAATATATTTTTGATAAAAATCAGGCAACATTTGTTTTGGCAATGTTACTAATTGCATGCTGAAAAACATTAATAAGAAAAAGATTGGAACAGACTTCAAGCCTAACCAAGTCATCGTACCGAGTATAAGTCCGACAAATCCTATGATTGCTAATGCGATAAATGTAGCAGTTGTATTAGGCGCATTGAAATTAAAGTCTAATACTAGTTTCATAAAATACACATACGTGAAAGCTCCTACAAATGCTGTAACAATTGTCATGGCAATTTGTCCTAATGATGCAATAATACGATGTTGTATCGCTATGTTATTACTTGTTCTAAATGCAAAGAATAGTAATACAGAAATAATAATAGAACCCATCCAAACAGGCATAAACATTAAGAATGGACCATTGCCACCTGCTTGATGACTACCGATTTTATTTACTTTTTCACTATCCACTTTAACTGGGTGCGTTAAACTTTGAATATCTGATGCTTTTAAATCAATGTTTTGTTTCTCTAAAATATCTAAGCTTTGTTTAGTAATTTGTTGGTTCATTTTATCACCCATGCCTTTTAAAACTTGGGAAGACATTTGTGAAACTTGCGCGCCTGCACCATCATTAATAAATGTTTTAAAGCTTGCTTTTTGAGGTTTTATTTGTTGATTCTCGCCAGATTGTGACATTTTTTCTTGCATCATTTTAGCTTGTGCTGCTGGTATTTCTCCAGATTGAACTTTATCTTGCATTTCTTCTTTTTTAGAATCCATCACAACTTTTTGTGTTTTGCTTAAAGCATTTTTTGAAAAATCTTTTTCTATAACAGCTGCTCCAAAATATTTTTGTTCTTGCATCCCTTGTTTTAAATCTTTTTCATTATCAACTTGAATCCATTTTATTTTATTTGAATTACTATCTAGCAATTTATCTTCTAAATTTTTACCTATATTAATATTTTTACCTTGCATATCAACACCTTTATCGTTGTTAACAATTGCAATTGGAATATCTTTGGGTTTAGGGTTAAATGCTGGATAAAAAGCGACTGAAAATATTACAAATATTAGAATAGCTGCAATCGGTGCAAGCCATAATAATTTATTTTTAAAAATATTCATTTTTAATTCCCTCCTATTTAACGAACACAGTGTTGAATATTTATCACATTGTCTATTATAATAATTAGTAAGTAATATACAATATGCAATTATGTTCAAGACGTTCTTTAATGAACACTTTTAAGATAAATGTCTATTAAATAAAAAGGAGATTCAATATATGGCTGAAGACAGACGTGTTAGAAAAACACAAAATGCTATTAAACATGCATTTATACAATTATTAAATGAAAAAGACCTAGATAAAATAACGATTAGTGATATTACACACAAAGCTGATATTAATCGCGGTACTTTTTATCTCCATTATGAAGATAAATATATGCTATTAAATAAAATGGAAAATGATTATATTGAAGACTTGTCTAATACATTAAGCACAAAAGATAAATTTTATGTAGGCATGGATGCAGAAGCATTTGCTCGTATTTTTACTGAAGAAAAATTAAAAAAAATCATCCTCCATATCGATACAAACTTTGAATTCTATAAAACCATATTTATGTTAGAAAGAAGAAGCCAATTAGAAACAAAAATAAATCAAGTCATGTATGAAAATATGAAAAAACATTTAGTTACAAAAGATACGGTTGATGGCATTCCACTAGACTATTTTCACAGTTATGTAGCAGGTGCATCTATTTCTTTCATTAAATATTGGGTGAAAGATAATCGGAAAATTGATCCACAAACTTTAGTAGAAAGTTTATTTAAAATTGTATTTTATGGACCACTGCGTTTAATGGCAAAAGAACAATATAATATAAGCGAACAATAATATCTTTAATCTTGCAGTGTGGACAAGAATAACATTTTTCTATCAGTGTAATGTCCACTACTGCAAAATGAGTTGAATGTCTATATTTCACAATATCAAGCAAAAACATCAGCTTAAAAGTAAGAAATATATTCAATCCAACTCTTTTTTCATGTTTCTTTTTGTCGTTGCATGTTAACACATAATTATTGAACGCTCTTCTATATGTAATAATGGCATTATTGTATCCAACCCCATGCTTCTCTTAAACTCAACAAATATTTACTACTTTCACTTATTCCCTTCTAAAATTCAACAAATTTATATCATTTTCTTATTTTTAACGATAGTCCCTTCCATAACATATTAGAAAATGCTAATATGTTATATATTAAGTTTTACTAATATGAGGTGTTCAAAATGAATAGTAATGATTTTACATTACAGGCACGTTTTTTACATGGGCTTTCTAATAAAGTTAGATTAACTATTTTAGAATTATTAAAGGTCTCCGAAATGACTGTTAACGAAATTGTTTCAAGCTCAAAAATGAGCCAATCTAGTATTTCTCAACACTTATCTTGTCTAAAAGAATGTGGCTTAGTGACTGCTAGACAAGACGGTAAATATATTTATTACCAAATTAAAAATCCATATATTTTAGAATTATTGAGTTTGGTAGATCATATTGTAGAAGAAACAAAAGATGATATTATCACTTGTAAATACCATAATAACTTAAGAATGGATGATGCTGATGAATAAATCATCTGATGTTTGTTGCACTAACACTTGTCAAAATGCGAACAATGAAAAAGTGTCAAAAGATATAAAAAACGCTACTGACACATTACAGAAAGTTACTTTTCAAGTTAATGGTATCGATTGTAGTTCTTGTGCCACAACGATAGAAAAAGCACTCGTACCCTTAGATGCTGTTTACAATCCAAAAGTTAACTTCGCTACTGGTAAATTAACAGCCGAAGTGAGTACTGCAAATACGACAAACCAAATTATAAAAACTGTGGAAAAACTAGGTTATGATATTCAAAACACTCAACCACAATCAACACAAAACACAATATTTATGATTAAAGGCATGGACTGTGGAAATTGTGCTAAAACCGTTGAAAAACATGTTTTGAACCTTCCCTATGTAAAAGATGCTCAAGTTAACTTTTCTACAGGTAAACTTCAAGCCAATATCGATGGCCAAAATGAAAAAAATATTATAAAAGAAGTCGCTAAGATTGGCTATACTGCCACTTTACAAAACAATAAAAAAAATGATGAGCAGAAATTAAGATTATTTACTAAACCAATCATTTCTGCCATATTCATAATACTCGGGCTATTAATGTCAATAACATCTCTACCAATTGGATTTTCTTACATTTTATATACAATTGCCATATTGGTTAGCGGCATGAAACCATTTAAAAGTGCGTTTTATTCATTAAAATCCAAAAGTTTGGATATGAACGTCTTAATGACAGTTGCAGTTATTGGCGCTATGCTGATCGGTGAGTTTTTGGAAGGCGCTATTGTTATTTTCCTATTCACAATTGGTACTTTGTTACAAACAATTTCGATAGACAAAACAAGAAATTCCATTCAATCACTTATGGAATTAACGCCCAAAACAGCCAACTTATTTACCAAAGAAGGTATTATATCTAAAGATTTACATGAGATTCACGTTGGCGATATTATTCTTGTAAAGCCTGGAGAACGCATACCATTAGACGGCACTATTACTGAGGGAACGTCTAGCTTAAACCAATCACCTATTACCGGAGAATCTATACCTGTTGATAAAACAACGAATGATAACGTTTATGCTGGTTCTATTAATGAAAATGGTACATTGAAAATCAAAGTTACTACATTAGTAGCAGATACTACACTGTCAAAAATCATTAATATGGTAGAAGCAGCACAAGCAAACAAAGCACCTGCACAAGCATTTATAGACAAGTTTTCAGAAATTTATACACCTGTTGCTTTTGTATTAGCACTATTAGTAATGGCCATACCACCTATGCTTACATTAGGTTCCTGGGGTGAATGGTTCTATAAAGGACTAGAATTACTTGTTATCGCTTGTCCATGTGCGTTGGTCATTTCAACGCCTGTTGCTATAGTGACAGCGATTGGCAATGCGGCAAAAAATGGTGTACTTATTAAAGGTGGTAATTACTTAGAAGCATTAGGTTCTTTAAATGCATTAGCATTTGATAAAACAGGTACACTCACTGAAGGAAAACCTAAGGTAACAGCTGTTAAACATATGGAAAGTGATGAACAAACACTATTACAGCTTGCACTTAGCTTGGAAGCTTATTCAACACATCCTATAAGTAAAGCTATTGTGGACCACACCGCTAAATTAAATATTTCACCCAAACATGTTAAAGATTTTGAAAATATAACTGGTAAAGGTATCAAAGGTAAAATAGATAATCAAATCGTTTATGCAGGAAATCAAAGTTTGATTGAGTCCATTAATCCTAAAATAAAATCACATGCATCACTGTTTAGTCATTATGAAAAACAAGGTTACACAATCATTATCATATCCTCAACGACAACATTATATGGTTTGATCACGATTGAAGATCCATTAAGAGAAAATATAAAATCAACTATTCAACAGTTGCAGAAATACAACATTAAAAATACAGTTATGTTAACTGGCGATAATCAAGAGACCGCCAACAAAATTGCAACTCTTGCAGGTATTCGTGAAACTTATGCAAAATTAATGCCTAAAGATAAATTATCAGCAATTGAAGATTTACAAAAACGTGGTTATCGTGTTGGTATGATTGGTGATGGTATCAATGATGCACCTGCACTTGCTCAAAGTGATGTAGGAATTGCAATGGGAGGCGTAGGATCTGATACTGCAATGCAAACAGCAAATATTGTTTTGATGTCAGATAACTTGCAGCAACTTCCAAAATCTATCTCTATTAGTAAAAAAGCCAAAACAATTATCAAGCAAAATATTTACTTCTCAGTGATTATTAAACTGATTGCTTTCATATTAGTATTTCCTGGGTTATTAACTTTATGGTTAGCTGTCCTCAGCGATACTGGCGCTGCTATCCTAGTTATTTTAAATTCATTGAGATTATTAAATTTAAAAAAAGATAAACAATAAGCGAGCACAGTTCAAGTGCTCGCTTTTTATAATTTTTATATTTATATAAACTTTTTTACTACTAAAATATTATCTCAACGAATGGAGCGTCATTATAGTTTCATAAAATACACACTTCAATACACGCCATGAATACACAAAAAATGCTGGGACTTTCTATCGTCTCAGCATTTTATCTTATACGATGCAACTACACGTATTATTTTGTTTGGCGATCAATATCTAATGCAGTTGTATATTTCGGCTTTTCTTTTCTAAATAGATATTCACCATTACGTATCGAAGCAAGACAGTCAACACGTCGACGTTGTGCTTCAAATACATTTGGTGCGTCCAACACGATAAAGTTCGCTGGCTTACCTTCCGATAATCCATAATCCTCATCTAAATGCATTAATTTTGCACCGTTATAAGTAATTAAGTCGAAATTGCGTGGGAAATCTTCTTCTCGCATTAATTGTGTCGCATGCAAGCCATTATCTAAGATATTCATTAAATTGCCCGACCCTGCTGGGTACCATAAATCGACAATTGAGTCTTGACCAAAAGCCACATTAATATCATTATCTACAAACTCTTTAACACGTGTTAAACCTCTTCTTTTTGGATAACTATCTTGCCTACCTTGTAAATATAAATTTTCGGTTGGACAAGAGACAAAGTTTAAACCTGATTGACGAAATAGACCCATCATTCGAAATGCATAAGCATCATCTGCTGAACCAAATGAGCAAGTATGTGAAGCTGTCGTAGCATTTCCATAACCTTGTTTCATCACTTCAGCATTTAATATTTCTAAGAAACGCGCTTGTACATCATCTGTTTCATCACAGTGTACATCAATTAATTTATTATATTGAATCGCAAGTCTAACGATTTCTTTAATTGATTTCGTTCCTTCTTCTGGGCTCCATTCGTTATGTGGAATACCACCGACACAATCTGCACCTAATTTTAAGGCTTCTTCAGTTAAATCACGACCCGTTTTACCTTGCGCTTCAAAAGCGTACATACCATTTTGAGGAAACGCCACAACCTGAATTGTAATATTATCTTTCAATTCATCCCTTACTTCAAGTGCTGCTTTGATGCCCGTTAAATTGGGGTCAGTACAATCCGTCTGAGCACGTATATATTGTGTACCATAGCTTGCAACGTCTTTGACTGCTTGACGCATACGTGATTTCATCTCTTCTTTTGTAGTGCCTTTTTTATAATCATTCCATAAATCAATTGCTTCAAATAACGTCCCAGATGTGTTTTTGATTTGAGTGTCTTGTCCTGTAAAATAATAATCTAGATGAAGATGCGCATCTACATATGGTGGCAAGACCAAAGCGCCTCCTAAATCAATTACTTCATCCGCTTCACCAAGGTTCTTTCCAAATGTTTTAAACTTACCGTTTTCCACTAAAATTTCTGAAGCTTCATCATACTTATAAATTGATGCATTAATGAATTTTTTACGCATTCATAAAACCTCCTATACACTTCTACCATAAGCCTTAATACATGTATAAGCAATGATTACCCAGTGAATATGTTTGCAATGAATACCAACTTAATAGATTGAACTTAATTAACAACAAAAAATCTGCTGACACACGTCACACAATCGTGGTATCAGCAGATAAATCGAATGATTTAATTAGAAATATACAGATTATATTTGTGACATTTAATGCGCATCTTTGCTAAACAAATTTTTGAAAAATGCAGTAAATTTATTGTCTTCTTTTTTAACTGTAGCATCTACTTGGGGGGCATGCGAACCTTTCATAAATTGACGCTTATATGCCACATATACCTTGCCTTCTTTATTCACATTAAACTTTAAATGATCCATTTTTTTAGGAACTACATCATATAAATCCTGCTTAACTTGGTACGTTTTTCCGTTAATTTCGTGTTCGCCTTCACTTAATACTTTTCGGTATTCATATTTTTTAAATTGTTTATTAATAAGCGCATTGGCAATTTTATGGCGTTCATTTTTAGCTTTCATACTTGGATATGGCTTCACGTTGAGAATCGCTTCATTGAGACGTAAACCATTGCGTTTACCTGTTAACGCTAAACTATAACCTTCATCGCTTGTTCCAGTTTTCAATCCATCTGCACCTTTTAATTCAAATCGTTGTCCCTTTAAAGAAAGATTTTTTGTTTTTAAATTTGTTCCAAATTGTTTATCTGTCGTTTTAGAACTATATTTTAATATTTTAGGATGATCTTTTAATAAATGTTGCATTAGAATGGTCATATCATCTGCAGTAGTTTGTGTTTTACGTTCTTTTTGATATTGCTTGGGTGCATATTGTTGCAAAAGATGGTTGTCAGCACCTGTAGGATTCACAAAACGCGTATGATTCATACCGAGTTTTTTTGCCTTGTGGTTCATTTCATCTGTAAATTTTGATGTTGAACCACTCACCTTTTCCCCTAGAATTAGTGTCGCTGCATTGCTCGACTCTAAAGTAATTTGTCTAAGAAATTGATTAATAGAGTATGACTTTCCTCTCTCTAAAGGAACACTAGCCAAATCAGGTAATACAGACATTTTTTCATAATCAGAAGTGATTTTTATTTTGTCTGTAGGTTTTATATCTCCGTTTTCGATTGCATCCAATGTCAAATACATCGTCATCATTTTAGTCAACGAAGCCGGATCCGTTACTTTTTCAGCTTTATCTTGATATAAAATTTGACCTGTTTGTGCTGTCACACTAACACTTTCTGGTTTATATTGTGTACTTTGCTTAGAACTCGGTGATTTTTCTGTTTCAGCAGTTATTGTCGTTGTTGGTGCAATAACAGTTAAAGTGAGCAACCAACTTAGCATCACCACACTTAATTTCTTAAACAATGATGACCATTCCTCTCTAAAAATTTATATTAACTAATCAAGCACATTTCGAATTTGATCTTATTTTTTTGGATATAGATCTAAGTACTCTTCTAATGTTTCATTACTTTTATATAATTTTTTAGCTGTATCTTTTCCAACATACCTGATATGCCACGGTTCATATTGGTATCCCGTAATATGTGTTTTATTCTTGGGATATCTGATGATAAAACCGTACTTGTAAGCATTGTCTTTGAGCCACTGACCTTCCTCGGTCTTACCAAAAGAAGTTTTAAAGTTGGTGTCTGTATTCTCAGAAACAATGTCGTATGTCAGTCCAGTTTGATGTTCAGAATGTCCTGGTTTCGCACTATATTTATTGGCTGCTTTTTCTCCATCTCTTTGAACATATTGGTCAAATAACTGTTCTTGACTTTGATAACTTCTGAAACCACTAGCGTTTGATAATTGAAATCCTTGTTTATTACCATCATTTAAAAGTTTCTGTAATGCATGACGTGCTTTTTTATTTTCTCCAGGGTTAAAATGTTCTGGTAACGAAATATCTTTGTTCACAATTAAAATATCATCAATATACGTTACACCATGCTTCACTTCTTTGTGATGCTTATTTTCACTATTGCTACTTTGCTGTTTTTCATGATTTTTACTGTCTTTATGCTCAGCTTCATTTTCTTGAGCAGAACATCCAACTAAGACTAAACACAACATGATAATCAATAATTTAAATTTATTCATTGTTACTCCTTTTTAAAAAGTATAATCAAAACAAATATTGACGAACAATAAAATAGTTTAAAAAACAATTGCAATTAACATTAATATAACACGCTGTATATAAGAGACAAGTATTTTATTCAATTTATTAATATTTTAAATCACAACGACCAACCTTCAAATGGATAATAACAAAATAAAAACAGTGACACTGCTTTGATTAAGCAATGACAACTGTTTTTTCGTATATGTTTTATTTTGTAAAATATGCAGCAGAAACATACTGATTAATATATGATAAAGAGAGACGGAAAAAATTTTATTATTTAGTATACCCGATGTCTTGAAATAGTTTTTTATAATTTTCTACAGCTTTATCATGACTAAGTTCGGGTCTAGTCTGTACGTTATTAAATGGCTCATCGATGATTTTAGCCATACAGTCAGCAAACGCTTTAATATTATCTGGCTCAACGAGATAACCATTCACACCATGATTTATAATCTCTGACGGTCCATATCTCACATCATAAGCAATTACTGGACAACCAACTTCGATACTCTCCATGACAGTTAAACCAAATCCTTCAAATTTACTTGTTAAAAGTGAGGCTTTTGATTGTTGAAATTCTCTCAAAGGATTATTCGTAAAAGCGTTGATTTCTACTTGATCCTGAATGCCAAATTGCTCAATTAAATCCAACAACACTTTTTTCTGTCCATCTTCATCCATACCAAATATGGATAATTTCGTATCATAGCCATAATCTAAAAATTGCTTATACGCTTTAATTAAATGGTCTACTTGTTTTTGAAAACCTAATCTACCTATAAAAACAAAGCGATCTAAATTATTTTCGTTTGCAAGTGATTTATAAGTTTTAATCGAATGTGGTATTACTGATAATTGTCTTTCATCTAGTGGTACTTGGCTAAAAATATCTTCTTTTTGTTTTTCAGTTAATATTAAATATTTTTCTACTTTTTCAGAATGATTGAGCGCAAATTTATATGAACCTTTCATTTGTTGTCCATTCAAATGACTATTATGAAAAACTAAAATATTTTTAGTCGCATGTTTTTGATTTAATAATGGTTCATCTAAAAGTCTGGCATCATTAAATACCACATCATCTTCACTGAACCGATGGTCGAAATAATATTTAAATAATGCTTTTTCACTATTAAAGGATAAGTAAGGTCTATCATCTTTATAAAGTTGGATATAATCTAAACTTTCTCTCTTTGTATTAAAAAATTTTTTACAGTATATAGCTCCGTATGTATCAAAATAAACTTCACATAATTTTGAAAAAGGTTTATGCGTGTAATAAATCTTTCTATGCAATTGACCAAATTCATTATATTCCCAACGTTCTAACCGTTTTTTACTAATAGATGACATAAAATCTTCAAGTTGAACTATATTGCTATTGTCATAATATTTTCTGTACAATACATAATTATTATTTTTGTAATATCTCATAACATTTCCATCTTTAAAACTTTTACTTTCCAACCCTTCGAGTTCCCGGTCCATCGTTTGATACTTTGGTTGCTTTTTAAATTTAGTCTTTGGCGTTTCTAATAGTTTGAAACCACTCAGCCAATCATATAAATTTTCAAATTCTGTATGCTCTGTCACCTTTCCTTCATTTATAAACTTTTCATAAACAGATGGATAATTGGCATTATAATTCGTTGTTAAAATTTTACTTTTGATTCCCAATTCACTATCTATTAATTTTATTCGGCTTAGCAATGCTTTAGTTCTGCCTCCATGTACTGGTGGTAATGTGCTCGTTATTGTATAAATCATGATTTCCCCTCATTCTCATCCCTAAAATCTATTATTGATATCATTTGCTTTAATAAATTTTAAAACTAATAATTTATATTGTGATTTTACTTATTATTTACTATTTATTATAAACTAATATGTATTACACACCTAATATTATTTGCAATTTAGTCGATTTTTCTCGTAGAAAACATTTTAATTTATTTATCAAGTATAAAAGATGTATTAAATTAATTTTATTTTTTGAATACATTCGTTAATATATGATTAAATATAAAAATATTGAGACAACGGAGTTGAGTTTAATTGTTAACATTAAAACATTTAATTGATATGAAACAGCACGCAAATAAAATTTCAATGGTTACAGCTTATGACTATCCTAGTGCAAAACAAGCAGAATCTGCACAAATCGATACCCTTTTAGTTGGTGATTCTTTAGGTATGACTGTCTTAGGTTATGAAAGTACAGTTCAAGTAACAATGTCAGATATGATCCATCACGCGAAAGCTGTGCGACGTGGTGCCCCTAATACATTTATGGTTGTTGATGTTCCTTTTGGCGCTGTTGGCATCAGCGAACACTCTGATTTAGAAAATGCTATAGATTTATACAAACAAACTAATGCAAATGCAATCAAAGTTGAAGGTGCACATTTAATTGATTTTATAAAAAATTGTAATCACATTGGTCTACCAGTCGTTTCACATTTAGGACTTACACCACAAAGCGTTGGTATTACTGGGTACAAGATGCAAGCCAATACAAAAGAAACAGCACAGCAACTCATAAATGATGCTTACGCTGTACAACAAGCTGGCGCCATTATGCTCGTTTTAGAAGCTGTTCCGAGTGATTTAGCTGCACAAATCACCAAAAATTTAGACATCCCAGTGATTGGTATAGGAGCAGGTAAGGATACTGATGGACAAGTATTGGTTTATCATGATGTGCTGAACTATGAAGTGCCACACCAAGCTAAATTCGTCAAGCAATATGGAGACTTTTCCAGCGGCATAGCAGCTTTAATGCAGTATCATAAAGAAGTCAAAAACGAAATATTTCCTGATGAATCACATACGTATAAAAAACAAATTATGGATGAGGTATCAGAATGACAACATTAATTACATCTATTCAAGAAATGAGTAAACTAAGTGCAAATTTAATAGAAAATAATCAGTCCATCGGCTTTGTTCCAACCATGGGTGCTTTACACGAAGGCCATTTGGAAATGATGTCACAATCCGTAATGGAAAATGATGTTACAATCATCAGCATTTTTGTAAATCCACTACAGTTTGGACCAAATGAAGATTTTGATGCATATCCTAGGAATATAGACCAAGATAAAATTAAAGCAGCATCGGTTGGTGTAGACTATATCTTTTATCCTGAAGCAGAAGAGATGTACCCTGAAGAACCTACGATAAAGTTAAATGCTGGTAGGCTCGCCACTGTTTTAGAAGGTGCACAACGTCCTGGCCATTTCAATGGTGTCATCACAGTTGTTAACAAGTTATTTAACATTATTCGCCCACAACGTGCGTATTTCGGCAAAAAAGATGCACAGCAACTAGCTATCGTCGAAAAAATGGTCATGGATTTTAATCATCCAATAGACATCATTGGTGTTAATACAGTACGTGAATCTGATGGTCTCGCTAAAAGTTCACGCAACGTTTATTTGACGCATACAGAACGACAAGAAGCGCCTGCACTATATAAAAGCTTACAGTTAGCAAACGAACAATATCTTCAAGGAGAGCGTGATAGTGCCAAATTAATAGACACAGCTAAAACATATATTGAACAGCATACATCCGGTAACATAGAAACGGTAGCTATATATAGTTATCCAGAATTAGAAGCAATCACACACATTAAAGGGAAAATTTTCATTTCACTAGCTGTAAAATTCAGCAAAGCACGTTTAATAGATAATATGATTATCGGAGATTAATTGATTGAATGATAAGATTAATACTTTTTTTCTACAAAAAACCTCTTAATTACACGATATTGTGAATTAAGAGGTTTTATATATATTATAATTTAATTAATACTTCTCCTATATCAACTGCACCATTATGTGTTGTTTTAATCTCGTGTTCTCCTGAGTTAGTTACGATAATCGGCGTAATATCACTTTTCGCATGTGTTTTAATATAGTCTAAATCTACAGTCATAAGTGATTGACCTTTTACAATCGTGTCTCCAGAATCTACATGGACTGTAAAACCTTCTCCTTGCAATCCAACAGTTTCTAAACCAAAGTGAATTAACACTTCTACACCTGATTCAGATTTTAAACCTATCGCATGTTTGGTAGGGAAGACTAACTCTACTGTGCCATCAAACGGTGCCACAACCTCTCCATTAGCTGGATAAATCGCAAGACCATCACCCATTAATTTATCACTAAATACTTGGTCTGGTACTTCATCCAACGGTACTGTACGACCTTTAAGTGGTGCATAAATCGTTTCACCTTCAACTGTAACTGATTCATTCATCGCTTCACTTTCAATCGTTGTCTCTTCTGGTTTTGTGATATTACCAGCGATAATTTGTGCCATATCATGCTTAATTTGATCTGATTTCGGCCCAAAAATAGCCTGCATATTATTGCCTACTTCTAGTACGCCTGAAGCACCTAGTTGTTTCAAAATTTCAACATCTACTTGAGATTTTTCATTAACTTCTACTCTTAAACGTGTAATACATGCGTCAAGATGTTTAATATTTTCTTTTCCACCCATTGCATCTAAAACTTTAAATGGTAACTCACTTACTGATACAGAATTATTTTGCATTTCTTTATCTTCTCTACCAGGCGTTTTATAATTTAATTTTTTGATAATAAATCTAAATATAAAGTAATAAAGTATTGCATAGACTATGCCTACTGGAATAACAAGCCACCAAGCTGTCTTATTAGGTAAGATGTTCAACAGTAAGAAATCAATAAATCCACCTGAGAAAGTATAGCCTAAATGTACATTCAATAAGTACATAATTAAGAAGCCAAAGCCGTCTAGCACTGCATGAATAAAGAACAAGAGCGGTGCTACAAATAAGAACGAAAACTCTAACGGTTCTGTTATACCTGTAAGAAATGATGTTAAGGCACCTGATAACATCAGACCACCAACCACTTTACGATTTTCTTTCTTCGCTGAATGATAAATTGCTAGAGCAGCAGCAGGTAGTCCAAACATCATTACTGGGAACTCTCCACCCATGAATTTACCAGCTGTCAGTGGTACATTTTCAGTGATTTGAGCAATAAAAATTCGCTGATCTCCATGAATAATTTGTCCAGCCGCATTTTTAAAACTTCCAAATTCAAACCAGAACGGTGCATGAAAAATATGATGTAAACCAAATGGTATTAACAAACGTTTAATAAAGCCAAATAAGAATACGGCTATTCCTGTATTTGATTCTAAGAGACCTTCACTGAATGCATTTAAACCATATTGAATGGTTGGCCAAATCCATGCCATCGGAAATGCAAGAATGAAAGAACACGTTGCCATCATAATCGGTACAAAGCGTTTACCAGCGAAAAACCCTAAATAACTTGGCAATGAAATATTATAGAATTTGTTATAACACCATGCAGCCAACGCCCCAATGATAATCCCTCCAAACACACCTGTCTGTAAGGTAGGTATGCCTAGTACATTTGCATAACCACTAGCAGCATCACTGACATTATCTGATGTAATACCTAAAAATGCACCCATGGTTTTATTCATAATCATAAACCCTACAAATGCAGCAATCGCAGCAACACCATCTCCGCCAGCTAAGCCGATAGCCACGCCTAATGCAAAAATCATAGGTAAATTATCGAAAATGACAACCCCTGCGCCTTCCATCATTTGAGCAACATGTTGAAATCCATCTGCTTTAATAAATGGGAGATAAGATTGTAAAACGTCTCCTTGTAAAACTGTCCCAAAAGCTAATAACAAACCAGCTGCTGGTAGAATGGCCACAGGTAACATCAAAGCCTTACCTATACGTTGAAGCTGACCAAAAAATTTCTTCCACATAATATATCCTCCATTTTCAAGAAACTATGTAACGTTCATGTACAAAACATAATATATTATAAGTCTCTATATTTTTGCGTCAAAACAAGGTCAAAGGCACAAAAAAAGGCATGAGTAAATAAACTGAGCTTTTGCTCTGTCTAAGTACTCATGCCTGATCGAATCAGTTACACGTGCTTATTTATTGTTGTGTTAAGTGGTTGATATGTAACGTTAAATAAATAACTTCTGCTTCGTATACCGTGACACCTAACTGTTTTTGCATCATTTTCATTATTTTGACAGCAACATTATAGCACAGCGGATAATGCGCTTTCAACATCTTTTCAAATTCAGTTTGCGACTTGATCGTTTCCCCTATACTCAGTCTTCTAATTAAAAATTGAATATGTCTAATAAATCTTTGATATTGTACAGACGTCGTATCAATAGATTGGTGTAAATCATGCTCCACAATTTGAATACATTTACTGATTAAATCATTAATTTTATTCATTTCACTTATTGTTAGCTTTTCCATATTAGATGCAATATGTAATGCTATAAAACCAACCTCATCTTCTGGAAATTGAAGTGACAATACCGAATTGAGTTTATAGATAACTGAAGCAGCTATTTTATAAGCTTCAGGGTATAGATGTCTCGTTTCGATTGCAAAAGGGTTATTAATATATTGATTTTGCATGAGTCGTTTATATGCAAATATAATGTGATCCGTTAACGCTACAATTAAGCGATTATCATCAATTTCTAAATCTGTATTAGTAATCATATTAATCGCTTCAATAATCGCTTGAATGACAGAATCATCGGCATGTTCAATAAGTGCTTTATAATGTTCTTGTTGCTTTTTCTGTTCTAGCGCATAAACTTTTTCTATCATTGTCTCATCATCTACAACCATCCCTGGTCTCTTATTGAACCCGATTCCTTTGCCAATAAGTACCACTTCACGCTCTTGATGCATACAAATAATAACATTATTGTTTAATGGTTTTGTAATTTGATATTGACCCATCATATACACCTTTCTAAGTTATTGCTTAAAATTATATAGTGTATTTCAATAAATTAAAACTAAGAAGATGTAGCTCTTTCAAATTAATCATATTTTATAAAAAAGATGGTGTTTTTCTCTATCGTGATAATGAAAGCTTATTTAAATTTTATATTTCTCTCTGTCTATATAATCATACATTCAACAAATTAAATTTCTACAAACACTGAATAGTTATGATTTCAAATTTTCATAATATGTCTTAGAATGACTATTGATGCTAAGGTTTTCAATTTGTAACGTTGTGTGCTTGATATTGTATTTATTTTCCAATAATTTAGAAACATTATTTATGACATTAAATGATTCATCCTCAGACCGAGCACTTAGTACAACATGGGCACTTAAAGAAAAGTGTTCCGTGGTTATACTCCACAAATGAAATTCATGAACATCATCAATCCCTTTTATACTTTTCATATCAGCAATTAATTTATCAATATCGAACTTTTCAGGCACAGCTTCCATCAATACAAACCAAGCATTTTTAGCAATTTTCCATCCACCACGTAATATAATTAAGGAAATGATGATACTGATGATTGGATCTATCATCTGCCATCCTGTTATGTGGATTAACACGACAGCAACAATAACACCGATTGAGTTTAATAAATCCCCCATGAAGTGCCATAATGCGCTTTGAACATTGATATTGTCTTCCTGTTTTAAAGAACGTACAAGCACGATTGTCAAAACGATATTAACGAATAAACCAATCGTGGCTATGATAACCATAACACCACTTTCAATTGGTTGTTGATAAATCATACGCTTAACTGCTTCATACAGTATCCATAATGAAATAATCATTAATGCTAAACCATTTAAAAAAGCAGCTAATATTTCTAATCTCAGATAACCAAATGTAAAACGTGACGTAGGCTTTTTCGTTGCAAAATATATCGCAACCATAGACAAACTTAACGCGATAACATCACTTAACATATGAAACGAATCAGATAACAATGCTAAAGAATTTGAAAGTATGGCACCGACAAACTCTACTATGGTAAATATCAGTGTAATAATAAATGTTATCCACAGTGTTAATTTAGAGTTTTGTTGCTTTTTCCGATGATCAACGTGATGAAAATATTCTCTCCTACTCAATAACTTTAGCCTCCTATTCATTTTAACTATACTAAATTATACCTTCTTTCTAAAATGAATTATACTATTATTTTATATTAAAATATAAATATTATTAAATTGTTTGTCTTTCTATAATCGAACTCCCACAAAAAGAGCATATATAGTACAATTAAATCCTTTATTTTACTAATCCATTGAACAAATGTAAGCTAAATATGATATAAAAAGGGAGGCAAACATATGTTAAAAGACAAAATCGCAATTATTCCAGGTGCAGCGAGTGGCATTGGGTTGGAAATTGCTCAGGTGTTTTTAAATGAAGGTGCAAAAGTTGTATTTACCGATATTAATCAAGATGCATTAAATCGTACAGTTGAATCATTTAAATCAAACGGCTTTGATTGTATTGGTGTTACTGCGGATGTTTCTAATGAAAAAGATGTAGAAGCATTAGTGGATAAAACCGTAAAGCAGTATGGACAAATTGATATTTTAATTAACAACGCAGGTCTTCAAAACGTGGCAAATATTGAAGATTTTCCAACTGATAAATTCAAACAAATGATAGATATTATGCTAGTTGGTACTTTTATTATGACAAAGCATGTACTTCCGCTAATGAAGCAACAACAATACGGACGAATTTTAAACATGTCTTCTATCAACGGACTTGTAGGATTTTCTGGCAAATCTGCTTATAACAGTGCCAAACACGGCATCATCGGTCTAACAAAAGTTACAGCTTTAGAGGCAGCCGAAGATGGTGTGACAGTCAATGCGATCTGTCCTGGATACATTGATACACCACTCGTTCGAGGCCAAATGAATGACCTTGCCAAAACAAGAAATGTGAGTGTTGAACAAGTATTAGAAGACGTACTATTCCCATTAATTCCACAAAAACAACTTGTAAATATTCAAGAAGTTGCTGATTATGCTGTATTCATTGCTAGCGATAAAGCTCAAAGTGTCACTGGACAAGCAATCGTAATTGACGGCGGCTATACAGCACAATAATTTTTAACAATTACAAAGACAATTGCTTTATTTAAAATTTGTAAAGCAGTCGTCTTTTTATAATATATATGAGCATGCGCGCACAGTACGCGCAGACAAACCGAAGACTTCCTGAGTGTGTAAACCCCCATATTAGCTATGTTCCCATGATCAATTTTCGTATAAGTACATAAACTGATTTCTAGTTTTTCTAATATACCTCAAAACTTCGAATAATTTAATTCACAAAATGAATCATTCAGCATTTAATTGTCTATAACCTTTTTTCTTTACATATCTTTTTTATAAGTATAAATTGATAACTGTAGTAAGTAACCTGTATGGAAAGAAGGAAATTGTAGTATGCAAAACTCAATAAAGTACCGTAAATTCATTTTACCTTTAGTGATCGGTATACTTATTTGGCTGCTCACCCCTTTCAAACCAGATTCACTTAGTATACAAGCTTGGTATATGTTTGCTATTTTTGTGGCAACGATCATTGCTTGTATCACACAACCAATGCCTATTGGAGCTGTATCTATACTAGGTTTTACTGTCATGGTAATTACAGGCGTCTCTGATATAAAAAATGCCGTACAAGGTTTTGGCAATAATAGTATTTGGCTCATTGTCATAGCTTTTTTTATTTCAAGAGGCTTTGTGAAGACAGGCTTAGGACGACGTATCGCATTACAATTCGTTAATCTTTTTGGTAAAAAGACCTTGGGACTCGCGTACTCACTCGTAGGCGTAGATCTTATATTAGCACCGGCAACACCTAGTAATACTGCACGTGCAGGTGGTATTATGTTCCCAATTATTAAATCTTTATCTGAATCATTTGGCTCAGACCCAAAAAAAGGTACAGAAAGAAAAATGGGTGCTTTTCTAATTTTCACTGAATTTCAAGGTAATTTAATTACTGCTGCAATGTTTTTAACTGCGATGGCTGGTAATCCGCTCGCACAAAACCTTGCAGAAAGCACTGCGAATGTACATATAACATGGATGAACTGGTTCTTAGCTGCACTTGTGCCAGGCTTGATTTCTTTGATCATAGTACCGTTCATTATTTATAAAATATATCCACCCAGTATTAAAAAAACACCAAATGCTAAAAACTGGGCACATAAAGAATTAATGAAAATGGGTAAAATATCCATTCCAGAAAAATTTATGATTGCTATTTTTATCATAGCACTCGCTTTATGGATTACTGGAAGTGTCATTCAAATAGATGCTACATTAACAGCATTTATTGCACTTTCACTCTTACTCATTACAGGCGTTTTAAATTGGAAAGATATTTTAAATGAAACTGGCGCCTGGAACACATTAATTTGGTTTTCAGTGCTTGTATTAATGGCTGATCAACTTAATAAACTGGGCTTTATCCCTTGGTTAAGTAAGTTAATTGCATCCAGCTTAGGTAATTTTAGTTGGCCAATCGTGCTCATATTATTAATTGTTTTCTATTTTTATTCACACTATCTTTTTGCAAGCGCAACGGCACATGTTAGTGCGATGTATGCTGCACTATTAGGAGTCGCTGTCGCCGCTGGTGCACCGCCATTATTCAGCGCTTTAATATTAGGTTTCTTCGGTAACCTATTAGCTTCAACAACACATTATAGTAGCGGTCCTGCCCCGATACTATTTTCTGCTGATTATATAAGCCAAAAACGTTGGTGGACAATGAATTTTATTCTCGGTATTGTTTACTTTATCGTTTGGATTGGCATAGGATCAATTTGGATGAAAATGATTGGTATCATGTAATATGAACTCACAGCTTTTTTCTATTATAAAAAGGTTAAGTTGTTTGTTGATTTTACGCGCAACTTAACCTTTGTTTTATATATTTTGAATTATTAATTAAGACATTTTGATAATAATTCTACCGGCATCGCCATTTGCTAACTGATCAAAACCTTTATTAATCTGATCTAATGAGATGACATCACTGATTAATGGATCAATATTAAGTCTGTTTTGACGATATAAGCTCACGAATCTTGGTATATCACGATCAGGAACACAACTTCCAACATATGAACCTTTAATCGTCCTCTCTTCAGCAGCTAACGTTACTTGTGGAAATGAAAATTCTGCTTTTGGATCAGGTAAACCTGTGGTCACTGTTGAACCACCCCGTTTTGTTATCGCGTATGCTACTTGCATTGCAGGTACTACACCTGCTGTTTCAAACACGTATTCAGCGCCACCTGTTACATATGTTTTAACATCATCAATCACATTTTCATCACTTGAGTTAAACACTGCTGTTGCACCTAAAGTTTTAGCAATTTCAAATTTATCTTCGTTAATATCTAAAGCAATAATCTCATTAGCACCAGCCAGTCTCGCACCTATTATAGCATTGAGTCCAATGCCACCAAGACCCACTACCGCTACGTTACTCCCCGGTCTAATCTGAGCTGTATTTATAACAGCACCTATGCCTGTAATGACAGCACAACCAAACACTGCTGCTCTTTCATAAGGAATTTCTGGATCTATTTTAACTATTGAATTTTCTGAGACAACAGCATATTCTGAAAATCCAGAAACACCTAAATGATGATGTATGACATCTTTTTCTTTAGATAGTCGGAACCCACCTTCTATCATCTCACCTTTCTCATTGGAAGCTGCACCATTTTCACATAATGCAGGTCTTCCTTCACGACATGGTATACATTTACCGCAACTAGGGATAAAAGTACAGACAACGTGATCTCCAACTTCAAAATCACTAACACCTTCACCTAGTTCTATAATTTCACCTGCAGCTTCATGGCCAAGAGCCATAGGCATTGGTCTTGGACGACTACCATTAATCACTGACAAATCAGAGTGACATAAACCCGCGGCATGAATTTTAATTAGCACTTCATTTTGTTTAGGGGCATCAAGGTTTAAAGTTTCTATTTTTAAAGGCTTCTTTTTTTCATATGGCCCTTCAACACCCATTTCATATAATACTGCAGCTTTTGTTTTCATTGCTTCACACATCCTTTACTCATAATAACCATCCGTAGACTTTCTAAAAGATTCAAATTGGTTACCATCATGGCCAAACCAAATCTCTGCATTCTTTTCTTGAGCAAGGCGCTTAATATATTCCACTGAATTTGCCCAACCAACTGAATCATAAAGAATACCAGGTGGTTGTAATTTAGGTTCCATACTTTCTTGTGTGTAAATAGCATCAGAGGCTAAGATGAGTGTTCCTAACTCTTCAGTTTCAATTTCCAAACCAATCATTCCCCAGGCATGTCCACTACCAAAGTTAAGTACTTTCACACCATCTACAAGGTTTAGATGTGCTTGATCTCGCGCTATAGTTTGCCAAGTCAAATCACTTTTAATCCAAGCATCGATATCACTCCAAATGTACGCACCTTCTTGTTGATTACGCGCATAGCACTTCATTGCACCACTGAATTCATCATCGTGAACAATTACAGTCGCATTAGTAAAATACTCTAAACAACCAGCATGATCAAGATGTAAATGGGAAGCTACAACTATATCCACATCTTTAGGATCGACACCTAATTGCTCTAATCTATTTGGTAAGTGACATGATTCATCAGAAAAATAAGGGAACGCTTTTTGTGTTGCATTAATCCATCGTCCTTCCTCGCCCATTGAATTCGGATTACAAGCAGTATCAAATAATATCTTAGCATCAGGATGATCTATAAAAACGGTATAAATAGGAAATTCATGTAGTTCATTTTCTTTATTTGGACTATCTAATGTCGCTTGGTTTGAATTTGCAATCATTAAATTTTTATCCATTTTCATTCGCCTATTATCCAACACATATATTTTCATACGGTCTTTTTTTATATTCACCATACCAATCACCTCTTAGTATAATATTACACTAAAATGTAAGGGTTTTCCATAAATATACTAATACTTGCACTCAACACTTATATAAAAATGAATTATTATATTTTCACTTGAAATTCAATCAACTTTCGACACTTTTCTACGTACAAATGCAGTTTGTCCATATCTCACAAAATACACATCATACTTTGGCACTTTTTACATACCCAAAACACCAAATAATGCTAAACTTAAATTAAAAATTGTGAATGTTTTCACATAATAGGAGGAGACGATTTTTATGAAGAAGATTTTTATCGCAGGTGCTATCCCAGAAGCCGGGCTTAATCAACTAGAACAACATTTTGATGTAGATATGTACACTGGTGAAACGCTAATTTCCGAAGCATTATTAATAGAAAAAATTAAAGATGTTGATGCATTAATCACTTTATTATCTACTAACGTGAGCCGAAAAGTTATTGAAACTGCACCAAAATTAAAAATCATAGCTAACTATGGTGCTGGTTTTAATAATATTGATATTGAAGCTGCGCGTGAACACGATATCAATGTGACAAACACACCCATTGCTTCAACCAATTCAACTGCAGAGTTAACAATGGGTATTTTACTTGCTGTTGCAAGACGTATTCCTGAAGGAGATCAACTTTGCCGTAATGAAGGATTTAACGGTTGGTCACCGTTATTCTTTAGAGGACGTGAAGTATCTGGTAAAACAATTGGTATTATTGGATTAGGTGAAATTGGTACTGCCGTTGCAAGACGTGCTAAAGGTTTTGATATGAATGTGCTTTATTCAGGTCCTAAACGTTATGAAGATAAAGAAGCTGAATTAAATGCAGAATATGTTTCACAAGACGAACTTTTAAAACGTTCAGACTTTGTAACTTTAAACTGTGCATATAATGAAAAGTTAAAGCACATGATTGACTATAATGCGATCAAAAAAATGAAACCAACTTCATATTTAATCAACGCATCAAGAGGTCCAATTGTTTATGAAGAAGAATTAGTAAAAGCCCTAGAAGAAGGTATTATTGAAGGTGCAGCACTTGATGTGTTTGAGTTTGAACCGAAAATTACTGAAGCACTGAAATCAATGAAAAACGTAGTTATCACACCACATATTGGCAATGCAACATTTGAAGCAAGAGACATGATGGCTGATATTGCAGCATCTAACGTAGTTAAGCAACTGAGCGGTGAACAACCAAACTATATTGTAAACTGATAGGAGTGAGAAATATGTCACAAACATCCAATCGCTTTTTTAAAATAAATGAGTTACAACATTTTTCTGACGATGCAGCGAAAAAAACCATATTTTATGAAACGCGACATTCAGCTGGTGCGGTTTGGTGTCTTAAACCAGGACAATCATTACCTTGTCACACACATAAAGATGCAGATGATGTTTGGATTGTACTACAAGGCGAAGGAACATTTTTCACAAATGATAATGAACAAAAACCCATTAAAGCCGGAGATATATTCGTTTCATTCCCAGGAGATGCGCACGGCATGACTAACACCGGTGATGAAGACTTTGTCATGTTAGGTTTTGCTACACCAATGCCATTGGACTTCAACCCATATGAATGTGCACAATAAGCGCGATGTATTTTAATTATTATAAAATTAAAACCACCTGTTTCACGGGTGGTTTTCTTTTGGGCTATAAGTCTGCTTTAGTGGCTAGGGCTCTTAAGTGGTATTTGACTTACTTTAATAACACTTATATGCACCCTTATATTCTTTAACACTTGATTTATGTATTTTTATCATGTTTTTTCTTGCTCTTGTATATATATTTCTGTTATTGCTTCATTTATCCCTTACTTTACTAGCATCATTCAACTTGTGGGAAGTAGATGTGCTTACATATTTACCAATGATATAATAATGAAGTCGTCGTTCTACTTCTGTGTTTTAACTAACATGGAAGGAGGTGACACCATGTTTAACACTCTATTTGTAGTACTTATAGCGCCTATTATAGTAGGCGTTATAGTCACGTTGTTTTCACATTGGTTAAATAAGCGTGATAAATAATCCGACGGCGACATAACCAAATACACCAAAAAGAGCCCGATAACTATGTCCGTAGTTATCGGGCTCGATGTTCACCATGTAAACACTCTATTTGTTGTTTATATTATAACATCATAGTGAGTAGGAATGCAAAATGATTTAAGTGCGATACACTATTTAGGAAACATCAAATTTTTTTATGCCTTTTGGAAAGGTTTCTTCAAATTTCCCTTTTTCTTTGTATAAATCATACCAGGCCTCTGCAATAGAATCTGGATCACCTATTGTTCCAGGTTCTATCAATGTTCCTATTGCAAGATGTCTTACGATTATCTCTTTATCTTCCAGCTCATTGTAAAGATTTTCAGCATAATTACGCAATCCAGCTCCTATAATGCCAGCATTTCCAGCAAAGGGTAACGGGAATATTGTAGATACACCTGTTGTAAATAGGATTGATCCACTTCCTTTATTTATCATATCTGGTAAAACTTCGTTAACTAACTGAATTGATGGGAATAGATAAGTTTTTGACATTTCTGATATACTCTCTGGTGTAGTTTCTAATATATTTGTAAAGCTATCTTCTTTTGCATAAGGGCTAAACTCTATGACATCTATAGAACCGAATTCAACTTTAATTGCTTGGATAGATTGTTTTAATGCTTCCAAGTCTGTAATGTCAGCTGTAAAAGTTTTCACCTCAATGTTTAAGTTACTCAGGTTTTCTTGAATAACTTCTAATTTTTCAGTATTTCGAGATATAGCTGCTACTCTAAATCCTTCAGAACCAAACTTTTTAGCTAGTGATAGTCCTAAACCAGTACCTGCGCCTACAATAACAAACGTCTTCATTTAAGCAGCTCCTTGTTTGTGATATATTAAAGCAACAAAACGTTGCTATAAATAAAATATACAGTCAGTAAAATGATTTAACAATCAACAAACTATACTTAAATGTTGCTATAACAACAAAACTTTTAAATCATTGAGGAAGTGTTTCAAATGGCAGAAAAAGTAAAAAATTTGAGAATGACACATACGAAACAGTCATTAATTAATGCCTTTTTTAGTTTGGTTAATAAAAAAGATTTTGAGAAAATAACAATAGCAGATATCACAAAAGGTGCTCAAGTAAACAGAGCTACGTTTTATGCGCACTTTGAAGATAAATATGATCTAATAGACTATATTATGGAGGATTTTGCTACAGTTTCTATTAAAAACTATATCTCATTTGATATGACTTTTAATCAAGAAAATATAAGCCAACTCATTTTAGCAGTTCATGATTTTTATAAAGAACCTAATATTGAATGCAGAAGCAGCTATGCTGGGTTAGCATTACCTCAAATGAGAGAAAAAATATTAAGAGAATTGAAACTTGTTTTATCAGAGAGCCTGAACGACAATTATGCAGATAGAGAAAAAGTCATATTTGTTCCTATTTTTGCACAAATGATTCATGAAGGTGCATTACAGTTAGTTGATAGTAATAATACGGCAGAGAAGGAAACATTAGCTAAAAAAATTGCATTATTTATAATTGGGAAAGCTTAATCGTTTTTAGTTATTGAAAATAAAAAGTCGACAAGCATAAGTGATTCAAGTTGCGAAAAAATGTATGCATTAAGGACGTCCTTTGATTCAACAAATGTTAAAAAAATTATCTTGATTTAATATCTATGAATGCAAATAATGCTTCTCATAGCGTCTCAACTTTCATAAAATGTAATTGAATTAAAATTTTATCAAATGCGCAAGAAAAGAGTGTGCAAATGCACACTCTTTTTATAAAAGATATTCTTTTCAGTTTTCCGTCCATTTTCTTCAACTTCTGTTTTTGCTTTTTTAAAAAACATATCATAAATAAAAGATAAACCAGCTAATATGAAACCTAAAGATAACAAACCATTTAAATTTTTATTTTCATAGATATTTATTAACCCCAAATTACCAATCTTATTACCGAATTGATTAAGATGAATATTTAAATTCATATAGTCCAATAATGTAGTTATTAAAAGAATAATGAAAATAATAATCATAGCATCTTTAATTGCTTTAAAAAGTTTAGTTTTAATATTTATCACCCTATAATTCTCAATTTTATAAAATTGATTTTTCCAATACCTCTCACTAGAAAATAGTTTTCTTAGTATATACGTCTGCCCTGTTTTTTGTTGTAGGAAGGTTTCCAAAATAAAACCACTGCCATAAGTTGTAAAATAAATGACTCATATTTTTTCTATAAAGTTAAAGAACTATAACAAGAAAAATAAAAAGGATAATTTATGCTTTATGCTTATGCAAGCCTATATTTGTTAATATACTGGCTATAAATAAAACTAAGAATAGTATGAATCCATATATTTCAGATATATTCAGTTGTTCATTAGATAACTGTTTATTCATTATTAAAAACATCATATCTAATGAAAATATTAATAATAAATGTACATAAATTGTTGTAAATCCTGTTTTGTTTGTTGTGTTTTTATCTGTTGATTTATAATGATGAACATATATAACAAATAAGCACGTAATAAAGGCGAAACATAATACATATAAAATATTTAAATGGGCTAATTCAATATTTTGTATTAATAAAACTAGACCTTCACCAAATAATAAAATCACTAATAAGCTTAATCGTTCAGTCAAATGGTTAAAAAATATAGGGTTACGATATGAAGTTTTATAAAAGAGTAATGGAAAGACTGCTACGATAAAAATCCCTATAAAATACACGACAAAATTAATCGGTGCCGGCAACATTATAGATATTATAGAAAGAATAATTGTTAATAATAAACCAATCGTATACACTTTAACCAATTTCATATCTATTCGCGTATTGGTAAATTTATAATTAATAAAGTATTGTATAAAAACACTTAGATATACCAAGGCTGACATTAAAACAAATGGAAGAAATGTTTGTTGAAAATCGCTATTTATAGCTTTAGACAATATAACGATTAAATACATATCTATAAATACAAAGATGTATTGATACCATTTTTGATTGAAGAACCTATTAACTAAAAGAGTACGGTAAACCCATATAGAAAAAAAGACGAGAAAAAGCATGAAGCTTTTTCCTAGTTCTTCTAAAGACATTAAATTATGTGAAATGCCTTCTGCAGTCTGATTAATCGTAGATAAAATATAAACAAATATTAAATCAAAAAATAATTCTGTCATGCTGACTTCTTTTTTCCACTCCTAAACCTGATCTTTTAATTATTCAAAAAGAGTTCCCCTCAGTTCATCTGTTTGATTATCTATACCTTATAATCCATTACTAGTTAATAATTTTCTAATTTTATCATATACAACAACTGATTTTATAAAGATATTTTTTATTTTAACATTGAAATTATAAAAAATTAACTTCTGATTTACGTAATATTGTAATGGTGTCTTTTTATTTTAAGGTATCCCGATATTAACATGAGCAACTCACCTATTTTAGGTACTTTAGTTATATGGGCGCCTTCATATAATGATTTGTCATAATTATAGAATTTACCTTTATCATCAATTCTAAGTCTAGCAAACGTTAAAGCAATGGCTACAGGAGTGATGATTTTTTGTTTTGACGAATTGATTTAACAATTCTCTGGTTCACTTAATCGTTTTCCAACAATTTAAATTTTTCTTCTAATGTTTGAAGTCCGTGATCTATAATCTTTTGTTCAATTAAATTTTTTGATATTCTAAAAATGTATTTTTTCGCTTCATTTTTGTGTCACTTTCTTGATGATATAACTCCTCAATTTCTTTTAATCAATTTTCTAAATGAGCGTCCCTTTTAGGGATTCATCTTGCCAAAGATGAAATACAAGTACGTCACACCACTTTTGATTATCATCATAAATTCTTTGAAACTACATAACTATCATATTCACTCTTTCTCATTTTCCATTACTTTATTAATATGTATGTCATGTATTATAGAAATAATGGGACGTATTAACATTTGAATACTACCTATTACAAATAATATTGTGCCGTAAAAAGTTGTGCTCTCGTTAAAAAAGAAAAAACTACCAATCAAAAATATGATTCCTAATAAAAGATCATTTAATTGATAGAATAATTTATATATGGCACTGATTTTAATAGTCACATGTCTCATTTGTAAATCGACTTCATGTTGATTGTTAGAGCCTAGTTTTGATATCCGTTTCATAATTCATTACCACCTCATTAATAATTTTCAAAATTTAATTAATAATGTATTTTATATTATTATGACAGTTGTGTGAAACAAGATAAAATAGTTTTACTTAACAACCATGCTTTTGAGGAAAACTCAAAGAAATTAAAGAAAGTTCGAAATAAGGAGAATCACACATACATTTACATGCTGAAAACGGTGATATTGAAGGGTATGATTAGTAACTCAGATGATATAATAATGACGTCGCCTATCTCTCAGGCGTCTATTTGACGTAGAGAGGAGGTGCTAATCTATGCTAGAAATCCTTGTTCAGATCACGGGCACAGTCATCAGTGGTTGTATTATCGCGTTATTTACACGTTGGCTACGCAAGCGCGATGATAAATAGGCGACTAGCCACACCAAAAAATCCCCTCACTATTGCGAGTAGTGAGGGGATTGGTGTATCCATGCTAGTTTCCTTGTTAAGTGTATTATAACATCATAGCGTGGAGGAATGCAAAAAAACATAGTCTTAATGGACATAGTAAAACATAATAAAAATGATGTTTCATGATTTTAATAAAAGATTATCTATGAATTATAAAGGAATGATGTTTTTGAACAAATGCAGATTTCTTTTTATCAATATCCAACTATTACTAGTTTTTATAAAAAATTTGATTCAAAAAATGAATAATGTTTATATCATCCTCTAGAAAGCCAATCTATTTTAATATTTGTCATACCTAAAATGTATTATGGAAGACAAATAGAAACTATTAAAAATTTGGAATATGTGGTGATAACGACATACAAGTTATTCCTTATATATCTAAAAGCGAACCAAATAAAAAGGTGATTTCAAAACTATAATGAATACTTTGACATAGAAAGTACATTAAATTTGTTTAATTCTATCTAAGTCTGTTCTTGATTTTTTAAATCTTTATACTACTTAATGTCTTTTCTATGAGTCTTGAGAGAAAATAGATAATAATCTCCACTCAATTTATTGCGTGGGAATGTTTCGTAAGCGAAGATTCTAAAGATACTAATCAAAAAGAAGATAATGAACAGCCAATAGAAGTACAACACAAAGATACAGCTGAAGAGAAAAAGGATAACAGTATAAACCAAAAGTATTAGCAAAAGAGGATAACCTCTCTGAATAAACAAAGTGTTATTTTGATTATAGGAAAGAAAGACTGCTTAAAAGGGTTTGTACTGAACCCCAAAAATTGTACTTTGGTTTATTGTAATATTTCAAAGATTTGTTTCCTAAAATTTTTAAGAGACAAGCCTATGAATTTTGATTTTAAGAAGATATAAATGAAAAATAAAAAAAGTGTTATTAATAATTAAAAATTATTTGATGAGATACGAGGCTTAAAATAAACTAATTCTTATGATTCTATCAATATTGAATATGAAGAAGACTTATTAGAAAAATGGGAGTTAATTAAAAACATTGAAGGTATCGAAATAGAAAAATAAAAACAAGCATAAATCATCTTTAAGATGGTTTATGCTTGTTTTATTTAAAAGGGTACTTCTATACTATTTGAAAAATTTATGAACAATAATTTGAGCAGCTGTTCCATTTTCATATGAACAAAACTTATCATAAAATTTTTCATACCTCATTTGATATTTTTGCTGAATTTGTTCAATGTTTTTAATAGATTTTATTAATGATTCATTTGTTTTTATAAGAGGCCCAGGAGCTTCATTTTCAAAATCAAAATAAAATCCGCGTAAACTATTTTTATAGTGTTCTAAATCATAAGTAAAGAATAGCATAGGTTTTTTTGTATTAGCGAAATCAAACATTACGGAAGAATAATCAGTGATACAAATATCGGTTATTAAGAATAAATCACTGATATCATTATATTTATTGCCGTTAATCACAAAATCATCTAAAGAACTATCTAACTGTAAAGCGTTACTAATAATAATATGTGGTCTTAGAATTAAAATATAATCTTCACTAAGTTGTTCTTTCATCTGTTGTAAATCAATTTGTAAGTTAATGATATGTTTTTTAGCTTTATTAATTTCATCGTCACGGAAAGTTGGTGCGTATAGAATGATTTTACGTTCATCTTGAATACCTAAACGTTGTTTGATTTTTTCCTTTTTATTATTAATATATGCTATATCTTTATTGTAAAATATATCATTTCGTGGATAACCAACTTCTAATATTTCTTTGTGAAATTCAAAGGCTGATCTGAAACATCTAGATGCGTATGGGCTTGGTGAAACTAGATAATCCCAATGTTTAATTGCATTATTAACACGGTTTTTATAGTTAGCGTCTCTACCTTCAAAACTTTCAACATCATTTAGCATTTTCTTAAGTGGTGTGCCATGCCATGTCTGGATATATATTGTATCTTTAGGTTTTGTAATATAATGCGGAAAGTTCTGGTTATTCACCCAGTATTTTGCACGGGATAAATAATGAAAATATTCTGGTGATAAACGCTTTACCGTTGTAACATTAGGATCATTAAATGGAAATTGTTGATTACTCACCCATATAATTTGGTAAGCGTCACTATATTCTTTTAATTTATCGTAAATAGCTTTTGGGCTATCGCTTACAGACTTACCTACGTTACTTTCAAACACAATCAGGTCTTTTTTAACTGGAACTACCTTGGAAATAGCTGAGTTATATTTATCCATTACGTTAAAATATTTCTTACTCTTCCTAAAGCGTTTGAATAAATGTTGAGATAAAATATCATATTTTAATTTACTCTTTAATCGATTAGTTGTTTTGTAATTTTGAACAGCATCAAATATCCTTTGACTGTTGTATTGATCACGATATTTGATGAACTGATTTGCTTTCATTTCAACATTTTTATCGATTTGATAATTATTCATAATCATCTTTTTTAATTGTGCTTCTAAATCTTATTGATTATTAACTATAGTACCGGGCAATTCATTTTCTATATCAAGATGTGAAGGTTGCTTACCTAAAAATCTATCTTTATCAAATTGATAATAAATTACTGGTTTATTTAAAAAGCTAAAGTCAAAAGCAACACTTGAATAATCTGTTATCATTAATTTACTTTCTTGGATTAGTTTTTGAACATCGATGTCGCCCTGTTTAACGCTTGTAATATACGATGGAACATTAAACAATTGAATGAAAGGTTGCATATTAGGATGTAAGCAGAAAATAACTTCACTTCCATTATCCACGATATTTTTAATATTAGGGCTATTTAATAATTGATTTATTCTTTCTAGATATTCTGAATCTACTATCTGTTCCCAGTTGATTAACCAATCTCTCCATGTTGGAATGATTAAAATTTGATTTTTAATTGTAACTTTTGGATTAAAAAGATTGTCAAAACGAGCTAAACCTGTCACAGTAACTTGACCACTATCAAATTTCAAATCTCTAACAACAATCTGCTTTTCTCTCTCAGAACTTGTGATAAAAAGATCTACATTGAAATCTTTCAGTTGGTTACCATTGATATTTGATAAATTTTTAGCACCTAACACACCGTGTTGTAAAAACACTCTAGTAGCTTTAATTTTTTTTGTATAAACTGCACTATTGGTAGGAAATATTAATTCTGGATGGTGTGTTGTACATATATAATCGGCTTGTAACATAATGTTGAAATGTTCTGGGGATTTGTAATAAATGACATTACCAAAAGGAAGAACATTTTGGGCTTCGCTAGAATCTTCTTCTATAATATAATACACAGGTAATTCTGGATGATGTATCCGCATATATTTAAAAAAGTGAAAACCATTATCTTGAGCTTTATAAGATTTTTCCCCAATAACCCAAACTTTTGGACGATTTTTTTGGAAAGGCAATTTCATGTTAGTTTTTTTAAAATTTTCGATATAAGTTAGATAGCTATCTATTGTATATCTGTTAATTCTAAATGAAAGATTTCGACCTTTCATAGTAAAGTAAGGAGTAATAGATATAATATCATTTTGATAATCCGTAATAATTTCACCCTTTAGAAAACGTTCTATTAAAATTCTCGGATTTCCTATTTTTATTTTTAAAGGTACAAACGATTCTTGAATATCAATTTTTAAATAGATATCAATAACATCTCCAATGATAAATGAATGCTTCATGAATTTTATTAACTCGTTGTATATATCAACGGAGAAATTAAATGTAGAGGTATTGTTATTTTTACTATCTATAGTACTTGGTAAATAGACTTCTGATTCCCTATCAGTAAAACGTGTTGTCAAAACAAGACTAGTTTTTTGAATTGTAGAGTTAATAATAGAGAATTGACCTTTTATTAACGCCTGATGATTATTGAATTTCAGTTTATCAATATGTCGTCTTGAAAAAAATGCTTTTAACGGAGTGTAATTCGTCATAGTGAAATGTAAAAATCCATTTTTAGTAATATATGGATAAATTGTATTGACACCATCTGAAATTTTCTCCAAATTATAAATAGATGTATGCTCATTAGCAACTTCTATATTTTTTTGTTTCTTGCGCTTATTTTCCAACACTCCCAAAGTTAAGAAAATCTTAGTTTCATTAAATTCTTTAAAGATGTCTAATACTTCATTTAAATCAATTTTAAAATTAAAAGACTCATCAATTGATTTGTAAAAAATAGATTTAAAGCTGTTTTTTACATATAGTCCTGTAATGTTTTCGTTTTGTGAATCGAAAGAAATATAAAGTGTATTGCCTTCTTGTTTTATATATTGCAAGATAGTACTCCTCCCTAAATTATAGTATAATAAGTATATGAATAGAATATACTATTACATTCAAGTCTACAATCTAATTTTCTGAAATGTTATAAAATAATAATAATAAAAGAAACTATATATAAATAATAGTTGATACTTTAACACGGACAAAATAAAAGAAATTATATATGATGTTATTAAAAAAGAGGTGTGAATTTGAAAAAAATATACTTATTGATTAATTCTTTAGAACTAAATCGAGGAGGACTTACTAAGGCTAATTTACAACAAGCTAGCATGTTTAGTGAATTAGGTTACGAAACTTGTATACTGACATTTAATTATAATTCCGATTATAAGAATATTATAGAAGATATTTATGATGTATACGAGGTAAACAAAAAAGTTGAAATAATAAATATGTACGATTATTTTAGAAATGAAGATCAGATAGACCCAAAATTCAAGTCATATAAAAATCTAATAAATGATGATTCGATAATTGAAAAAAATGACAGTAAAGACATTGTTAAAATATATGAAAATGGGTTATATAAAAAAAATATATCTTACAGAAATGATGAATCTATTAAAAAAATAGATTACTTCAATAATGCAAATTATCGAAGTAAAGTAGAATTTTATGCTCCTGAGGGATACATAGGTAAAATATCATATATGGATTATAATTTAAATAGACCTAGACAAATGACTTTTTATAATAGTATTGGTAGCTGTTATTTACGTAAAACAGTAAATCCTGAAAACGGGTTAGCTACTAAAGTTGATTTAATAAAAAAAGGGCAAATAGTTCACTCTTTTAGAAGTGATAGACAATTAAAGTCTTATTTTGTAGAACAAATTGTCAGAAATAATGAAGACTCTGTCATTATTTCTGACGCACGAAATACAGATGAAATCTTAGTTAATACGAAAGGAAAAGGAATAAATAAATACATTAGATTACATTCTAATCATTTAGACACTAATGGGAATTTAGATAAGACAGTAAAATACTCAATAGAAAATATTAAACATATAGATTCATTAATAGTATTAACAAAACAGCAGAAAGAAGATATAGTTAATCGCTTTGGTCATTTTGAAAAGGTTAAAGTTATCCCTCATGGAATAAAAACTTTTCCATTATTAGAGTTACATAATAAATTGAATAGGGACAAAATAGTAGTAATTTCTAGGTTAGTTGGATTAAAACAAATTAACCATATAATAGAAGCTATCAAGTTAATTAAAAATAAGGTGCCAAAACTTACATTAGAGATTTATGGAAATGGAAAAGAATTAGAGAATTTAAAAAAATTAGTCGCTACTTATAAATTGGAAAAAAATATTTTATTTCAAGGATATACTAATAACCCAATAGAAGTTTATAAGAATTCTTTGTTTTCATTAACAACTTCTAAAAGAGAGGGCTTCTCGTTAGGGATTTTAGAAAGCATGTCTTGCGGAACACCTGTAATTTCATATAACTTTAAGTACGGCCCTGATGAAATAATAAATAACAATGAAAATGGGTTGCTTGTTAAAATGGGCGATATAGACGATCTTTCAAAAAAAATACTATATTTATATAGTAACCCAAACAAATTAGAAAGTATGAGCCAAAAAGCAAGAGAAAAGACAGAAAATTGTTTTTCAATCGGAAAAATTCAAAATGAATGGCGTCAACTTTTTGAAAAAGAATAAATGTACCATCTTTTTATAGCCTCCCCTAAATAAGCACTTGGACAGTCTTATAAAATGCAGTTTTTAATAATATGTTAAAAATAATTGTTATTTGAAACACATTTTGAAACGATTAAGAGACCCCTTTAAAAGGAGTCTCTTTCGATATATTTTTTGAACATTTTTAATACTGTTTATATTAATAAAAATAGATGAGGTGTAATTGCGCATAACTTTCACTTACATTAAACAAATTGAATCTTAAGATAATAAAATTATTCCTTCCATGTTATATTTTAATCACTACTTTTCCAAAAGTATTTTCATATAAATGTTGATATGCACCAACTACATTATTAAAATCAAAAGCTGAATCAATAACAGGGTTAAGATTTAAATGGTTTATATCTTCTATCATTTTGTTATATAAATCGTGATGGTTTGTATTAATACCAAAAGTTTGAGCTTGTTTTTCCGCTAACTGCATAAAATTAATTTCTGCTATAGCACTTTCTAGAAAACCTATAAAATATATTTTTCCTTTCTTAGCTAGTAATGATATAGATTTTTGAACGTTACTTCCACCTACAACTTCCAAAATATGATCTACACCCATATGATTTGTTATTTCTAACACTTTATTCTCCCAATCTGGATGGGTAGCGTAGTTTATAGCATGTGTCACTCCGTATGAATCCAGCTTACTTAATTTATCATTACTACTACTTGTTGCTATAATATTTGCCCCTATACTGGCTGCAATCTGAATACCAAATAGCGAAACGTCTCCAGTGCCTTGTATTAATACTGTTTCATTTGATTTTAAAGCTCCATAATGAACTAAAGATAGCCACGCAGTGAAGGCAGCTACAGGTAACGTCGCTGCTGTTTCATAAGATAAATTTCCAGGTAATAATACAACATCATCTTCGTCTAAAACAACGTACTCGGCAAGGCCACCATCCAATGGACCTCCTAATGTAAGTTTGTCATCACTTGAATTTAAAGTGCCTTTAGATGACTTAGCATAAAGTCTCGAAATCACTTTATCGTTCACTTTAAATTGCGTAACCTCTTTACCTACCTGCACTACTTTCCCTGAAAAATCTGAAGTAGGAATAAAAGGAAATGTTAATATATCTGGTGCATAATTTCCCTCAATAATGGCACGATCTCTATAGTTTAAAGAAATGGCTTTAACTTCAATTAAAACTTGGTTATTGCCAACTTCAGGCGTTGGAACGTCAACCATTTTTAAGTGTTCCAATCCAAAACCTTCTAATTGCCAAGCTCTCATAATTTTTCCTCCTTAAATATTTAAACTTAATATATATTCAATATCAATGTTAAACAAATAACCAACATTACTAAAAGAAATAGACTTATAACAATATATAGATATGATAATAAATCGTATATTGGTTGCTATTAATTGCGATATTTACAACAATAACCAATTACATAGAACCACCTAAAAGTTTTATGATAATTACGGCTTTTGATGTAATTTCAACGACAGAATAATTTGTGAATTGGATAAAAAACGCTGTACATAGAAAAACACCTCCGTACGATTCATTTATAATGAATTTAACGAAAGTGCCTTTATTCTAGTCTCACTGATTGGGTTTCAATTCAAAATTTTTCTATTGCTTAGTCTCTTTTCGTAAGTGCATGTCATGCTTTTTGTGAGAAACAACTACTTTTCACACTTATCGATTACTGCATAATCAATTTATTTTTTATAATCTTTCCACTTATACTTAAATAACCAAGCAGTCACGCACTATAAAACAAAGATTATGATATCACTTTTAATTCAAAAGACTGCCAAGGTTTTAATAAATTTAATAAGAAATGTTCTTCTTTTTTTACATGTCCGATAACATTTTTATAACCATGATTTTCCATATCTTGTAATGCGATTTGCAGCTCCCCTTTGTAGTGACCATATTGTTCATTACAAATCACAATATCACCTTTTTTAATTTGTTTTGTGTTATTTGGCGGGAATGGCTCATCCTTATAATGAACGCGACTCATCGTTGACCGTATAACATAATCTGAAATATCCCCCCGATTAAAATGAAATTCCTCTTTCACAATAGTTTCATCTAATCCAGTAATATCGTTATTTAAATAAACATCAAAACTAGGCATTGCTAAATTAATTTCTGAAAGTGATTGTAACTCAGATTCAGAAGCAAATGCATTACCAATAATAAAATCATCTACTAAATTCGTCATTAATAAATGCTTAACTTGTACTGTTATAGGTAAATTCCTATGACTTTCTAATGTCGGTAAGCCTTCCATAATTATCCAAGGCCCTACTGTTGCTTCTTGTGAAGTAACAAAAGCTGCAGTGTGAACATTATTTCTTTTATAAACTTCACTCGTATTTACAAAATGTTGATATGATAAACCAGTATAGGTTTGAGGATAAAAATTGTGACAACCTACAAGTTTGTCTAAATTAGGTTGATAACTTAACACATCTTCAATAAACGTATCACTTACACTGATGTTTAACTCTACATACATATGCTGTTTGTTATAACTCAGCTGCGCTATTTCTTGAGCTGAAAATCCTGCATCAACACGTACTCCTGATACACCTAGTGTTTTAAAAAAGGACAAATCATCACGTTTTAAATTCAATGCTTCAAAAACTTTATGGTTAATATCCGCAATCACTGTCATATCATTCTCTTTAGCAACGCTTACCACTGACTTAAATTTATTAAAAACCGCTTCTTCATCACTTTTAACCGAAAGTAAATTTGTGAAGATGCGCTTAAATCCGAATTTTGCACTCATTTTAATATAGTCACACATTTCTCCTAAATCTGATTGGGTCGGATAAACTGATATCCCTAAATTATGCATATATATTTACTCCTTATTTGATTTATATATAATGCCACGCATTTGACGTTGCTCAATCAATACACGAGATTTTTCAAAAAAGAGGATACTCGTAAATATTAATAAAAGTAATATTATTCCCCATCCAAACAAATTAATATTTTCAAATATAACTACAGGGACAACGACGATAAATGGTATACCTATCAGTAATAACCATCTATTAAAATGAAATTTATTGACTATAAAATGGGCTATTTTATAAAAGCAAAATATGAGTAAAAATAATACTATTAAATAAATCAATCGCATCATATTAACACTTCTCTTCTAATTTTTGATATAACTCAATCATTTTTTCAATTAAATTTTTCTCACTAATCGCTGTCATTAAATGGTCTTGTGCATGTATCATCAATAAAGATGTTTGTACTTTGTCACCATTTATTTCAGACTGTATTAATTCTGTTTGTATATTATGTGCTTTACTCATTTCTTGCTTCGACTCTGCCATCAGTTCATTCGCTTGTTCAAAATTAAATGCGGTAGCCGCATCCAAAGCTTCATATTCTAAACTTTTTGCATTACCACCATGTGAAATAATTTCAAAAATAATTTGTTCGTTTTGTTCACTCATCAAATCTCCCCATCTCAATTAATCGTCGGTATAATCATCATTCGTAGTGCCTTGTTCTTGCTCTAACATTTTACGCTCGTACATTTTAAAGAACGGATAATATATGATTACTGCAACTAAAAGATTAAATACGACTAACACCAGTGCTCTCCAGTCACCATTCGTTGCAAATAATGCCCCTAAAGGCCCCGGTAATGTCCATGGCGCAAGTATCGTGATTTTAGCTATCAAACCTAACTTAAATACAAAATAAGTAATCGTCGTTAAAATAAGTGGAATCCCTATAAACGGTAACGCAAGAATCGGATTCATAACTAACGGCGCACCAAATATAAGTGGTTCATTGATATTAAATATGCTCGGTATAATGGAAAAACGTCCTACTTTCTTCAAATATTCAGATTTTGAGAATATCATCAATATACACAAACTCAGTGTCGCTCCTGCACCGCCTATCCATACAAACCACTGGAAAAATGGTTCGACAATAATATGTGGTAATGGTTCCCCAGCAGCCTTAGCATCTATGTTTTGATCTAATAATGAAAACCAAATAGGTTGGAAGACTGCCCCCATTACTGCCACACCATGTATACCTGCTGACCATAAAAGTACAATGAAAAACACAGGAATCAAAGCACCTAATAAACTATCACCAGCAAAATTACCTAAAGGTTCAAAGATTTTATTAATAATGGCATTTAAATCTATGTTTAATATCACTCTTACAAACCAAGAAATAACGATAATGACAATTGCAGGTACCAAAGATTCAAACGAACGTGCAACAGATCCCGGAACTTGATCCGGCATTTTAATCGTAAACCCTGACTTCACTACGAGTCTCATCATCTCAACAGCAAATATCATTGAAATGATTGCTACAAATAAACCAGAACCACCTAAATCTGCCATAGGCAACACATAACCCACAGCATCGCTTTTAGGTAATTTATCATCTAAGTTGAGCGGTAACGTCATCATTAAAAATGTTGCTAGTGAAAGTAATCCACCTGCTTGGCCATCCATTTTATATGATTTTGCTAAACTATATCCCATTGAAAATGCAGCGTAAACTGCCATCAGTCCCAACGTCATTCTATTAGCGATCATTATCTTCTCAGCATGCGGTTCTACTAATTTTTCTAAAGCTGGTATGGGAGGAGACGCAAATAAAGTAAAGAACGATCCAACTATGATAAGTGGTAGTGTTGCAATAATACCATCACGAATAGAAGTTAAATGTCGTTGCTCAGAAGCTTTGGCCATGGGTGGCATTAATACCTTTTCAATCCATTTCAAAAATTTCTGCATAACATACACCCTCTGTTTACTTATTTAATTTAGTACTTATACATACGCTTTTATTTGCTTTAAAATTTTAGGTGCGCCAATCGGTGTATAGCCCATTGGATCTATGACATCTACAGGTTTATTAACTGCTTCACCGACTTTTTTAAATTTATCTAATCGATGTCTCACTTGAGGTGCTACTAAACCTAAGTCATAGTCACCAATTTCATTTTCAAATGCTTCGGTACCAACTGCTACGATTTCCAAATCAAAATTTTCTTTTGCCGCCTCTTTCTTCACAGCATCAACAATCATAGAACTAGACATGCCACCTGAACAAACCATTATTACTTTCATAAAACAACACCCTTTCAATATTTTCTTTTTTTAACTTTAACTGCTTGCCGTGTACGCTCTAATAATTTCGTATGTCGTTCATAATCTCTACTGGCTAATGATACAAATAAAATATCTATGACATTGAGCATAGCTATACGTGAACTCATTGCTGCACTTCTCACTGGCTTTTCTGAAGAGCTATAAAATAAGTTAATATTGGCTAAGTCTGCCACATCATTATTGCTATATTTAGTTATGGAAATAATTTGAGCCCCCGCTTTATGCGCTAACGCTAATGACTGCAAAATATCTTCTGTTTGGCCAGTGTTAGAAATAGCAATAATAACATCATTTTTTGTCACATTGGCACTCAATGTCGCTTGCTCATCATAGCTCTTGCCAACCTCACACCACTTATCAATGCGTGTGAGCTTTTGCTTTAAATCTTCTGCAATAATTGCTGAAGCACCAATACCAAACACACAAATTTTCCTAGCCTGATGTATCATTAAAGCCGCTTTTTCTAACGCTACTGGTGATAAAATTTGAGCTGTATTCCTTATCGCTTTAGCATTACTTTGAGAAATACTGTTAATCACGCTTTCATTGGAATCAGTAATATTGAGTTCTTCATAATCATCTTCAATTTCATTATGTCTATTTAACGCCATAGCAATTTCCATCTTTAAATCTTGAAAGCCCTTACATTTTATTTTTTTAGATAACCTAACAATCGTCGCTTCACTGACATTTGTTAGGTCTGCTAAATGTTGTATTGAACTGTTGATCGTTCTATGCGGATAATCGATGATATACTGTGCCACTCTATATTCCGAGGGATTCAATGTCGCTAATGATGATTCCAATAATATTAAAATATTACGAATGACTATCACCCCTTTTTAAATATTGTTTCACCTTAGCTACAATTTACAAAACATTATTTCGTGTGTCAAATTATATTTTGTTTGTAAAATGATACTTTTGGAAATATTGCTTTTCACAAGCTGAATTTAGATCTATGTATGTTTAAAGGTTTACCTCCATTTTGATTTAGAGATAAACCTTTGATATTACGCAACTGATATTAAGTTAAATATATGATATGAATAATTTATGATTCACTGAGTTGTGCTTCCATATCTATAAAGAAGTTTGCCATCTTTTCTGCGCCATCGTTTGAAAACATTAGCTCTAAATTATCTTGAGACGCTTGAGCATGAACTTCTGAAACTTCAAACATTTTCTTTTCATAAGCCTTCAATATATCAATAACATTTTCTTTATTTTTGAATGATTGTGCTAACAAATATGCATCATATAATGCCATATTGACACCTTCTCCTGCAAACGGACTCATTAAGTGTGCAGCGTCACCAATAAGTGTGATATTAGGCTGTGTTATCCATTTCAAACCAATTGGCAACTGATAGATACGACGAAATTTAATATCATCATAACTATATGCAATATATTTTTTTAATTCTGTACCCCAATCACTAAATTCAACTAATAGTCTTTCTTTTAATTTTTCTAGTGATAAAGCACGATATTCATCTAGCATTTCATATGTTGTCTTAAGACTTACATAGGCCATAATACGACCATCGCCATTACGTTGTCCTAGTATCGCTTGATCTCCTCCTAGTCCCATAACCTTTCCATTTTTATTAAATGCCAAAAGGTCTGGATGTTCTTTTTCATTCGAGTTCATTTCTATCATAGATATACCAGTGTACGTTGGTTTAGCATCTGTTAAATACGGGCGAATTTTAGAAAAGGCTCCATCTGCCCCTATTACTAATCCTGTCATCACTGTCTTCCCATTTTCAAAAACGAGTTCAATTTCCCTATTATCATGTTGTATTAACTTTTCGTATTTATAACCATATTTAATATTTGTAGGGTTAATTTGCGCAATGATGATATCGCATAACTTACCTCTATCAATTTCGGGTCTACTACCTTCTTTTCCTGCGTCTTCGTCGAACAAAATCGTGCCATCTTTACGCACAATTCGTGTATCCTCTCCTTCAAAGCGCGCATGCATTAGAAAATCTTCAAAAATATTAGCTTCTTTCAATGGTAACTGACCACTGTCTTCATGAATATCTAATGAACCACCTCGGTCAGCATGCATATTAGGGTAACCACGTTCATAGATTGTAAATGGTAAGCCTTGTTGTTGTAGAAGTAATCCTAACATTAAGCCTCCTGGCCCCCCACCAATAATCGCAATATGATTTAAATTTTCTTTTTTCATTTTTACACCTTTTTCATTATTTTTATTTTTCTTCAATAAAATTCATTAGCTTTGTTTCAGTTTCTTTGATTAATTGTTGAAACTGCTCATATTTCTCTTCATTTTTCATTGCACTTTGTCCTGCTAACATAAATGATTGGAAAAGTGCTTGTAACTCATCACGTGATTTTTTCATCTTGTCAATATCCATATTTTTGAATTGTTCCATACGTTTTGTAAATTCATCATTATCAATATTGTCCTCTAAAAATGCCTTACCTTCTTTTGTTACTGTATAGATTTTTTTCTTTCCTTCTTTTGATACAGAAACAAATCCACGATCTTCTAACATTTGAAGAATAGGATAAACACTGCCTGGACTTGGCGAATAAAATCCTTTAAATTGTGCCTCAAGATCTTTAATAATTTGATAACCGTGTTTGGGTTCGGTTAACAATAATCGTAAAATGCTATATTGCAAATTTCCTTTTTTAAAAAAGCGGTCCCTGCCGCGTGCGGCTGCAAACATCTTTTCAAACCCTTGTCCAAATCCACCTTCTCCGTGTTGCATCATGATATGTCTTCTATTGTGAAATGATCTATTAAACATTTATTATCATCCTTCCATTTCGATATATCGAAATATTAAACGATATATCGTTACTCGTCAAGAGATATATCGAAAAATAATAACCGTTGCTAGTTAGATATATTCATAATCCTAAATTTGCTAAAATCAATACTTCATTTTAAAATTGGTTTGAATGTAATATTGAAATTTCAAAATTACAATAAGTGCTAAATATTTTAATGGAGTGATCTTATGAATCATAATATTGAATCATTAAAAAATATCATCGATACTTCTAATAGCATTACATTTTTTACAGGAGCAGGTATATCTGTCGCAAGTGGTATTCCTGACTTTCGTTCTATTGGCGGTTTATATGAAGAAATTTCAAAAAATGGTTACTCACCTGAGTATTTATTAAGTGAAACCTATTTCCAAAATGACCCTGAAGGCTTTATTAATTTTTGTCATGATTATTTACTGTTTGCTGATAAAAAACCAAATATCGTTCATCAGTGGATTGCACAACTTGAAAAGCATCAACAATCCCTTGGTGTCATTACTCAAAACATTGACGGTCTACATTCAGATGCTGGGAGTTCACACACAGATGAACTACATGGTACACTAAACCGATTTTATTGTATTAACTGCGACCAAAAATATTCTAAACAATACGTGATTCACCACAACTTACGTTATTGTGAAACTTGTGGCAGTCCCATCAGACCGGATATCGTACTTTATGGAGAAATGCTAAACCAAGACACGATCTTTGACGCCTTGCATAAAATCAAATCTGCTGACACGCTCGTTGTTTTAGGTTCTTCACTGGTCGTTCAGCCTGCCGCCGGTCTTATTTCAAACTTTGAGGGTCAAAACTTAGTTATTATTAACAGAGACCCTACACCTTATGATAGTGATGCAAATTTAGTAATTCACGATGATATGGTCTCAGTCATTAATGAACTGTTTGCGATATCGTAAAATTCCAAATAAATTAGTGTGCTCGCATAGTTTAAAAAATAAAAAGCGTACCTACATGCACGATTAACATGTAGATACGCTTCTTTATTTATAATTACATTATTATTCAACTTCTGGTTCTTCAAATTTTGCCAGCGTTGGTTTTGGTGTAGAAATACCTTCTTCATTAAAGTAATGTAAAACTTCTTTACGCAACAATCTTTGACCCGGAAAATGCATGCCTGGCTTCACATGAGCTAATAATTTAATAATCATTTGATTGCCATCGATGCTGTCTAATCCTAATAAATCAGGTGCTGCGACAAACATATCATATTTATCTTTTAATGTTGGTAAAAAGTCTAATAATTTTTTCTCAATCATTTCATAATCCTCTGATGGCGAAACGGGTATCATCACAAGTGGTGATACATCTGTTGCAGAATAATTGACGATTTCACTTATTGTTCCATTGGGTAAAGTATATATTTCACCTGTATCTGATTGTATACGTGTGGATCTTAAACCAATCGTTTTAACTGTACCTTCCGCAATCGTTACACCAGAAGCATTAATTTGCACATAATCACTCACATCAAATTGTCCTTCAAATATAATAAAGAAACCAGTGATAATATCTTTGACAATTGTTTGTGCACCGAAGCCGACCGCTAGACCGACTACACCGGCACCGGCTAAAATCGCCGATACACTTATCCCAAAGCGTGACAATATTGAGGTGAGCACGATAAACCATACAACATAGCTAACTAAATTTTGAACTAGTGTAGATAATGTCTCACTTCGCTTAATTTTATAATGTGTTTTTTTCTTTGCATTCGCTTTGAAGAATTTCGTCACTAATTTCTTCGCAATGGCAATCACTATAATACCCATCAAAATATATGCCGCGATAATTAATATATTGACTAAGAGTGATTGATAAAATTCTACCTGTGTAAGTGGTTCAATCAACTTCATAAAAAATTGCTTCAATTGATTCATATTGTATTTCCTCCATTCTTAGCTCGTTATACGGTTGTGTTACAATACATCAAATAGTAGTGATTTATTAAGAAATTGCTTTTCCCATTACAAAAGTTATCATACTTTAATAGTTATCTAAACCCTTTACGGTTTCGGACAACTTGCTTTAACATAAAGTGACACTTTTATTTCAATATGAAGTCTAAAAGCAGGATAGATATTCACTATCCTGCTTTATTTTGTGTAAATATAAATTATAAAAAATCTTTAATGATTGATTACTTTATCTGTCATTCTTAATAAAAAATAACATTATAGCAGTCTTTAATATTTAGACGTTTAACAACTTTTGTATTTTTTAATAAACTTTGCAAAATTATATTGCTTTATAATAGATTGTACTGTATAAATAGTAAAGAATGATGTAATTTTATAAATTGGGATGGGAATGATTTTATGAAAAATGGTAGTTTTCAACGATTTTCTTTAAGAAAGTTTAAAATTGGTACTGGATCCATATTACTGGGTACATTTTTAATGGTAGGTATGCACAATGAAGCAAATGCTAGCGAACTAGATTCAACACAAACAGCTCATCAAACATTCGTCGAGGATAACAATAAGATAACCACTAAACCTAATGAATCAACTAATCAAAATGATAATAAAACAGAAATAACAGAATCAGAGTCCTCAGCAAGTACGAATGATATGACTGAATCTACAAATACGACAGAAGAAGTCACAACACTAAACACTAATGAAAATACATCCGATGTAAATCAACCCGAAGTAACAAACAATACGCCAACTTCTTATGCTGAAAATCAATATCCTACCCAAGAAACGACTTCAAAGACAGTTGAAACTACGTCAGATATAAATAAAGATGCTGATAAAGATGGCAATTTAACATATTTCCAAGAACAAAACGGCTATATACCACAACGTACTCAAACTGTTCAAAATGGTGTCAAAACAGGTAAAAATTGTACTGCGGACGAAGTAACTACGTCATATACAAATAATGTTGATTTAAATGCAAAAAGTATCATGGATACAAATTTAGATGACTATTCGAATAATGGATACCAAGAAAAAGTTAAAAATCCAAATAATCATCCAAATGCGGTAGATACAGAAAATTATGGTCCTGGTAATTTAGAAATTCAACATTGGCAAGATGGTCCAAATGAAGCTACTAAAACACAGTATTGGAGAGCCGTTTTCGCTACTGATTATGCAATAGACAACGCCGAGATGAGAGTTACACTACCATATGAAAATGTAACCACAACAGACGTATCAAACTGGGTAGTAAATCGATATTACCCTGCAGTTTCAACTAACGGTATGAGTAAGTATCAACATATACTAACTCCGGTAAGCGTAACATTTAATGGTAATGTAGCAATTGTCAATTTTGGTAACATCGAAGCCAATAGTGCTTATGGCATAATGTTTACTAAACAATTTGATACACCGCAAAATTTGAGTAATGGATTACTTTCTACAAGTGCAAATGTAGGTGGAACGTGGAACGAAGATGACCTCCAAAGACAGTTAGAATTAAAAAAAGAAAACATGCGAACGCAAGGTTTTACCGAAGATGAAATTAATAATGCGCAATTAGATTATCTAAAAAGTAACCTAAGTCCGAAGCAAATTGAGTATATAAACGAAGTCTGCGAAATCCCGGATAATCCTAGTAACCCAGATAATCCTAGCAACCCGGAGAATCCTAACAACCCGGAGAACCCTAGCAATCCGGAGAATCCTAGCAACCCGGAGAATCCTAGCAACCCGGAGAACCCTAGCAACCCGGAGAACCCTAGCAACCCGGAGAATCCTAGTAACCCGGAGAACCCTAGCAACCCGGATAACCCTATTAACCCGAATAATCCGGAAAATACTCACAACCCAGACAACTCAGATAATCTGGACAATCCTAGCAATCTGGATAACCTAAACAATTCGGATAACCCAGGTAACCTAGATTATTTAAATAATACAGATAGATCTGAATTAATGAATAACTCAAACATTTCCAATAATACAAAAGGCTTAGCCACTTTCAACAACAGTGATTTAATAGGTAATCCGGAAAAATTCCATAATTCGAACTACAATTCTATTTCAAATATGGTTTATAACTCAAATAATCACGTAACATCTAAATTTATGTATCCCACTTTAGAAACAGATGTGACTAAAAAAAGTACCGATTATTCTGATAAAAATCAACTACCAAATACTGGACAATTACAAGATAAAGCAAATCCATTATTAGGCGCAGTCGCAGCAATTTTTGGTGTTATATTCATCCTATTCAGACGTAAAAGCATACGAAAAGAACGCTAACTTTAATCCATAAAACAAAGCCTAATCTAACATGCTAACCTTCAGAAAATTATAAGTGAAAAATTTCTATTATAGTAAAAACGAATTAAAAAGCAACGTACAATGTCTTATTGTACGTTGCTTTTTATAAATAGTAATTCAATTAACAAAAAAGTTATACTTTAAAAATGTTTGACTAAAAGTATTTATAATCATAGCGTCCATAAAATAAATAGTATGGAATGATTAACAATAACATCAATATGCCCAATGCAATATATAAACCTGCATAATTTAAAAATGGCACGATTAATCCTAAGAAATAAGGACCAAATCCGAGGCCTAAATCAAAGAAAATAAAGAATGTTGAGATTGCTAAACCTATATTTTGAGGCTCTGCAACTTTAACAGCAATCGTTTGATGTGCTGAAAATAAATTACCATAACCTAAGCCAATAAATACCGCAGCAATTAATAAAAGATATCCTGATGCTGAAAATCCAAGTAAAACCATACCGATAAAATATAAAATAATGCATGGGTATACAATGATATTTGCACTTTTATAGTCCATTGCTTTTCCTGTAATTGGTCTAGTTATCAGAACAACGATTGAATACACAATGAAAAATACACTTGCATAGCTTACAATATCTCGTTGCTCTGCAAAGAAACTTAGAAAAGAAATCAAACTACTATAGCCTAAAGCAAACAGTAAAATTAAAATACCAATAGGTAGCGTTTTTAAATCAATAAAATTTGAAATATGCCATTTATTTAATTTAGTTGATTCTGGCTCTGAATTTTTTTGATTCGGGATAGACGTCATACTTGCAATTAAAAGGGAAATAACAGCTAAAATAAAACATAAAATGAAGATTACAGAATAGGAGAAATTTTGATTTAAAATTAATCCTAAAAAGGGACCGATGGCTGTAGCAATTGATAAGCTCATACTAAAGTAACCAATGCCCTCACTTTTACGTGAATTGGGTGTAATTTGTGCAACGATTGTTCCTACAGCGTTTGCTGCAATACCCACCGCAAAACCATTTACAAATCTACTAAATAGTAATAATCCGATATTTAAACTTACAAAATACAATAACGTAGTCAGCACAAATGCGATTAAACCGATAATTAATATTTTTTTCGAGCCTACTTTATTGATGATATTACCTGTTAATAATCTACCACCCACAGTTCCTATAATATAAATACCTGAAACTAAACCAGCAATTGATGCTGAAGCATTAAATTTTTCTGCAGCAAATGATGCCATGGTAACTATCAATAAATAAAAAATTGACATTAGTAAAAAATTGACACACAACATCATAGTATAGTCCTTCGACCATATTCGTTCTTTTGTTTTCATTATTTATTTGACTCCTTACTTTTAACTACTTAACTTTGTTATTATTTTCACATGAAGCATTAAAAAATAAAGACTATTGAATTTAGTCTTTATTTTGAAATACAATATTAATTTTCATTATCCATAGAATTGTGCAATACATTTAGTACAAGTCCACTTACTGGTACAAAAGTTTTACGTTTAGTCGATTCTGAAATCACAGAAGTTAAATCTTTATAAATTGCATCTAAAGTACCGTTATTTTTATATTCTTTTATTTCACCCCAGTTGTTAGCCGCCCAACTGTTGCCTGTACTAACTTCTACTATTTTAAGAATATCGGACTCTTCTAAACCATAGCTATCACCAAATTTAACCGCTTCAGAAATACCCACCATATTAATACCTAATAAAAGGTTGTTCGCAAGTTTAGCAGCCTGCCCTGCACCAATTTCTTCTCCTAAATCAAAAATATGTTTACCCATAGCTTCAAAATATGGATGTAATGTTTTTCTAAGTTCATTTTTACCTGAAGCAAATATGGCTAAACTACCATTGTCTGCTCCTGATAAACTACCACTTACTGGAGCATCGATAATATTGAACCCTGCGTCTAATACATCTTTTTCAAGTTCAGACATAATCGTTGGATTTAAAGTACTCATAACTACGACAGTAACACCTTTTTTATCTGCAGAAGTTACGCCATCTTCACCAAATATTACACTTTCTGTCTGTTCTCTATTTCTTACCATAGTTATAATTGCATCATCTACTTGATCTACTACTTCTTTGATTGAATCACAACCAACAATACCTTCGTTTTCTAGTTCTTTTATTTTGTCTTTATTTAAATCATAAGCTAATACTTGATAACCAGCTTTTTGTAAGTTGATTGCCATTCCAGCCCCCATATTACCTAAACCAACAAAACCTATTCTTTTCATAAAAAATGCCTCCGCTTTATTTATTGATCTTTAGTATACTTCTATTGTAATATGACCACCGATATGCGTAAAATATATAAAAGGAATTATATATATGAATAAAATTCATAACTTTGTGTGAAGGAGTGATGTTTTTGGATATAAGACAACTCAAATATTTTATAGCTGTCATTGATCATCAAGGGTTTTCTCGAGCTGCAGAATCACTATATTTATCTCAGTCAACGTTAAGTAAAGTGGTGAAAAATTTAGAAGATGAGTTAAACACCACGCTAATTGATCGTTCTAATCAAAAAATAGAGCTTACAGAATCAGGAAAAGTTGTATATCAACAAGGTTTACAAGTGTTATTATCTTTAGAAAATATATCTAATGAACTATTTGATATTGAAAATTTAAAAAAGGGTCATATCAATATTGGTATACCACCGATTACAGGTACGTTATATTTCCCTAAAATAATCAAATCTTTTAATAGTTTGTATCCTAATATTGAAATCAACATTACAGAAGCTGGTGCACATAAAATTAAAAATGAATTACTTGATGGTTCAATCGATATAGCAGTATCTATGAAATTAGATAATGACGAAAATTTAGAAATACTGCCTTTAGTTAGCGATCCTCTAGTACTTTATGTAAACGACCAACATCCATTTGCGCAAAAAGAATCAATTGAAATATCTGAGCTTAGAAATGAAAAAATAATTTCACTTGATTCTGATTTTGAACTACGCAAAATGTTCATATATGAATGTTACAAAAACGATTTTAAACCAAACATTATTTTTGAAAGCGCACAATGGGATTTTATGCTGTCTATGGTTAATGAAGATTTAGGTGTAGCAATCATGCCCTATTCTCTTTTGAAATTATTGAATTTAAAGCATATTCAAACTATACCTATCATAAATGATGCATTAACTATGGATGTGAATTTCTTAATTAAAAAACAAAAGCCCATATCACCACCATTGCAAGCATTTATAGAATTTAGCCAATCACAACTTAGCGACATGAAATAAAGTAATGGTCATTATTCATATTATGAACTTAACGAATAGAACGTACGTCCTTATAATAAAGATATAAATAATCATTGGAGGTCGTATCAATTGGAACAAAATCGTAATGAAATTGGTCAAAAAATTATGGATGATTTAACAGCAACAGATAACGCTAATATACCAACGCATGCAAATATTGAAGAAGAATTAGGAGATGTAGCCCCAGGTTTAGGGAAATATGTTACTGAATTTGCGTTTGGAGATATTTATTCTCGAGAAGGATTAGATTATAGACAACGTGCAATTAGTACAATATCCGCACTTGTTACGCTAGGTACAGAACCACAACTGGAACTGCACATTAATGTAGCACTAACAGTTGGTTTAACGCCTCAAGAAATTTCAGAAACTATTATGCATTTATTACCATATGTAGGTTTTCCAAAAGTGTTAAACGCCTTGAAAATTGTTAAACGTGTATATAAAGAACGCGGTGTTTCATATAGTTCAAAATAAAATTTTAATTTAATGATTACTCCAAAAAGTAAACCTCCCTGTTATAAGGTGGTTTACTTTTTATTTTTAGCGTTACTAACTATAGCTATATACTCATATAATTTGAGTCCATTTTCAATACTTTGCTTTAAAGTTAAATAATCCATTTTCTCTTACGCTAATCATTCTTACTCCATCATAAATTGCTTTAGCTTTCAACCCATATTTCGTTTTATATGATACGTCATAACCTAGTGATAATCTTTCGTATACACCTTCTAGATTAAACAAACAGTATGCTATATAATAAATGGATGTGTGTATTTTTATTTTTTGAGGGGGGAGCATTTTGAAGTATATTGAAGAAATACCTATTATTAGGTCTATCGCAACACTATTTATTGTATTTGTTCATCTATCTATTTCGTACATAAATAACGAAAACAGTCAGATTATGGCAATTACTGCAGGATACATTAGTCAAATTGGACGACTCGGCACTCCTGTTTTCGCAGTTGTTAGTGCTTTTTTACTAACGCACTCTGTCTTGAAACGTGGTTTTGATTTAAACTATTTTGTAAAATCACGATTCACTAAAATATTTGTACCATACATAATTTGGACAACTGTTTATTTATATTACTTAGGAGTTGTTGAAGTAAACTTAGATAGCAATAAAAACTTTATAGGATATTATTTATTTGGAACTGGAAATTACCATTTATATTTTATACTTACCGTTCTTCAGTTTTATGTTTTATTTCCAGTCTTACAAAAAATTAAAAAAGGCTTACCATTATTACTAACATACGCTTTCTCTACAATACTCACTGTATTCTGGCAGTTAAACTACGAACAATTTTCAATTGATATACCAGTTATAGGTACTTTTGTTATGAGTAGAGCGTTTATTTTCAATTGGATTTCTTATTTTATTTTAGGAATCATTTTCGCTAAATACTATGAAGAGATAAATATGGGGATTAGAAAGTATAAAACCTTATTATTACCTTCTATTTTAGTCATTTTTATTTCATTTTTAATCTTTATTGATTTAGATCATTTTGTGACATCATCCCATCCAATGTTTTTATTATATACACCATTTTTCTTAGCATTTTTAATTTATTTTTACCTTATTGTCAGAAAAAGTAAATTAATCATGCAGATACTAACATTAATCGGTAATTACTCTATGGGGATTTATTTAGTTCATCCTTTAGTAAAATGGGTCGTAATGAAAATACCTGTTTTTGATAATAGAGACAGCCTATTACTATACAGTTTTTCATTTATTATTATAGTTGCTATATCCGTGATAATTATTAATTTACTTATTAAAATTCCTAATGGAAACTACATTGTCCCAGTACCTAAAAAATCAAAATTTGTAAGTAATCACACTAATTACTTGAATCGTGAAGCAACGCATTAACTTGACCAACGCCTATACTTTTCTTAACAAAAAAGGCTACTAAAACCAGTACTTCCGGTTATTTAGTAGCCTTTTAAATATTATTTTATAACTTCAACAAAATCTTTATTTGCTGTTAAGTAATTTCCTTCTTGTGTAACTAATCGTGGTGTTGATTTATTCGTATAAGCAATATTAGCGATACTAATTGTGTCTCCAACTTTAAGTGTTTCCAATGGCTCACTTTTGAATATTCTAGAATGATATAACTTACAAACTTTTTTAATTTTAATCTCATTAGGAACATCTGTAATATATTTATGATGGTTGTCCATGTTAATCTGTGCCACAAAATCTTTATTTGCTGTGATCACACTATCATCTTCAAGAATTAATCTAGGTGTACCATTTGATGTTAACTGAACATCTTTAGGCACTACTTTCATACCTGGATTTAAACTCATGAGCTTCGTTTCAAATTCAATATCACGATATACATTTGTTTTTTTAAGCGTCATCAATGGTTGTTCTGATGCCGTTAGGAAATATTTTCCTTGGTATTTTTCCCTCAACTTATTGACGAACTCTAACTTGAAGCTTTGTCGTTTCATTTTATAAATGTCATTATTACTCGGGTAAGAAGCGTAAACTAAGGCGATATCATTCGTTTCACCAAATTCGACACCGAGGTTAACATCTATCTCTTTCGATTGCTTAAATTGTTCCTGGGGTATATAAATGCTTTTATCTTTATACACATAATCAACATGATACACGTTCATTGCGTTATTAATTTCAATTAATTTCACACCATTGATTTGAACGTTTTCTGGTTTCAATACTTTAATCACTTCATATAATTCACCATTTAGCATTTGTGTACCTTCATACACTGGATAACAACGCACTGGTGTTGGTTCTAAAATAGCGCAATTACTGTCAACTTCCATGTAAATTGCATCTTTTTTCATATAATAACGCCAATAACCATAAACAAGTGCTTCTGTAAAATTTAAAAAAGCTCCCTTATCTTCTTGATGATAAAGTGTATACATAGCTATAAAGTTTTTGTTACTAATAAATTCCTTCATATCATAACCATATTCATTTATCATCTGTTCTACATCATCAAAAATAGCATAGAACGTTTGCTTATTATCAGACTTTAAAAACGTCTTTGTATGCAACAACCTTCTAAAGAAGTCTACTTCCACCATTCTTGATAACATCATTTTTTTCAGAGACTCAGATATATTCATCTTACAAATACGTTTGGTTATATCCACATTCAAATAAGCTTTATCTACCACTGAGGTCTCTTTCACAAGTGATTGATTTTCATCGTATCTGTTCACATGATAAACAGGTATCGTAGACATCGTAATGTTTTGAATCTTAGAAATAAGATCGATGAAAAATAATTTATCTTCACCAAATTTCATATGTTCAAATTGAATCTGATTATTAATTACAATATCACGTTTAAATACTTTACCCGGTGGCCCTACTGCTCTAAAAATCTTTTCAATATCTTGTGGCATCAAATTTGATGCATCTTTATAGGATGTGAATTTAGCATGATACGTAATACTTTTATTCGTATGTTTGTAGCTTTGTCCTAAGCCTAACTCTGCATCATCACTATTAACTTTTTCCATAAATCTTGGAAACCCTTCAGTATCTAACCAATCATCTGCATCCAATAAGGCAATATATTTTCCTTTTGCCGCTTTAATACCTATATTTCTTGGTTCTGACGGACTACCTGTATTCGTTGATAACTGAATTAATCGGATAAAATCATACTGGTTAGCATAACTATCAATCATTGCTACTGAGTTATCTGTAGAACAATCATCAACAAAGATTGCCTCCAATTTTGATTGTTCCATATTTAAATTGATTAAAGATTCAATACATTTTTTTAAGAATGGTTCTTTATTATAGACAGATATAATAACCGAGACTAATTTATCCATTCAATTCTCCCCTTTTTAATCTACTAGGTTATTTTTATAACTTTGATAAAACGTATCATACTTAACGTTCCCAATGCCTCCTACTATATATTTGCCTAGTTTAAACTGGTTAAACACATAAGCAATGCATATTGAGAACGTAATCGTTAATGTAAATGTAAATACGATATTGAATATAGGATGTTCATGTAATGTCCCTAACCTATGTACAATAAAGTAATGAATTAAATATATTGAAAAAGAATAATTACTGATTAAAATGAAAAATTTTGGTACATATTTAACATAAGATGATATTAGAAAGAATATTAAGATTATCATAGTAACATAGATTGGTGTATCAATACGCTTAGAGTCCACTAGCGTTAACCAGCCCGACAAGTAATTGATCAGCGTTATGACCGTCACTATAACAGTTCCTAACACAATGTATTTCGTATACTTTTGTATGTTGGCCATCAACGTTTCATAATAATAGCCCATATAAAAACCTAGTAAGAAATAACTAAGCCAACCTATGAATATCATCCAGCCCTCTCGTTGCCATAACCAATTTAAATACCAAGCCTCTGGTGCATCAACAAAAGTTCTCATATCCCAAAATAGCATCGTGATAACTAATGAATATACGATTAATTTTAATGGATTAAGTTTTACTAAGTGCTTCGCAAATAATACATGTAAAGCATAAAATTGAAAAATAATAACAATAAAATATGTCAGCGTGCCTCCATGAAACATCATAAATTGTACAGAATCTAAATATTCCATTAAATTATTAGGCTGCCCGTAGACATACGCTAAACCTAAGTTAATGATGATATATGGAATCCCTAATGTCAGCAACTTCTGTTTTACAAATCCTTCTTTAACCTGTGTCTTATATTGTTTCGCTAATAAAAACTCAGAAATAAAAACAAACATTGGTGTCGCGTATAATAACAGTAATTGAAAAACTCTTAATAAATAGCCATCATTCGGCATTTCAAATTTATAAAATGTTGTAGTAATTGTATGAATCATCACAATACTTAGACAAGCAATTGCTCTCATCCAAAAAATAATAGATGTATATACCTTCATCATTGTGCTCCTCTTTAGATTAATCTATGTATGTTCAAATTTTCGCAAATGTGAATTTATCATTTTGCATGAAATAACGTGAATTATATTACAATGTTTTTTTGAATTCAAACATTTCTTTGTTTTTGAAATCTATACTTAGAGATTTATTTATTAACGCTACATGCTATGTCCTTATACAATTTTATAAATATATGCGCAATTACAATTTTTGTTTTTCTACAGAAAATCGGAAGATTTAGACTTCCCTTAGACTACCCGAATATGAATCTCACTAAAATATATAAAAAACCCCAACACGTATATACATACGCATTGAGGTCATTAGCTTATTAAAAGAAATCTACTTATTAAAATTAAAAACTTGAAACGTGCTACTTTAGCAATAAATTCAATATATTATCCTTGATTTTCTGGATAGACTTGCTTGATTGCACCATTAAGCGCTTCAGCAAAATCATACATCGTAGTAGTCCAATTTTCTATTTTTTTACGTGATGCTGTGCTAGTGTCTTCATCTTTGAAAAACGCTTTTCTTAAAGCGGTCGTTAGTTCTAATTGAACACCTGTGCTTTCCTCTACTTTATTAATAAAATTAGCATTACTCAGCCCACCAAGGTATTCTGGCGGTATCTTCACTACAAATCCTTTAAGTTCAAGTTGACTTTGAATGGCGTCTCTAAGCGGTGATTGATAACCACCTAAGTATACGAGTTGTTCTTCACCTTGAGCACCATGTATTGAAATGGTAGCTGTTCGATCTTGAATCATCTCATGCAAAGTTGCATCATCATAATTTGTAGATGTTACATGTAATTGTGTGTTGTTGGATGGACGTATCGCTTCAAATGAAAAATAATCAAAATCACCATTATTCGCCACTAGTTTTGTTAATTCTGAAGTCCCTTGTTCAATGTTCCCACCATGTGGTGCCACTATCAACACTGATTTCCCGACATTTCGCGTATCTTTCTTCCAGTCGATACCTTCTGTCGTATCATTGTATAATTCTGTCATAGACTTATAATAATCTTGTTTACGCGTTGCACTAGCTGTCTTTGTTTCCGTTTCTGGAGTTGCTTTTATTGTTTCTTGTGACTGTAATGTCTTATCTTGAATGTTCGTATTTTCGAGTTTAGGAGATACTGTGTTTTGGGATGCTTCATTTGTCTTGACTGGTGCGTTTGCTATTGTACTGGGTTGTACTGGTGCAGATGGTGTAGGTACTGTCGATGGTGTGTTTGATTTTGTAGTCTGCGGCGTTGTTGTACTTGAAGCCTGAGTCTTTGTCGGTGTGCTCTGTGTCTTTACTGGAATTGTTTGCGTTTTTGTCGATGATATTGTCGTGCTTTTTATCGGTGTACTCGGTTTCTTCGCTGTCGTCGTCGGTGCTTTTGTTGTTGTGCTTGGTTTCTTCGTTGTTGTCGCCGGTACTTTTGTTGTTGTACTTGGTTTCTTCGCTGTTGTCGTCGGTACTTTTGTTGTTGTGCTTGGTTTCTTCGCCGTTGTCGCCGGTACTTTTGTTGTTGTGCTTGGTTTCTTCGCCGTTGTCGTCGGTACTTTTGTTGTTGTACTCGGTTTCTTCGCTGTCGTCGTCGGTGCTTTTGTTGTTGTACTCGGTTTCTTCGTTGTTGTCGTCGGTACTTTGGACGTAACAGGTGCTTTAATCGTCGTTGTTGAAATAGCTTTACTAACAGGTTTTTTTACAGGTACTGACTGCTTCGTCACTGGTGCTTTTTGCGCTATAGGTTTTACTGTTGCTCGTGGTTTTTTAGTCATTACATTTGTAGCAGCTTTTGTTGTCGTTGCTTTTACCACTGCAGGCTTTACTGTTTTCACCGTTGTAGTTGGTTTAGTTGTCAAAGTCGTAGTTTTAGTTTTTTTTGTTACTGTTTGTGATTTTACTGTTGAAGTACTCGCATGTGCATTTTCACTTACTAAAGCGATCGTGCTAATCCCAATAGCAGTCGTTACAAGCCCTAGCACTAACTTCTTGCTAGAAAAAGTACGTATATTCGTATTCATTTTCATTCTTTTCCCCTTAATGTTTTCTATAATTTTAATAATACACAATGTTTTTTAAAATGCAATAATTAAATTATTGTTTAACTTAAGATTAATAGCTTATGATATTAGTAAAAAAATACTGCAATAAAGAAAAAAGTTAGTTATCACAAGTATATTTTGCCAAACAAATGTCTATTTCATTATATTATTCCTATTCTCAAAAATATATTGCCATACACAAAAGAAAAAGTATATAATATTAAAGAAATAATCTTATTTACTTTTTACACAAAAAACAGAGGGGACAGATTAAGTGAATAAACCGTCTTGGGCAATAAAATATATTTCTGCAATCATCGCCATATCTATGATAATTTGTTTGGTGATAATATTTCATGTTGATACAATGGAGGCTGCTGAAAACACTACTGATATCAACTATCCAACTAATCATAAAGTAACTAAAAAATATCCGATAACAACAAAAGAAACAAAAAAGATCAATACTACAAATGAAGTAAAAAATACTAAAATAGTTAGTAATAGCAATTTAAAATCACAACAAAATGAAGTTCAATTTCCCAAGCAAAACACTAAATTGAAATACAATAATAAAGACATAGAATTTAAAAATCCAGTTATAAAAGGGGCTCCAAAAAATACTCCGAAAGTAATTTTGGGTAAAAATGTGCAACCACCATCAAAAACTATAAAAGTACAATCGCACTCACCAATAACCCCAAAGAAAAAACTATCAAAACAACCAATAATTCAAAATAAAAATAAAGCTATTATGCCCACTAACAAAAATCAAAAAACAAATGCATCTATTAAACAAAACCAAAGTGGGTCATCAAAAACCAAAGTTCGAGTAGCTCAACATACTTCTTCTAAGCGTACATCAAAATCTATAAAACCACAGTTACTATCAAGTTCAACTAAAACAACAAAAAAACAACAAACAAAACCATTAGCTAAGCAAGCAAAAGCATCTAAAAGTGTAAAGGTTATTCCAAAAACAAGTAAGCAAACTTCAAAAAACAGCAACTACTATAATCAAGCACCTAAAACTTGGTCATCAAAGATACCAGGCAGCGATAATGTGCGGGATTTTGGTCAAACGACTGAAGCATCCGGCATCAATGATGCATTAAAAATCATGAAAAAATCCGGCAATAAAGGAGTTACTTTAGAACATTCGACTGCAAAATCAGCCAATATTGCAACCGTATTTAATTGGAATCCTATTAAAAAAGCTCTGACATATGGCACTGGAACTGCAATTGGTAAACATACAATATTAACAGCTAATCACGTCGTCAATAATCCAGAAGCACATAAACCAATGTCACCATCTTCATTACAAAATCTTAGAGTGAACCTGCTACAAGAAGGTTCAACCTACACACGTTCTCTCAATGTGATTGGTGTAAAAATGATGCAATTTGGTGATGTCGCATTATTATATACAAAAGAAGATATTTCAAAGTATATGAAAATACGTAAAATTGCTCCAGAAAAATCGATTACTAATATCAAGGCTAATACGCCTATTCATATGTACCATTATGGATTACCAACTGGTAAATTCAAGAATGATCCTATGGGTACGATGTATCATTCTAAGGGAAAATATTCCCTTATGGCTCGCAACATCAATCCAATGGGCTATTATCAAATGATGGCTGAACCTGGTTCTTCAGGAGGTGCCATTTTAAATAGTAAAAATGAAGTTTTAGGTATACACGCTTTTAGAATTGATTCAGGTGATTATAAAAAATACCACTTAAATACGATGGCAGAATTAAGAAGTAAATTACGCAAAGAAGTTATTCAAAATATTATCTAAGCTATTTAATAAGCATCTTCGATTGTTATCGAGGATGTTTTTATTGTTGCAATAATTCGAAATCCTTAAAATGTCTTTTTATATTAAAATGCATACCTTCAATCACTTTTAACGTCTCACAACAGGATTATAATATAGAAAAGCAACTACGAATTAGGTCTATTTTCTAAACAAGTATGCATATACATTCAAAATCTAAACTGATTCAAAAAATAAAAGTCCCACTTCTCAATTGATTGAGTTAGTGGGACTTATGCATGAATTACAGTTCTAGGTAATGATTTTATACTTTTCTCAATTCTAATTACCCAAGCAAGAGGAGATAACAAAATCTTTTATATAAAATTAGATTTCTGTCCTACTCCCTTATTTGAAGTGAAATCATCGCTCATTATATTTTTAAGTTTTTGTTTTAGACCGAAACTGTTTTTCACTATCATCATTCAAACTGATAAACATCATTTTGACGTTTAACTTGTTAGCAACTTTACTCCATTACATCGCTTTCTTCAGCTTTTTCAGTTACTTTTCTCATCAGTGGATCTGTAATTGGTTTGAATATTACACCAATTAATAAGAATCCTATACCAAATAATGAAAGTACTACTAATTTTTGAGTTAGAATTTCAGGAACAGGTCCGCCAACCGCTTCTCTTAATGCATCGATTGCATAAGAGAATGGTAAGTAAGGATGAATCGTTTGGAAAAACTCTGGTGTAACTTGGATAGGAAATGTTCCCCCACCACCTGCAATTTGTAGCACAAGAAAGATGATGGCAATGGCTTTCCCTGGATTTCCTAACAGTGATACCAAAGTATAAACAATGGTAACAAATACGATTGATGCGAATACTGCGATACCAATAAACCAACCAATTGATTCTACTTGTGCTTTCAGTATTACGATATCACCAATAGATACAATAAGCGCTTGAACGATACCTAATAAGTAGAATAATCCACTTTTACCTAAATATATTTCTCTTGTTGATAGGTATGGTGCTAATGATTTGTGTTTATTATCTGTCGTTAATAAACTCACCATCAATAACGCACCTACCCAAATGGCTAAGGCTGTATAGAATGGCGTGCTTGCTGAACCATAGTCTTTCACAGGAAATACATCCTTTTGATCAATATCTATTGGGTTCGCAATCACATTCGCTTGTTTTTTTAAATCGTTCTTCAATAAATCTACCATTTTGTCTACCGCATCATCTTTTTCAATCTCATCAAATAGTTTGTTCGCTTTAGCAAGATCTTTTTCAACATTTGGTAATTGGTTACGTGCGAAATTCGCTAAATTATGCAATCCTTCTTTGGCACGTGGTTGATTGGTATCCAAAATATCAACTAAACGATCGTAACGATTGAATAAGGTCGGTATCGTGCTATTTACTGTTGCTGTCGTATCAGACAATTGTTGCTCTAACCCTGGTAAATCATTTTCAATAAAGGATGCTGCGTTCGCAACGCCTTGTTTAAATTGTGGATAATAATTTTGTGCAGTAGCCATTGCATCCATATATCTTTGCTCAATGGTTGGCAATGCACTTTGAATCGCTTCGATTCTATCTTTGCCTGTTGTCAAAATACTTTGTCCAGAGTTTATAACCTGTTCTATCGTATTTAATTTCGATTGAAGCGTTGAAAGTCTAGCATCACCTTCATTTAATACAGACATTACTTCGTTTGATATGTCGAACAAATTCTGATTTAGTTCTGTTTTAATATAATTTCTTAAATCATCCAAGCTACGATTTACGCGAGGTAGGTCTTTAAGTAATGCTACTGCTTCTGCCTTACCAGAACTTCCGTTTGACAGTGCATCACTAAGTTGATTCTGCTGCTTAATTAAGTCATTTATTTTATTATTTGTCGATTCTAATTCTTTGATTTCATTCGATAAATCGACATTTTCTCTCTCTTCTAGTTCTGTTAATATATCGATAAATTGCTGATTAAATTTACTAGTCATTTCCAGTCTGGATTTAATATGATCCAGTGTTTTTTGAAAATCTTTAGGTTTGTCTGTAGATAAAATACCATATGTGACATTTTCCAACGCTTTGATATCTTCCTGACTACTTTCGGCTTGTTTGTCAGCATAATTAGAAAGTGATAACAATGACTCTGATAATGAAGATTGCATAGCATTAACATCTTTACTACTTACTGTAGAATCATGTTGTTCATTGTCATCATCATCGCTTTGATTATTACTTATTTGCGATGTTTGAATATTTGAATATCGACCTGAACGCTTAGCACTTTGCTGCTCAGTTTGTATATTATCTTCTAGGCGTTGATTAACATTTTGATTTGCATCTTGTGCGCGATCAACGACTTCTTGGTAACTTTCTACGCGTTGTTGAATCGCAGGCAAGTAACCTTGTGCATCGTTCAATCCTTGTAAGCCAGCGTCTACCCCAGTGCTTGCAATATCAACACCTCGATTGATTTTAGGAAAGGCTTCTGGCACATCGTTAGAAGCAACATTAAGCGCATTTTCAATATTTGGCATGTAGTCATTTAATGCCAGTATTAGTTTAGCACGCTCGTTCAATGCAGGTATTGCAGCATTAACTTGATTTAACTTATCTGCTGCATCGATAACTTCACCTTTATAGTCACCTAATCCTCTAAATCGATCCGCATAATTGTCAATTTGATCTTGGTTTTCATCTAAATAAATAAGTGTATCTGCAAAATCGTTAATTTTTGGCATAGCTTTATTCGCTTCGGATACAGCATCTTCAATTTTATTGATGGTTGGAATCTCTTCTTCAAGTTTTACACCTAGACGATTCGCTTCATCTAAAAGTGCTTGTGTCACTGTTTCATTAAACTGTTCATTCGCTTTTTGAACGATAGCACTTGTTCCAGCATCAGTCATTTTAGGCGCAATCGCATTAAGTTTTTGGTTCACTTTATATTCAACGTTTGCTTGTTGTGGGTCTTTTCGCAACGTACCAGTAATTTGGTGTGTAAATTTATCTGGTATATAAATGGCTGCATAATATTCTCCCATTTTCAAATCATGATCTGCTTTTTTCCTACTTACAAACTGCCAATCAAAGTTATCATCTTTTTTAAGATTATCGGTAATTTGATCACCAACATTAATTTTTTTACCTTTGACTTTATCCCCATTATCTTCATTCACAACTGCAATTTTAATATTTTTAGTATTACCATATGGATCCCATGTCGCATCCAAGTTAAACCAAGCATAAAACGAAGGAAGCAAGGCTAAACCACCTAAAATCACTAATACACTAGGCGCTTTAGCAATCTTTTTTAAATCCATAAAAAATAATTTTATTACGTTTTTCATTTATACACCTCAAAAACTAGATCTGTGATTTCTTCTTATATAAAATTCAAATTACTATTTGTTTATTGCATATAAATTGATATACTGAATTCATTAATAACGTTTAACCTTTTCATAGTTGATAGACATCAACTAAAAGCAAGACTATTAACAGTTTACCAAGATAAACAATACTTTGTATATAGTAAATAATATATTTTAGGAAAGAGGTATTTTCATGAGGCAACAAAAATTATTAGTCTGCTTACTTTCAACTTCTTTACTTATGCCATCATTTCCTATCAATGATGCCAAAGCCGAAACCTCAAAAGAAGATACAATGACTACTCAGTCAACTGAGACACAGAAAGACAAAGACAAAGAAAAATCTGATTCATCGCTATCATCATCCCAAAATCATAAAACTAATAACGAGAAATCTGATGATGTAAAAGAGAAATCTAGTGATAATAAGCATAGTAGTGAACGGGAAGATCAACAAAATCGTAAAAATGATGGCCATGCTAAAACAAGTGAGCAGAACAACAGCCAAGAAAACGATAATTCTAAGACTTCTGACAAAACGTCGACAAATATAACTAAAAATACATGGGATACATCAACAGACGATGATCGTTCAAACATATTTGATATGTTTAAACCAACACCTTTGAAACAAAACCAAGACAATAACAGTTTATCTAAATTACTAGATCAATTACTTTCAAATAATGAAGCAACCCAAACCCCTTCCACATTAAAACAAAACGATGATTCAAACAAAGACAATAACAAACAAAATAATTCATTAACAGACCACACTGATTCAGAAGATTCAAACGCGACAGCTTTCATTGATGATAATGAGATAAATGATGATTCAAATGAAGATAGTGAGGAATCTGTACAAGAACAAAGTCGTACAGATTATGACAACGATGCTAATGACACAGCGCGTGAATCAGAAAACAGTCAATATGAGTCAAATCAATATACAGATGAGCATGATGCGCAACAAGATGATACCGAATCCAATTCAGATTCACACCAAAATCAATCTCGTGAAAACACAAGGCAGGATGGGCATAGTCAGAATAAACAAGATGATGAAACAACGACAAGTAATAATGATACAGGTAAGCAGGATAATGACGCAGACACTCGTGACAATGACAGCACAACAGACAATCAATCTGGTTCATCGTCGGAAGATAGAGTATTAGAATCAATTTTAGACGAGTATAGTGAAGACGCTAAAAATAACCAAAAACAATATGAATCTCAAAAAGCACATTCATCAAATAAGGATTCTGAAAATAAGAAAAGTGACTCAGATGAACAGCCATCAAGTAACCATGCTAATCCGCAGTTACCTTCTCAATCACAATTAGCCAAAAAAGAAAAACCGGCTCAATCCTTTGAAAATGACACCAAGCAGTCTAACATACGCACTACTGCTATTTTTCAACAATTACCAAACTTGTCGGGCGATAATAACACTTCAAATCAACTGACAATAACTGAAAATAAAAACACACGTGACTTCATTAAAACAATCGCACAAGATGCACATGACATAGGCCAAGATGAAGACATTTACGCATCGGTGATGATTGCACAAGCCATATTAGAATCAGATTCTGGCATGAGTGCACTTGCCCAAGCACCTCATTATAACTTATTCGGTATCAAGGGAACTTACCAAGGAAAATCCACTACTTTCAATACACTTGAAGACAATGGAAACAACATGTTCCAAATCTCAGCTGATTTCCGTAGTTATCCGAGTGAAAAAGAATCATTAGAGGATTATGCTAAATTAATCAAACAAGGTATTGACGGCAATCCAAATATTTATAAACCAACGTGGAAGCGCGAAGCACATAACTATCGGTCAGCAACTGCACATCTGGCTACCACATATGCAACTGATTCTCAATACGCTGACAAACTTAACAGCATTATTGAGCACTACGACTTAACACAATTTGACCGTAAACAAATGCCAGATTTAGACGATTATAAATTGAAGAACGATGACGATAATAGCAATTTCAAGCCATTTTCAGAAACCACAAATCACTCGCCTTATCCACATGGCCAGTGTACGTGGTATGTCTATCACCGTATGTCACAATTCGATCAATATGTCGGTGGAGATCTAGGTGACGCCAGAAATTGGAACAATCGCGCAGAAAGAAAAGGTTATACGGTTTCTTCAACACCTAAGACACATACTGCCGTTGTATTTGAGGCAGGTCAGCATGGTGCAGATTCAATATACGGTCATGTAGCTTTTGTAGAAAAAGTGAACGATGACGGTTCTATCGTTATTTCAGAATCAAATGTTAAGGGACTTGGCATCGTTTCTCACAGAACCATTGATGCAGATGTCGCTACTGATTTAAGTTATATTACAGGTAAACAAAACTAACTTTATATAGACACATGATAGAATTCAATCACTATTTTAAAATTCTCATTTTCTGCAAAATAAAAGTGCACCATTTCAAAAGTCTCACTTATGTGACTAACTTTGAATGGTGCATTTTTTATATGATAACAAGTAGCCTTAGCACCTGTTTAAATTGATAAACTATAATTTTTTCGACTGTTTACGTTTAGCAAACCATATCAGTCCGCCACCAACGATTAGCAACACAATGCCTACTGGAATCGTTGATTTTTTCATTACTGTACCAGCATCAGGTAACGAGAAATTACCCTCATCATCGAACAAACCACTCAAGAAACCGTCTGATTCACCTATAGATAAAGCACGTCCAGGTGATGGGTTCGGTATGTCTCGCACACCATCTAATAAACCATCACCATTGAATAAGCCACTCAACAGACTTGGTTTTTGAAGTCGTTGTGTCTCTGCATCCAATAATGTCGATATCTTGTCACCTTTATTTAATGATCTTTTATCCAATGTATCAGCAATGCTTGGTGTATTTTTTAAAGGTTCAAAGATACCATGGATATCATCTCTAAAGTTACTTATATCTTTATCAATTTTTAATAAATCATTTAACTGTTGATCAAGACCTGATTTCATTAAATCAACAATATTATGCTTAGCATCTTCTTTTTTAGCAATAACATCAGCAAGTGCTTGTGCCTTCGCATCATTTAATTTGCTAGCCAACATCGTTTCCAAGGCTTGGCGTTTATCTTCAGATTGATCCAATAGCGTTTCTAAAATATCATCACTTGTTACATTGTCCCCAAAATTTTGTTTTAGTAACGCTACAATTTGTTCGTTATCAGGATTGTCTCGCATAATTTTTTCAGCAATACGAGATGCATCCACATCGTTCAAATGCGTTGACAATATCGTTTTAACCAACGCTTGCTTATCGCCTGTCTTATCAAACATCGCTTGTAAAATATCGTCACTTGAAGTTGTAGACAAACCGTCTAATTGACTGATTACCTGATTGGCAATTTGTTGATCTGTTTTACCATCTGTGTCTATACGTTCTAAGATAGATTGAGCATGTCTGTCATCAAAAGTACGATTAATGATATCTTTAACTGCTCGGTCTTTATTGTCTACAGATTTCAATTGATCCAGCACAATATCATGTTGTTCATTTAAATTTTGTTCAACTTGCTTAATTTCTTTTGCCATTTTACTTTTATTCTCTTTAGATATTGAATCACGCTCTGAAAGCATTGATGTTAATGTTTGTAACTTTGCTTCTTTAGTTGCTACATAGTCATCTAAGTTGTCATTGTTTTTAGCTTGTTTTGTCGTTACTTTATCAATATCTTTTTCAAATTTTTCTAATGGTTGGGGAGCATCATGATCTGAACGAGACGTTTTTTCAAGTGTGTTTTTTTCTGCCTGATTTTTTTCACCTGTACTGTTAGTGCTTTTCGCAACCTTATTTTGTTGTTCTTGATTGTCTCCAGTATCTCTTAACGCTTCATTATCGTTTTTTAGTTTACCCCCATCAACTTCATTTGATAATGCATCAATTTTATCAAGCAATTGATCTAAGTTCTGTTGTGAATTTTCACTAGTTATGCGATCATGAGCGTTTTGCGTTTGATTATTTTCTTGCTCAGGTAAGTTACTTGAGTCTGTTTTCTCACTAGGAACAGTTTTTTCTTGATAATCAGTTACATGTTTTTGATTATCTGAAATATCTTTTTTGTCATCGTCCGATTCATGATTATCTTCAGTAATCTTGCTATCTTCTGTTTGGGTGTTAGCAGATACGCTTTGTTGTTCACTGAGGCGATTGTCATCATTCTCAGCTTTTCCCAATATTACTTTGGCCTCTTCAATGCTTTTAGCCTTCTCCATTTTTTGAATTGCATCACGCTTTTCACTACGCTTTATATTTTTCAATTTCTTTATTTTTTCTTTAGATTGTTGAATTTGCTTTTCTAACGCTTGTTCGCTAGTCAAATGTGTATCAGCTTTCACATCAGCACTTTCTTTCGCCATTACAGATGATGTTGGATTTATACCATATCCTATTAAAGTCGTAGTCATAATCAGTGCGATACCAGACAATTTAAATTGATGATTCAAACTTTTTTTATGATTTAAATGATGAGTTTTTATCTGTTTCATTAAATTCACCTTTTCCTAGTTATTCACACCCATTATATCGGTTATATCACTTTATTCAAAGAACAATTTCAAATAACTACAATTTTATTAATTCAATATCAAACGGAACGCTATACCATTTGAAGATGTAATTAATATCGTGCCAATGAAAATTGGTTGTTAAGCGTAAAATATGATGAACTTAACAATTAATCTGAATTAAACGAATATAAATCCAAATTGCTGTAAACAATTTTTATATCTAAATATTTATCATTTCAAAGTTACTAGGTTTCTTCATTATTAAATACAAAGGTTGTTGAGAAGTAATAGCTAATTCTCAACAACTAAAATTATAATATATTCAAATACTCTCAAAATTTCTCTACATAAATTTTATGTTTGTATCTTCACACATATAAAAACTACATACTATATTATTTTATCAAGAATCCATTAACCGCGCGAAAGTTGCTTTATCAATAGAAGCACCTTGTTGTAGTTGTAAATCTAATCGTTCATCAAATTTCATTGTGTCACGTGAAACATTTTTTAATGTATTGCTTAACATCGTCGGTTCATTAATGTCAAATAAATTTTCATATAATATTTTTTAAATATCATCTCTCAGGCTATTTTTTACGTTTTTTATTTTTATGTACGAGTTTTAGTTTTTGGTATTATATGAGTATTTATCTTCAAAGTGTATTTCATTTATCACCGATAACTACAGGATCATTACTCATTTTCACAACCGGCTTTAATTTTATTACTGCGCTAAATATATATAAATTGTTAGAGAGCAAAACCAATATCTCACTCCTCATACAAGGTATCATTATTTCAATTATAGGTATGGTCACGTTAGCACTATGTATCTATTATCATTCTCAAATTATTTTATTTATCCCTTCTCTCATTTTAATCGGTATAGGTCAGGGATTTATATTCACCCCATTAACGAATTTAGGCATGCACAACATATCGACGGACCAATCAGGCATTGCTTCTGGATTAGTTAACTTTTCACATCAGATAGGATCTTCTACAGGTGTAGTACTTGAGCTAGTTTTAGCAACTTTTATACTAAGCTATACAGGAGAACCACACGATAATTTGACATTTTATACAATAGTGATTGGTACTGTTATACAATTTTTAATGTTAGCGTATATTATCATTGTATTTAAAAAAAGTAAAAATAAATATGAATTTTAAATTTAGCTTTTGTATACCTTTGATAGCCTAAACTTAATAAACATGAAAAGGAACCAAAGTTAGAGCAACTTTTTTTATATTTAGATGAAAGTTGCTCATTTATCTTATATCAGTTTCCAAATTCACAGGTGACAGTAAGTAACTATTATTAGAAATGGAAAAGCGGAGAACAAGATGCTATAGATATGCTTGGTAACCAAGAAAGTGACTTAATCTCATTTGGAAAATCTCTACTAGCCCACCATATTTCGCCAAAAAAATGAAATACAAATAAGAATAGTATGAAAATCTTTAATTGCTTTATTCAGTATATTTTTGACTTAGCAAATCATAATTTTTTAAATAGATTGCAACAGAATATCTCTAAAAAGTTCCACTGTTTTGATTTACTATCAATGTTGTAACGAGGTTTTATCGTAGAATTATTATGATATACAAAGCAAAAAAGGATTAAGCAACCCATGATTGCTTAATCCTCAAAGATTATATTAGTGCGATTTAACAAAGTATTCGTAACACTTTAATCCAAAGACTTTAGTTTTTCTTTCTTCTAAACACAGTAAGTAGTATACCGCCAATTAACGCTAGTACACTCGCAAAAAATCCAGTATTATTCGTTTCTCCTGTTTTTGGCAATTGTTTCTTTTTAATTGTATTAGATGTTGCTGAAACGTTTGATGTATTTTCCGAACTTGATACATTTGATGTATTTAGTGTATCTGGTGTGTCTGGAGGATTCGGTGTACTTGGCGTATTCGGTGTATTTGGTGTACTTGGTGTATCCGGTGTGCTTGGTGTACTTGGTGTGCTTGGTGTATTTGGTGTATCCGGCGTACTTGGCGGATTCGGTGTACTCGGTGTATTCGGTGTATCTGGCATACTTGGTGTATCCGGTGTGCTTGGTGTGCTTGGTGTATCCGGCGTGCTTGGCGGATTCGGTGTGCTTGGTGTGTTCGGCGTACTTGGCGTATTCGGTGTATCCGGTGTGTTTGGTGTACCCGGTGTACTTGGTGTATCCGGTGTGCTTGGTGTATTTGGTGTATTTGGTGTATTTGGTGTATTTGGTGTATTTGGCGTACTTGGCGTATCCGGCGTACTTGGTGTACCCGGTGTACTTGGTGTATCCGGTGTGCTTGGTGTATTTGGCGTATTCGGTGTATCCGGTGTATCCGGTGTATCCGGTCTGCTTGGTGTGTTCGGCGTACTAGGCGTATTCGGTGTATTTGGTGTACCCGGTGTACTTGGTGTATCCGGTGTGCTTGGTGTGCTTGGTGTATCCGGCGTGCTTGGCGTATTCGGTATATTCGGTGTATCCGGTGTGCTTGGTGTACCCGGTGTACTTGGTGGTGTTGAGTCTTTCTCGTACGGCACTGGCGTATCCTTTGATGGGTCCTTTGGATCTGTTATAGATGGTGGAATGTATCCTTTTTCTGGATGGTCTGGATCTACTGGAACCAATGGATTACCACTTGGATCCTTCGGTGTATAACCTGGAATGTATGGTAATGGTGGATTATCTGACGGTTCTTCTGGCGTCTCATCATACAATACTGGTGGCCTATTTGTACCTGGTTTACTTGGGTCATACGCATCTCCTGGATTTTCTGGAATAAACGGAATATATCTGCCTAATACTTTATAGATGTATGTCACTGACGTTGTTCCTTCTACAACTTTTCCTTTTTCATGGTCTCCTTCTTTTACTTTTGAGAATAAATATAATTTCCCATCTTTTCCAATGATTTTCGGTTTGTGATCCGTCGTATCATATAGTGTATCTATGTTTGAATCTGATGTATCCTCTATAGATTTTTTAATCGGATTTCCTGTTTCATCGACATAATTTACCACGACATTACCTTGTTTCACTTCTGGTGTCGGATCTTTCTCATACGGCACCGGTGTATCCTTTGATGGGTCCTTTGGATCTGTTATAGATGGTGGAATGTATCCTTTTTCTGGATGGTCTGGATCTACTGGAACCAATGGATTACCACTCGGATCCTTCGGTGTATAACCTGGAATGTATGGTAATGGTGGATTATCTGACGGTTCTTCTGGTGTCTCATCATACATTACTGGTGGCCTATTTGTACCTGGTTTACTTGGATCATACGCATCTCCTGGATTTTCTGGTATAAACGGAATATATCTGCCTAATACTTTATAGATGTATGTCACTGACGTTGTTCCTTCTACAACTTTTCCTGTTTCATGATCTCCTTCTTTTACTTTTGAGAATAAATATAATTTCCCATCTTTTCCAATGATTTTCGGTTTGTGATCCGTCGTATCATACGCCGTATCTACGTTTGATTCCGGTGTATCCTCTACAGATTTTTTAATCGGATTTCCTGCTTCATCAACATAATTCACCACGACATTACCTTGTTTCAGTTCTTCGTAAACATAAGTAACCGTCTTCTTCCCTACCGCTATTTTACCTATCGGTGCATCCGATGTAGTTAAATGACCCTGGTCATCAACTTTACCTATCGTATAATTACCTGCTGAAACGAGTTTATAAGTTTTTCCATCTTTTTCAATTGTCACTGGACGATGGTCTACTACAGTATCATAATCTGTGCCTGCAAACCCACCTTTCACATCTTCAACAAGGCCTTTTAATTCATTGCCTTCCGTATCAACATAACTAACAACTACATCCCCTTTTTGGCTAATATAATAGTACTCAACAGTATCTGGATACTCAAAGTTATTCGAAATATCAAATGTTCTTCCATTATCATATCGGGAATTAGTCACTTCACCTTTTTTTAGTCTCACAACTGAGCTAGACGTTGCATCGCCCCCATCATAATCTGAAACAGATATTGCTACATTTGAAGGTAATCCATTTTTATGGAAACGGAATTTTTGAAATATCACTTTCCCCTCCAAACCGAGTTGTTGATATTTCCCTTCAGATGCGCCATCTACAATTTTTTCTCTAAATTCATAACCATTAGTATTTTTTTCAAAATCATAATTTATATCTGGCAGATTATTCGATGCTATTCTTCCTCTATCTGCACTACTGCCATTCACTGGATCAAATGTATCCGGTGCTTTAGCATAAGTAAACCATACTTCACTTTCTACAGTGCTTTTATCGTCAAGAATTTTATCTTTACGATACATTGTGCCACGACTCGTTGTCGCTTTACTATATCGAACATTACCAATGATTTTAGAAGATTGTTTGTTAATTTTTCCATTTTGATTAAGTGGCGCTCTTGTACTATCAAATGCGTATCCAGCAATTTCTGGAGGTTCTGTTGTATAAGTACTCTTAGTCCATCCATATTGAGTGAATGGTGGTACAATTTCTCTACCTTGTTCATCATAATAATATGTTGTCTGACCTTTCCAATGTGGTAACACAATTGAATAACTCACAACTTCATCCGTTACCAATTGTGCAGAATTTCCATAGATGGGAAGGAAATTTGATGGTTCATTTACATCGATTTTATTTAACCTGAATGAAAACCCATTCTTTTTTGCAACTATATTTAAAAAAGTCATTTCATCGAGCTGAATATCACTAGGTGTAATGGTCTTGATATCAATCTCTTTTATTAATGTATTTTTATCTTTATTAAATACCGTAACGAAAAATTTTGTGGGTGCCCCTACATGATCAACATCCTCTTTTCTAACAGAAAAGACATATTGTCTGTCTCCACTTTCACCTCTTCTAGCTACTTCGAATGTATATTGTTTCGGATCAGCCGCTTTATGAATTTTATATGTCACCTTATTATTAGTTGGGAGTTCAGAGTTAACACTATAACCATCCGCAGGGGGTTGAGTTAAACTTTCATTCGCGCTTCTAAGCATGCTGTTTGAATCATATGCATCTGGAATGTCACGTTTTTTTATAAATTTAGGTGTTTCACTTGCTGTTACATTCTCTGATTTTGAAGTATTTATTTTGTTTTCTAGTGTTGCTGATACTTCTTTTGAAGCATCTTGTTGGTTTTCTGTAGCTTCTGATGTTTCTTTTACAGCTGTGTTCTCAAATTTCGATGTATCTGTTTGATTTTCTGATGTCATCGCCACTTCTTTCGAGAGTACGTTTTCAGCTTTTGAAGCGTCTGTTGAGTTTTTTGATACTTCTGGTGCTACTTTTGAATCTATGGTTCCACTATCTACAGTCAAAGAAGGTTTTTCATCCAATTCAGCAGCAGACGCATCATTTGTTGTACCAACAAATAATATAGCGCCTATTAAAACACTAGCCGCACCAAAATGGTATTTTTTGATTGAAAAACGCTGTTTTTGTTCGTGTTGTTTGAAAATCTTCATTTTCTTTTCTCCTTCCTTATATAAAACTTACTTATATCTTAATATCACCTAACTCAATTGTCCACAATGAGTTTGTTTTATTTTTTAAAAAATTACAAAACTTATTATTTATTTAAAATAAAATTTATAAAACAGATTTTCATGGCGTGATATACCTAAATGAATTAATTTTAATGACTGCTCTACTTTCGAATAGTAATTAAATGTATAAAATCGCGGATTTAAAATTTCATGAATTCGTCAAAATTAGGAATGACTTTGATGATTATTATCAATCCATTAATACTGGTAATTGTATATAAAAAGGTCCCTTCAAAGTTTACATTTTTAAGTGTCTACTTTGAAGGGAGCATATCCTTACGGATTCGTTCTTTTTAAAATACATATTTATTTTTCGCTTTAAATTCTAATAAGTGCAGTAGTTTACTGAAATGAAAATGTACACTACTTATACATACGTATCAATTCATCTGAATTTTTTCATTATTATCCTAGAGTAGGTACAAGATATTTTTCAATAAATCTAATGATTACCCATCCCTATTGTGTAAGTTTTCTAAGATACTAAGTTTCTACCTCTGCCACAATAAAAATTAAATTATCTACTATATACTTACGCTTCTTCTCCGACAACTGTAAAGCGTTCGTTTTTATGTTGTGGATTTTCAATTTCATCCAAAATGGCAATTGCAAAGTCAGCATAACTAATATAGCTATTACCATTTGAATTCACTAATAAATTATCTTTTCCTGATTGATAACTTCCTGTTCTGACACCTTCTGCATTAAAATCTGCAGATGGGCTAAGGAAGGTCCAAGTTATACCTTGTGTAGCTTCTAAATCTTGTAAATTTCTACCTTGACCTTTTGCAGTAGGTACAAATATTTCTGGGAATTCTGGCGTATCTATTAACTTAGTCGTTTGTGCTTCATCAACATATAAACTACCAGCACCGCCTACAATAATCGCTCTTGTATCTGTTCCTTTTAATGCTTCAATTAATGCGCGCCCAGCAGTTACATGTGCTTCTTCCTCACCAAGTGGTGCACCAAAAGCATTCACAACTACATCTAAATCTTTTAAGTCTTCCGCTGTAATGTCGTATATTTCTTTTTCTAGTACATTTATATTACTATTAGATAATTTTGAAGCATTTCTAACGATGGCTGTGACGTCATGTCCTCTTTCTATTGCTTCTTCTAATACCAAATTTCCAACTTTTCCAGTTGCTCCAATAATTCCAATTTTCATAATAAATTCCTCCAATTTTTAATCAATATAATATGTTTAAAATAACTACTAATAACGATAAAATGCTAATAATAAAAGGGTAAACTGCTTTCATTGTTACAATGACAATTTCTGACAAAATGCTATTTTTGACAAGTCACTAACAGATCTAATTGTGCTAACGGTTACGGTTTTGGTCTTAACTCAAACGTTTGCCCTTCTATAGATACATCTGTGCCAGTTTCTTAGATTACTTTTTTATGTTGATCTTTACCTATAAAACAAAATAGACACACACAGAATAAATACTTATTTTCAGTGAACAACCAGCCCTCCTTTCAATTTAATAAGGTTTGTGATAATCGTTTAGGTTGCTTTAAAATAATTTATTAAATGCTTTTTAATTACGGTTGTAATTGTAATAGTTACAGTTACAAGTCGGTCATACGGATAGATTTATCCGTTATTTACGAGTATTTTATTGACGATACTGTCTAATGTGACACCTTTTAATACCGCTTCCATTGCGTCTTGCGCACTTTCTAAAATAACTTCCAACACACTTTGAATATTGGCACCAACTGTACAATTGATATTCGTATCTTCATGTATTTGGAATAAATGTCCTTTTTCAACCACTTCCACAGCTTTATAGACGTCAAATAATGTAATTTCATCCAAAGGTTTCAAAAGCTTAGCACCTGAATTGCCTCGAGATACATCAATAAAACCAGCTTCTTTAAGTCTTCCCATCAATCTTCGAATAACCACAGGGTTCGTATTCACACTATCTGCGATTTGAGTCGATGTTAAAGTATATTCTTTTTCAATCTTAATTAAAGCTAATATATGAACAGCTACCGTAAAACGACTACTTATTTTCATAACAACCACCTCATGTAACCATTATAGTTACACCTATTGTTAATGTCAATGTAATCGTATTGTTCAATCTTGGTAAGTGTTAGAAAGGTGGCATCTTTATATATTAAATTATATTTATGAAGAAACTGGATAAACAGTGCTACGTTTATTGAAATAGCCAAAAAACTTAAATATTATATTAGCAATGCTTAACACGCATTTTCTAAAAAACTGTAAAAGCAGAAGAGAATCAGGTTTAAATCTGATTGTCTCCTGCTCTTGAGGGGTTGAAATATCAGGCTTCCATACGCTTTGTGTTAACTACACGCGCATGATATATAGCCAACTTCATATTTTCTGAATTTTTATCAATAATCAATGCGTTCTATAACTGATAACAATGATTTTGTAAAATACGACATTGAATTATTGCCCAATAATTATTTTAGTTAAATAACCATCTTCATCAAAGAATCCCTTATATGAACCACCATTATTTGTATAAAACGGAATCATTGTCTCATCTTTTAATTCTGAAGCATCATCGTCTTTATCCATGTTAGATTCATGTGCTTTTATAAATTCTGATTTAGTTACAGATTTGGGTTTCGTTTTAAAGCTCATTTGGATAACTTCGTCTTTATCGTTAAAATCTATCGTTGTATCGTAAATTGTTTTACTATAAGCATGATCTTTATACGCTTTAGGATCTACTTTATATCCATTGATAGTTGCATTGTCATATTTCATAGCTCTAACGAAATTATAATCTAACGTAAATGTTGGGTCGTATGTCGTATAGCCTTCATACTTATACCATGGTGTTTGTGATTGTAATTTTGAAACGTTTTGACTATTCATACTTTCTCCACCACTTGAACCACCTTCACCACTACCCCATTTTTGAACTTGTTCCGCTGCTTGTACGTCATTCGTTATCGTCGAAAAATACGTTGCTGAAGATCCTACTACAAGTGTTGATACAACGGCCGTCGTTGATAATAATTTACCTACTTTACGCATAATCAATCACTCCTTTAGTATTGAATACCGCTTGGCTTTAGTTATTTAAACTTCATTCAAGTGGAACAATCCCTAAATTAGTAACGATTTTTCAAATTCCCATCAAATGATTGTAATTGACAACCACGCTCATACTTCTATTTACGATGTTTGAACCAAATAATAATGACAAGTCGCTATACCATGACAATCATTTAACAGTCGTTTGAAGTTATCACTCCTACGATTTGGCATACGTTAAATGCATAGTGTAATTATTCACTTTCATCATACATCATATTTTTTTAAATGCAAGTATATATAGGATTTTGATTGAAGATGCTTAACAATGAATAGCCACTGTTTGGGGGTTTTTATCTTCTCTTAATTTTCACGTAATCATTCATATATTTAAATTTTAAAAGTTATTAACGATTCCATTACCTCTTTACAACTCTCACATAAACATTCAAATAGTTATAAATTGCACAATATTGTTGTCGATATATGTAAATGATATAGTTAAATTGTATTTTAATATTTTTCAAACTGAAAATAACGAAGGAGCGTGTTTCGATGTATAAGATAGGCATAGCGGGAGCTGGTGCGATGGGCGGACGAATTGGTGTGTCCATAAAAGAAGCTGGCTATAATGTTACACTTATAGATAATTGGGAAGCACACGTCAAATGTATTAATACAGATGGTATGAACATTAAAACAGAAACGGATAACTATTCAGTCAACATCCCAGCAGTATTAACCAAAGATGTTTCAACTGAGTTTGACCTTATCATTATCTTGACTAAGGCTATGCACTCGGAAGCAATGTTACAGCAATTACAAGAAGCTGGTTGCATCCATCAAAATACAGCTATAATGAGTATGATGAATGGCTTAGGTCATGAAGAACGATTATCACAAATCGTCCCTTTATCTCAAATTTATCTAGCAGTAACGATGTGGACTGCAGGTCTACGTGGACCAGGACAGCTATTATTAGAGGGTGAAGGATCTATATATTTACAAAGCGCAGATGGTGAGACCGATGACCATACGCATGCTATACTTCAAATTCTTAATGATGCAAATTTGAATGCTCAAATTAGTAATAATGTATTCGAAGCAATATGGTCTAAAGCTACATTAAATAGTGTTTTAAATCCATTATGTACGATATTAAACAAAACGATTTATGAATTTGGTAATTATCCGGCTTCAGATGAAATGGTTATGCCTATCATTGAAGAAATTGTCGCAGTTGCCAAAGCAAAAGGTATTCATTTAGATAGTCATGCACTATTAAAAAAAGTTGAAGCAGCTTATCCAAAAGAAGCTCAAGGCCTTCATTATCCATCAATGCATCAAGATTATACAAACGGACGTTTAACAGAAATAGATTACCTTAATGGGCAAATAGCTGCTTATGGAAAAACATTCAACATACCTACGCCTATTAATGCTATGCTCACCCATCTTGTACATCAATTAGAGTCAAAATTACAATAACTACAAAAGGTCAATTTAATTATTATGCTATCGACGGAGTGTTTCTCAGCACTTCGTCTTTATTTTGTGTTTGATACTGAAACAGGTAAGGATTTAAATAAAAATAGAGTTGCAGGTCTACTATATTATTAGTTTCTGCAACTCTGACTATGCTTTATTCATGAGGGTGTTAAATATCGTATTTCTCTAAAATTGCGATGTAGGTAAAAATGAATACTTGCGATATATCACACGGTAAAGCTCAACATAACAATTTCAATACAGACTCACTATACACGGTAGCGTATAGTGACGTCACACAACCCGATGACTTACCGCTCTATATTTTGATATCATTATCATTTGTCATATCATAACTGAAAGCAGGTTTAATTATCATCTTTATTAATGCGGACACGATCAATCGGGTCACCTAGTTTTTCATTACCTTGTGGTACATGGTATGTTAATACTTCAATATAATCCTTCGTGATATTCACTTTCGTATAAGCAGGTTGGTTATCCTGTATTGATTTAACTGCATAATCCTTTTTTCCATCTAATTCATAGAATTTGCTACCACTAGCAGAGTTTAATGTTACATAAATTGTACCGTTTGGATTTGAATATGTTTGTGGTGCTGCTCCATTTTCATCCCATTTAACTTGAACATCTTTACCATTCATAACATGTGAACGACTATAAGAATGGTCATGTCCACCTAATACTAAATCAACATTGTACTTTTTCATCAATGGCGCAAATTTATCACGTCTAATTTTTGTTGCTAATTTATCAGAATGTTTACCTGCTGAATATGGATTTCTGTGAGTGAGTGCGACAATCCACTTGGGATTTTGATCTTTAGTATCTGCAATCGCACGTTTCATCGTCTCTTCGTGCCCTTTATAATCTAAACTTTCAGAGTTCAAGCTGACAAAAAGTGTATCATTGTGCGTAAAATAAAAATCAGAACTAGCAAGGTTTTTACCACCATTTTGCAAATTAGGAATATTAAAATGTTCAGAATAAGCTTTATTGGCACGATCATGATTACCTAAAGTAGGTACAACTGTGAAATTTTCCATCCCTTTGGCTTCTATAAAACCACTATATGCCTTTTCATCCCAAGGCAAATTGACTTGATCTCCCAAGCTCATTAAGAAATCTGGATTTTTATTTAACTGTGCCATTTGATTCACAGTATTTTGCCATCCTGCATTATCCTCCACTAAATCTCCCGAAGCACCTAGTTGTGGATCAGCGACAGCGATAAAATTCGTTTCTCCATTATTATTCGTATCAAAACGACGTATCGGGGATTTTTCTCCATTTACACCGTTAAAAAAGCGATACATGTATGTTGTATTTTCTTTTAAGTGAGGTAGCGTTGCATGAGTATAATTCATTTTTGGTATATCTTTATTTAACAAACTTTTTGTGTTGCTACCTTTATATGTTTCTCCTTCTAGACGTCTTGCATTAGAAAAATCACCCTGCTCATTTGCTTTTGCAATTTCCACATAACCTTGCTCGTCCGATTCATGATACCAAGTTAAATTCTTTTCGGTGTTATCTTTTCCAATCGTCATGATCGCATAACGATGGTCATTGGATTGTGTTTGCTGTGTAGTTGCTTTTTTATGACTTGATTCCTGATTAGTAAGCTCATTGTTATTTTGTTGAGGTGGATGATTTTGCTGATTTGGATTCTCTGTTGTAGCGGCTTCATCTGATGTTAACGCTTTGTTCGACTTATGATTATCTTCTGCAGTTCTTTTATCTAATTTTTCCTCTTTGGGCTGTTGCTCTGAAGTAGCATCATCATTTTTATCTACTTCATTATCCCATTTTTGATTATTTCCTGGGTTATACTGATTGGACGTTGATTGATTTGGTAACTTTGGTTGTTCTTTCGCTGCTGTATATGATTCTTTTTGTTCTTGATTATCAGATGGTTGTATATGTTTATTACTTTCATCTTGTTGCTTATATGTATTTTGTGTATTTTGATCTACTTCCTCCTCGGCATTTTTAGAAGAAGTTAAATTATCTTCATTTAAATTTTGATCATGATTTGTTTTTGACTGTGCCTTGGTATCATTTGCTGCATCTTCCTGATTATTACCCTCAATGTTAGCTACTTTATTAGCAGGTGATTCTGTTTCCACCGCTTTATCTGAAGTTTGTGTGATTGTATCATCGTTTTGATTCGTTTCATTGATTGCTTCTGTTTTTTTCTGTTGATCCTCTACTTCCGATGCACTAGCATCTTGTGTCCCTACAAAAATGCCTGCCGCAGACATCGTAAATATGATACTCGAGGTGCTTTTTTTCATAAAATAACGCCACTCCTATCTATTTTTTAAGTTACCAATTCATATTGATTACCACGAACGTAACAAAATAGTATTAAGTTCCAATTAAATAGAAGTAAATGTTAAATTAAAAAAGTGAACCAGAAATCTAATTAAAAAGATTTCGTAGTCCACCTCATAATGTTGACTAGTTTTAAAATACGATAAAATTCCATCTGTATTTATACAGTTATCGTAAAACAGTATTTTATGTACCGTCATATTTATTTATAATTTCTATCCTCCAAAAAATAAATCGACAATATCTGTTGTTCTATTTTTATCCACTTTATAAAATTCTGTATACCCACAATTTTTACATGTTATTGTTGTAAAATTATTATGTTGCAAGTCAAATATTTTAGAAAAACCTGAACCTGTCGCTGAAAGTGTTCCTTCTTCAATTTCTGTATGTCCACACTTAACACAACCTTTATGTGTTTCTGCTGCCATTATTTTCCACCCCTTTGTCATAAGCGTTATTATGTACATATCACTGATATGGTCCCTTTAAACTTGATGGGATGTTATAGGCGTTGTGGCCTTTGGAGGTTATGTGATTACGAATATGCATATTAAAATTCAAATACTCTCTGTATGTTAATAATATTTATATGCAAGATAAATTTAAGTATACAAGTTTTGCAAAATCAATTAATATAGTTATATAGTATTTTGATACTATATATAAAAACAAAGGGGTTAAAAAATGAATTTACTAAATCAATCGAAAAATCCACATGCTTTTCCAAATGTAAGTCAAAATGATAAAACAATGGCTATGTTAATTTGGATATTAAACATATTCACAGGTTTTATCGGTCCATTAATTATATGGCTTATGAAAAAGGACGAATCTGAATACTTGAACAAACAAGGTAAAAATTACTTGAATTTTGCAATAAGTTATACTTGTTATATTATTATATCTTGGATATTGACTATCGTACTAATAGGTTATATTCCGCTATTTGTTTTATCAATTGCAGGATTTGTTTATGCAATTATAGGTATTGTCACAGTAAATAAAGGTGAAGATTTTGTTGTCCCTCTTACAATTGAAATCATTAAGTAATAAAAGTGTTCTAATGAGGGTCATTTATTAAAATCTATTTCCACTAATACAGGTTCTTGCTTATCGGTTAGTGATGTGGTTTTTGTTTTTAAAACGTCAAATTAATAAAAAGTGTAGACAATATATTAATATTGCCTACACTTTTTATTAGTTTAACTATAACAGGTACACAAGCAACCCCCAAAGACGCTCTCAAAAAATATTTGCTTAGTCATTATAGATATTTTTAAATTAGACTATGAGCAGCATGTAATACCAATAAGAAAACATTAATTTATAGTGCTAAGGTATAGTTAACTTGTAACTAATATAAATATCTACAAGTTGGAATTACCACCGTTTTTTTAATTTTATTAATCATTTTCCTTAAAACGGAATGTTTTGAATTTCGGCAAGTATGTACTTTGATAAATCAAACGTTAAATTTCCATCTTCATTGTTAAGAAATTCGCCATTCCATCTATGAGGTAGTCCACTTTCAACAATTAGCTCTAGTCCTCCATTTGCATATTCATCGATTATATTTTTAATTTTCATTTTATTATTTAAATTTACAATTTCATCAATATTATTATCTATTTCACTATCAGCAAAAACCATATTAAGTAGCAATGCTTCTTCTTTATATGATAAGTAACTAGTTCTTGTTTCTTTACCTTTATTTTCAATTTGAACTCGTTTTGAATTTTTAAATCCTACTGCTGCAGCTAGTATATATAATTGTTTAATTTCTATTTTGTTTTTTGATTCTTTTTTGTTAAAAGTATCAAAAACATCGTTATATTTACTGTCGGTAAAAAATATCATTTGATTATCTTTTAATATACCCATTTAAAACCCTCCTCTAGTAGACATTGTTTCATTTAAATCTACTGCTTCAATTTCAGAATGGTGTATGTCTAATTGGTTTATTCTATACCATCTTCCTAAACGATTTGTAGATTTAAATACTTTTTCTTCACTTGGAGTTAATTCAGTATCTGTAACAAGTAGTATCCACTGCGCTGTTAAATTTGGTATCTTTTCAATTAAATTATCTCTATTCATTCCACTCAATCGATTAAATGGAGAATCCATAAACAGTGGATAGTCAATTTTATCAACAGAATCCTCTCTAACTGCTAATTTAGCTAATGCAGTTATAAAAGAAAGAGAAAGTATCTGTCTTTGTCCTTGTGAAATATCTTGTGTTATTTTATATCCATTATTATTAAAGGCAACAATCTGGAAATGTGCATCTATTTCAACACTATTAATAACCTCGATATCTTTTTTATCAATTAACTTTTTGAAAATTTCAGAAGTATATTTACCTAGTAAGCTTCTTACATCTTCACTAAATGTTTTTGAAATATCTTTTAATTCATGTTCGAGTGTTACTAATATTTGTAACTGTGATTGATCAAATTCATTTCTACTTTCCTTTTTTAAAAGTTCTTGATATTGCTTTTCTAGTTCTTCTTTTTGCACATCCAATTCTTCAAGTTTATTTTCTTTAAGAGCAATTTCTCTAATGGCATTTTCCTTTTTTGTTTCTTCTTGTTCTATCATACTTTGAATATCCGCTAAATCTACAGAATTTTTGGCAGAGTTAGCAATATCATCTTTAAAGTCTTTAATAGAATCCACTTCTTTTGAAATTTGATTACTCAAATTTTTATAACTCTTTAAATTACTATTGAAATCATGTTCGCTTTTTTTATGCTCATCCAGACTATCTTTTGCTTCTTTTAACAAATTTCTAGCTAGTTCATATGATTCGGAGTGTTTATATGTTTCTAGTAAAGACTCAATGTATTTCTTGTTTTGTTCATGTTCTTTTAAATCATTGTCGCACACAATACATTTATCATTTAATAATGATAAATTCAAAATTTCTTTAGGTATACTTACTTTATTATCACCTAAAAAATTATCAAAATAATTTTTATTCTCATCTAGGAATCCTTCTAATAATAAAGATGGAGCAACCTCAAATAAGCTGCGACTTAGTTGTGTCTTATTATTCTCTAATTGATTTTGTAATAATTCTATTTGATCTTCTTTTTCTTTGATTCTATTTTTAGTCTCAACAATATGTTTGTTTTTTTCTAATGTTAATGAATGTTTTGCGATCATTTCATCCATTACTTGTTTATCCTCATCTATTTTAACTAGCACGTTTTTAATTTCTTCTGACTCTATATCGATATCACTCATTTTCTTTGATATTTGGTTTGCGTTACCATCTTTCATACCTTCAGACAAGCGATGGCGAACAACTTTACTAATATCCCTCACAAATGTTTTAGCAGTTTCAATTTTATCTAGCTGTAACAAACTAAATATTGCATTTTTAACTTCTTTTCTCACGTTAGAATCTGCTTTTGCTATTGTATCTATTTTTTCAGCGTCAAATAAAAAGAAGTCTTTAATGTCTTCATTAATAATTTTATTTATTTTTATATTAATTTCTTGTTTGTCAGATAAAGCGTTCGCTTTGACGTTTCCAGTTTTTGAATCAATTTCAAGAAGACTGACGTCCCCTTCTTGTTCTTGAATTGAATTTGAAGATATTTTTATAGCTCTCATCACTCTTTTGATTTCGTAAACATTATTTTCATGCTCAAATTTTAATGTAACAGAAGACTGAGCAGGTCCAGAAGTATCATCAATAACTTTAAAATTTGTCAAATGTATATTTTCATTCTCTGCATCTTGAGAGATTTTCTTTGAACCAAATAACACAAACATAATGGCTCTATATATACCTGTTTTTCCTTTACCATTTTCCCCAAAAAGAATAGTAGTATTTTGGTCTCCTTGATATGCAAATTCAATAGATTGCTTACCATAATATTGTCTGAAATTTTCTAAATCCATTCTAATAAGTTTCATATTATTGTCCACCTCTTTCTTTAACAAATTCGCTTAAGTGTTTTTTGAACTTATCTTTAGCTAATGTTTCTTCTGTGCTTGTATTCGCACTTGCTAAATCGTTAAGCAATGGTCTTAATAACGTTTCATACTCATCGTCCAAATTTGATAATCTTTTACTTAATTCATTATTTAATGCTGTCATTCTCATACAACTCCTTCATTTCTTTATATACATCCCATGGCTTTTTATACATTAAGTGCGTTAGATTATAATCTTCTAATACTTTACTCATCTCTAATTTATTTCGTGTTGTATTTACCGCACTATCATTAAATTCAGAAAATCTAGGCAATTCCTTTACTGCAATTTTATAAAAATCGTCATAAGTCAATCCAATTGGTAATACAATATAGTCATGTATTACTGCAAAAGTTTTTCCTTTATGTTTTCGAAGAATTCGTCCTCGTCTTTGCACGAATTCTCTAGGATTAGACGTACTTGCTAAAAAATATGCCGTTTTAGTTGCAGGCACATCCACACCTTCATCTAAACATTTAATAGCAACTAAAACTTGAATTTGCGCTTGTTCAAACATAGTTAACAGCTTTTCTCTGTCCTTGTTTTTAACATCCGAATTAAATTTAGAAACTTTTACACCTAAATCTGAAATTGATTTCACAATCATTTCTATGTCTCCAGGTGCACAGTAAACTAGTGTATGAGTAATTTTAGAAAGATCCTTTGTTTTAAAATCTTGCAAGAAAACATTAATCTTGTTATTAGCTTTATTGATTAAATTAGACCTTTTTCTAAATAAAACTTCTAATTTTTCTTTGGTGTCAGCATCTTCTTTATTTAAATTATTAATAATAAGTTGCGTGATTTTATTATATTCTTGCATTTCTGATTCATTAAATTCTACAATATGTGGATAATAATCATATTTTGTTAACTTTTCATTACTAATAGCTTGGTCTAAAGTATATTCATAGACTACTTCTCCAACTGATTTTTTCATATATGAAGTTCCTTCTTCATCCCACCAACGATCTGGCGTTGCAGACAGACCTAATCGAGCGTTGAATTTTTCAAATGGGAAATCTTTGAAGCCTTTAAAAGTTATGTAATGGCATTCGTCTGTAATTAGCATTGCTGAATTGTTCAATTTTCTAAATAGATTCTTAAAATGAGCTGAAGTTGCAGTCTTATATGTCGTAACAACTACAAATTGATTAATAAGTCCTAAATTATACTCTTGAACCATTTCTTTAGTTTTGTTTATCCATGAAGATTGAGAACCCATACATTTAACTACATCTGTTCCTAAAATAAAGTCTATATCTTTTTCCCATTGGTTCACTAAATGCTGAAATGGTACAACTATAACAGTCACACAGCTTTTCACTGTTTCATTATAAGCTTTTGCAGCTAATAGACTAGTTATCGTTTTACCAGTTCCTGTTGCCATTTCTAATATCCCCTTATACCCTGCTGTTTGCCAGCTATTGATTGCTTCTTTTTGGTATTCTCTAGGTTCAATTTTCCTCTCATTTGATTCTGATTCTTTATTTTTTATGGCAAGCGGGGGTATTGAAGATTTGTATTCAATCATTTTTTTCCTTATAGTTTCTGGTAAATTTATTACCTTTAATTCATTTGTTTCATTTGACCACAACTTTTCAAAGTCCTCGATTGCATTATCAATTCTATGTTTATCTTGATCGTTTGAATAAACATCTATTTTTTCAAAATTTTGGCTCAATCCATTATATGTTTCATTAGCAGAACCTGAAAATGCAATTGCATTATTATTTTGATCAGTAAAAACACCAAATTTTTCATGGTATATTGATCCGTTAGTAGTAAAAGCAATTTTAATATCTAATTGTCCTCGATAAATTAACCAAGATAAAACATTTAACGTATCATCTTCAATTGTTTTATAACTTAGTTCAACTTCTTTTAATAAACGTCTTTCAATCACACTTTCACGAGCGGCATGTCCTTTTTCAATAGCTTCAATATCTTCTTGTGACAAATTAGGGTTAGCTACAATTCTAATTTGTCCTCCATTATAGAGGAATACATCTAGGCCTTCAGCTAATAATTTCAAACTTTCACTTGTAAAATAACCAGAAGCTCTATCATATTTAATTGCATTATTTAAACAGGGTCTATAAAAATTCTCAAATAAGTTGTCATGACTAGACCTATATTGTAGTTTAAACCTTAAATCATCAAACATTTATTGTCCTCCCGTCATTTAAATGAAAAAAACCTAAATTATCAAAGATGAAATAGTCACTTTCTTTAATTGTAAAGTATATTTGATCTGCATTTTCAGTTACTAACCCTCTTGATTTTAAAAAGGATAATAAGTTTTCTTCACTATATATGTCTTTAAAATCTTTTTTTATAATTGTGTAAACAAGTTCAGAATAAGATTTGAATTTGTTAGTTATAATAGGTAATTCATAAGTAGAACCATAATATGCCTCAAGTAACTGATAACCATTTACTTTTGCAATATGCGCTATTATTTCAGGTGTTGCCATAAGTGACTCATTAATATCAACATTTATTTCTTGAAGTTGATTCTTAGTTAAATATATATTTTCGTCTAATTTAACTTTTAATATTTCCAATAAAATATTTTCTATATTTGAAGAAAAGTTAAATTTTTCAAGATTCAGAAAAATATCATTGTTATATGGTATTATTTTATTTTCATCAATCAAAATGTTTTTCGTCTTATAGTACCTTTGATCTGAATATCCTTTTTCAACAACAAAATCACGCAATTCTTCTGCGGTAATCATTTGAGGCAATTTAGATACTATTATATCTTCAATATTTCTATATTCTGTATATTTACTATATAAAAATTGTGAATGTCCCATCATATACATGAATTTGGATTTTACAAATTGCGCAAAACTATGGAGGTCTACAATATTATATTTATTTATCAATACAGATAAATTTTCATCAAAAGCAACTTTAATATATAAGTCTGCTGTGATTAAATAGCCCTTTTCTATTTCATTATTCACTAAATTATATAGAACATCGTAATCTTCTTCTTCTTCTATACCTTTAATCAAAACAATTTCTTGATTACCCTTAATTATTATGTCGGTAAGCCTTGGAATCATTTGTTCTAACTTAATTCGTTTCCATTTTAATTCTTTTAATACTTTATCAATCGGAGCAACTGGATGTTCTTCCAAATACTTAGTTAATATGTCTTCAGCAGTTAAATTGTCTGATTCCTTGGGATAAATATATAGTGTGTTTTGATGTCCAACTTTAAAGTCTTCTGAATAAAAGTTTTTGATTATAGAATATAAATGTGAATATGAATAAACTTTATTTACTTTCATTAATTCATCATTATTTTTATATATTAATCTTGGATCTGCATATTGTCCTTGGTTAAACTCTTCTTTTACAAGTTGTTTAAGTTCAGATAAAAAATTCCCATCTATGTCTTTAAAATCTTCATACTTATACGCATTTTTGTCTATTAATATAACATTTCTAGCATCAGATGCTCTTGAGAATAAAGCTCTTGGACTAGAATCAATTCTCTTACCAAATAAAGTTTCAACTTTGTTTTTTAATATCTCATAATCTTCATAACTATTTATAAATATCTCTTCTTTGTTCAAATACATAATATACTCTAATGCTGCTACTATTGTAATGTTAGATTTCACAAAATTATTATTTATTAATTTGTAATTAAATTCACTTAGTAATTGTGTAGCAAATTCTATGTTTTCTTCATGAATATATTCTAATTCATTCAATGGTATGACCAAACTACCATTAGTTATATACCAATCAATTTCATCTTTCATCTTTCTATATAATTCGTGTGAAATTAAAAACATATACTCAGTGTTAACTAAGTATTTTGAATGTTCTTCTAATAAAATAGCAATTATAAAGTCAAATTCTAAATTTAAATTTATAATTTTTAAAATTTGTGATAGTTGAATAATAGTTTTTTTTCTAAATTTAAAAATAATGAAGTTAATTGTTTTATTTAATTCACTAGATGCTTTCAAATTACGTTTTGCTTTTGCTTCAATTTGTCTTACTCTTTCTCTCGTAACATCGATTTTCTTAGCTATTTCTTCTAATGTTTTACCGTTGTTTCTATCTCTAAGTATTTTAAATTCTTTTTCTGAGATTGTTTTTAATATTTCCTCTTTAGTCCTGTTGAAATCGGGAAATTCCTCTAAAAACTTCAGGAATATTTCGATAATTGCCATATCATAAATTTTTGTTCCCAATGCTTTTACTAACCTTGTTTCTTTCAAAAATATATTTGATAGTTCATAAAAATTCATAATGTCAGAAATAGGCATGTCTTTAATGAATATATAATTGTCATGTTTTTTTAATTTTGTCAAATTTGAATTCAAATTTATCAAATAATTGTCATGCTTCACATTATGATTTTTTAAAATTTCCTCTATTACATTTTGCCCATATTCATAAGGTCTATCTGACAATAAATTTTCTTCACAAAAATAGTCGTCCATAAATTTTAAATAACTTCTATTGTATCTACTTAACAATTCATCTAATTCATTATTATATAAATTATATTTTGTATTATCACCATATTTTATTAGGCCTTTCTCAATACAGTAATAATATATTTTTTCATAAGTTTTATTTCTAGTCCCCTTTGCACTTTTATAATTTTTCAAAGCCACGTCAATTTCAGTAATATTATAATTATTATCACTACAATATTTAATGAAGTGTGGGAATAACTTAGTAGAAATATACTTAGACATATCAAGATCACTAGCTATCTTTTTCTCAGAAATTACTTTATGTTTATGATCATATATTAATTCAAATCCATATTCCTTCAATTTCGAAACAAATAACTCTTTTCGTTCTGCTGGTATATATTTATGAAAACCATTAACAGGTATGTAATTAAAAAATTTATCTGAAGTTATTTTTAAATCTGATACAATTTTTGTTAATCCAAACAGTTCAAAAGGAAAAGACTTATACCTATCTTTTTCATCATTAACATATATGTATGGATACAAATTGTATTCAATCCCTTTAAAAAAATTGTTTTGTAATTCTTTTTTAAATCCAATACCTCTAATATGTAATTCTTTACGAATTTGATTCAGTGTATTTTTATCGTATTTATATAGCTCCCTCATAGTGTCAATTAAATGCTCATCCAAATATTCAGACATATATTTACTATGCTTTTTAACTTCATTCAAATCAATATAGTCAGGAAAATTTAATATGGTCAACACATCCCTTTTAAAATCACAAAAAATAATTTTTCTTTAATATTAACATTAAAACTATAACTATATAATAATACAACATACAATATATTTCCACATGCATTAAAAAATATACTTTCCCTGTATTTGATTAAAAAATAAAATATTCTATTTAATTATGTGATATATGTTTAAAACTAACCTCTTCTAAAGAAATATCTATAAACAAACTCGATAAAAACAAAACGCACAATCCATTTTTATATCATTTTAAACTATAAAATTATATGGTATTATTTTTATATAATAAATGTTTTATGAATGAGGAGGCTCATATGAAAGAATATCTATTGTTATTAGGTGCAGATCAGTTTCTTAGAGAAAGATCTTATGCAGGTGGCAAAGCAATCGGAGATTTCCAAGTTTGGACAGCTATTAAGAATGCAAAATATCAATATAATGCTTATTGGGATTTTTGTATTAATGCTAATCCTTTAAACTATGAAGAAATAAAAAATGAAATAGCTTACTATAAAACGCAAGGTTACAAACCTAAATCTATTGTTCCTTTAAATGATTGGACACTAAAAGTCGCTAACAAACTAAATCAAGACTACGGTTTGCCTTACTTTGAAGAACAAGTCATAAACGCTTGTAGAAATAAAAGTATAATGAAGTCAATATTTGAAAAGTTTAATATCCCTACACCAAAGTCTATGTATTTTAATAGTGGATTACAATTAAAACAGCTAATGAATGAATTTAATTTTCCAGTAATTATAAAGCCGGTTGATTTTGGAGGTAGTGGCGGTGTTTATTTAGCCAATAATAAACAAGAATGTATGGATGCCTATACTAAATCGAAACAAACGATGGAGATCTATGCAGATGATTTCCAAGTTTCTAAAAGTGGATTTCTGATTGAAGCATTTATTGATAGTGATGACGAAGTTTCAGTTGAAGTACTGTGTGGTCATAATTTCTATGAAGTCATTACTGTTACAGAAAAATATTTATCATCTAGACCGTGGTTTACTGAAATGGGTCATTTAGTTCCCAGTTTCAGATATAAAGATAAAAATATTAAAGACCTTGCAATACAAGCTTGTAAATCTTTAGGAATTTCACGTGGAGTTGCTCATGTTGAAATAAAAATTAAAGACAACAACCTCTATGTCATAGAAGCTGCAGCTAGACCTGGTGGCGATGCTGTTATGGATTTAGTCGAATCTTCTTATGACATTAACCCCTACAGCCTTCATATATCTATGTATATTAACAATGACGTAAAACCTAAATATACATTTACTCCCAAAAAAACTTCTGCCATAGCATTTATGAAAGCTCAAAAAGGTAAGATCATGCATATTCATTACCCAGATGTATCAAAAGATCCTGAAATCAAAAAAATAAATATACTTAAAAAAGTTGGAGATATCGTAACTGACCCTGAAAATTGGAGCAATCGTGAAGGACTCATTCAATTGAACTGGCCTGAGTTACCAACTTCAAAAACATACAAACATATTCACAAAGCCAATGAATTAACAAATGAAATTTTTGACTGTAGTGATGTTCATAATGATTAAATATTTAACCATTACAGCACTATATCGATTTATCTGTGGAGGTTTAATCCTCATTATAAATTGGGAACTCGCAAATCCTGAATCTACGAGTGATTTAGCGCTGGCTACAATCCTTTCATTTGTGCCAGCAATATTCACTCCATTTCTAATAAGGCTATTCTTTAAAAATTATTCAGGTGTTGGCCTGACAAAATTGTCTTTTTTAGTACTATTTTATATAGTCATTATCATAACAGTATGTTACCGAAACGCTTTGCAATTAATTATTCTAAATTTTGCTTTATGGATTGTATTTTTTCTTTTAGAAACAAGTTTAGAGTTTTGGTTTTCACAATTAGTTAAAAAGGAAAGTGAAGTATTTATTAACAAATATAGTTCCCTTTCAATGACTATCAATCAAGTTGCTTTAATGATAGGACCTTTGTTTGTTTCAGTGATTGTTAATTTTATTACACTTCGTTGGATATTTTTATTGTGTGCCTTAACTTATCTACTTCTTTATATTGTCATTAGGAAGCAAAATAAGGATAATCAACTACCTTCTAAAGATGATGAAGTTCATACTAAAGAATCTGTAAAATTTACACATTACTTTATAAGTATGCTTATGTGGCCAATATTAGGAACTATCAATTTTATGTTACCTACTTTTACAGCTTTTAAGAGTGGAGAAGTTCATGAAGTCGCACTGTTGGACTGTGCTTTAGGTCTGGGAATGGCTTTAATTGGAATAATACTCAGTAAATTACGATCTAATAATTGGTTGTCTCTATTTTTTATAATAAGTATTGTTATCACTGTAATGTGGTATTTGGCTGAAGGAACGCTGGTAATGAAATTACTATTAATGCTATTGTTCGGTTTCACTTTTGGCAGCGCAAGAATTATTTTCAGAAAAATCATTGTTACAGCATACGCTAGTCATACTGTAAAACATATTTATTCCCTGGGAAATGCTTTGGGGCTACCAGTTCTTGCATTCTGTATTTATCTTGGTATATTCAATTTAAACTTTGTTTGGTTACCATCATTTATTTTGTTAATTATATTAATGCTTTTATTGAAAATTGAACATCACGAAAGGAACACTACAATTGAAAAATCATTTAATTAAAAGGAAAGATATTTATAACAATGTATATTACTCGCAACAAGAAATTAATATCGAAACATTATATGATCATCTTTATGGAATGATTGAACCCATTCAATATGTAAATATTAATACTCAAGATATATTTCTATTACAATTACAAACAATTGAATATTTAAGTAGCATGGAAAAAAGAAAGCATAATAAAGCATTAGAGAATTTAAAAATTCTAAACATCAATTCAATAGATAATACTGATACCGTACTTTTAAATAATGCTTTAGAAAAACAAGCAACTTGTAAATACACTGATGCTCACCAAAAATATAGAGAATTACTTAATAATAACCCAAAAAATCGACTTGCTTTCTTTGCCCTTCATATGATGGAATTTAATCTTGGTTGGCAAAAAAGTATGCTTGAAACATCACAAATTGTAGTCAATGCTTTTACAAATACAAACCATTCTTTTTATGGATATAGCAAAGGTATTGAATCATTTGCTTTAATTGAAAATGGAATGTTTGAAGAAGGAAAAAATGCAGCCGATATTGCACTTAGTATAAATCCTAAAGATGTATATTCAATACATGCTATGTGTCATTATTTTTATGAAACAGGTAAATATCAAGAAGGCATATTGTGGATGAAAAAAATGAAGCCATATTGGGAATGTAATAAAGGTATGAGAATTCATGTTTGGTGGCATTTAGCAGTATTTCATTTATTCAACTTGGATTTCAAAGAAGTTAAACAGATTATGACGAATGAAATCATACGCAAAAACATTGAGAATGGGTTTGAAGATTTAGACGTCACTGCCCTACTTTGGAGATTACATTTATTGGATGAAAATAATACCATTCCATATAAGTCATTAAACAATTGGGACGATTACTTAAATAATAGCCACTTTATTTTCAATGATTTACATGCTTTAATAGCCTATATTTTAAAAGACGAAAAAGAAAAAATTGAATCGCTTATTCAACAGGTAAGAGAAAGACAATATAATACAATTAATTACGAACAATATAACTTATTAAGTGGCTTTTACGATTTTGCTAGACAAAATTATTCTGAAGCTTCTAAAAAATTGTTTCCTTTAGTAAATAATACAAATTTTGGAGGTAGCAACGCTCAAAGAGATATTATTCCAATAACACTCTATTTTTCATTATTAAAATCTAACAATTTAAATGAAGCTCGGAAATTATTAAACACCTGCAGAGCATTTAAACATCCTTCTAAATTAAAAGAAAAGCTATTGTTTGAGTTAGAAGGTGATGATGATTAACACTCTACAATTTATAAAAAATAATGATTTGCGCACTTTCAAAATAACTAGTGATAAAGAGAATAATCTAACTGTTGAAAGTGGTCGTTTAGCCATAATAGAATGTTCTAATAAAAGTAAAGTAGCAAAACCATTTCTTATTGGTGTCGGAGAAAAGTTTGAAATACACAAAAATAAAAAGTACTTTATAAATTTATTAGTGTCTAACACACGTATTTCACTTTCAAATCACTATAATTTAGCCATAGAAAATGGTGAAGATACTCAAAAACTATTTGCTGATATCGATGACTACTATTTTGGTTACGAAGAAAGAGATAAAAAAATTTATAGCGTTGGTGCTGATTTATGGGAAACAGGAAAACAAATGAATCATTATTAAAGGTTTTTCGAAAATATCCAAATATATTTAAAGGGAAAGTTATAGATTTAGGGTGTGGAGAAGGAAGAGATACCATTTTTTTACACAAACAAAATATTGATATACAGGGTATCGACATTTCTCACAGTGCAATTGAAAAAGCAAAAGAAAAAATTGGAAACTTTAATGACGAACAATCTATATTCAGCACTGGAAATGTACTTTATTTAAATAAATATGAAGATGAAACTTTCGACTTAGCTATGAATATGGGCTGCTTACACATGATTAATAAAAACTCAGACAGATTATGTCATCTAAAAAATGTTGCAAGAATCTTAAAAAAGGATGGTTACTTCTTAGTTGATCATTGTAAATCAGAGTGGGGCAAAGGATTCCATACAATAGAAGATTACGATCAAGTTAAAGAACAATTAAAGAACTTTCATAAAGAAAATTATATAGATAGAATGGTAAGAATAAATGGAGAAAAAATAAAAATACCATTAAAAGTTATTCCTTATTTAGAAAAGTCAAAGACTGATCTAATAAAAGAAATCACATACTTTGGATTCGAAGTAGTAGAAACTTTTGACACAGACACAGAAGCCTTTGGCAATTCTACATTAGCCCTGTTTAGAAAAACCATTTAGTAGTGCTTAGTATTAGAAAAAGACTGTAAAAATACTTAAAATAATGTGCACCCCAAAAGTTGGACTAAAAATCTAACTTCTGAGGTGCATCTTTATGGATAAACATTATAAAGCTGAATTTGAAGTAGACTTTCAGTCATCTACTGCCAATATGAAAAGAGCAGGATAACATTAATTGCCCAGCCTCTACTCTATACTATTATTCTGTTGTTTTTAATACGAATAGTATTTTCTAAATAATGATAAAGTAATTTAGTTTCACCATCTAATCTTTCAGATTCCCAGATAAATCACATTTTAGCTAAAAATGCTTGTTCAGATTTTTTCATTTTCTTTGAAAAATCTTTATAATTTTCAACTTCTTTAGGGATAACAAGACCAAGTTTAGTTACTTTTATATCCTCACGCATTTGCACATTTCTCTCATAGCTAATCCCTTGATTTAAATATAATACTTCATCCCTAGTTTCTTTATGGTTTGGATAGAAATAATAGCCTATTTTAGAATCAAATCTGAACATATAAGCTAGAACTTGCAAATAGTCTCTATTAGCTATATTTTGGATTGGTTTATATTTTGCATCGGCAATTATTCTATTTTCTTGATTACGTCCAATAAAATCTGGATAAACTAATCCAATTTTCGGTCCTAAATGTCTACTAAACAATCTTTGAGATCCACTACCCCCCTTATTTTTAGGGTGATAGAAATCTGTACTAACTAATGTATCAATATATTCTTCCCACAACCATGCTCCATCAAATAAAATACCATGAATTTTCTCTTTACCATTACCAATATAATGCTTATGACGCTGTAAAATTGTTAAACAAAGTTTCTGCAACTCTCTATATTCCTTATAATAGGCGTGTCTTATAGTTCGCTTATTATTAAACGCTATTATTTTATTTCTATCCATATGATTATAACTTGTAGTAACTTCACGAATTTCCTTCACTTCATTCCTGACACTATTTAACACGCCTGCGCCTTCTTTTCTTTTTTTAATAAATTCTATTGTATGTCTAATTAACTGAAGCATATAGTTATCATATGAAAACTCTCTTTGGGAATAAGCAATATTACCTATAAAAGGTGTGTTATTTTTAATATGTCTTTGTATATCAATAGTGCCCTTTATATTATTATTGTTATATTCATTTCTTGTATATTGTTTGAACAGACCTTTGCGCATAGCTTTCTTTAAATAATATGGAAAAATAAATATAAATAAATCAATAATTTTATTGTCTTGGTCAATTATTGTATTTAGATCAATAACATAAGGTATTTTCAAAACATTTTCTATTAAATATTGAAAAAAATAATCTTGTTGTCCTTCCGAAAAACGCGATTCAATTATTAAATTTTCGTCATTGTAACCTATAAATCCCATAATATTACTGGAACGATATTCTTGGCCAACTTTATTAAGAATAAATTGATCTGTTGTTATACCTTCTTGCTTTTTTAAACTGTTAGGGAATACAAATATGCCCGTCTCATCAAGTTCTGATATGTTTTTATCTAATATTGAAGAAATTATATTGGAAATTTCACTAAACTTATTGGAAGATTCAGTAGAATTATCCTTAATTTTAACCAACTTCATCTTCTGAACCTAATTCTGAACTTATTTGTGGGTTATCATAAACCGATTTAAATGATTCCATGATCTCTTCTTCATTAAACATTCCTCTTATATAATCAGATAATAGCGGTTCTAAAAAGTCTTCCCATAGTTCTTCAAAACTTATATCTTTTAATTTCAAGAAATACGCAGCCCCAATATGGTAATTTCTATCCAACTCATCAACTTGAGATATTGCATCGTTAAGGCTAATCATTCTATTAATTGCTTCATCTTTGTCATCTCCGAGAGAATCTAACATTTCAAGGTTTTCATTCGCCTTAATTTCGACAAATCTAAATCTACGTCTCATTGCAAAATCAAAAGTATCTACAGAGCGATCTATATCATTCATAGTTCCTATAATATATACGTTCTCAGGAATATAGAATTTGTCTTTTTCAGTCTCCATATTTGAATACTGTGTTTTTACTGCTCCAGCTATTCCTCTGTAACTAGGATCTATTGAAAAAAACAGTTCTCCAAATATCTTTGAAATTTCTCCTCTATTTATTTCATCAATTACAAAGATATACTTTTTATGATTATCGCCATATTTAATGTGATTTTCATGTTTTCCGCTCGTTTTATCTGAAGAATTACCAATTTGTGTCTCTAAAGCTTGCTCACAAAACATTTTGAATATTCCTGATTTTAAATCAAACCCCATAGTTCCATCATGAGATATAACAGGTCTAATGCCTTCAACAAAATCCGTATAATCATAATTGGGATGAAATTGAACAAACTCAAATTGTTCTGAAGACTCTAGATCTTCATTAGAAGTACCTATCATATTACAAGCTATTGCTTTCGCTAGATAACTCTTACCTGTTCCAGGAGCACCCCTCAATATGAGGTTTTTGGATTTTAATAATTTATCTGTTAACTCTTTCACTATTTCACTTTCTATCATTGGTTCCACCTCGTTTTTATAACCTATATAATCATCATAAAATTGTTTGAAATATTCATTAGGTGGATTGTCCGAAAATAAGTCCATATCTACAATATTATAACTTTGCCCTGTTTCTTGTTCTTTTTGATCTATTTCATCCCATAATGTCACTCTAACAGTACTCATTTTATAATTTTCAAAAGTTGTTCTAATAGTTGCCCACCTTGCATTTGAGTATTTATAACATACATATGGAATTTTACCGCTACCGTTACCGTTTTTTCTACCATATTGTCCATTACTAAATAGATGGATATGAAATTCAACATCGTAAATTTGTATAGAGTTATAATCTTTAATTTTAGTAATTTTCACCTCTTCAAGGCCTTCATGTTTTATTTCAGTACTTTTATCATTACTCGTAATATTAATTTGACTTTGTTCTACAAAATTTCTAAATAAATTTTTGAATAATTGGTATTTTTTATCTTTTGCATTTAAAATATATCGATAAAATTGATCAAGATTTTGCCCATTTTCTTTATATTTAGCAATTAACTGTTCATAATCGTTCAATAATTTATTCATGTCATTTTCAATTATTGAAGAATCTGGCAAATCATTTATATAATATTCGAAGCCACTAATCGCGGTTTTTTCATAACCTTTCCCTAATGATGTCTTAGCTTTTAAATCAATATCAATAGGCGCGCTTTCAGGAGAATCTAATATTCCATAGATCGCGTTTGATATTTTTACGATGTCATGTTTTTTTAATTTTTTATTTTTAAAATACGTAACACCTTGATTTAAAGTAAGAAATACCTTCTCTCCATCTCCACTAAATAAGAAAACAATATAGATACCTTCAGTAGTAGTATTTGTTATATTTCCATCCATAATAGCAACCCATGGTACTTCTGCAAAATTCCCATTTCCAATACTACCTTTGAGTTTAAAACGCTTCAGCCGTTCTATATTTTTTAGTTCATCGACCATCTGATTTCTTACTAACTTTCCAACTGGTGCCCCCGTAAATTCACCTGATTCCTTTTCTTTAAGGTATGTATTTCCTATCTCTTTAATTAAAGTTGATAATGTCACTAAATATTCCCCTATTCCATAAGTAAAAAATTGTATTATTTATTCCATTATAATGGTTTTGTTGTAAAAATTTAATTTATACGTCGTTTAATAGTTATATTTTAGTTCTATATTATATCTTTCTGATAAAACATCAGCTAGACTATCACTATCATTTCTTATTACAGAATTTTTTAAGCGTTTGTATTTATTGTCCTCATAATCCACAAGAATTTCAGCTACATGTTTTGCCCTGGAAATTGCAATATAAAGCAAGTTTCGATATTTTTCATTAACAAATAAATTTTCCTGTAAATCTACAATAAATACGACATCAGCTTCAAGTCCCTTAAATTTTCTAGCTGTTGTGAATAACACTTTATCTTCCTCACGTTCAAAGCTAATATTTAATTCATCTAATTTACTTTTATTCATATTCTCTTCATTTTCTAATGATAAAATAACAATATTCGATTTTTTTATCCCTTGTTCAATGTAATAATCCACTCTTTTTAATAAGTGTTTATTCATATCATTAAGATTTTTTATAATATTCATAGAAGGTTTCGTGCCGCTTATACCATGTTTACAATACATTTCTCCTGCAGTTTTTAACTTTGAAATCGTTTCAGCTATTTCAAATGTATTTCGACAATTGTTGTATAGTTTTGCTTTAGTTAAATCATTTTTAAGTAACCAATCTTCTGTATTATTATTTGTATGTTTCTGATTCAAGTCATAAAATGCATAATATTTCCCGCCCTTTTTTTGAGTGATTTTATATAAATTGCTGAGTATATCTGCTGTAAAATCTTGAGCTTCATCAATAACAACATTTTTAAAGGGGAATTTTTCAATATTATTTAACAAATTTTGTAAAAATTGTTCTTGCTCTTTTTTATTAAATGATTCATGACCTATTTTATTAACACAACGATATAAGTCGAGCATATTCATAACGTTAATATTTTCACCAAAACTGGATAAACGATTGACAAAGTGTTCTTTTAAAAGCCTATTAAAACAAAATATGACTGTATCATTTTCGTTTTCAGTCAATTTTTTAGCCTGTTCTAAAGCGATTATAGATTTACCAGTCCCTGCCAATCCTTCAACAAGAACGGCTTCGTTATTTTCAAACGATTTAATAACTTCTATCTGACTTTTTGTCATAGCTTTGAAAGTAGTTTGATGATTAATAAATAAATCATTCAATGGTATAAAAGCAGTAAATTTAGGAGCTATTGTATCAATTACTGTTTTTATTGCTTCTTCATTTTTTCTAATAACATTATTATTTGTTAAATCTTTAAACACCTTATCTAAAGTATATTGAACATCATTCATATGTTCTTTGCATAACATTCCATTGTCCTTATACTCTAGTGGTAACTGACCTGTTATATTTTCACTTTTGATATCAGGGAACCACACACAAGAATATAATTCATAGGCTTTAACACCTTTTGGGTATTTTCTTTTTAATGTATTTACTAAACTATATTTTACTTTTTTTAGTTGCTTATATGGATATATTTTTTTATAATCATCTTCGTTATTTTGATCACTTATTTCTTTATTTTTCTTTTGTCTCAGAATATTATCCTCGTATTTTATGAGCCCGCCTTTAACTTCAATACATAAAATTCCATAGGAAGGATTAAAGATAATAAAATCAATCTCTTTATCTAATATTCGTTTCCCATTTTTAACAGGTATATTCGTTGAATGAAAAACATAGTAGTCATCACTTAAATTTTTAAAAGCTTCATATAGCTTTTTTTCAGCTTCACTATTGTTAAAATCCTCTTTTCTTTCATTATCATTTGGAATTAAAACAACCAAAACAATCTCTCCTTTGTTTGACAGTTCTTTATCTTATATAATTCTTGTTAATTATTAAAAATTTCAATTTATATTTCGATGATTTGCAATATATTTTCTATTTTTGTAATTCTCTCATAGACATTATAAGCTAATTAATTTAAAATTGCATATTTATTTTTATAATATTCTGAATTTTCAAGTGTTCAATTCCTTTATATTATTATTTTTTAAATATAATTTATTTCATCTCATTTGATGAAATATCTATACTCAAGTAGAAAAACAACTGAATGTCATTAAAAAACAAATAAACCAGTTTAAGAAACAGCAAAATCAAGAGAAATTATCTTACGATACTAAACAAGTTTCTCTTATGTTATGTCATATATCTAAATATAAAGACAATGGATAAGGTACTACTCAAAAAATTATATTTTACTGTCATTAACCATATTGATATTCGTGTAGAGTTTAAAAAGACAGTTCTGCGTCACACTAAACTTAATAATTCCCTTCCCGTAATGCGTCTCAGCACTTTATTTTTGGTTCATACATTCTTTGTTCAAATCTATTATCTTTTTCCTCGATGAAAATTTTGTAATAAAACAACTTAATTTTCACTCAAATTTGAGTAATGCATTATCACCAATTATTCCATTATGTGTTATAATACAGTTAATAAAATAGTTCTCTTATTAAGAGTGAGTGGAGGGACTTGGCCCTTAGAAGCTCCAGCAACAGCTAAATAGCGATGTGCTAATTCCAACAGTTTTAAATAACTGAAAGATGAGAAGATGTGTAACGCTCTTCTTAATTTGAAGAGCTATTTTATTGAATATAATTAAAAGGTGGTTATATATCATGAAAACATATCATGAACTATTTTCAGAATTAGAGTATTGGGATAATTATCAACCCAAAAATTTTTCCAGTAGTATTTTAAAACAAGGTAAATTGAATGATACTAAGAATCAAATTCTCCAACAAATCGATTTTATAAGTAACAAAGAAGCCATATTAAAAATTCTAAATTCTTCTCATTAACAACAACTCCTACTATATTAAGTTCAAGTAAAAAAGACTCGAATCTAATCGGGTCTTTTTTGTTAATTAATTATATAAATGTATAATTTGGATGCTGTTAAATTATTTCATAATGACCTATTGTATTATTAAATATCTATCAAATAGCATCACTTGTGACACACTACTGGGTCTTCTTTGATTATGTGATTTTTATTCATTACTTTTTAATTTATCATTGGAATTTATTTTGTTATAAAGGGAGATACAACATGCCCATCATCTTCAATGATAGGCATAGCTCCCCATTCTCCTAATTTATGCGATTTTAATTCAATGCCATTATTATTTAAAATAACATGTGTTACATTTTCATTATGTGCCTGTAGCCAATTACTAATAATCAAACGATGACATCTTGAAGGATGACGTTCAGCACATAACAATGCAACCACATTATTATCTTTTTCTTCCATCAATATATTGATACCTTCTTTAAAATCGTCGTTCAAAGTATAATCTGCATAATTGTGAAATGATTGATTTTTCCAACCAACATTCAAATTTTCTCCAACTACGCCAGAACGTTTTCTTCTTCCGCCTAGTAATGAAATATGTTTATATTTTATATTGTGCTCTTTTAGCCAATCCATAAAGTCATGTTGGTTATATTGTGGATGTTTTTTACTATTTGGAAATGAACGAACATCTATAATTTTTGTTATCTTGGCTTTTTCTAGCATTTCAAGAAATGTTTCTAGATTATAATTATAATGACCTATTGTAAATATTGTCACTTCTAACCAATCCCTCCGTCATTTTTAAAGTATAAGTGATGTTATTACAATACCTAATTATCATTATTATTTCGCTTATTAAAGATAAGATAAATTATTACTATTGTTATAGGAATGAAAGCAGAAAAAATAGCCGAATAACTACCATTTTTAATTAAAAACGGTAAGCAGACTGTCATAATTATTAAGCATATAGTTAATACTATAATGGCATAAACTTTACTTTTATTCATCCTGTAACTCTCCTTCAACTTATTATTTTCATAAATATAACAGATCTTCTTGTGTAAAAGGAGTTCTGTACGCTCCTCTCACTTTCTTAGCTTAAATAAAACATTCTGTATAGACTGGATAAAGTATTTCTAAATTTAACTTTGTATTCGCAATTCTGATACCCATGTATAATCTAATCCATTCCTTAGAGCCATCAAAAATACTCCTGTTATCAAGACTGTCCATATATTATTTTCCATCAATTCACTTCATATTATATTATACACAACCTATTTTTTATTTATGATACGCTTCTGCTTATCAGGTAGTGATGCGGTTTTTCGTATTTAAATGTTCGAAACGAGCTGATAAACAATTTAATCTACAGTATAAAAAACATCTATATTTATAATACTTTTGCAATCACTAAAGATGTTTGACAAGACGATTTGAATACACTTAAAGAATTAATGATTGTTGATAATGTAAAAAACTATATCGCCCCTATTACAATACTTTTTAGCAGGGGCGATATTATTAATTATAAGTTTAAGTTTTTATTATCTAAATACTAATTTATTTACTTATTACAAAGACATCTTTACCTTTTGGCATATGATTTAAGATTCCTATTGATTATCTATACTAAATTGAATAAACTCTATTTCCTTTTCATTCAAACCATATATATTGCAAACTAAATTATTTATTCTATCTTCATTAAATTTGAGTTTTTTTGATATTTCAACAATCACCTTTTTATACTCTTCAAAATACTCTTCCCATTCATCTTGTTGTTTTAATGTTAAATGAAGTTTCAATCTTTTAAGTTCAATATTAAACTCTCTAAATGTTAATTGATCAAAATTTTTCAACTTCTTAGTAACATTCAAATCACCCTTTGTGTCAATTAATCTACGAATAAAAGTTTTACTTTTTTCAATCTTTTTATTCGTTAATAAAAGGATTTGTTCAACATTTTCAACTATTTTATCCTTTTCCTCAGAACTTATTTTTGGTAAAGGTAAATTCTCAAGTGCAGATTTTGTGATATTTGTATTTGATTCTCCGTAATATAAATTATAAAAATAACTAATGAGTTTTGAATTTAAAATCCCTAAATAAATTTTAGGATTTTCATTATTTCGACAGTTTATTAAATTCGCATTGGGAAATATTACTTTATTAGAATTATCATATGTGGCAAAAATCTTGTTTTTATTTTGACCCACAATTCTTTGAAGAACTATTTTTTCTTGATAATGCCATTCCATAGTTTTTTTATCCATACCTGAAATATTAACAAATTTATCTACTTCATCAACATAATATCTATGAATATCCCTGCCTTCTAAATACGGTTGACATATCTTATCAATATTCAAATTAGTTATTTGTTCACTTGTAAATATTCCTGATTCTATTAATATATTCTCATGATTTGTAATTTTAGGAACATTCATCCAACCTTTATGCAACTCGACACTATCGCCAAATTTACCTTTAATTAAAAGTAATTTTCTTAATATATTATTTAAATTAGTTATTATCTTTCCCTCACAAATGCTCATGAGTTCTTTACTTGATGATTTACTTTTAATTTTCAATGTATTTTCATTAATACCTTCATTAATTATTGTTTTGTGCTTATCTATAGTCCACAATTCTATTTCGTTATTAGAATTTGCTTTTTTTAAAGTAAGAATAGCTGTTTCCTTATTCACATCTATAAAAGGATAAAATCTATATGGAAAATCTACAATCATTTTAATTTCGTTTTCATTAATTAAGTATTGTCTAAATTTTGTAAAACTTGCATTTGTATAATATGAATTAGGTGTAATAAAACCTAAATATCCATTCTCTTTTAATAATTCCTTAATTGATTTGTAGGTAAAAATTTCATATAGATCAATTTCAGAAACTAGAATTTCTTTATATTTTACCCAGTAGTACTCTCTTTCCTCTTTTGGAATTTGCTTAGTCGCAACATAAGGAGGATTTCCAACTATAACATCGAATCCTCCTTCAGAAAACACTTCTGGAAATGCGTCATTCCAGTTGAATGATTTATTTTTAGCGATAGACGGTTCAGATATTAGGCTATTACCACACTTAATGTTTTTATCTAATGTAGTTAATTTTTTGCCTTTTTGTGCGGTTTTCAACCAAAGAGATAATTTTGTAATCTCAACAGATTCTTCATTCAAATCAACCCCATAGATATTATTTTTCAAAATATCTCTTATATAATCATCTGTGCTAAATAAACTCCCAAAAAGTATATCACCTACACGCTTATTTTCAGCCAGTAGATAATCGAACACGTATACGAGAAATGCACCAGATCCACATGCAGGATCTAAAACTTTAATATTTTGCAAAAAGACTTGATATTTTAAATATGCTTCTCTCTCTCGTTTTTCGTAATTTTTTTCAAGAATTTCTTCTTTTAAACCATATTCTTTTTTAATTTTTTCTTCATTTTCTCTTAAATACTTACCTAAAGAATTATCTACAATGTATTTAACTACGTAATCTGGTGTATAAAAAATACCTTGCTTTTTTCTTTTTGAATCACTTTTCTCATTCGTATCATTAACTTTTGATTTAATTTCCTCTAAATCGCTTACAGACTGTTCAAATATGTGACCTAATATATTTACGCTTAAATCTTGTTCAAAATCATATTTTGAAAGATTGGAAACTTTTTCTAATACTTCATCAGAAATTTTTAAATCATTAAGTACTTTATCTTCTTTAAAAAGACCACCATTATAACCATGAGGTATTTCTAATTTTTGGCTCCCTGAATCTATAGATGTAAAAAAGTTTTTTAACACACCCCAATAATCCATAAAAGGGTGGTTTTTAGCATATAAAGCAACTTCGTTTAATTTATTGTCTGGAATTAAGCCCCTATCTTCTGCAAAGCAAATGAAGACGATTCTATCAATTATTTTTTGAGCTTTTTCAATTCCTAAATCAAAATTTTCTCTAACATTTTGATTATTTTTATACATATCCCGAAGTAAACTTAACCTAGCATTTTTATACTCTTCATAAAATATTTTAGATATTTTTTCTTGTTCTATTCTAACTTCAGATAAAAGATTTTCAGTATTACTTTTTTCGTTATCACTACCTATAAAATTCTTTGCACATAAAATAAAATACCAAGTTTTAAATTTTATATATTCATTTTCTGAATCAACTAAGTCATCTAATGTCCAATTTTCATAATCTAATTGATTATCTTGATAAATACGAAACTCCCAAAAGTTGCTTACTATAACAAATGGGCATTTTCTATATAAGGGTTTGTATTTAAAAGCTTGTTGAACAGGACTTAAATTACCTGCACGTCTCTGCGGTCGATCAATTGGAACATTTGCACTCTTTAATTCAATAACTGCATATACATTATTTTCATCAGAATTAGAAAGAACAGCATCTGGATGTTGTCCGATTATAGTTGCCGGTTGAGGCTGAAAAGTCCAATTTTCAAAAGGCTTGGTTTTATAGCCTAATATTTTTATAAAAAAATCATTATTATAACTTTGCTCTCTGGTAGTTTCTTTATCAAATTTCAATGTTCCATTGTGATAATCATTTTGCCATTGCTTGACTATTTCAATATAGGGCAATATCGATTCAGTTGGAATTTGTTTTGCTTTTTCACGTACTTTATTAATTGGAAAAATATTTGCCATCGTTTATTTATATTTGTTTTTATAAAACAAATAATCCTCCCCTAGAAAAATTTATAAACTCTTATTTGAATTTAACACTAACATACTGAAAACAAAGTATTAAATTTGAGAATAGATAAAAAAGCCAGTTGAAATCATTAAAATTAAACAATACATTCTATTGTCTGGTTGTATTTTAATCTTTTTAAAAGTAAAATACATCATTTTCACTTTATTTATTTTTATTTAAATTATCGTATAATTTTTCGAAATTGGTAACTACTTTTATAAAGCTGTCTTTATCTAATATTTGTAAATTTTGCATGATAATAATATTCAAACTATATTTATTGATACTATATTTAAAACCCTTTATTTTAATATTTTTTGATTTAATTACTTTTTCAAACGATTTAAAGTTTTTATATTCTTTTAATATCTCATCAAAGTATTCTATTACACCATCTTTGGTTAATAGTTTTTTTATACAAGTGATAATAAAATCTTTTTCAAATAAATCTTCAACTTGTATTGACTTCTCATCTGAAACATTTTCATTCCCTTCATATGATTCAATAAATTCATTATTATTTAAAATAATTCTATAATTATAAATATTATCAAATTTATCTTTAATTTTTTTAATTAAAGATAACCCCTTGGAATCATAATCTAAAATTCCTAACGGAGGGGTTGGAAAAACTTCTTTATATACACTAATAAAATCCGTTATTTTATTTGCTCCTTCTATTTCTATAAAAGTTAACTTTTTCTTTGGAAACAGCTTATGATATATAAAATTATGTACATTTTTATCAGTTTTCCCTTCCACCATAACTACTGTTGCATTTACATCTATTTTCAATGTATCTAATAAATTTATACCCATAATTTCATTTATCTTCAAAAGTTTAACTTTATCTTCATTTTTGAAATCTATAAATGTACCTCTCATTACGTCTCTATCAACTAAATATATATTATTTATATCTGTTTCATTTATAAATGCAGTAGAATGTGTACTAATAATAATTTGTGATTCTGTAAATGATTCCTTTATTTTCTTATAAAGATATCTTTGAGCTTCAATATGCAAATGTACTTCAGGTTCATCAAAAAGAATTATATCTGGTAGCTCACTATTTTCTATATTATATTTATTAATCCAATATGACATAATAACCAATTTTTTAACACCATTACTTTTCTCAGATATTGGAGCAGTATCACCATAGCTGTCAGCTACAAAAATTCGATTATTAAAAATTGACAGAGAATAGAATTGCTTACTTAAAACCATTAAGTCTTTATTTATGTTAGATAATACAGATGACATTTCATCATCTTCTAACCCATCTAAGAAATCAACAATCTCAATCATAGATTGTTCCATTGTCGTATTATTATCAACTTTAGCTACTTTAATATTCTTACTTATTGATCTTTTAGCGTTTTCGTCATAAAGTGGATTAATATCAGGTTTTAGATATTTAACAGAATTATTATACGAATCTTCATTATAAATTATTTTTCCCTTCTCAAATGTTGAAAAAATAGCCTTAACTTTTTTTCTTTCAAAATTATCAATTCTGCTTATACTTGTATAAGGGGTATTTGAACTTTTCACATTTAAACCTTCAAATATTGCATTAATTATATTTGTTTTTCCTGAGTTGTTTGGCCCTACAAAGATGTTTAAATTTTTATTTAAATCAACCACTAGTTCTTTAATTGATTTATAGTTGTAAATTTTAAATTGTTCTATTTTGCTCATGGACATTTCTCTCCTTAATATAACAATAATAAATACACATTCTCACAAAAACTTAACTACAATTTCTGTAAACTTTTTACATTATGATTTGTTCAAAATCGCTTTAAGTAGCTACTTAAAAAATCGTATCACTTATGATACGCTTCTGCTTATCGTTTTATGATGCGGTTTTTTATTCATAATTTTTTCTAATATACCCTAAATAATTGTGGTAAAATAGCTACACAAAGGGAGGACAAGTATGTCAACAATGACTCAAAATCGGCACTTAGAAATTAAAAGAGCCGGCTTTCACGAATTATTTTTCGATTTAATATTTGTATATGCCATTCAAAAAATTGCACACGTTATCCTACATACACATCATGGTACGATATCGTTTGAATTATTTTTCAAATATGTCATGATGAGTTTAATTTTATGGATCCTGTGGTCGCATCAAACATTTTTCACTAATCGTTTTGGTGATGCAGTAACAAAAGACGTCATATTTATAATGATTAATATGTTTATATTGATTTTTCTTGCGAACAGTCTCTATCCTAATTTTGAAAAAACGTTTAAACCGTTCTTCTTTTGTGTTGCGCTTATGTATTTAAGTATTGGAGTGCAGTATCTCTTACACACGAGTCGCAAATTAAGTTATGCAGACAAACGAACATGTCAGTCTTTCGCGATTGTGGCACTAACTGTATCTATATTATCATTTCTAGCATTACTACTACCATCTAGTGTCCATTATATTCCAGCATTCTTAGGCGTATTTATTGCAGGTACTGGCTTAATTCCTTTCAGAAAGTATTTAGAACAATCACCAGTTAATATGATGCATTTAGTCGAACGTTTTTCCTTACTAACCATTATTATTTTTGGTGAGATTATCGTTGGTCTTGCTTCGATATTTAGTATCACTGATTTTAGCTATATTTATATTTTCCAATTTTTAATTTTAGTATGTATGTTTGGGACATATTGGCTAATCACTGAAAACTATATTAATCACAAAACACGAACAATCGGTTTTCGTTTAGTGTATACACATCTTTTAATTAATATCGCGTTAGGTACGCTAAATGCAGCTTTAGTCTTTAGCGATAATACGGAATTAAATGCCTTTTTTGAAATTAATTTAATGTACTTAAGTATATTACTCTTTTTCATTGGTATTTGGTTAAATGCACCTTATTTCCATGAAAAATTCAATTATATTAAGCATATCATTTATGCATTAGCCATATTACTTATTTCTTACCTCGTGAGTATTGTGTTTATCACAAACAAACATCTCATGATTATTTCGATTGCCGTTGCAGTTGCGATGATTATGTTAATGTATTATAAAAATAATAAATACGCTAAATAGAATAACTATTTGCATACAAAAAGCGACTACTTTGGAAACCCAAAAATAGTCGCTTTTTCTTATTTTATAGATATTGATTATAGAACGGCACTAACTTACTTAATGCTTCCTCAACTTGTTTCGGTTGGTCATATAAATCATAATGTGTCGCACCTTTAACGATATGCAGATCCTTTTCTGTGGATCGTGCACGATTATATAAATCATAAGCATCACGATAAGAGCCAAATGCACCAGGCACATCGCCAGCAATAATTTGAACTGGTTGCGTCAATAATTTTTCTGCAGGGAAGAATGCGTCAAATGTGTATAAACCTGCAGAACCTGAATAACGCCATTTATTAGGTGAGTTTTCACTTTGACCTCTTGGCGTACGGTAATAGTCTACAGCTTCTTTGACATCAATTTCATCAATGCCTGTTTGTACTAATTCTTCTGGAGAATTCGGAATATATTGTGTTACATATGGTTCTGCACCATTTGCTTCAGCTGTTCGTAATTCTGCAATTTTTTCTAAGTCTCGAATGGCTGCATCAGGTGTGACATCACTTTCTCTACTAAATCTACCAAAGTTAACGCCTACTACTGTACCTAAAGCTTTAATACGACGATCAGATAGCGTTGCACTTGTAGCATAACCACCGCCTGCACAGATGCCAAGTGCACCAATGCGCTCATTATCGACAATATCTAATGTTGTTAGATAATCTACGGCTGCACGTACATCCTCTACTCTATAGAAAGGATTTTCTACATATTCTGGCGCAGATACACTTTCACCTTGATGAGAAGCATCATAAGCTAATGTTACAAAGCCTTCATTCGCTAATTTTTCTGCGTATAGACCCGCAGTTTGTTCTTTTGAACCACTGACTGGATGCACAGATACAATTGCAGGTAAATTTGATTGATTACTTTCTGGTATTCTTAGTATACCTACGACTGTTGTATTATTAGACGTAAATGTTACTTTTTCAGTTTTAATTGTCATTATTATCCATTCCTTTTTAATTATCCTAGACTTTGAGATGGATAGTACGGATCGCGTAATTCAAATTCGAACGTATCAAAATTCACGATACCTAATACTTTGCTACTATCATATAATTGGGTCATAAATTCTGCCATTTCATCTGCAGTATGATATTTCTCAATCTGACTCATGTCAAAATCATTAGCATCTAATGCGACTTGCGCAAATTTAGATTCTGTATTAGCTGGTGCTAAGACCTTAGCTTGAAGTTTAGCATCACGTTGTTTTAATTGATGTGCTAATCCTTCAGTAAAGGCACTTACATAGAATTTTGTAGCAACATAGGTTGTGTTTTCTGGGACAATTAAATAGCCGCCTACTGAAAAAACATTGATAATTTGAGTACCTTTTGTATATTCATAATCTTTAACAAATAACATTGATAAAATAGTTAATGCTTCAACATTAAGGTGTAACATTTGTTGTGTTTTTGATAATTCAAGTTCAGATACTAATCCATAATCACCAAAACCAGCATTATTGACTAGTGTAAATAATTCATATTTTTCACGAATCGCTTGATAAAATGATTCAATCTTATCAACTTGTGACAAATCAAATGGTTTTACTACAACATCAACCTTATATTGTGCTTTAATTTTTTCTTTTAAATCATTTAATTTATCCTCATTACGCGCTACTAATATTAAGTCATGCTGTTTCTCAGCAAATTTGAATGCTGCCGCATAACCAATACCTGAGCTTGCGCCTGTAATTAATGTGTATGCCATCATTAAAAACTCCTTTATTTAGTATAATGAGCCCAAATGACATCATCTTCTAACTGCTCAAGATGTTTGATTTTAAAAGCTTCAGGCACATGGGAACGATTAGGGTTATTATTATCGAAAAGATTTGGTCTATGATAGTGATCATCGACAACTGGTGCTATAACAACACTAACTTCATCAACGAGATCTTGTTGGAAGAATGACCAGTTAATACCGCCACCACCAGACAATGTCATCGTTTCGAGATTAAATAAGCTGTTCAACTTCGATGCCACTAAATTTAAATCTAATTCGGAACTGTCACCACCAAATACATAGGAAATACCAAGATTTCTTAAATGTTCTAAATATGCATCTGAAACTTTTCCTGATATCACTTCGATAACATGCATTTTAGGACGCTCATTATATTGAATATAGTTCTGTGTCCATGCTGCCTTTCCAGAAGGATCAATCGAGATGACATAGTGGCTTAACTCTGTATCAACCACAAAATCTTCTTTACGTGAATATACCTTCGGATTTGCAGGTAACGTTGGCATATCATTGTTGGCAAATGCTTCTTCAATCGTTTTACGACCTAATATCAAAGCATTGGAATGAAATTGCTTATCTATTGACTCATAAGCTTTTGATAATGCACTGCCAGCCGCTTCATGATATGGACCAGTAATGTTACCGTTGATAGATTGGGTCATGTGAACAATGATTTTGGGTTGTGTCATTTTCAAAACCTCCTCATCTTTCAGTTTTTCTAACATTAAAACCTTTTAATTACATCCAGCTTGGTTTATCACCGTCTGTATTAGGTTTGTTTAATCCAATATTTTCTTTTGAATGAAGTGTTGGATCTCGAGAGATTTTAACTGCTAAATCTGCAACGCTTTTACGAGACACTTCAGTTCCTTTAAAAGGTTCATCTCTTTGTGTTACTTCATAATCAATCTCGTCATAGTTCGTTAACCAAGCCGGTCTGAATATTGTGTAGTCTAAATCTGAATTTTCAATTGCTTCAGTAGCTTCTCTAAACGGTGCGAGATACGGACCGATATTTTCATCATTCCACTCACCAAATTTACCTGGCACTTCATGAAGCGTATTCAATGCTGTGACAAAGATTAAGCGTTTCTTATTGTTATCATTCATAGCTTCTATAACTGTCTTAGCTTGATCTCCTAAAGTTTCTCCGGTAGAACTAACAAACACAGTGTCTACATTGTCTAAAGCATTAGTAACGACATTTTTATCTGTCGCATCACCTTCAATGATTGTCACTCTATTTGAATCATATTCTGGTAATTTTGCTTTATTTCTTGCTAATAGCGTTAAATCAAAGTCTGTGTTCTGTAAATATAAGTCAATGGCCTCTTGTGAAATTTGACCACTTGCACCAATAATTAAAATACGAGTCATTTTAATACCACCTTTTTCCTTTTATAGTGTTTCTTTATAGAATGATTCAAGTTTTGGTAATACTTGATCTACATATTCTGGGATATCATATAAATCGACGTGTGAGGCGCCTTCAATTTTATATAATTCGTTATTATTGCCTGCTGCTCTTTCAACAGCATCGACACTATACTCTAACGTATCTGCCTCTGTACCTGCGATTGATAAAAATGGTTGAGTTAATAATTCATCAATATACGTGAATGGCGCAAACGTTAATACTTCAGAAAAGCTTCTTAATAAGATTTTATTTGGCGCATTTTTATGTTGTCCACGTTCAGTTAAATAGTAATCGTGACCTTGTACCATTGTTGAATTTTCAGGCATTGAATCATCAATTTCTTCTGGTACATAACCTGTATAGGCATAATCAGCACCATTTGCTTCTTCTGTACGTTGGTTTGCAACTTGAGTCATAAAGCCTAATTGATCTTCTACAGATACTACATCACCAGGTCCTTTACGGAACAATGCACCAATGTCTACCATACTTACAGTAGCTAGTGTTTTAATACGACGTTCCGTTCTTGCTGCGCTGACTGTATAACCGCCACCTGCGCAAACACCAAGCGCACCAATTCTTTCATTATCAACAAAGTCTAATGTTGTAAGATAATCAACTGAAGCTCTAACGTCTTCTGTTCTAGCAAATGGATCTTCTAAATATTTAGGTGAACCTTCACTTTCACCTTGGTGAGAAGCATCATAAACTACAGTCACATAACCAAATTCTGCTAGTTTCTCTGCATACATACCTGCAGTTTGTTCTTTAACGCCACCGCCCGGATGACATACTGTAATTGCTGGATATTTTTTACTTTCATCAAATTGCTCTGGTGTATATAAATTTCCTGCTAATAAATTCGTTTTACTTTTGAAATTAACTGATTGTTTCATAATATAATTCCTCCATTTTTTAGAATAGATCATTCATGCTCTGTAGATTTTTATTACTCTTGTGTGTATAATGCCATAATAGAGTATTTAAATGAGGTGTTCAATTAACAAGCGGCGACATATGTGTGTTAATACACACATTAATAAAATTGGGTTTTAAATGGAGGTGATTTATAATGAATATCAAAGATTTACGTGTCGTTAAAACCAGAGCAAGCATAAATAACGCCTTTATGACACTATTTTTCGAAAAAGATTTTGATACGATTTCAATTAAAGAAATTACAGAATATGCTCAAGTTGGGAGAAAAACGTTCTACCTTCACTATATCGATAAATATGATTTACTCGATCAAGTCGTATCAGAAAAACTCACGGAGCTAGAACAAATTTGTGAAGCTAAGAAACGTCTTGGTGTACAAGAAGGCACACAATTATGGTTTGAATTTTTCGAAAATAACAGATCTTTTTTTATGAAACTTTTTAATATTAGTAATGCTTCAAATTATAAAAAAAAGCTGCTCCACTTTATTGAAGAAGAATTTAAGAAAAAAGTACCAACAGAAGTGGCTACGGATAAAGGGTTAGATTATCATTTGTACATCAACTTTATTAGTAGTGGGATTATCGGTTTACTCGATATCTATTTAAATCGTAGTGATGACACACACGAACAAGAAAAAATCACTATACAAGTGTCACGCTTATTATCTTTATATGATTTAACCTAAAGCAAAAGTCGTCCAATCTAAGCATTTAGATTGGACGACTTTTTTAGTTTTATTTGTGATATGCTTCTGCTTATCAGTGATTTTGCTAAAATTTTTATATCGCTTAAAAAATAGGCAAGTTAGTATTTAAATAACTCGCCTATATGTTTGCAGAAATATCATTTAATTCAAAAATTATGTTATTTAAATTCTAAACTAATATTAAATGATAGGTTTCTGTTTACAATAGATTTATCAGCACCTTGCTTGGTTCCTCTATTTTTATGGGATGCTTTATATTCCTGAGACTCTTGCCAATGTTTGTAAGCTGCTTCGTCTTGCCAAAACGTAATGATAACATGATGTTCATGTGTACTATGTGGCTTTAGAAATAATAGATTTTCAAACCCTTCAGTATTCTCTAGATGTTTATCTCTATTTAAGAACACACGCTCGAAGTCTGCCTCTAAACCAGGATTAGCATATAAATGGTTTAAAACTGCATAACCATATTGTGGCAAATCATTAATTTGTTCTAATATAGTATAGTGATATGTCACATTAAATCTATTAATAGTTACCTCATTATTATTTTTGTCTAAATAAATACGATGTATTTCATTTTTCAACAAATGAATCACTCCTTTTTATTGGATGATATGTCAAAATTGCTTAAATTTATCCATAACATAATCTCTACTATTTTTATGATTCACGATAGTCTGTGGATAATCTTTTCCAATTTCAATATGATAAATTTCTTGTAACTTGTCTTTATATTTAGTTGGATCATGAATGTATTTACTGCTCACATCATTAAATATTTCTAGCTGTGTTTTAATAAAATACCCTTGCGCATCAAAACGCTCACTTTGACGTATAGGATTAAACATTCTGAAATAAGGCACTGCATCTGTTCCAGTTGATGCTGACCACTGCCATCCATGTACATTAGATGCATTATCATAATCTATCAAATACTGTCTAAAGTACTCCTCCCCCCAAGTCCAATCAATAAATAAATTTTTCGTTAAAAATTGTGATACGACCATTCGTAAGCGATTATGCATATATCCTGTACGATTCAGCTTCTTCATTGCAGCATCAACGATTGGGTAACCAGTTTGACCTTTTTTCCATACTTCAAAATGTGTTTTATTATACGACCATTGCATGTTTCGATATTTTTCAGAAAAGGATTTAGTTGCCGTTTCTGAATACTGTGTCATTAACACATAATAAAATTCACGGAATAGAACCTCTCTTATAAAAGCTTCAAAATTTTTTTCATCGCTCTCATAATCTTCAAGTAAATCATTTATAATTTCACGAATATCAAGTAGTCCATATGCTAAATATTTACCTAATCCACTAACAAAATCCTGCGACACATCGTCAGTCAATTTATCATAATGAGCTATGTCACCATTTAAAAAATCATTCCAAGCTTTACGAACTAACTTTTCTATATCTTTATTATTTTCAAATTTTAAGTCACTTTGATTTGAACCCTTTTCCGCAATTTGAGACAACTGCTTAAATTGATAACTTTTTTTAGGGGTGTGTACTAAGTCCTGACGATTTGCTTTATAAAAACTAGTAAATACTTTATAAGGCTGTTGCTGTTTATTAAAAGTCTTTGTTGGCACAAAATAATGATTCACGCGCTGTCCAATTACTGTAACTTGGTGATTTTCAAAAGCCTTTTTTACATGAGGATAGTCATATATTTCTTTGTGATAACTCATAATATCTTTTGCTACTAATACGTGAGATAACGCCAATGTTTCTGCTAATTCACCTAGCTTTTCGTATGTGACAATATAAGGTTGTATATCATGCTTATCTAAAGCATTTACAAATCCTTTTACAACTTTATAGTAATAGTTACGTTTTACTTCTGATGCGTCAGTTAAATCTTCTAAAGGTAAGATAAAATACAATTTATTTATCTCATTTTGATACTTCACTATATATTGAAAAAGTGGATTATCTTTCGTTCTAAAAACTCTGTTAAGTATGACTCCTAAATGCATTTTATTGCCTCCCAGCTTGTTTCATACAAATTCACTTTATAATTGTCCTTTAACTTAAGATTGTGTTTTCAATCATATACCCGTTTTAACTTTTGTATAATTCACTAAAAAATAAAATAAATTTTAATACCTTACATATTATAGGCAACTTCAGGGTATATTATTATCAGAGGTGATTAAATTATGAATAACAAACAATTACAAAATGAAATTGAAAATATATTAAATACATCAAAAATAGGTGTCCTATCTACTGCACATAACAATACACCTAATAGTAGATACATGGTATTTTATAATGATGGACACACACTTTATACTAAGACAAGCATTGAGTCTAAAAAAATTGCTGAATTTAAAGATAATCCCAAAGCTCACGTACTTATAGGTTACGATGAAACGAATAATCGTAGTTTTCTAGAAATTGATGCTAATGTTGAAATACTGAAAGATCAAGAGACTATTGATTGGATTTGGAACAAACAAGATAAGTCCTTTTTTGACTCTAAGGATGATCCAAACTTGTGTGTAATTAAAGTAATACCAAAATCCATAAAAATTATGAACGATAAAAAATTAGACGCACCACAAACCATTACGTTCGATTAGTTAAAAAGGCGAGCCTAGGACATAAATAGATGTCTCAGGCTCGTTTTCAATTTGGCAGTAGGTGACTGAATTGAAAATGCGATTATATCAAGCTTTTTTCAATCCTAGTCACCCTTGCCGGGGTGGGACTACGAAATCTATATTAGAAAATTTGATTTCTGTCCCACTCCCGTTTTTATATACCATTATTAATATCTTCTAACATAGCATCAACTGTAATTTTAGCACTCGTCAGTACAATTGGCACTCCTGCCCCTGGATGAACACTAGCTCCAGCAAAATACAAATTTTTGTAATCTCTGCTCACATTCGGCGGTCTGTAATAGTTACTTTGCGCTAAAGTAGGCATTAAACCAAAGGCTGCTCCAAATTTAGCATTATAATCTCCTTCAAAATCCTTAGGCGTATAAATAATTTCTGTCACAACTTGCTTTTTCAAATCTTTTAACGCTTTAATCGTAGAAAGCTTATTGTAAATAATATCTTTCACTTGTATGATTGTTGACTCATCAGACCAATCCGTATCACCTGTTTTCAATTCTGAAACGGGCATCAGCACATAAATACCTGTTTGACCTTCTGGCGCTAACGACTGATCTTCCACACTAGGAGCGTATACATATATTGATGGATCTTGGGATATTTCCCCGGAAAATATTTCATTGATATTATTATCAAAATCCTTTGAAAATATAACATTATGTAACAAGATATCTTCAGATAAATCTTTATCAACCCCTATGTACATTAAAAAGGCTGAGCAAGAATAGTCCATGTTATCAATTTTCTGTGTCGTATACTTCTTAGGATGATGTTCATTTTTAATTAAAGATGAAGTAGCATATGGAAAATCAGCAGTACAAATTATTTTGTCATACTTTTCTATATGTCCGTTTACTTTTAGTCCCTCCGCACGCTTATACCTACTATCAATGATAATTTCTTCAACGTTTGCGTTGGTATAAATTTGAGTACCTAATTCTTCATTTAGCGTTTGAAGCGCTCTGACAAAGCTATACATACCACCTTTTATAAAGTGAACACCAAACATTAACTCTATCATGGGTATAATTGAATACAATGACGGGCTTCGTTTAGGGTCGATACCTATATATAATGTTTGAAACGCTAAAATCTTTTGGATTTTTTCATTATCAACATATTTTTCAATTAAATTATCTGCTTTATCAAATGTTTTGAGTTTCATACCCTGATATATAGTAAAAGGATTATAAAAATCCGTAGGTTTTCTAAACGTACGTTCTAGAAAATATTTTCGTGCTATTTCGTATCTTTCGTATATATCTGTTAAAAAGGACATAAAACCATATGTAGAGTTAGGTTCAATACCTTCAAGCATATTTCTTAATTGAGCAAGATCTGTAGGAACGCGAATTTGATCTGTTTCACTAAAATAAACATCATATATATGTGATAATTGTTTAATTTCCAAGTAATCATTCATATTTTTTTGAGCGTAATTAAAAACGTCTCGATAAATCTCAGGCATCATTACGATGCTTGGTCCCATATCAAATGTAAATCCATCTTGCTTGATCTGATTCATTCTGCCACCTATTTGTTGGTTCTTTTCATATAAATCTACTTGGTGACCGTTTGCTGCTAATCTTGAAGCTGCAGCTAAACCTGAAACACCGCCGCCTATAACTGCAATCTTCATAATGTTTCACTCCTATTATATTTCGCACTAAGTTCACGATAAATTTTCATTTTTTTCAATTTGCTTACATATACTTTCTTATGCAACGTATAGTTTGCCTTCCTTACTTCCACAAGTATTTCATGATAAGCTATCGCAGCTAATTCGATAATGTAACGTACCTCTTCGTCAAAATAATTAATACCGTTTAATGCAATATCATATAACCTAACTGCCTCTGTAGCGTAACTTTCCCACAGTTCTATATAATTTGGCGTAACTCCTTCATAATATATAGAATGTAGATTAACTCGATATTGAGCTAATTTTTCTACACTTAGATAAATTCTTCCATTTTGAAAATCTTCGCCGACATCTCTTAAAATATTAGTTATTTGCATTGCCTTGCCTAAAGCAATCGCAGCTTCTTCAGCTTGCTCGAAATTATTTTCATTTGATGAAGTTAATATAGGAGTTAACAATTCACCGACAGTACCTGCCACACCATAGCAATACTCATATAAATCTGAATCAGTTTTCATTTCTTTTAAAACTAAATCTTCCTTCACATATTGAATTAAAGATTCAAAAGGTTTTTTAGGTATTGAATATGTATTCAATGTATTACTTAAAGCATTCATAATAGCTGCATCACTTTGATACGCTTGAATATAATCACAATCGCTATAAATCACATCTAAATCTCTAGCTATGCCGTTTAATTGCTCAAGGTCTTTGTATTTATCAATACTGTCATCTATAATTCTGCAAACTGCATAAATAGCCCAAATTGCTTTTTTCCTTTTTAAATCCAAAAAATCAAAGGCATATGAGAACGTTTTTGAATGTTCTTTCATTATATTGTGACAATGGTTATAATCTCTCTCTAATTGATTCATTTATTGGCCTCCTCAGTAAGCCTAGAACTTCTTGACATTTGTATAAAAAACTAAGCTATAAATCTATTCTACGGCCTTTCCAATATATACGTTTGAATACATTGATATCTAACCATGATTTAAAAAATATCACGACAAAGCATATGAAGAGCAGTGGATGACACAAACTCGCAACGATATTAAAATTTCCTGTTCTTCGAATAAATATATGAAATTGTATCGCATATATAAAATATAGAGTAATAGCTAATAATATATATAACGAGCCTAAATTAATTGAAAAAATTATCGCTAAAACTGTTGTAAGTGAACCAAATAGCCATAAAAATACAAACGTAAGCGTAGACTTTTTAGTTACTTGAGAGCCAAGTGCAAAGTGTTTACTCCAACCCTCTAGTAGCGCTTTATATCCTTGAGAATACATTCTAAAATTCACTACGCCTTGGCCTTCATGCAAACTAACTGGCAAACCTTGCTGATTATATGCTTTATTTATTGCAAAGCCTTCAATGATTTGATTTTTAGCTTTCAAATGTCCTTGTGTCAATTTATAATCTTGCTTATTTGTCACAAGGACTGGTCCAAACGCGCCTTGCTCATTATTTGCTGATTTCGTGATTGAAAATTGATTCATACCTACGATTGTCATTAAATTAAAAATCGCCGATATATTTTCATAGAGCTTTTTTATCTTGTGATAAGGTTGTATTGACAACAAACCTTTACCACCTTGTAAATCATATTGATTGGCTATATTTTGAATACTATCATCACAAGCAAACTGAACATCAGCATCAACAAACATTAATAAATCATGCGTTGCATATTTGTTACCTTGCCAACAAGCATGTGACTTACCTTGCCATGTAGTATCATTTTCAACAGTATATACGCTCGCACCATAATATCTAGCGACAACTTGTGTCTCATCAGTTGAACCATCATCCATAACAATTACTTCTATTTCTTGCTCTTTACTTATACTGTTAAGTAATTTAGGTAAGTTCTCCGCTTCATTTCTAGCAGGTACAATAATACTGACGGCTGTCTGACCTCTTCCTTTTCCGGAGTTATTTATAATCGCTCGACGCGCATACATACACATTCCACTTATTAGTGATAGTATCGTCAATACTATTGCTATTATATAAAGTATCATTCAGCCTCAACTACTTTCTCCATTAATAATAGCTTCTGCTACTTGCATACCACTCAAAGTAACCATAGGCATACCAGCGCCAGGATTTACAGAACCACCTACAAAGTACAAATTTTTGAAGTACTGACTTTTTTTAGGAAATTTAAAACCTTTATTTTTCTTCTTATTGGATACTACACCATATATAGCTCCTTTATTAGAATTGTATGTATTTTCTATATCATGTGGTGTCCATACGTCTTCATATACAATGTGCTTTCTCAAATCTTTCAAGCCCATGGACTCTAATTTATCCAATATACGTTCTTGGAATTGCAGATATTCTGCTTCACTAAATGACTTACTCTGAATGTACGGTATGTGTGGCAATATTTTTATATTCTCGTGTCCCTCTGGCGCCTGTGTCTTATCTGTTTTATTTGTATTCACTACATAAATAGTCGGATCTTCAGGCAAAACATACTGGTGAAAAACTTGATCATAATTAACTTTAGAATTACTTGAAAAGAAAAAGTTATGATGTTGAAGCTCTGGATAACTTTTGTCCACACCAAGATGCATGACATAACCTGAACTAGCTGGCTCAAATTTACGTTCCAATTTGTTTATTTGGTTTGCATCAAAATTCAATAAATACTTATAAACAGGGATTACTTCCATATTAGATATAATGTAATCTGCATATATTTCCTTATTACTTTCTATTGTTATCCCTGTCACCTTATTTTGACTATTATAATTGATACGTTTTACAGGGGTGTTAAAATGTATGCCCACACCTAATTTTCTCGCTAATTGTTCCATCGCTTCCGCTAACTTATGAATGCCACCATCTACGTACCACAAACCTTCCTCATGTTGCATTTGAGGTAATAAACTCAATACAGCCGGAGCATCATAAGATGAGGAGCCGACATATTTTATGAAATAACCTAGCATTTCTCTTAAATATGGGTTATCTACCCTTTTATTAATGGCTTGTTGCATTGTATGAAAATAGTCGAATTGTTTTAAAGCTGAAAATGGACCATGATAACGAATGATTGCATACATCGTATCTAACCCCTTATCAAAGTAGCTTTTTTCAGCAACTTGATGTATCTTTTGTGCGTAACTAAAAAACGAAGAAAGTTGCTCTATATCCTTATTTGTTAACGATTCATTATTTGTTAACATATCTTCCATGGATTCATATAAATCTAAAATTTGACCATCTGGATAAACGTTTCTAATCTGTAAACTTAACTTACGAATGCTAACATAATCTTCTAGCCTTTCATCACATCGTTGAAATAGGCGTTGAAATACTTTAGGCATGGTTAAAATTGATGGACCGAGATCAAATCCATAGTCATCTATGTCTAACCTATTTACCTTTCCACCGATATGCTTATTTTGTTCATATAAATCCACTTGATAGCCTGCTTGAGCCATACAAATTGCACTGGCAATCCCTCCCAAGCCACCTCCTATGACAACCACTTTCTTATTTCCCATTTAATCACCTTTTCTTTTTTGTAATTTATTATAAATACGTATTAACTTAGGGCGATTATAGCGCTGAACAATCATACAAGGCACATTAGCTATAATGACATATATAAAATTAATTATTTTAACGCTTTTTGACGCTTTAAAAAACGCAATAACAGGAAATATGGATAGCAGATGAACCACCTCTGCACGTCTAGTTTCTAATATAAATCGCTGTATATCATTCATATTTTTAGATAAATCGAAAGTCGCTTTACTACTGATATTAGGGTTAAGATTTTGACCGTCTGGCAAATAATCTTTCCAATATTGCACTTTAACTAATTGTTGCCATAATTGACCCTCTTGTTCAATATTCCAACTTCGAAAATACTTATTATCTTTTTCTAAGAACTTATAACTAATACGAGTACCAAGTTGAGCAATAATCATTTGAACTATAAACCAATATAGCGCAATATATATAATCTTTTTTATCAATTTAATGCTCAGATTTCGCTGTATAGCTTGGGTTATCTTTATTTAAATACCAATTACCAGCTGTTAAATAAGTAGCAAAAGCGCTCCAAAGCATATATGGAACTAGTAAAATGCCAGCAACTTTTTTTACATTGAAAAATTTTACAGTTGTTGTAACTACTGCGCCCAGTAATACAACACTCTCTATCAACGCACTAAAGCGTAATTTATATTTGAAGTATAATATCGACCATAGATAATTCAGGCTTAATTGTGAGTAATAAGCACCTTTCAAAGCCTTACTAGTAGATTTATTAGTCACTAATGCATAAGCTACGCCCATCGTTGTATAAAGTATTGGCCACACAATTGGAAAGACATAGCCGGGTGGTGAAAAAGGTGGTTTAACATTATTTTTATAATCTTTTCTCGCGTTTTTCACTGCAAATTTCCCTATAAATTTACCACCTGTAATTGGTGTTATAACTTTTATAATTGTTTTAATTATCCCGTTTGCTTTCATAGTTGATCCCCTCTTTTTTTGAAAAAGTAACTAGCTATTATATCTAATAGCTATAGTTCGGCATTAGACATGTTATTTTTTCTAGCTAAATACTTTTTCAATCCATATACTTTCAAAACAATTGCACCTGTAATAACAATTGGCAAAATAAACTTCTTCATATTAAAGTATTCTCCTTTATTAGTTTTTTGGCTATTAATCTTGAATTTAAAAAGATTCATTACACTTTTATGAACTTTTGCTTGGGTATACTTATATACCCACCAAGGTAACGTCGGTTCATATTCTTGTAACGCTATGATACATGCGTCACTATTAGGTAATCTTCTAAACTCTAATCTCGCATTACCACCATCTGAATCTAAAGCGAAATCTCCACCAACAATTCGATATAAAATTCTCTCGTTATTAGAAGCTTTAAAATCTTTACTTAATAATAATAAGTCCTTATTTAAACACGGCACACTAATCGTAAAGTTATCTTCGTTAAAATCACTATTAACGACATTTAATGTAATTCTATTTAAAAAATTTGCATATGATTCTGCCAATTGAATCATATTTACATCTTTAGGTAAGACTACCCTTGATATTGCTCTAACATCTTTAATATCGCCCTTACGTGATGACTTCCCTTTCTTCTGTGTCTTAGTTTCTTCTTCCAAGGCATTACGCACACTTTCCTTATAATCAATCTTGCCTATAGAAATGTCCTTCACAATATTTTCATCATTTCTAATCATATCATGAATTAAGCTATCCATTAACGGATAGACCATTTCTTTTGGAACACCTGAAATAAGTTTCACCCAATATTTACTTAGCCAAATGGGAATAATAGGCAAATCTATCGTAGGTAATCGTTTATCTAGTACCTCTGCAGTTTGCTTGAATAGATCTTTATAAGTCATATGACTAGGTCCACCAATATCTATCGATTCGTTCTCATTTGGATTACGCTCTACAATTTTATATAAACCGTCAATCACGTCGTCTATTGCAACTGGCAATGTTGTATTATAAGCCCATTTTGGCAGTAACAGGCCAGGTAATCTATCCACTAATTTTTTTAATATAGGGTAAGAACTTCCTTTAGAGCCTATAATCAAACCCGCTCTTAAAGTACTTACTGGTACACCATATGATCCTAAAATCTGTTCGCACTCTAAACGGCTTCTTAAATGTGGTGATAATTCACTTGTATTAGGTATCAAACCACTCATAAATACAATATGCTGAACTTTGTTATAACTTGCGGCTTTAGCAAAATTATCAGCTAATAATGCATCCATATCTTCAAAGCTCGCCTGCGTCAACTTAGCTGAAGGCATCATAGAATGGACAAGATATATAGCGATATCAATATCCTCCATTACCTCAGTGATTTCATTTAAATCAAACAAGTCAGCTGCCTTCCAAGTAACATTGTGTTCATTTGATTTATTTTCTATATTTCTAGAAATAGCTATAATTTCATAGTTATCTTTTAATTTATTCATTAAGTGACTACCGATATATCCCGAAGCGCCTGTTAATAATATTTTTTTCATATATTTAGCCTCCAAATAGAAAAAGATGAGCAGGTAAACTTTACCTCAGCTCATCTTTAACTTAACGAGCTCACTTGCTCATTATCTTAATTGACAAGAGCTCCAAGTCTCTTATTTAAAATTATACCCTTCTTAAAGCTTTTCAATCTTTATTTATAATAATTAATCAATAAATTTATCAAACCACAAGAATTTGACTAAAAAAGGAATAATCTTACTTGCTTTAATGATGTCACTAGTATAAAAAATTCTTTATCTTTTCCTGTATAATCTGGAATTAGTACCATATTTGCTTTGGTACTATATAATCACTTTCGATTTAATATATATCTTGATATTATTGAAAAGTATTTGAGCAATTTAAGTTTATTTTTACAATGTATCTACTACAACTTTATATTTTAAAAGTCATCATTTCCAATTTTATACATATATTCTTTGGCTCAGGCTGATGTAGATGTATACTTTGCTTCACCGTAATGATTCAATAATTATTTTTGCTCACTGACTTACCGTCTAATAAAAAGAAAACACCATTCGTTTTATGATTAGAAACCCCGTAATATGTTGGATCGTGTAAATCTTTATAATTTTTAGCTAATGCATTTTTAGTAATCTTGTGATTATTAATCTTGAAGTTATCAGCTTTTTGAGATGTTTTAAAATTCTTATCTAGAATAAAATTACTTTGATTTGCTGTATAACCACTGTAACTATAATAAGGTTTCACAGATTCTTGCGCATGTGCTTGAGTGATATTAAATAATTCGGGCGTTACGAAAAAGCCCAAAACTAAACTACTAGCTAAAATAAAGTTAGAAACTTTTTTCATAAAAACCCTCCCCTCATATTTGTCTTACAGGTCACGTTATTACATTAATGTTACAATGTTGCGATAGCATCACATGATAAAATACATTTTTTATTTCTTCTTACACTCATACAAGCAAATTAACTTATGCTTTTCTTAATTTAGAAGCTTATCACTATAGAAAAATTGAAAAGTAAATGTCTGATATGAGCTTATTTAAACAAAGAGCACATAAGCGTTGTCAAGAGAATCATTTGATATACGTCGATTTTAAGTGTAAATATTAAAAAATCGCCTGGAACAAAAGTAATGTTCCAGGCGTGGCTATGATAAGTCTTATAATAGTTTCGCAAGTGCGACCATGACAAATTGTAATGGTAAACGAATGACATGCTGCTTAACACTATCTGTTTCATCTCTTTCATCTTTATAAGAGATGTTCTTACGTGCAGCGTAAATATTTGCAGGAAATACGAGCCAAAGGAATCCTTGTACTACTTTTCTTACGCGTGATCTATTTTTAGCACCGAGTACATAAAAAGCAATTATAAATTCTAATATGCCCGAATACTTAACTATTGCGTGTTTGAAAGGTAAATAGGACGGCACGATTTTTAAAAACATATCTTTATTTTTAAAGTGTGCAACACCACTTTTATAAAACAGTAAACTAAATATGAGTCTTACGATGATATTTTTCATAGTCTTCTGCTATTCTTCAGCGACTTTGACAACTTGTTTACCAAAATTCTCTCCTGTGAATAACTTTCTAAATGCAGAAGGTAAATTATCAAAACCTTCATCTATCGTCACTTCAAATTTAATTTTACCTTCAGACACCCATTGTGCGAGTTGTTCGCTTGCTTCTTTAAAATGATCAGCGAATTGTGCTACTACAAAACCTTGCATCAATGCTTGATTTTTAATCAACGTTCCTTGGATACGTGGTCCAATATCGTCTTTTTCATTATTATATGCTGAAATTGCACCACATACCGGAACGCGTGCAAATCGATTTAAGTGTTTAAACACTTCATCAGAAATTGCGCCGCCTACATTTTCAAAATACACATCAATACCATCTGGTACAGCCGCTTCGAGTTGTTGTGCGAAATCATCTTGTTTATAGTCAATGGCCGCATCAAATCCTAATTCATCTGTTAAATATGTTGTTTTCTGCTTACCACCAGCAATACCGACAACTTTTGCGCCTTTAATCTTAGCAATTTGTCCTACGACAGAGCCTACTGCACCTGATGCAGCTGACACGACAACCGTCTCGCCAGATTGTGGTTGACCAATTTGAAGCAATCCTGTATAGGCCGTCATTCCCGGCATGCCTAAAACACTCAAATATAAATGTAATGGTACATCTTTTGATGGCACAGGGGTCACATCGTCTCCATTCACTGTATTTATCTTTTTCCATGGTAATATGCCTGTGACATAATCGCCGACAGATAGACGTTCATCGTTCGATTGTGTGACTTTTCCAACAATATGACCTTGTAATGGCTCATTCACTTGGAAAGGTTGAACATAACTTTTTGTATCATTCATTCTGCCTCTCATGTAAGGATCTACAGATACATAAATGGATTCTACTTGAACCTCACCTGCATGTGGTTCTCGAGTTTCTATTGTTTCAAATCTAAATACATCGTCTTGAGGGATACTTTGTGGTCGTTTTGCAAGTACAACTTGTTGATTATTCATTTATTATTCCTCCAGATATTTAGTCGTAGCGTCTGATAATGACAAATCACCATTGATGATTTGGAATTCGTGACCTTTTAATGCTTCATCAGTTAACACAGAAACAAGCACTTCTGCTACATCTTCTCTTGTAATAGACGGATTTTGTACATTTTCAAATTGCGCACTCATATTGAATTGTTGCGTTTCATGATCGTTAGTTAATGCGCCTGGATGCACGATGGTATATTTTAAATTTGAATGTCTTAAGTAGTCATCCGCATAATGTTTTGCAATGGTATATGGTTTCAAGTCGCCTGACGCATCAAACGCTTCTCGACGTGAGTCGTACGTTGATACCATAACAAAGTGTTGACGACCGACGTGTTCACTTGCTTTAATTGCTTTCACTGCACCGTCTAAATCTACTATGATTGTTTGATCGTCACCTGTGCTTCCACCAGAACCGACGGAAAAAAGGATTTGATCATACGGTTTAAATAATTCTATTAATTCATCAATAGATTGTTTTGCAACATCAATGTAAGTTGCATCAATACCATCTGCTTTTAAAACTTCAACTTGTTCTTCTTTTCTAACACCGGCAGTAAAATCAACATCTCGTGCTTTCAGTTTACGTATAAGATGATGACCGACGCCACCATTAGCGCCAATAATTAATGATTTCATGTGTATCGCTCCTTTATGAAATTATTGATTAGCTAAGATTTTTAAAGCACGTTCAGCAACAGCATGTCCTGATTGAGGATTTTGACCAGTCACAATGCGACCATCTACGACTGCGAAATTGCTCCAGTCATCCTCTTTTTTAAAATGTGCACCGTTACTAATAAATTCGTCTTCTAATAAATATGGCATGTATTCAGTTGTACCATTTGCTTGTTCTTCACTATTTGTAAAACCAGTCACGTCTTTATGACGAACGAGGTAATCGCCATTTTCTTTAATATCGAGTAGACCAGCCGCACCATGACATACAGAAGAGAGAACGCCTTGATTATTGTAAATACTTAACGCAATGTCGTTAAGTTCTTTGTTATTTCTAAAATCCCAAATCGCACCATGTCCACCTGCAAAGTAAATGGCTTGATAGTCGCTAGGATTAACCTCTTTTGGAGATAATGTTTGTCCAAATTTATTCATATAATCATGATCCGTGTAGTATTCCCAGTCCTCAGCTCCCATCATTTCAGGGCTAAGACTGATAGGATCAAGAGGCACATATCCACCGTTCGGACTTACGAAATCAACATCATAACCTGCGTCATAGAAATCTTTCGCAAAGTGCGTAACCTCTGAGAACCACGCACCCGTAGGTCTGTCTAAATTATCGTATTTCGCAATGTTTGTTACAACAATTAAAGCTTTTTTCATTGTATTTCCTCCTCATTCATGTTTATATAGAGTACAATATCAGTTAAACCTTGGTTTAAGAGAAAGGATATGCTTACATGAAACAATATTACATTGAATATGTCTCAGATTATTGCAATATACCTAAAAGCAAACTGCGTTATTACGAGAAAAAGAATATCTTGAAACACATCGACAGAGATAGCAATAACAAGCGTTTATACACAGACGACGATATCGAAATGATTAAATTTATCCAGTGCCTAAGCAATTTGAATATGCCATTAAAAGAAATCCGAAAAAACACAGATATGCTTTATCAAAACCAAATAGATGTCCCAAGCGTGTTACGCGCACACCTAAAATTCTTGAATGAACAACGGAATTTGATCAGTACACATATCGACTTAATTGAACAAAAATTACAAACTGCCATGACCGAGTGACGAGGGAAAAGGGGTGTGTGAATTAAAAGAACGATAAGAAGAGTGTGGAGGGATAGTGAATGAATAAGCATAAAGAAATTGTAGATTTTAAAGGTTGAGTGCGTAGATAAAGGCGATAGGTGAATAGGCAAAGCTGGAATGAGTTTTTCTTCATTTACATAAGTTTCAATAAGTTCAGCATAGCCTGTCTTTTTTGCTTTTTCTACTAAGTAATAAGTCGCCATTAACATTTCTAAAAATATTGGGAATGACGTTTCCCTTTGTTGCATATAATCTAAATAACTGGATACGGTCTGAATGCCAAATTTATAATATTTCTCTTGTGGGTCAATTTGTATCAATTCATTTGTACAATATCCTAACCAGTGATCATGATATTTCCAGTATTTTTTCTCTATAAACATTTCAAATAACATTTTGACAGTATTCAACAATTACATTCTTAGCTATCCCACAAACATTTTTTAAATATATAAAATTTTTGTTTTTCCCTATATAATGTGCTTTAGCTTTATCATTTGTTACTAAAGATGACTCATTACTAAAGTTAAAGATATCTATCTGTATGCTATTCTTTACAAAGTCCTCACTTAATTCCTATGAATATTTAGTGCTATCAAACAAAAATAGTAGGGTGTTTGAAATTCTTTTATGCTCTTCAGCTTTACCGTTATAATACATATTCGTCAAAAATGTAAGTATGGAAATCACCAAAGAAAATCCTGACATATACTTTGCTGATTCTGGCTTAATAAGCATGAAAACCATTAATAAGATTAAAAATATAATGACTTGGGTATTTTATTATCACAACATAGCCCTTCATTTTTTACATACTTTACACGATTTAATGTATACATTAGTAAGAGAATTAACCCATTCTTATGAAGTTAAATTAGAATTAGGTTTTAAAAGAGAACTAGTAGCTAAATTAAAGTCTTCTGACAATGAAACTTTTAACAAATTAGGGAATATACTTAATAAAAACAGTCCTATTCGTACCGTAAAGTATAGAGATGAATATACTCATAACATAACTCCATACCGATTAAATAGCCATCCCGAGAAAGATGATTATGGAAATGCTTTTTTTAAAGCTAATAAACCAATGATTAATGATATTGAGGAAGCTATAAAAGACATAGAGTCAGATTTGGAAAAACTGCAAAAAAAGGCTAAGCATATTAAAACAGCACTTACCATCTTATAGTAGTTATACCATTCTAAATTCACCCAAAAACATTAAAATTTTATAGAAATGGATGATTAGTATGATAAAGAACAAATGGAAAATAGAATTATGGTTTCAGAAATTCAACTATTTTATACATAAAATCAGCAATGAGTTTGAGCCAGAAAGCATCATATTTGATAAAAATAACTTAATTAAAGGAAGATCATTACCTAATGAAACAGTTTATATTAGTTACTTCGTAAATCAACCAGATCAAATTATTGAACAACATACAGTGAAATCAAATTCAAACGGTATCTTTACTGACAATGTCCCAAATATATATCAATCAGAAATTTTTAAAAATGATAAATTATCATTTTTTATAGATAGTCAAAGTAAAATCGATATTGATGATATATCACAAGAAATCGTTGAAGAAGGCTCTTCCGTTCTCCTATCCTTAGATTTAAAAACAATAGAATCATACTTTGATGAATTCTTACTTGCCATTTCAGACAAAACAGAATTTGCTAAACAAACTGCTGAAAATGTAAGAAGACAAATAATGGGTGAGATAAATCTTAAAAAATGGGATATTCAAATTAAAATGAATAAAAACAAAGATAAATTAAATTCATCTTCAGAATTCAACAAACTTAAAAATGAAATTATAAAGAACCATCAAGACTTAACTGCAGAATCATATAATGACATTTTAATAAGTGATTTCTTAACTAAATATCTTGTATATAAAGAAAAGCAGGACTCCTATCTGGAAAAAGGCATATTAAGTCAAAATAAGTCAAACTATTTTATAAAATTAATTAATAAAAACTTAATTAAACAACGAAAAAGCGCCTCCCAATATTTTGAGATTGCAAATAGTATTAAACCGTCAACTCATAAAAATGGTTCTTTAGAACAATCTGACAATATCGATCAATTCAGACAAGCTGCTATTGGTGTTTCACTTTATTTATACGATAAAAATGACCCTTACTTTAAATTTATTCGCAGCATTGCAAATGAAAGCTTGCGCAGAAAAACAATAACTGTTGATGACATTATACAGTCAAAAGAAAAAATTGATGAATTCATGGAGGAGGAAAATCTAATCAGTTATAATGAACTCTATTATAAGACAACTATTGAAGATACATTTCATTTTACCCTATTTACTGCTATTTCAGATTTATTAGACGAACTAGTTCAAACTGTGAGTACCATAATGCAAAAAGCAACAGAGCAAGACATACTAGTATCTTTACATATAATAAGTAATCTTAAACAGGACTTAAAAAGTTGGATTGAAAAATACGATCAAAAATCACAACATATAGAAAATTTAATTAATGGCTATGCTAGAAATTCAAATCTAAAATCGGTAATTGCTGAAACCATTCAAATGAATCGCAAGCTAACTTCAACTATTGAAAGTGAACTACTTTCAACACTTGCTGACTATGACATAAGCACATTTTATAGTAGATATGGTTTGACCTCTAATCCTAACGATTTTCGTGATACATTAATGACTCAACTTATTAGTAAATTTTATGAATCACGTTTTAAAAACAGTAAAAAGCATAGAAATATTTATTTTTAATAAATTAATTGCCTATCGAATACATGTATTCGATAGGTATTTTTTCTTTTAAATCCCTTTATATCAATGTCCTAAAATTCCCCTTGAAAATTTGAAACTAAGCCTACTTGTGAGGGATTAGTATGTAATTACATCAAATTTGATGATTTTAATTATTAGGAGGAATTTTATATGAGCAAAAAAAGTTATTGCTTTCTTTTGTTAAAAAGACGCGCTTGTGGTGTTGCTTTTAATTTAGCAATTGGTAAAGATTTTACGTTTAACGATTTAAATTTGGCGTCCAACGTTACATGTTCAACTGACGTACAACAAGATGTTGGTCGCTGGTTTGCATACTTTGTAAAGAACATGCCAAATGTCCCATTTGTCATTATTGGTAAGAATAGCAACGGGAACTTAGTTTATCGTAAGACAGGACCTAATCCAATGCTTCACAAACATAACTGGAAAGGTGGTAACAACTAATGACTAACAACATCTTCGAGCAAT
>NZ_JAESKJ010000008.1:0-31729 GCF_017892075.1 Staphylococcus sp. GDY8P119P
AGTAGGACGTTGCCAGGCAATCAAGACCCGAAAGGGTCTTTTTTTACGTAAAAGGAGCTTAACTTCCAGTTCGAAGAACTGTAAACTGACAAAAGAAAGCGTTTGAAGCTGACGAAGTAAACGAGAGACGAAATGAGCTTACAAGCGGTAAGTGAGTGAGGAAAGCGTGAAACTGAGGAAAGATGCGAGCGCTTGCCTAAAGTCAGAAAAGGTCCTTAGCGCCGAAGGTAGCTGACTTACGTTCCGCAAGAGTAGGTAAAGAGGAATAGATGAGCTAAAGCTCATGTATAAGTCACACTATTCCAATAACATATAAATTTATAAGATATATAAGTGTGAAACGTAAAAATTAAAATTAAGAAGTGTGACTTTACAGGCAATTAAGACCCGAAAGGGTCTTTTTTTTACATAAAAGGAGCTTAACTTCCAGTTCGAAGAACTGCAAACTGACAAAAGAAAGCGTTTGAAGCTGACGAAGTAAACGAGAGACGAAATGAGCTTACAAGCGGTAAGTGAGTGAGGAAAGCGTGAAATAGTAAAGGAATGCATGAGCAAAAACTCATGCATAAGTACCGCTATCTCAATAAATTGAGAGTGGTACTTTACGAGTGCTTGCCTGAAGTCAGAAAAGGTCCTTAGAGCCGAAGGTAGCTGACTTACGTTCCACAAGAGTAGGTAAAGAGGAATACATGAGCTAAAGCTCATGCATAAGTCACACTATTCTAATAACATGTAAATTCATAAGATATATAAGTGTGAAACGTAAAAATTAAGAAGTGTGACTTTACAGGCAATCAAGACCCGGAAGGGTCTTTTTTATTTACGTAAAAGGAGCTTAACTTCCAGTTCGAAGAACTGTAAGTGGTACTTTATATAAAATAAAAGTCTAGCATAAGCTAGACTTTTAAATTAATAGTGAATAAAGCATTTTGTTTTCGTTAATATAGATATTGGAAGGATCGAATTCATTGACATTCGACTTTAAGTTATCTAAATCTTGATGGTTATTTAATTGTATGCCGATGATGACAGTTCCTGTATTTTGAGAACTTTTCTTAAGGTACTCAAATTTAGTAATATCATCCTTTGGTCCAAGTACGTCATTTACAAATTCTCTTAATGCGCCAGGTCTTTGTGGGAAGTTGAGAATGAAGTAATGTTTCATTTCTTCAAATAATAAAGAACGTTCTTCGATTTCTTTCATACGGTTGATATCATTGTTGCCGCCACTTACAACACAAACAACTGTCTTACCTTTAATTTCTGAACGATATTGTTCTAATGCTGAAACACTTAAAGCACCAGCAGGTTCCGCAATAATTGCTTGTTTAGAATACATGTCCAAGATCGTTGAACAAACAGCGCCTTCATGTACTTGAATATAGTCATCTACTACATTTTTGGCAATATCATATGTGATTTCACCGACTTTTGCTACAGATGCACCATCCACAAATTTATCAATTTCAGGTAACGTTACTATTTGATTTTCTAGTACAACAGAGGCATACATACTACTCGCACCGGCAGGTTCTACGCCAATGATAGAAGTTTGTGGTGAATGTTCTTTGAAGTAAGTGCCTACCCCTGAAATTAACCCACCACCGCCTATAGCTGCGAATAAATAATCAAATTGAATGTTATCCTCTTTAGATTGTTTTAAAATTTCTTTAGCTAACGTACCTTGGCCAGCGATTGTATAAATGTTATTAAATGGATCGATGAAATTCATTTTATTATCTTGAGTATACGTAAGTGCCTCTTTTAGACAATCATCAAATGTATCGCCGGTAAGCACAACTTCAGCGTTACTACCACCAAAAAATTTCACCTGATTTATCTTTTGAAGAGGTGTAGTTACTGGCATAAATATAACAGCATTTAAATTAAGTTTGTTGGCAGTGTAAGCAACACCTTGTGCATGATTACCTGCACTTGCACATGTAATTCCGTTTTGTCTATCATTTTCATTTAACGCTATAATTGCGTTATAAGCACCTCTTAATTTAAAAGATCGAACCCATTGTAAGTCTTCTCTTTTTAAATAGACATCACAATCGTATTTAAGCGATAAGTAATGATCCTTTTGCAAAGGAGTTTCTTTAACAACATCTTTCAATTGTAAGAAAGCTTCATCTATATCTTTTGAAGAAACAGTTGTTTTGACAGCCATAAATTTCACACCTTTATTTAAGTTTCGTTAAAAAGCTTTTGACGTTTCATATGTTTGAATTTCATTTTCGAATTGTAGTGTTACAGCAATATCATCAAGTCCATTAACAAGTTTATTTTTCCACGTTTCATCAATAACAAAGTGAAATGTTTTATCATTCGCAGTCACAGTTTGATTAGGTAAATCAACAGTGACTTTACCTGCTTTGGCAATGTATTGACGTTCTTCTTCATTTAAAACGATAGGTAACATCGCATTTTTAGTACAGTTCATATAAAAGATATCACTATAACTACCAGCAATAATAATATCAAAACCATAATCCTTAATTGCCCAAGCTGCATGTTCACGGCTCGAACCACAACCAAAATTATCCCCAGTTACTAAAATCGTGGCATCTTGGTATTCTGGCTTATTTGGATTGAAATCTGGATTGTCGGATCCATCCTCTAAGTAGCGCCATTCATCAAAAGCAAAAGGTCCAAAACCAGATTTAGAAATTCGTTTTAAATGTACTTTTGGTATGATTTGGTCAGTATCAATATTATCATGAAATAATGGAACAACTTTACCAGTATAGGTTGTGATAGGTTGGATTTCCATATTATACAACCACCTTTCTTACGTCTACAAACTTCCCATTAATGGCTGCAGCAGCTGCCATAGCAGGGGAGACTAAGTGTGTTCGAGCCCCTTTGCCTTGGCGTCCTTCAAAGTTACGATTACTTGTTGATGCACAATGCACACCAGCAGGTACTTGGTCAGGGTTCATACCAAGACACATTGAACAACCAGGTTCTCTCCATTCAAATCCAGCATTTTTAAACACTTTATCAAGACCTAATTTTTCTGCTTCTATCTTTACTGTTCTAGAACCAGGAACAACGATTGCTGTAATATTAGGATGCACTTGATTTCCTTTTACAATATGGCTTGCTTCTATTAGATCAGATAGTCGAGCATTCGTACAAGAACCTAAAAATACATAACCTAAATCAATATCTTCTGCTTTTTGGCCAGGTTTTAGTCCCATATAGTTATAGGCCCGTTCATCATTAACATCATTAATTTCAGGAAATGGTGTATTAAAGCTAACACCCATTTCAGGGCTAGTACCCCAAGTAACTTGTGGTTCTAAATCAGAAACATCAAGTCGTATGATTTTATCAAAATTTGCATCATCATCAGTGTAAAGTTCACGCCATTCATCTACATCATATGCAAAGTTTGTTGCATAAGGTCTTCCTTTTACATATTCAAATGTAGTTTCATCAGGCGCCATCATCCCATACTTTGCACCAGCTTCGATCGCCATATTACAAATCGTCATTCTTGCTTCCATTGATAGACTACGAATAGTTTCACCTGAAAACTCAAGTGCATATCCAGTACCAAAATCAACACCATATTGGTTAATAAGATGTAAAATAATATCTTTTGCATATACGCCTGTAGGTAGTTTACCAGTAACATCAATTTTTAAATTTTTTGGCTTTGTTTGCCATAGTGTTTGTGTTGCAAAAACATGTTCGACTTCACTAGTTCCAATACCAAATGCAATAGCACCAAAAGCACCATGTGTAGCTGTATGAGAGTCTCCGCATACGATTGTTTTTCCAGGTTGTGTCAGTCCAGTTTCAGGACCAACCATATGCACGATACCTTGTTCGTCAGAACCCATATCAAAAATATGCACATCAAATTCTTTGGCATTTTTTTGAAGCGTTGTTATTTGTTTATTAGCAATTTCATCTTTAATATTAAAAATATCAACTGTTGGAACGTTATGGTCCAGCGTCGCATAGGTTAAATCAGGTCTGCGCAGCTTTCTATTTTGTAGTCTAAGTCCTTCAAAAGCTTGAGGAGATGTGACTTCGTGTATAAGATGTAGGTCTATATATAATAATTGTGGGTCACCTTCTTTACCGGTTAAGACATGCTTATTCCAAACTTTGTCAAATAGTGTTTTACCCATATGACATCTCCTCCTTTTTAAAGATTTTGTTTAATAAATTTAAAAATATCAGTTGTTTTATACTTACCATTGAGATCTTGAGTTGTTTTTTCATCTTCGATAAGTTGATAAATAACTGATTCTAATCTATGAGCAGCCTCTGGTGCATTAAGACTTTCTCTTAAACACATAACCACTGATAAAAGCATACCGAATGGATTTGCTATATCTTTATTTGCAATATCAGGTGCAGAACCATGAATGGGTTCATAAAGTCTTGGTCCTTTTTCACTAAAACTAGCTGATGGTGAAAGACCAAGCGAGCCAGGAATTACAGATGCCTCATCACTTAATATATCTCCAAATAAATTTTCTGTTACAATGACGTCAAATTGAGAAGGATTTGTAATGATGTGCATTGCACAAGCATCTACAAGTAAATGATTAACTTCAACATCTGGATAGTCTTTAGATACATCATTTATTACATTTCTCCATAATTTACTGGAAGAAAGTACATTTTCCTTATCTACAGAAGTTAATTTTTTGCGACGGTTTTGAGCTAAATCAAAAGCAACTCTTGCAATTCGTTCTATTTCTGTACGTGTATAAGTTAAGGAATCTAAAGCTTTATCCTCATTCCAATGTTTTGGTTCACCAAAGTAAATACCACCTGTTAACTCTCTCACTAAAATAAAATCTGTACCAGCTACACGCTCTTTTTTAATAGGTGATAAGTGACTGGTACCACTCGTTACTGTAGTGGGGCGAATATTAGCAAATAGACCTAAAGCTTTTCGAATACCAAGCAGACCTTGTTCAGGTCTATTATTAGGGTCTGTCCATCTTGGGCCACCGACAGCACCCAATAGAATTGCGTCTGCTTGTTTACAAGCACTTAGTGTCGTATCAGGTAGTGGCGTACCATGATTATCTATAGCAATACCGCCGAAATCATGCGTTTCTATTTCATAGTTGAAATTATAGATATTACTCAGTTGTGAAAGAATTTCTAGTGAACCATTTAAAATTTCCGGTCCAATCCCATCCCCGGGAAGTGCTACAATCTTATAACTCATGAGTGAATACCTTCTTTCACTTCTGAATTAGAAACGTATTTAGCATGTGCTTCAACATATGATTTACATGATGCTAATAAGATGTCATGATCAATACCTACACCAGTAACGATTTGATCTCCAATTTTAATTTGGACATGTACTTCTGCTTGTGCATCAGTACCTTCAGTTACAGATTCAATACGATAGTCTATAAGTTCAGTTTTGCGATTGAAAATTCGATCTACTGCATTATATACAGAAACAATTGATCCAGTACCAATACTTGAATCTTGATACGTATTTCCATCTTTATCTTGAATTACTACGACAGCACTTTGTAGTCCATTTGAGACGAATTGTAGTTGCAGAGCTTCAACTTTATAGATGGCATTTTGTTCATGTTCAGTTCCTTGAATTAAAGCGTGTATATCCCTGTCAGTAACAGACTTTTTCTTATCAGCAATTGTTTTAAATTGCTTAAATAGTTCTTTTTGTTCTTCAACATCCACATCATACCCCAATGCAACTAATTTTTCTGAAAAAGCGTGTTTACCAGATAATTTACCGAGCGGTAATTCAGTTGTTTTGACGCCTACTAATTGTGGTGTCATAATTTCATAAGTTTCAGGATTTTTAAGAACACCATCTTGATGAATACCTGATTCGTGACTAAAAGCGTTTTGTCCAACAATAGCTTTATTTCTTGGGACTCGAATTCCTGCATATCGTGCTATTAAATCAGATGTATTTTTAGTTTCTTCGAGATTTATTTGTGTTTGATTACCATAATGATCTTGTCGAACGTATAGGCCAAGTGCAACTTCCTCAAGGGCTGTGTTACCTGCACGTTCACCAATACCATTTAAAGTACCTTCAATGCGTTTTGCACCATTTTCAATTGCAGACATACTATTTGCAACAGCTAAGCCTAAGTCATCGTGACAGTGTGCACTATAAATAACTTCATGATTCGTTTTAATGCTTTCTTGGAGTGTTTTAAAAATTTTGCCATATTCTGTAGGGTAGCTGAATCCAACTGTATCAGGTATATTGATGACACTTGCTCCCGCATCAACTGCAGTTTGAACACATTCGATTAAGAAAGGTAGTTCCGTTCTTGTAGCATCTTCTGGTGAAAATTGAACGACGTCAAAATATTCTGTAGCATAAGCAACATGCTCTTTGATTGATGCTAACACTTCTTCTTTGGACATCATGAGTTTTGAGTCACGGTGAATAGGGCTAGTTGCTAAGAACACATGTATTCTAGGTTTTACTGCCTCTTTTGTTGATTGATACACTGCATCAATATCTTTTTTGACACAACGTGCTAAGCCACAAACAGCAGTGGTTGTTAATGTTTTAGAAATCGCTTCTACGGATTTGAAACTACCTGAACTTGAAGCAGGGAAACCAGCTTCGATGATATCAACACCCCATTTTTCAAGTTGTTTAGCAATTTTTAAGCGTTCATCGAAGGAAAAGTTTACGCCTGGCGTTTGTTCTCCGTCTCTTAGTGTCGTATCAAAAATTTGAATATGGCTAGTCATTTTAAACATCTCCTAATAAATAGATTTTAGTTCAATATGATGAATGAGCCGAAGAATCTAAAATTGTCCTAAAAATTAAAGTAGGGGACTTCTCTTGATTCTTCAGGCATCACCATAAAACTAATTATTTTTCAATACTCTTGGATTTAATAAATGGCATCATCTCACGTAGGTCTCTACCAACCGCTTCAATTTGATGTCCATGTTGTTCTTCACGTAGTTTATGGAATTCTTCAAAATTATTTTCGTTATCTTTGATGAAACGATCGCTGAAGTTTCCTTGTTGAATATCGTTAAGTACTGCTTTCATATTATCTTTAACATCTGGAGTGATTACGCGTGGTCCTGATACATAGTCTCCAAATTCAGCTGTATTTGAGATTGAATAGCGCATGTTTTCCATGCCACCTTCATACATTAAATCAACAATTAATTTCATTTCATGTAAAACTTCAAAGTAAGCAATTTCTGGTTGATATCCAGCTTCAACTAATGTTTCAAAACCAGATTGAATTAGTTTTGTTGTACCACCACAAAGTACTGCTTGTTCACCGAATAAATCTGTCTCGGTTTCTTCTTTAAATGATGTTTCTAAAACACCAGCACGAGTTGCACCAATACCTTTTGCGTAACTTAGTGCTAAATCAGTTGCTTCACCACTTGCATCTTGTTCAACTGCAAATAGGGCGGGTACGGCGCTACCTTCTGTGAAAGTACGTCTAACTAAATGTCCAGGCCCTTTTGGTGCTACTAAAAATACATCTACTGTTTCAGGTGGTTGAATAACATTAAAGTGAATATTAAAGCCATGTGCGAAAACAAGTGCATTATTTGGCTCTAAATTAGGTTCAATTTCTTCATTATATACTTGTCCTTGAATTTCATCTGGTAATAATACCATGATGACATCAGCTTGTTTTGCTGCCTCATTTACAGGATATACTTCGAAACCATCATCTTTTGCTTTGTCAAATGAACGACCTGGTCTGATGCCAATAATCACGTCATAGCCGTTATCTTTTAGGTTTTGCGCATGTGCATGTCCTTGTGAACCATAGCCGATGATGGCTACTTTTTTACCTTGTAATGCATCTTTCGTTACTGATTGGTCATAATAAACTGTTGTCATAATAAAATCCTCCATGTTTTAAATATAGTTTGATGAATTGTGTTTTAAACTAAACCGGCTGAACCAGTTCTTGAAACTTGTTCAATGTTATATGATGATAGATCATCTAATAAATTATCCATTGTATATTGTGGACCTGAGGCTTGAAGATAGGTGTAAGGATCCTCATTTTTTAAAATAGAGACTAGCGCATCATATGGTTTAATTACTTTTTGTAAATCTTGATGGTTACTTGGTGTTTCTAATTTCACAAGCACTAATTCTCTGTTGTAAGTGTTTGTATCAGTGATGTCTTCTACATCAATAATATTTATTTGTTTTTCCAATTGGCTAATTAAGTTTCTTAAAACATCTGAATCTGGGACTTCCGCTACAAATGTGATATTAGAAACGCCATCTTCTCTCGTTGGAGTAACTGATAACGTGACAATGTTAAATTGCCTGCGAACAAAGATACTCGTTAATCTATTTAAAGTACCAGCTTTATCTAAAACTTTTGTTCTAAATGTGCGTCTCATAATAATCCCTCCATCTCATAATTAGCTTTACCGCTAGGCACCATTGGATTAACAGGTTCGATAGGTGAGATACGAACATCAATGAGAGCAGGCCCTTTGTGTTCAAAAGCAGCGTCTAGTTGTTTTTCCAAATGTGTTGGATCATCGATAAGGAAACCTTTCACATTGTATGCTTCTCCCAATTTTAAGAAATCAGGTTGTCCATTAAATACGGAATGAGAGAAACGTTTGTTAAAGAATTTATCTTGCCATTGTTTAACCATACCTAACGTGCCGTTATTTATAATTACAACTTTTATGTCTAAATCGTATTCTTCTAGTATTGCTAACTCTTGATTGGTCATTTGGAAACCACCGTCGCCAACAAAAGCTACGACTGTTTTATCAGGTTCAGCTAATTTTGCACCTATTGCTGCAGGTATGCCAAAGCCCATTGTTCCTAAGCCACCACTCGTAACTAATTGACCGTGATTTTTAAATGGATAATATTGGGCAACCCACATTTGATGTTGACCGACATCAGTTGTAACAACTGCGTCACCATTAGTAATTTCTCCTATATATTCAATAGTACGTTGTGGTTTTGAAAATGTACCATCTGGATCTTCTTTGTATGCAAAAGGTTGCTCTGCTTTATTGTTAAAGCATGTTTCTAACCAGTCATCATGGTTGATTGAATAGCTGTCGAATTCAAGTAATGCTTCTAAAGTTGCTTTACAATCTGCAACAATACCTAAATCAACTTTGATTATTTTATTTATTTCTGATGGATCAATGTCGATATGAACAATTTTTGCATTAGGTGCAAATTCATCTGGTTTACTTGCAAGTCTGTCATCAAAACGACTACCAAAGTTTATAAGCAAATCACAATCTGTTAATGCCATATTGCTTGCGTATGATCCGTGCATTCCCCCCATACCTAAAAATAGGGGATTTTCATATGGTATGGCACCTAACCCTAATAAAGTACTAACTACAGGCAATTGATGTCGTGTAACAAATTCAGTGAAAACTTCATTAGCCTTAGCGTGATTTACACCAGCTCCTGATAAAACCACAGGTTTTTTTGAAGATTTTAAATAATCACGTAATTTTTGAATTTCTGTTTTGTCTGGTTGATTAGGAACTGAATAACCAGGTAGGTTCAATTCGTTTGAAACTTCTGCGTTAGTAGATAAGATTCCCATATCTTTTGGGAAGTCAATAACGACTGGTCCTTTTCTTCCTGAGTTTGCTACGTGAAATGCCTCATGGATTATTTTAGGTATTTCATTTACATTTTTAATCTGATAATTATGTTTAGTTATCGGTGTAGTCATTGAAAGCAAGTCTGCTTCTTGGAAAGCATCTTTCCCTATACCCGCTGTTGCAACTTGACCTGTGATAACGACAAGCGGTAGTGAATCACTATAAGCATCAGCAATACCAGTGATTGCATTTGTTGCTCCAGGACCACTTGTAACGACAACGACACCAGTTTTTCCAGAAACACGCGCATAACCCTCAGCAGCGTGTGAAGCACCTTGTTCATGTCTCGCTAGTATGTGTTTAATTTTCCCATCATAAAATGTGTCATATAGTGGAAGTACAGCACCACCAGGGTAACCAAATATAAAATCTACATCTTCATTTACAAGTGAATCTACTAATAATTCTGAACCAGATTTCATTTCATCAATTGTTTCTTTTTCTAATTCAACTTCGGGCTCAATTGCTTCTGCTGTTTCAAAATAATCTAAATTTTCTGATTTTTCATATTCAAGTATTTCAGTTTGTTTAGACATCATACTCACTCCTTAAATGAGATCTTCAGGTACTTGCATAATACCACCAGTATTAGCACTCGTTACTAATGCTGTATAGCGTGCAAGATAACCTGTTTTCACTTTTGCTTTAAATGGTTTCAAGTTTTGCTTTCTAGATTCTAATACTTCGTCTGTAACTTCTACATTTAATGTTCTGTTTGTTAAATCAATTGTGATATCGTCATTGTTTTCAATTAAAGCGATAGGTCCACCCGCCGCAGCTTCTGGTGAAATATGACCAACAGCAATACCTCGTGTTGCTCCGGAAAATCTACCATCAGTGATTAATGCAACGTCTTTACCTAACCCTCTTCCTACAATAGATGATGTAGGGGCCAACATTTCCGGCATGCCTGGTCCACCTTTAGGGCCTTCATACCTAATTACAACCACATGACCTTCACGTACTACGTGATTGTCAATTGCTTCAACTGCTTCATCATGTGAATCAAAACAAATTGCTTTTCCTTTAAAGACTTTAATTGAAGAATCAACACCACCGACTTTGATGACCGCACCTTTAGGAGCTAAATTACCATAAAGGATTGAAAGGCCACCTTGTTTATCGTATGGATTATCAAGGTGTCTGATTACATCACTATTTAATATCTCTTTGTGTTCGTTATTTTCACGAAGTGTTTTACCTGTGGCTGTAATTCTGTCTGGATGAAGTGTACCTTCTTTTTTAAATAATTCGTTAATGATAGCTGGAACGCCACCAGCTTCATGTACATCATGCATAGAATAGGAAGAACTTGGTGCTATTTTTGACAAATAAGGCGTTTTTTTCGCAATTTCATTTATTCTTGATAAGTCATAATCAATGCCAGCTTCATTTGCAATCGCTAATGTGTGTAGTACTGTATTGGTAGATCCCCCCATAGCCATGTCTAAAGCAAATGCGTCATCAATTGCTTCTTTAGTAACAATATCTCTTGGTTTAATGTCATTTTTGATATTATCAACAAGTTTAAATGCTGCTTCTCTAATCATTTCTCTACGTTGGTCACTTACTGCTAGGGCTGTACCGTTATATGGGAGAGCTAAGCCTAAGACCTCCATTAAACAATTCATTGAATTTGCTGTAAACATACCAGAACATGAACCACAAGTAGGGCAAGCATTTTGTTCCATATCTAAAAACTCATCTTTTGAAATTGAACCATCTTTAAATGCTCCAACTGCTTCAAACATTGAAGAAAGTGTTAATGCTTTACCTTGTGATGATAAACCTGCTTTCATAGGTCCACCTGAACAGAAAATAGCTGGAACATTGGTTCTTACAGCTGCTAGTAACATGCCAGGTGTAATCTTGTCACAGTTCGGTATGTAAAAGACACCATCAAACCAGTGTGCATTGATAACTGTTTCTGCAGCATCGGCAATAATTTCTCTAGATGGCAGTGAATATCTCATTCCAATATGTCCCATTGCAATACCATCATCTACACCGATTGTGTCAAATTCAAAGGGGATGGCACCTGCTTCTCGAATTGCTTCTTTAGCAATGTCAGCTAATTCTCTTAGGTGAACGTGTCCTGGTACAATGTCGATATATGAATTACATATAGCTACGAAAGGCTTATTCATATCTGTTGGTTTTTCTAAAGCACCTGTTGCATGCAAAAGGCTTCTTGCTGGAGCTTGATGATCTCCTTTTTTGATCATATCGCTTCTCATATTAATTCCCCCATAAATTTGAAAATAAAAAAGCGTCCCAATAAATAATTGGGACGCTTTCAAGTCCCATTCAACTAGAAATAGGACTTAAACATTTAGTAGATTCTTTACTAAAGTTCCAGTCCTAATAGCATAATAAAATGACTAAAATATTTGAAGTTGTTGGTTGGTATTGCATTGTATATTTGGTCATCTTATTATGCTCCTTTCCGTTAGAATGGTTTATCTGTTAATGTGTTAAATTGAATTGTCTAAAAATTCGATAAATTAAATTTACTATATTGAACTTGTGCTGTCAATGATTTTTTTAAATTTTCTATCAATTCAAATAATTTCAAAATGTTGGAACTTGTTTTAGTTTGAAGTAAAATAAGAAAAAATTTGTTAAACTATAGTAGTTAATTTAATGATAATAAAGTATTAAAGTAATAGATGATCATTTAGTGCTGATAAAAATCAATATGAAAGTAGTCACTTTTAATGTTAGTGAATTTAAAACATTTTTTATCCATCATTATTGATTTGGAAGTAAATAGAAATACTTGAGCGATGCACAAGCATATGCGACACTAATCCAATCGATTTGGAAGTGTCGTTAAAAAAGGAGAGACATATGATTAAAATAAATGATTTAGAAAGTATGGAACATTTTGCAAAATTGTTAGCGAAACATTTATCTGCAGGGGACATTATTTTATTAAATGGTGATTTAGGTGCTGGTAAGACAACATTAACGCAATTTATTGGTAAAGCTATGGGCGTAAAACGCAATATAAATTCCCCAACGTTTAACATCATTAAATCTTATCAAGGAAATGCATTTAAGTTACATCATATGGATTGCTATAGATTAGAAGATAGTGAAGAAGATTTGGGATTTGATGAATATTTTGAAGATCAAGCTGTCACATTGATTGAGTGGAGTGAATTTATCGAATCATTTTTACCAAATAATCACCTAACTATAAATATTAAAACCATAAATGAAACGACAAGAAATATAGAAATGAAAGCAGTAGGTCAACATTACAAAAAGTTAAAGGAGGCCGTTGAACATGATTTATCTGTTGATTGATACATCTAATCAACCGTTGTCTGTTGCAGTTATGCAAAATAATGTAGTACTAGGTGAAATCAATACTAACGTGAAGCAAAATCATTCTACTCAGTTAATGCCGGCGATTCAACAGTTGTTTCATGAGAGTGGAATTGCAAAAGAAGAAATAAATGCGATTATTGTCGCGCAAGGACCTGGCTCTTATACTGGACTTAGAATTGGCGTAACGGTTGCTAAAACTTTGGCCTATGCATTGAATGCTGAACTATATGGTGTTTCTTCGCTAAAAGCGTTAGCTGCAACTGTTCAAGACGATGAACGACTTTTGGTGCCGATATTTGATGCACGTAGAGAAGCAGTATACACTGGAGTTTATCGATATAATGGAAATCAATTGCTCCAAGTAGAAGAAGATCAATATTTACCAATACAAGAACTTCTCAACTTATTACATAGAATGGGAAAACCATATGTATTTGTTGGCATAGACACTGAAAAAGTAAAAGATTTATTAGATAGTGATTGCATACCTAATATACCAAAAGCAAAATATATGAAGCATTTAGTTGAAACTACTGAAGATATACATCAATTTAAACCCAATTATATTAAATTGTCAGAGGCCGAAAGAAATTGGTTAAACCAACAGAAAAAGAACTAAATATACGCTTGATGACTATGAAAGATGTACCTCAAGTGTTTGATATTGAAAGAAATAGTTTTAACGACAGTAGTTGGACAATCGATGCTTTTTATCATGAAATAGAACAGAATGAGTTTGCACATTATTTTATAATTGAGTTTAATAATGTGATTATTGGTTATATTGGCATTTGGATAGTGATAGATCAAGCGCAGATTACAACAGTTGCGATAGATGAATCATATAGAGGCTATGGATTAGGACAATTATTATTAAAATACGCGATGAATTATGTACAAACCAAATGTGAAATTATGAGTTTAGAGGTTCGTATAGATAATGTGGTGGCACAACATGTGTATACAAATTTGGGATTCCAATTCGGAGGCAAACGTAAGAACTATTATGGTGAAGGTGAGGATGCAATAGTGATGTGGGTGAATTTAAATGAGTAATCAAACATTGATTTTAGCAGTTGAGTCAAGTTGTGACGAAACAAGTGTAAGCATTATTAAGCAAGGCACAGAAATTTTAAGTAATATTGTATTGAGTCAAATTGAAAGTCATAAGCGATTTGGAGGTGTGGTACCTGAGGTCGCTAGCCGGCACCACGTTGAAGGTATTACAACGACAATTGATCAAGCATTATATGAAGCAAATGTATCCATGGAAGATATAGATGCAGTAGCGGTAACTCAGGGCCCTGGACTCATAGGTGCATTGTTAGTAGGCATTAATGCAGCTAAGGCGTTAGCTTTTGCTTACGATAAACCATTGATACCTGTACATCATATTGCAGGACATATTTATGCGAATCATTTAGAACAACCATTACAATTTCCTTTAATAGCATTAATCGTTTCAGGTGGGCATACTGAACTTGTATACATGAAAGATCATTTGAATTTTGAAGTTATAGGAGAAACTAGAGATGATGCTGTTGGCGAAGCCTATGATAAAGTGGCGAGAACGATTGGTTTAGGCTATCCAGGTGGGCCACAAGTTGATCGGTTAGCTGCAAAAGGTCAAGATAGCTATAATTTCCCGAGAGTTTGGTTAGAGGCTAATAGTTACGATTTTAGTTTTAGTGGATTAAAAAGTGCAGTCATAAATAAATTGCATAATTTACGACAAAAAGGAGTTGAAATAAAACCTGAAGATGTAGCAACGAGTTTTCAAAATAGTGTTGTCGAAGTTTTAGTTGGCAAAGCAGTGTCAGCTTGTGAGGCATATGATGTGAAACAGTTAATTATTGCGGGTGGTGTCGCCAGTAATAAAGGTTTAAGAGCAGCGCTTGATAAATCCTGTAAGCAACATGAGATTAATTTGCGAATACCGAGCCCAAAACTTTGTACAGATAATGCTGCTATGATTGGTGCTGCAGCACATTATTTATATCAAGCTGGATTTGTTGGTGACATGTCGTTAAATGGATTTAATGATATGGATATAGAGCAATTTTCAATAAACAATTAAACTTGATAGGATGAACATTTAAAAATGTAATCACTTCATTTAGTGTAATATTAACTTAATATGATATTATCTCTATAAAAATGGATACAGCTTAGATTAATTATATATGAAATTAGGAAGTAGGAATATTAAATCAATGTTTGATGTTTCTACTTCTTTTTTAAAAGCTTAATGCTATGTATTTCGTTAAATAAAAAAATATGTACATTATAAATATTATTAAGTTCAAATGTTTAAATATTAAAAAAGGGGTATATATTTTAATGTGTAGTCATACTATATAGAATAATGTAAATTTAGAATTACATTATCAGGAGGCGGCTTATCAATGAAATCAGTTCAGTATTTTAATTTTGAAAATAGTTTAGCAGCATTAGACTTTTATGAAAAAAATTTAGGTGCCACAGATATTCAACGTATTGGTGGTGACCATGAAATGTTTAAAGATATGCCAGAAGAATTCCAAGTAGACAAAAACTTTACAATGAATGCTTCATTTAAAGTTTTAGGTGAAACATTTTATTGTAGTGACACATGGAAAAATAAAAAAATCGATAATAGTGGTGCAATTGTAACATTTACATTTGATCACAGTAATGAAGCGGATAAACAACTAGCCATTGATTTCTTTAACAATGCAATAGCAGCTGGTTGTGAAGAGGCAATGCCGTTAGGTAAAACGGAGTGGTCAGAATTATATGGCATGTTTAATGATCCTTTCGGTATTACTTGGATGATTAATGCTGAATAAAATAGTTAAAACAAATAAAGGAACAATGAAGCGAATATAAACTTCATTGTTCCTTTTCTGTATTTATTAGCGCATTTGTAGTTAAATGATTTGGTCTAAGACTTAAAGGAATTGATTGGAGGATGTTTTAGCACGTGTATATACTTGATTAGGAAATTTTAAGATTCTTAATAATTCAATTGCATTTCTTGTATCTGCTTTGCCAGGTTTAATTTTAAAATCAAAAGCAATCTCATTTTCATAAATGGTTTCGTTAAAGTGAAAGTTTTTGTACTGATATTCTAATAATGTAGCTAATTCAATATCATGGGTCGCAGCTATGATTTCGTAATTTTGGCTATTGCCTAAATAATTTAACACGGATTCAGAAGCGGCAATTCGTTCTGTTGTATTAGTCCCTTTAAATATTTCATCAATGAAGCAATAAATTTTATCCTCTGTTTTTAAATCAAACAATCGTTTAATTGATTTGATTTCTGTCATAAAATAACTATCGCCAGACAAGATATCATCTTGGTTCACCATGGATGTAAAAATTAAGCCAGGTTTATATTTAAAGTACTTTGCAGTAACTGTATTTATCGTTTGAGCGAGTAAAAGATTTAAGGCGATTGCTTTCATAAATGTTGACTTACCTGACGCGTTCGAACCAGTTAATAATATATGACTATTAATTACTAAATCATTAGAAATAGCATCGACAAGCAGTGGATGAGTAAGTGCTTCAAATTCTACTGAATCCTCATTACTTGCTTGAGGCAATGCATATTGTGTTAATGTTTCTCTCCACAATGCTATTGCATAGTGATTGTCTATACTTCCTATATATTCATAACACGCCATAACTTCAGCTTCATATTTTTTAAAGCTATGTTGTATTAGATGGAAGATATGGTAGTCCAACATAAATATTGCTTTTAATAAGAATGCAAATACCATAGAATCTTCTGCTGTATTTACTCTTCCCAATAGACCACTTAGCCTACGAGCAACTTTAAAATGACTAAAGTCAACATCAATGGTAGGGGCACCATCTATTTTGTGAATTGCATAAGCCTTTTTAATAACATTTGATGTATAAAATAATGAATTTAAGTCTTGATCAAATGTCCTTTTGAGTACGCCACTTAAAATCATATTAAATATAGCAACAAGTATAGTTAAAAGAATACCGATTTCAGGTTTTAAAAATGCAAACAGTAAAAAGACTAACGGTAAATATGTAGTCAACATATACAGATGATTGCGTTTCACTGTGGTTAGTTGATCAGGGAACGTTGGATAAATTGCTTTACCGATTTTAGCAAGGTGGGTCGATATCTTTAGTCGAAAAAGTTCGTCATTTTTAAATTTTTGAATTAACATCTGATTATGAATGGTAAACATTTTCCTTAAAGTTGCATATAAACGCATCTCACCAATAGCAGTAAAATTAAAGTTCATGCTGTCGAAAAGGGCTTTTAAATTCAAGTCTGCGTAAGTTTTATCATCTATCAGATTTGTTTCATCAAACTGGTGTTTATATGTATCGAATTGATAACTATACCTGTGATTTGGCCGTACAAAAGATTCTAAAGGCTTTCTTAAGGACCATAAAGGTTTGATATCATGTATTAACTTTTTATTGGCAATGATTGCTGTGATAATAAATAAAAGAGTTGTTCCAATTATTAAAGCGATTAGGAACCAAAGAACCGGATACATAAGTTTCACCTCATACTAGATTAATATGCTTTATTATGTCATGAAATAAATTGATATACAAATCGCTATTTAAGTTAAATATTTGTAGATGTCAATAGAGAACGTGCGTACTTATCAACAATTAGTGTATAACATGTTGATAAGTCGTGGGCAAATGTGTGGACATACATTGTTTTCTGAATATTCATTGGCGAAAAAAGTAACATTTTACCTGTGTATAACTAGGATAACTCTGTGGATAGCTTTGATGATAGGGTTAAAGTTGTGAATAGTTAATGTGTAAAAAAATAATAAAAAAGTACGAAAAATGAATTTTTCATTTTCGTACTTTTAGTTCAAATATGCTTTAAATTAACTTTTCTTGTAATTCTGCCCATTCTGACATAACTTGTTCTAATGCTTGTTCGCTATTTTCTTTCTCTTTAGCTAAACGCTTTGCTTCCTCTGGATCACTGTATATATCTGGCAGAGTTAGCATTTCATTGATTTCATTGATTTTAGTTTCAAAGTTATCTATTTTAGTTTCGCATTCATCAATTTGTCGTTCAATTTGGCGTTGTTCACGTTTTTGAAGTTTTTGATCAGTATAATGATCATTTTGTGATTCTATTGGTTTTGTTTGATGTGAAGTTTCATTTTCCTTTTTAGCTTGAATTGCTTCATTTTCTTCTTTTTTCTCAATAAAATATTGATAATTTCCTAAATTCATTGTGCCACCATGAATGTCCAAATCATAAACTTTGTTTGCAAGTTGATTTATAAAATAACGATCGTGAGAAACAAATAAAATCGTACCTTCAAAATGATCCAATGCTTGCTCTAACATTTCTTTTGAATCTATATCTAGATGATTTGTAGGTTCATCTAAGATAAGTACATTGTTACGCTCAAGCATTAATAAAGCTAATTGCAATCTAGCTTTTTCACCACCAGAAAGGTCATTAATGATTTTTTTAACATCTTCTTGTACAAATAAAAATCGGCCGAGTACTGCGCGAATATCTTTTTCATTCATTGAAGGGTATTGGTCCCACAGATAATCTAGTATTGTTTTACTAGATTTGAATTCAGCTTGTTTTTGATCATAGTAACCGATTTTTAAATTTGCACCAGTAGTGATTTCTCCGTTCAATTTCGGTTGAATACCTGCAATTGTTTTGATTAAAGTCGATTTTCCGATACCGTTAGGCCCAATAATGGCGATATGGTCTCCTTTAGTCACTTCAATATTGATACCTTTGGTAACTGGCTGCTCATATCCAATATCTAAATCTTTGATATGGAAAACATCATTTCCTGTATTTCTATCAAAGTCAAATTGGATATTAGCACTTTTGGCATCAATCATTGGTTTATTGATTCTTTCCATTTTTTCAAGCATTTTTCTACGGCTTTTTGCCATACCAGTAGTTGAAGCCCTTGCTATATTTTTCTCAACAAAAGTTTCTAAGCGTTTAATCTCATCTTGTTGACGTTCATATTCTTGCATGCGTTTTTCATAATACTTATCTCTTTTTTCAATAAATTGTTTATAATTACCTATATAATGTTGCACATCGCCAAGGGCTACATCATAGATTTGATTGACTATTTTATCTAAAAAATATCTGTCATGGCTAATGATAACAATAGCACCTTTAAAATAGTTTAAATAACTTTCTAACCATTGTGTTGTTTCCATATCCAAATGGTTAGTAGGTTCATCAAGTAATAATAAATCAGGTTCACTTAATAACATTTGGGCTAATGAAAGCCTAGTTTTTTGACCACCACTAAAATCATTAATAGGGCGATTGAAATCCGCTTCAGTAAAATTCAGTCCATGGAGCACGGTTTTTATTTTACTTTCATATTGATATCCATCCTGTTGTTCGAATTCATTGGATAAATATTCATAACGATCGATATGACTTTTATATTCGTCTGTATCATATGCATTTGCATGTTGTGCTAACCAATCTGTTTCTTTTTTCATTTCAGCTTCTAGCTTTTTCATATTTTCAAAAGGTTTAGACATTTCTTCAATCACAGTTTGGTTTGTGTTGAGTGTCATTTGTTGTGTTAAATAACCAAGTTTTAAATTTTTACTTTTTGAAACATGTCCACTATCATAACCTTCGACGCCAGCAATAATTTTCATTAATGTAGATTTACCAGCACCGTTACGTCCTACGATACCAATACGTTCACCAGTTTTCACTTCAAAATCTACATTGTTAAAAATATCTTCTCCGTCGAATGATTTAGTAATGTCATTTAATTGTAATAATATCATCCGATTTTGCACCTCTCTATTCATTATCATTCTACCGTATTCTGCGTGTTGTTAAAACTACCAGTGTTTATTTTTATAATGTATTAATGTATAATGTTGTAGTAATTATAAGATTAATTAGACATTATAGTATAGGAGGACAAGATCTTGGCTAACCAAAGCGAAAAGATTCCTCGTGCCACGTTAAAACGGTTACCGTTATATTATAGATTCGTCAATACTTTGAAATCTAAAGGGATAGACAGAGTTAATTCTAAAACAATTAGTGAAGGTTTGAACATTGATTCTGCAACAATTCGTCGTGATTTTTCTTATTTTGGTGAATTAGGCAAAAAAGGGTATGGTTATAATATTGATAGCTTGTTACATTTTTTTAAAAATGAAATAAGTGAAAATGATGAAATTAAAATAGCCATCGTAGGTGTAGGGAACCTAGGTAAAGCATTACTAACATATAATTTTTCTATTCATGATGAAATGACTATTACAGAGGCGTTCGATATACGAGATGATGTGATAGGAACACAAATAGGCAATGTGGTTGTAAGTCCATTTTCGAAAATCACCGATGTCTTAAAGCAAGAGCAAATTGATGTCGTGATATTAACAACGCCTGAAAATGCAGCACAACAAGTTGCAGATACATTAGTTGGAGCTGGCATTAAAGGGATTTTAAATTTTACACCAACACGTGTTTATACGCCATCAGATGTTCAAGTTCATCATATTGATTTAGGGATTGAACTACAATCTTTACTTTTCTTTATGAAAAATTACAGTAATAAATAATAATTTTTAATATTAACTTTGTATAGATGCAAACATTTTTATGTTTAGTTGTCTATGCAAAGTTTTTTTACTAGCAAGTTTTCATAGCACATCTTTTCATAAGACTTAAAACAGAAAGGTTGAAATTTCAGTGTAAATCTAATATGATAATTCATATTGATTTCATCGGAAAAGAGGTAATGTTATGACGTGGTTAGTAATCAGTGGCTTAATCGTAGGCGGACTTTTGGGGTTTGTCATGCAACGTACACGGTTTTGTCTTGCTGGTGGATTTAGGGATATGTATATCCAAAAAAGTAATAAAATGTTTTATGCCTTATTAATAGCAATATCCGTTCAAAGTATCGGACTACTCGTTTTAACTTCAACAGGGTTAGTGCAAATACCAGAGTCCACATATCCAATCATAGGTACGGTTATTGGCTCATTTATTTTTGGTATTGGCATTATATTAGCAGGCGGTTGTGCAACTGGCACATGGTATAGAGCAGGAGAAGGATTAATTGGTAGTTGGATAGCACTTATTGCATATGCATTTACATCAGCTGCTACTAAATTTGGTTTATTATTACCTTTAATGGACGGTATCAATAAACCTACTAATGTAAATACAAGTATGGCTCAAACTACAGGTATTCCGACATGGATTTGGGTCACTTTATTAACAATGATAACGCTCATATTTGTTGTAAAAACACTACGCAAACCCAAACCCAAATTTGCCGTACCAAAGTTAAAACAAAAATTTACAGGAATTCGATATTATTTATTTGAAAAAAAATACCATCCATTTGTTGCAGCTACTGCAGTTGGACTCATTGCATTATTGGCTTGGCCAGTGAGTGAATCTACTGGTAGAATGTACGGTTTAGGCATTACAACACCATCTGCAAACATTGTTCAATTCTTTGTAACTGGTGATGTCCAACTATTAGATTGGGGTGTCTTTCTTGTTTTAGGTATCTTTGCTGGTTCTTATATTGCAGCAAAAGGTGCTAGAGAATTTAAGTGGAGATTACCAGATAAAAAAACAATCCGCAATAGTGTTATTGGTGGCGTATGTATGGGATTTGGTGCATCAGTAGCAGGCGGTTGCTCTATCGGAAATGGTTTAGTTGAAACAGCTACAATGTCTTGGAAAGGTTGGATCGCGCTTGCATCAATGATATTAGGTGCTTGGTTTATGAGTTACTTCATATTTATCAAACCAATGAGAAAAGCTCAAAAATCTACAACGCAAAAAGTTTCTACACAAACACAGACGACGTAAATTTTATTTTTTAGGAGGATTTCATTATGGTATATGAATTAGGTACAGTAGGTATGGTTTGTCCTTTTCCTTTGATTGAAGCACAGAAGAAAATGACTACTTTAGAGAACGGGGACGAATTAAAAATTGATTTTGATTGTACCCAAGCAACTGAAGCAATTCCAAATTGGGCAGCTGAAGAAGGTTACCCAGTTACTAATTATGAACAACTTGATGATGCTTCTTGGACAATCACTGTTCAGAAAGCTTAGTGATATAAAACTAAATTTGGATATCTGAATAAGATAAAACACAATGCTATATGAAGTGATTTCACTTCGTTAAAGGCTGACTACAGAAAAAAAGTCCGAGACATATTTTATGTTTCGGACTTTATTTAGTTCTATAAAAATTTCTCATTTAGTTACACGCGTTGTAAGGTTAAACGAGGTTAGTCCGAGTTGAACTATTTATAAATTTTCTTAAAACTAACAAAGTATATTGATGATTTTTTGAAAGTGTTATTCATAAAGTTGTCAATTGTTAAAAGTGTTTATAAAGCAAGTTGACTTTGATTTTTAATAGTATTTAAAGGGATTACAATATGATAAAATAGAGGATATTTACAGTGCCAAGTAGATTGATTGGAAGAGATAGTAAAAATGATTTACATATCAAAGCGAATTGTCTGTCAGATGATAGAATATCATTTCAATTACAGTCTATATGAATATTTATGATGTCAAAATAATGTGCGAAAAGTTAAATTAAGGCATTTAATAAAGCTATACTAATATTAATATTAAGTTAGAAACTATTTATAGGGATGAATGTTGATGAAACAGAACTTATGTTAAGCATTGTTGATCTGATGTGGTCTTAGTCATAGGAATCATATATTGATTAAACATCATACAAGGTGTAATGATATTGAAGAAGAGAAGCCATAGCGCTTTGAATCGATAAAAAGACAAATCTAATTAAATAGGAATGAAATAAAAACAAATGATGCATAAATGTTATGCTGAGTTGAATTGAGATGGACAATATCCGGAAAGTAGTAGTTAATAATAGGAGGAAATAAAGTGAGTGAATGGACAAGAGATGAACGTTATCAGCGTTACGAAGATATTGATCAAGAAGTAATGGATGAATTAACTGAGCTTGTGAATCAATCTAAATATAGACAATTATTTCATATACAGCCGAAAACAGGACTCTTAAATGATCCTAACGGTCTAATTTATTATAAAGGAGAATACTACATCTCACACCAGTGGTTTCCTTTAGGAGCAGTCCATGGTTTGAAATATTGGTATACATATAAAAGTGAAGATTTAATAAATTTTGAAGATCAAGGGATTTCACTAAAACCAGATACAAAAGATGATAGTCATGGTGTCTATAGCGGCAGCGCATTTACATATCACAATAACTTGTATTATATGTATACAGGAAATCATAGAGATGAAAATTGGAATAGAAAGTCGACACAACATATAGCTAAAGTACTCGATAATGGCGAGGTTCAAAAATTTCCAAAAGCAGTAATAGCAGCACCGCCGTCAGGATATACACAACATTTTAGAGATCCTAAAGTGTTTGTTAAAGATGGAATTTACTATGCAGTCATTGCTGCACAAAATGAAGAAGGATATGGAAGAATACTTCAATACCAATCAACAGACATTGTGAACTGGACATTTCAAGGAGAAATAAAAACAAAGCTTGAGGCGTTTGGTTTTATGTGGGAATGCCCAGATTATTTTAATTTAGATGGCTTCGATTTACTGTTATTTTGTCCACAAGGTATTGAACCGGAGGGTGAAAAATTCAGGAATATTTACCAATCTGGTTATATTATGGGGCAATACGACATAGATCACCTTGTTATGGATCATGGTGATTTTCATGAATTAGATTATGGTTTTGATTTTTATGCGCCTCAAACTTTTACAGATGAATTTGGCGACAGAATACTCATTGGTTGGATGGGCTTACCAGAAGTGACCTATCCTACAGATTCAGATGGTTGGGCGCATTGTTTAACAATTCCGCGTATTTTGACAATTGAACAAGGCAATTTAAAACAACGTCCTATTAAAGCACTTCAACAATTAAGAACGAATAAAGAAACAGCATTAGGTTACGCTAATAAATTTACGCGATTCTTAAAACCATATGAAGGTAAACAATTTGAATTGATTATTGATATCTTGGAAAACGAAGTTACTGAAATATATTTTGAAATAAGAGCCTCAAAATCACAATCTTTACGTATCGCTTATAATACAAAAAACAAAAAAATTACATTAGATCGTAGTGAAAGTGGCGCATTACCAGAACCAGTAGAAGGTAAAACACGTAGCACTTATTTGGATACACCTTTATCACAATTACAAATGTTCGTTGATACATCTAGCATTGAATTATTTTGTAATGATGGTGAGCGTGTAATGACTTCAAGAATTTTTACAGATGATGATGCGATAGGATTTAAAGCTTCTACTGAATCTGGGCAAGCCTTTCTCAATTTCACAAAATATGATATAAAGGGTGGACAATAAATGAAACGTTTACTTGCAATCGGCGAAGCACTTATCGATTTTATTCCTAATCAAAAAGATTCAAAATTAAAAGACGTAGAAGGGTTTACAAGACAAGTAGGCGGCGCACCTTGTAACGTTGCTTGTACAACCACAAAATTAGGTGGTCAAGCAGCTATGATCACTCAGTTAGGAAACGATGCTTTTGGTGATTTAATTGTAGAAACAATAAGTAATATTGGTGTGTCTACAAACTATATCCGACGAACAGATGAAGCGAACACAGCTTTAGCATTTGTAAGTTTAACCAAAGAAGGAGAACGAGATTTTTCATTTTATCGTAAACCATCAGCAGATATGTTATATCAACCTAGCAATATAGATGCAATAACTGTAACAGAAAATGATATGTTACATTTTTGTTCTGTTGATCTCGTAGATAGTCCAATGAAACAAGCGCATAAATCGTTAATAAATAAAGTGAAATCAGCAAATGGTACGATTATATTTGATCCTAACGTACGGTTGCCATTATGGCCAAGTGAAGCGGAATGTAAAAATGCAATTCGTGAATTCTTGCCATCAGCACATATACTTAAAATTTCAGACGAAGAATTGTCATTCGTCACTGGAAAAAAAGATGAAAAAGAAGCAATCGCTTGGTTATTCCAAGGTAGTGTAGAAGCTGTTATATACACTAAGGGTAAAGAAGGTGCTGAAATTCATTTCAAAGATGGTACCGTGCTTAGTCATGGTGGTTATAAAGTGAAAGCAATAGATACGACTGGTGCCGGTGATGCTTTTGTAGGTGCATTAATTAATAGATTAGCAGCATCTGATATTATCAATCCGATAGAAGCATTAAAACGAGAAGGTGGAACTATGCTTCAATTTAGTAACATCGTTGCTGCAAAAGTTACTACAAAATATGGCGCTATTGAGAGTATACCTACTTTAGATGAAGTTCAAGTGTTACTTGATTATTAAAAAGAAAGGGAAGGACTGCAATAATTCTCTCAAGTTAAGGTGATTAAGGTTGAATGGGTGTTGAAGGTTGATTTAAGCTAAACGCATATATGAGTTTCACACAATAAATTGAAGAGTGATGTTAAAAGGCTGAGACATTTTTGTAGTCTCAGCCTTTTAGTTTATGTATTAAATTTTTTTAACATTACGAACAGAAGCATAGCAGTGTTCATTATTTTTGAAATAAACAATACGTGACTTAGAATCAATGGATTCAATATTGTGTCTATTGACAACAAAACTATTATGACATCTGAAAAAACGCTCGTCTAAATTATCAATTTCTTTTAAATTACCATAAAATTCAATTTGCCTATTGTCCAAATGAGCAATCAAACGATGCGAATTCGAAGATGATTCAAAGAACATGACATCATCATATTGTACATAAATAGAATTGCTGCCACGTTTAAGTTCGATTGTTTCAACCGTGCTTTCTTTTGAAAGTAATTTCAATCGAGTTTCTGAAGTTTCGAGGCAATCAATCACTCTGGATTTTAATTCGTCAGGATCATCTTTGAAGATGAAATCCATAGCAGCAACTTTATATACAAAGGTTAAATAAGTGAGCTCACTATGACTTGTGACAAATATGATATTGCTCACAGGATCATATTTTCTAATCTCACTTGCTAATTTAATACCATTAATATCGGCCTCTAATTGTATATCAAGAAAATAACAACCAATATCTTTAAGTTCCTTTGCACGTTCCAATACCTCATAAGGATCTGACGTAGCTACTTCAATTTCCATTGGTTTTTCTTCTATCATGATGTAATTATTGATAATAGAAACTATATTTTCACGTTGTCTTACATCATCTTCGCAAATGAATATTTTCATATTTACACATCCTTATGAATTAGAATTTAATATTTCTACTTTTTGAATAAAGTAGTTATTGTCTATAGTTGTATCTAATAAAACATTGGAAGTTGCATCGGTTATTTCTTTTAAGTTAGATAATCCTAAACCACGATTTTTTCCTTTTGTTGAATAATTTTCTTGGAATAAAGTATGTACTCTAGGCATATCAGGCTTACATTTGTTCATGATGATAAACATAACTGAATCGTCTTCATTTTTGATAAAAGCAATGCGAATTAGAGGATCATCCTCTATTTTTTCTGAAGCTTCTATAGCATTATCTAATAAAATACCAATAATTCTACTCAAATTGATAATAGGCATATCAATTTTTTCAATTGGCTCTGGAACTTCAATACTTAATCTAATATTTTTTTCTTGAGCTTGTAATATTTTTGTTGTGATTAAACCTTTAATTTCACGGACTTTTAAATTTTCAATACCATTAATTTTAAGTGTTTTCATTTGCATATTATCTTGCATAGGTATGATTTCTTCATTGAAATACTTACGTAAACCTTCCATATCATTTTCTCGAATATAATCAGATAATGTTGAAAGGATATTAACATAATCATGCCGAAACTTACGCATCTCATTATTAATCTTTTCAATTTGTAACGTATATTTATAATAATTTTCTATTTCTTTAATATTACGCTTATATTGGATTTGACGTATAATGCTAAAGGAAATAGTAATGATTAAAATAGCCGTAGTAATGATAACCACAGCATACATGATTACTACAAATTTAATATCTGAAAAAGACAAAATTGAATTTGGCAAATAAAAATAAATTAACAGTAAAACTGTGAGTAAAAATAAACATACAATTGAAAGATATATTTTATTTAATGATAAAAATGAAGTTGACATTTTTATGAAAAAATATTTTATTATGTATCCTAAACTTATTGCAATTATGATAAAACTCACTGCATAGAATGAGCTGAAAATATAATTTAATGTGATAACTTCTATTAATTGAGTAGCTAACCAAATAGAAATGAAATTAGCCATATATAAGATGAAAAAACTGATTAATGCTGCCACGACACCAATGGTTTGTTTCCTTTTATACATAAATATAACGATAGCTACTAATAAAAAAATGGTCGCTTTTTCATTGAAAAAGTAATAAAGAACAGTTGAAGGGATTATAATGCAAATCATTGCGATATAATCCCTAAAACCATATTTGATACTTGTTAAAGTCTTAATATTAAAAAATAATAGTACTGCTTGGATTGATGCTAGTACTACCGAATTAAAAACTACCATACTTATACACTCTTTCTAATGAATAGATTATTTGTATAAATCTGTTATTTCTTTTGGAACTTCTGGCTCATCAAAAAAAGCACTGCAAACTTTACCACCTGAAACTGCTCCTAAAACACTAAAGAATTTAACGAATAAGTTTATAATAGATTCAAAAATATGCATATTTAAACATCCTCCTTTGGAAAAAATATTGGGAGTTGGGCAAACGCAATAAGTGTAATGCCTAAAAGCACAAATTGTGAATACGGCTCCTTTAAGATTAGTGAAACAAACAATAATAATAAAGTTACAACAATTGTTTTGATTTTTTTACCTTTTCTAAGTTTTAAAGGGATAGGTTGTTTTTTAGTTGCTGAAGGTGCATAAATAACTAAAATGATAAAACCTAACAAAGCAAGCATATACATTAGGATAATGTCCACTTCTATATACCCAATAAACCAAGGTAGTAAAACAAATAAGACAATGTTTTGAATATGGCACGAAAGCGATGACTTTGCATGTGCACCGTGTGCATATTGTCTAATCAAGTAATATGATAAGTGTACAGTTAGAGTGTATAAAAATATATGGCAAAGGATAGAAATGCCATAAACTACAATAGTTTTCGCAAGATTGCTAACAAAAACTTGCATGCCTAAACGGAGTTTTAGGAATTCAAGATGATCAAGATTATTTCTTTGTTGCAGATATCGTGCTAAGTTTTCAATTTTGTTATCAATTCCCCTTAACATGGCTATTCTCTCCTCACCCGTATTATACAATTTTAATTATATTTTAGGCGTCTCATTGCTTAAGTGTATGTTTTGTATTCCTAACTGTTTGTATTTCTTATCTTTTTAATTTTAACATATAATTCTTAACAAATAAGTATGAAATATAACGAGTTAGGAATTATTAAACGCAATTTCAAAAATTCATGGTTTAATAAACTTGTATCACAAAGAAGTGATAAAATTATTTAGACTTAGCCGTTTAAATGATGTTGTTAGTTAGGCTTTTGAGCAGGAGTCTAATTGACTTTACTAAATTGTGACTGTATCTTCGTATAGTTATTGGAGTTACAAGTTTAGTTGTCGGTTTCATTTCTTTGAATACGGATAAGAGGAGGCTGATGTTGTGACAAGAACCTTTTCAGTAATAGCTAGTGGTTTCGTGAAATAGTACTAAATTAGTACACAACTCGCTTAATGCGTTAAGCAAATCCCTTAAATTTGTATTTGTAGACCTTTCCCAGTCTCAAATCAAATCTATTTTAACATTGTCTATAACAGAGACAATTTAAAATTTAAACATGTAAGCTATCGGAAACATCATTCAATTTATCATTTTAATCGGTAAATTCACTAATTTTTTTCATAATTAATAACATCCCCAAAAATAGATAGAGAAATAACTGTATAAAACATTCCCTTAATAATAAGTTACAAAAAACCGTGAGTCCCTCCCAAGCTCACGGTTTTTTTATGTTTTATTTATAAAGATGAGGTCTCAAATTTTTAAATACGGGTATTGCTTCACGTTGTTTAGAAACCTCATCTAAATTTAACGAACAATTTAATCTTCCTTCTTTATCATTGAGTTGATCTATAATTTCACCATTTGGATTAATAATTATTGAGTTACCAGCATACTCAGTTTTACCATCGTCACCACAGGTATTACAACCGACAACAAACATATCATTTTCTATCGCACGTGCTTTTAATAAAGCTATCCAATGGTCTAATCTAACACTTGGCCACTGTGCTACATAAAATGCGATTTCTGCTCCTTTACGTGCTGGATAACGTAGTATCTCAGGGAAACGCAAGTCATAACAAATAATTTGAGCAATTTTTACACCGTTAGAAAGTGAAAATGGTTCAGGAACAGCATTGCCTGGGCTCATAAAGAGTGGTTCATCTAACATTGGTACAAGATGTACCTTATCGTAACTATTGATTAAATAGCCTTGCTTAGATACTGCAAAGGCAGTGTTATATACACTTTCTTTCATGATATTAGATACAGAGCCTGCTACAATATCTACTTGATACTGAATAGCTAATTTTGAAATGAACTCAAAACTTCGTGATAATTGTTGATCTGCTAGTTTGTTCAATTGGGGTAAGGCATATCCGTTGTTCCACATTTCTGGCAATACAACAACATCTGTGTCAGTCGTCACATAATTAGAGAACCAATTTTTAATGGTTGCTTCATTAAAAGAAACATTTGCTGGTTCAATTTTAAGTTGAAAGATTTCTATATTCATCAATTTCACCCCTTAAATTAGTATTAGACTAAATATACTAAATATATTTAGAAAATTCAAAATATGATAAATTGTATTATATCTAGATATGAAAAAAGAGGCGAAGACACAGAAGTCTAAGCCCCATATTTTGGCAATCATACTAACATTGATAGAAAAGGAATGCATTTAGTCCACGTTTTTGAAGGTGGATGTATAATAACATGTCATTCCATATATTTACTCTTTTATTTTTTTATAAGGAATCGTTTGCTTATATCATTAAATTCTTTTTCATTAGCTGCTTCACGAATATTACCGAAAGGCATTTGTGCCATCAGTTTCCAAGTTTTTGGAATATCAAAAGCTTCAGAAACAGCTACATCTACAAGTGGGTTATAATGCTGTAATGAAGCCCCAATACCTTCAGTGCTTAGTGCTGTCCAAATAGCGAATTGATGCATTGCGTTTGTCTGATTAGACCAAATTGCAAAGTTTTCTGCGTAATTAGGCATTTGATTTTGTAAGCCTTCAATGACTTCTTCGTCTTCAAAATATAAAATTGTTCCATAGGAATGTTTAAAATTATCAATTTTATCAGCAGTCGGTTGGAAATCGCGATCAGGTCCCATTGTATTTTTCAGTGCTTCTTTTGTAATTTCCCAAAATTTATCATGGTTATCATTTAATAATAAAACAATACGTGTAGATTGAGAGTTAAATGAAGATGGTACATGTTTAACTGCATGTTCAATTATATTTTCAACTTCTTTATCAGAAATTGAAATTTCTTTATCTAAACTATAAATTGTACGTCTTGTTTCGATTGCATTTTGAAATGCATCTAAATCTTTTGATTTTTTAGAGAAAATTCCCATTATAGTAGCTCCTTTACTAATTCAAAATATATATCTAGTATAATAATTATACCTGAGTTTGTAAATAGGGTTTTTACAAAAAATTTCAGATTTATTACTTTTTCCTTTCAATAACCATCTATTTAATGAAAAAAAGTGAGCTTTCTAATATAATTATAATGAATACAAGGATTACTAATATGGAGGTGAGAAAATGAAAGGGTATAAAATGAATAAAGTATTAATCTCTAGCTTCGCTTTTGCAATAAGTGCCGCTTTAATATCTAAACCAATTCAAGCTGTTGAAGATCAAAATAATAACACATCGACTGGCACAAAGAATAAATTTGCTGAAACTGATGAAATGGGACATTCATATTTTGCACCTTCAATTTCCAACCTTTATAATGTAGACGATAAAGAAAACTCTGTCTCTAACGTTGAAAATAATAATATAATAAAAAATGAATTGACAGATGATAATTTAAAATCAGATGAAAACTATGATTCATTGAATGATAATGCTTCTAACAATGATGGAAGTGATACACACATTCAACCCGACAATCCAAGTGAAGGAGACATATCTGATACAAATGAAGAGGGTGGTACAGAAGAGACGGCAAAATCTGACCAACCTGATAAAGATGAAGATACATCTTCAAAACCAGATGAACCAAGCGAAGGAGACACTTCTGATACAAATGAAGACGGTGATACAGGAGAAACATCAAAACCAGACCAACCGAATAAAGATGAAGAATCACCTTCAAAACCAGATGAACCAAGCGAAGGAGACACTTCTGATACAAATGGAGACGGTGATACAGGAGAAACATCAAAACCAGACAAACCCAATAAAGATGAAGAATCACCTTCAAAACCAGATGAACCAAGCGAAGGGGACACGTCTGATACAAATGAAGACGGTGATACAGGAGAAACATCAAAACCAGACCAACCTGATAAAGATGAAGATACATCTTCAAAACCAGATGAACCAAGTGAAGGAGACACGTCTGATACAAATGAAGGTGGAGGTTCATCGCCAAAACCAGACAAACCCAGTGATGGAAATACATCCGGTTCA
>NZ_JAESKJ010000008.1:31883-108920 GCF_017892075.1 Staphylococcus sp. GDY8P119P
ACCTAGTGATGGAAATACAACCGGTTCAAATGGAGGTACAGGAACACCGACAAAGCCTGACCGACCTAATTTGACACCACCGTCAAACTCTCATTATCCCAATACACCAAGTAATGGAAATCATGAGAGTGGTAATGGAGATGCTTATCAACCAACAAAACCAATCAAACCATCATATTCTGCGCGTCCGAACTTAAAAGGATCAAGTGAAAATGCACAATCAAATAAATATCAAAGTGATTTTAATTATGGAGATTTAGCAGTTAAAGAAGATACAAATCAAGCGTCGACGCATACAAAAAGTGACCGTCAAATTTTAAATAGATTTAACCAAATGTCTACCGGTTCATTTAAATATAATCCTTTTGTTGTAAACCAAGTAAAACAATTAAACAATGGTGAAGAAAAAATTTCTAATAGAGAAATTTTATCCATATTAAGACCACAACGATTTGATGATAATGCTTTTTTAAATGAGTTACAGAAAGGAACGAATTATTTTAAATTTCAGTATTTTAACCCATTAAAATCGCAGGATTATTATAAAAATTTAGATAATCAAGTTTTAGCTTTGATTACAGGTGAAATTGGTTCTATGCCAGATTTGAAAAATCCCAAAACGGAAAGTGCTACAGGTAAATATGAGTATCACTCTAGTGGCGATGAAGAAATGACTGAAACTGCAGATAAAGATTCAAAAAATACTATTGATATAAAATTTGAACGTATATTATTTGCTTTAATAACAGCTATTTTTATTATCTTTGTAGGTGTCGTAGTTGGTTACTTTGTTCATCGTAAAAACAAAAATAATGAATAACTAAAATAAAAAAGGGTTAATCCATTTCATAAGATGGATTAACCCTTTATTTTGAGAATGTAACTATTTTCATATTTTATAATAAAATGTTAGTTAAACAATAAGATTAAAAATAAATGAAGTAGTTTCTTGTAACTCTTTTATTTTTTCTGGTCCAATTAAAACTTGAATAATTACTACAAAACCATTTTGCATCATATGTACAGCAATAGGAACCCATATGCGCTTAGTAAATGCATATAATCCTGAAAAAATCATTCCCATACCAAAGTAAATGATGAAGAAAGCTGGGTCACCATGTGCAGCACTAAATATAATAGAACTTACTACCGAAGCTACAATGAATTTTAGGGTCTTATTACCTTTCATAAGTTGATATAACTCACCAAAGATAACTTTTCTAAACACATATTCTTCAAGAATTGGGCCTACAATTGAAATTAAAATAATGAAGACAGGTATATCTTGAGCGACTTTCATTAACCTTTCTGTATTTGGACTTGATTGCGGTCCACCTAATACAAACATATTAATTAAATTAGCAATGATTTGATAAACCATAACACTAACATATCCAACGAATGCCCATAGTATTGCGTAGCGTTTCTTCTCTTTTGTTTGTTGTTCTAATTGTGTTGGATTAGCAATGAAATTATTGATTATAATGATAATGATGGATGCAATTATAAATAAAATCACTTGTGTATAAATATTGGTAAACATTAACGATTTACCACTTAAATTGCTGAAAAAACCAGCCATATGTAAAAATAAAACACCATATTGTGCTAGACCATAAATAACTAATGTCAATATGGATACCCACAAACGAGACATAATGAACCTCCAAAAATAGTTTATATCTTATTTTAGCGTAAATTATGTTCATACACAAAATATACAACGATGGTTTTAACTTGAAATATTGACCAACTTTGATTATTATAGAAAATAGATTAGCACTCAAGGTAATAAAGTGCTAAAGATTTCCAATTCTAAGGAGGAACAATCAATGTTAAAACCATTAGGTAACCGAGTAATTATTCAAAAAATAGAACAAGAGCAAACAACAAAAAGTGGTATTGTATTAACAGATAGCGCTAAAGAGAAGTCAAATGAAGGTACGATAATTGCAGTAGGTGCAGGACGTATTTTAAAAGATGGTTCTCGAGTTGCTCCTGAAGTGAATGAAGGCGACAACGTTGTTTTTCAACAATACGCTGGCACAGAAGTTAAACGTGGAGACGAAACATATTTAATTCTAAACGAAGATGATATTTTAGCAATTATTGAATAATAAAAATTATAACTACGATAAAATATACTAACAACATGGAGGTTAAGAAATATGGCTAAAGATTTAAAGTTCTCTGAAGATGCACGTCAATCTATGCTAAGAGGTGTAGATAAATTAGCAAATGCTGTCAAAGTTACAATTGGTCCTAAAGGACGTAATGTTGTATTAGATAAAGAATACACTTCACCATTAATTACTAATGACGGTGTAACAATTGCAAAAGAAATTGAATTAGAAGATCCTTATGAAAATATGGGTGCTAAATTAGTACAAGAAGTAGCGAACAAGACAAATGAAATCGCTGGAGACGGTACAACTACAGCTACTGTATTAGCACAAGCAATGATTCAAGAAGGTTTGAAAAATGTTACAAGCGGTGCTAATCCAGTTGGACTACGTCAAGGTATTGACAAAGCTGTAGAAGTAGCGATTGAAGCTTTACATGAAATTTCACAAAATGTAGATAATAAAAATGAAATAGCACAAGTTGGTTCTATTTCAGCAGCTGATGAAGAAATTGGTAAATATATTTCTGAAGCAATGGAAAAAGTTGGAAATGATGGTGTGATTACAATTGAAGAATCAAGTGGCTTTAATACCGAATTAGAAGTTGTAGAAGGTATGCAATTCGACAGAGGTTATCAATCTCCATATATGGTCACAGATTCAGATAAAATGGTTGCAGAGTTAGAAAGACCATATATTTTAATTACAGATAAAAAGATTTCATCTTTCCAAGATATTTTACCGTTATTGGAACAAGTAGTTCAAGCTAACCGTCCAATTTTAATAGTAGCTGACGATGTTGAAGGCGATGCATTAACAAATATAGTATTAAACCGTATGCGTGGCACGTTTACAGCAGTTGCAGTAAAAGCGCCTGGATTTGGCGATCGTCGCAAAGCAATGTTAGAAGATTTAGCAATTTTAACAGGTGCACAAGTGATTACTGACGATTTAGGCTTAGAACTTAAAGATGCAACAATTGATATGCTTGGTACTGCTAATAAAGCTGAAATTACTAAAGACAATACTACAGTTGTCGATGGTGATGGTGATCAAAACAATATCGATGCAAGAGTAAGTCAAATCAAAGCACAAATTGATGAAACTGATTCTGATTTTGATAGAGAAAAATTACAGGAACGCTTAGCGAAATTAGCAGGCGGTGTTGCAGTAATTAAAGTTGGTGCAGCAAGTGAAACAGAGTTAAAAGAGCGTAAATTACGTATTGAAGATGCTTTAAACTCTACAAGAGCTGCCGTTGAAGAAGGAATTGTAGCAGGCGGTGGTACAGCATTTATGAACATTTTTGATGAAGTATCAAAAATTGAAGCTGAAGGCGACGTAGCTACAGGGGTTAATATCGTCTTAAAAGCTCTAGAAGCACCTGTACGTCAAATAGCAGAAAATGCTGGCTTAGAAGGCTCAATTATAGTTGAAAGACTTAAAAATTCAGAAGTAGGCGTTGGCTTTAATGCTGCTACTAATGAATGGGTGAATATGCTTGAAGCTGGTATTGTAGATCCAACTAAAGTAACACGCTCATCACTTCAACACGCAGCAAGTGTTGCAGCTATGTTCTTAACAACAGAAGCAGTTGTTGCCAATATTCCTGAAGAAAATAACAATGAACCACAACCAGGTATGGGTGGCATGCCAGGCATGATGTAAAATATTTATCACATCAATATTTAGTTGATTGATATGACGAAATAATATAAAAATTAAAAACAAACTTTATAGAAGATACTCATGGACGTTTCTCATTTAAACAAATTTTTTGAGAAACGTCTTTTATATATATCATAGTATAAGTTAAAGCAAAACAAACGTGTTATTAAACTGAAGATTTACTAGTGATAATAAAAAGGTGTCAGTGTATGCTTTTTGATTATAAATTATATCTAAATTTTGAATCGATGGACTAGATATTAATAATTAAAATATACATTGTTTATAATAATTTTACTTATGTGAATAAGTATTAAATAAAAGGGTAGAGAGTGGATGTACGTTTTTATAGCCACATTATATTTAAGTTGCACGATATTTGAAGAGTGGAGGGGATTAAATTATGACAAAGAAATCAGTATATGATGTTATTGATATGGGTGTTAATTATTTAATTTCAGGTTATGATAATTGGAGTAATGATCAAGTATTGGACGATAAAATTGATTTATTCCCAAATACAATACATTGGCAATATGGTCATGTTTTAACTATATTTGAATCTGCATTATCTTTATATGATAAAAATACAGTAGATGTAGAGAAATACACGCGTTTATTTGGTTATGGATCCTCACCAGAAAATTGGGGAGATGAAACAGTACCAAAAATAGATGAAATCTTGAACGATTTACAAACCTTACCAGAGCGTGCTCAAAAAATTTCAGATGAAGAACTACAAGCAGAATTAACTGAAACCATTGCAGGTTGTAATACGTTAGACGAATTGTTGGTATTAAATGCCATTCATATTCCTTTACATGCTGGTAAAATTGAAGAAATGTCTCGTGTTTTAAAACAACAACAATAAATTAAATAGATACTGATATATAAATCCTAGAAAAATAGCACGCAGATGATTTAATGATATAATTTAATCCATCTGCGTGCTTCTTTATTCTTCAGTATTTCGTATTGTTGACTCGCTTTCTTAGGGGGGGCAGCTTCATCCTGTGATCTTCAGCTTATCTTGTTCCCCCAAGCGTCTCGCTAAAATACAACTTATTCACATGTAATTCCACATTAAAATACTTTAAAAAACAAGGCTCTATATCAAACTAGGTAGTAGCTCAATGAGCAAACTATAATTAATACAATATTGAAAAGGGCAATTTCTATATGATTTCAATAGAAATTGCCCTTTTTTACTTGTCCAAGAACTTTATGTCCCAGTGACTTTTTTATACATTTTGTAAATCAGAAATGGCTTTAGCTATTGAATCAAAGACATGAGGGATATCATCTTTTTCTACACAACTAAAAGCAATTCTAATGTCAGAATCATTTAATGCAATTACACCAATAGAATAATTTTCGATTAAATGCTTACGTAACTGTTCTGGATTAACATTTTTAACTTTAAGCGCCATAAAGTATCCAGAGTTAAAATCATAGGGTTGCCAATATGTTGAATATTTTTCGTCATAAACAACAGATTTTGTAGTTTGGTATCTTGCATTTAATGTATCTATATTCTTTTGAATCTCTTTGTCAAATTGATCATGGTTTTCAAGTACATATTTAACTGCACTTTGAGAAGGCATTGGTCCACTAGAAATATTACTTCTAATTAACCCTTTTACTTTGGCTTCTAAGACTTGTTTTGTAATAGGATCGTTCACACCAAAACTAATAAATCCAACACGTAACCCCCATGCAAAGAATTCTTTAGTAGCTCCATCTAAGCGGATAGGTAATAAATTAGGCAAATGTAAATTTGTTAATGCAGTAAATAGAGATTGCGTGTAAACATCTTCATAGAATAAACCATAGTAAGCGTCGTCTATTAATGCAATAACATTAGTGCCACGCTCTGCAAGTGATTTGATAGCATCGACAATAACGGCTACTTCATCTTTAGTAGGCGTATAGCCAGTTGGGTTATTAGGATAATTTAGGATTAAAATAACTTTATCTTTGTTATATTGTTCTAAAGTATGAACAAGTTGTTCAGTGGTAAAATGTCCATGCTCATCGAAGATATCATATGTTTCAATTTCAGCACTATGTCTTGTACTATATACTAATTTATAGTTACCCCAATTATGTGATGGTAGTAAAATTGTGTCTCCGCTATCAACAAACATATCTCCCACAATAGATAGACCATGTGTCAATGCATTCGTAACAATAGGTCTTGTCATGTGATTCGCAGTTAAATCAGGATTGTCTTTCAACATTTTTTGTTGCCATAAATCGCGAAGTGCTTCTAAACCTTGAGGAGGTGCGTACGGAAAGATGTCATTTGGTTCTAAATAATTGAACATATCATTTAACGTTTCAGCATACATTTTACTATCTTTATATGTTGCCATACCAATCGTGGCATTATATTTAGTAGCTTTTGCTTCTGCAGATTGTGATAGAATGCCCTTTGGATAATACATTAATTTGCCCAAGTCTGAGAGCATATCTGCGATTTCTGGATTGGATTTAGATAATTGTTCGTTTAAATCTAAAGCTAAAGGATTCATAGTTTGTTAACCTCTCTTTACTTTTTAAATGATATAACTATATTATCTTGAAATCAGTCAAAATTAAAGCGTTGTAAACATTTTATAAGAAAAATATAAATTTATGGTCATTTTATACGAACATGTGTTCTGTTTTATGTTAGAATATAGATAGGCCATCAAAATCCTACATGGTACTTTTTTTGTGGGGGGTGTAGTATGATTACGTGGTGGCAAGAAATTTTAGTAACTTTAATAACAGGTGGCTTACTTGTTGTATTCCGTGTTTGGTTAGAAGATAAGTGGAAAGACAAATAGGTGGCCTTACACAAAAAACCCCAAGTCTGATAGCGCAGACTTGGGGTTGTGTAGTATAATTCGTGGATACAATTATATTTTAGCACCACCAAGTATAAACTGCAAACAATATATTCTATTGCGTGTAATGGAAATTAATAAAATAATAAATTTAAATAGAAATAATACGAATGAGTTTTAGAAATTGCGAGTGAATTTTGATACAATATAATTATTTGAGGTGAGTATAGTGAAGCATTTAACAAAAATATTTGTGGTTATTGCTATTGTATTGTTTGTCGTTGGTTATTATTTGCAAGCTACTGGTCATGAAAATTCAGGCATAAAATTATTAATTGCAGCAATTATGTTTATGATATGTGCATTTATAAATAGAAGTAATGATAGACGCAAAAGAAATAACCAAAATCATAAAAGGAAATAAATAGTAAGATAGAGACAACAATTTCTTTCTTACTAAGAGTAAGGCTACCCATTTTTTATGTGGGTTAGCCTTTTTTATTTTAAACGATATAGTTATTGGTTTTAATATTTAAAACAAAATTTTCAATCACTGTAAATTTTTATTTAAAATGAAATTTTGACTTTACAAGTGTGTATATATTGTATATATTGTGTATATACAGTTATGAGGGAGGACGTTAATGAAAATACTTTTAAAAAATAGTAGTGAAAGGCCGATTTATGAGCAAATCAAACAACAAGTAAAAGAGAACATTTTAAAAGGATACGTTGCTCCTGGAGAACATTTGCCTTCAATGAGAGAATTAGCACAGGATTTAAGTGTCAGTGTAATCACCACAAAACGTGCCTACGAAGATTTAGAAAAAGATGGTTTTGTTTTTACTATAAGAGGAAAAGGTACATTTGTGAAGGAGCAGGACAGTTCAATTTTAAAAGAAAAACAATTTATAGTTATAGAATCCTTAGCTAAATCAATGAGTAAAGAAGCCAAGACCATTGGGATGACTTTGTCAGAGTTACAAGAAATATTAGCGTTGATTTATGAGGAGGACGACGAATGAATGCAATAGAATTGAAAAACATTAATTATCATTTTAAAGAATTTCAATTAAATGATATTTCATTTAAAGTCCCTCAAGGATTTGTAACTGGTTTTATCGGAGCAAATGGTGTTGGTAAAACGACAATTATCAGGTTAATCATGGATTTAATTGAACCTAATGATGGTGAAATATTCGTTTTTAACCAAAAAATGAAAAATAATGCTGTAGCAATAAAAGATAAAATTGGTTTTATTTATTCTGAGTTATATCTTAATGATAAATGGACAATAAAGAAAACAGAAAGTTATATTGCGCCATTTTATAGTTATTGGAGTCATGATATTTTTAAACATTATGTTGAGTTGTTTGGTTTACCTTTTAATAAAAAGATTAAAACATTTTCAACAGGAATGAAGATGAAGTTATCTATTGCAATTGCATTTAGCCATCAAGCGGAATTATTTATTTTAGATGAACCTACTTCAGGCCTAGATCCTATTGTTAGAAATGAAGTTTTAGATATCATTCAAAAAGAACTTATTGATGAGAAAAAGACTGTTTTTTTATCAACACATATTATTTCTGATTTGGAAAAAATTGCTGATTATTTAGTCTATATTAAAGATGGAGAAGTTGTTTTGAATGATTTTTTAGATAAACTTTTAAATCAGTTTAAAATTGTCAAAGGTGATTCCGATCAAATTGATGAAGAGTTAAGGCAATTAACTCAATACTTTGAAAGTAATAAAACGGGTTATACTGCACTAACAACTCAAGCCAATGTGTTTTATGAAATATTTGGAAACGCCGTTGCAATCACTAGTCCAACAATTGAAGACTTAATGGTTTACCTCGAAAAAGGTACCCAAAAGAATGATTAGGGCCTTTCTAATAATTAACAACGCGGGAGGTATAAGATGAAAAATTTACTTATTCGAAACCTTAAGTTACGTAAATGGACGATTGTTTTATATGCAGTTTTACTTGTTATTTCGCCTTTACAATTAATTTTGAATCATGACACCTTGATGAATAAAGTGATTTATTCTGCACTTGTTATGGTACTGGTAGTTATTTCAGTTTTAGATTCAGGACATGTTTTTCGTTTTAATAAAAAGCTAGGACACAAACAATCCTATGACTTTTTTGCTAGTTTACCGGTTTCTAAATTATCTTTATTAAATGCGAACTATATAACTGTTTTGGTATTTACTTTTATTGGTGCAGGCATTTTATCTTTATATGGTATTTCCAATGATAACTATACAAATAATACAATTAACATTAACTTCACATTGCCATTTTCTTATATTGCCATCAACTTCTTTGCCATACCATTAGGCTTTAAGCGTTATACAGAACAAAAGGCAGAATATATTTCATTTATTCCTTACGTGCTAGGGATGTTAATTTTCTTACCGTTTGTCATTGCAATTATCATTATCGGTTGTTCATTACTATTTGATTATGACTTTGAACATTTAAGATATTTTAAAAATTTCTTTAACTATGGCTTTTTGTCACTAAGTGTTATATTTTTAGGAATAAATTATATCATTCAATATAGAAAGCTAAATTAACATTAAAGGAGGCGCATTATGCAGTTAAAACAAATTACTAAAACATATGGTAGTAATAACGTATTAGACCATATTGATTTTGATTTTGGCCATAGTCAAATTGTTGGTTTAATAGGTAAAAATGGAGTGGGTAAAACCACTTTAATGAAAGTGATGAATGGCAACATTGTAAATTATAAAGGTGAAGTTCAACTAAGTAATAAAGAAAACGTAGGTTATTTAATTGAGCATCCTAAATTATACGATAATAAATCTGGCTTATATAACTTGAAGCTTTTTGCAAATGTGTTAGGAAAAGGATTTGATAAAAAGTATGCTGATCAAATTATCGATGCATTTGGAATGCGCGGTTATATAAAAAAGAAAATTAAAAAATATTCAATGGGTATGAAACAAAAGTTAGCTATTGCAGTGTCTTTAATGAATAAGCCCAAATATTTAATTTTAGATGAACCAACAAATGGAATGGATCCTGACGGTTCAATTGATGTTTTAAAAACGATACAATCACTTGTTCAAGAACTAGATATGAAAATCTTGATTTCAAGTCATAAACTTGAAGACATAGAGTTAATTTGTGATAGAGCAGTCTTTTTAAGAGATGGAACATTTGTACAAGATGTTGATATGAAAGAAGGTGCTCCAACAGATTCTACGGTATTGAATCTTGAAGCAGGTGACTTTGAGGCAGGATTAGCTTATTTAAATGAACATTTTGATGTTATACAGTCTCAAAAAGAAACAGGAGAAGTTATATTAAAGGCTCAAAAAAGCTATAAAGACATATTACGAGGGTTAGCAAGTAAAGAAATTTTTCCTGAATTTATTGAAACACGTAAAAGTTCGTTACGTGATACGTACTTTAATATCAATCAGAAAGGTGGCCAATAATGAACAGTATACAACTCGTAAAATATGACTTGATTAGTATATTTAAAAGTCCTTTAACTTACTTAGCATTATTATTGACGATTTTACCAATGATTGGATTTACAATTTTATTTGTTCAACAATCTGATGAAATGAATGGTAATACATTACTTTCAATTGGTAGTTGGTTCTTTTCTATTATGGGTCTACTTTTTGTAATTAAAACAATTACACGTGATATTTCTCAAGGTACGATTCAATTATATATGAATAAAACATCGAGTCGTGTGGGTTATGTTGTTGCAAAAGTTGTTTCTATTATACTAATTGCTATATTAATAACAGCTATTCTTGTTGCATTTGTTTTAATTGTTCAAGGTATTGTAGATGGTAAAAATATTAAAATGGATAAAATTTTTGAATTACTATGGTTTTTCCTAATGTTCCATTTATTCTTTGGATTACTATTATATTTATTTGCATTAGTAGTGCCTAAAACAGCGCTTATTTTCACATTAGGAATTTTCTTAGTATTGATTGTGCCTTTTGCAGAGCCTTTCTTACCAATGATTCCAAAAATTGGAGATAACATACAAGACTCATTAAAATATATTCCATTTAGTTATTTAACATCGAAAACGACTTCTGGAGATTATACATTCAGTAATTGGCAATGGTTTATTACCTCAGCTTCAATTGTTATTTTATTTATTATTAATCTATTCTATGCATCTAAAAAAGATATTTAATAGTAGAAATTAAACTTCAATAAAAACACGTATGAATTGTAGTAAAGCTCATCCAATTCATACGTGTTTAATTATTTAGTGATTAATTTATCTAAGATTGAATCGTAAACATGTTTCCACATTTGTGAGTCTGTTTTGTAACGATTTGCAATAATTGTGTGTGTTTCTGCTGATTTGTCTTTAAATGTAGGGTCGTCTTTTTCAGGTAATTTTGAGCGCGTGTCATCTACAAAGTTTTGGACTTGTCTAGCACGAGGTCCCCAAACAGTTTGTTGTTCAAAATCATCATTTAGAAAGACAAATATTGGAATAGATCTAGCCGTGCCATTTGTTAAGTATTGATCTATTAAATCAGTATTTTCATCGCGATGGAATACTCTGACTTCCAAGTGTAATGCTTCACTAATATGTTTTAGAATAGGAAGATTCATCATAGCATCTCCGCACCAATCTTCTGTTATTACAAGCACTTTGCTGTAAGGTAAAGATTTGATTTTTTCAAGACGTTCATCATCTTGAGGAAGTGAGAATGATTTATAAATTGTAAGTAAATTTTCTTGGTTTTCAGTCATATCCTCAATGTACTGATCAAGTGGCTGACTGTTTTTGAAATAAGTTTCTAAACTTGTCATTATTTTTCCCCCTTTAATTTATTAGCTATTATTATAGCAACAATTTTTAATGAAAGAAAATTTTTAATACTTAGAAAAGTAATAAGTTTTAATATTTGTTTTAAATGAAAATACTAAATGATTATGCTATATTAATTTAGTATGAATAGTGTAAAACAACATTGGATTACATAACTTTTTGATATTAGTTTTTAACTAATAATATTTAAACATTAAATTTATTATATTTAATCATTGAATCTTTGATATGTTAGATTATGTTTACTTAATAATCTTAACGCAACATTTAGATGATGAATATATTAAAGTGTTTGTTATACATAGAAATGATGAAATTAGAGCGTTGAAATTTGTATTATTAAATTTGGTAATGACATGCCTTATCGGTTTGCCATGTTTTGAATTGAAATAGAAATCGATGAAATCTTACAATTTGAATGGCGGTAGATAACTTGGATAAAATCACATTTTTAAATGCGTTAGAACAAGAATTAGAAAACCTACCTCGAAACGAACGAGATAAAGTGATGTATGAATATGAGCAGTATTTTTTTGAACAAGAAAACAATGGGAAAAATGAATACCAAATCATTGGAGCTTTAGAATCGCCAAAGCAGATTGGTAAACAGATAATGGCAAAAAATGCTATTGTATCTGCCGAATATAGACCAAGTACTAAAAATATTGTCAGAGCAATAATGGCTTCTCTAGGTATGGGGATTTTGTCATTAATTATTATTTTGATACCTATGGTAATATTAGCTGTATTTATGTGTGGCTTATTACTCGTTGCGTTTTTCTTAACTATTAGCCCTATATTGTTAATTGTTCATGGATTATTGAATCACATGATTAGTCTTGCGATAAGTAATTATTTTTTTGCTTTTTCTTTTACAGGGTTAGGTATTGTTTTATTTGTAATTATAGCTAAACTAGCTCAACTTGTTTATCGTTTAATTTTAAAATATTTAAGATGGAATATCCGAACAATTAAAGGAAGTGTAGATTTATGAAGCGGTTATTTTTAGGTGGATTAACTTTATTTATAACGTGCTTTCTTTTAGGAAGTGTTACATGGTTCGGTTTTGAAAAGCAAAATGAAAAATTAAATAGTGTTAATAAAGTATTAGATTCTAAAGATATTAAAAATTTAGATGTTTTAACTGAAAATTGTAAAGTTTTAATTAAAGCTGGAGATAAAACGTCAGTGAGATATAAAGGTAAAAGAAATCTTGATATTAGCAATCATGATAAAACGTTGAAAGTTAAAGAGACTGAAAAACTAGAAAACCATTATGGTTTAAATTACAATCCTTTTAGAAACTTTGAGGATAACTTAATTATCACTTTACCTGAAGAAAAATTAAATGAACTGCATGTTTCAAGTAAATATAACACTATAACGGTTAAACAATTAAATGTAAATGATGCAGATTTTTCAAAAAAGCATAAAAATGGAGGTAAGGTGTTTGTAAATGAATCTAAGTTTGAAAAGTTAAGGTATAAAGGACTAAATTCAGCTATAACGTTTAAAAATAGTGAAATAAATAATGCTAATATTAAAACTGAAAATGCCAGAATAAATAGTGAAAATACTCTTATCCAAGCGTCTGTGTTATTAGTAAATAATGGAAGCATAAACTTATCTAATACAGAAATCGATTCAAATTTTAAGGCTTCTGCTAAAAAAGGTGATATTAATATTAGTTATAAAGCGGCGCCGAAAAATACACTTCTAAAGTTATATCCATTTCATGGAGATGAAAAAGTTAACAATAAGCATTTTGTGAATCAAAAAATAGGAAATGGGGATAATATTTTAGAGTTATATACCACTGACGGAGATATAGTGATTGATTAATTACTTTTATAGAATCTGGGACATCATTGACTCGTCCCAGATTTTTTCATATTGTTAGTGAGCCTTATGTATAAGATTCAGACCAGGTACTCATTTTGTACTTTTTTCGATTTTAATCATCATTGCTAGGAGAGAGACAATAAAATCTTTTTAATAAAATTAGATCTCTGTTTCACTCCTTTTGTATAGTCTAATAAGTTGCAAAGGTTAATTCGGTATCTAATTGACCAAAAAGTGTGTCTGTAGATAAAGCTTGTCCATTAAGCCAGTTTGCAAAGTTTATTTTAGTCGGATGTTTATTTTCACCGATTGCAATATATGCAGTTAAAGTCTGTGGTTCATACATACTCGTATGTATTGTTCCTGACCAACTTCTAAAAAGCTTGCTATAAATGTTATATTGAGGGTTATTAAATAATTTAAAAGCTTCTGCTTTATTTAGGTGTGCTGGTTTATGTTTAATAAGCCGTTCTAAACGCGCTTCTGATTCTGCTGTATAATTTCTATTTTCATGTGTTAATAATTTAAAGTGATTCGTACAAGTTTGGTCATAGCGCACGTTAATTGAACGGGGTGTAACTTCAATAATTGCATGATCTAGATTTTTATCCATAACAATGTAGCTAAATGAACTTCTATGTGGGATTTCCTTTAATAGTTGTATTGCTTCTGGTACAGTTTTACAATACTGTAGAATAATTCTACCTATCATATAACATACAAAACCGTCTCCAGGATGTTTACGGTGCATGAAATTGTAACCCATAGACAGCCCAGCTTCGTTCATTCCATCCATTCTTCCAGTTACACGCGAAGTTGGCCCAACCTGTGCTAAACCACCATCATTTGGTTGAAATAATAAATATCGTCCATCATAAGTGGCAGGATGGTAGTCGTAATTGCGTACCATGTAATCATTTCCTAAAAAGACAGTGCAACCGCTATTTTTTAATGGTGTAAAACGGTAATGTCCGAAGTTTAATATCATTTGTTTGGTAGGGAGATTCAAAACTTCTTGCATACCTTTTATTTCTTCCCAAATTTGTGGGGCATATATTTGGAAAATTTCATATGTTTCTTTAATATTTATATCAAATCTAGGCATGCGTTTTTTCCATTCTTTTTCTCTATTTTTTAGCATTGGTGTTTGCTGCATCCATTTAGCAGTTTTGACGCCTAAATCAAAATGTGATCCTCGGTGCGTTAAAATATCTGATTGTACTTTTTGCATAAAAAAACTCCTATGTTAAGTGTAACCTTACAATAATGTTATCTCATTGTAACGTCATGTTAATTGTATTACTGTTCTGTGGAAGTTATCATAAAATTAACTTTTAAAACTAAATCTTAATTTAGTTGAATGAGGTGATGATTATGTTAAATTACTATGGACAATTAAGAGATGCTCTATCAACTTGGTGGGGTAATTAATATCTAATGATTATTTTATAGTAGTATCATGTTTACTTCAAATGGTTATTAAATTCCAATTCTTTTCAAACTATTTAAGTTATAATGGTTATTTAGTATATTTATAATGTAATTTTATATTATGAATCCTTAGAATAATTTATTTGAAAAAGGGTATATATTTATTGATGTCTTTAAGTATGCTATCATAATTGTTAGACATGTTAATAAATTATTGAGGTGAAACAGAATGTGGAATTTTATTAAAGGTTTATTTAAATTTGTATTCGGTACAATTCTTACTGTATCGTTAGCAGCAGGAATAGGTGCTGTTGTATTCGCTTATATCTTCAAAAAAGACTTTGAAGATATCGAAAATAAAACAAAAGAAATCGTTTCAGACATCGAATCTAATAATTAATTACTGATAGAACACTTTTAAGTGTTCTATTTTTTTAGCCTCCGTTCATCTGCCGAAAGCAGATGCTACGGAGGCTTATGCAGTCGGAAGACTGCGAACCAAAGTAAAAGAACTGCCGAAAGCAGATGCTACGGAGGCTTATGCAGTCGAAAGACTGCGAATGACATGTGTGCAATAACTGACTTTTAGTACGATGTTGATTGATGCTTTAGGTTTATGTTTGTGATATCAAAAAGTGATAGCTTTATTGTGTTTGAATTGGCAAGTGGATATCCCTCTAAGTACATATGAAGCATATCAATATTTTTAATTTCCAATGTGATATATTCTAGCCAACCATTCTTATAATATTCGATATCCACTGGTATATTTGCATGTAGTGCTTGATGTAGTTGAATATTAAGTTCATTTAATTGATCGTCTGATAAAATAGGACGGTCAATTTTATTTTGATCAATGATATGTTGTTGTACTGCCTCAAATTGTTCGGGTAACGTTGCAAATGGTGCCCACTTAACCATTCCGCGTCCTTGTGGAATATTAGGATTTAATTTTTCCCTAGGTATTTTTCTATAATCAGTTTCTTTATTATTATATTCATTTGAAAGCATCTAATCACCTCAATTCAATAATAGAACATTTGTTCGCATTATTGCAAGTTATTTTTCAATATTTAATAAAATGTTAGCGTAACGTCTGAAAACTGACCTGATTTATAAAAGAAAGCAGATAATAATTAAAGTGAAAGCTAGAAAATGATATGTTTAATTAAGATAAATTAGTTTAATAAAAGTAAAAGTTATTTTTGTCATATAGGTTACAATGAGATGATGTATAATCGCGTATTAGCACTAAAACCATTATATTGTCATTTAGCATTAATATTTATTAAAATGAAAGTATCATTATATGGAGGGGTTTACATGACTACAGTAGGATATATCGGTTCATATACGAAAAAAGAGGGGAAGGGCATTTACCGTTTCGAATTAGATGAACAAACAGGAACGATTGTTGAGGTAGAAACAGGTTATGAATTAGAAGCATCAACATACGTGAATCAGCATGACTCATTTTTATATGCTGTCACACGTGAAGGCGAAGACTGTGGTATCGCAAGTTTTAAAATAGACCAAGATGGCAAAATTAGCTTTATTAATAAATGTTTAGCTTCAACAAAAGGTAGCGGATGTTATGTTTCAGTTTCGCCAAATGGAAAATACATTTTTGAAGCAGTTTATGGTGCAGGACTGGCTCGTATTTATGAAGCGAATCCGACTACTGGTGAAGTTATTCGTTTAATTCAAGAGTTAACACATGATTACCCAACAGGTCCTTTAGAAAGACAAGAACAACCTCATGTCCATTACCTTGGTATAACACCAGATGAAAAATATGTGGTGGCTATGGATTTAGGGACAGATAAGATTGTAACGTATGAATTTGGAGATAATGGATACAGTGAATATGCAGTATATGACTTTGAGCCAGGAGATGGACCACGGCATATTGCTTTCCATGAAAATGGGAAAATCGCTTATGTTGTACACGAATTATCAAATATTGTAAGTGTTATGGAATACGAAAATGGTGAATTCTCAGAAATTGAGCGCCATGCAACAATACCCGAAAATTTTGAAGGTGCAACCAAGTTAGCTGCAGTAAGATTATCTCACGATCAAAAGTTCTTATATATTAGTAATAGAGGACATGATAGTATTGCTATCTTCAAACTTGGAGACAATGGCTCAACAATTTCACTCGTAGATATAGTGGCAAGTGGAGGAGCATTTCCTCGTGATTTTAATATTACTGGATCAGATGACTTCTTAGTTTGCGCCCACCAAGAGGGTGATTATGAAGTTGTTGTATTTAAGAGAGACAAAGTTACTGGAAAATTAGAGAAAGCAGATGACAACAAAAATGCACCAGAAGGTGTTTGTGTTCAGTTTTTAAAATAAAATAAATGATAAAAATCCCGAAAACTTAGCTTAGTTTTCGGGATTTACTATATTAAAATATTATTTGTTGAAGAATGCTTTAATATATTTAAATTTTCCTTTGTAAGGAGGGAACAATAGGCTTGATTCCAACCTTGTAGATTTAAAAATATATGATTTATCATGACTAAAAGTATCAAAAGAATATTTTCCATGGTATTTTCCTATACCGGAAGCACCAACACCACCAAAAGGTAAATTAGGGTTTGCTAAATGCATTAAGGTATCATTGATTGCACCACCACCAAAGGATAATTCATTTAGTATTCTCTCTGAACTGTTTTCATCTTCACTAAATAAATAAAGGCTAAGTGGTTTAGGTTTAGTACGTATTAAATCAATTGCTTCGTCAAAATCATCGTAAGCTATAATAGGTAAAATTGGTCCGAAAATTTCATTTTCCATAATTTTTGAATCGAAAGTAGTACCGTCTAAGATAGTAGGTGCAATAAAATTTTCATCAATATCAGTTTGACCACCAAAAGTAATCTCAGGGTGATGAATATTTAACAATTCATTTAAACGGTGATAATGTTTTTTGTTTACAATACGTCCAAAGTCTGGACTATCTTGAATATTTGTACCATAAAATTCAGTTATTGTCTTTTTTAATGCACTGATGAGCTCATCTTTTACTTTACGATTTACCAGTAAGTAATCCGGTGCAACACAAGTTTGTCCAGCATTTGTAAACTTACCAAAACAAATACGTTCACTTGCAACTTTAATATTTGCACTTTCGTCAATGATTGCAGGTGACTTTCCACCTAATTCTAAAGTTACAGGCGTTAAGTTTTTGCTTGCAGCACTATATACGATGCGTCCAACTTGCTCACTACCTGTGAAGAAAATATAATCAAAAGGTAAATGAAGTAAAGACTGAGTTGTATCAGCATTTCCTTGAATGATATTAATATACTCAGGATCAAAGGCGTCGGAAATGATTTGCTGTATGACATCAGATACATTCGGTGTGAATTCAGAGGGTTTTAGTATTATAGTGTTTCCTGCAGCAATTGCACCAATCAACGGTTCTATTAACAATTGGAATGGATAATTAAAAGGTCCAATAATTAGCACTGTGCCATAAGGTTCTTTCATAATGTAACTTTTGGTAGGAAACATAAATAAGGGTGTATTGACTTGTTTGGTTTTGGCCCAATTTTTTAGTTCTTTACGAGCTGATTTAATATTTTTTAATGTAAAGCCAATCTCAGTTGCGTAGGCTTCTACTTTATTTTTACCTAAATCTTTTTGAAAAGCTTCAAGTAAGTCATTTTCATAATTTTTAATACTCTTACTTAACTGTTTGAGTTGTTTTTTTCTAAATTTAAGTGATTTGGTTTCATGAGTATTAAAATATTGTTTACTATTGTGGAAAGATTGTTCTATTGAATTCAAATATTATTCCTCCTAGTATATTGATGATTTAGATAGTTTAAAAAGATGGATAAAAAAACTGGAACATAATTATTATTATGTCCCAGTTTTTCTATATAGTAAACTATTTAAGTTTTTACTATATAGTGTTATATATTGATAAAGTATGAGATTAGCTTAAAGCTTCTGTAATTTGTGGTACAACTTGTTTTTTACGAGATACAACACCTGGTAAAAATGCAGTATTATTGTCTAGTTTAACGTTGAATGCGTTGCCTACTTTATCTTTTTCAGCACCAACAACTAAAATTTTAGAATCACTGTTGATGATATCAGTTACAAGCAGTACAAATAAATCATATTTTTCATTTGTACTTACTTCTAACATTGCTTTTTCTAACTCTTCTTGACGTTGGAATACTTCATCAATATCTACGGTATTAACTTGACCGATACGTGTAATATAGTCACCCATATTAAATGATTTTGCATCCATATTTAATAGCTCAGATGCAGTTTTGTCAGTTGTTGAAGCACCTGCTTTTAACATTTCTAAACCATAAGATTCTAAGTCAACATCTGCAATTGATTTTAAAGCTTCAGCAGCGTCAATATCTTCTTGTGTACAAGTTGGTGATTTAAATAGTAAGCTATCTGAAATGATAGCAGAAATCATTAAACCAGCAATTTCAGGTTTGATTTCAAAACCACGTTCTTTGTACATTTTGTATAAGATTGTTGCAGTACAACCTACTGGCTCAGCACGGTAATATAATGGTCCTGCAGTTTCAAAGTTTGAAATTCTATGATGGTCAACGACATGTTGAATTGATGACTTATCAATTGTATCAGCACTTTGTTGGAATTCATTATGGTCAACTAAGATAACATTTTGATTATTTAAATCATCACTAAGTAATTCTGGTGTGTCTACATTAAAATGATTTAATGCATATTGAGTTTCAGGTCCTACTTCGCCTAAACGATAAGGTGTTGCGTCTGTATTTCCTGTTTGTTGTTCAAAATCTGCCATAATAATAGCTGATGAGATTGCATCTGTATCTGGATTTTTATGACCGAAAATATAAGTTTTTGCCATGTTTTAATTCTCCTTAATTTTTTATTTAATTTTATTTTATCATGATTTTCTATTGTTATTCTACTTCAGCACCTAATGAATTTTTAAAATGATCTAATGCCCATTGATGCCCTGTTGGATTAAAAGAAGCGACACCCTTATGAGAAATTGAAATAGCATATCCCAAATTGTAAGCAGTGATTGCGGTGTGCAGCACGCAAATATCTGTACATACACCAACAATTTCTAAATGCGTAATGTTGCGTTCACGTAACATAATGTCTAAGGGCGTACCACAAAATGAATCATAACGTGTTTTATCTAAATAATGCACATGATCATTAAATAAGATATTTTGAAAAATATCATTTACTTTACCGTAAAGTTCTCTTCCAGTGGTATCAATTATATTATGAGGTGGAAAAAGATTGTTTTCTGGATGATAGCTATTTTCTTCATAATGTAAATCCATAAGAAAAAAGATATTAGCCTGTTTTTTATTATATGCTTCAATTCTTTCAACAATATAACTTTCAATTTGTTGACCCGGAAGGCCACAAGTTAATTTACCATTATCAGCAACAAAATCATTTGAATAGTCAACAATAATAAGCGCGCTATTTTTCATCTAATGTAACACTCCCAAAATTAAGATTATAGTTATTATATACTAAGTACATAAATCATTAAAGGTGCATTTAAAGCGTTTGAAAAACGAACTATTAGTTTATTATAAAGTATTAAGTGAGGAGGAAGAATTACTAATGATAATTAATGCAATGCAGTTCGGCCTAAAAGGTAAGCATAGATGGGCAGATACACGCGCGATTCAAAAAGCGTTAAAATACGCTAGAAAACACAAAAACACAACAATTTATATTCCCAAGGGAGAGTATCATATTCGTAGACCGTTGGTAATATATGATTCAACTACTTTGATAATGGACGACGAAGCAGTATTAAAAAGAGTAGGCAAAGATACTTTATTGAAAAATGGTAGATGGCTGAAATCTTATTATGGATATGAAGGTAATAGTGAAATCTGCATTGCTGGTGGAACATTGGATATGAATGGTTATGAGTATCCATATAACAATACAGCAATGTGCATGGGGCATGCTCAAAATATTCAAATTTTAGGTGTAACATTTAAAGATGTTGTTGGAGGTCATGCAATAGATGCATGCGGCATTAATGGCCTATATATAAATGGTTGCGAATTTTTAGGATTTAAAGACGATAAAGGAGAAAGGTTATTTTCAGAAGCGGTACAAATTGATATACAAGTAAAAGGTGCTTTCCCAAAATTTGGTGCCACGGATGGTACGATAACTAAAAATGTAATAATTGAAAATTGTTATTTTGGAAATTCAAAGACACCAACGATGGGTGCTTGGAATAGAGCAATTGGATCTCATGCGAGTAGATTTAATCAATTTTACGAAAATATACACATTCGTTTTAATACATTTGAAGGTATCAACCAATACGCACTGACACCTTTAAAATCAAAAGATACTTTTATCCATGATAATATATTTAAAAATTGTGGAGGAGGGATTCGATTTTTAGCAGTGAAAGATGGAAAAAATGCACAAGATCTCACAGGTAAGGCAAGACCAACGCAATCTGGAAGTAATTTAAATATTTATCATAATCACTTTATAGGTCATATGTCTAAAGATGCCATTCGAGTGCAAAGCTATAATAACGTAAAACACAACAATATATTTATAGCACAGAATTATTATGACAATAAGCAGCAAAGACTTTATTTAAAAGATATAGAAGATTTGTATCTCTCAAATCAGGAAAATATAAGCGTTAAAAAAATAAATATAAAATAATGATTCTTTATTTTAGTAGTTCTGAATTAAAACACAATATAAAACATATTGTAATTTAATAGAAATTATATTATGTTAAAGAGTAATAAAGTAAGAAAATTCAGAAAGTAATTGAAATCGGGGGGAATCATTATGAATAATATAAACAAAGGGGAATATAGGCGTTCGCAGTATTTAACATTTTTTTCTAAAAAAAATAAATCTTATAATGCAGGACAGCTTACAGGGTTGATTTTAGGGCCACTACTATTTATTTTGACATTGTTAACTTTTGAACCTGAAAATTTATCGTATAAAGGCGTTTTTGTATTAGCGATTACTATTTGGATCGCTATTTGGTGGATTACTGAAGCAATACCAATTGCTGCAACTAGTTTGTTGCCATTAATTTTATTGCCTGTTGGACATGTACTTAGCCCAGAAGAAGTATCTGCTCAATATGGTAATGATATTATTTTTCTATTTTTAGGTGGATTTATATTAGCTATTGCTATGGAAAGATGGAATTTACATACACGTGTTGCCTTAACAATCATTAGTATTCTAGGTACAAGTACTGGAAAGATTTTATTAGGTTTTATGATAGCGACAGGATTCTTATCTATGTTTGTTTCTAATACTGCAGCTGTGATGATTATGATACCGATAGGTTTAGCGATTATTAAAGAAGCAAATGATTTAAAAGGGGAAGAAATGAATGCTACAAGCATCAGTAAATTTGAACAATCGCTAGTGTTAGCCATTGGGTATGCAGGAACCATTGGTGGTTTAGGAACTTTGATCGGAACGCCTCCACTTATTATCCTTAAAGGCCAATATCAATCTGCATTTGGTGAGGAAATAAGCTTTGCTAAATGGATGGTCATTGGCGTACCTACAGTCATTGTACTATTGATTTTAGTATGGTTGTATCTACGTTATGTTGCATTTAAACATGATATGAAAGAACTGCCAGGCGGTCAGAACTTAATTAGGAAAAAATTAGATGAATTAGGAAAGATGAAATACGAAGAAAAAGTGGTACAAGCAATTTTTATATTAGCAAGTTTGTTATGGATTAGTAGAGAATTCTTATTGAAAAATTGGTCGTTCACCTCAGAAGTGGCAGACGGTACAATTGCCATGTTTATAGCTGTATTATTATTTTTAATACCGGCTAAAAATAAAGAACAACATACGCGAATTATTGATTGGAATGTTGCCAAAGACTTGCCATGGGGCGTACTCATTTTATTTGGTGGAGGTTTGGCACTTGCTAAAGGTATCTCAGAGAGTGGCTTAGCGAAATGGTTAGGTGAACAATTAAAGTTGATTGAAGGCGTTAGTCCATTAATTATCGTTCTTGTCATTACAATATTTGTGTTGTTTTTAACAGAAATAACTTCGAATACAGCTACTGCGACTATGATTTTACCTATACTTGCAACACTTTCAGTTGCAGTTAATGTACATCCTCTACTACTCATGGTACCTGCTGCTATGGCCGCTAATTGTGCTTATATGTTACCAGTTGGCACACCACCAAATGCTATTGTATTTGGAACTGGAAGGATTAGCATTAAAAAAATGGCGTCAGTTGGATTTTGGGTTAACCTGTTGAGTATTATTGTTATTGTGTTAGTAGTTTATTTCTTAGTACCACCAGTATTAGGTATAGATATTACCAAACCATTACCATTAAAATAAATCAAAAATAATAGAGCCCGAGACAATTAAATGTCTCAGGCTCTATTATTTTTGAAGTATCATATCATGATAAGTTTTTGAATTTTACTTTCTGATTAATCGTGATTTAACTTATTGAAAGATCCAATGATTGTAACTTGAAAATCTAAAGTGTTCAAGATTTTAATGACTTTCGATAACGCTTCTGTTAAACCAGTATCTGCTTGGACGAAAAAATGATACATGCCCAGCTGTGTTTTTAAAGGTCTAGACTCAATCCAAGATAAGTTGATGTTAAAAAGCACAAAAGTGTTTAAAATACTTGCAAGTAAGCCTGGTTTATCAAATTGTGGTGTAATGAGTAACATTGTGTCACTAGCATTGTCCGAATGTTGTGGCTGGTTACTTACGACTAAAAAACGTGTGACATTGTGAGGGAAGTCTTGAATGTTTTGTTCTATAGGTTGAAAGCCATAAGTTTCCCCACTACCTAAAGGTGCGATTGCACCCACTTGGTTGGTTATTTTTTCTAAACTTTGTATCGTGCTATCTACATAATCATATGTGAACTTATGTTGTTGTATATATTGGCTCGTTTGACTAATTGCTGGGCTTATTGAATAAACTTTTGATATATCATTGACTGTTGCATTTTCAGGGCCATATAAAGCAAATTGTATATCTAAATGTATTTCTCCCTGTGCATAAATATTTTGTTGTGTTAAGGCATCGGCAACAATATTGATTGTACCTTCAATTGAATTTTCGATGGGCACGACAGCAATACTATGATTATCTTCTGAGACAGCAGTAACGACTTCATACAAATTAGATTTAGACGTATATTCGAACTCAGATTCTGATAGATATTGTTTTGCCGCTAAATATGAAAATGTTCCTTTTGGACCTAAATAATATAATTTCATGTGACGTTACCCCTTGTATATATGTGTTAAAAATTAATGGAAAGGACACCCAGAAACAGATGATTGTTTTTTATAAAAGAAATTCGGTTCTTTCATCTCATTTTTATACCCGTGATGGTAATTAGATACTAAAGTTGGAGATAAAGATGGTGCCAACCAAGACCATTTTCCGGTTACATCTCTTCCATTTTTCCGTTCGTTTTTTTCAAATCTTTCAAATTGTTTTGACGCAGTTAGATGATCAACCATTGATACGCCTTCATTTTTAAAAGAATGATATACTGCATAATTCAATTCGACTAACGTTCTATCTTTGTTAAAAGAATTATTCTTTAGTGTATCAAATTCAAAAGCTTCTGCAACGGTTTCTAGTAAATTGTAGCGATATGAATCAGTAAAATTTCGCACCGCAATTTCATTTACCATGTACCAGCCGTTGAACGGCGCGGTTGGATATGTGATTCCACCAATTTTTAAGTCCATGTTAGATATAATTGGTACGGCATACCATTTTAGCCCAAGCTTTTCTAATTTTGGAAAACGATCATGGGTAATAGGCACTTCTTTTATCATTTCAGGTTGATAATTGTAAAACTTTAACGATTCACCAGGAATTTTATAAATTAAAGGTAAAATGTCAAAATCTGTATGTTTGCCTTGCCAACCTAAATGTTCGGCTAATTGTGTGATTTTTAGTTCGGAAGGGTCACCTACGTCTTCATAACCTGCATATCTGATAAGTTGATTATTATATATTTTTGGAGGATGTTGAGCATCAAAAATAGTGATACATGGTTTTATTTTCCCTCCATTTGTAGCGAATTGAATATGATTTTCTATTGCATCTAAAAATTCTTGTTCAGTCTGGATATGTCTTGCATCATTGACGGTTAATGAGTCCCAGAATGCACGGCCTATACAACGATTTGAATTTCTCCAAGCCATCTTAGCACCATATACAAGTTCCTCATTAGTATGTTTATACGTACCAGTTAAGTTTATTTGTGTTTCTATCTGATTAATTCGTTTTAAAATAGTATTTTCGTTATAATTTAATTCTTTATACATTGTTTGAATAAATGATTTAGCTTCATTTAACATATAAAACACCTCGCACACATTATACGGTATTTTTTCTATTTTTAATGTTTAATTATAGAATTGTCATGATTTTGTCGCTACTATTTTGAATTTACTACTAACTAAATAATAATTAAATAACAAAATTATATTTAATATTATGATGCGTTATGTTTGAAGTAATATGGATAAATTCATTTCAGATATAAACGTTTAATTTTTTGTGTTAAACTAATGAAAAAGCCGATAGGAGAGATAGCAGTGTACCAATTTGAGGATGATACATTAGTATTACATAATGATTTATATCAAATAAATATGGCGGAGAGTTATTGGAATGACGGGATTCATGAAAGAAATGCTGTATTTGATTTATATTTTAGAAATATGCCTTTCAACAGCGGATATGCAGTGTTTAATGGATTGAAACGAGTGATTGCTTATATCAATAACTTTCATTTTTCAGAATCGGATATTAAATATTTAAAATCCATTGGTTATCAAGAAGACTTTTTAGAATATTTAAAAGATATGAAATTTACTGGTAATATTCGTTCTATGCAAGAAGGAGAATTATGTTTTGGTAATGAACCTTTATTAAGCGTAGAAGCACCACTTATCCAAGCACAATTAATTGAAACGATGTTGTTAAATATCGTGAATTTTCACACGCTAATTACTACGAAAGCAAGTAGAATAAAACAAGTAGCGCCAAATGACACATTAATGGAATTTGGAACAAGACGTGGACAAGAAGCAGATGCTGCTTTGTGGGGTGCAAGAGCAGCATATATTGGTGGATTTGATTCAACGAGTAATGTGCGCGCTGGAAAACTTTTTGGCATACCAGTATCAGGAACGCATGCGCATGCAATGGTTCAAACTTATGGTGATGAATATATTGCATTTAAAAAATATGCAGAACGCCATAAAGATTGCGTGTTCTTAGTTGATACTTTTCATACTTTGAAATCTGGTGTACCAACAGCGATAAAAGTTGCTAAAGAGCTTGGTGATGAAATTAACTTTGTTGGTATACGTTTAGATTCTGGTGATATCGCTTATTTATCAAAAGAAGCACGTCGCATGTTAGATGATGCAGGATTTACTGAAACTAAAATTATTGCATCAAATGATTTAGATGAACAAACGATTACAAGCTTGAAATCGCAAGGTGCAAAGGTTGATTCATGGGGTGTTGGTACTAAATTAATTACTGGTTACGATCAGCCTGCCTTAGGTGCAGTATACAAACTTGTGGCAGTAGAAGATGCTTCAGGGAATTATGTAGACCGAATAAAGCTATCAAACAATGCAGAAAAGGTAACTACACCAGGAAAGAAAAACGTCTATCGTATTATTAATAAGAAAACAAACAAAGCTGAGGGTGACTATATCACGTTAGCGCATGAAGATCCTTATGATGAGTCTCCACTTAAATTGTTCCATCCTGTACATACGTATAAGATGAAATTTATAAAATCCTTTATAGCCAAGCCGTTACACCATGATATTTTTAAAGAAGGTGAACTCGTTTATGATTTACCAAATGAAAAGGAAGCACAAAATTATTTGACTAAAAGTCTTTCGTACTTATGGGATGAGAACAAGCGTCATCTTAATCCTCAGGAGTACCCAGTTGATTTAAGTACAGAATGTTGGGAAAATAAACATAAACGTATATTTGAAGTGGCAGAACATGTGAAGGAGATGGAAGAAGAAAATGAGTGAAATTCAAGATATTATCGTAAGAGAAATGAAAGTCAAGCCCAGCATTGATAGCAAATTAGAAACGCGTAATATTATTCAATTTATTAAAAATTATATCCAATCTCATTCATTTATTAAATCATTGGTTTTAGGTATTTCAGGTGGGCAAGATTCGACTTTAGCTGGTAAGCTATGTCAAATCGCGATAAATGAATTAAAAGAAAAAGATATTGATTGTCAATTTATTGCAGTTAAATTACCATATGGCGAACAAAAAGATGCTGATGAAGTTGAAGATGCTTTGAAGTTTATACAACCGGATCGAACAATTACAGTCAACATTAAACCTTCAGTAGATCAAAGTGTAGAATCGCTAAAAGAATCTGGAATTGTGTTGACGGATTTCCAAAAAGGGAATGAAAAAGCGCGTGAACGTATGAAAGCACAATTTTCGATTGCATCCAATCAACAAGGAATTGTTGTGGGTACTGATCACTCAGCGGAAAACTTGACTGGATTTTTTACAAAATATGGCGATGGTGCAGCAGATATCGCACCGTTATTTGGTTTAAATAAACGTCAAGGGCGACAAATATTAGCATATTTAGATGCTCCAGCACATTTATATGAAAAAGTACCAACTGCTGATTTAGAAGAAAACAAACCACAATTACCAGATGAAGATGCACTTGGTGTTAGTTATGCTCATATAGATGATTATTTAGAAGGAAAACAAGTGCCAAAAGAAGCAAAAGTTATCATAGAAAATCATTATATTAAAAATGCACATAAAAGAGAATTAGCTTACACAAGATATACATGGCCGAAAAATCAAACAGATTTCGAATGATTTTAGTGACAAAATAATAAGTTACTGATAAAATAATTTGAATTTAATGAGAAAGAAAGGGAAATGAACATGTCAGTAATTACTTCTAATCCATGGTTAATGGTTTTAGCTATTTTTATTATTAATGTTGCTTATGTAACTTGTTTGACAATGAGAACGATTTTAACACTCAAAGGTTATCGTTATGTTGCAGCAGTGGTAAGTTTCTTAGAAGTTTTAGTATACGTTATCGGTTTGGGAATGGTTATGTCTAGTTTAGATCAAATTCAAAATGTCTTTGCATATGCATTTGGGTTTTCAATCGGTATTATTGTAGGAATGAAAATTGAAGAGAAATTAGCGCTTGGCTATACAGTTGTGAATGTTACTTCATCTGAATATGAATTAGATTTACCAAAGCAATTGAGAGATTTAGGTTATGGCGTTACACATAATACTGCTTATGGCAGAGATGGCACAAGATTAATTTTACAAATATTAACACCAAGACGTTTTGAGCTGAAATTGATAGAAACCATTAAGCAAATTGATGAAAAAGCGTTTATCATCGCATATGAACCAAGAACAATTCACGGTGGTTTTTGGGTTAAAGGTGTGCGTAGCAAGAAACTTAAACAATATGATCCAGATAAAGTGGAAAGTATATGAAAAAGCAGCAAAAGTTTAAAGTAGAAGAAAACGAAACGATACAGGCTTGTTTGCAACGTATGCGAGATGCTGGATATATGCCTATTAAACGCTTTGAAAAACCAATTTATAAAGAAAATAAAGATGGTAAATATGAAGTATACAGGCAAGAAATTCAATTTGTTGGGAAATTAATAGAATAATTGTTTAAAACAGATACTTAGTGTTAGATATATAAACGTAATCGTTGGCAGAGATAGAAATCTCAGGTCAACGATTTTTTTATCATATAATCGCAAATTAATATAAAATGATAAATCTTGAGGAGAATAAGGTTTTTATGCACGGCTTTTGATAAAACGTGTTAAAATTTCTATAAAGAAGATAGAAAAGACTTATACATTTATGATCAATTCTGTTAAACTAATAATGACAAGAATAAACACGAACTTTAATTGTATTTTTTGATAGAATGTACATGTTTTTGGAGTTTGTGAACTAAAACTTACGCAAGATAGGAGCTTATTTTAATGATAGAACGTTATTCTAGAGAAGAAATGTCTAATATTTGGACGGATCAAAATCGCTATGAAGCTTGGTTAGAAGTAGAAATACTAGCATGTGAAGCTTGGAGTAAATTAGGAGATATACCTGCTGAAGATGTATTGAAAATTCGTCAGAATGCAAAGGTTGATGTTAACCGCGCAAAAGAAATTGAGGAAGAAACACGACACGATGTCGTTGCATTTACAAGACAAGTATCAGAGACATTAGGTGAAGAGCGTAAATGGGTACACTACGGGTTAACATCAACTGATGTAGTTGATACGGCATTAAGTTATGTCATTAAACAAGCAAACGATATTATTGAAAAAGATTTAGAAAGATTTATTGATGTTTTAGCACAAAAAGCTAAAAATTATAAATATACTTTAATGATGGGACGAACTCATGGTGTACATGCGGAACCAACAACATTTGGTGTCAAAATGGCATTATGGTATACAGAAATGAAACGTAATTTAGAGCGTTTTAAGCGTGTGAGAAAAGAAATAGAAGTTGGTAAAATGAGTGGTGCAGTAGGGACTTTTGCAAACATCCCACCTGAAATTGAAGCGCATGTCTGTGAAAATTTAGGTTTAGATACAGCCGCTGTTTCTACTCAGACGTTACAACGTGACCGACACGCATATTATATAGCTACTTTAGCGTTGATAAGTACTTCTATGGAAAAATTTGCAGTGGAAATACGCAACTTACAAAAAACTGAAACAAGAGAAGTTGAAGAAGCTTTTGCTAAAGGCCAAAAAGGTTCGTCAGCGATGCCACACAAACGTAATCCAATTGGCTCAGAAAATATTACTGGTATTGCTCGTGTTATCAGAGGATACATTACAACTGCATATGAAAATGTAGCTTTATGGCATGAAAGAGATATTTCACATTCATCTGCAGAAAGAATCATGCTGCCAGATGTAACGATAGCTTTAGATTACGGGTTAAATAGATTTACAAATATTGTAGAAAGACTTACTGTATTTGAAGATAATATGTTAGCAAATATCGATAAAACTTTTGGTCTTATTTATTCGCAACGTGTATTATTAGCGTTGATAAATAAAGGTTTAGCACGTGAAGCAGCATATGATAAAGTACAGCCAAAAGCGATGGAGTCTTGGGAAACAAAAACACCATTTAGAACATTAATTGAACAAGATTCATCTATTACAGATTTATTGAGCACTGAAGAATTAGATGAATGTTTCAATCCAAAACATCATTTAAACCAAGTTGATACGATTTTTAAACGTGCAGGATTAGAATAATTGAAATTTACTTATGAAATCGTTACACTTTAATGTATTAGCACGTTGAATTAAGATTAAAATGAAAGTACAGGGGTTGTTTTTAATGCAAATAGAAAAATTAAGAGGAAAAGCATTAGATGAATTATTTGATGCAATTCTTACATTAGAAAACAGAGAAGAATGTTACCAATTCTTTGACGATTTATGTACAGTAAATGAGATTCAATCGTTATCTCAACGATTGCAAGTCGCAAAAATGATTAAGCAAGGATATACTTATGCGACGATTGAACAAGAGTCTGGTGCTTCAACTGCAACGATTTCTCGTGTTAAGAGATCTTTACAATGGGGAAATGATGCTTACACAATGATTCTAGACCGCATGAATATTGAAACGGCCGATTAATTAACAATTCTATATACTGTAGCGAAGTGTAATTTTAATGATTTCATTAGTAAAGCTGTTAGTAAAGAAACTTTCTTTGCTGACAGCTTTTTATGTTGTTAATTTAAAGTGTATTGATAAAATAGATACGAAGCGATTATTTTTCTGAAAAATTTTGAATATATTTAATGAGAAACATGATTAATCTACCATTGATATGTCATGTTAGAATTCAATATAAAATCCTATATCGTTTTAGAACTCAGTGGTTAAAAATGATATAATCAAAAGTATGCTAAAAAAAGGAGTAACATATCATGTATGACATTAAAAAATGGAAACATATTTTTAAATTAGATCCTGCTAAGTCGATTTCTGACGATGATTTAGATGCGGTATGTATGTCTCAAACCGACGCAATTATGATAGGTGGCACAGATGATGTTACTGAAGATAATGTTATTCAATTGATGAGTAGGGTGAGAAGATATCCTTTACCTCTCGTTTTCGAAATTTCCAATATCGAAAGTGTTATGCCTGGTTTTGACTTTTATTTTGTACCGACTGTATTGAATAGTACAGATGTAAAATATCATAACGGTGTACTTTTAGAAGCATTGAAATCATTTGGACATGTCATAGATTTTGAAGAAGTTGTTTTTGAAGGATATGTTGTCATGAATCCTGAAAGCAAAGTAGCACAAGTTACACAAGCTGAAACAAATTTAACAGATGAAGATATCGAAGCATATGCTCAAATGATTAATGAAATGTATAAATTACCAGTTATGTACCTTGAATATAGTGGTGCATACGGAGAAGTTGAAAAGGTAAAGACAGCTGCAAATATGTTAAGTGATACACAATTATTTTATGGTGGTGGCATTAGTAATCAAGAAGAAGCTGAAGAAATGGCTTCGATTGCTGATACGATTATCGTTGGTGATATTGTTTATAAAGATATTAAAAACGCATTAAAAACAGTTAAGATAAAGGAGTCACATAAATGAATGCATTAGTAAATAAGATGAATGATGAACAAAGTTTAGCAGTACGCACTACAGAAGGGCCACTACTTATTATGGCGGGTGCGGGTTCAGGCAAAACACGTGTTTTAACTCATCGTATAGCTTACTTGCTTGATGAAAAGGACGTATCCCCATACAACATTCTAGCGATTACTTTTACAAACAAGGCAGCAAAAGAAATGAAAGCACGTGTGGAAGCTTTAGTAGGAGAACCGGCTCAAGTTATATGGATGTCAACATTTCACTCAATGTGTGTAAGAATACTGAGAAGAGATGCGGATAGAATTGGTATTGAACGTAATTTTACTATAATTGATCCTACTGACCAAAAATCAGTTATCAAAGATGTATTGAAAAATGAAAATATAGATAGTAAAAAGTTTGAACCAAGAATGTTTATAGGTGCTATAAGTAATTTGAAAAATGAATTGAAAACACCAGAGGATGCACAAAAAGATGCTGAAACATATCATGAACAAATGGTTGCTACAGTGTATAAAGGATATCAAAGACAGTTATCAAGAAATGAAGCGTTAGATTTTGATGATTTAATCATGGTTACAATTCGATTATTTGAACGTGTGCCAGATGTGTTAGAATTTTATCAAAATAAATTCCAATACATTCATGTCGATGAGTACCAAGATACAAACAAAGCACAATATACATTAGTAAATCTTTTAGCATCTAAATTTAAAAATTTATGTGTAGTTGGTGATTCTGATCAATCTATTTATGGTTGGCGTGGTGCTGATATTCAAAACATACTTTCCTTTGAAGAAGATTATCCTGAAGCTAAAACGATATTTTTAGAACAAAATTATCGCTCAACTAAAAATATATTAAATGCAGCTAACGAAGTAATCAAAAATAATTCAGAGCGTAAACCCAAAGGGTTATGGACAGGTAATACATCTGGAGAAAAAATTCACTATTATGAAGCTACTACTGAGAGAGACGAAGCGGAATATGTAGTTAAGGAAATTATGAAACAACAACGTAATGGAAAAAAATATAAAGATATGGCTATCTTATACCGTACCAATGCTCAGTCTCGTGTGTTGGAAGAGACATTTATGAAATCTAATATTCCATACACAATGGTTGGTGGTCAAAAATTCTATGATCGTAAAGAAATTAAAGATCTACTTAGCTATTTGAGAATAATAGCCAATAGCAATGATGATATCAGTTTACGTCGTGTAATCAATGTACCAAAACGTGGTGTAGGTCCATCGACAGTAGATAAAATTCAGGCATATGCTGCTCAAAACGAGATAAGTATGTTTGATGCACTAGCAGAAGTAGACTTTATAGGCTTATCTAAAAAAGTAACACAAGCATGTATTTCATTTTATGACATGATACAGAACTTAATTAAACAACAAGAATTTTTAGAGATTACAGAAATCGTTGAAGAAGTATTGGTGAAATCAGGTTACCGTGAGATGTTGGAACGAGAACAAACATTAGAATCAAGAAGTAGATTAGAAAATATAGATGAATTTATGTCAGTCCCTAAAGACTACGAAGAAAACACGCCATTAGAAGAACAGTCGTTAATCAATTTTTTAACAGACTTATCTTTAGTTGCTGATATAGACGAAGCGCAAATAGATGATGGCATAACGTTGATGACAATGCACTCAGCCAAAGGATTAGAGTTTCCTATTGTATTTATTATGGGCATGGAAGAATCATTATTTCCACATATAACGGCGATAAAAAGTGATGATGATCATGAAATGCAAGAAGAAAGAAGAATTTGTTATGTAGCGATTACACGTGCTGAAGAAACGTTATATTTAACGCATGCGACATCAAGAATGCTTTTTGGAAGACCGCAGTCCAATATGGCTTCAAGATTCTTAAATGAAATACCTGAAGATTTATTAGAAAACGAAAATAAATCACGGGCAACTGCACAAGGAAATCGATTTAAATCTGCAACCAAACAACCTGAAAAAAGAGGATATAGTAAACGTGTGACATCCTCGGAAAAAGCACAACAATCGACGGATTGGCATGTTGGTGACAAAGTTATTCATAAATCATGGGGCGAAGGTATGGTAAGTAATGTTAATGAAAAAAATGGTTCGGTTGAATTAGATATTATCTTTAAATCTGAAGGGCCTAAACGTTTGCTTGCTCAATTTGCACCTATTGAAAAGAAAGGGGAATAAAGCGTGGCTGACTTACAATCGCGTGTCGATGTATTACATCAATTACTAAATCAATATAGTTATGAATATTATGTACAAGACAACCCTTCAGTACCAGACAGTGAATACGATAAACTTTTACATGAATTGATAGATATTGAGGCGAACAACCCAGAATATCGAACAGCTGATTCACCTACAGTAAGAGTAGGTGGCTCAGCTCAATCAACTTTTGAAAAAGTGAATCATGATACACCGATGCTAAGTTTAGGGAATGCTTTTAATAAAGAAGATTTAAAAAAATTTGACCAGCGTATACGTGAACAAATTAATCATGTGGAATACATGTGCGAATTGAAAATAGATGGTTTAGCAGTCTCTCTCAAATACGAGAATGGTAAATTTGTACAAGGTTTGACGCGTGGTGACGGTACTACGGGTGAAGATATCACCGAAAACTTAAGAACTATACATGCAATACCATTAAAGATTAATGAAGCTAGAACATTTGAAGTTCGTGGTGAAGCATACATGCCCAGAAAATCATTTTTTGATTTAAATGAAGCTAAAGCACAAAATGATGAGCAACCTTTTGCCAATCCAAGAAATGCAGCTGCTGGTTCACTTCGACAATTAGACTCCAAACTTGCAGCAAAGAGAAAGTTAAGTGTTTTCTTATATAGCGTAAATGACTTTACACAATTTCATGCACATACACAAAGCGAAGCTTTAGATGAATTAGATAAATTAGGTTTTAAAACAAATAAAGAAAGAGAACGTGTCCAAACTATAGAAGAAGTATTCGATTATATTGAAAAATGGACTGAAGCACGTGAACAGTTACCTTATGATATCGACGGCATTGTTATCAAAGTAAATGATTTAGACCAGCAAGATGAGCTTGGCTATACACAAAAATCTCCTCGTTGGGCAATTGCGTATAAGTTTCCTGCTGAAGAAGTCATAACAGATTTATTAGATATTGAACTGAGTATTGGTAGAACAGGCGTCGTTACACCTACGGCTATACTTGAACCAGTTAAAGTAGCGGGCACTACAGTTTCTAGAGCTTCTTTACATAATGAAGATCTAATACATGAAAAAGATATTCGAATTGGTGATAGTGTTGTAATTAAGAAGGCGGGAGACATTATACCAGAAGTCATAAAAAGCGTATTAAATCGTCGACCACAAAATGCTGAAGTTTATCACATGCCTACACATTGCCCTAGTTGTAGTCATGAACTTGTAAGAATTGAAGGAGAAGTGGCTTTAAGATGTATCAATCCAAAATGCCAAGCACAACTTGTTGAAGGTATGATTCATTTTGTATCACGACAAGCAATGAATATAGATGGTTTAGGTACTAAAATTATTCAACAACTTTATGAAAATGAAAAAATAAAAGATGTTGCTGATATATTTTACTTAACTAAAGACGATTTGCTACCATTAGAGCGAATGGGTGAAAAGAAAGTAAACAATCTATTAAATGCGATTGAAGATGCTAAATCAAACTCATTAGAACATTTGCTATTTGGTTTAGGGATTAGACACTTAGGTGTCAAAGCGAGCCAAGTCATTGCTGAAAAATATGGAACCATGGATGATTTATTTAATGTTACAGAAGAGTCATTGATTGAAATCTATGATGTTGGTCAAAAATTAGCACAATCATTAGTCACTTATTTAGAAAATGAAGATATCCGTGCACTTATTAATAAATTAAAGAAAAAACATGTTAATATGACTTATAAAGGTGTCAACACAACAGAGTTAGAAGGACATCCAGAATTTATTAATAAGACCATTGTTTTAACTGGAAAGTTATATCAAATGACAAGAAATGAAGCTTCAAAATGGTTAGAGATTCAAGGTGCTAAAGTTACAAACAGTGTTACAAAAAAGACAGATTTAGTAATTGCTGGAGAAGACGCTGGTTCAAAACTTACAAAAGCTGAACAATTTGGTACAGAAGTTTGGACAGAAGATGACTTTGTCCAGAAACAAAAAGAAATAGAGGGATAGAGGAGATAATGCATGAAAAGAACGATTATACTATTCATCTCAGCAATTTTTCTATTATCAGCATGTGGAAATGAGGATAATGAAAAAAGTAAAGAACAATCTAATGACAATAAGCAGCAAGAAAAATCAGGTTCAGTTAAAGAAATTGCCACCGATAAAAATGTTCAAGGCAATAATTATAGAACGATTTTACCATTTAAAGAAAGTCAAGCACGTGGTTTATTACAAGATAATATGGCAAATAGTTATAACGGTGAAGATTTTGAAAACGGGCTTTTAGAATTGAGTAAAGAAGTTTTTCCAACTGACGATTATTTATATCAAGATGGTCAATACTTAGATAAAGATACGATTAACGCTTATTTAGACCCGAAATATACCAAATCAGAAGTAGATGCAATGGATGAAGATGAACGAAAAGAAAAGAAAGCGAATGAGAATTTAGGTTTAAATCCATCACATAATGGTGAAACAGATCCAGAAAAAATTGCGGAAGATTCACCTGCATATCTTTCTAATATTTTGGAACAGGATTTTTATGCGAGTGGTGATACTAAAGGGAAGAAAATTAAAGGTATGACCATTGGGCTAGCAATGAATAGTACTTATTACTATCAAAAAGAAAAAGATGGCGAGACCTATAGTAAAGATTTAGATGATAAAGAAATTAAGAAACAAGGAAAGCAAATGGCAGGCGAAATTTTGTCAAGAGTCAGAGAAAATAAAGCTTTGAAAGACATACCTATACACTTTGCAATTTATAAACAAACTGGCGAAAATTCAATTGTACCAGGAGAGTTTATTGCTGGTACGACAGTTGAAGATGGTAAGACACGTATTAATGAATGGAAAGATATTAATCAAACAACAGCATTGTTACCTTCTGATGAAGCAAGTAAAATTGATGAAAATTTAAATAATAATTTCAAACAATTTAATGATGATTTACAGACGTATTTTAATAACTTTACTCAAGCAGTAGGGACAGTTAAATTTGATAATAAAAAAGCGAAGCAACTAACTGTTGATGTACCGATTGATTATTATGGCGAAGCAGAAACAATTGGTATCACACAATATATCACTGAACAAGCAGAGAAATACTTTGATGATATTGACGAATATGAAATTCGTATAAAAGATGGTAACAAGGCAAAAGCTTTAATCAGTAAAACTAAAGATGACAAAGACCCACAAGTCCATATTTATAAAAACAATAATTAATAAGCATATACACATTAAAAGCCACACTTGTAATCAAGATATGTATTACAAGTGTGGCTTTTTTAGTGTTAATTTATAGTGAAAGAGTTATTACACGATTATTCTTTGACAATCTCTTTTACTTTATTTAAATCGTTATTTACAAATTCACCGGGCTTTTTCGTAATTTTACTTACTAGATAAGTAACGATCACACTGGCTAGGAAACCAGGAATTATTTCATACATACCGAAGATTTCATTTATTGATGCTAATGGTTTAATCCAAGCAATCCATACAATAACGACTAAAGCACCGGTAATCATACCGCTCAAAGCACCAGCGTGAGACAAACCCTTCCAGTAAAGTGAGAAGATTACTAACGGACTAAATGCCGCGCCAAACCCTGCCCAAGCATTACCTACAAGGTTTAAAATTGTATCATTTGGAGACCAAGCAATCCAAATTGCAATAATTGCTACTAGTAAAACAGATAGTCTTCCTATCATTACAAACTCTTTTTCGTGTGTTTTTGCTTTCGATTCACCGCGAATAAGTTTATAAAAATCTTCAGTCAGTGAACTAGAAGTTACTAATAACTGAGATGAAATTGTGCTCATGATAGCTGCCAATATAGCTGCTAATAAGAATCCACCAACGAGTGGATGGAATAAAATTTGGCTCATAATGATAAATAGTGTCTCTGGATCTTCCATTTTAATATGGTATTGAGGTATAAATGCGATACCTGTTAACCCTACAGCAACTGCACCTAAGAGCCCTACAACCATCCAGCTTATACCTAAACGTCTAGCTTTTGGTAAAAGTTTATGTGTTTTAATGGACATAAAACGAACGATGATATGTGGTTGTCCAAAATAACCTAAACCCCAGGCAAATAAGGAAATAATACCTAAAAATGTAGTCCCTTTAAACAAGTCCATATTGGTAGGTTTCATTGCTGCTACCTCACTAAATGTATCCAAACCGTTGAGTTTTATAAGTGCTACGATAGGGACCATGACCATAGCAATTAACATAATTACACCTTGAAAGAAATCTGTAATGGATACAGCTAAATATCCACCAAAAAACGTATAAAAAATAACGATTGCTGCAACAATGATAAGCCCCCAATGATAGTTCAAGCCAAAAGCACTTTCAAATAATTTACCACCAGATACAAACCCAGAATGTGTATATAAAGTAAAAAACACAACGATGATTAGACCTGAAATTATTTTTATGTAATTTTTGCGGTCGTTGAGTCGATTTTTAAAAAAATCTGGTAAGGTAATAGCATCTCCTGCAATTTCAGTATAAATACGAAGTCGAGGTGCGACTACAAAATAGTTAACATAAGCGCCAAGCGATAAACCAATTGTAATCCACATTGCAGATAATCCAGTACTATATACAGATCCAGGAAGCCCCATAATCATCCATCCACTCATATCAGATGCACCTGCTGATAGGGCGGTTACATAAGGGCCAATACTTCTACCTCCAAGCATAAATTCACTTAAATTACCTGTGGATTGCTTATAACCGTAATAGCCAATAACTAATAAAATGATAAAATAAATAATAATCATGATATACGTTTGCCAAGTAGCGTGAACTTGATTCACTAAAGATGTGCCTAGAATAAACATAATACTTCAACTCCCTTATTCCCAGAATATTAAATTGTGTTACATGAATTATTATACAATGAAATTTATAAATAGAGTAGAAATATTTTTTGGTTTTCAAAATAATTAGCTCAATGACAAAAATGAAAATGCTTACATCAAATAAAATAATATTACACTATTTATAAAAAATATGATTTATTATGCAATGATTGATATAAATGCTGTGATACTTAAGTAGATTATGTTCAAAATATATTTATGTCACATAATTCCAAAAGGTTAAGCAAAAGGAATTAAAATAAACAGGGTTATTTATTGTTATTGGTGAAAAGTTTAGATTTTTGCTTGGAATTTTGATACAATTTTATAATGAATGAGTAAAAAGGAGGCTTTTATTTAATGGCTAAAGTTACACGTGAAGAGGTAGAGCATATTGCTAATTTAGCTAGACTTCAAATATCAGAAGAAGAAACAATTGAAATGCAAGATACATTAGAAAGTATTTTAAATTTTGCTAATCATATAGATACAGCAGACACTAGCTCAATTGAGCCAACTTATCATGTATTAGATTTACAAAACGTGTTAAGAGAAGACAAAGCAATCGAGGGCATTCCTCAAGAGCTTGCATTAAAAAATGCTAAAGAGACGGAAGATGGACAATTCAAGGTGCCATCTATCATGAATGAGGAGGACGCTTAAGATGACCATCCGTTATGAATCTGTGGAAAATTTAATTACATTAATAAAAAACAAAGAAATTAAACCTTCACAAGTAGTAAACGATATCTACGATGCAATTGAAGAAACTGATCCAACAATCAAATCATTTCTTGCATTAGATAAAGATAATGCTATTAAAAAAGCACAAGAATTAGATGAGTTACAAGCCAAGGACCAAATGGAAGGCAAACTTTTTGGTATTCCAATGGGAATTAAAGATAATATTATTACTGAAGGTGTAGAAACAACATGTGCTAGTAAAATGCTAGAAGGATTTGTACCTATCTATGAATCCACAGTTATGAATAAATTACGCAACGAACAAGCGGTTTTAATTGGAAAATTAAACATGGATGAATTTGCAATGGGAGGTTCTACAGAAACTTCTTATTTTAAAAAAACGTTAAATCCATTTGATCACACAGCTGTTCCTGGTGGTTCATCTGGTGGTTCTGCAGCAGCAGTTGCAGCAGGATTAGTTCCTTTTAGTTTAGGCTCTGATACTGGTGGTTCAATTCGTCAACCTGCAGCTTATTGTGGAATCGTAGGCTTAAAACCAACTTATGGTCGTGTATCACGTTTTGGTTTGGTAGCGTTTGCGTCTTCATTAGACCAAATCGGACCGTTAACACGCAATGTTAAGGACAATGCTTTAGTATTAGAAGCAATCACTGGTTTAGATGAAAATGATAGTACAAGTGCACCAGTAGAAGATGCAGACTTTACATCTGATATTGGTAAAGATATTCAAGGACTTAAAGTAGCATTACCAAAAGAATATCTTGGCGAAGGTATATCTGACGAAGTGAAAGCATCTGTGAAAAACGCTGTTGAAACATTGAAAGAACTAGGTGCTACAGTAGAAGAAGTTTCATTACCAAACACAAAATATGGCATTCCTTCTTATTATGTAATCGCATCATCTGAAGCATCATCAAATTTATCGCGTTTTGATGGTATCAGATACGGTTATCATTCACCAGAAGCAAATTCACTTGAAGAATTATATAAAATGTCAAGAAGTGAAGGATTTGGTGAAGAAGTTAAGCGTCGTATTTTCCTTGGTACATTTGCGTTAAGTTCGGGTTACTATGATGCGTTCTACAAAAAATCACAAAAAGTTAGAACATTAATTAAAAATGATTTCGATCGTATTTTTGATAACTATGATGTTGTAGTAGGACCAACAACACCAACAACTGCATTTAATATAGGTGAAGAAATCGATGATCCACTTACAATGTATGCGAATGACTTACTAACAACACCAGTTAACTTAGCTGGTTTGCCAGGTATATCTATTCCTTGCGGTAAAGCGAATGGACGTCCAATTGGTTTGCAATTTATTGGTAAACCATTTGATGAGAAAACATTATATCGTGTCGCTTTCCAATATGAAACAAAATTTAATTTGCATAATGAATACGAAAATTTATAAGGAGTGGAAATCATGCATTTTGAAACAGTTATTGGACTAGAGGTCCATGTTGAGTTAAAAACAGAATCTAAAATGTTTTCTCCATCACCAGCACATTTCGGAGCAAAACCTAACTCAAACACAAACGTCATTGATTTGGCTTACCCTGGTGTATTACCGGTTGTCAATAGACGTGCGGTTGATTGGGCGATGAGAGCATCAATGGCATTAAATATGGATATTGCAACAGAATCAAAATTTGATCGTAAAAACTATTTCTATCCAGATAATCCTAAAGCATATCAAATTTCACAATTTGATCAGCCAATTGGTGAAAATGGTTATATTGATATTGAAGTAGATGGTGAAACGAAACGTATAGGTATCACACGTTTACACATGGAAGAAGATGCTGGTAAGTCAACGCATAAGGATGGTTATTCACTAGTTGACTTAAATAGACAAGGTACACCATTGATTGAAATTGTATCTGAACCAGATATTCGCTCACCACAAGAAGCGTATGCATACTTAGAAAAATTGCGTTCAATCATACAATATACTGGTGTCTCTGATTGTAAAATGGAAGAAGGATCATTGCGTTGTGATGCTAATATTTCTTTACGACCATATGGTCAAGAAGAGTTTGGAACAAAAGCAGAATTGAAAAATTTAAACTCATTTACTTATGTACGTAAAGGGTTAGAATATGAAGAAAAACGTCAAGAAGAAGAATTATTGAACGGCGGAGAGATTTTACAAGAAACGAGACGTTTTGATGAAGCTACAGGTAAAACGAATCTTATGCGTGTAAAAGAAGGTTCTGATGATTACCGTTACTTCCCAGAACCAGATATTGTGCCTTTATATGTTGACGATGAATGGAAAGAACGCGTACGTCAAACAATACCTGAATTACCAGATGAAAGAAAAGATAAATACGTCAATCAATTTGGTTTACCAGCATATGATGCACATGTGATTACATTGACAAAAGAAATGTCGGATTTCTTTGAAGGTGCAGTAGCTGAAGGTGCAGATGTAAAATTAACTTCAAACTGGTTAATGGGCGGCGTTAATGAGTATTTAAATAAACATCAAATAGAATTATTAGATACTAAACTTACACCACAAAATCTTGCAGGTATGATTAAGTTGATTGAAGATGGCACAATGAGTAGTAAAATCGCTAAAAAAGTTTTCCCAGAACTAGCTGAAAATGGTGGAGATGCCAAACAAATTATGGAAGATAAAGGCTTAGTGCAAATCTCTGATGAAGCAACACTGCTTAAATTTGTAAATGAAGCGTTAGACAACAATCCACAATCCGTTGAAGATTATCAAAATGGTAAGGGTAAAGCTATGGGCTTCTTAGTTGGTCAAATTATGAAAGCTTCCAAAGGTCAAGCTAACCCACAATTAGTGAACCAATTATTAAAACAAGAATTAGATAAAAGATAACATCATCATTCATTTTTAAACAGTTTTAATCTAATTAAAGAAAAACCTGAGACTGAAGCATCTTAAATTAAAAAATAAACGTCAATTTCTATTACAAATATAGGAATTGGCGTTTTTTGTTGGTGTAACATTCAGGAATATATCATTATCATCTTTTTTTAGCGATTTTGGCAATTATTGACACCAGGGGGATTATTTAAAATGAGCAAATGAGGATAAGGTATATTCATGTAAAATGTAGCACAATCAAAACTTTAAAATTTCTAATGTGATAGCAATTCTTAATTATGGATTAATGCTTATGTTTTAGCCATTGGTATGGATGTTTCAAAAACTTTAATATTGAGTAGTATATTATATTTTCTTTTTAAAAATAGCCTAAATGCTTTTATCATTTAACTAAATCATTTAATATATATACTGAGTATAAAAAGTTGAGGGATAAAATATGAGAAAACGAGCTAGAATCATTTATAACCCAACATCTGGTAAAGAATTGTTTAAGCGAACATTACCAGATGTGTTAATAAAATTAGAAAAGGCCGGTTTTGAAACGAGTGCCTATGCGACTGAAAAAATTGGAGATGCTACCACTGAGGCGAAGCGTTGTTTAACACAAGATTATGATGTTTTAATAGCTGCTGGTGGTGATGGGACACTTAATGAAGTCATCAATGGCATAGCAGAACATCCGAATAGACCTAAGATTGGCATTATCCCAATGGGAACTGTAAATGATTTTGGGCGAGCTTTGCACTTACCTAATGATATTATGAGCGCGATAGATGTCATTATTGAAGGTCATTCAACACGCGTTGATATCGGGAAAATGAACAGTAGATACTTCATTAATTTAGCTGCAGGTGGACAATTAACACAGGTATCTTATGAGACACCAAGTAGATTAAAATCAATTGTCGGCCCTTTTGCATATTATATTAAAGGATTTGAAATGTTGCCTCAGATGAAAGCTGTTGATTTACGTATCGAATATGATGATGAGGTTTTCCAAGGAGAGGCGCTCTTATTTTTATTAGGTTTGACCAACTCTATGGCAGGATTTGAAAAGTTAGTGCCTGATGCCAAATTAGATGATGGCTATTTTACCTTGATTATAGTTGAAAAAGCTAATTTAGCAGAATTAGGACATATTATGACGCTTGCATCTCGAGGTGAACATATTAAACATCCTAAAGTACATTATAAAAAAGCCAAATCGATTAATATTTCTTCATTTATAGATTTGCAATTGAATGTGGATGGTGAATATGGTGGCAAGTTGCCTGGAAACTTTTTGAATTTAAAACAGCATATTGAAGTCTATACACCAAACGATATTAAAAACGAGGAGTTAGTTGAGCAATAATAGACAATATATTAAAATAAAGCATCATCGTGAACGAGATTAATGAATAAGATAAAATGAATCTTCCAAAATGTTAATAGACAACGAGGTTAGGTAAAACTACAAATAGCCTAACCTCTTTTATATGGGGTGACAAAATGAGCATAATACAAAAAAATGAAATTATAGAAGGACGTGTAATTGATTTAACACATGAAGGACATGGCGTTGTAAAGTTAGACCGTTATCCTGTGTTTGTTCCTAATAGTTTAATAGATGAAACGATTAAATTTAAAGTGATCAAAGTAAAAAAGAATTTTGCGATAGGTAAATTAATAGAAGTTAAAGAACAAAGTAGTGAACGTGTCGAGCCACCCTGTGTATATTATTACAAATGCGGGGGCTGTCAATTACAACATATGACATACCAAGCTCAATTGAATATGAAGAAAGAACAAGTGGTTAATTTGTTTCATCGAAAAGCAGATTTTAAAGAAACGATAATTAATGAAACAGTTGGTATGGAAAACCCCTGGTATTATCGAAATAAATCACAAATACCCGTTGGAAAGAATAAAGAAGGAGAGATTATCTCAGGTTTTTATAGACAAAGAAGTCACGATATTATAGATATGGAAACATGTTTAATTCAAGACCAATTGCATCAAAAAGTTATGAACCAACTTAAAGTTTGGTTTAACGAATTAAATATTAGTGTTTATAATGAACAAAAAAAACAAGGGCTTATGAGACATGTTGTTATACGTACTGGACACCATTCAAGAGAATTAATGGTTATTTTTGTGACAAATGGCAGGAAATTTAAACAAAGTGATTTACTTGTACAAAAATTAATTGATACATTTCCTGAAATCACGAGTATTAAACATAATATCAACAATACACATTCCAATGTGATATTAGGAGCCGAGTCTAATACCTTATATGGTGAGACAACAATTAATGATAAATTATCAGACGTTACTTTTAAAATAAGCGATCAATCTTTTTATCAAATTAATTCGATACAAACTGAAAAATTGTATCAACTTGCGATTGAATATGCAAACTTAAATCAAGATGATATTGTCCTGGATACATATTGTGGTATTGGAACAATAGGTTTATATATGGCACCAAAAGCAAAACATGTTTATGGAGTAGAAGTCGTGCCAGAAGCCATTGAAGATGCACAACAAAATGCGACTATAAACCAATTTGAAAATACTACTTTTGTCTGTGGTAAGGCAGAAGAGGTTATATTAAAATGGAAATCACAAGGAATTAAACCAGATGTAGTGATGGTTGATCCACCTAGAAAAGGCTGTGATGAAACATTTTTACAAACATTATTAGAATTAAATCCAAGAAAAATTGTCTATATTTCATGTAATCCATCTACACAGCAACGTGATGCGCAATATTTAGCGCAACATTACAAACTAACGAAAATTACACCAGTAGATATGTTTCCACATACAACACATGTTGAAACGGTTGCACAATTCAACCGTATTTAAAAATAGCTTAATAGATAAGTGTTATTCAATAAACTTTGTGTAAAGTTAATTAACTTGTTATTTACTCAGTATTGCAGTTTATTTCAATCTAAGAAGATTTGTTAAAATTCAATTACAAGTCATTAACTTTGTTCAATAGCTCTTTCTAAGTGGATAAAATCATTGTATACTCTAGGTAACAACAAAGCATTTGGAGGGTTGCTAATGTTTAAAATTGAGTTGTTTTCTAATAAAAAGTTATTAGAAGGATTTTTACTATTCCAATTGACAATAGTAATGATCAGTATATTGCTATCGTATAAATTTGCTTATTTATTTGCTTCAGTTATAGAGCAAAATATCTTATTTAATTTAATATATGGTATTTTAGGTTTTACAATTGTTTATTTCATACATGAATTGATTCATAACTTGATGTTTCGCATTTTATCAAAAGGTCAAAAACCAATTTATCGAGTTAAGTATGGTTTGGTAAAGTCACATATGCCACAAGTTTATTTTAAAAAATGGCAATATAGCTTGATTATGTTAGCCCCTTTAATTGTTATATCATCCATTTTATTTATCGTATTTTTTATTACGCCTTATTCATCTATCATATTTATAGCAAGTTTTCACATTGGCTATTGTGTTATGGATTTATATTTACTTTCCGGCGTATTAAATGACAAGGTTGAAGTGATAGAAGACACTGAGGATGGTATTAAATATTATACAAAAAACCCTTCAAATGAATTGCAAACTGAACCAAAATCATAAAAAATAATTAATCTGAGTTAGTATTACTACTATATACGCAGTTGTTTTTATGGATCATTGCGTGTTAAAAAAGTGGTTAGCTAACTCTTTTTTGTATGTTTTTTTTGTTATGAGCATATATTATGTAACAAAATCATTTAGATTGTAAGATAAATATCAAAAGCATCATAATATGAATTTTAAAAGGGAGGTGTGTGCATTGTCAGAAAGAAGGATTATTCATATAGATATGGACTATTTCTTTGCTCAAGTAGAAATAAGAGATAATCCAAATTTGGAAGGGAAGCCAGTCATCGTCGGTGGAAAGGCAAGTGGTAGAGGCGTGGTGTCAACAGCTTCTTATGAGGCAAGAAAATATGGTGTTCATTCTGCAATGCCCACCGCACAAGCTCATAAATTATGTCCGAATGGTTTTTATGTATCACCTAGATTTGAAGCTTATAAAGAAGCTTCAAATACAATTATGAATATTTTTAAAAGTTATACTGAAATTGTCGAACCATTGTCATTAGATGAGGCTTATTTAGATATTACGCATTTAGTGCGACCTGATTTACCAGCGTCTATGATTGCACAATATATTCGCAGAGATATATATGAAGCAACTAAGTTAACATCCTCTGCAGGTGTCTCGTACAATAAATTTTTGGCGAAGTTAGCGAGTGGTATGAATAAGCCTAATGGTCTAACTATTATTGATTACAAAAATGTACACGATATTTTAATGGGATTAGATATTGGAGATTTTCCAGGGGTGGGTAAAGCTTCAAAAGAAAAAATGCATGAACATAAAATTTATAATGGTCAAGATTTGTATAATCAAAGTGAACGTGAATTAATTCGTCTTTTTGGAAAACGCGGTTATGGATTGTACAATAAGGCAAGAGGTATAGACAATAATGAAGTGAAAGCTACAAGAATTAGAAAATCCGTCGGCACAGAACGTACTTTTGCAACTGATATTAACGATGATGATCAAATTCTGCAAAAAATATGGGAATTAAGTCATAAAACAGCTGAACGCTTAGCCAGAATTCAAAAATCTGGCAAAACCGTTACTGTTAAAATTAAAACTTTTAAATTTGAAACTTTGTCAAAACAAAGAAGTTTGAGAGATCCAGTAAGAAATGAGACGGATATTTATAACATCGCCTATAGTTTATATACTGAATTAAAAGATTCAGAAACACCAATTAGATTGGTCGGTGTGACAGTGGGTAACCTAGAAAAGGCGACCTATGAAAATATGACAATTTACGACTATATTTAAGTAAAATACAAAGGTAATATAGACTGATTTTAAATCCATTAATCTTTATCTTTTAACTGTTTACCAAATATTGATAACATACTGTTTAAATCATCATAGTGTTGTAATAGTCTAAAGGTAATCATTGCACATGCTTTCGCATCATTTAAAGCATCGTGATGACCATGAAAATCTAGATTGTAATAATGCATCATGTGGCTCAACCCATAACGATGACTATTTATTGTTTTTCTAGACAGTTGTAGTGAACAAAAATAAGTAATTGTTGGCGTTTCTTGTCCAATTTGTTTAATACTGTCATACAACACATTCATATCAAAAGCTGCGTTATGAGCAACTACTGGTAAACCATCAATGAATTGCATCATATATGGATATACTGACTCAAATGTCGGTGCATCTTTCACATCATTTGGATTAATACCATGAACTGCAATGTTTTGTTTTGAAAAATAGTCATTTGGATTAACTAGTGTGTAAAAAGATTCTGTAATTTGATGATTGATCACTTTGACCATTCCCACTGAACATATACTCGTTCTTTTTCCATTTGCAGTTTCAAAATCTAAAGCAATATAAGCATTAGCTGTCATCAAGCAAGAATCCTTTCTCTTATAGAATATGTTATGACTTTATATAATTCTCTTTTCGAAGTCAAGTGAGTAAAACTCAATGATACAAATAGTTGCACCTGCTAGTCTTTGCTGCTGACTCATAAATACTTAAAAAGCATGCCAACATCATTGGCATGCTTTTGTATAGTTATTAATAACTATATAGAAATAAGTAGTGAGTTACCACACTAACTCTATGCTTCATCTTCATTAAATGAACGTGAGGCTAATTCTTTCTCATATAAATATAAAGTATTACTATCATCACCGATACGTTTTAAGTAATCAATATGTGTATCAAACATTGATTCTTCTTCGACTTGTTCATCTAGGAACCAATTTAAAAATGAAATCGTAGCATAATCTTTATCTTTATTAGCTAAATCAGATAAGTTATAAAATCTGCGTGTTACGTCTTGTTCTTGAGCTAAGCCATCTTCAAAGGTTTCTAAGATACTTGTGAATTCGGATTTAGGTGCTGGTATCGAATTAAAGATTGCTTGTTCACCACGATCATTGATGTAATCATAAATTTTCTTACCATGAAATCTTTCTTCTTTTGCTTGCTGGATATAGAAATTAGCAAAGCCTTCGTAGGATTTGCTATCACAATATGCAGCCATTGCCATATAGGCGTGTGCAGCAAAATATTCGTGATTCATTTGTTCATTTAATGCATCTAATAATTCTTTATTCAACATAAGTCAAAGCCTCCATGTATCATTTTTTATTAGTATAGCAAATTTATTCTCATTCGTAAATAATAATTATTCTAATCTGGGAGGTTGATATATATATTTGCATTGAGAATTGTTTGGAATACAACTTAATCGTGTTATAATATTTGAGTGAATAGTAGAGGAGGAAGTAGATGAGACAATGGACTGCAACACGCCTAGCGAGATTGGCAAGACAAGTAAGTCGTACTGTTGGGAAAAAAGGAACAGACTTACCAGGTCAAGTCGCTAGAAGAGTGGATAAAAATATTTTAAGAGAATTAGCATCTCATGTTGATGAGATTGTATTTATAAGTGGTACAAATGGGAAAACGACTACATCAAATTTAATAGGTCATACGTTAAAAGCAAACCAAATTGAAATCATACATAATAATGAAGGTGCAAATATGGCTGCTGGAATTACATCAGCTTTTATTTTGCAACTTAAAAAAAATACTAAAATTGCAGTTATTGAAATTGATGAAGGTTCTATACCAAGAGTACTAAACGAAGTTACACCTACAATGATGGTCGTCACTAATTTCTTTCGTGACCAAATGGATCGATTTGGGGAAATCGATATTATGGTAAATAATATTGCAAAAGCAATTGATAATAAAGGTATAAAATTATTATTAAATGCCGACGATCCTTTTGTTAGTAGATTAAAGATAGCAAGTGATACTGTTACTTATTATGGTATGAAAAAGCATGCGCATGATTTTGAACAAAGTTCTATGAATGAAAGTAGATATTGTCCTAATTGTGGTCGTTTATTACATTATGATTATATTCATTATAACCAATTAGGCCATTATTATTGTGAATGTGGTTTTAAACGAGAAAAAACAAAATATGAAGTATCTCAATTTGATTTAACTCCATTTCTTAACTTAAATGTTGGTACTACAACATTTAATATGAAAATTGCAGGCGATTTTAATGCATATAATGCAATTGCTGCTTATACCGTGCTCAGAGAACTTGGATTAAATGATGCGTCAATTCGAAAAGGGTTTGAAACTTATACTTCTGATAATGGCAGAATGCAGTATTTTAAAAAGGGTACCAAAGAAGCTATGATCAATCTAGCAAAAAACCCTGCCGGTATGAATGCAAGTCTCTCGGTCGGTGATCGAATAGAAGGGAATAAAGTTTATGTTATCAGTTTAAATGATTATGCTGCGGACGGACGTGACACATCTTGGATTTACGATGCTGATTTTGAAAAATTAGTGAATCAACAAATAGAAGCTATTATAGTTACAGGTTCACGAGCGGAAGAGCTACAATTAAGATTAAAACTTGCAGAGATTAATGTACCGATCATATTAGAAAGTGATATCTACAAAGCGACTGCGAAAACAATGGAATATACAAATAGCTTTACTGTAGCAATACCTAACTATACTTCACTTTCCCCTATGTTAAAGCAATTGAACCACTCTTTTGAGGAGGACAAAGTAAAATGAATGAGTTGACGGTCTATCACTTTATGCCCGATAAATTAAATTTATATAGTGATATAGGAAATATCATTGCACTTAAACAACGTGCTAAACGCCGTAATATCGAACTAAAGGTAGTAGATATTAATCAGACAGAAAATGTTACTTTCGATGAATGTGATATCTTTTTTATTGGTGGCGGTAGTGACAGAGAACAAGCATTAGCTACACAAGAATTAACTAAAATTAAAAGCAAGTTGAAAGATGCGATTGAAGATGGCTTACCCGGTCTAACTGTGTGCGGTGGTTACCAATTTTTAGGACGTAAATACGTTACGCCAGATGGTACAGAATTAGACGGTTTAAATATTTTAGATTTTTATACAGAATCTAAAAAAGATCGTTTGACAGGAGATATTGTAATCGAAAGTAATACTTTTGGCACAATAGTTGGATTTGAAAATCATGGGGGACGTACTTATCATAATTTCGGGACTTTGGGAGAAGTTACGCATGGTTTTGGTAATAATGATGACGATGCCAAAGAAGGTATTCATTACAAGAATTTATTAGGTACGTATTTACATGGACCCATACTACCTAAAAACCATGAAATTACAGACTATCTATTAGAAAAAGCGTGTGAACGCAAAGGCATTGTATTCGAACCGAAAGAATTAGATAATACTGAGGAAGAAGCAGCTAAGAAAGTCATTATTGAACGCGTTTCTCAACAGAAAAAATAGAATTTCGACTTTATTAAAACATAAAAAATAGCCTAGGCTATTTTTTATGTTACGTATTTAATGTTATTCTTTAAGCAAATCGACTATTTAAAATTCTATAAATTAATAGTATTTCATAGACAATATGACTTTTTAATTGGTTTTTATCAAACTCATCTAAACCTTTGACCGTGGATTTAAGTAATGACGCTGATTCAGGATGACGTTCAAAAATATCCGGTACTATGTATATTATTTATACTGTCAGCAATATTCAGCATAGCAAGTTGCTCTTCTTTAGTAAAAGTAACCTGCGTGTCTTTTGGCAAATAAACTAAGTTAGATAGGTGTGTTATGAATAAGCGATTTGTATGTGTACGTGTAGTTAAAGACTTTAAACGAATCCATTCTGAATGATGATGTTTATGATAACTGAGTTCGTCTTTTTGATAAGAAAGCAACGTTTCGACTTTTTGATTTAAATTTAATAAAGTGGCAAGTTGTTGATTGGTCGATCCATTATAAAATTTACCAACAACTAGTTGGCGTATACGCTTATGAAATAGTGCATACATTTTTTCTTCTGTTAAATTAATAGCATCATCCAGTTGATCATAATATTTGGGTGGTAAGACAATAAAGTTTACTAATCCAGCTGTTACTAATCCAATAATAGCTGTTAATAGTCTGGAAAAGAAATTAAAATAATAAGCATCATGTATACCAGGGATCATAGCCATTGCGGTTAATGTTGCTACAGTAGTACCAACTTGTAAGTTCAATTTTGTACATAAAATAATGGTGAATGTTGCACTAAATGCATAGGCAAAAGCAGATTGATCACCAAAAATAAAAGTGAAAATCACGGCAAATAATGCACCAATAATTGTAGCAGGAAGTCTTCTATACCCTTTTATTAATGAAGCCTTAGCGGTTGGTTCAATTGTGACTATAGCTGTTAATATAGCGAAAATTGGGTTTAAATTTAAGGCTAAACAAAAAAGAGCAGTTAAAAATGTAGCTAAACCTGTTTTTATTGTACGTGCACCAACAATATTTTTATACCAAGAATCATTCATATTAAAACTCCTATATAAATAAACGTTTAATGATTTAACCAGAATTGTAAAACTGGTTATGTCATTACTTCGTTAAAATGTTAAACTATATATGATAAAAATTTTCTAATTTATTATATCAAAAAAAGTCTGCTATAATAAGAAGGAATATAATTTACAAAAAGGAACGGGATAAAATGATTGTAAAAACAGAAGAAGAATTAACAGCACTAAAAGATATTGGATACATTTGTGCACTTGTCAGAGACAAAATGCAAGAAGCTACTAAACCTGGTATTACTACAAAAGAACTTGATGATATTGCAAAAGATTTATTTGAAGCACATGGAGCTATTTCAGCGCCAATTCATGACGAAAACTTTCCAGGCCAAACTTGTATCAGCGTAAATGAAGAAGTGGCACATGGTATTCCTGGAAAACGAAAAATTCGTGAAGGCGACTTAGTAAATATTGATGTTTCTGCCTTGAAAAATGGCTATTATGCGGACACAGGGATTTCATTTGTAGTTGGTGAAGCGGATAATCCATTGAAACAAAAAGTTTGTGATGTTGCATTAGAAGCATTTGATGCAGCTATGACCAAAATCAAGCCTGGTGCGAAGCTAAGTCAAATTGGTAAAGCAGTCCACGCGACGGCACGTAAAAATGATTTAACTGTGATTAAAAATTTAACAGGTCATGGTGTAGGTCAGTCATTACATGAATCTCCAAGCCATGTGATGAATTATTATGATCCAAAAGATAAAACATTGCTCAAAGAAGGCACTGTAATTGCTGTTGAGCCATTTATTTCTTCAAAAGCAACATTTGTTACAGAAGGTAAAAATGAATGGGCTTTTGAAACGCAAGATAAAAGCTTTGTTGCTCAAATTGAACATACCGTTATAGTAACGAAAGAAGGACCAGTTTTAACTACTAAAATAGATTAGAATAAGTTTCGGTCTAAAGTCCTAATATAAGATGGTTCCGGAGCCTATACTAATGGTTCCGGATATTTTTTATAATAGAATCTAATCAATCATGAGGTGATTCTATGAATTATATTACGACTTATTTAGAAAAAATGACCAAACAAACCTTTTATTCAAGCTTAATTGAGTATAGACAATATCTTGATAAAAAATTAAGAAGTATAGAAATGTACATAAATTATCTGTTTGAAAGAAAAACTTATGTAGCTAGGCTAATAGATCATTTAACATTATCTTTAGAAAATAAATATATCGACATTTTAGATGAATCTGATATTGAATGTGCACAGGAAATTGAGCACTATGATATAGAAAAAATTAAAAATGATTTGAATGAAATGGAAGCAGACTACGCACGTATTGTAGCCGATTTATCACAACAAGCTAAAGAAAAAGTAAATGTTGAAACAGAATTTGATTTAATCGAACAAATTAGTTTAGTCGCTTGAAGAAAGGTGGCGAAACATGACTCATAAATATATATCAACTGAGATGTTGATTGTGTTTACAGCATTAATGATAATAGCTAATTTCTACTATATTTTCTTTGAAAAAATTGGCTTTATTTTTGTATTATTATTAGGCTGTATATTGGTTTATGTAGGATATTTATATTTTCATAAAATACGAGGTTTATTGTCATTTTGGATAGGGGTATTACTTATTGCTTTTACTTTATTATCCAATAAATACACGATTATTATATTATTTATATTTTTAATTGTGTTAATAGTGAGATATATCTTTTATAGATTTAAACCGTTGAAAATTATTGCGACAGAAGAGGCAGTTGAATCTCCAGAATTTATTAAACAAAAGTGGTTTGGTGAGCAACGTACACCTATTTATGTTTATAAATGGGAAGATTTACAAATACAGCATGGTATTGGTGATATTCATATAGATATGTCTAAAGCTGCTAATATTAGAGAACATAATACGGTAGTAATCAGACATTTTTTAGGTAAAGTGCAAATTATTGTGCCTTTAAATTACAATATAAAATTACATTTTTCAGCACTTTATGGCAATGCATACGTCAATGAAACATCATATAAAGTTGAAAACAACAATATTAAAGTTAGTGAAGAAACAAAAGAAGATAATTATGCTGTTAATGTCTATTTGTCAACATTCATAGGAGATGTTGAGGTGATTTATAAATGAATCACTACATAAGAGCAATAGGGTCGATGTTGATATTAGTTTATAGTACATTTTTCGCTATGTTTTTTATAGATAAAGTATTTGTGAATATTATATATTTTCAAGGTATGATTTATACACAAATCTTTGGTATTCCAGTTTTACTATTTATTAATTTATTAGTTATATTACTATGCATCATAGTTGGCTCAGTATTAGCATATAAAATCAACCAACAAAATCATTGGTTACAAGATCAAATTGAGCGTTCTATTGAAGGACAAACAGTTGGTATCAACGACCAGAATATAGAATTATATAATGAAACAATTGAATTATATCAAACACTTGTACCGCTCAATCAAGAAGTTCATAAATTACGTTTAAAAACACAAAATTTAACGAATGAATCATATAATATGAACGATGTGAAAGTTAAAAAAATAATTGAAGATGAAAGGCAAAGACTGGCTCGTGAGTTACATGATTCCGTAAGCCAGCAACTATTTGCAGCAAGCATGATGCTCTCTGCCATTAAAGAAACTGATTTGAAAGCACCTTTAGATCAACAAATTCCAGTATTGGAAAAAATGGTCCAAGATTCACAATTAGAAATGCGCGCCTTGCTATTACATTTAAGACCAATTGGCTTGAAGGATAAATCACTTGGCCAAGGTATCAAAGATTTAGTGGTTGATCTACAGAAAAAAGTGCCAATGAAAGTCGTACATGATATTGAAGATTTCGACGTTCCTAAAGGCATTGAAGATCATTTGTTTAGAATTACACAAGAAGCAATTTCAAATACATTAAGACATTCAAAAGGTACAAAAGTTACAATTGAATTGTTTAATAGAGAAGAATATTTATTATTACGTATACAAGATGATGGTAAAGGCTTTAACGTTGATGATAAGGTAGAACAAAGCTATGGGTTAAAAAATATGCGTGAACGAGCACTTGAAATTGGCGCAACATTTCATATAGTATCACTGCCAGATTCAGGAACACGGATTGAAGTCAAAGCCCCATTAAATAAGGAGGATTCGTATGCCGATTAAAGTATTATTTGTTGATGATCATGAAATGGTCAGAATTGGTATTTCTAGTTATTTATCTACTCAACCAGATATAGAAGTAGTCGGAGAAGGGCAATCGGGGAAAGATGCAATTGAAAAAGCACATGAACTTAAGCCTGATTTAATTTTAATGGACTTACTCATGGATGATATGGATGGTGTAGAAGCTACAGAACAAATCAAGAAAGATTTGCCACACATTAAAGTTGTTATGCTAACCAGTTATATTGAAGATAATGAAGTATACCGTGCTTTAGATTCTGGTGTAGATAGTTATATTTTAAAAACGACAAGTGCCAGCGATATCGCCGAAGCGATACGTAAAACATATCGTGATGAATCTGTGTTTGAAGCAGAAGTGTTGGTTAAGATGAGGAATCGTATGAAACAACGCGCTGAATTATATGAGATGTTAACTGAACGTGAGATGGAGATATTATTATTAATCGCTAAAGGTTACTCAAATCAGGAAATTGCTAGTGCTTCACATATTACAATCAAAACAGTTAAAACACATGTCAGTAACGTGTTGAGTAAATTAGAAGTACAAGATAGAACTCAAGCTGTAATTTATGCATTTCAACATAATTTAATACAATAAAAAAAGCTAAAACCTAAGCAAATAATGTGTGCCTAGGTTTTAGCTTTTTAAATTTATATATAAAGAAAATTAAGTCGTTTCATTTACATCATTATTTTTTTCTTCTTCAAGTTGATCAATGGTAATTTCTTCTGGTGTCTTACCTGCAACAACTTTTCTTTGATGCATAATAGCATTGATTTCAGCACCAATGATGATGATAAAACCAGTGATATAAAGCCATAGCATTAATATAATGATACCGGCAATACTGCCATATGTTTTAGAATAATTAGCAAAGTTTGAAATATAAATACCAAATAAATAAGAGCCGCCTAAAAATACGATAGTTGCAAAAATAGCACCAGGTATAACTGAAAGCATTTTAATTTTAACATTTGGCGCTAATGTGTATAAAACCATAAATGCAATTAGAACGACAATAACGGGCAATACAAAACGTACTGTATCAAATACCCATTTCACTTGTTCACCAAGTCCAATAGGCCCAAATAATAGATCGCCAATTTGTTGACCAAATGTAGGTAAAACAAGCGCAACTGGCATTACGATTATCATTGCTAATGTGAATAACACGCTATATAGTTTAGAAACTACAAAGTTTCTACTATCTTCAACATCATATGCGACATTGAACGAATTCATTAATGCAGTCATACCGTTGGATGCAGACCATAATGCTGCGATTAACCCAATAGATAGTAAGCCACCACTAGCATTGTCCATAATATCACCGATAATAGATGATACTTGTGGTGCGTAATCTTGTGGTACATGTTCCTTAATCATGCTTCTAATTGAACCTTGTTTAATACCGAGATATGGCACAATAGATAACAAGAAAAGTAACATAGGAAATAGTGACAGCATAAAATAATAGGATAATTGTGCTGATAATCCTGATGCATCGTCTTTTCCTATTCTATATACTAAATAAGAGAAAAAATTTGAATCTTTAGTATATTTTGCTGGTTTATTGATACGTGAGACAAAAAATTCTTGATTATCTTTTTTTGGTGATTTCGATTTGAATTCATTTGGTGTTATGTATATGCGATCACGTTCAATTTGTTCGTGCTTATCTTTTTTGTTCTTTTGTTCTTCAACTTCTTTAGTTTCATTCAGAAAATTAGAAGATGTTTTTTCATTTTTAGACATATCAAATCTCCTTGTGTACTGATATTTTACGTATACAGTTTAATATACTGTAAAATCTATTAAAGGTAAATATGTGTTGCCACATTCTTTTGAAATAAAGTATCTTTTGAGAAATAAAATATCAGATAATAAATCAAAAATAAAGAGGGTAGGAAAGAAATCATAACTAACAAGTTGATTTCCAATTCCCACCCCCGGCTAAGTTGACTATGTTATATTTCTGCTAGTCATCTTTGACGATTCACTTCAATTTATAAATATGAAATAGATAAACATTTATAATGTTCATTAGTAAAGCTGTTCCTTAATTTTTCAAACGATTATTTTTGCGTTCAACAAATGTATCCTTTGCATCTTTTAAAGAACGTTCTAACTCAGGATTATTACGTCTAATTTCTTCAATTGCATCTTTCCAATATGAAACTTCATCTTTAATGTTAGAAAATGCTGAAGGCTTTTGTGAACGATTACCTTCTTTAATATCTTTAATTGATTGTTTTAATGATTGGCGTGTAGATTTGTCAGCAAGTGTTGCTGCGCCTCCTATTACAGCACCTAATAATATACCTGGAATTAATTTGTTTTGCATGATGTTGTTACCCCTCTCTTAAATTAGCATCTTTAATAATGAAATCAATTAAATTATCACAAGACGATTGTACCATTTTATACACGCCTTCGAAATTGTTTGTATAATAAGGATCTGGTACATCAGTTTCAGTCATATCACTGAAATCTAACAATTTAAATAATTTTCCTTTAATATTTGGATTAATACTTTGAATATCATCAACGTTGCTTTGATCCATAGCAATAATATAATCAAAGTCGTCGTTAGAATCAAATAGTTCACTAATCATCCCATCAAATGGAATATGATGTTCAGTTAATATTTTTTGTGTCCCTTCGTGAGGTGATTGACCAAGATTCCATTTACCTGTACCTCTTGAAGTGACTTCTATACCATCGATACTTCTATCTTTTAATCTTTGGCGCATTATAGCTTCTGCCATAGGTGAGCGACAAATATTTCCTAAACAAACAAATGCAACTGTAATCATATATTGACCTCCAAATTATATAATCCTATTTCCCATTTTAATGTTTTTTTAATCATTTCTAAAGAGGAATTATGATAAAAGTTTTACAAGGTTAGCAAATTTGATAAAATAAATTAAAAAGAGGTGAGAGTTGTGACTAAAAATAACGAAGAAATGATTGAAGAAATTCGTGATCGTTTAAATCTAGTTAATCAAAGTTTAATCAATCCCGAAAAATATAAATCTGCTGATGCGCAAGAAGTAAAAGAGGTATATGATTATGTAACTTCGAAAGCCTCATTTACGCCAAGTGAAGCTTCAGCAATTGCAGATGCGCTTGGACAAATTCGTAAATAAGGGAGAGTTTAAATATGGGGCAATTACAACATAAAATGAAACAGTACGCTGAATTATTAGCAGGCATTGGCATGAACGTACAAGAAGGCCAACCAGTATTCATCCGTTCAAGCGTAGATGCTTTAGAATTGACACATTACATAGTTGAAGCAGCATATAAAAGAGGGGCTTCAGATGTGAAAGTAGAGTATAGTGATGATCGTTTAGCACGTCTTAAATTTGAAAATGAAACAGTTGAACATTTTGAAAAAAATGAAGTTAAGACATACGAGGTAGCTAAACGCATGGATTATGTTAACCGTGGTGCAGCAAATCTAGCATTAATTACTCAGGATCCAGATTTATTAAATGGTATAGATAGTGATAAATTAGCCACGTTCCAAAGACAATACGCTACAGCATATAAAGGTTATATGGAAGCAAGTCAGAAAAATCAATTTCCTTGGTGTGTAGCTGCATTTCCATCAAAAGCGTGGGCAGCACGTGTATACCCAGAATTAACTGTAGAAGCAGCATATGAAAAATTTATTGATGAAGTCCTAGACATTGTACGTGTAGACGGAAATGATCCAGTGGTAAATTGGGAAAAGCATATTGCAAATTTAAGTAAACATGCAGATAAATTGCAACGTAAAAGCTATGAGGCTTTGCATTATATCTCTGAAGGAACTGATCTAAAAATTGGTCTTCCAGAAGGGCATATTTGGGAAGATGCAACGAGTTATACAGAGAATGGTCAAGCATTTGTTGCTAATATTCCGACAGAAGAAGTATTCACAGCACCGCATCGATTGAAAGTGAATGGATATGTAACGAATAAATTACCATTAAGCCATAACGGTAATATTATTGATGGATTTACACTTACATTTAAAGACGGTGAAGTAGTAGACTTTAAAGCCGAACAAGGTGAAGAAGTACTACGTGATTTACTGAATACAGACGAAGGAGCCAAACACTTGGGTGAAGTGGCTTTAGTACCAGACGATTCCCCAATTTCTAATCGGAATACAATATTTTATAATACGCTATTTGATGAAAATGCCTCTTGTCATATTGCATTAGGTTCAGCTTATGGCTTTAATATTGAAGGTGGCACAACGATGACTACTGAAGAAAAATTAGCACATGGATTAAACGATTCACTGGTCCATGTCGACTTTATGATTGGTAGTTCTGATTTAACGATTTATGGAATCACAGCAAGTGGCGAGCAAGAACTGATTTTTGAAAATGGTAATTGGGCTAATTAATCATTTTAAAATAAAAATAGTTTAATCATTAGATATTTTTCAATTAAAATCATCATTTTCGGGGTGGGACGGCGAAATCTTTTTAATAAAAATAGATTTCTGTCCCACTCCTAATTTATATTTGCTTAAGTTTAAAAAAGGGAAGGAATATATTATGGGAACTACTAAAATGAAATCGATGTCTGAATCGAGAAGTGTTAAAGCAAGACAAGTATTTCCGCAAGATACGAATCATCATCATACGATGTTCGGTGGAATGTTGATGGCTAACATTGATGAAATAGCAGCAATTACAGCAATGAAGCATAGTAACGCACAAGTTGTTACGGCATCTACAGATTCTGTTGATTTTTTAAAGCCAATTAAAACGGGCGATATCGTTTCATATGAGGCAATGGTGTCATATGCAGGTACATCATCAATGGAAGTATGTGTACAAATTACAATTGAGGATGTTTTGAAAAATGAAAGGCACCTAGCAGCGCTGAGTTTTTTGACTTTTGTTGCACTGGACAATGAAGGTAAACCATCAAATGTACCACAAGTGTATCCAGAATCAAAAACTGAAAACTGGTTTCATGAAACAGCATTAGCGAGGGTTAAGCGCCGTAAAGAAAGAAGACAAGAAAGTAAAGAAACAATTGAGTTTTTAGCTAGTGTGCAGCATATTGAATAAAGATAAGGAATGTCTATTCCGAATATGATGATTGAAATCTTAGTTTTGACTAAGGATATTCATCTTATTTGAAAATGACATTCCTTTTTGATTGAATTATCAAATTTAATAGAGATGATCAATGCATAGGATAACGTCGATGCATATCTATTTCATTTTGTTTGAAATTTGTATCAGGATAATACATATTTTTCACAAGTACATTTGGTCCTAAGCAATTAAATTTAGGGCAATGGCAGTTTAATGATTGTGCTAAAGGTGTCTTTAACCATGCATCAAAAACATCTGTGAGTTTATCATTTTTAATATTTGATAAAGTACCATTTTCATCACCAAAATCAGTCACTATAATGTTTCCAGAGAACACATTCACATTTAATCTATTTCTACCATCTGGATCATTTCGCATCGTAACATTTTTGGAATTTCTTAATCTATGTAGTAATGCTTGATCATCTTCGTTGGAAATACATGGGTAAATGGGTAATGTTCCAAAAAGCATCCATATATCTGGATGTCGAATATCTAGTAAGTGATGAATTGCTTCTTTGATTTCAGCTAATGATAACACCTCTAATTGACTAGCAAAGTCAGAAGGATACATCGGATGAATTTCATGTCTTTGACATTTCATATCATTAACAATTTCATTATGTATTTTATTCAGATAAGGTCTTGTACTTTTGTTTAACATTGTTTCAGCAGAAATGAACATGCCTTGTTCAGAAAGTGTTTGAGCGTTTGATAACATTTGATCATAAAGTCTCAATTTTGCTTTCAATGGTGGCTGTTTTTCCATTGCTCCAAATCCAACTTCTGTAAATTCATCTATCGTTCCCCAATTATGTGAAATATGCATTACATCAATATATTCAGCTATATCTAAATATCTGTCGATAGGTAATGTAAGATTTGAATTCATTTGAACATAAATCCCGCGTTCATAGGCGTATTTCAATAGTGGTTTCACAACATTTTTAATAGATTTCTTTGAAAACATAGGTTCACCACCAGTGATGGACATCGTTTTTAAATTTGGGATTTCATCCAAACGTCGATAAATTAAATCTATTGGTAAAGGAGAAGGGTCTGCAGTTTGAAGTGTGTATCCTACCGCGCAATGACTGCAACGCATATTACAGAGATTCGTCGTGGTGAATTCAATATTACTTAAAGTTAATGCATTATGTTCTTGAATATCATTATAGGTTTCCCATGGATCATTAAATATAGATATAGGTTTTTTAATACTAGATAATATAGATTTTTGATATGTCATTTAAAACATCCTTTTATTAAAGCTTGGTTTAGGTTTAAATATATGAAATGGTTAAACATATAGAAATTATTCTAATTTTGTTAAATTATTTCAGTTTATAATTATTAAGACTTTAGCAAAATTTGTCAAATCCATGTTAGTATAATAATATCTGAAAAAAAGGAGTTACTAATACAATGGATGACAATCAAACAATAGATCAAATAAAAAAGAGATTAGAAAAATTTATGAATGATATCGATCATGTGAACCCAAATGAAGTTAAAGTAGAAGACATAGACGAATGGATTGGCTTATTAGATCAATTAGAAGAAAAAGTTAAATCAGTTTCGAAATCATCAGATTAAATTTCGGAGTATTGAAAGTTTTTATGTTTAAAAAACTCTAGTTTCGTCTATACAGAGTATATAACATAAATATGGAAAGGTGATAATTCATGGCTAAAAAAGTAGCAATTATTGTAACGAATGAATTTGAAGATGTAGAATTAACAAGTCCTAAAGAAGCAATTGAAGAAGCAGGACACAAAACTGTTGTTATTGGAGATGAAGCCAATAGTGAAGTTGTTGGGAAACATGGTGAAAAAGTTTCTGTGGATGTAAGTATTGCTGATGCAAAACCAGAAGATTATGATGGATTATTAATTCCAGGTGGTTTCTCACCTGATCATCTACGTGGTGATTCTGAAGGCAGATACGGTACATTTGCTAAATACTTTACCAAAAATGATGTCCCAACGTTTGCAATTTGCCATGGACCACAAATTTTAATAGATACAGACGACTTATCAGGTAGAACAGTAACTGCAGTACTAAATGTTCGTAAAGATTTAGCGAACGCTGGTGCACAAGTTGTTGACGAATCTGTAGTTGTTGATAAGAATATTGTAACTAGTCGTACACCTGATGATTTAGATGACTTTAATAAAGCAATCGTAGATCAATTAAATGCCTAATCATTTGTGGTACGTCAATTTTAAAAAATGGTATTAATGAAATAGTTGTCTATGTTTTAGATGAATTTACTTTGAATGTGCTAAAGTGGTTCATTATAAAATATAGGCAACTTTTTTGTTTCTTATTAGCATTGAATTTTAAATTCAAACCGTATTTTGGTATTGAGATATTATAAATTTTAAAAGCTTTGATCATAATGCCATGATAGGAGTTACATATACACCCTTGGACTGATTTTTATGATTTACTATAGATAAAAATTCCAACAATTGATAAACTCACTTATAATGATATGAGAGCAATATAAAGGAGCTACCGCATGAAAAGAAGCGATCGTTATAAGCAAACAACCAAAAAATCTCAAGCTGATACTGTAAACGAACCTCAATATAATACTTATTTTCAGCCAGTAACAAAAACAAAAAAACAGAAAAAAGGAAAAGGACTTTTCTTCAAATTACTTATTCCTATTTTAATTGTTTTAGGAATATTTATTGCTATAATGTATGCTTTGAGTACGCGCGCAGATATTGATGAATTAAAAAAAATAGAAAATAAGAATTCGTTTGTATCTGTCTCAAACATGCCAGAATATACTAAAGGTGCATTTATAGCTATGGAAGATGAACGCTATTATAGGCATCACGGATTTGATATAAAAGGGACGTCAAGGGCACTTTTTTCGACATTAAGTGATAAAAATGTACAAGGTGGAAGTACAATCACGCAACAGGTAGTAAAAAATTATTTTTATGATAATGAACAGTCTATTACACGTAAAGTTAAAGAATTGTTTGTAGCTCATCGCGTTGAAAAAAACTACAGTAAAGATGAAATACTTAGTTTTTATATGAATAACATTTATTACGGTAGTGATAATTATTCAGTAGAATCAGCTGCAAATTATTACTTTGGGGTTACGACAGATAAAAATAATCAAGAGTTGCCACAAATTTCAGTTTTACAGAGTGCCATTTTAGCAAGCAAAATTAATGCACCTAGTGTTTATAACATCGATGATATGTCGGATAATTTCATAAATCGAGTGAAAACTGATTTAGAAAAAATGAAACAACAAGAATTTATTTCAGATGAACAATACAAAAATGCATTATTAGAATTAGGCGTATGATTATAGTAATATCAGCAAGTATCACGAGAAGTATAAGATAAGTTGTCAAAGAGAAGTCCCTGCCTTAGTAGTCATGAAAAAATGAATGCTTGGAAGGGGCTTTTTTAAATATTTTAAAAATACAAAATACGTTAATTTCAACTGTGCAATGAAGGTTTTTTAAATGCTTGTTAAGTACTATAAAATATATTGAAATTTGTAGATTAACGATGTCATTTTGTGAAAGGAATAAACCTTGAACCATGATATAATTTGTATATAAAAATAATGAAGTTGAAGTTTGCAAATAAAAATCACTATAATTCCATTCATAAACAATATAAGTTATTCTTATAAGTGGAGTGAAGATAATGCCGAAAATCACAAAAATAGAAGTTCAAAAAAACAATAAAGAACGTTTTAATTTATATTTAGATGATGAATTTGAGATGGGTATTGATATTGATACTTTTGTCTATTTCAATCTTAAAAAGGGACAACTTGTTGAAGCAGCTGAAATGGAAAAAATTCAAAAGTATGAGCAATATAGACAAGCGATTAATATAGCGATTCAATATCTGTCATATAGAAAAAGAACTGAGCACGAAGTGGCACAGCATCTAGCAAAGAAAGATATTTCAGAAAGTGTTATTGCAGATGTATTAGATTATTGCCATAAGCAAAATTTAATAGATCATAAAGACTACGCGAATAGTTTAAAAAACACAATGATTTTAACTACGGATAAAGGACCAGAAATTTTCAAACAAAAATTACGCGAAGCTGGTATAGAGCAAAATATCATTGATGAATATGCGCTTTTATATAATGAAGAACAACCTTTAGACAAGATTATAAAATTAGCAAATAAAATATTGAAACAAAAAAAAGGGCCACAAATAAAGCGTGAAGAAAAGTTGAAACAATCTTTGATGCAAAAAGGTTATACATTTGAAACGATTAACATTGTGATGGAAGAATTAGATTTTTCACAATCAGAAGAATCATTAGACATGTTATTACAAAACGATTTAGAAAAAGCGTATACTAAGAGTTCGAAAAAGTATACAGGTAGAAAATTAGTCAATAAAACGATTGAAACACTTATGAGAAAAGGCTATCAATATGATAAAATAAAACCTAAACTAGAAGAGAGTGGAATTGAGAATGGAACGGAAGAAATTGAGTGAAATGAGTGAAATAGAATTACGTCATGAAATTCAAGGGTATAAAGAACAAATGCGCAAAGCAGAAATGAATGGTATTTATAACGAGTATGACGTATATGCAAGTAAAGCAATCATAGCAGAAAGCTATTTAGTAGATAGAAATAAAGTAGAACTTGGCAAAATTTATCAACTGAATGATGGTACAAAAAGTTATTTTAAGGTAGAACGACTTAAAGGTATTTTTGCATGGGGATTCAGAATCAATAGTTCAGAGCCAGAAGAAGGTTTGCCCTTAGCATTATTAAAACTGTAGAAGGATGAAGATAGTATGGGTAGTTCAATTATTTTAAAGTTACTTAATGTAACACATTACTATAGAAATAAAAAATCAAAAAAGTGGTATCAGCCTTTTGGTTATGATGCAGATAACATAGAGTTAAATAATATTAATCTACACATCTATCAAGGTGAATCACTTGGCATCATCGGTGAGCCTGCGTCTTCAAAATCTCTTGTAGGTCGGATATTAAGTGGTGAAATTAAACCTGATAAGGGAAGAGTTGTGCGCAAAACAGATTTGTTTTATGCAGATATAGACGATAAATATGCTCAAAATATATCGGTTGAAGATTACATATCTAATGCAGTTACATTATTCCCATACAAAGTCAATACGCATAAAGTTGAACAAGTTCTAAAATATGCACATGTCGAAGCGCAAAGTGATACGCCTATATGTGAATTACCAGATGAAGTATATGCCCGCATACTTTTTTCACTTGCCAGAACATCTAAAGCAAGTATTATTATTTTTAATAAAATACTGCAAAATTTAACGGATGAATATTTTGAAAAAGCAATTGAACTATCAGATGAATACATAAATAATAATTTAACCATTGTTATGATAGATGACAATGTTGAAAGAGTTAGTAAGGCAAGTAATTATATAGCGTGGGTTTCGCATGGTCAACTTAGAATGGAAGGTTCTATTAAACAAGTCATTCCTGTATTTAATGAACATGAGAGAGATAGAGCATCTTTAGAAAGTGATGAAGAAAAACGAAATTTTGATTTAGATTGGAAAAAAAGTAGAGCACGTACGCCTGAGTTAACTTATAATTTCAAACGAATTGAAAGATATAACCACGTTAAACCACCGGTTGTACTAGTTAGATTCTGGACATTTATAACTATTTGTATGCTAGGTGTGCTTTTAACAGCAGTGTTAATATTTAATGATATTGGTAAAATTAACATAGGACAAAATGAAGACCAAGCCACTATTCAAAACCAACCTAAAAATCCTTACGAAGTTAAACTATCATACGGAATCGTATTAGATGATTCAGTTAAATTAAAGAACCTAAAAAAAGGAAAAGAGTTAAGTCCTAACAAGTACGCTTTGCTTACCATTACTGGTGAAAACACAAAAAATTATCGTGTTAGTGTCGATAATCAGTCTTATAAAGTCGGAAAAAAAGATATTCGTTATTTTGATCCAGCAGGTTTATTTGAAGAACATAGTGGGGATGCACTCGCGCCATTTATGAGTAAAAATTATAGTAATTATTTTGAATTTTTTAATAGTCACTTACATAAAAAGCATGGTACTGTGACAGATTCACTAGTTCCAGAAGAAGGGAAAAATGATCGCTTTATTGTACCTATCGTTCAACAACCGATTGCAATGATATTTAATGATCAAAATAAACTTTCCGGGTTTACAATTCCGATGAAAGATAAAGCGAAGTTAAAAGAGAAATTTAATATTGATAATAACTTCTGGATTACTAAATCAGGTGATGGTTATTTCATGGCAGATTTTAAAAATGATAAATGGATATATATTGAATTGTAGGTGTAGTAAATGATAGATAATTTAATTAATTTTTATAAGAATGCACCATTTTTAAGTAAACACTTGTACCATCGATTAAAGGGGCAATGGAAATGGTTTGTAATACCATTTATTATTAGCATCCTGTTATTATGTCTGCTAATGTTCATATTTAATGTGAATGGTACAGAAGAAATAAAACAAGCACGTGGTTATTTTAGATTAGCAGCATTAATAAGTTTTTCATTTATCTGGATAGCTATTTATCAAAGTTATCAATTGTTTAAAAAAGAGTATTTTACTGCTAAAGTTTTTAATTTGAATCCAATTTTTCAAACGATTATGATAGCTATTATTTCTAATTTATTAATGTTTATTGCGTTAATGATGATTATATTAATGACACCAGTTAATATAGAGAGTTCCATTCCATCGACAATATACTTTGTTATAATGTCAATTATCTTTGTCGTAGTTATTTCTACAGTATTTGGTTTACTAACTATTACCAAAAATAATGTAGATATCATATTTTATATATTATCAGTCATTATGTTTTTTCTCGTACCAATTGTGTATATTCCGTCCAGTAATTCAACAGTAATTTCTCATATTTTAATGTTGAACCCGTTATTTTATCTTATAGAGGGAATCTCACAGTCTGTTGTTTTAGGTGCATTAAGCTTAAATAATATACCATACCATTTTTATTTTATATTTTTAATGGCGACAGCTTGTGCATTGATATTTGCTCTGTTTAGAACGACAGCATATCAGAAATTTAGAGTTGCGCATGAGAAAAAGGATACTGATGACAAATTAAAAAATGATTCAAATCATAACGAAAATGTAATTGCTCAAAATACAAACCATAAATAATGATTTTAGTCATTTTCAATCTTATTAGTAAAGGCTGAGACACAATCTTGTGTCCCAGCCTTTGTTACTATCAATAAAATTTTTACTTTGCAAATAATTTTTTTTGTAATTTATCTTCACTAAACACCCAACCAATATAAGAATGATCAATATTCATAAATTCGTCTAGATGTGCGATTGCTACAAAAGAATAGTGACCATTTTTTAGATAGCGTAAATCGATTAGTCTAATTTCTGTCGTGTCATCATCTAGCTTTCTAGCTTGCCAGCGATATATAGATGAAAAGTTAAGGAAAGTTTTTATGTTTTTATCATCTTTAACAAATTGCATTAAATCATTACTAGGAAAAGGATGACGCTCAGATTTATCACTAAAAACGATATTTCTACCATAACTGCGTCCAACATAATCGTGATTTTCTGTTTGAATAGCGACACGCCATTCCATAAATCGCATGGTAGGTGCAACAAAAACTTTAACAGGATTATGTTCTTGCTTTATTTGTTTAAGCGCTTGTTGTTTAATGATGGCTTGCATCCTAAACCGAATAATATAATAAACAACAAGAAAACCAAAAATAGGGAAAAATGAAAGAAATGGATGTAAGCCTAATACCCAAAGCAAAATGCCGACACACCAAAGGATGAATATGATTGGGTCAAATGTATTGATGACACTGAGTTGAATCCATTTATTTGTGATGGGTCTGAGCGCTTGGGTTCCATATGAATTAAATATATCAACAAAGACATGAAGAAAGACCGCAAGCTGAGCCCATAACCAGATATGGCTAGCATCAATATTTTTAAAAAATGTAAATATAAATAAAGTTATAAGTAATGGCCACAAAATCGTAAAAGGTATTGAATGTGTTATACCTCTGTGATTTGATATATAAGTGGCATTATCTTTGAGTTTTAAAACTGTGTCTCCATCTGGTATCAGAGAACCGATGATTAGAGTAGTTGCAGTTGCTGCAAATGAACCAGTCATCGCTGGGTCTTGTGTTGCCAAAGCGGTTAATCCAATACCCATGACAATATGCGTACCTGTATCCATAAGTATCCTCTCATTTCATTTCAATATTATTTCTATTATAATCTAATATACTAAATAATAAAATTAACATACTAAAATGAAGAAAAAAAGTTTTAGAATCACGTAGAGAAAGAGATGTATAACATGTATAACGAATCAGAATTTAAAAATAATCTCGTAAAATGGTTTGAGAAAAATCAAAGACAAATGCCATGGAGAGAAACTAAAAATCCATACTATATTTGGTTAAGTGAAGTAATGTTACAACAAACTCAAGTGAAGACGGTTATCGATTATTATCATAAATTTGTAAATAGGTTTCCAACAATAACTGATTTAAGTAACGCACATGAAGATGAAGTGCTAAAATATTGGGAAGGACTCGGCTATTATAGTCGTGCACGTAACTTCCATAATGCAATCAAAGATGTAGCGGTAAATTATAATGGTGAGGTACCTAATGATCCGAAGCGTTTTGGGGAACTGAAAGGCGTTGGTCCATACACACAAGCAGCAGTCATGAGTATTGCTTTCAACCTTCCATTAGCAACAGTCGATGGTAACGTTTTTAGAGTGTGGTCAAGATTGAATAATGATTATCGCGATACTAAATTACAAACCACGAGAAAAGCATTTGAAAAAGAATTAGAAACATATGTTCAAGAAGATTCAGGTACTTTTAATCAAGCGATGATGGAACTAGGCGCATTAATTTGTACACCAAAAAATCCGTTATGTTTATTTTGTCCTGTACAAGAACATTGTGAATCCTTTGAACAAGGAACAGTTGAGCAGTTACCTGTAAAAACGACAAAAGTGAAGAAAAAACATATAAAACAAAATGTCTATATAGTGCGTAACGAAAAGGGTGATTTACTTATTGAAAAAAGAACTCAAAAATTATTAAATAATATGTGGGAATTTCCTATGTATGAAGCGGAAAGCAACGAAAATATTAATACACAATTATTTACAGAAATTGAATTTCAAGCTAAACCTGTTTATTCTTTAAAACATCAGTTTACACATTTAACATGGGATATTGATGTGTATATATCTAAAAGTTGTGTTAATCGGCAAGAGATTACATTAGCTAACAATATGCAGTGGATGCCTGTAGATGATAAAGTTAATTATAATTTTCCAGTAAGTATGTCAAAAATATATAATTTTTTAATAACAAATAATTAAGGTCGTTCTGTAATCGTTAATTATGTTATAATTCAATATGTGAAATCAGAAAAGGTGGTGTGGAGCATGGTTAAAGAGTCCATACCTAAAGAGGGTCAGACGATAAAAATTCAAAGTTATAAACACGATGGAAATATACACCGTGTTTGGTCTGAAACAACTATTTTAAAAGGTACGGATCATGTAGTCATTGGTGGTAATGACCATACATTGGTAACAGAAAGTGATAATCGCACATGGATTACAAGAGAACCTGCAATTGTATACTTCCATTCCGAATATTGGTTTAACGTTATTTGTATGTTTAGAGAAGATGGTGTTTATTATTATTGTAATTTATCCTCACCATTTGTCTGTGATGAGGAAGCACTCAAATATATAGATTATGATTTAGATATTAAAGTCTATCCCAATGGTAAATATCATTTATTAGATGAAGATGAATATGAACAACATATGCGTCAAATGAATTATTCATCTGATATTGATGTAATTTTACGAAGAAACGTAGATATTCTTCAACAATGGATTGAACAAAAAAAAGGTCCTTTTGCACCGGATTTTATTAAAGTTTGGCGTGAACGGTTTAAAAAGATTAGAGATTATTAAGCATATTTAATGTAATTGATAGTTATATCCGATATAGTATTAAAGGTATATATGATACAAGTTAATTGTATAGAATAAATCTTAATAGCAAATGCTTAACTAAATGATCTGATCGTAGATAATTGTAATAACAGCCTCGTTGAATTTCAACGAAGGCTGTTTCATTTGCTGAAATAAGCAGGGAGGTATAGTTTGTATGATTCGCAGATATATACAATTCGTAAAACCATATAAATGGCGGATCATTGCCACAATTCTTGTTGGTATATTAAAATTTGGTATTCCAATGCTTATTCCGTTATTAATTAAATATGTTATTGATGACATTATCAATAACGGTGCAATCTCGGTAGAAGAAAAATTTGCTAGATTGGGAATTGCGCTAGGAATAGCCGTATTTATTTTTGTAATCGTAAGGCCCCCTATAGAATTTTTAAGACAATATTTAGCTCAGTGGACAAGTAATAAAATATTATATGACATTCGTAAGCGTCTATATAATCATTTACAAGCACTAAGTGCAAGATTCTATGCTAATAACCAAGCTGGGCAAGTTATTTCACGGGTTATTAATGATGTTGAACAAACAAAAGATTTCATCCTGACAGGCCTTATGAATATTTGGCTTGATTGTATCACTATCATTATCGCTTTATCTATTATGTTTGTACTAGATGTAAAATTAACACTAGCTGCAATTATAGTATTTCCAGTTTATATTTTGACTGTCTACTTCTTCTTTGGACGTTTAAGAAATCTGACACGTAAGAGATCTCAAGCCTTGGCTGAAGTACAAGGATTTTTACATGAACGTGTACAAGGCATGTCAGTCATTAAAAGTTTTGCAATAGAAGATAACGAAGCAGTGAATTTTGATAAGCATAATAGCAATTTCTTACAACGCGCATTTACGCATACGAGATGGAATGCCTATTCATTTGCTGCAATTAATACAGTAACTGATTTAGGGCCATTAATTGTAATAGGTTCTGGTGCGGTTTTAGCTATTAACGGTTCCATTACAGTTGGTACGCTCGCTGCATTTGTGGGTTACCTCGAACAATTATTTGGACCTTTACGTAGATTGGTTTCTTCATTTACAACATTAACGCAAAGTTTTGCATCGATGGATCGTGTGTTCCAACTTATGGATGAAAGTTATGACATAAAGAATAAAAAAGGTGCCTTACCATTAGAAATTCAAGAAGGACGTATTGAAATTAATAATGTGAGTTTCCGATATAATGCGGATGAATCTACGATATTAAACCATATTAATTTGGATATCGAACAAGGCGAAACAGTAGCGTTTGTCGGTATGAGTGGTGGAGGTAAATCAACACTTATCAATCTCATACCAAGATTTTATGATGTTACAGATGGTGAAATTAAAATTGACGGCACCAATATTAAGTCCTATTTAACAGGTAGCCTCAGACATCAAATTGGATTAGTTCAACAAGATAACGTACTATTCTCAGATACGATTAAAGAAAATATTTTATTAGGCAGACCCGATGCAACAGATGAAGAGGTCATTGCTGCTGCAAAAATGGCAAACGCACATGATTTCATCATGGAATTAACAGATGGATATGATACAGAAGTGGGTGAAAGAGGAGTTAAACTCTCTGGAGGCCAGAAGCAACGTATATCTATAGCGCGAATCTTCTTGAATAATCCACCGATTATTATCTTAGATGAAGCAACGAGTGCATTGGATTTAGAAAGTGAATCTATTATACAAGATGCATTAAATATCTTAAGTAAAGATCGTACTACGTTAATTGTGGCACATAGATTATCTACAATTACTCATGCAGATAAAATTGTTGTTATAGAAAATGGTGAAATAGTAGAAAGTGGCACACATCAAGAATTATTAGCGAAAAAAGGTGCTTATGAACATCTTTATAGCATTCAAAATTTATAAAAAGACTTTGAACGAACTAATAAATATAAAAGACCAGAGACATTTTTAAATGTCTCTGGTCTTTTTAGTTAAAATATTGAGTTTTTATAGATCAAAATCTTCTTCTTCAATTTCAATTTCATTATCATTAGAATGATATGAGAAGAAACTGATAACTAAACGATCCAAGTGTTCTATAGTATAACGATATTCTTCTATAGCTGAAATAATCTGCATTATATTAGTGAATGAATATGTTGTCTGATAAGGATCTTTAATGATTTCGCGTTGGAAAGCATCCATTAAATCTTTTTTTTGTGGATTTTCTATCTGACTATCAAAGTGACTAATATCATAACGTGCTTTCTTTGAAATACTAATAAAGATTTGTTCGTGATAGGCGATTAGCAAATCTATTTCTAATTTTATTTGAAGTAACAGCTCGTTATTCAAATTATGAAGATCGTTTTGATAACGATTCATTCGTTTTAAAACATCGTATGCTTGCCGTGTGCTACGGACAACTTGTTTAAATAGAATTTTTTTTCTATTTTGCGCATACATTTGCTTTTTCGTCCAAGGTCGTTCTTCTTCGTAGTATTCAAAGATTTGTTCTAATTTTGTAATACGTTTGCTGATTAGCCCTCTATCCTCTTTTATATGATGATATTCAGAGGTATCATTTAATACAAGTTTGAACCATACAAAGATATCTGAACAAATGTTTAAAGAATTATAATAAATTTTAGACTCGAATTTAGGGGGTAAGAATAAAAGATTAACTGCAGAAGAACTAATTACACCTACCATAACAAGGACAAATCTGTAAAATGCAGAAATATAAAAGTTACCAGTATGTGTTCCCATAATAATTAATGCAGTTATACTTGCAAGTGTAGCTACATGTTCCAATTTAAAACGGAATAAAATAGCAATTAATAATATAACAGTAACCCCCATGATTACTGGATTATTACCAAAAACAGTAACCATAACAACTGCCAGTATTGCACCGATCAGGTTACCAATTGCTCTTTCAGAAATTGTTTTAATGGAACGAAAAACACTTGGTTGCATCGCGATTACCGCACTGACAGCAGCGATTGCTTTTAATCCTGCTTCATCAGGGAACAGAGAAGCGATAAACAAAGCAAGTATAATAGCTATACCTGTCTTCAGAATGCGTGCTCCTAATTTCAAATGTACCGCTCCTTCATATATTTAATAAATTTATGTTTATACTTGTTATACAACGATTCCCTATAAAATTCAAGTTTATTTCATTTGACTAAAAGCATAATCTACAGCATCTAATGTTTTTTCAATATCATTTTTAGTGTGTTCAGTCGTTAAAAACCAAGCTTCAAATTTTGAAGGGGCGAGATTAATACCTTGATGTAACATAAGTTTAAAGAATCGTGCAAAAGCATCACCATCTGAATTTTCAACTTGATCATAGTGTGTGACAATTTCGTTTGTAAAATAGAGTGTTAATGCACCATAAACTCTATTGACAGTAGCAGTGATATTGTGTTTTTGTATTAATTTATTTAAACCATCTTCTAATTGTTGACCTAGGCTATCTAAATATTCATAAATACCATCTTGTTCTAATACTTCTAATAATGCGATGCCTGCTTTCATGGATAATGGATTTCCAGCCATCGTTCCAGCTTGATATGCAGGGCCAAGGGGAGCAACTTGTTCCATAATATCTTGTTTACCACCATAACCACCGATAGGTAAACCACCACCTACAATTTTACCGAAGGCAGTTAAATCTGGATAAACTTGGTATAAGTCTTGTGCACCACCATAATGGAAACGAAAAGCGGTAATAACCTCATCATAAATCACTAAACTTCCATTATTATGTGTAATTTCATTTACTTGTTCTAAAAATCCTGGTTTAGGTTTAACCATACCAAAGTTACCTACAATAGGTTCAACGAGTACTGCTGCAATATCATCTCCCCAATAATCAATGGCTTCTTTATAAGATTCTATATCATTATAGGGTACTGTGATGACTTCTTGGGCTACACTTTGAGGTACACCGGCAGAATCGGGTGATCCTAATTGGGAAGGTCCGCTCCCAGCTGCAACTAAAACTAAATCTGAATGACCATGATATTGGCCAGAAAATTTAATTATTTTATTTCTTTTAGTATACGCACGTGCCACACGTATTGTCGTCATTACAGCTTCAGTACCAGAATTAACGAAACGAATCTTTTCTAATGAGGGGATAGCATCGCGTAATTTCTTAGCGAAGTTTATTTCAAGTTCTGTTGGCGTTCCATATAATACGCCAAGTGCTGCTTGTTCTTGAATAGCTTGAGTTACATGAGGATGAGCATGACCAGTAATTATTGGTCCATAAGCTTGTAAGTAATCGATATATTTATTGCCATCTACATCATATAAATAAGCGCCTTGGCCAGATTTCATCATTACAGGAGCACCACCACCTACAGCTTTATATGAACGAGAAGGTGAATTTACGCCTCCTAATATATATTCATTTGAGTAATTTTGAAGTCTTTCACTTTCAGTAAATTTCATTAATATCAACCTCTTTTATTTAATATTTTCGTTTATTATCGTATCATATAATTATTAACAAAAAGAAATAGGGTGAGTTATTTGTTGAAAAAAGGAGATCAATTTCCGGAATTTAGACTTGAGAATCAAAATGGTGATATTATTTCTAATGATACATTAAGAGGAAATAAAGCAGTGCTTTATTTTTATCCGAGAGATAACACGCCAACATGCACGACAGAAGCTTGTGATTTTAGAGACAATTTATCATATTTTAATGAACTTAATACAAAAGTTTATGGAATTAGTGGAGATACAAAGAAAAAACATCAAAACTTCAGCGAAAAACATAGTTTGAATTTTGATTTATTGGTAGATGAAGATTATCAATTATCCGCGGAAGTGGGTGTATATCAACTAAAGAAAAATTTTGGAAAAGAAAGTATGGGAATAGTAAGAACTACGTTCATTATTGACGAAGATGGCGTTATTATCGATGTCATAGAAAAAGTAAAAGTAAAATCACAAATGGACGAATTAAAAGCAATTCTGGGGTGATTAGAGATGAAGGCAGTCAGTTTACAAAGAATGGGAGATTTAGAAAATGATTTAGTTGAAGCTTTTCCAAACATTAAGTTTATATTTACACAGGGTGTTTCTGATATTAATGACCATGATAAAAAGGATTTGGACATACTATTTGGATATGATGGTAAATTAGATGAAGACTTTTTGAAGTCATGCTCGAATCTGAAATGGTTGGCCTGGTATGCTACCGGTGTAAATAAGCTTCCTTTAAACTATATCGATAGTAATAATATCTTGTTGACGAATGGTCGAGGTGTACACGCAAAACAAATGTCTGAATTTATCATGGCGTTTATATTAGATGACTATAAAAAAATGAAGACTTCATTTATTAATCAAATAAATAAAAAATATGATTCGAAGCTAACTGGAAAAAGAGTAAGCGGGCAAACCCTTTTATTTTTAGGGACAGGAAGTATAGCGCAAAAAACAGCAACCATTGCTAACGCGATGGACATGATTGTACAAGGTGTTAATACAACTGGTCATGATGTAGAAGGGTTTTCCAAAACGTATACTATCGATAATTTATTTCAAGCACTAGAAGAAGCAGATATTGTTGTTAATACGTTACCAGAAACGAAAGAAACAATACATCTACTACAAAGAGAACATTTTGAAAAGATGAAAAGCGCTGCTTTATTTATTAATGTAGGAAGAGGAACAATCGTAGACGAAAATGTAATAGCAAATGTGATGAAAGAAAACATCATACGACAATCATATTTAGATGTGTTTGAAAACGAACCACTTACTCCAGATAACCAATTATATAATATAAATAATATTACAATTACAGCACATATTACGGGCAATGGCACAGAAAACAAACAAGAAGTTACTCAGATATTCAAACGAAATCTTAGTTATTTTCTCAATAACAATACTTTAATTGAGAATGAAGTTGATCCCAATACAGGATATTGATTGAAATGGTCTTTGTTTATTGACAATTCGATAATGCAACAGTTATATTAATATTAAGTAATAATTATTATTAAATAGAAAGATGGTGAGGGACATGAGTGCAGAGATGGAAACAGTTGAACATCAATTAGAAGACTCGATTGCGTCTTTAAGAGATAATGGAATAAGAATAACACCCCAAAGACAGGCGATATTGAAGTTTTTAATTGTTTCAGAAACACATCCCACTGCTGATGAGATTTATCAAGCACTTTCACCCGATTTTCCAAATATAAGTGTTGCAACGATATATAATAATTTACGTGTATTTAAAGGAATAGGCATTGTTAAAGAGTTGCCATATGGCGACGCTTCAAGTCGATTCGATTTTAATACACATAATCATTACCATGTTATATGTGAAAATTGTGGAAAGATTGTTGATTTTCATTACCCACAACTAGATGAAGTTGAGCAATTAGCTCAACACGTAACGAATTTTGATGTGACACATCATCGTATGGAAATTTATGGTCTATGTAAAGAATGTAAAGATAAAGAGAATTTACAGCAGTAATTATAATTGAACAATTACGAAAAAACTATTAAGTTAGAAAGTGCTACATTTATAAATGTAGCACTTTCTATTACTATGAGCTTATTTTATATCAATATAAAGTGAAAACAAAAAATGCAATTTTAATTGACGGTATAGTGGCTAATGTGTCCCAACAGCACTGATATAATTATACAATTTGACATATTTATACATATAAAAAATAATTAGTTATTACAAAGGTAAAATTTAACTAAAAAGTTATTGAAATTGAATTGACGAGTGAGATTAATCTTGATATTATATAAAAGTCGTCAAAACGAGACGGCTTTAAAACAAACCAAAATAAAAATAATAGAAAGTGTAAATTTGACACTTGTTAAAATTATTGAATGGTTATACAATGTTAAATGTTGAGTTAACAAACGAAACAAACTTAACAATAACAAATAAAAATTTATTATTGACTTAACAAAAACTTAATGTTACAATTAATTCTTGTAACACATCAATGAACATTGAAAACTGAAT
>NZ_JAESKJ010000009.1:0-4159 GCF_017892075.1 Staphylococcus sp. GDY8P119P
TAAATCTAATCTTGTAAAACCGTCATCTTCCATGTAGTCGATAATATTTTGTTTTAACCAAAGCATTTCTTCACTTGTGAGTTTATTGGGATTAAATTCAACACGCATATTACGTCTATCCCAAGTATCTGCTTTTACCTTGTCATATTCGATATAAACTTTTTCTTGAAGTGCTTTAGCTTTAAACTTTGTTTGAAGTATATCCCAAAGTCGTATTTGTGGATCTACACTCATAAAATCAGATAACTTTTTAGCATTAGTTTTGTTCAAATTCCCAACGATTGTCATCGCATCAAAACTTAATTTGGGTTGAGATTTTCCCAAAGTTTGACCACTTAACCGGCTATTAGAGTACGCCGGTTTTTTTGTGTAATTTTTCACCGAATTTTCTTGCTCATTTTTCGTTATTTTTGACATAAAAAATCGACTCCTTAATTTAATTTAAGAAGTCGCTCACCCGAATATATATCTTGAAGAATAAACTAATATCGTTTAATATCTAGATATACAAATTAAGAACAAAAACATCAACTGTTTTTCTTTAAGGTAAGTCGCTATCACAAACTTTGGCGAGGGAGTGAGCGACTTCTTTTTATTTGCTTATTAATATAACACTATCAAATGTCTTGGTCTAATTGATTAAGACTTTTTTTATGCCTTAAATATTTTATCTTCGTTTTGATACTTACTTAAATACTCGTTATTAATCAACATAGAAATAGCCTGGGACTTACTTAAGCCCATTTGTTCTGCAATTTCTTCAAGTCTTTTCAAAGTATCTTCAGTTAAAGTTATACCTACTTTTGTACGAACCATTTTTACTCCCCATTTCTAACTATTAATAAGTTTATTTTATTCCATTTATACATACATGTCTAGAGATTTCTATACAATAACTCATAAAGTCCCTAAAATGTAGCCTATTTGTAGCTTTGTGAAAAATCGCTATAACCCTTGATATTAAAGGTCTAAACACTTCACAATCTCTGATTTGGCACTCGGCACTTAAAAGGGGGGTCGTAGTAGTCCCCCTTTTTCCAACTAAATTTGATAAATTCTAAACCAAAATACAAAAATAGGGCTAACAGATCACTTCGTGAAGTTAGCCCTAAAACCTAAACCATTAACTCAATTTATTTTTTATTCCAATTTCCTTTTGGTCTTAAAGTTTGCGTCCTTAACAATCCTAAAAGCTGTCAGTCGGTCGGGTTAATAGCTGACGCTATCGACCGCTGTCGCTTTAAGTCTAAGTTAAGGACTCTTTAAGACAAAAAGTTTTCTCGGCATAAATGTGGGTATAATTAAATTAGATTTACTTAAACAATTCTTTAAAGGTTTTGAACGCCATTCTATTTTTAGAGTGGCGTTTTTATTTATCTACCTCTACCCCTATCACGTTTTTGCGTATTCTTTTCTTCTTGATATTCTTCAGGATGTATTTGTTTATCTAATATTTGTATCGCCTTTATCATACGACCATTATCTCTACTTACATCATTCATCAAATGCTGGTATTTATTTCTACCAAGAACTTGCTCTAACTTCTCAAAAATCTCTCTAATAACTTTAATAACATTAAGCGCATTATCAAGGTGTTTTTTGAGGTCTTTTATAAACTCATTTGCTCTTGCTAAAGTTTCAGACATATCCTTGTTTTCTTCTCTAAGCTTACTATTTTCATTTTTAAGCTCATTCAACGCTTTACCAGACTTAATACGCTCATAATCTTCTGTAATCGTTTGTGCTGCTTCTATTTGTTTCTGAAAGGTATTAAAATCTTCTTGGCTTATTACAACATTGCCTGTTTCTTGTATTTCTTTGTTGAATAATCCACCTACTTTTTCAGTTTCATGTTCATATTGGACGTTTAAAGGCTTTTTAAGCGTTTCTAATGATTTTTGGTATTGTTCTATCAACTCACTGCTTTTTTGTTGTATATGGCTTAATTTTTGGCTCTCACGCTCATATTCTTGCTTATGGTATTCTGTTTTTTGCTTATATCGGCTTACCTGATCATGTTTAGCATTTGTAACTTGTCTTGATTGTCCTCGGTCCAAATCATACCCACGTTGATTAACATATTCGTTAAATCTATCTTGAAACGCTGTTAACGCCTTTTTATTCCCTACAACTTCTTTTGCACTTAATCTACCGTCATCAGTGATAGGGACAACACCATAATGCATATGTGGGGTTTTTTCGTCCATGTGAACTGTCGCATATAATAAATTATCTTTACCGTATTCTTGTTCTAAAAATTCTTTAGCATATTCAAAAAACTGCTTTGTATCTTCTGGCGTTTGCTTATCAAAGAAATCATTGTCTGATGTAATTAAACCATCAATGTGTTTAATCGCGTCTGTTCTAATTTTTCTTTTACCTGTATAATTCTGTTCAATTTTTTCATCAATCAAGTTATTAAAATTCTGTTTATTAGCATTTACCAAATCATAATTTAAGTAAGTTTTACTATGGTCTATATCTTCATTTTCATAATTATTATTTTCTCTTTGAACATGTTTTTGTATGCCTGTTGTATTTGTTCCAGATTTAATTTTTGAAACTCTAACAATGGAATAAGACATATAAAAATCACTCCTAAGTATAATGATTTCACGTGCATTTAATACTTTAAGTCTAACATACTAGACTTATTTTACAATAAGTCATTAAACCGTATGCTCTGCGAGGCTAAAACATTTTTTGTGCAAGCACAAAAAATGGACTGAACAAGTCAGTCCATAAGTTCAAAACCAAATTCAAAATCAAAACACCAGCAACCAAAAATGTGGTTGCTAATGTTCATAAATTTTATGATCACTTACGTGTATAAAATTAAATTCACTCCCAAAATCTAAAAACTAAATCCAATCATCTACCTTATTAATTATATCTTGAAATTCATTTATAAATAATGAAGCATGGTAACCATCACATACAGCATGATGAAGCTGTAAGGCAACTGGTATATAAATTTTATTATTCTCACTATAAAATTTACCTATCGTAATAATAGGCAATAAAAAGCTGCTATTGTTACCAATGTTTAAATTAAATGAACTAAAATCAATCCAAGGAATCATTGAAATCGGTATGGTGTTTTCAGGTATCGGTTTTTTAGGAAACATTTCTTCTTTATCTTTATATTCAAACAAGTCATTTTTATAATTATTATAAAAAGAAGTGAAGTTGTTATCAGATTCAGTCCAAATGTTAGTAAATTTTTCAGTTTGCTTATTAAAAACTGTATACAAAGGATTTAACTTATCCCAATAGCCTAATTTATTCTCACTATTAATTCCTGTTCTAAACACTTTATTTTTATTTACAACTTCCATAATTGCATAAATCAAAGAAGGATAAATTTCATATCCTTTCTTTTTTATCATATCTTTAAACAAAGTAATATCAATTTCTTTAGTAATGCTATACGTAGTTTGCTGGTTAAAATAGTGTTCAAAATATTCTTTTCTATCCCAATTTTCTAATTTGATAATATTAAAAGTCATATATAAATTCCTCCTAAATTTTAAATCTTTGTATTTAGGAGGAATAATCCTCTGATTTTTTCATACGTTATATCACCTCGTAAATATTAATTATACTGAATTAGCAATTTTTATAAAATAAAACTTATTTTACTTCCAAAACCTAAATTCACGTTGCCAAAAATCAATCTGTTTTTGCAATTGTTTTTCGTTCGCTTTTAAAGTCGATTTCATTAATTCCGTTAAATCAATTGGAGATATTTCTCTAATCATTTTTTTAAATTTAGTCTTAGTATTCTTACTTAGCTTTCCCCACATACTTTCTTCATGCAACAAAGTATAAACCATAGCTTGCTCATTAATTTTTTCTAAAGTAGTCCACTCAGGTTTCAAAATGTGTAAATCATTAAAACAATCATTCCAGTAATCAACCATACTTCTTTTTAATTCTATTTCTACACGCCATAGATGTTCAGACATAACTTCAACATCTGCGTTATCTTTACGTTCTTGTTTTTTATTATAAATTCTAATAAATCTATCACTATCACGAACGCCAAAATATTTTGTTTCTGGCTTGCCATTACGACCATAAAAAACAGTTTTCTTAACTGCTTTATCAGTCATTGCATAGTAATCGCTCAAATCATCTTCAAATCAAAAGCTAATCT